>NZ_JBYAXC010000001.1:0-1144433 GCF_057444295.1 Parasedimentitalea nitratireducens | reverse complement strand
AGCGCCTCAGCGCCGCCGGTAAGGGGGGTTCTAGTGTTACCTCTCAAGGTCCGCAACACCTAAATTCAATAAATCCATCTTTTTGTGAAGAAACTTCGAAAATCGGGCGAAAGCAATACGTTAGATGGCCACCCCAACCCAAATACCCACCCAAAAACACAGTTAACAACAACCAAACAACTCCGTGCCACCACATCTGGTAGCGTCGCAAGGCAAAGGCACTAAGCTGTCTTGAAGAATCCACATTTCAGCACGGTTTACCCGGCCACAATTGCGGGCCCTTCCCCACATCCATGTCTGTCGGCAGATATTAGCCCCGCGCCATCCGTACCCTGCGCCGCGGTTTGTAACGCAGACCTAACAACACCAGCACGACTGAGAGATAGATCAAAGGCTCAATCTGGAAGCCCTTGACCAGCATCATAAAGTGAACCGCCCCCATCAACGCGATGACATAGATCAGCCGATGAAGGCTCCTCCACCATTGCCCCAACTTGCGCACAGACCAGTTGTTTGAGGTCAGTGCCAAGGGAAGCATCAGGACAAAGCCAACCATACCGATGGTGATGTAGGGCCGCTTGACGATATCGGCCCAGATCTGCGGCAATAGCTGCACATCCAATAACAGCCAGACCAACAGGTGACAGGTGACATAGAAGAAGGTGAGCAGGCCAATGGCACGCCGGAACTTGAGCAGGTTCAATCCGGCATGGCGGCGCAGTGGAGTGATCGCCAAACCAAGGATCAGCAACTGGAGCGCCAATTTGCCGTATTCATGCTCCAACGCCTTGATCGGCTCAACTCCGAGCCCACCGGTGAGCCCCTGATAGAACAACCAAGGCGCAGGCAAGGCGCCAATCAGGTAAATGATCCAGGTGGGCACTCGGCGGGCAGAAACATTGAAGATGTCCCGCATCAGTACAACTTGCTCAGATCCATGCCCTCATACAGTGACGCCACTTCGTCCTCGTAGCCATTGAACATCAGCGTCGGCTGGCGCTTGGCGAACAGCCCACCGCCGATACGACGCTCACTGGCCTGGCTCCAGCGCGGATGCGAGACCTCGGGGTTCACATTACTATAGAAGCCGTACTCGCGGGCGCTGGCCATATTCCAGCTGGTTGGTGGTTCTTTGTCCGTCAGGGTGATGCGGACAATCGACTTGATCGATTTGAAGCCGTATTTCCACGGCACCACCAGCCGCAACGGCGCGCCGTTCTGGTTGGGGAGGTCTTTGCCAAAAATGCCCGTCGCCATCAGGGTCAGTGGGTGCATGGCCTCGTCCAGGCGCAGGCCTTCGCGGTAGGGCCAGTCGAGCACGCGGTAGGCGGTGCCGGGCATCTCGTCCGGGCGGTACAGGGTTTCAAAGGCAACGTATTTAGCACCGTCCTGTACGCCAGCCATGGCCAGCAAATCCGCCAGCTCAAACCCAGTCCAGGGGATCACCATTGACCAGGCCTCGACACAGCGGAACCGATAGATGCGTTCTTCGAGTGTCATTTCGGGCAAGATGTCCTGAAAGTCATAGTCACCGGGATTATCCACCATGCCGTCAATCTTGACGCTCCACGGCTTGGTGGTCAGTTGCCCGGCATGTTCCGCTGGATCGGTCTTGCCGGTGCCGAATTCATAGAAGTTACAGTATGTAGTGACCTCTTCCCAGGTGTTGGGATTTAGCTCCTCGCTGGCCTGCGCACCTGCGGCCAGACCGCTGAGCCCCAGACCCGCCATACCCGCCATGATCTGGCGCCGGTTCAAAAAGGCCGACTGTGGGGTCACATCTGCATGTGTCAGGTCATTGGTCCAACGGTGCGCCATCTAGCTCTCCTCGTGTGCTGTTCCTTTGGAGATACGCAAGCCTGGCCCAAGAGCCAAAACATATCCTGTCACGTTTCAGCGACGGGACTGTAACTTGGCATGATTTCATTCATCGGGCGTGACTGCCCACCATCCTGCATAATGCGAACGTGGCGGCGGCGGATCTGGCGCGGTTCAGACACTCCAACCGAATGGGCGATGGTTTCAACCTCGTGAGTGATTTCTCGCGCGTATGAGGCGACACGCTTGTATTTTTCCTCAGCGACCAGACCCTTTTGGAACCTTGGGTCATGGGTGGTGATGCCGGTTGGGCAGGTGTTGCGGTTACACTTCAGCGCCTGGATACAGCCCAGCGCAAACATGAAGCCGCGGGCCGAAGTGATAAAGTCGGCCCCTGCAGCCAGCGCCCAGGCCACATCACCGGGATTGACCAGCTTGCCGGACGAGACCAACCGGATGCGATCCTTGAGCCCGTGTTCATCGCGCAGGTTGGCCACCATCGGCAGCGCCTCGCGCACCGACATGCCAACCAGATCAATCAGCGGCATTGGGGCAGCACCGGTACCACCCTCGCCGCCGTCGATGGTAATGAAATCAGGTGCGCTGTCGGCTCCACGTTTCACGATGCATTCAAACAGCTCACGCATCACCGCCTCTGAGCCAATCACTGTCTTGATCCCTACGGGCTTGCCCGTCACCTCGCGAACGTGACTGATCATGTCGAGCAGGTCGCCAAAGTTCTCCATCTCAGGATGCCGGTTGGGCGAATGGCTGGCCTGGCCAACCGGGATGCCGCGAATGGCGGCAATTTCTTCGGTCACTTTGGCAGCGGGCAGGATGCCGCCCTTGCCCGGCTTGGCTCCTTGCGAGAGCTTCAGCTCAAACATCTTGACCGCATCGTGGGCGGCAACCTGCTTCAGCTTGTCATCGTTCAACCCGCCCTGATCGTTGCGCACGCCGTATTTGGCGGTGCCAATTTGGAAAACGATGTCGCAGCCGCCCTCCAAATGGAACGGGCTCAACCCACCCTCACCCGTGTTGAGCCAAACCCCCGCCTCTTTGGCCCCACGGCTTAAGGCCTGAACGGCGGGTTTGGAGATCGCGCCAAAGCTCATCCCGGAGATGTTGAAGATCGACGGAGCAAGGTACGGGACACGCGCGGTAGGACCTATTTGCAGCGGCTCAGTTTTAGCGTGCTGGTCATCCAGCGGCGGAAAGGGTGCGTTGATAAAGATCGGCGTGCCCGGCGCCGTGGCATTGCGGGTCGAACCAAAGGCAACCGTATTGCCTTTACCCGACGCTGCCCGGCCCACCCAGTCGCGCTGTGCACGGTTAAACGGCAGCTCTTCGCGGTCCATGGCAAAGAAGTATTGACGAAAGAACTCGCCCAATTCGCTGAACAGATGACGAAAGCGGCCAATCACCGGATAGTTGCGCCGGATGGCATCGCTGGTCTGGAAGCGGTCCAGCACAAACATCACCGCCGCGCCAACAACCAATGTACCGAGCACAAACACAAACGTCAGCGCCATGATCTCTAGTGCATTTGCGGCAAAATCCATATGCCACCTCCGGTCGTTTCAAAATGATCTTTGCGCCGAAGACTACATTGATTTGCCACCACTCTCAATTGCTTGGGGCGCAGCTATATCCAGCGCTTTGCCTTGGCCAACCGGTGCAAGGCCCATACCATGGCGATCCCAACCGCCGAGACCGCCAGCAACAAGGGCCAGCTCAGCGTTTTCATCTGTGCGCCCAGATAGGCAGTCAGCACCGTAATAGGAATGATCCCCAACCCAGTGGTCCAGATAAAGGTCCACACCGGCACCCGTGTCAGCCCGGCAGCATAGTTGATCAGGTTAAAGGCAATCACTGGAATGAACCGGCTCACCAACAGCGAAACCGCACCCTGCTCGCGGGTCCAGTGATCAAGCTTTTCGGCCTGCTTTGGTGGCAGCCAGGCCAGAACAGCCGCTTGCCCCAACTGGCGAGACAGTCCAAACGCCAACAACGCCCCCAGCATTGCACCTATCCAGACCAATGCGCTGCCCAACACCGTGCCAAACACCGCCCCCGCACAAAGCGCCAGGATCTCGGCTGGAAAGGGCACAAAGCTATGAACCACCATCAGCACGATCACCGCAACAGGTGCCCAGGCCCCACTGGCGCGCAGCAGATCTGCCATTTCTTCTGGGCTGGGAACGTAATCCCCCAGATAAACGGCCATTGCACCGCCCAGCAGCAACACCACAACACATCCGCAAAGCGCAGTTTGACGCGTAGAAAAGATCACTCCCCTGTCCGCCACTGCCGGATCTGAACCCCCGCCGCATCTGCAAAGGGTTTGGCAAAGGCATCATTAGGGCGTGCTTTGATTGTCAGCGACAGGCCCATCAATAGGTTCAACAGCAGATGTGCGTTGATCTCTGGGTTCACCTCCTCAGCCGCTTCACGCTGTTCAACGGCCTTGGAAAGGATCCTTGCAAAGCGGGCGTGAAGCTCTTCAAAATAGCGACCAATCCTCTGGTCCACCTCTCCGCCATCGCGATCAAACTCTGTGATCGCATTCAAAAGCAAACACCCTTGCGCGCCAATCTGTGGCATCACCTCGGGGTTGGCGCGGTTCTCGAACCAAAGCGCAAGATCCTCTAACGTAGTGTTTTCTGGATCAGGCAGATGCTCAGCCTCGACCCGGTTCATATAGGCATCCAGCGTTTCCAGAAAAAACGCCTCTTTACCTCCATAGGCAGTTTGCAGGGTGAACCGGGTCAGGCCGGTGCGTTCCTCGATCTGGCGTGTGCTGGCACCTTGATAGCCATGATCCCAGAACACCCCTTGTGCCGCATCAATCACCGTACCGTGGTCAACCTTCCGTGAGCGAGACATGTAAGCGTTGCCTTTTCTAGCCGCGTGGATAGTTATATTTCTATCCACATGGATAGCATAATCGCTATCGCCGCTCAAGCAGGAGACCCCGATGAACACCTACGCCTTACTTTCCGCCTTTGCGGGCTTTGCTATCGTTATGGGGTCGCTCACCGCCTATTTCAGCACCATCCCGCGCGGCACCGTACCGGTAAAAATCGGCGGATTTTCCGCCAAGTTGATCATCGGCGTCACGCTAGCAGCCATCGGTATCTACCTTGGCCTGACAGGCGCCGCATCAGCCGGGGCCTTAGTCTATGTGCCTGCAGTACTAGCCCTGTTCTTTGGCGGGTTCATTCTGTGGGTCCTACCCCAGCGCCACACCCCGCTAGGCGATATCAAGGTGGCCGAGGGCGACCAGATCATCCCGTTTAAGGCGCTGACTACCGAGGGCCAGCCCTTTGACAGCTCTGAACTGGCTGGCAAACGAGTACTGTTCAAATTCTTCCGCGGCGGCTGGTGCCCCTATTGCGTGGCTGAACTGGCTGCTTTCAATGAAATGGTCCCCGAGCTAGAGAAAATGGGCGTGCAGATCATAGCGCTGAGCAAGGATATCCCCAGCGAGGCCGCGCTGAACAAATCCCGTGACGGGCTGGATTTTGATCTGCTGTCCGATCCAGACCTATCGGTCATCCGTGCCTATGGCGTAGAACATCACAAGGCGCTAGGGCAGTCCAAGAACCCAAAGTCGACCATCGGCGGATTGGCCCTGGGGCTGGCTCCGTTCTCGTTCCAGGCAATGGCGATCCCCACAACGCTGCTGATTGATGAGACCGGTGTGACCCGTTGGATCGACCAGACCGACGACTACCGCCTGCGCAGCAGCACTGACCGGGTGATGGCAGCCGTAAAACAGGCGTTTGGCTAACTCCCCCTTTATCAAAGCAGTTCTGCCCAAGGATCTCCTTGGGCAGAACTAGATCGCAATATTCCTACAGCTGCTATTACTGGATCAGTCGCAGGTGCTGGATCGAAGATGCGATGGAAACAAAGGCATCTGTCAGTTCTTCGGTTTGCACTTCAAAGAAATGGCCATCCGATGATGCGCACTCCCTGATTTCCTCGATCGCGTACTCTGCTACATCCACCGCAACAGTGTAAACAATGACACCCTTATCCTTGGCCAACTGGCACTGCTGCAAGAACATCGACAAGTTTGACGACTGCCCGGATTCCAGCGTTGTATCCGACGACGGGCGCGCTGTAAGTTCGGTGGTCGAGTTCTCTTCGGTCAAGGCATCACTGGGGCGAACTTGAGCACTTGTACGACCATCCGTCATCAGCACGATGAATTTCGAGGAATCCGGGGCATCCCATTGTAGCGGCCGGTTGCTAAAGCGCGCAGGCACTTCTCCGGTTGTGCTGAGATGTTCAAACGCAGGCTGAGTGGCAGGATCCAGAAGGGCCAGCGCATATTTCATACCATAGTTGGTACCGGTCCCATCATAGAGCCGCAGGTTATCGATAAAGGTTTGCAGGCTATCGACGTCATCCTGAGCGTACTGGATGCTCATGGTATCGTCCGGGCACCAGCCCCAGTTCTGGGTGACTTCGTCGTAATCCCAGTTCACAAAATACGGAACCTGATCGATCGTTCCTTCGGGCAATCCGGTCGCCAGGAAATCCTCATAGGTCATTTCCAGGCACGAAGCGACGTTGTTTGGCACCAGGCCTGAGTAGAAATCCGAGAACTGAATTTCCATGTCCACATTGCTATACTTGGTTGGCCCCTCAAAAAGCTCGTCGCCAACGATACTGTAATAGCTGGTATCCTCTTTGCCGCCTTTGATTGTCGCGCCCAGCATCGCCAAGTTGCCTTCGAGAGCGGGGTTCAGACCCGCAATATAGTCCTGAGCATACAGGTAGTAGGTATCCAGATCGTCTTTGTTAAACATCTCGACATCGGCATCTGGATAACCTTCGATCTTGACCGAGTAGTCGATTTCTCCGTCCCCGGTGGTATCAAACCAAAACACGATGTTGGAAATATCCTGCGGCCACTCAGGGAAGTAGTTCTCGGATGTGGTTGTCCCGAACCGCTCCCCGCCCAGATATTCAAACATGGTTTCCCCAGGGTTGGTCTGCCCGGCAAAAGGGATCACGTTAATCGAGGTCTGATATGGATTTTCGGTGCCTGCATCCGGATCAGCATTTCGGCTGAGCGATGCCGAGACAAACTCTTTGGCGGCGGCCTGCATGGTCTCAACCCGGCTGTTCAGCCTCATACTCCCCGAGATATCCAGCACCAGGGAAATCTCGGTATCCGGCTCGCTTTCGATGGCTGTCGAGCCGGCATTCATCGGCAAATTGTCGACCCCCGAAAATCGCATGTATTGGGTGAAAATTGACCCCTCGGCAGTTGCCGACACCCGCCTGTGATAGGCGTCCTCCTCAACGATGACCCCCGTCAGATACGACAGCAGCCCATCGGTATTCAGATAATCGCGAACAACTATCTCGGGGTCCCTCGGTTGGTTCAAGCTCGAAGCTGCCAAAACCGCGTTATCAAGCGAGGCCTGAACCCGGGTGCGATCTCTCTCATACCGCATCAGGTCGATGCCAATACCGCCAACCATAAGCATAAGTATGAATATAAAGATCACTGGCATCATCAGAACGCCATCTTCGGCGCGCGCGAATGTTCTGAAGTGCTGCACGATTGCGCGACGAAGGCTGTCTTGATGCGATGTTAGCTTTGCTGGGCAAGTCATGGCTACATCCTTTGGATTGGAGGTCTCGTTGCCATCAACGCTATTCATCACTGTGTCGACAAACGTGCCGAAATGAGGCCGAAATACGGCACCCACCCTTATCGATGCCACTAACGCCCCTTTTGTTTACCCTCGTTGAACGCATGCGCCTTTCTTATGACGCATTGTTTTTAAACAGGGAGTTCCCCCAATCACGCAATTAGGCAGTACAGCACCCATCAGATATTTCTGATCACCTCAGGAAATGGTGACAATTCAAGACAGTTGTGAACCTTCTGTAACTTAGCCGCCAATCCACTGATTAGGGTTGTATCAACCACGATCGGCACATCTTTTCTGGGTGGCCGTTTCCGAATCTTTGTTAAGCTCTAAGCCTGTATGCGATCCGTTCTTGCCGCATCAAAATCCCCTCCCAAAGTGCCCGTGCGAGTTTAACATTCTCTTGCGGCCACAGGGACCGCCCCTGTTTAAGCAACGTGGATTCTCCCCTCCTGTGCATCACCCAAACGTCACTCGAAAAGCACTGGTTTTCCGCCACAGAATCACCCATTCTCACTCCAAAATGGGAGAGACATTCAATGACGAAAATGGTTTGGCTTATCGGCTGCGCAACGGTGCTATTGGCGTCTTGCGAAACCTCGGGCAGTGGGAACGGCGCAGGTCAAAGTGTAAAAGCATCCGACGCTGTGCGCGCGGCGGCTGGCCCCAATCAAGATCTGGAGCACGTGCGCATTGACCCGGTTGATGGCTGCTACACCTATCGCCATGTCGGTCCGGTCGAAACAACTTACCTGCCGCTCAGAACTCCCGAAGGCAGCCCCATCTGCTCGCGCGAAAAAGAAGCCGAAGCAGAACAACCCGCCCCGGCCTAATTTTAGGGACTTTGATACTGGGTCTTCCCCTTAAGTCGAGGACCCGGTTTCGGTTGCATAGAGATAGGCTGTCGATCCCGTCGCAACTTGTTCATACAATCCATTGATATGCGCCATGACCATGCGCACACAGCCCGAGCTGGACCGGGTGCCGATCGAACCCGACTGGGGTGAGCCGTGAATGCGCAGATAAGTGTCTCGGTTGCCCACAAAAAGATACAGCGCACGTGAACCAAGTGGGTTGGTCGGCCCGGCGTTCATGCCCTCTTCATGTTGCTTATAGAGATGCGGATCGCGCTCGATCATCGCCGCTGTTGGTGTCCAGGTTGGCCACTTGGTTTTGCGACCAACGGTATAAGTGCCAGGCTCGTACAGGTTGCCACGGGCAATGGCGACGCCATAGCGCATCGCGGTCCCGCCTTCCTCGATGTGGTACAAATACCGCGCCACCGCATCGACATGGATGTCACCTGGGGTCAGGTTGTCATTGGCCTGCACCCGTTGCGGCAGGAACCGATGGTGCAGCCCCCAAGGGTTTGACGTCGCCGGATCATAATCAGCCGGTGTGATCTGGGCATCCCAAGAATTCCATTTTGCCGGGTTCGAAGTGGGTCGCGCCCATGCGGTGTTGGCAATTGGAGCCGAGAACAAGGTTGCAGCCGATATCACAAAATGGCGTCTGGTTAACATGGCAGTGGGTCCTTGGATTCGGGAACGGAAGAGATGTTTCTCCAAACTATGCATGACATAGTTAAGAGCCAGTCACATAGCTGTGTGTCAGCGCTCAAACCCCGTTTTTGTGTCCAGTTTTTCCGCCAACGACGCAAGGCTGCAACAATCAATGCCGATTTACCGCTGGATCAAAGGGGCACGCCGTCTTGCCCGGCTGAGACTGCTGCTCATCGGGGGATAGCGTTATTTGCCTGTCTTGCATCTATAAGTCAGTTACTAGCGGCGACGTCGCCAAGCCGGAGAAGGCCGGGGACTTTATCCCCCGGGCGTAAATGCATTCCGATAGCGCCCCTTTCACAAGGGGGCCCTGTTCCAAGTACCGGGGATGTCAGGCCCGGCGGTGATCATGATCGACTGGCAGTCTGACAAATATTGGCAAAAACCTGGTGAACAGAGCGTACGGTGGGGTCGCAACACCACGCAATCAAACACCGGCAATCACTTGTGTTGCGCCCTGCATATTCGCATGGTGCAGACAAAGTTTGGGTTCAGGGTTAGTGAGCAGGACATGATACAACGGCTGACCATCTTTCTGTTGGTTCTTGGCACCCTTGTGTTGTCAGGCTGCGCCCAAGCGCCCGACACCTCTCAGGATCCGGTTGCCGAGCTTGCTCAGTCCATCCAAGCTCTTGGCCGAGATGTGGACCCGGCTGAGGCCCGCCGTGCGGCTGAACTCTCTTACGCGCATGCCACCCAACTGGCGCAGGACTATGGGGTGACCGACCTGCCGATATTGCACAACACCAAGGTCAACGCCGGGCTGCGCGAACGGGGCTTATGTTACCACTATGCCGAGGACATGCAGGCGCGGCTAGACCAAGAGGGGTTTAAAACCCTGACCATCCTACGCGCCATCGCCGAGCCCAGAAACGCCCTGCGCATCGAGCACAGCAGCCCAGTCATCGCCGCGAGTGGGGGCGACATTTATGACGGCATCGTACTGGACGCCTGGCGCCATGGCGGAA
Organism: Parasedimentitalea nitratireducens; assembly: GCF_057444295.1. Classification (NCBI taxonomy): domain Bacteria; kingdom Pseudomonadati; phylum Pseudomonadota; class Alphaproteobacteria; order Rhodobacterales; family Paracoccaceae; genus Parasedimentitalea; species Parasedimentitalea nitratireducens. The sequence continues at coordinate 1,134,410 of NZ_JBYAXC010000001.1, read as the reverse complement.
AACTGTTCTGGACACCGACAGTCGAGGATACGCGGTATGACTGGGAACCGAGGATGGATGTGTTGCGGAGGAAGCAGGCGCGGCAGGTGGCGCGAGGTGAGGTGACTGGGTGAGAAAATCAGTCGTGTATTTTATTATCGGTCACGCTCGGACACATTTTCACAAATTGGGTTCCTAGATATGATTGACAAACAGCGCCCAAAAGCACGGTGGCATGAAGTCTGCCTAGACTATTTTCGAGCAGCGGCCTTTGCCCTTGCAGCTAGCTGCACAGGCAGCCTTGCCACCGCTCAGGAATTTGAAACAGGTATCAAAGCCTATCGAGCGGGTGACTACGAATTAGCCCTGCAAGACTTTTTGCCATTGGCCGAGCAAGGGCACGCTATTTCTCAGTACTTACTTGGTGAGATGTATGCCAATGGCCGGGGTGTTCCCAAGGACGAGAAGGAAGCAGCACGTTGGTACCGCTTGGCTGCTGATCAGGGCAATGCATACGCACAGGAACGTCTTGCTGGGATGTACGCCCTTGGTTCAGGTGTTTTGCAAGATGACAAAGAAGCAGCGCGGTTGTTTCAACTGGCTGCTGAACAAGGTCGCAAACAAGCTCAGCATAATCTCGGTTTCATACATGCCAACGGAATTGGTGTTCCTGCGAGCGAAAAGGAAGCGTTGAAATGGTATCGGATGTCCGCCGAGAAAGGCAACATCCGGTCCCAGCTCATGCTTGGGGGCATGTACGCATATGGGAAAGGGGTCGAAGCAGATGATCACGAGGCGGTACGATGGTACAAACTGGCCGCAACACAAGGCAACGCCGAAGCCCAGTTCACCCTAGGACTTTTTATTGCAGAAGGGAAAGGGACCGTAGCAGACGACCAAGAGGCCGTAAGGTGGTACCAGTTGGCGGCAGAACAAGGCCATGCTGATGCCCAGTCCATGCTAGGAGGTATGTATGATGAGGGTAGAGGGGTTTCAGCAGACAACCAGAAAGCCATACATTGGTACAGGTTGGCCGCGAAACAGGGCGGCGCTTTCGCGCAGTACAATCTAGGTCTCAAGTACGCCAACGGCGAGGGCGTTCCGACCAATTATGTCAGCGCATATATGTGGGTGACACTCTCGGCCAAGAATGGGATCGAAGATACGGATAAATTCATCCAAGCTCTCGAAGACGTTATGAAACCGGGTGAAATCATTGAGGCCGAGCGGCTTGCAGGTCTTTGCGTGACTACAGATTACAAGGACTGCCAATAAGGCGCGCACTAGGCCAAATTTTCGATTTGGCAGCGCCCGAACCTCCCCCGTGGGGAGGGCGCTTTGCACCCACCCCTCGGTTCGGGCGCGATCTCAAAAGGAACGCATCACGAGCTACAGCTCCGTTTGAACTAGAGATTTGGGCTCAAATTGTGTCACATCACTATGATTAGTCGGGCAAAGGTACTTACGGTGAACCAAAAAGAAATTGAGAACGCGATAGATCAGTTCGCCAGAGAAGTCGTTGCTAATGCATTTGATCAAGGCGTGTGTGCCGCAGCGTTGGCCGCACAAGAAGATCCAAATGCGCCGAAAGATTTGTCGGAAAGAGAAAAACAGATAGCGGTTGCAGCGGCGCAAGGCGCTCTGACAGCGTTCTTTTCAAATCACGAGCTGGTTGGGAGTTTTTCTATTGAATTGGAGACCGAAGAGGGAACACGTTTTGATTTGGCCGATCAATATGGTGCTCCGTTGATCACCGCTTTTGAAGAGGACGGCTGGCTGGCGATGCATTCACAAAACGCCAAATAGCTTTTTCCTCCCAAAGATGCCCCTGAGGCCTAGTCCTTAAACGAAAAAGCCCGCCATCTCTGGCGGGCCTTGTTATCTTTAATGCACCACGGCGTCGTCTGGTTTGGGGCGGTTGGTGGTGCCGACGCGGTCTCCGATCAGCAGGCCGTCCGATCCGGCCGAGACCGGGATGGTGTCGCCGTCTTTGATGTCGCCGCCCAGCAGCATTTCGGCCAGCGCGTTTTGCAGGGCGCGTTGGATGACGCGTTTCAGCGGGCGGGCGCCGAACACCGGGTCATAGCCCTCATCCGCCAGCCAGGTGCGGGCGCTGTCGTCCAGCTCGAGCGTGATCTTGCGATCGGCCAGGCGTTTGATCAGGCGGGCCAACTGGATGTCGACGATGCCGTCCATATCCTTGCGCGCGAGGCGGTCAAAGATGATGGTTTCATCCAGACGGTTCAGGAATTCGGGGCGGAAGTGGGCCCGCACCGCATCCATCACATCCCGCCGTGCATCCGAGGCATCGGCCCCATCCGGCAACTGGCTGAGCGCCTGTGCGCCAAGGTTCGAGGTCAGGATGATCAGGGTTTGCTTGAAATCCACCGTGCGACCCTGACCATCGGTCAGCATGCCATCATCCAGCACCTGCAACAGCACGTTGAACACATCGGGGTGCGCCTTTTCCACCTCGTCGAACAGCACCACCTGATAGGGGCGACGGCGTACGGCCTCGGTCAGGGCACCGCCTTCGTCATAGCCAACATAGCCCGGAGGCGCGCCGATCAGACGAGCGACCGAGTGTTTCTCCATATATTCCGACATGTCGATGCGCACCATGGCGTGTTCGTCGTCAAACAGGAAGTCGGCGACGGCCTTGGTTAGCTCGGTTTTTCCCACGCCGGTTGGGCCAAGGAACAGGAATGAGCCAAGCGGGCGGTTCTCATCATTCAGACCCGCACGGGCCCGGCGCACCGCATTGGCCACGGCAGTGACGGCGGCGTTTTGACCGATCACCCGGCCATGCAGCTCATCCTCCATCCGCAGCAGCTTTTCGCGATCCCCTTCGAGCATTTTCGAGGTGGGGATTCCGGTCCAGCGTTCGACCACACCAGCGATCTGCTCAGGGCGCACAGCCTCCTCAACCATCAACCCGCTTTCCTCGCGGTTTTCAGCGTCACCCAGCTGTTTTTCCAGCTCGGGGATAACGCCATAGGACAACTCCCCCGCCTTGGCGAGGTTGCCTTCACGTTTGGAAATTTCCAGTTCGGCACGGGCCTTATCCAGAAGTTCCTTGATGTCGCGCGCGCCGGCCAATTTATCGCGTTCAGACTGCCACTGGGCGGTCATCTCAGCCGATTGTTCCTGCAGTTCGGACAGTTCCTTTTGCAGGGCCTCCAAACGGTCGACTGATGCTGCGTCGTCTTCGAGTTTCAGCGCCTCTTCCTCGATCTGCATTTGCAGGATCTGACGGTCAAGCGCATCCAGCTCTTCGGGTTTGCTGTCGACCTGCATGCGCAGGCGACTGGCGGCCTCGTCCATCAGGTCAATAGCCTTGTCCGGCAGAAAACGGTCGGTGATATAGCGCTGTGACAAGGTCGCTGCAGAGACCAGAGCGGCGTCAGCGATGCGTACACCGTGGTGCAGCTCGTACTTTTCCTTGATGCCGCGCAGGATCGAAATGGTGTCTTCGACTGTTGGTTCAGACACGACAACGGGCTGGAAGCGGCGTGCAAGGGCAGCGTCTTTTTCGACGTATTTGCGGTATTCGTCCAGCGTGGTGGCACCGATACAGTGCAGCTCACCCCGTGCTAGAGCCGGTTTAATCAGGTTGGCCGCATCCATGGCGCCGTCGGATTTACCGGCACCAACTAGCGTGTGCATCTCGTCAATGAACAGGATGATTTCACCTGCGGCCTCGGTCACCTCGGTCAGAACCGCCTTGAGACGTTCCTCAAACTCGCCACGGTATTTGGCGCCGGCAATTAGCGCCCCCATGTCGAGCGACAACAGCTGTTTGTCACGTAGAGATTCCGGCACATCACCGTTGACGATACGCAGAGCCATGCCCTCGGCGATGGCAGTTTTACCCACACCGGGCTCACCGATCAGGACCGGGTTGTTCTTGGTGCGGCGCGACAGAACCTGCATGGCGCGGCGGATTTCCTCGTCGCGACCAATGATCGGGTCGATTTTGCCCTCACGCGCGGCCTCGGTCAGGTCGTGGGCGTATTTTTTCAGCGCGTCATAGCCTTCTTCGGCGCTGGCGCTGTCGGCGGTGCGACCCTTGCGGATGTTGTTGATTGCTTCGTTCAGTCGCTGGGCAGATACACCACCTGCGTCCAGGGCATCTTTGGCCTTGGATTTGACCATACACAGCGCCATCAGCACACGCTCTACCGGGACAAAACTGTCGCCTGCTTTGGTGGCCAGTTTTTCAGCCTCGGCCAGCACCTTGGCGGTTTGGCCATCCATATAGATCTGGCCTGCACCACCGCTCACTTTGGACTGCTTCGATAAAGCGGTATCCAGCGCCTCAACAACCTGCGAGGGCTCACCACCTGCACGATTGATCAAGTTGCTAGCCAGGCCCTGGTCGTCATCCATCAATGCTTTGAGAATATGTTCGGGAACCAGCCGCTGGTGCTCTTCACGCAGGGCAATGGTCTGAGCGGCTTGCACGAAACCCCGTGCCCGCTCGGTGAACTTGTTCAAGTCCATCTGTCTCTCCTTTTACAAGCGCCCGGAAATATGAAACGCCCGCTCGGCGGCACGTCTCTGTTTGGGCCTCAGCTACCAATGTGGGAGGTCATAATGCCTCTTCAAGTACATACTGGCCGGAAAAGATGAGAAAATCACTGACGGAGATCAATCTTAGTGGTTCCGCAAGAAAGTCATAGTATTGCCAGCATTTTAGTCAAAGTGAACGCACCATCAATGGAGACCACAATGCTAGTGAGCGACATACAGATCACCCAATACCATTATGACGCAGGACAGGCCCGCCATTGTGCCAATGTTGCTATGTCGCTGACAGACCGCACCGTTAGCTTGTATTGCCAAGTAGACCTTCCGCAAGGAGGGGACACTGACACGCATCAGAAAGAACTTGCGGGTGAAGCCGTTCGCCAGTTGCGCCGGATGCCAGAGTTTCGGTCGGGCAAGCAAGAGCTGAAGCTTGCAGATCACCTGCTGGCCTGAACCCAGAAAACAGTCGACTTATCGCCCAGGGTTCAGATACTGGCGAGATGACCAAGCTTGAAAGCATCCGCAACCGCAGCCGCTGGACGGACCTGTTTGAAGGGCAATTGCAGCATGCCGGATTGGCCATTCTGCTTGCCGCAGGTGCTTTATCCTTGCTGCAAGATGCGCCAGATGCGCATCGGCTATTGGGATTGACCTCAGTCGCTTGGGCCAGGCTGTCAATCTCACTTGCACTTGTTCACCAATTCATCGTGGCCGTGGTTTTCCGCCTGCAACTGCACCGGAATGTACTGAGCCGCTGGTTGGGGACGCGTGACATGGCGGTCTGGCGGATCGTGTTCATGCCCTTGTTATTCGCCCGCCCGCTGACGCTGGTGATGGTGGGCTGGGGAAATACCGGAACGTTGAGCGGATCACGCCCCGCTAAATTTTTGCTTGGGGTTGCATTCCTTGGGCTGGCGGCTTGGGCCATTCATTCAGTTCTTATCTATTTTACCCTGCCCCGTGCGCTCGGTGGGGATCACTTCCGGGATAAGATCGCAGCACTGCCTTTGGTGAACAAAGGTGTGTTCAAATATACCTCCAACGGCATGTATGGCGTTGCTTTCCTTGGTCTTTGGGGGATTGCGCTGGTTTTTGGATCCTGGAACGCGCTGATCGTGGCCCTGTTTCAGCATTGTTATATCTGGGTGCACATGTATTGCACCGAAACCCCGGATATGCGGTGGATCTACGGCAAGGGTTGACCCCTTGTGCCCACAGCCCACTGAACATAAACAGGCGCGACCCCAAAATACAGGAGCTGATCCCATGTCCGACGACCGCTTGATTGTTGCAATGGATGTCCCGAATGCCATTCAAGGCCTGCAACTGGCCGAGACGCTGGGCGAGGCGGTGTCGTTTTACAAGATCGGCCTGGGCATGTTGACGGGTGGTGGCTTGGCGCTGGCCAACGAATTGAAACAGGAAATGGGCAAACGCATATTCTTGGACATGAAGCTGTTCGACATCGGCGCAACGGTTGAAAAAGCTGTGCAGGGACTGGCGCAGTTTGATCTGGATTTTCTGACCGTTCATGGCGACCCCTATGTGGTGAAGGCCGCTAAGGAGGGGGCCTCAGGTAAGGACCTGAAGATCCTGGCAGTCACCATTCTGACGTCGCTGGATCGCAAGGATCTGGATGGTGCGCTGATCAAAGATGGTGAAATCCGCGATCTGGTGCAAGAGCGTGCGGGCAATGCTTTTGCAGCTGGCGCGGATGGCGTCATCGCCTCACCACAAGAGGCCGCCCTGATCCGCGCGCTGCCCGAAGCCGAAGGCCGCCTGATCGTTACCCCAGGTGTTCGTCCTGCTGGCGCGGACCTTGGGGATCAAAAGCGCGTTGCCACCCCGGCAAATGCCATCGTCGACGGTGTGGACCATATCGTCGTTGGCCGTCCGATCTGGCAGGCCCAAGACCCGCTGGCCGCAGCGCAGGCCATTCTGGACGAGATGAAAAGCCCACAAGCCAGCGCGCCAAACCACAAGTAAAAGGCTAACCTTAGGTCACCCAGTCGCCAAAATGGTGCAATTGCTCAATTAATAGGCAAATTAAAAAGCACGAGCGATTTTAGGTAGTGTCGTGGGTTTTGACAGATTTGCGCAGGATGCCCCTGCGTCAACCTGTTCATTCAAAACAATTACTTTCAAAAAAGTGCGTAAAGCGCGCCAAATTGTCTCTGTGCCGCCAAAGGCACATTTTCTATGCGCCAATACCCCGTCTGGTATTCCTTACTTTGCGTTTGCGCCGAAATAGCGGAGTCTCACATTAAGACACTCCCCTTGACGGGTTCTCTTCCTGAGGTTCGTCACCTGCCCCCGCCTCAGCAGCGGGGGATTTTCTTTCTCACCTCTGCACGCACAATAGGCCCCCTTCTGCGCCTAGTCCCAGATATCGACACTTTGTTCGCTCAGATAATCCCTGAGCCGCATTGTGAAGTTCGGCACCGCCTTGGGGTGGTTGCAATATTCCTCGGGATCCATCAATTTCCAACCCTGCCCTTCTTCACCAAACCGGATGCTATCAACCTCATCAGGCGGCAAAAGCGCGACAAAAAACCAATTGTTCTGAGATCCGTTGTTATAGCGGCGCGACCAGACGATATCGATCTCTTCTAATTCCAGACCAACTTCTTCATGGGTTTCACGCAGCGCGCATTGTTGCGGAGTTTCGTCCCCCTCACGCCCTCCGCCCGGAAGGTCCCAATGGGCCGGGAATGGGATATCCGGTTTGTCATCTCGCAGAATAACCAACAATTTAGGGCCCAGAAAAACGGCCAGCTTGGCACCTTCGAATGACATGGCCGTTCCTTTTCTCTTGGTAATCACGTAGAGACAATTTTCTGATCCATCGCTAAGATGGTAGCAGTTTTTCCGCCACTAAACGCAGCCCTGTTCGTCGATGCAAGCTCTCTGTCGTGACTGCCTTTGTGAAATTGCGCCAGCCCGGCGCTGCCCCTATTGTGGCAGCCCGCGGGTAAAGGCCCATGACGAGCTGTTTTCACTGACCATTGCACATATGGACTGCGACGCCTTTTACGCCAGCGTCGAAAAACGCGACAATCCTGAATTGGCAGATAAACCTGTGGTGATCGGTGGTGGCAAGCGTGGCGTGGTGTCAACCGCCTGCTATGTGGCGCGGATTCGCGGCGTGCGATCAGCGATGCCCATGTTTCAGGTGATGAAACTTTGCCCGGATGCAGTGGTGATCAAACCCCGCATGCAGGCCTATGTCGAAGCGTCTCGACAGGTTCGCGCACTGATGGATGAGTTGACGCCCGATATTGAGCCACTGTCACTGGACGAGGCGTTTATGGATCTAAGCGGCACTCAACGTCTGCACGGTGCACCACCTGCGGTGATGCTGGCCCGGCTTGTAAAGCGCATGAAGGATGAAATTGGGATAACCGGCTCAATCGGCCTGTCACATAACAAGTTCCTGGCCAAGGTTGCCTCAGATCTGGACAAACCACGGGGCTATTCGGTGATTGGCAAGGCAGAAACCAGTGAGTTTCTGCACGATAAACCGGTGCGCCTGATCTGGGGCATTGGCCCCGCTGCGCAGGAGAGCCTCGACAAGGCGGGAATCCGGACCTTCGCCGATCTGCTGCGCTGGGACCGGCGGGATCTGCACCACCGCTTTGGATCCATGGGCGATCGACTTTGGCACTTGGCGCGCGGCGAAGACCGGCGGCGGGTTTCCAAGAACGCGCCGATGAAGTCGATCTCGAACGAGACAACGTTTTTTGAAGACACAGCCAACCTTGAGGTTTTGGACGGCCATCTGTGGAGGCTGGCAGAAAAAGTATCCGATCGCGCCAAGGCCAAGGAACTCGCCGGTCGCGTGGTCACGCTAAAGCTGAAACGTGCAGATCATTCGGCACTGACCCGTCGGGTTTCGCTTCGTGATGCAACACAGATGGCCGACGTGGTCTATCGCTCAGCGCGCGCGTTGCTGGATCAGGTTGGTAACCAAGGCCCCTACCGCTTGTTGGGATGCGGTATTTCGGATTTAGTGCCCGAAACACAGGCCGATATTACCGGAGACCTTTTAGACCCACAGGCAACCCAGCGCGCCAAAGCAGAACGCGCCACCGATGCGATCCGTGATCGGTTTGGTACGGATGCGATTCGAAAAGGCCGCGCGCTTCGTTGAAGCAATTCAGACGATTGGGGCTTTGCCCCAAACCCTAGGATATTTGCAAGCCAGATGAAAAATGGATCTAGGCTCCATCTGGCCGAAAATATCCCGGGGGATGAGCAGATTCTACCTGTGAAGGGGGCAGCGCCCCCTTTATTCAGCTGCCAAGGGAAGCTGTTCGAAACTGATCTGGCAAATATTGGACATCACCTTGCCAAGCACCTGCTTCAGGGTGTCGAAGTTTTCATTGGGCGTGACCGTCGCTTCATCCATATACAGCGCCCGGTCGATCTCGACCTGAATCGCGTGTTGTCCACGTGAGGGGCGCCCATAGGCTTGGGTGATGTAAGCCCCCGCAAAAGGTGTATTGCGCGAAACCTTTAGCCCAGCATCCGTAAACGCTGCTTCAATGTGATCCATGACGCTGCTGCTGGCTGCTGCACCGAACCGATCGCCAAGTACAATGTCTGGCATCCCCTCTCCGCGGCGCCCCATGGTCTCAACCGCTTCGTGTGGCATGGAATGGCAATCAACCAAAACGGCCTGGCCAAACTGGTTATGGGCCTGTCGCAGCAACCCCTGTAGTGCCGAATGATATGGAACCCAGTAGCTCTCGATCCGCCTGTGCGCTTCGATCAAGGGCAGTTTGCCCAGGTATATAGCTTGCCCATGTGCAACAACCCGGGGAATCACTCCCAGGCCCGAAGCGATCCGGGGATTCTGACCTTTGCGCTGTATATCTTCAATAACCGCCGGATCCAGCTCATCTGCCGCGCGATTCAGATCTAGGTAAGCCCTTGGCATTGTCGCAGTCAGCAATGGTGCGCCAAAGTCAGGGGCCGTTGCAAACAGCTGATCAACAAATGCATCTTCGGAGCTGCGCAGCTGCAACGAAGTTAGAATCGACTTGGAAACAAAGGACTGCGGATAGTCGGCTCCGCTATGAGGAGACGCAAAAACCACACCCGCCCGCAAATTTTTGGGCGAAAACACGTGAAAAGCGGTTTTGGACATCCTATCTCCGGTGCATCTGGTTCAAGAAACAGCATAGAGCGGAAATTTCTGTGGTCAAAAGCTCTTGCGCCCCTGCACGACTCCTTTTATAGACCCCTTCACCGGCGCGGACCTCCGCGCCCCATTAATTTGGGGCAGGATATAAACGCAGGTGTTCATGGGCGCTTAGCTCAGTGGTAGAGCACTTCGTTGACATCGAAGGGGTCACTAGTTCGAACCTAGTAGTGCCCACCATGAATTCATTGTTTTGATCACAAGATCAAGACACCCGTAACCCAGGCGCTGGTTCGCGCCGCAGAACAGGAGAATGGCTATGAAAGTCAAGAACTCGCTCCGCTCGCTCAAGAACCGGCACCGGGATTGCCGCATTGTGCGTCGTAAGGGTCGCGTCTACGTGATCAACAAAACTCAGCCTCGCTTCAAAGCACGCCAAGGCTAAGTTCTAGCGTCGCTAGACAGTTTCGAAAACCGCATCCTCGGATGCGGTTTTTTTGTGTTTCAAAGGTATCATTTATTTTCTGAGCGATTTTGTCAGTTTCTATTTGCATCCCGTACAAAATCATATAATTGACCAAATCAGTCGGGAACTTATACCCGAGACCATGATATTTATTTGGGACACGTTATGCTGAAATCTTCTACGATCCTCGCCTCCGCCCTGACCGCTGTTGTTGCAACTTCTGCCGCTGCAGAAGGTGAGCTGAACCTGTACTCCTCGCGTCACTATGACACTGATGAGCGCCTGTACTCTGACTTCGAAGAAGCCACCGGCATCACCATCAACCGCATCGAAGGCAAAGCCGATGAGCTGATCGCCCGCATGAAGGCCGAAGGTGCAAACTCGCCTGCTGACGTATTGCTGACCGTTGATACATCCCGTCTGGAGCGTGCCAAGAACGAAGGCGTACTGCAGTCGATCGAAAGCGCTTCTTTGGAAGAGCGTATTCCTGCCAACCTGCAGGATGCTGAAAACCAATGGTTTGGTTTCTCGCAGCGTGCACGCATCATCTTTGTTGACGCAGCTGACGTTGCAAACCCACCTGCCTCTTACATGGATCTGGCCAAGCCAGAGTACAAAGGTCAGGTTTGCCACCGCTCATCAAGCAACGTCTACACCCAGACCCTGCTGGCTTCGATCATCGAAAACCACGGTGCCGAAGCGGCCAAAGACTGGGCTGCTGGCATGGTTGCCAACTTTGCCCGTGACCCACAGGGCGGCGACACAGACCAGCTGCGCGGCATCATCTCGGGCGAGTGCGACATCTCGGTTGCCAACTCATACTACTTTGCGCGCGGTCTGCGCAAAGACGTTAAAGGCCTGAGCGCTGACATCGAAAAGATCACTGTTGTGTTCCCTGCACAGGACGCCGAAGGCGCGCACATGAACCTGTCCGGTGGCGGTGTTGCGGCACATGCTCCGAACAAAGACAACGCCATCAAGTTCCTGGAGTATCTGGCAAGCGATCAGGCTCAGCAGTACTTCTCGGCTGGTAACGACGAGTTCCCAACAGTTGCCGGTGTAGAACTGTCGCCAAGCGTTGCCTCGTTTGGTGAGTTCAAGGCGGACAGCGTAGATCTGTCCAAAGTTGCCAAGAACGTTCCGGCTGCTCAGCAGATCCTGAACGAAGTAAACTGGAAGTAATCCCCGGCGATATCGAGCAGTTACAAGGCGCGGATAATTCCGCGCCTTGTTTGCGTTTGGCACTACCAGTCGCGTTTGGGGGCCTCCAACAACGAGTTCAGCATTGAGCACTCTTGTTGCCCGGCCTGGCAAGAGGCCATCAGTGTTTCTAGAGCCGCTTGCATTTGTTGCAAGTCACATATTTTTTGCTGGATAATCCTCAATTGGCGCTGCCCCGCTACTAGGGCATCGTCACAGACAAGGTCAGTTGCTCCAGCGGTGCCTAACAGAGCCTTGGCGTCAGACAAGGAGAAGCCCAAATCACGGCAGCGACGTATGAACCGCAGAACATTGATCTCGTCTGCGCTGTACAGCCGACGGCCAGCTTGGCTGCGTCCTGGACCAGCCACCACCCCTGTACGTTCATAATATCGGATTGCCTCAATCCCTACCCCACTGAGGCGTGCTGCTTCACCAATAGTAACCACGAGTATCTCCTCTTGCTCCTGTAGTGACTACAGGTTGCAAGATAGCTCAAGCTCGTAGCCAAACTGGAACAAGATACCGTGATCAAATCCGCCTTAATCTCCAGTCTTACCGCTTTAGGGGTGGCGAGTTGTTGCGTCTTGCCGATGACTCTTATGCTTCTAGGCTTCAGTGGAAGCTCGATGGCCTTTTTTGCGCGTGCTACGATTTGGGCTCCCATGTTCATTGCCTTTGCTGCCTCCATGACAGCTCTCTCGTGGGGACTGGCATGGCGACGTCAGCAACTGCGTCGCTTGTTGCCAGCTCTATTGACTTTGACCGCCATGATCTTGCTCGCTTGGGGGATTTGGGCGAATGAGGCCACACTAAACAACCTACTGATTTCCTGGATGTAAGGGTTACCCATGAAAATCGAACTCAGCTCCACCCTCACCTGCCCGCACTGCGGCCACAAGCAGGTTGAACAGATGCCCACGGATGCGTGCCAGTGGTTTTATGACTGTGCAAATTGTCAGGCGGTGCTAAAGCCGCTGCCCGGGGATTGCTGTGTCTATTGCTCTTACGGCACAGTGCCCTGCCCTCCCATCCAACAGGGTGCCAGTTGCTGTGGCTAGGCCTGTGTCCGCAAGGTGATCCGGAATTTTCGAAAATCCCGGATCTAGCTGCGCCGTCCCACTTGACGGCAAATTAGGATAACCGGCAACAATCCCACGGCCATGATCACCAGTGAGGGCACCGCCGCACCTTCGAGCCGTTCATCCGAGGCCAAGCGATAGGCCTGCACCGCCAGGGTATCAAAGTTGAACGGTCGCATGATCAATGTGGCCGGTAGCTCTTTCATCACATCGACAAACACAATCAGCAGCGCTGTCAACAGACTGGGCGTCAGGATTGGCAGGTGCACCCGGCGCAACATACCAAATGGCCCCTGCCCCAGTGATCGGGCGGCGGCATCCATGTTGGCGTGCACTGTGCTTTGTCCACCCTCATAGGCCCCCAACGCAGCGGCCAAGAAACGGACCATATAAGCCATCACCAAAAGCCAGATGGACCCGGTGACCAGCAGCCCAGTGCGAATGTCAAAGGTGCTACGCATCCAGGCGTCCAGCGCATTGTCAAAGGCAGCAAAGGGCACCATCAGGCCAACGGCGATCACGCCGCCCGGAACGGCATAGCCCAAACGCGCTGAATAGGCCGCAGCCGAAGCTAGCCGCCCTGGGTGCAACCGCAGGTAAAAACCTATGCAGACCGCAGCACAGACTGTTAGCAGGGCCGCCGTACTGGCCAGCGTCAGTGAGTTCTGGATAAAAGCGACATAACGGCGGCTGAACAGGTTCTGCTCGGACTCCAGCCCCATGTTGACGAGTATAACCACAGGCAGCAGGAACCCCAGCACAACGGGAATTGCGCAAAGTGTCCAGGCAAACAGCACCCGCCCGCCCTTCAGATCTGCGGGCGGCATCTTGATGTCGCGTTTTCCGGCCTGATGATACCGTGCCTTGCCTCGGGTCGAGCGTTCGACCACGGCCAATGTTAGGGCAAATCCCAGAAGCACCAGAGCCAGTTGCGCCGCACCCGCGCGGTCGGCCATGGCAAACCAGCTGGTATAAATGCCTGTGGCAAAGGTCTGCACCCCGAAATAAGACACAGTGCCAAAATCGGCGATGGTTTCCATGATCGCCAGCAACACGCCAGATGCGATGGCCGGGCGTGCCATGGGCAGGCTGACCCGCCAAAAGGCCTGCCATGAATTGTTCCCAAGCGCCCGCGCGGCCAGAAACGCGCCTGAACTTTGCTGCAAGAAAGCCGCCCGCGCCAGCAAGTAAACATAGGGGTAGAGCACCAGAACCAGCATGAGGGCTGCTCCGCCTACTGACCGGATCTCGGGGAACCAGTAATCTCGTGGGCCCCAGCCAGTAACGTCGCGCAGTGTGGTTTGCACGATACCGGGATGATCCAGAATAAAGGTATAGGCATAGGCCAGCACGTAGGCCGGAAAGGCCAGTGGCAGGATCAGCGCCATTTCAAAGAAACGCACCCCAGGAAACCGGGTCATCGTGACCAGCCAGGCCGCGCCAACCCCGATGGAAAACGTTCCAATCGCCACCAAAGCAACCAACACAACAGTTGTGCCGCTATAGCGCAACAGGACCGTCTGCATCAGGTGCGTGATGGTGTCGGTGCCACCAGTCAACGCGGCGGCTAGCACCGCCAACATCGGCAGCAAGCAGGCCAACGCAACAGTCCATGCCAAAGTTGAAAACAGGCGGCTGCCCTTTTTGTTGCCACGACGGCTGCCCTTGGGGGCATAGGCTTGGGTCTCGCTCACGGCTGTCAGGATCCGGCTTCGTTTTCGACTCTCCCCTTATGCGACTATTTCACTAGGAAATTCCAGATCGAAAGGGCCAGATAAGCAAAAACCCCAGACGCCGAGGGGCATCCAGAGTTTTCACCGCCTCTGACAGGAGGACAGGGAGGATCAGTCGTATTTGCGTTGGTCTTCGATCACTAATCCATCTTTGGGCAAGGCGCCGGGTGGAACCATTTCGACCTTTGCCTTTAGTTTCAGCACTTCGATCACCGAGCGGCCATAAGAGATTTCGTCGCCACCGGAGGTTTCAACTTGCACCTTCATCGCGTCCATTTCGCCGTCGCGAGAGACGATGACACGGGCCTTGGTCACTTCATCATGTTTGTCGACCAGTGCCGCCACCTGTTCAGGACGTACAAACATACCCTTGATCTTGGTGGTTTGGTCAGCCCGGCCCATCCAGCCCTTTATCCGCATGTTGGTGCGGCCACAGGGGGACTGACCAGGCATTATGGCGCTGAGATCACCGGTGGCGAAACGGATCAGCGGATAGTCGGGGTTCAAAGTAGTCACCACGACCTCGCCCACCTCACCCGGAGCAACCGGAGTACCGGTGCCGGGGGTGACGATTTCGACAATGGCCATTTCATCGACAATCATTCCCTCCATCGCCGCGCTTTCGTAGGCGATATTGCCCAGATCAGCGGTGGCATAGGACTGCAGGCACGAGATCCCACGGTCTGCATATTCCTGGCGCAGGCTGGGGAACAGCGCGCCACCACCCACAGCTGCCTTGGAGAACTTTAGCTCGACCCCCATGGTTTCGGCCTTGTCCAAGATCACCTTGAGATAGTCAGGTGTACCGGCATAGGCGGTAGCGCCCACATCGCGGGCGGCGGTTACCTGAAGCTCGGTCTGGCCGGTGCCTGCGGGCAGGACGGTTGCCCCAACCGCACGGGCGCCGCTTTCAAAGATCATGCCAGCCGGTGTTAGGTGATAACCAAAGCAGTTTTGCACCACGTCGCCCTGACCAATGCCGCAGGCGTGCAGGAAGCGGCCCATGCGCCACCAGTCATGGGTGATGCCACCGGGTTCATAGATTGGCCCCGGAGATTGGAAGACATGCGCCACGTTAGAGACAGCAATGCCGCCGAACGGTGGGTTCTCTTTCTGCCAGGCGCTCAGGTCGGATTTGCGCAGCACCGGATATTGCGCCAGATCCGAGAAGTCCTGAATGTCAGGCCCATCCAGATTACAGGCGTTTTTGGCCGCGCGAGCACGGGTGATTTGATCACGCAAACCAACCAGTTGGGCCGCAGCGCGTTCATCGGCTGAGCGGGTTTCCAATGTGTCATAATAAGAGAGTTGCATCTCGTTTCCGCCCATTAAATTCCCTGTCCTTGGTCATAAAGGTACAGGGTCACTTCTGCTTTCATCGACATTCCCCAAGTGACGGCCTCGCCGACAGCGATGTTCCTGCGCTCTTCGCAAAGCACATCGTTTTCTCCGTCGTCCTCAGCTCGATCTGCATCTTCGCAATTGTTGTCATGCCAAGTGCTTTCAACAACTGCGTTCACAGTCTTCCACCGGTTGGGGCGTTTTCGATGATCTCTGAGGTTGGTGATCATTAGCTCAACCACCGTTTACGGCGGCGGTAGGATCGCACATCGCGGAAGCTCTTGCGGCCTTCCTCGGACATGCCCAGATAAAACTCTTTCACATCGGGGTTCTCGCGCAGCTCGGCTGCGGGGCCGTCCATCACGATGCGGCCGGATTCCAGAATGTAGCCGTAATGGGCATATTTCAGCGCCATGTTGGTGTTCTGCTCAGCCAACAAGAAAGTCACGCCTTCCTGTTCATTGATTGATTTCACGATCTCGAAAATCTGTTCTACCAACTGCGGCGCCAGCCCCATTGATGGCTCATCCAGCAGTACGGTTTCAGGGCGGCTCATCAAGGCGCGGCCCATGGCAACCATCTGTTGTTCGCCACCCGAGGTATAACCCGCCTGCGATTTGCGGCGGTCTTTCAGGCGGGGAAAATAGGTGTACACCATCTCAAGATCCTGCGCGATATTGGCGCCACCATCGGTGCGGGTATAGGCTCCGGTCAGCAGGTTTTCCTCGACCGTGAGGTGTTCGAAACAGTGACGGCCTTCCATCACCTGGATCACGCCACGGCGCACCAGATCAGCCGGATCGGCTTCGTGGACGTCGTCGCCACGGTATTTCACCGAGCCCTTGGTCACCTCGCCACGCTCAGAGCGCAGCAGGTTTGAAATTGCTTTCAGTGTTGTTGTCTTGCCAGCGCCATTGCCACCCAACAGGGCGGTAATGCCGCCTTTGGGCACGCTCAGGCTGACGCCCTTGAGCACAAGGATCACGTGATTGTAGATCACTTCGATGTTGTTGACCTCAAGCAGGGTATCGGCCTGCACGTCGTCGGTTTTAGCTGCATCCAGCATCAGTTGTTGTCCTCACGCAGTCCCGAAAAGGGCCGGGCTTCTTGGGGTGGAGCGGCGGATTAACCGCCGCTCCGGTGTTTCATCAACAGCGCTTACTTGCAGTTCGACGCAATGTTGTTTTCCTTGGCATAGGCATCAGAATCTTCCACCACCAAGGCGTTGATGACTTCGGCATCGGTTTCCTTGAAATCAGAAACCAAAGACCAGGTTTTGCTGGCCGCATCCCACTGGGCTACGCCAACCAGACCAGATCCACCGTGGTTCTCACAGGACACCTGGAAGCTGGGACCAAAGTTAGGCATGCCAAGGCCTGTCATGCGATCTTCAGTGATGTTCAGGCTTTCCATTGCATCCCGCACCATGCCCGCAGTTACATCGCCAGTACCATTGGCCGCTTGGGCGTCCTTGATGGCTTCGGCCGCCAACATTGCCGCATAGAGACCGCGGTTGTAGAGAACGGTTCCAACGTTGTCGCCCGCACCCGACGCGTTGCCTTTGTCAACAACATGCGCCCGAATGTCGTCAAACACCGGGAAATCACTGCCCACAGCGTGGAATGTGATGGCCTTATAGCCATTTGCCGCATCACCGGCTGGCAAGACATCATGCTCGGCACCGGACCACCAGACGCCAATGAAGTTTTCCATTGGGAAGCGGATGTTGGCAGCTTCCTGAACCGCAACCTGGTTCATCACGCCCCAACCCCAGATCGCAACATAGTCGGGCTTTTCACGGCGAATCTGCAGCCACTGCGACTTCTGTTCCTGGCCGGGATGATCAACCGGCAGAGCCGTAAGTTCAAAACCGTGCTTTTTCGATAGTTCTTCAAGAGTCCGGATTGGTTCCTTACCGAACGACGAGTTGTGGTACACCAATGCAAGTTTCTTGCCGTTGATATCACCGCCATTGATTTCCAGCAGGTAGTTCACCAAGCCCGAGGCGCCATCCCAGTAGTTTGCAGGATAGTTGAAGACATGGCTAAAGACGTCACCGTTTGCAGCCGATGTCCGACCATACCCCATGGTGTGGATAGGGATATCATCAACAGTTGCTTTTGGGATGATCTGATAAGTAATGCCAGTCGACAGCGGTTGATAGATCAACGCACCTTCGCCCTTGGTGGATTCGTAGCATTCCACACCTTTTTCGGTGTTATAGCCGGTTTCGCATTCGATCACCTTGACCGGAACACCACCGATGCCACCATCGCGTTCGTTCAGCAGCTTGAAGTAATCCTCATAGCCATCTGCAAAGGGAATTCCACCGGCAGCATAGGGCCCGGTACGATAGCTGAGTGATGGGATCACAAGATCCGCCAGTGCGGGTCCAGCGGCCATCAGCGCGGTCAGCGCCATTGTCGTCAACTTCATTTTCATCGGTATTATCCTCCCATGGTATTATCCGATGTGGATGAACGAGGGTTTGATCTTGTTATTGCCCTCGCAGCTTAGATGCCTGCCCCGTTAATGTGGGAAAGGCCAAAGTCTTAGTTTTTCCTTGGCAACACGCCATAGCTGCGCCAGCCCGTGGGGTTCAGCAATCAGGAATACGATGATCAGGGCGCCCACGATCACCAACTGGAAATGCGCGACAATGTCGGTAGGCCAGCCAAAGACATCGACGCCAACAACCTTGAGCACCACTGGCAACAGCACCAGGAACGCCGCACCCGCAAAAGAACCGAAGATCGAGCCCAGACCACCGATGATCACCATGAACAGCACCAGGAATGATTTGGTGATGCCAAAGGCCTCGCCCACTTCAACCGCACCCAGATAAACCGAGAAGAATAGAGCGCCCGAGATGCCAATGAAGAAACCGGACACCGCAAAGGCTGTCAGCTTGGCCTTCAGCGGGTTCACCCCGATAATCTCAGCGGCGATGTCCATGTCGCGGATCGCCATCCAGCTGCGACCAATGGTGCCGCGTGTCAGGTTGCGAGCGATCAACGCACAGAGTGTCAGGAAGATCAGGCTAAACAAATAAGTGGCCCATGCCGGCGCGCTGGGGCCGGTGATCAGGATCCCAAAAACGTCACGCTCTGGCGCATTGATTTGTCCGGAAGCCGAGTAGTTGTAGAACCATGGCACACGGTTGAACAACCAGACCAGAAAGAACTGAGCCGCCAATGTGGCCACCGCCAGATAGAAGCCTTTGATCCGCAGGCTGGGCAGGCCAAACACCACACAGACAATTGCCGTCATGCCACCCGACAGCAACACGTGAACGAACATCGAGACTTCGGGCATCATGGTCATGAATTTGTAGCAAGCATAGGCGCCCACCGCCATGAAACCACCGGTTCCCAGGCTGACCTGACCAGCGTAGCCAACCAAAATATTTAGACCAATCGCCGCAATCGCGTAGATCAGAAACGGCAGCAGGATCGCGTTGGCCCAGTAGTCGTTGATGACGAAGGGCACCACCAGAAAGGCAATCGCCAGAACGGCATAGTATCGATACCGGTCAAACTTGATCGGGAAGGTCTGGCTGTCCAATTGATAGGAGGTTTTGAAATCTCCCGCTTCACGATAGAACATATCTTAGATGCTCCCCTGTTGCTGAGCACGGTTGCGCACCGCTGCATCCAGTTGTTTTGTCTTTTTTGCATAGCCACTGGCCTCGGCAGACCGCGCCAGATGCAAGTAAGCGATGAGCCCCGTCATGAGCCCCACCGCTGCCAGCAGTGTCGAGGTCACCAGTTGGCCTGCGCTAAATCCATCGGCGGTGATCGCAAGGTAGCCAAAGGCCCAAAAGCCAAACCAAGCGATGGGGCATGTGATTGCGACTAGTTTGAACATCCGACACTCCCTGCATTAACCACTTTGTCAAAAAAGCGGTTTTGGTCACACTTTCCCCACTCCTTTGTGTCACTTTGTTCGCGGGAAAAGTGAGTGAGAGCTATGAACACGATTTTTGAGGAAGTCCGGCGGCTGGAAGCCGCACGGGAAAAAGGTGAAGTTTCGGAATTTGAGTATTCGGTCGCTAAGACCCGATTACTGTCGACTGTCGAGGAAGCAACTGTGTTGCCTCCGGTTGAATCCGAACCCGGGCCGCGAGAGAAGGCCCCTGCGACCCCCAGCCTCTGGGGGACGGCCCTGATCGGCCTCATTTGTGCTGGGCTGATGACATTTTTGACAGCGCAACTGACTGGCAGCGTCACCATTGCCTTTACCCTGGTCACCTGCATCTCTGCAGCCATTGTAGTCGCTGCCTTCCGTCGACTAGAGAGCTGATCAGGGCGCAACTGGATCATTGACTGTTCAAACCCGTTCAATGATCTTCTCCCCAAACAGGCCTTGCGGACGAAACACCAGGAACAGTAGGGCCAGCACATAGGCGAACCAGTTCTCGGTTGCGCCTCCGACCAATGGGCCAACCCAGAATTCGAACAGCTTCTCGCCGACACCAATGATCAACCCGCCAACAATGGCACCGGGGATCGAAGTAAAGCCGCCAAGCATCAGCACCGGCAGCGCCTTGAGCGCGATCAGCGAGAGCGAGAACTGCACGCCCGATTTGGTGCCCCACATGATACCGGCAACCAGCGCGACAAAGCCTGCAACCGACCAGACCAGCACCCAGATGAAGTTTAGCGAGATGCCAACTGACAACGCCGCTTGGTGGTCATCAGCCACAGCCCGCATCGCGCGGCCCTGTTTGGTGTATTGCGAAAACAGCACCAGCCCGACCACCAGCAAGGCCGCTACGATAGTCGCCACCATATCCAGATTATCAATAAAGAAGCCGTAGAAATTGTCGCTGCCCAGACCCGCGGTCATGTCTTCGATCCAGAACGAGCCACCCTGCGGCAGGCCAACGTCCAGTTTCTTGATCTCAGACCCCCACATCAGATCAGATACGCCTTCGAGGAAATAGGCCAGACCAATGGTGGCCATGAACAGGATGATCGGCTCTTGTCCCACCAGATGGCGCATTACCAATCGCTGCACCAACCAGGCAAAACCCACCATCACCGCCACCGTCAACAAGATCGCGACAAAAGCTGGGACATGCCAGCCAAAATGGTGGATTTCAGTACCAAACACAGCGTTGATGATATGGCTGAACGGCACCTGGCCGTTCATAATCCCCACCAGCGTCATCGCCGCAAACAGCGCCATGACCCCCTGGGCATAATTGAAGATACCGGAGGCCTTGTAGATCAACACAAAGCCCAACGCCACCAGCGCATAGAGCACGCCCGCCATCAGACCATTGATGAAAACCTCGGTGGCATAAAGAAACTGATCAGGCATCATAGCCCCCTATTCCGTCTGTCAGATTGTCAGTCATGCGACACCCCCAGATAGGCGTCGATGACGTCTTGGTTGTTACGCACCTCGTCCGGGGTGCCGTCGCCGATTTTCTTGCCGTAATCCATCACCACCACGCGATCGGACAGATCCATCACCACGCCCATGTCGTGTTCGATCAACGCGATGGTGGTGCCAAATTCGTCGTTCACATCCAGGATAAAGCGGCTCATGTCCTCTTTTTCCTCGACGTTCATACCGGCCATAGGCTCGTCCAGCAGCAGTAGCTTCGGTTCCGCCGCCAGCGCGCGCGCCAGCTCCACCCGCTTTTTCAAACCATAGGGTAGACGCGCCACCGGGGTTTTGCGGATGTGCTGGATTTCCAGAAAGTCGATAATCTTCTCGGCCACTTCGCGGTTGGCCACCTCTTCGGCCTCGGCCTTGCCACGCCACAACGCCTGGGCAAACATGCCCGACTTCATATGGCCCAGCCGCCCGGTCATCACGTTGTCCAAGACGCTCATGCCTTCGAACAGCGCGATGTTTTGGAATGTCCGTGCGATACCCTGCTTGGCCACCTCATAGGGGCGCATCTTTGGCCGCGGCGCACCGTGGAACCAAACTTCGCCCTCTTGCGGCACATAGAAACCTGAAATCACGTTGAGCATCGATGATTTACCAGCCCCGTTTGGACCAATAATCGCGCGGATCTCGCCCTCGCGGATGTCGAAACTGATGTCCTTGATCGCCACCACACCGCCAAACCGCAGGGTGATGTTTTTCATCTCCATCACAACGCTGCCAATCTTGCGGCCGTCCTCGGTGATATATCCGTCCTGCATATCCTTCACGACTCCGCGCCCTTTTTCTTGCCGGAAATACTCATTCTGCCGCTACCTTGTGGCCCATCGAAGACACGACCTCGGCATCCGCGATTTCAAGCGTTGCGCTGATCGCGCCTTTGCGGCCGTCCTCATAGGTCACCTCGGTGGTGGTCGAGATCGTCTCGGATCCGTCGTAAAGCGCGGCAATGATGTCGGAGAACTTGTCCTCAACAATGCGGCGGCGCACTTTGCGGGTGCGGGTCATTTCGCCATCATCTGCATCCAGTTCCTTGTGCAGCACCACAAAGCGATGCACCTGACAGCCCGACAGCATTGGGTCTTCGGCCACCGATTTGTTGACCGTCGACACATGCTCAGCAATGCTTTGCAGCACCTTGGGATGGCCGGCCAGTTCCTGATACGAGGCATAGGCGATGTTGTTGCGTTCCGCCCAGTTGCCCACCGCCGTCAGGTCGATGTTGATGAATGCAACACAGCGATCCTTGCCATTGCCAAACAGCACTGCCTCTAGGATATCAGGATAGAACTTCAGTTTGTTTTCGACATACTTAGGGGCAAACATGCTGCCATCGGCCATTTTGCCAACGTCCTTGGCCCGGTCGATGATGCGCAGGTGACCCGAGCCATCTTCAAAGAAGCCTGCATCACCGGTGGCAACCCAACCTTCGGCGTCTTTGGTGTCTGCCGTGCTTTCAGGGTTTTTGTAATACTCGACAAAGGTGCCGGGTGAACGATAAAAGATCTCACCATTATCGGCGATCTTGATCTCAACATCCGGTGCCGGAATACCCACTGTATCCGCACGCACTTCGCCATCTGGCTGGACGGTGATGAACACAGTTGCCTCGGTCTGCCCATACAGCTGCTTTAGGTTGATACCCAGCGAGCGGTAGAATTCAAAAATCTCGGGGCCGATGGCCTCGCCCGCCGTGTAACCAACCCGAACCTTGCCAAAACCAAGCGTATCTTTCAGCGGGCCATAGACCATAAAGTCGCCCAGCGCGTATTTGATTCGGTCCATGAACCCAACCGGTTTGCCATCCAAAATGGCTGGTCCTACCTTTTTGGCGTGGGCCATGAAGTGATGGAACATTTTCTGCTTCAGCTTACCGGCGTCTTCCATGCGGATCATGACGTTGGTCAGCTGGGTTTCGAACACGCGCGGCGGCGCAAAGTAATAGCTGGGACCGATCTCGCGCAGGTCGGTCATCATGGTCTCGGCGCTTTCTGGGCAGTTCACACAGAACCCGGTCCAGTAAGCCTGACCAATTGAGAAGATGAAATCTCCAACCCAGGCCATCGGCAGATAGGCAAGGATTTCGTCTTCGACACCCAGCTTGTCAAACTCGGACGCGTTCTTGGCGCTTTCGATCACATTGCGGTTGGACAGAACCACGCCCTTGGGCTTACCGGTGGTTCCCGAAGTATAAAGCATCACGCAGGTGCTGTCGTAGGTCAGCTCGCTACGGCGCCGGATCAGCTCGGGCATATATTCGTCATGGGCCGCACGGCCTTGATCCTGCACATGACTGTACTGATGCAGTTGCGAGTGGTCGTATTTTCGCAATCCGCGAGGATCAAAGTAGATCAAATGCTCGAATTGGTGCAGTTGATCTTGCACATCGATCACCTTGTCGACCTGCTCCTGATCGGTGACGACCACAAACCGCGCGCCACAATGGCTTAGTACATAGGCCATCTCTTCGGCATTGGCGTCTTGGTACAAGGGCACCGGAATGGCCCCAACCGACTGTGCGGCAACCATAGACCAATACATATAAGGGCGGTTGCGGCCAATGACGGCGATAAAGTCACCCTTGTTGACACCAAGGTTGATCAGCCCCAGCGCCAGCGCCTCGATCTCTTTTTCAGCTTCGGCCCAGCTCCAGCATTGCCAAATGCCAAATTCCTTCTCCCGATAGGCGGGTGAATTCGCGAACTGTGTCGCATTGCGTTGAAGCAGCGCCGGCAGGGACAATAGTCCCTCGGCACCCGACTGCGTCTGAGCCAATTTTAATCTCCTCCCACTCCGGCCGTTTCAGCCAGACTGATCGCTTGATGGCGATTCTGATCCCGATTAGGGACCTGACAGAGTTTGTCCGTCAACTTTTTCCTGATGTTTTCCCAATTGTTACGAATTGTAACGGTCGCAAGTTACTGGCAAAACGCCCCCAGCCCCCTTTGCCCGCGCAGTCAGCAGTGCTAGCCCTATGGCGGGAGATAGGGATGGATAAGACCAACAAGCAAACCACAGCGATGACCATGGCGGGGCTGAACCTGATTGCTCAGGCGCTGTCGATCTATGACGACGATTTGAATTTGGCGGTTTGCAACCGGCGGTTCCAAGAGATGTTTGGCCTGCCAGATCACCTTGTCACACCCGGTGCACGGTTTGACGACACCATCCGATTTATTGCCGAGAGTGGGGAATACGGCCCAGTTGAAGACATCGAGGACTTGGTGCAGCAGCGGGTGGATCAGGCCAAGGATTTTGTTCCGCATTACCTGGAACGCGAACGCGGCAATGGTCAGGTCATCTCTATCGAGGGCGCGCCACTGCCCAATGGCGGCTGGGTTACCGTCTATACAGACATTACCCGCACCAAGCAGGTAGAAGAATTGTTGCGCGCCCGCTCTGAAGAACTATCGGAGCAGGTGCTGGAGCACACAGAAAAACTGTCAGCCGCGAACCGCGAGCTGGCAGCTACCAACATGTCGCTTGAAGAAACCAAGCGACAGTTGACCGACATCGAAGAACGCACCCGGCTGACCACTGAAATGATGCCAGCCCATATCGCCCACGTCGATGAAGACGGATATTACACCTATACCAACAGCCGCCTCAGCTCAGTCTTTCCCGGTCGACCCTCGAAAATTCGCGGGATGCATATTGCCGAGGCCTTGGGCGAGACCTCTTTTGCGCGGATCAAGCCACATCTGGAAACGGCCTATACCGGTAAGAACGCGGTGTTTGAGTTTACCGAGGACCACAGCAGCCAACGGATCAGGGTGGCGCTGACCCCGGATCCGGCTGGCGGGATCTATGTCTTGTCGATGGACGTGACCGAGGAAACACAGGCGCGAGTGGCGCTGCAACAATCGCGGCGGCGCGAGATGGCTGCGCAAATGACCAGCGGCTTGGCGCATGATTTTTCCAACCTGCTGACCATTATCCTGGGTATGCAAAGCAAGCTTGAAAACATGTCACTGCCGTCCGAAGCAGGCCAATTGATACAGGGTACACTTTCGGCAGCACGGCGCGGTGGCCGACTGCTGAACCGCATTGCCGACATGACCGGGCACCGCACTCTGCGGCCCAAAGCCACCAATATGAACACTCTGCTGAACGAGTTAAAAATACTGGCCTCGCCGTCGCTGCCGCAAGCCATGGGGCTGAGCCTGCTGAACAATACCCCGGATGCGCCACTGCTGCTGGATCCGGGTGTCTTGCAGGACGCATTGTTGAACCTGATCCTGAACGCAAGGGACGCCTGTGGCACCAACGGGCAGATCACGGTTGCCGCCCATATCGTAGGCGAGACCTGGCTGGAAATCACGGTAAGCGACACAGGGCCGGGTTTTTCCAAAGAGGCATTAGACAAGGCGCTGCATCCCTTCTTTACCACCAAAGGCGGCGAAGGCTCGGGATTAGGGCTGCCGATGGTGTATGATGCGGTAAAACTGGCGGGCGGAGATTTCAGCATCGGCAACACCATTTCAGGTGCCCGCGTCACCCTGCGACTACCTTACCGCAAGGCCCCCTGCCCGCGCAGTGGTTTAGCCCTTTTGGTCGAAGATAGCGATGCACTGCGGGCCACTTTTCGCGACATGCTCATCGAACTTGGCCTTTCTGTGATCGAAGCGACCTCGGTTGATGAGGCCTGTGCCCTGGCAGCGGACTTACCGGATATTGCCCTAATTCTATCCGACATCCGCTTGCAAGGTGAGGCAACTGGCCTGGATCTTGAGGCGCGCCTGCGCGGATCGGGGCTGCCTTGCATCTTGATGACATCACTTCCACCATCTGATCCACTACATCGTTCCGCCCTGCGACAGGGACCGGTCTTGCAAAAACCGTTTACAACGGCTCAACTCGCCGCGCTGCTTACACCGGAGACCACGGCATGACCGCGCCATTGATTACTATTCTGGATGACGAACCGGAAATTCGCCAGATCCTGTCGGATGCTCTGGACGAGGCCGGGTTTCGCACCCAAAGCTTTTCCCGTGCCCGCGAGTTCGAAGCCTCGCTCAAGCGTGTGACACCAGATGTCTGTCTGGTAGACCTGTCATTGCCGGATACCGATGGACTGGCCCTGGTGCACCGGTTGGCCCTGGAACAAGGGGCAGCCGTGATCATCATTTCTGGTCGCGCACAGGTGCAGGACCGGGTGACCGGGTTGGAACTGGGGGCCGATGATTACATCACCAAACCCTTTGATCCAGCCGAAGTTGTGGCGCGTGTGCGTGTGCGGCTGCGCAGTGGACCGCGCCCGGCTGCTCAGTCTGGGAACACTGCGCTCTTTTCAGGATGGACTGCCCATTTTGATCGCTACATGCTGGAGGATGAGCAGGGCGAAGAAACCCCGTTTTCCCATGCAGAGGGAGAGGTTTTGCGGCTGTTCCTCGATAGCCCCAAGCGATTGATTTCACGGGCGCAAATGCAGGAACTTTTGGGTGGGGCTGCGGGTGATAGCTTTGACCGGGCGATGGACGTGCGGATTTCTCGTCTACGTACCAAGCTGCGCGAAGACCCAAAGAACCCCCGCCTGATCAAAACCATCTATGGCGCCGGGTATATTTTCCTCGGCGACGTCAGCTGGAATTAAACGCGCGGGTGCGGCGGCTTGATCGTCGAGTATATTTTTAAGGGGAGCGCATTATGAAAAAGAACATATTGATTGTTGGCGGCACCTCGGGTGTTGGCAAGGAATTGGCCGAACATTATTTGGCTGAAGACCACAATGTCTGCATCACTGGACGCAAGGATCCAGCTCTAAAGGGCGCAACTTTCAAGTCACTGCCAATAACGGAAGCCAATGCCCTCTTGGCATGTGATATCGACCGCGTTTTGGACGGTTTCGAGCAGGTCCACACACTGATCTATGCCGCTGGTTTTCTTCAGCGGGGTTACATTGATCAGCAAAGCGACCGCGAACTGCAAACAATGGTGAATGTCGGCCTGTTGGCCCCGATGCTGCTGGTTCAACGGCTCAAACAACGCACCCCCACACCGCTAAAGATCATGCTGATCACCTCCAGTTCCCAATATACACCGCGCCCGCTGGAAGCGGCTTATTGTGCGACGAAATCCGGTCTGGGAATGTTAGGGGCTGCGCTGGCACGTGATCCCGAGATCGGCAAAGTTCTGGTGGCCGCGCCTTCGGGCATCCGCACGCCGTTCTGGGAGGGCACCGACGAAGACACCGCAACCATGTTGGACCCTGACTGGGTAGTGCAGCAGATTGTTGAGCTTTCAAGCGGCGCGTTCAAATATAAATACGCAAAACTCCTGCGATCTCCGGCACGAGCGGAAATTGTTGAGTGCTTGGATAATGAATTCCGCCCTGTTTAAGGCCTCTCAGCTATTGCCGTCACGAATCACTCGCGGTACGAATCATCTATGGCCACCTGTCTACTTTACCGCCAAGCCCCTACACGGGCCCCACGCTTTTATCGCGTCGAACTTGCGATGAACCTGTTCTCCGAAGTCTCGGTGCTGCGGGAATGGGGAATTTCCGGGTGCAATGGCCAAAGCACAATCAACATCTTCAGCAATCTGCGCGATGCCTCGAAGGCCGCTGACCAGTACCGAAACCGAGCGCTGAAACGTGGTTACGCCAGAGCCTGAGCTGAAGCCAAGTACGGATTTGAATTAACGAAAGAGACTTCAACACGAGGGAAATTCCATGAACCGATTAAGCCGCCAGCTATTAGCAGCCGCCGTTTCCGCAGTTCCTCTCTTTGCTGCCAGCCCTTCTTTCGCGCAATCTGACAAGCCAAATATCATCTATTTACTGGTGGATAATTGGGGTTGGGGCGACATTGGGCTACAGGGCAGTACTGTACCAACACCCGAAATCGACGCGCTTGCCGCTCAGGGCATGCGGTTTTTGAACTTCAACATAGAAAACCAATGCACGCCAACCCGATCAGCCATTCACACGGGTCGTTTGCCGATCCGTTCTGGGACACAAAAGGTTGCCGCACCCGGCGAACCCGATGGGTTGGCGCCATGGGAATACACAATCGCTGAATTGCTCTCTGACGCGGGGTACAAAACTGCCCTATTTGGCAAATGGCACATTGGGTCACAGGTAGGCCGTCACCCAAGTGATCAGGGTTACGATGAATGGTGGGGCATCAACGAAGGCTCAAACGCCGCAGCCTACACCTCCACCCCGGAATTCGACTCTGATGTCGCTGCCACACCCCATTTCTGGGAAGGTACTAAGGGCGCACCCTCGTATGAAACCGAGCTTTATGACATTTCTGGCAAGACGACCTTTGACAGGCAAATAACCAACCGAGCTGTTGATTACATTCACCGCAATGCTGGCGGCAAAGATCCATTTTATCTCTATGTTGGCTTCACCCAGTTCCACCCGCCCTGGGTTGTTCACCCTGATTTCGAAGGCATGTCAGGCGCTGGATACTATTCGGATATCAAATACGAAGTAGACCATAACATCGGGCGCATTATTGAAACCCTTGAAGCGGTCAATGCCGCTGAAAACACCATCGTTGTGCTCACTGGTGACAATGGTCCCGGCACCCTGCCGCAGGGGCGGGGGTATGCCACCGGCGAAGTTGGCGGTTCAACAGGGCCCTGGCGGGGATCGCTTAGCACCGGTTTTGAGGGGGGTATGCGAACCCCCGGAATGATCCGCTGGCCCGGTGAAATCCGACCCGGTGTCGTGACCAATGAAATCATCTCGGTTCTGGATATCTATCCAACGCTGGCCACGCTGGTGGGTGAGTCTAACCGCATCCCTACCGACCGCCCCATTGATGGCATCGACCAAAGTGCGTTTTTGCTTGGCGAACAGGAAAAGTCTAACCGCGAGCATGTGGTGACATTTGTCGGGGACGACGTGTTTGCTGTGAAGTGGCGCGATCTGAAGGTTCATTTCTTTACCGCCGAGGCAACTTTTTCCGAGATCAAGAAACACACGTTTCCACAGGTCTATAACATCAAAGAAGATCCTGCCGAGCAGTTTGAGTTATGGGGCAACGAAGGGTTTGCCCACGCTTGGGTGATGACGCCTGTGACCAAAATCCTGACCGACCTTACCCAAAGCATGGTTGCCTATCCGAACATCAAGCCCGGACAGGACTTTACTGGTTATAAGTAGAACCTGCAGTTATGCCAGTGCCTGAGCTGCCTGTGCCAATACCCGCAACCCGCGTGTTAGGTCGACCTCGTCTGTGTCCTCATCAAATGCATGGCTGATGCCACCAATTGAGGGCACAAACAGCATCGCCACCGGCATTACCGACGACAAGTTAGCCGCGTCATGCAGCGCACCCGATGGCATCTGGCGCCATTGATCAGGGGCTTCGTCTTCGGCTGCCTTGGCAAGGGCAGCACGCAGTCTGGCGTCCATCGCGGCAGGTTCGATCCCCATGACTGGGCTGAGCGTGGCTTTCATATTCCGACTATCCGCGATTTCTTGTGCGAGGTCATGAATGACATGCTCCATAGCCTTGAGCCGAGCCGTATCGCCGTCGCGCCATTGCATTGAAAAGGTAACGCTTCCAGGCACAACCGATGAGGCATTGGGATGCAGCGAGACGTGACCGATGGTCCAGACCGTCGATGGTGTGACCACATTGCGCAGCCGGTCATTCAGCTGCGTGTTGAAATCTGACAAGGCCTGAAAGGCGTCCTGTCGCAGATGCATGGGCGTGGTGCCTGCGTGATTCTGGCGACCGTCAAAGGTAATACGCATATCGCGAATACCAACGATGTCTGTCACCACGCCGATCTTGTCGCCGCTTTGGTCCAGTGCGGGGCCTTGCTCGATGTGCATTTCCAGAAACCCGGTGAACCGATCAAGTGGCAGAAAATCCTGCGCCATGTCCGACATCAGCTCACGAGCCTGAGCCAAAGTGATTCCGTCGTTGTCGGTAAAGGCATCAGCTGTTTCCAACGCCACTTTGCCCGACCAGATGTCAGACCCAGTGGTCACACCAAACCGTCCCTCTTCGTCCTGAAAACTAACAACCGAGATCGGTGGGCCTCCGGCCTCTTTGCTGGCCCGTGCAATTTCCAGCCCCGCAATCACGCCCAGCGCGCCATCTAGCCAACCGCCCTCGGGCTGACTGTCGCTGTGTGATCCGATCAACAACGATTTGCCCTTAGCCAAGCCAAACAAATTTCCAACGGGGTCAAAATGAGGTTCTAATCCAGCATTTTTCATCTGTTGTGCCAGCCAATGGCGCGAGGCGATATCCGCCTCAGTGAAGGCACGGCGCACAACGCCCTTTCCCACGCCACTGGCACCAAAGCTACGCAGCTTGTGAAGATCTGCCAAAAACTTCTGTTCATTCAGCTTCATCGCGATCCCCTTTTAAATGCGCTCCCCCTTCATCTATGGCCCCACACAGAATCAGACAATCCCAACTAATTTCTTTGTTCATTAAATTTACCGTTCTGCTGTCCAAGCTCTCTTTTCTCTGCCTCCAAGCTCGCCTAAGACTTGCCAGTCAGCACAGGGAACCGCCGCATGTCTCACATCACGCTCATTCGTCACGGACAGGCCAACACCGAGGCCCGGGATGAGGACAGTTATGATAAGCTGAGCACTTTGGGGCATCAGCAGGCTGCCTGGCTAGGCGCCCATTTGAAAGACAGCGGCCAGCATCATCCTCGGGTGTTTTGTGGAACATTGACCCGCCACATTGAGACCGCCCAAGGCATGGGGGTTGCCGAAAACATCAGCCATGATCCGCGGCTGAATGAGATGGAGTATTTCAGCCTCGCCCAGTTGATGGAACAACAGCACGGGCTGGAAATTCCAACTGAACGCGAAGGCTTTGTTGAGCACCTCCCCAAGGTGTTTGCCGCCTGGCAGGCCGACGAGATTGAAAACCCACCCGAAAGCTGGCGTGATTTTGAGAACCGGGTGCGCGGTGCCCTGAGTGATATTTCCAAAGGTGAAGGACCAGCGCTGGTTGTGACATCAGGCGGGTTAATCTCAATCGCAATGCGGCTGGCACTGAAACTGGACACTCTGGCAACTGCCCGTATGGCGCTGGCAATTATGAACACGTCAATGCACCGGTTGCACCCCATCGGCGGGCATCTTTGCCCTGCCTTGTTCAACGCGGTTCCGCATCTCGAAGACCCCGACCGTCACTATGCCCAGACCCACCTGTAACCCAGTATCACCCTCGTTTCGTTAGGATTTGACATGCAGCTTTATTACGCTCCGCGCACCATCTCGATCGCCGTGGCCATTGCTTTGCAAGAGGCCGGGATTGAGCATGAGGCAATCAAAATCGACTTTGCCAAGAACGAGCAGGCCTCACCCACATACGCACAGATCAATCCCAAGGGGCGCGTTCCTGCCTTGGTTATCGACGGCGGCATCCTGACTGAAACCGGTGCCTTGCTGGAGTTCATTGCAGATCAGGCACCACAGGCGAATCTGCTTCCCAGTGATCCGGTCATGGCCGCGCGTATGCGCGAGGTGATGTTCTACCTTGCCTCAACCATGCATGTCGCCCATGCCCACAAAATGCGTGGACATCGCTGGGCGGACAAGCCAGCCTCACACAAGGACATGACCGCCAAGGTGCCACAAACCATGGCTGATTGCTGTGCCTACATCAGTTCGAAGGGCCTGCGCGGGCCTTTTGTTCTGGGTGACGAGGTGAGCCTAGCCGACTGCTACCTCTACGTGGTCTGCACCTGGCTGGAAGGTGACGGGGTAACGCTTGACGACTTCCCAAAAATCAAAGCATTCATTGCAGCAATGGAACAACGCGACTCAGTCCGCGCCGTTTACGCGGCCGGTATGCTGTAAAGGACATGACAATGACACATCTCTGGGTTCGGGCTGAACAACGGCTCAACGAAGATCGGGTTGGCCTGACCCCAACAGGTGCCAAGGCGCTGATGGAGGCTGGGATCAAGGTCACCGTTGAGGAAAGCTCGGTACGGGCAATCCCATTGCAAGGCTATGTCGATGCGGGCTGTGACATTGCGCCGGAAAACAGCTGGCCACAGGCCCCGGCTGACGCGATCATCTTTGGGCTCAAGGAATTGCCCGAGGACGGCACTCCGTTGCCACACCGCCACATCATGTTTGGCCATGCCTTTAAGGGGCAGCATTCAGGCAAGGCGCTGCTGGACCGGTTCAAGGTCGGTGGTGGCACGCTGTTTGATCTAGAGTATCTGGTGAATGAAAGCGGCCGCCGTGTTGCCGCTTTTGGATACTGGGCTGGTTACGCCGGTGCTGCGGTCACACTGAAAACCTGGGTCGCCCAACAGCGCGGTGAAACCTGTGGTCCGGTTGGCATCTACCCCAGCAAAGATGCCTTGCTGAGTGAGCTTGGCGCGGAGCTAAACGCCATTTGTGCAAACCGTCCCTCCGTCATTGTCATCGGTGCTTTGGGTCGCGTGGGCACCGGTGCCGCTGACTTGTGCGAAGCAATGGACGTCTCGGTCACCAAATGGGATATGGCTGAAACTGCCAAAGGCGGCCCTTTCCCCGAGATCCTGAATCACGACATGTTCCTGAACTGCATCTTTGCCCGCCCCGGCACGCCAGTGTTTGTGCCTCAGGATGCCTTGAACGCACCGCGCAAGTTGACCGCCATTGGGGACGTCGCCTGTGACCCGGATAGTGACTACAATCCAGTGCCGGTTTATGACCGCGCCACCACATGGGAGGCCCCGGCCTTGCGGGTGGCAAATGATCCGGTTTTAGACGTGATGGCGATCGACAACTTGCCGTCAATGCTGCCGGTTGAAAGCTCGCAAGACTACGCCGAACAGCTGCTGCCATCGCTTCTAACACTGGCCAATCTAGAGGCCGGCGTCTGGGGTCGTGCTGCCGCCACCTTTGCAGAACACACCTAAGACTAGTCAAAGCCAACTTTGGTCGCTACAGCGACCATGAAATCCATCTGAGGGGAAACACTCATGACCATCCACTGGTGTGGCACTGGCCTATCGGCCATTCCTGGTCTGCGTCGCCTATTGCAGGCGGGGCACGACGTTGCGGTGTGGAACCGCACAACAGCCAAGGCAGAAGAAGCTGTTGGCGATCTGACCCAGAATATTCAAGCGTTCGACATCGACACCCTGACCGCCCGCGTCACCAAAGGTGATGTCATCGTTTCAATGCTGCCCGGTGACTGGCATGTGCAACTGGCAGAACTGGCTATCTCCAAAGAAGCGCATTTTGTCTCGTCCTCTTACATCGCACCTGAAATGCGCGCGCTGAACGACAAAGCCCGCGCCGCGGGTGTTGCCGTGATCAACGAGGTTGGACTGGATCCGGGCATTGATCACCTGATGGCCCACGCGCTGGTTGATGACTACAAGGCGTCCGCTGCCTATGACGCAGGCAACGAGATCAGCTTCATCTCTTATTGCGGCGGTATCCCCAAGATCGCCAATGACTTCCGCTACAAATTCAGCTGGTCACCGCTGGGTGTGCTCAAGGCCCTGCGTTCGCCCTCAAAATCGGTCCGCGACTTCAAAGAGCTGGATGTAGCCCGCCCATGGGATGCCATCTCGAGCTACACAGCACCGCTGCCCTCACCCGAAAGCTTTGAGGTTTATCCAAACCGCGACTCTATCCCGTTCATGCAGCAGTATGAGTTCGGCGAGAATTGGTCGGTCAAGGAATTCGTCCGCGGCACCCTGCGCCTGAATGGCTGGGCTGAGGCCTGGGACGGTGTCTTCAAAGAGGTCGAAACTCTGGAAGGCCCGTCAGGTGATGCCCGGCTCAAAGAAATGTCCGACCAGTTCTGGAACGACAACGCCTACGGTGAAAACGACCCTGACCGCGTGGTGCTCTGCGTGGCACTCAAGGCTGAAAAAGACGGGGCAGAGGTCTGGCACAAAACCTATGTGATGGATGCCTGGGGCGATGCCGACAGCACCGCAATGGCACGACTGGTTTCGATCCCGGTTTCCTTTGCAATCGAAGCTGCGATGAACGGGCAGATGTCCGCCGGAGTACATGCTGCACCTAGCGATCCAAAATTGGTTGCGGGCTGGATGCAACAGATTGGCGAATTAGCACAACACCTACAGCTGATCGACCATCAGGCATAAATTGATCTGGGGCCTGCCCATTGCGGGCCCCATCCTACCGTTTGTTCATCTGGCCAAAAATATCCCGGGAAGTTTGAGGGGCTGCCCCCTCAATTGCACAGACTCCCTTGCCTGCGTATGGGCTCCGCCCGTCCTTGCCTGAAAGGCTCCCCCGGAGATTTTCCAAGACCGCAAGGACTACATTAAGCTGTCTTCTGCCTCCTGCGCCGAGAACCCCAACGCATCCAGACCATTTTCCAGATGATCCGCCAAATGGGGCGATCCCAACAAGTAATCCGCACAAGGGGTCGAGGCATCTCGTCTGGCAGTTAATATTGCCTCCGCCAGATCTTCGGCAAAGAAGCTCTCGCGGCCGATCCACATCACTGCGACCAACGCGGCCTGTTCATCTTCATTTAGGCGATCAATAAAGGCACGCAACTCACCTTCGGCCCGATGCAACTCGCGTGCCATCATCGCCACTTGCGCTATTTTGCGTACTGAAATTCCCAGCATGGCCCGGCTCCTTCTATCTGCATGGTTTCAGCATAACAGATAAACCAGCTTCCGGGTTAATCTTTGATCTGGAACAACTCAGGCGCGACGACGGGTTTAGCGGCGTCCGAAGATTTCGATGCCGCCGCTGCGCCCGCGTAGCTCGGCGGCTGGCAGCGGGCTCCACCCATTCGACGCGGGCGCCACCGATGCGGCCTGCAACACCGCAGCCGAAGCAATGGTGGTCTGGCTCTCTTGCTTGGTCAGTTGCTCCAACCGTGATGCGGTGTTCACCGTGTCGCCAAACACCGTGTATTCAAGCCGCTGCGGATCCCCCACCACGCCCGAGAACACCTCGCCCCAGTGCAGGCCAATGCCAACCGCAACATCCCCCTCTCCCGCTGTTCTGCGCTCATCGGACCATTCCATCATCCCCTGTTCCAGCGCCATTGCGCAGCTGACGGACCGAGATGCCGCATCGTCGCCCTCGAACAGGACCATGGCTGCATCCCCAATGAACTTATCAACCATACCATCGCTGGCATCGGCGCAAATCTGCACCCGGCTGCGGAAATCAGTGATAAACTGGCCAACCTCATTTGGGTCGCGGTCCTGCGACCAGCGGGTAAATCCCCGGATATCGATAAACAGAACACCCATGTTTTGCCGCTCGCCCCGGCGCAACTCATCTAGGCTGGCGACGGCTAGGCGATTAGTCAATTGCGCTGGCAGGTAACGTGTCAGATTGGCTTTTTGCTGGGCCTCAGTAATAGATCGATAAACCAATCGACGGGTCCGCCAAGCCGCAACAACCAGCACCAACCCGCCAAGGACAATCATTGTAACACGGATGATATTGGGCGGGCCGGATAAAAGAATCTGCGCACGTTCTACTACAAACGGTGTCACCGCCTCTGGTTGCCACAGCGATAGCCCCGCCAAACCAGCAGCAATCAGGGCAACACAATAAGCCTGCAAAAACGGATTAAACCGCAGCACTGTAAAGGCCAGAATCACCGGCACCAACCAAGTTGGCGGCAGAATAAACGTCAACTCTCCCGGCAAGCCGGTGTTTGCCAAACCAGCCCATGCGTTAGCCAGCATGAACAGGCAATCCACCGTGACCAACGGCCAGACCATCCAGTCGCGAATGCGCCCTGATCGCGCCATCCAAAGTGAGATTACGCCGATCAACAGATAGGAACTCATGGTCGCTACAGCGAAAAACCACTGTCGGCGCAGGTAGTTTTCAGGCGAACTGTTACTGCCCTTTACTGCTAGAAAGAACATCGCCAACAGACCAAGGGCGACAGCAATCCGCAGCAGGGAAACCACCTGTTCAGCTTCCACCTCTGCCTTCTTCAGCAGGGCATTGTCCGGTGCGAGTACGCTCATTTACCTTCTGGCCTCAATAACATGGCGGGCTTTCAGCATTTAGGAACAAATTTCCAAAGTTCTACCCACTCTTTGCATCGCGCTGCCAAATTATTCTTCGCCCGACAAATCAGTCAACTGCCGCGCATCACTTTCCACCTGTGCTGGCGATGCCAGTTCGGCGTCTGAGGCAACAACACCCATTGCCTCGAACTTCCGAGCCGAGGGCAGCACACGTGCTTCTAGTGAGCCCACCGCCTTGTTGTAGTTGCTGACGGATGAGGACAGGGATTTGCCAACACTGGCCAGATTGCGCGAGAACACAGCCAACCGGTCGTACAGCTCCTTGGCAGTCTGCTGCACTTCCACCGCATTTTCGGCCATCTTTTCCTGCTGCCAGCCATAGGCAATGGACTTCACAAGCGCCATCAAAGTGGTTGGCGTGGCAATCAGAACCTTGTTTTCAAACGCATATTCAATCAGACCTGTATCCGCCTCGACCGCGGCTGAGACAAAGGTTTCTCCGGGGATAAACATCACCACAAAATCCGGTGTCTCGCCCAATGCGTTTTGGTAGGCTTTGGACGACAGCTGTTTCACATGGGTCCGCACATGTCCTGCATGCCGCATCAGATGCTCTTGTTGCTGGTCAGGCGTTTCCGCCTCCAGTGCATCCAGATAAGCCTCAAGCGGGGTCTTGGCATCCACAACGATGCTCTTGCCACCGGGAATGCGCACAATTGCATCCGGACGGCGTAGCCCGTCGTCGGTGCCCAGGCTCTTCTCCAGATCATAATCCACATGCTCGGCCATGCCAGCCATATCAAACACTTGTCGTAACTGCATCTCGCCCCAACGGCCACGGGTCTTGGGCGCGCGCAATGCCTGCACCAGCTTACGGGTTTCTCCACCCAAAGCCGCCTGTCCTTCGGTCAGGGTCTTCACCTGTTCGCGAATGGCGCCATAAGCCTCGGTCCGGGCCTGTTCGATCTCTTTGATCCGCTCGCCAAACTGGCCCAGCTTTTCATCCAGCGGTTTGACCAAGCCCTCAATCGCCGCATGACGTTTCGCCAAGTCCGCATCAGCTGTTTGTGAATGCGATTTGAACCGCTCGCTGACCAGTGACAAAAAGTTTTCGGAATTCTGCTTCAGCGCCCCGGAAGCCATCGCCGCAAACTTATGCTCCAACTGCTTATTCATCTTGCCCAGCTCTTCCAGCCGCACCTCATGCTCGCTTTTCAGCGCCCGCACCTCGGCCTCGGCCTGATGCCGTGCTGCTAGTTCCCCGTCACGCAGCTGTCGCAGTGCGGCCAGTTCCCCAGTTAGCTCGGGCAGTCGCGCAACCTCGGTCTGCATTGCAGCACAGGTCTGGCGCAGCTCAATATTTTCGTGCCTCAGGTCGTCGACAATCGCGATTTGCTTGCGCGTCAGCAGCCATAGAACCGCAAACAAAACGGCAGACGCCGCCAGTGCAATGGCAACGACTGGCCACAAGGTTGGATCTATCTGCACAGGAAAACTCCCAGTCTTTTTTTCTTGGACACCTAATGTGAGAGCTCTGCTCACCAAAACCTACTGAAGATAAGCACCACCAGAATATCTTTGCTCCATAAAGGCATAAAAGTCAGCTTCTGGGCATGCACAGTCTTCAAATTCCATCAAGTCATCCTGAATAATGATCTTCTTTGTCTCAATCTGCCGAACAAAAATGATTGTGTTTGTAACAAATTCGATCGTCTTTTCGGTTCCGTTGCCGACTAAACCTTCTTCCAGAAGGTTTAGCGGTAGACCTTCCATCTCTAAGTCCAATCTGAAAAGAATATCGCTTGGTATCGCCATTTTTTCTATCGCTCACATTTAAAATTGTGTCCGTCAGAGCAGTTTCTTTGGATCGCAACCAACCCTCCAAATCTAGCTGCGCCCAAATAACCGTTCAATATCGGTCAGTTTCAATTCGACATAGGTGGGGCGCCCATGGTTGCACTGGCCCGAATGGGGCGTCGCCTCCATCTCGCGCAACAGGGCGTTCATCTCTTCACCGCGCATACGACGGCCTGATCGGATTGAGCCGTGACAAGCTACCCGGCTCAGGATCGCTTCAACCTTGGCCTGCACCAGCTGGCTGCTGCCCTGATCGTCCAACTCGTCCAGAACATCCTTGATCATCGCCTCGGCGTTGACCTCCCCCAGAATGGCCGGGGTTTCGCGCACCGCCACGGCGCCACCGCCAAAGGGTTCAATCCCCAGCCCAAACTTGGCCAGTTCATCGGCCACTTCCAGCAACTTGGCGCTGTCGTTATCGCTCAGTTCAACAATCTCGGGGATTAGCAGGGCCTGCGCCGCAACACCGTTTTCGGCCATCTGGTTCTTCAGCTTCTCATAGACCAACCGCTCATGTGCGGCGTGCTGATCCACAATCACCATTCCGTCAGCGGTCTGGGCGATGATATAGTTTTCATGCACCTGCCCGCGCGCCGCACCAAGCGGCAGCTGCTCGGCCCCGGGCGCGGTGACCTCTCCCGCATCCGACGTGGGCCCCGGGGCTTCGACCAGTTGGCCGCTATAACTCTCCGCCAACTCGGAAAAACCCATACTAGGAGGCAGATCTGCCGGGCGTTGGGCGGCATAAGATACGCCACGCGCCGCCATGGATGGGCGATCCATCTGATAGACGCGTGGCGGCATACCCGGCGTGGCAACAGGTTCCGGCGTCATCGCACCCAATGTGGCACTGCCTACAGTGGTTGAGGCTCGATGTCCGGCCTCAGCCAGAGCGTGGCGCAGCGAGGACACGATCAACCCGCGGGCAATGCCGGGGTCTCGGAACCGCACTTCGGATTTGGCCGGGTGCACGTTCACATCGACCATTTCAGGGTCGCAATCAATAAACAGCGCTGCCGCTGGATGGCGGTCCCGACTCAGAAAATCGAAATAAGCCCCCCGCAGGGCGCCCTGCAGCATTTTGTCTTTCACCGGCCGCGTATTGACGAATAGGAACTGCGCCACCGCAGCACCGCGTGAATAGGTTGGCAAGGCTGCATAGCCGTACAAGCGAATACCATCACGGTTGGCATCAATCTTCAGCGCATTCTCGGCAAACTCGCGCCCCAGAACCGAGGCCAACCGCCCATGTAGCGCATCAAACAGATCGCCACTCAGCGGATCAGCGCGGAACGTGACCCGTCCTTGCCCGCCGCCCGACACATCACGCAGGGTAAACCCAATCGAGGGCTCCGCCATCGCCAGCCGTTTGATGACATCTGAGATCGCCTGCGACTCGGCCCGATCCGTGCGCATGAACTTCAACCGCGCCGGTGTGGCGTAGAAAAGATCTGACAGCTCCACCACGGTGCCTGATCGCAGCGCCGCCGGGCGCACCGGCTCCATTGTGCCGCCCGCCACTTTAATCTGGGCCGCATCATGACCTTCGGCCCGGCTGGTGATGCTTAGCCGTCCCACCGCGCCCAGACTGGGCAATGCCTCACCCCGAAAGCCAAAAGTGTGGATGTTCAAAAGGTCTGACCCGTCGATCTTTGATGTCGCATGGCGTGACAGCGCCAGCGGCAGGTCCTCGGGCGACATGCCACAGCCATCATCGGTTATGCGGATCAGGGTTTTACCACCATCGGCAATTTCTATCCCGATCCGACGCGCACCCGCATCAATCGCGTTTTCCACCAGCTCTTTCACGGCCGAGGCTGGTCGTTCCACCACCTCACCCGCCGCAATCCGGTTGATGGCAGCATCGTCCAGCTGGCGGATGACAGGGCGGTCGGTGTCGCTGATTTGGGGGTCTGGCGTATTCATATCGCTAAATTTAGCAGAGGTGAGAGATTCTACCAGCCCAATAGAGGGCCGCTTTATACCCCAACGGGCGCGCCGCTGCGGGTGCGGCAAGGGCCAAATCGGGCAGCAATGGCAAGTATGATGCCGGAAACCGTGGCGATCATTCCCGCTGCGCTGACAGCATCCTGCGCGCCCAGCCACAGTGGTCCGTAACCGGCGAGAACATAACCCAGCGTAGCCGACAGCACTGCAAAGCCAACGCTCCACCCTACTTGTCCTTCCAGCCGGTTCGACATCATCCGCGCCGCCGCAGGTGGACAGATAAACATAGCGATCACGATGATCGATCCTACGGCGTCAAACGCCGCCACTGCCGCCACCGCAGCTGTGATCACCAGCGCCATGCCCAACAGGTTAGTGCGGATGCCCATCGTCTGGGCAAAGCCTTCATCAAAGGTTGAGATCTTCAGCACACGCCAGAACAAAACGATAAACAGAGATACCGCTAGCA
Organism: Parasedimentitalea nitratireducens; assembly: GCF_057444295.1. Classification (NCBI taxonomy): domain Bacteria; kingdom Pseudomonadati; phylum Pseudomonadota; class Alphaproteobacteria; order Rhodobacterales; family Paracoccaceae; genus Parasedimentitalea; species Parasedimentitalea nitratireducens. The sequence continues at coordinate 1,094,329 of NZ_JBYAXC010000001.1, read as the reverse complement.
GGGTCAAACCCATGCGGGGCAGTTCGACGGGAAGATGGGCCAGGGCTTGCGGATCCAGCAGCGAGGACCAGCCTGTAGCATCAAGCCAGATTAGGCTTTCCAAGTTGCCATAAAGCGCATGCTCCACATCCAGATGCACCGAGGATGTATCGGTTTGCTCTAGCAGCAACACACCACCGGCGAACATGGTGGTGAACACCACACCCATCGCTGCGCCCGGTTCAATCCGACCCAGACGGCGGATCGCTTCGATCATCACAACGGCCACCACTGCCGCCCCAGCGGCGCCCAACATCATCGGCGCGGCAGAAATCGCTCCAGTCAGCAAGAACGCCACAACGATACCGGGCAGCACCACATGGCTGATGGCGTCACCAATCAGCGCTTGCTTGCGCAGCAACAGGAAATTCCCCGGCAGCGCACATGCGACCGCAGCGAATATGCCAATCAGCAGCGGGGTCAGCGACAGGGGGACAAACTCTTCACCGCTCATGCCAGAACCTCCTTGGGGCCGCCAATTTGTCGATCAACCTCGGCAATCTGGTCTTGGGTCAACACAGTCTCAATTTGGCGCAACCCGTCATACAGGGCCGCAGCCGCCTCGTGTGCCTGATCGCTGCGCACCACCGCCCAGCGGCGTTCGTCCCGCAGTGCCTTGGCTGCGCGGGCCTTGCCTTTGTCGGTGGCCACACCATCGGCCCGCACAAAGCCGCGCCGACGCAACAGCCGCAGGGTCAGGTTTTCATAAATCGGTTGCCCTTGGGCCAATGCCAGCAAACCCTGGCGCATATGCACACGGCGCTGGAACCTGAAATGGCGCATCACCGCTGCCAAAACACCCCGGTTTGGGGCAAACAGCAGCGAGATCAGGAACAGGACAAAGCTCATCAGCACAATGATCGGGCCGGTTGGCAGGTTCGGGGCCGAAGCCGACAGCGCAGCTCCAACATAGGCCGACACGCCGCCCAAAAGCCCTGCCAGCAGAACCACATAGTCGGATCGTTCAGTCCAGAACCGCGCGGCAACAGGTGGGATGATCAACAAGGCCACGATCAGGATCAAGCCCACGATCTTGAGCCCCACAACGGTCACCGCCATCACCAGCCCCATCATTGCCATGTCGATTTTACTGACCGGGAGACCACGAGCGGCGGCATATTCGGGATCAAAGGCCACCAGTGTCATCGGGCGGCGGATCAACAGGATCAGCAACAATGTCACCGCGCCACCTGCCGCAATCACCAGCGCATCAGCCCAGAGCATTCCGGCGGTTGATCCCAACAAGAACCCTTCGAGGCCTGCCTGACGTCCAACGCCTAGTGTCTGGATCACGGTCAGAAGAACAACGCCAAAGCCAAAGAACACCGACAACACTGCACCAATAGCCGCATCCTCGGCCAGGCGGGTGTTGCGGGTCAGCCAGTTCAGGCACCACAGGCCCGCACTTGCAGATACCGCAGACCCCAGCAGCAACCCAATCAGGTTGCGCCCGTCACCACCAAAACTGGCCATCAGGATAAAGGCTAGGCAGACACCGGGCAAAGTCGCATGCGAGATTGCATCACTTACCAAAGCCCGTTTGCGCAGGAACAGAAAAGTACCAGTGACGCCTGCTGAAACTCCCAACAAGGTCGCACCAATGGCCACCAGCGTGGCGTTATAGCCAAGCTGCAACAGCAGAGCATCGATCAACATGTCAGTTACCCCAGCGCCATTGCGAGCTGATCCACCTGCGCCGTTGCCAGACGGCCACCATAGGCCGCTTGCAACGTGTCAGCGGTAAAGGCCTCAGCCACCGATCCCTCGGCCACTTTGCGGGTGTTGATCAGGAAGACATTGTCGAAATAGTCGGACACGGTCGCCAAATCATGGTGGACTACCACCACGGTTTTACCCGCTTCACGCAGGGATTTCAGTACGCTGATGATCGCTTTTTCGGTTGCGGCATCCACCCCGGCAAAGGGTTCGTCCAGCAGATACAGATCCGCGCCCTGCGCCAAAGCCCGCGCCAGAAACACACGCTGTTGTTGACCACCCGAAAGCTGGCCAATCTGTCGGGTGGCAAAGTCACCCATACCCACACGATCCAGACAATCCATCGCCTTGGCCTTGTGATCTCCACGCAGACGGCCCAGCAGGCCCAGTTCGCGGTAGAGGCCCATCAAGACCACGTCAATCACACGGGTTGGGAAATCCCAGTCTACGCTGGCGCGTTGCGGTACATAGGCAATACGGGCGCGCTGATCATCCAGCGGCTGACCAAAAACCTGCACCTGACCTGACACTGGTGGCACAATCCCCAGTGCAGCCTTGAGCATGGTGGATTTGCCAGCACCATTGGGACCGATGATTGCTGTCATCTTGCCCGGTTCAACCGTCATATCGACCGAGAACACAGCGGGTTTCTGACCGTAAGAGACTGTCAGTCCGCGGATTGCCAGTGGGCTATTCTCTAACCCCTGCTCTTGCGTGACTTGTCCATTACTGCTTGCCAGATCCAACATGTTCAGGACCCCGCCGACAGTTTGCCAGCCATACCACGATCCGGCACTTCGGCGCCCAGCGCGCCGCCAATGGTCGAGATATTGTGGTCCAGCATGCCGATATAGGTGCCCTCATAAGTGCCATCGGCACCCATTGCGTCCGAGAACAGCTCGCCGCCAACACGGACTTCGTGGCCTTGTGCAGAGGCGCCCTCGATCAGCGCCCGCATAGAACGATCCGAAACCGAGCTTTCGACAAACACCGCATCGATCTGACGTTCAACCAACATGTTTACCAGCTCGCCGATCCGGTTCAGGCCCGCCTCGGACTGGGTTGAGATACCCTGAATGCCCAGAACTTCGAACCCGTAAGATTGGCCAAAATAGCCAAAGGCGTCGTGGGCCGTAACAAGCACCTTGTTGCGATCCGGCACAGTGGCTAGAACCTTGTCACCATAGGCAATCAACTGATCCAGCTCTGCCAGATGGCTTTCCGCGTTGGCCGCAAAGATGCCTGCCGCTTCCGGTCGTGCGCTGGTCAGGGCTTTTTGTACTTCGACCACCACCAGCTTCCACAGCACGGGTGTCATCCAGACATGCGGGTCATACTTGTCTTCATAGGTATCATGGCTACGAAGGATGTCCTTGGGCAGACCTTCGGCCACTGCAACCACCTGACGTTTGCGCGCTAGGTCATGGAAAAACTCACCCATCTGGGCCTCTAGGTACAGGCCATGCCACAGCACTAGGTCAGCACGTGTCATCGCCACGATATCGGACCGGGTCTGGCGATAGGCATGCGGGTCAACACCCGGCCCCATCAAGCCGCGGACTTCGACCAGATCGCCACCAATCTGACGCGCGGCATCCGCGATCATGCCGGTGGTTGCGACCACTTTCAGTGGAGCCTCGGCCAGCGCCCGGCCAGCCACCATTGGCAGCGACATCACAATCATCATCCCTAACAGGGCAAACTGGCGAATCCACATGAACGGAGTCCTTTTAAGCGTTCTATTTGGATTGAATATGAGAACCATTCTCAACTAAGTCAACGCAATTGCGACTTATTCGCAAAAAGAATCAAAAATTTGTCCAACTAGTCAAATTTTTTGTGCGGATTGCGCTCCGTTCGCTTGCGGAGCGGCCTCACCCGTGTCACCGTTACGACGAACATTCGAGGACGTCATGATGGACAGCCAAACAATAGAACAAAACGGTCAACTGGTAGAGCCGCGCAACCCCGGTATGGCTCTGGACCTGGACTGGGTCGCCTCGGTGCAGGCCAATACTTCGGCTATTGAGCGCCGCGCCGCCAGCCTGCCCGGTCGCCGTAGTGTCAAGAAAGACTATCAAGCCGCATGGTTGCTCAAGGCAATCTCGCTGATCGACCTGACCACCCTGTCGGGTGATGACACCGTTGGTCGGGTCCGCCGCTTGTGTGCCAAGGCCCGGCAACCTGTCAGCCCTGCGTTGCTACAGTCCTTGGATATGGAAGGTATTACCACTGGCGCGGTTTGTGTTTACCACGACATGATTGCCCCGGCAGTAAAGGCTCTGGAGGGAACAAACATTCCCGTTGCAGCCGTTTCAACCGGTTTCCCGGCGGGCCTGTCGCCGTTTCACCTACGCATTGCCGAGATCGAGGAAAGCGTCAAAGCAGGTGCCAAAGAGATCGATATCGTAATCTCGCGCCGCCACGTGCTGACCCAGAACTGGCAAGCCCTGTATGAAGAAATGAAGGCGTTTCGCGTTGCCTGTGGCGAAGCCCACGTCAAGGCGATCCTTGCCACTGGCGAACTGGGCACCCTGCGCAACGTCGCGCGGGCCTCATTGATCTGCATGATGGCCGGGGCTGATTTCATCAAAACCTCGACTGGCAAGGAAAGCGTCAACGCAACCTTGCCCGTATCGCTGGTGATGATCCGCGCCATCCGCGACTATTACGACGCCACCGGATACCGCGTTGGCTACAAACCGGCTGGTGGAATTTCCAAGGCCAAGGACGCGATCACCTATCTGGCGCTGATCAAAGAAGAGCTGGGCGATCGCTGGCTGCAACCAGACCTGTTCCGTTTTGGTGCTTCGTCTCTGCTGGGTGATATCGAACGTCAGCTGGAACACCACATCACTGGCGCATATTCGGCGGGCTACCGCCACGCGATGGGATAAGGGATCTGAATTATGTCAATCAAAGAGATTTTTGAGACCATGGACTATGGCCCAGCCCCCGAAAGCGCAGTTGAAGCTCTGGCTTGGCTGGTAGATCAGGGCGACCGCTTTGGTCATTACATTGATGGCTCTTTCACCACGCCTGCAGATGGTTTTGAGAGCCGCAACCCGGCCACGGGTGAGGTTCTGGCAACCCTGACACAGGCGACACAAGATGATGTGGACGCCGCTGTTGCCGCCGCGCGCAAAGCACAGCCCAAGTGGGAAGCACTGGGAGGTCCGGGCCGTGCCAAGTACCTCTATGCCATTGCGCGTTTGCTGCAAAAACATTCCCGTCTGGCTGCGGTGTTGGAAACACTCGACAACGGCAAACCCATTCGTGAGTCGCGGGATATCGACATCCCACTGGCCCAGCGGCATTTCTATTACCACGCGGGCATGGCGCAGCTGATGGACAGCGAACTGCCCGACGTACAGGCTCTGGGTGTTTGCGGTCAAATCATCCCCTGGAACTTCCCGCTGCTGATGCTGGCCTGGAAAATCGCCCCGGCCATTGCCATGGGCAATACCGTGGTGCTGAAACCCGCAGAATACACCTCGCTAACCGCGATGCTGTTTGCCGACATCTGCAAACAGGCCGGTCTACCTGCAGGCGTGGTCAATATCGTTACCGGCGACGGTGCCGTGGGTGAAATGATCACCACAGCCGAAGTCGACAAAATTGCCTTTACCGGCTCCACCTCGGTGGGCCGTCGCATTCGCGAAGCCACCGCTGGTTCCGGTAAATCTCTGACACTCGAGCTGGGCGGCAAGAGCCCCTATATCGTGTTTGACGATGCTGACATCGATTCCGCCATCGAAGGTCTGGTCGATGCCATCTGGTTCAATCAGGGCCAGGTTTGCTGTGCCGGGTCACGTCTGCTGGTACAAGAAGGTATTTCCGAAGCTTTCCACACCAAGCTGCGCGCCCGCATGGACAAGCTGCGTATCGGCAACCCGCTGGACAAGTGCATCGACGTTGGCGCGGTGGTTGACCCGGTTCAGCTAAACACCATCACCGAATTGGTCGCCGCCAACACAGCGGGTGACATGTACCAAGCCAAGATCGACATGCCTGCAGGTGGTTGTTTCTACCCACCCACCCTGATCGAAGGTTTGACCACATCAGATACCCTGATGCAGGAAGAGATCTTTGGCCCGGTTCTTGTCTCCACCACTTTCCGCACCCCGGGTGAGGCGGTCGAGATGGCCAACAACACCCGCTACGGTCTGGCTGCCACACTATGGAGCGAGAACGTCAATCTGGCGCTGGATATCGCGCCCAAACTGGTGGCAGGCGTGGTCTGGATCAACGGCACCAACATGTTCGACGCTGCTGCCGGCTTTGGCGGCGTGCGCGAGAGCGGCTTTGGCCGTGAAGGCGGTTGGGAAGGACTGAGCGCCTATACCAAGCCAACGGCCACAACTAAACCACTGGAATTGGTCAAACCCTTTACCGGTGACGGAGCCCCTGCTGACCCACTGGACCGTACCGCCAAGATGTATATCGGCGGCAAACAGGCGCGGCCTGACAGTGGCTACTCACAGGCAGTCTACGGCAAGTCCGGCGCATTGTTGGGCCATGTGGGCATTGCCAACCGCAAAGATGTGCGTAACGCGGTTGAGGCCGCAGCCGCAGCCAAGGGCTGGGGCAAGACCACTGGCCATCTGCGCGCCCAGATCCTGTACTATCTCGGCGAAAATCTGTCGGCACGCGCGGATGAGTTCGCCCAGCGCATCAACACCATGACCGGCAAGAAAACTGGTACTGCCGAGGTCGAGACCTCAATCCAGCGCCTGTTCACTGCTGCGGCCTGGGCCGATAAATACGATGGACAGGTGCACAACGTTCCAATTCGCGGTGTCGCTCTGGCGATGAAGGAACCCGTAGGTATCATCGGCGCGCTTTGTGCCGACGACGCTCCACTGCTGGGACTGGTTTCCGTAATGGCCCCGGCCATCGCCATGGGCAACCGGGTCATCCTGTCTGCCTCGCACCCCTATCCGCTGGCCGCAACGGATTTCTACCAGATCCTGGAAACCTCGGACGTGCCTGCTGGCGTGGTCAACATCCTGACCGGCAACCACACCGAGGTCGCCAAACCGCTGGCTGCTCACTTGAACGTTGACGCGGTCTGGAGCTTCTCGTCCAGCGACCTGTCCTCGACCATCGAGGCGGCCTCGGCAGGCAACCTGAAACGCACCTGGGTCAACAACTCTCAGGCACTGGACTGGTCGCAGGATCACACCAAGCGTTTCCTGCAAGCCGCAACCGAGGTGAAAAACATCTGGGTCCCTTACGGAGAATAAGGGATCCGGCCTTCATCTGGCCATAAATATCCTGGGGGTTTGGGGGCTAGCCCCCAACTCCACCTATCAACTCAAAAATCGATGGCGATGCCCTTTTTCTCCCAATCGCCATACCGGGCGGGGTCCAATCCATCGCGCCCGCCCAACTCTTTGGGCGGCGGCGCTTTACCCTCAGCTGCCTTGCGGCGCTCTTCGGCCTCGGCCAAGGCCCGAATAGCGGCAGGTGGCAGGTCAGGCTTAACAGTTGGAGTTTGATCGCTCATCGCGGGTTCCTTTATGCTGAACCCATGATATACGCCCCTGTCTCGCGGGAACAACCCGCACCCTGCCCGTTCTAGGAGCCGACCATGTCCAAACCCACCAAGCAATCGGCCACTCAAGCACGCCGCAGCGCTATCTACCTGCTGGACCAGGTTCTCGGTGAAGGCCGGTTGCTGCCGGAGATTCTGTCGGCAGGTGCACTGGACAAACTCCCTCCCGAAGATCGTGCACGCGCCCAGCGCTTGGCGATAGAAACCCTGCGCGGGCTCGAACGCGCCGACCGGCTGTTGAAAAAGCACCTGCGAAAAGCAACCCCGCTGATGGTCCACAACGCCCTTCGAGTGGGAACCGTCGAACTGTGTCAGGGAGAAGCGGCACACGGCGTGGTAAATTCCATGGTCGAGATCGTCTCAAAACACAAACGTCACGGGAAACTCAAAGGCTTGGTCAACGCTGTCTTACGCAAGATCGCAGATGAGGGCCCAGAAAACTGGGGCACCATGCGTGTGCCCCGCCTGCCCAAATGGCTGCGCAGCCCCTTGGCACAGGCTTGGGGAAATCCTGAAATGCTCGAGATTGAGAAAGCACATTTTGCCGGTGCGCCATTGGATATCAGCAGTAAACACGGCACCGATCAGTCTGCATTAGGCGGCGAAGCCCTGCCCACCGGTTCGATTCGGCTAGCTGAAGCCGGGCAGGTCACAGCGCTGCCGGGGTACAATGACGGTACATGGTGGGTGCAGGACGCAGCTGCTGCTCTACCAGCGCAAGTGTTGAACATGAAAGCTGGCGAAACCGCACTGGATCTTTGCGCGGCTCCCGGTGGTAAAACAATGCAAATGGCTGCTGCCGGTGCCAAGGTCACAGCAGTTGATATATCCAAAGGTCGCATGGAACGGGTGCAGCAAAACCTGAACCGCACCGGGTTTGTGGCTTCGCTGATCGTGGGCGATGCGCTGGAACAGCAAGGGCAATATGATGCCGTGCTGTTGGATGCACCTTGTTCGGCCACCGGCACCATCCGCCGCCACCCCGACCTGCCCCATGCCAAGGACGGCAGCGAATTTGGACCGCTGATCGAATTGCAAGCCCAGATGCTGGCTCATGCCTGGACGCTGGTGAAGCCTGGCGGGCGGCTGCTGTTCTGCACTTGCTCGCTGTTGCCAGACGAGGGCGAGTGTCAGGTCGAAGAGGCTTTGGACATGTTCCCAGACATGACGGTGGATCGTGACGCGTTAGACCTGCCCGGCGTTGATCCCGCCTGGATCACCGAAGAAGGCGGGTTGCGCCTGCGGCCTGATTATTGGGCTGATCGCGGCGGCATGGACGGCTTTTACATGGCCTGCCTGCGCAAAGCTGCCTAGGGTTCCGTACCACTCGCATTCAATCGGTGACTTGTCGCAAAGGCCGCGCTATGCTCCGCCGAAACGCCAACAGAGCGTATGAGGCAAAGGGCATGTCCAGACACGATAAATTGGCGAGTCGTAGCACCCGCTTTATGAACCGATTGTATGCGCGGCTATCGCGCAGGCAACCGGCTGCGACAGGCTTTGTATCGCAACCCGAACCCCGCACCATTGGCAGCTTTGCCCGTGGCCGCCAGTTGGTGGCCGGCAACCTGTTGTTTGCGGGATATCTAGTTGAATCCCCAACCACCGGACTGTGGGAAGTCGAGGCTCCTGACGCGGCTTTTGACGCTGAACGCAATGGCTTTACCTGGCTGGATGATTTGGCCTCGGTTGGGGACCTGCCAGCGCGAGAAAAAGCGCAGAAGTGGTTATGGGGCTGGATTGATGCGCATGGCAAAGGGCGCGGTCCAGGGTGGTCACCCGATCTGACCGGTCGCCGGGTCATTCGCTGGATCAACCACGCATTGTTCTTGCTGCGTGGTCAGGACAAAGAGGCCAGCGAAGCATTTTACCGTTCACTGTCCCAACAAACTTGGTTTTTGTCTCACCGTTGGAAAGGGGCGTCACCCGGACTGCCTAGGTTTGAAGCCTTAACCGGGCTGATCTACGCAGGCCTGGCCTTGCAAGGCCGTGAAGAACTGGCCGACCCGGCCGTGAAAGCCCTGGCGCTAGAATGCGAACAGCAAATCGACGAACAGGGCGGATTGCCAACTCGCAATCCAGAAGAACTGCTCGAAGTGTTCACCCTGTTGACTTGGGCAGCTGCGGCCCTGCACGAAGCCGGGCGTTCTGTCCCAATGGCGCATACCGCTGCAATCGAGCGGATTGCCCCCACCCTGCGCACCCTGCGACACTGCGATGGCGGGCTGGCGCGTTTTCATGGCGGCGGACGCGGGCTCGAAGGATGGCTGGATCACGCATTGGCAGCCAGTCACGTTGTAGACCGCCACACCGACGGCCTAGCAATGGGATATGCGCGTCTTTCGGCTGGGCGAAGTTCTGTAATCGTTGACGCAAGTGTGCCACCCGCAGGTGCGGCGTCAAACAACGGGCACGCCTCAACACTGGCGTTTGAACTGACATCAGGGCGTCGACCGCTTATCGTCAGCTGTGGATCGGGCGAGGTTTTTGGCGTCGAATGGCGTCGCGCTGGCCGAGCAACCCCATCACACTCAACCTTATGCATCGAAGGTAACTCAAGTGCGCGCCTTAGCGCTCCACAAAAAGGGACTGGCCACGAAGCACTGGTCGAAGCCCCGGATGCTGTGCCCGTCGAGGTCGACGAAATCGCCAATGGTTTTCGGTTTCAGGGTGGGCACAACGGGTATGAGCGCCACTTTGGCCTGACCCACGCTCGTACACTGGATCTGTCGTTTGATGGCCGCACGCTAACCGGCGAAGATATGCTGTTAGCGATCGAAGACAAGGCCAAGCACAAATTCGACAAAGCAATGGATGCATTATCACTGGGCGGAGTCGGTTTTGATATCCGGTTGCATTTACACCCAGAGGTGGACGCAGCTCTCGATTTGGGCGGTTCGGCAGTCTCTATGGCGCTAAGAAGCGGAGAAATATGGGTTTTCCGTCATGACGGCAATTGTGAGCTAAAGCTGGAACCCAGTGTTTATCTGGAAACCACGCGCCTGAAACCACGCGCGACAAAACAAATCATTTTATCTGGGCGGGCAATGCAGTATGCGACGCGCATTCGGTGGACGCTCAGCAAGGCGCAAGAGACTGCCATTGCTGTGCGTGACCTGAATCGGGACGACCCCGAGATCTTTGACTGAGCCTGCAAAGGACTGCCTTGCCATGACCGACCTTCACCCCGTACGCCGCGCGCTGCTTTCTGTATCCGACAAGACCGGCCTGATTGAGCTGGGCAAATCGCTGGCGGAACGCGGCGTCGAACTGCTGTCCACCGGCGGCTCTGCCAAAGCACTCCGCGACGCGGGTCTGAACGTCAAAGATGTGTCCGACGTCACTGGCTTCCCTGAAATGATGGACGGTCGGGTGAAGACCCTGCACCCCAACGTTCACGGCGGTCTGCTGGCCCTGCGCGACAACGACACCCACGTTGCTGCCATGAATGAGCATGGTATTGGCGCAATCGATCTGCTGGTTGTAAACCTGTATCCATTCGAGGCCGCTTTGGCACGTGGTGCCGATTATGACGAGATGATCGAGAATATCGACATAGGCGGCCCGGCGATGATCCGCGCGGCATCCAAGAACCACCTGTTTGTGAACGTGGTGACAGATGTCGAAGATTACGACGCACTGCTGGGAGAGCTCGACGCTAACGATGGCCAGACATCTTACGCCTTCCGTCAGCGTCTGTCCCAAATCGCCTATGCCCGTACCGCTGCCTATGACACTGCCGTGTCAAACTGGATGGCAGGCGCGATCAACGAGCAGGCCCCACGCCGCCGTGCCTTTGCCGGTGAGCTAAAACAGACCCTGCGCTATGGCGAAAACAGCCACCAGCAGGCAGCGTTCTACACTGATGGGTCCAACCGTCCCGGTGTTGCCACCGCAGTGCAGTTACAAGGCAAAGAGCTGTCCTACAACAACATCAACGACACCGACTCAGCCTATGAGCTGGTGGCTGAATTTGATCCGGCTGAAACCGCAGCAGTCGCTATTATCAAGCACGCCAACCCCTGTGGCGTTGCCCGTGGCGCAACCTTGGTTGAAGCCTATCAGAAAGCGTTCGATTGTGACCGCACTTCGGCCTTTGGTGGCATTGTGGCGCTGAACCAGCCGCTGGACGCTGAAACCGCTACCAAGATCGTTGAGATCTTTACCGAAGTGGTGATTGCACCTGGCGCGTCGGACGAAGCCAAGGAAATCTTTGCCGCCAAGAAAAACCTGCGCCTGTTGCTGACCGATGGCCTGCCTGACACTCGTGCCGCCATCGTGGCTTACAAGCAGGTCGGCGGCGGCATGCTGGTTCAGGACAAGGATGTTGGCTATGTCGACATGGACGACCTGAAGGTTGTGACCGAAAAGGCACCAACCGATGAGCAGATGCAGGATCTGCTGTTTGCCTGGAAGGTCGCCAAGCATGTGAAATCCAACGCCATTGTTTATGTCAAAGGCAGCGCCACCGTGGGTGTTGGTGCCGGTCAGATGAGCCGTTTGGACAGCGCCAACGTTGCCGCCTCCAAAGCGCAGCGCATGGCCGATGAACTGGGACTGGACGCAAGCTTGGCCAAAGGCTCGGCTGTGGCGTCTGATGCGTTCTTCCCGTTTGCCGATGGCCTGCTTGAAGCTGCTGCGGCAGGCGCAACTTGCGTCATCCAGCCGGGTGGGTCGATGCGTGACGACGAAGTGATCAAGGCGGCCAATGACGCTGGCATCGCTATGGTGTTCACTGGCATGCGCCACTTCCGTCACTAAGAGGATCAAGGGTATGGGCACACGTTGGATGATATGGGCCGCTTTAGCGTCCTTTTTGCTGGACCAGGCAAGCAAATATCTGGTGATCCACTGGATGCAGCTTTGGCGGGTTCGCAGCATCGACGTGTTCCCACCCCTGCTGAACTTTCGCTACGCAGAAAATCAGGGCATCAACTTTGGCCTGTTCGGAGACGGCTCGGACGTCATGCGGTGGGTCCTTATCGGGATATCCCTGGTGATCTGTATCGCGGTGGCGGTCTGGATCCGTGGCTGGCATCCCAGCCGCTGGATGCAGCTTTCGGCTGGTCTGGTGATCGGCGGCGCCCTGGGCAATGTCGCTGACCGGCTGCTGTATGGCTATGTTCTGGATTTCCTGAATATGTCTTGCTGCGGCATCAATAATCCATTTTCGTTTAATGTCGCCGACATCTTCATCTTTGCTGGGGCGGCGGGTCTGATCTTCTTTGAAGGTCATGATAAAAAGGCCACGTGACCTTCTGGTATAAATACTATAAAAGCGCGTCAAACAGGCAGGAGTACGGGGCCATGCGGATCCCATTGGGTATATTTGTTCTGACCACAGCTGTGGCCCTTGCAGGCTGCGGTTCAAAAGGCCTGCGCGAGTTGCAGCAACCCAGCACAGGACCTGATGAATTCATGGTAATGCCGGCCAAACCTCTATCAGAGCCTGAGAATTACGCAGCACTACCGACGCCAACACCAGGTGGCGTCAACCTGACCGACCAAAATCCGCTGGCCGACGCTGTGGTCGCTTTGGGTGGAAACGGCGCAGCACTTACCCCAGGCAACGAGATCCCGAATAGCGACGGCGCCCTGGTGACTGCGTCCAGCCGTTACGGTGTAGAACCCAACGTGCGGGCCACACTTGCCGCTGAAGACGCAGCGTTTCGCAAGCGCGAAAACCGGACAGCTCGGCTTAAATTGTTCAACGTAGACCGCTACGAAGAAGCCTACAAAAAACAAGCTCTCGAGCCGTTCAAGATCATCAACTTGTTCCGAAACGCGGGTGTCAGCACCCCGTCAGCCCCTCCGGGCCAATAATACCTCACGTTTTCGACAAGTGGTTGCAACTCAACTTGACCGCAGCCAGTAAGGCATTGAAATATCAAATAGAACGGCCTTGGATCTAGATCGCGCAGTTTGCGCGCTATGTTACCATTTGCCAGACCAATTTTAACAAGGAGGATACCGCATGATCAGACAGATCGCGTGGGCCGCTGCGATACTATCGGCAAGTTGGTCGACAGCTGACGCAGCGAATGAAGAACTGGTCACCAGCTTTACACTTGAAAATGGCATGCAAGTTGTTGTGGTCGAGGACCACCGAGCGCCGGTTGTTCAGCATATGGTCTGGTATCGTGCGGGCTCGGCAGATGAGCCCAAGGGGCAATCCGGGGTCGCGCATTATCTAGAGCACCTATTGTTCAAGGCGACCGATAAGCTGGAAGCAGGCGAGCTTTCGGCAACGGTTGCAGCCAACGGCGGGCGCGATAACGCCTTTACCAGCCATGATTACACCGCCTATTTCCAGCGTGTGGCCTCGGATCGGCTGGAACTGATGATGAGCATGGAAAGCGACCGCATGGTCAACATCCGCCTGACCGAAGAAAACATCGTCACCGAGCGCGAAGTCATTCTGGAAGAGCGCAACCAGCGCACCGACAATAATCCGCGCGCCCTGTTCCGCGAACAATCCCAAGCCGTGCAATATCACAACCACCGCTACGGGGTTCCAATCATCGGCTGGCGTCACGAGATGGAAACTCTCGACATGGAGGACGCACTGTCCTTCTATGGCACATACTACGCGCCCAATAATGCTATTCTGGTGGTCTCGGGCGACGTTGACCCGGCCGAGGTCAACCGCTTGGCCAAACAATACTATGGCGTTATCCCTGCCAATCCCGATCTTCCTGAACGCCTGCGTACCGAAGAGCCTCCGCAAACCGCAGCACGGCGCATGACCTTCAAGGACCCGCGCGTTGCCCAGCCCTATGTGCAGCGTTCATACCTTGCGCCAGAACGTGACAGTGGGGATCAGGAAACCGCAGCAGCCCTGTTTTTGCTTGCTGAACTTTTGGGCGGCGGCACCACGTCGTACATGGCCAATGCCCTGCAATTCGAGCAACAAACCGCCGTTTATACAGGCGCGTTCTACTCCGGCATGTCGCTGGATGACACCACCTTCTCTTTGCTGATCGTACCCAGCGAGGGTGTCACCCTGCAAGAGGCCGAAGATGCGATGGATCAAACCTATGCCGCGTTTCTTGAAGACGGCGTGGATATGGATCAGCTTGACCGGATCAAACTGCAACTGCGTGCCTCGGAAATCTATGCTCGTGACAACGTCGACGGCATCGCCAACCGCTATGGCCGCGCTTTGACATCCGGACTGACAATCGAAGACGTGCAGGCTTGGCCAGATATCCTGCAGGCCGTCACCGCAGAACAAATCATGGCAGCAGCCAAACAGGTATTACGCCCCGAGGTGTCAGTGACAGGCTGGCTGATGCGGGACGAGGAGGTCGCCCAATGAAACCTTTCAAACTGATAGCAGCGGCTGCGGTTGCCTGTGTAATGGCTCTGCCCACGTGGGCCGAGGTCAAAATCAAGGAAGTTGTCTCGCCCGGTGGCATCACTGCCTGGCTGGTCGAGGACCACTCGATCCCGTTTACAGCGCTAGAAATGCGCTTTCGCGGCGGCACTTCGCTGGATGCACCGGGCAAACGCGGAGCCATCTACCTGATGGCTGGCCTGCTTGAAGAAGGCGCCGCTGATCTAGAGGCACAAGACTATGCCAAGGCGCTCGAAGCGCTAGCCGCTTCATTTTCCTATGACACCGGCAAAGACACCACCTCGATCTCAGCCCGTTTTCTAAGTGAAAACCGCGATGACGCCATCGCGCTTCTGCGTGACACCATCCACCAGCCCCGCTTTGATCAGGTTGCTGTGGACCGGGTTCGGGGGCAAGTTCTGTCGGGACTGCGCTCTGACACCAAAGACCCCAATGAACTTGCGGGCAAGGCCTTTGCCGCCATGACCTATGGCGATCACCCCTATGGCACCGATGGTAAGGGCACTATCGACAGCGTCACAGCCTTGACCCGGCAAGACATGATCGACGCCCACAGGGCGGCTTTTGCCCGCGATAGGCTCTATGTTGGGGCGGTAGGCGACATAACTGCCGAGCAACTGGGCACCCTGTTGGATACTTTGCTGGGTGACTTGCCCGAGACTGGCGCGCCCATTCCCGGCCCTGCCGAAGTCACCATTCCCGGTGGTGTCACCGTGGTCGACTTTGACACCCCCCAGTCGGTGGCGCTGTTTGGTCAAGTCGGCATCGACCGCGATGACCCTGAGTTTTTTGCAGCCTATGTGATGAACCAGATCCTCGGCGGAGGCTCCTTCGACAGCCGTCTGATGGCCGAAGTCCGTGAAAAACGTGGGCTGACTTACGGGGTCTATTCCTATCTGGTGCCCCGCGATCTGGCAGCGACCTACATGGGCTCGGTTGCCTCGGCCAATGACAAGATGGCCGAAGCCGTGCAAGTTATCCGGGATGAATGGCACCGCATGGCCACCGAAGGCGTGACCGAGAAAGAACTGCAGGACGCCAAGACCTATCTGACCGGCGCCTATCCGCTTCGGTTCGACGGCAACGGCCCGATTGCCTCGATCATGGTTGGCATGCAGATTCAGGGCCTGCCGATCGATTATATCGCCACCCGCAATGACAAGGTGAACGCGGTTACACTCGACGATGTAAATAGCTTTGCGGCCAAGTTCATGGACCCCGACGGGCTGCACTTCACCGTGGTTGGCCGACCTGTCGGGCTGGAAAGCAGCACTCAGTAAAACAGAACGGGGCGTTGTTGATCAACGCGCCCCGTTTGGTCTCGGGCGTCGATACTATCATTTGAAAATCCGCGATCGACGAAGTAAAGGTCGCGTGACCCAACCCGGCCACGCGCCAACGCTCCTAGATAAACGGGATTACGTCTCATGACTGCCAGCAAACGCATCGCGATCTCCAGCGATCACGCCGATATTCCACTTCGCCAAACCATTGCCGACCATGTTGCGTCGCAGGGCTGGGAAGTGGTCGACATCGGCCCCAAAACGCCAGAAAGCACCGACTACCCGGTTCATGGCAAAGCCGCCGCTGATCTGGTTGCCTCGGGTGATTGCCAGCTGGGCATTCTGGTCTGTGGCACCGGACAGGGCATCATGATGGCGGCAAACAAAGTTCCGGGCATCCGCTGTGGCGTCTGCGCCGACACCTTCTCGGCTGCAATGATCCGCCAGCACAACGATGCAAACATGCTGTCGCTTGGCGCACGTGTGGTTGGCAAAGGTCTGGCGCTGGCCATCGTCGATGCCTTCCTAAGCGCAGACTTCGAAGGCGGCCGCCACGCCACCCGCGTCGATATGATCGAACCGCAAGACGCCTAACGCCAAACGTTGCTGTCAAACGGCTTAATCGAAATCGTCATTTCAGCATTGCGAGCGGCCCTTGGGCCGCTCTTTACATTCTGGCTACAGGCCAAGAACATCCAGCATATCATACTGACCGGGTGACTTATCCTGCCCCCACAATGCCGCCTTGAGCGCACCGCGAGCAAAGATCGCACGATCCGTCGCCATGTGCCGCAGCACAATGCGCTCGCCCGCAGCCGCAAACAACACGTCATGTTCACCCACAATGTCACCGCCGCGAATGGCGCTGAAGCCAATGTCACCACGTTTACGCGCGCCGGTGATCCCGTCACGACCACTGTCAGACACATCTGACAGCTTCACGCCACGACCCTCGGCCGCGGCCTCACCCAGCATCAACGCGGTACCCGAAGGCGCATCCACTTTGTTGTGGTGGTGGGCCTCGATCACTTCGATATCAAAATCTTCGTCCAGCGCGGCGGCGACCTTTTTGGTCAGCTGCACCAGAAGGTTCACACCCAGGCTCATATTGCCAGCCCGAACCACCACTGCGTGGCGCGCTGCTGGCTCCAGCTTGGCAATCTGCTCATCACTCATACCCGTGGTCCCAATGACATGCACCGCCCGTGCCTGGGCGGCCAGCGCCGCAAACTCCAGTGTCGCCTCGGGTGCGGTGAAATCAATTACGGCTTGGGCTTTGGAAAATGCCTCAAGCGCATCGTCGGTCACTGTGACGCCTACCGCAGCACCGCCCATCGCCTCGCCAATGTCCTGACCAATCCAAGCATGACCCGCGCGCTCAACCACGCCCACCAGTCGTGCCTTGTCGCTCTCTAGCACGGTACGGATCAGCATCTGCCCCATCCGCCCTGATCCACCGGTAATCACGATCCCTGGCTTATCCACCATCTGCCTAACCCTCTTCTCACAAGCTGGTTTTGTCCTAACCGCTCCGGCACCGCTTGGCAAAGTCTCACTTTGTGCTTAAATCGGGAGCATGGCTAAGAACAAATTCAATGATGGTGCTCCTTCTCAACGACAACTGCGTGTTGGCGAACTCATCCGACGTGCCCTGTCGGAAGTGTTGGCGCGTGGTGATCTACATGATGCCGAGCTGAACCGTCTCTCTATCACCGTCGGCGAGGTTCGCACCTCTCCCGATCTCCGCATCGCCACCTGCTATGTGCTGCCACTGGGCGGCAAAGGCAAAGAAGACGTGCTGAAACTGCTCGCCAAAAACATCGGAGAGATTCGGCGTTTGGTGTCCAAAAAGACCGATCTGAAACATTCACCCGAGTTCCGGTTCCGTCTGGACGAAACCTTTGACCGGATGGACGAAACCGAGCGACTGCTGAACCAGGACGTGGTTCGCCGCGACATCGACACTTGATCAGGGCGCTGCTGGTTGTTCTGGCAGCGCTATGTGCTGCCCCTGTTACGGCGGTTGAGTGCAGCGACATTGCCTATGACGGCAACCGTTACACAATCTGCGAGGTGGACGCCTCCAAAGAACAGCTGCGCCTTTTCCTGCGTGATGAGCGCGGTACGGTTTACGGCAATTTCTCCTCAATCGAAAGCGCACTAGGGGATGAGGGAAAACAACTCGCCTTTGCCACTAATGCCGGCATGTACCATGCTGACCGCTCGCCCGTTGGCCTGTACATCGAAAACCAACAACAGCAGATGCGGCTGATCCCCAACGCTGGCCCCGGAAACTTTGGCTTGCTGCCCAATGGCGTGTTTTGCATGCGCAAGGGCCGTGCTGATGTCTATGAAAGCCTGACATTTCGCGATTCGGGTGTAAACTGCATCCATGCCACCCAATCCGGCCCGATGCTGGTGATTGATGGAGAGCTGCACCCACGGTTTCTGGTCGATTCGACCTCGTATTACATCCGCAACGGAGTCGGCACCTCATCCGATGGCAAACGTGTGGTCTTTGCCATCTCACGCAATGCCGTGACGTTCCATCAGTTTGGAAGCCTATTTCGCGACGGGCTAAAACTGCCCAGCGCGCTGTATTTCGACGGTAATATCTCCCGCTTGCACGCGCCTACGGTAGGACGTAGCGATAATGGATTCATGATGGGTCCAGTGGTGGGAGTTGTAGAGGTAACCGATGACTAGAAAACAGAATCGCCGAAACATGCGAATTGGGTTTCAGTGCGCAAACCTAACTGTCGCAGGATTCTTATTGGCTGCATTTGGATTTCTTGAGGCAGTTGCCCAGGAAGGTTGGGCTTGGGTATTCTTCTTAGTTCTTTTTTTGTCATTGGTGGGTACTTTCGTATTTCTTTTCCTACTCGGGATAGCCCCTCGGTGGATTGCTTTTCTTAAGAGACAGGACATTCTGGAGGATGCGCACTATCGGGCGCTTGAGGTATTCCCTCAAATTGAGGACTAGCCTTACACCTAATAATTGCTGGATTCCTCCTGTAATTGGAGCCATTTGGTGCGTGCAAGCACACACCCTACATCGGCTGAACAGTTGTACCTCAGATCAGAGCTAGGCTCTGTTGTTCCGAACTAGAATTGACAGGCCTCCCCCCATCAGCTACCCCGCGCGCCTCACTGTAATTCGGGGAACGACATGGCACGCAAACGCAAAGGCCGCGATATTTCTGGTTGGTTGGTGGTGGACAAACCCGCCGGCATCACCTCGACCTCGGTCGTGAACAAGGTCCGCTGGGCGCTTGAGGCCAAGAAAGCCGGCCATGCGGGCACCCTTGATCCCGAGGCAACCGGCGTTCTGGCCGTGGCCCTGGGTGAAGCCACCAAGACCGTTCCCTATATCACCGACGCGCTTAAGGCGTACCGGTTCACCGTTCGGTTGGGTCAGGCCACCAATACCGATGACACCGAGGGCGAAGTCATCGCCACCAGCGACGTCCGCCCCAGCGATGATGAAATCATCGCCGCCCTGCCGCAGTTTTTGGGCGACATCATGCAGGTGCCGCCTAAGTTTTCAGCGGTGAAGATCGACGGTCAACGCGCCTATAAACTGGCCCGTGATGGTGAAGATGTTGAATTGGCCGCACGTCCCCTGTGGGTCGAGGAGCTGCTGTTGGTGGACCGCCCCGACGCCGACCACGTGACGCTGGAAATGACCTGCGGCAAGGGTGGCTATGTGCGATCCATCGCCCGCGATCTGGGCGCATCATTGGGATGCCACGGCCATGTACGCGAATTGCGCCGTGTCTGGTCGGGGCCGTTTGAAGTTGAAAACGGATTGACCCTTGGCCGTGTCGAAGAACTCGCCCGCACACCGGAATTGGATGACTTCATCCAGCCTTTGGAAATTGGTCTGGACGACCTGCCCGAACTGAAATGCACCCCCGAAGGCGCCGCCAAGCTGCGCAATGGCAACCCGGGCATGGTACTGGCATCCGACATCGAATACGGCGAAGAGGCCTGGGCCTCGTTGGATGGTCAGGCGGTTGCGGTTGGGACCTACAAAGCAGGTGAGCTGCACCCCAGCCGGGTGTTTGTACGGTCCACGTGATCCTCAGATAGGCGGTTGCTCATGTTTCATGCCTAAGCGGCCGTCATCCAGTGTAATTCTCGTGTACTCTGATCTGGACATCCAGATCAGACCAGCTGATCTCGTTCCCCGCCAGATCATACCAGACTGTCTCTTCATCTTCGGAGGTATACTCAAAGCCTATATTCAGATCCGTCTGGCCCGTCAGTTCCATGATTTCGGATCCGTCGACCAGGATTCGGGTATTTCCGTCCGGAGTTTCCACACTCTCGACTCGCCCGCGCAAGTCATAGGATTCACCAGAAAAGATCGAGAGCTCATCCAAGAAATCTCCGCCGCTCAAGTATATGCGGATGGTTTCATTGTCGGGGTCGAAATCACTCAGTGTGGCTCCGCCAAGCTCGTGCTCAACATCCAAAAACGCCCTGAAAGAATCGCTGCCGCTGCCACCCGTGGCTACATCACCGTTGGACAGGAACAGAATATCATCTCCGGCTCCGCCGTCCAACGTATCTGACTGGTCATCCATGTTTTCATAGACCGAGGAGCAGTGATGAGAATGCGCCCGGTTGTCATTGGGGTTGAGATAATCATTTCCCTGACCGCCAGACAGGTTCTGAGCGCCATTGCTGCCGAGCAATACATCGAAGCCGCCACCACCGCTCAGCGTGCTATCGCCAAGCGCTGCGGCTATCTCACTGGCTTCGCCACCTTCGAACAGCGCGCCATCTCCATGTAGCAGAACCTGTGTCACCCGCGCGTCATCGGATCCAATCACAGTATCATTGGCTCCTGCCTCGACCAGCGCTGTAACCTCTCCGCTGAGCTGCACCAGATCCCCGTCAGAATCGTCCGAGGTACGGATAAAGGCAGTAGCATCTTGAATACTAATTGTATCCTCCCCCTCTCCACCAAATAGACTGTGGTGCAGCGTTTCAACTGGTGGCACCCCCCAATCCAAAAACTCGTAGAGATCTCTGGATCCATAAGTTCTCACTTCGGGCAATAGCGTTTCGCCATCGCCGACCACTTCGATGAAGTCGTCTCCGGCCCCTGCCTGAACAATTGAGGCATCTGCGTTCACAGAAATAGTGTTGTCGCCACTGTCTGCGACAACAAAACTGTAAGGCTCTCCCTCAACCGGGTCCCCAACCGCAATACTCGCGCCGCTGGTCAGAGCAACAGAAAATTCAATATCACGGTCTTCGCTGAAGTCGGCCTGTAGTTCAGTCGCAAAGGTGACTGCTCCTTCTGGCAGCTCCGTTACACCAGGAAGCGCTAGCATCAGGTGGCCATCTTCAGAATAAATCCCCAGCCCGGCTTCACTTTCAAGCGGCTGAAAATCAACATCTGCTTGGCCGAATTCCAAGACAAGCTGGTCCTCGTTCGGATTGAAATCCGTCAGTTGAATTGGTGCATCACCTTCTCTCCAGCTATAACCCGCATCAACGCGAAAAAGGTCTTCGCCCTCGCCTCCGGAGGCGGTGTTACCTTCTTCGAGATTGAACAGATCATTTCCACTGCCGCCTATCAACACGTCGGCGTCATCCCTATTGCCCGTCAAAGTGTCATTGCCACTGCCGCCCTCAAGGAGGTCATCAACTCCGGCCTCCCCGGTCAATTCAACCGGGTCATCAGGCTGTTCAATTGGATCAGATTCTTGTGACGTATCATCGTCGTCCGCAATCGATGACACCGCAAACCCGACCGACACCATCCCGAGCAATGCAAATATTCCCAACATGGCATGTTCCTAATAGTAGCTTGAAATTTCTAAAGTATTCGCAAGAGTGTATCTTGGGTCCGGTCACTTTACAATAATCTGCGCAACACACCGGACATTCGGTGTTTATGCCAGATCATACAATGCCTATGACTTAGGGAAGGAACTCCCTGCTTTCAGGCATCCCGCAATACAGGCACAGCAACAGATTAGACCCATGATCACCCGTTCGCATACCAAGGGCGACGCACCCTCAACCGCAGTTTACTCCGATTGCGAAACCTATCGCTATAGCCTGACCCGCGTCTGGGATGATGCCGGGGATAAGGTGATGTTTGTGATGCTGAACCCGTCAACGGCAACCGAGGTACAGAACGACCCCACCATTGAACGTTGCGAACGGCGGGCACGCGCCTTGGGTTTTGGAGGCTTCCGCGCCACCAATATCTTTGCCTATCGCGCCACCGATCCACGCGATATGCGGGCGGCTGCGGATCCAGCGGGGCCGGACAACGAGACTGCAATCCTTGAAGGGATGGACTGGGCTGATCAGGTAATTTGCGCCTGGGGCACAAACGGTGAGCACCTAAACCAGGGGCCGCGTATCGAAGCGCTGTTGCGGGCGCGTGGGAAAACTCTTTTCCAGCTTGGGCTTAGCAAGGCGGGCCACCCTAAGCACCCACTTTACATCTCCTATAGTCAGGTGCCCCAACCCTGGGACTAGTCCTTTTTTGACGCCTGCGCCATTAACCCTTGTTCCCGCTTTGTTTTGCCGAACACCCCGGCAAATGTAACACTGCCCCCGTGTTGATGAGTTTCCCAGGGTGTGGGGTAGAGTATGATCTGGTTGGCTAGCCTCCTTGGCCTGATGGCTTTGGGTGGAACGATGTTTATTGACGACGACGCCGGTGAAGCGGACGGCGGCGATGTCGACGGGTCACAAAATCCACAAAATGAGATGCCCACAGTTCCCGTCCTTCCCCTGTCTGACTTGTTGCCCTCAGACACGGCATCTGAGGATGACGAAATCCTGCCTGGCAGCTCTGGTAACGACACCCTCTCTGGCGGCGATGGCATAGACCAGATCAATGGCTATGGCGGCGACGACCTGTTGGAGGGCGGCAGTGACGGTGACTACCTTTATGGTGGCGAGGGGGCCGACACTGTCGTCGGGGGGAGTGGGGATGATTTGTTGCATGGCGAAGCTGACGCTGATCTGCTGGAGGGTGGTGAAGGGCACGACAGCCTGTTTGGCCATTTTGGCAACGATCATTTGAATGGTGGCGAAGGGGATGACATTGCCCATGGCGGGCAGGATGACGACAGCCTATTCGGGGGCAGCGGCAATGATGCGCTCCACGGAAACTATGGTAACGACAGGCTATCCGGGGGTGATGGTCAGGACACCCTGTTTGGCGGGGTTGGCGACGACCTGATTTCCGGAGGCGATGATGGTGCTGACCGCGACTATGTCAATGGCGGCGAAGGGGATGACACCTTGGTAGCAGGGGCCAATGACGTTCTGACATTGGGAGATGGGTTAGACCAAGTCATAGCCGGGAGCTGGATTGACGAAGGCACGACAGCCGAGATTTTGGATTTTGATCCCTCCCAGGATCAGCTTGTTTTGCTGTGGGATTTACAAAACCAACCCTACCCACATGTAGAGGTTCAGCCAGACCCTGATTTTCCGGACGAAAACGTTGTCTTCGTTGATGGGGTCGCTATCCTGCAAGTTAACAGTTCTGCCGGGCTTACTGGAGCTGACATTGTCCTACTGGATCAAGCCAGCAGCTCACTCACCGGTTTGCCATTGAACTAACCTGCCTTTGCCCGGCGCATAATACCTTTGCCATTTTCATCAGAACCGCCTATATCGGCGCGTCCACTGTGGATTCGCATATGCGGCACTCATAGTGGGGACTACTCCATGGGCCTGAGCTGGACGACATCCCGGCCTGCGCCATTCACACAAACCCTATAGGAGACCCCGATGTCGATTACAGCTGAAGAAAAAACACGCCTGATGAAAGAATTCGCAATTAAGGAAGGCGACACCGGTTCGCCAGAAGTCCAGATTGCTATCCTGACATCGCGCATCACCACCCTGACCGAGCACTTCAAGACCCACAAAAAAGACAACCACGGTCGTCGTGGTCTTTTGAAGATGGTTGCTCTGCGTCGTAAGCTGCTGGACTACACCAAAGGCAAAGATGAGGCCCGTTACCAGGACCTGATCAAACGTCTGGGCATCCGCCGCTAAGCAAAAGAGCTCAGTCTCATTTGTTAAACCGCGTCCACTTGGGCGCGGTTTTTTTGTTCCGCTGTCTTGCGCTTTCCGCTCCATCGTGATTGTTACGATATAACATAGCATGGAGAGTGAAATGTCTGATCCCCGCCTACCCGTTACTGTCTTGTCTGGCTTTCTGGGTGCTGGAAAAACCACTTTGTTGAACCGCGTGCTGAACAACCGCGACGGCCTGCGCGTTGCGGTTATTGTCAATGACATGTCCGAAGTGAACATAGATGCCGATCTGGTTCGAGACGGCGGTGCCAAGCTAAGCCACACAGACGAAACACTGGTAGAAATGTCCAATGGCTGCATCTGCTGCACCCTGCGTGACGACCTGCTGGACGAGGTC
The DNA here is from genome assembly GCF_057444295.1 of Parasedimentitalea nitratireducens. Classification (NCBI taxonomy): domain Bacteria; kingdom Pseudomonadati; phylum Pseudomonadota; class Alphaproteobacteria; order Rhodobacterales; family Paracoccaceae; genus Parasedimentitalea; species Parasedimentitalea nitratireducens. The sequence continues at coordinate 1,069,952 of NZ_JBYAXC010000001.1, read as the reverse complement.
CGCCGCCTGTCCGAGGAAAACCGGTTTGACTACCTGCTGATCGAATCCACCGGCATCTCGGAACCCCTCCCCGTTGCCACCACCTTTGAGTTCCGCGACGAAGAAGGCCACAGCCTGTCAGACGTTGCCCGGCTCGATACCATGGTCACGGTAGTGGATGCCGTGAATCTGTTGCGGGATTTTGCCAGCCATGACCTTCTGTCTGACCGGGGCGAGACCCTTGGCGACCAGGATGAACGCACCCTCATTCACCTACTGACCGACCAGATGGAATTTGCTGATGTGATTGTGTTGAACAAAGTCAGCGACGCGGGGCCTGATAAAACGGATGCCGCGCGCAAGATTATTCGCAGCCTTAACGCAGACGCCAAGATTATCGAAACAAACCACGGCCAGGTCGTGCCCAGCGCTATTCTAAATACCGGGTTGTTTAACTTTGAGCACGCGCACGAACATCCCATGTGGGCCAAGGAGCTATATGGGTTTGCTGATCATACGCCTGAGACCGAAGAATACGGCATCACCTCCTACGTCTATCGCGCCCGCGCGCCGTTTGACCCGCAAAAGATCCATGGTGTGTTGAATGGAGACTTGCCCGGCGTGATCCGCGCCAAAGGCCATTTCTGGCTTGCCAACCGGCCAGACTGGGTGGCCGAGTTTTCCTTAGCCGGGGCCCTATCCAGCGTGGCGCCGTTGGGTACCTGGTGGGCCTCGGTGCCCGAGAATAACTGGCCGCAGTATACTCAGGCCCGCAGCTATCTAACTCAGCACTGGGTCGAACCCTTTGGCGACCGTCGGCAAGAACTGGTCTTTATCGGCAGCGGCATTGACTGGGCAGCGCTGAAAACCAAGCTCGATGCCTGCCTACTTCAGGATGCAACCCTGCAAAATCTGGCTGACTTTACTGACATCCAAGACCCCTTCCCCCAGTGGCGAAGCACGCCTGAGGCTGCCTGACGTGGCACGAATTAAACGAAACGCAAACCGGGGGGGCCACTGGCCTCCCGACCCGCCGCAGCAAACAAGACCCGATGGAGGCCTTTGACAAACTGCCGCCAGAACTACGCAAGTGGATTGGGCAGGTCAAATTGCCATGGTCGCCACGCTCCTGTCTGTCAACGTGGCGCAAGGCGCGTGCGAGAGGCTTGGATATTCCACAGGCACTGGCCCAGCTTGACCACATTGAGACTGCAACGCTGGCAAAATCAGTGATGCCGACGATCTAAAATACATTGTGAGCAGTTTTACCTGCTCACGTTGACCCTGCGCACGCTCATCCCGCGCGACACCAGTTCATAGTCAAAGACATTGCGCGAATAGACGCCATGTTTGAAATAGAACTTATTAGAACGATAAGCCCATGGTGCCTTGGGCCTGCGATAGCGCCCTCGTGTTTGTTGTACCCCATCAATCCAGACAGTCGCGTCAAACCCACCACGCCCGTTAAATTCGATCAGCACCTTCAACTCCTGTTCGGTGCCATCCCGCATGATTTTCCCTCGCGACGGTCGCCTTGACAGTTTGCCCCTGCGGCACCCCTTGCCCGATTTCTTTTTGACGTCACTGACCAATTCAATGCGACCACTCTCGAGAACGGTGATTTTCAAAGGTGGGGCACAGCCGTTTCGGCCATCATGGATCTGGAAAATGTCGAATTTCTCACGGCGGCGGGCGGTCATCGAGATCGTGGTCTGAAACAGGTAAGCGCCACGGGTCTCGGGTGAGACATCTCTTGAACGAATCTCGGCGCGTTGCTGCCAGCTTCCATTTGGGCATCTGTTGTCACTGGTTCGGAATGTCCAAACATCGCCGCGCCGTTTGATTGTCCCCCGATCAACGCTGCACGACGTTTTCCATTCATTTAAAGGGGCTGCCAGCAGTGGCGATGACAGGACCCCGGCCAAGCCAATGAGCGCTGCAACAAGCAGCTTCAGACCACTATGAAACATCGCCGCCCCCGCTCACGAAACTCGTAAGCTTCCTTTATACCACAAAGGCCGAAACGGCACACGGCCCTTGCGCTCACGCTTGCTTGAGAAGGCGACAACCAGCCGCCCAAACTTTTGCCATGGTCTAACCCGCCGGTCCAATTCGGAGCAGCAGATCAATCAGCCGATCTACATGTTCATCCTTGGTGCGGAACGAAGATAAGCTGATCCGAAATGCTGGGCGGTCCTGCCAAACAGAGCCGCCAAACCAAGATGTACCACTTTCTTGCGCCTGTTTCAGGATCGACTGTGTTGCCGCATCATCAACACCGCGCACTAGCACCTGGTTCAACACCACCCGGTTCAGCACCTCAAAACCGGCATCGCGCAAGGCGTCACCAATCCGCTGTGCCTGCGCGTGATGGGTCTCAACCATCTCCGCAACACCTTCACGGCCAAGAGTTCGCAGCGCTGCCCAGATCGGAATACCCCGCGCACGGCGTGAAAACTCTAGTGTCAGGTTTTTCTGCGCATCCGCCGAGGCGGTGGAATAGGCCGCGTCGCTGTTCATCACCCGCGCCAAAGCCTGTGGATCTCGGCAGATCGCCATGGCCCCGTCATAAGGTGTGTTCAGCCACTTGTGGCCATCCGTTGTCCAGCTATCAGCACCATCCACTCCGTCGGTCAGCGCTCGCAACTTGGGCGCGGCCCGCGCCCACAGGCCAAAAGCCCCATCCACATGTACCCAAGCCCCGGCCGCCTTGGCGCGCGGGATGATCTCGGCAAAATCGTCAAACTCGCCGGTGTTCACCTCCCCTGCCTGCAAGATCAGAATGGTTTGGCTGTCGATCTCGGGCAGCTGATCTGGAATGATCCGCCCCTGCCCATCTACCGGTGCCTGTTGCACTCGCGCCCAGCCAAATCCAAGGATCTGAAGCGCCTTGCGCACTGTGACATGGGTAGATGCGGGTACAATCACCTTGATTTCAGGTGCGCCCATCAAGCCGTCATTCACCACATCCCAGCCCAAGCGATCCAGCAACGCCGCCCGCGCCGCCGCCAGACAGCTGAGTCCGCAGGCCGTGGCCGAAGTGCCAAATGCAACAGCGCTTTCACGCGGCAAGTCCAGAATATCCAGCAACCAGCTCCCGGCCTGTTTCTCCAGTATATCGGCAGCCGGGCTGCCATCACTTGTCGAGGCACATTGATCCCAGGCCAGGGCCAACCGTTCGGCCGCTGATGCCGCAGGCAGGCTAGCGCCAATGACAAACCCAAAGTAGTTCGGCCCGTTCGAGGCCACCGTTGCAGGAGAGCCCAAAGTATCCATCATCGAAATGGTCTCGCTTGCGGGCCGTCCGGTATCGGGCAGATCCTCATCGAAACCACTTAGCGCCGCCTGATCTGCATCACTCGGAAACACCCGCCGGCCCTCGATACCTGCAACATACTCCCGTGCCCGTGCATCGGCTTCTTCTAGCAACTCAAGCTCTTTCATGGCATTGTCCCGTTATGCGAATCTACATTGCAAAACTTCTATATAGAGAATTCCCTATATGAGCAACGCGCTTGTCGACATGCTGCCTGCCATGCGGGCACTGGCCAATCCCCATCGGGCACAAATAATGGATTGGTTACTGGCCCCAACCGAGCATTTCCCGCCGCAGCGCGACGGGAGTCGGGTCAAGGATGGCATCTGTGTGGGGCTCATCACAGATAAATGCGGGCTGAGCCAGCCCACAGTCACCAGTCATATGAAAGCACTAGAAGCGGCTGGGCTGGTGAATTCGAAAAAGATCAAAAATTGGGTCTTCTACAAGGCCCAACTGACCCAGCTGCAAAGCCTATCCCAAGGGTTTGCCCAAAAGGAAAACGCCGCAAGTTGACGCCAAGTCCCCGGTGACAGTATCCATACCCATGCTAGGTTTTCCGCACGGGAGGACATCATGATACCAACTTTGCGCGTTTTGCTTCACATGGCCACTTTGCACCGGCTTTTTCCGCTGTGGATTGCCGGTATCCTCGCCATGGTGGTTTTCTGGACACCCTGGTTTGTCCTAGCCCTGGTCTATGGCGCGGTGATCCAGTTCTTTGTGGAGTATGCAATGCACCGGTTCCTGCTGCACCGCGAGCCCCCCACTGAACAAAGCCCGTTCAATGAGCTGTACCGCAGCCATATCGGTCATCATGAGTTTCCCAATGACCCGGAGTTCTTCACCGGTGATCAATATTGGTATCCGGTGAAGTTCGCGCTGAAGTCGCTGGCCATTCACTTCGTGCTACTCTGGCCCTTCCTCGGATGGCAGATGGCTCTACTGTTCCCGGCGGTTGCGCTGACCGTTGGATCGGTGAGTGCTTATACCTTCTATGAGTATTGCCACACGCTGGCGCATCTAGATGTGCCCAAGGGCTGGTTTGGCGAAAGGGTCACGCGCACCCACCTGCGCCACCACTTCAACGATCACGATGCCACTTTCCATGTCAGCTTTGGCATGGGGTGGATCGACCGGCTGTTTGGCACCAAATACGATCGCGATACCGCACGTAACCGATTTGACCGGGAAACCATCCTCTCGATGGGCATGGATCCCGACGATCTGCGTTTGGTTACGGCGCGCAAAGCCTACGGTGTTGCGAAACACCCGCGCCGCCGCGAAGCCTAATCGGACCTATCCTTTGCATCGGCGGCAAACCGTCAAAATTGGCCCTGCACACAGGCTTTACCGCATTGAACCTTTCTTTTTGCCCAAAAACCCTATAACGCGAGGAAATCTGGAATGGGGCACCCGAGACCCGAGCCCCAGATACGAAGGATAGGGTCGCGAGCAAGGGCTCGCATTTTTCCGGCCAAAGGGGATACGCCCCAGCGGCCTACGTAGGAAACGTTGATGTTTAACGTAACAAAGAAATCGATCCAGTGGGGCGAAGAGACGCTGACACTGGAAACCGGCAAAGTTGCCCGTCAGGCAGACGGCTCGGTTATCGCCACTCTGGGCGAAACCTCGGTCATGGCCAACGTAACTTTTGCCCGCAAGCAAAAACCCGGCCAGGACTTCTTTCCCCTGACCGTGCACTACCAAGAAAAATACTATGCCGCCGGTAAAGTACCGGGTGGCTTCTTCAAGCGTGAGGCTCGCCCCACCGAGAAAGAAACACTGACTGCACGTCTGATCGACCGTCCGATCCGTCCGCTGTTCGTTCCTGGCTTCAAAAACGAAGTTCTGGTGATGTGCACCGTGCTGTCCCACGATCTGGTCAACGACCCAGACATGGTTGCAATGATCGCTGCTTCGGCTGCTCTGACCATCTCCGGTGCTCCGTTCATGGGCCCAATCGCCAGCTGCCGCGTCGGCTTTGAAGATGGTGACTATGTTCTGAACCCAACTGTTGACGACATGCAGGACCTGCGCCTGAACCCAGAACAGCGTTTGGACCTGGTTGTTGCCGGTACCAAAGACGCAGTGATGATGGTGGAATCGGAAGCATACGAACTGACCGAAGCAGAAATGCTGGGTGCGGTGAACTTTGCTCACGAGCAGATCCAGCCGGTTATCGACCTGATCATTGATCTGGCCGAAGATTGCGCCAAAGAGCCGTTCGACTTTGCGGCACCTGACTACTCGGACCTGTTCGAAGCCGTTAAGGCCGCTGGCGACGCTGACATGCGCGCTGCATTTGCGATCAGCGACAAGCAAGAGCGCACTTCCGCTGTTGCCGCTGCACGTGACACCATCAAAGCTGCCCTGACCGAAGAGCAACTTGACGACGCGAACCTTGGTTCCGCTCTGAAAAAGCTCGAAGCTGGCATCCTGCGCGGTGACGTTGTTAAAACTGGTGTTCGTATCGACGGTCGTAAGACTGACGAGATCCGCCCAATCGTTTCGGAAACTGGCCTGCTGCCACGGACCCACGGTTCGGCACTGTTCACCCGTGGCGAAACTCAGGGTCTGGTTGTCACCACTCTGGGTACCGGAGACGACGAGCAGTTCATCGACGCCCTGCACGGCAACTTCAAATCGAACTTCCTGCTGCACTATAACTTCCCTCCCTACTCGGTTGGTGAAGTTGGTCGCGTTGGTGGTCCGGGCCGTCGTGAAATCGGTCACGGTAAACTGGCATGGCGCGCGCTTCAGGCTGTTCTGCCTGCTTCGACTGATTTCCCATACACCATTCGTTTGGTGTCGGAGATCACCGAATCAAACGGTTCGTCCTCGATGGCTTCTGTCTGCGGCGGCTCGCTGTCGATGATGGACGCTGGTGTACCTCTGAAAGCCCCAGTTGCTGGCGTTGCAATGGGTCTGATCCTGGAAGAAGACGGTTCCTATGCGATCCTGTCCGACATCCTGGGTGACGAAGACCACCTCGGCGACATGGACTTCAAAGTGGCCGGTACCGAAAAAGGTATCACTTCGCTGCAGATGGACATCAAGATTGCAGGCATCACACCTGAAATCATGGAAAAAGCATTGGCTCAGGCCAAAGCTGGCCGTGTCCACATCCTGGGTGAGATGGCAAACGCACTGACCGAAGCTTCTGATTTCTCGGTTCACGCGCCTCGCATCGAAACCATGCAGGTTCCAACCGACAAGATCCGTGAAGTGATCGGTTCGGGTGGTAAAGTGATCCGCGAAATCGTTGAAGTGTCCGGCGCTAAAGTCGACATCAACGACGACGGCATCATCAAGATCGCATCGCCAAACGGCGACTCGATCAAGAAGGCCTACGACATGATCTATTCGATCGTTGCCGAGCCTGAAGAAGGTGCCATCTACACTGGTAAAGTTGTCAAAATCGTCGACTTCGGCGCGTTTGTGAACTTCTTTGGCAAGCGCGATGGTCTGGTGCACGTATCCCAGATCGAAAACCGCCGCCTGAACCACCCTTCGGATGTTCTGAAGGAAGGCCAGGAAGTCAAAGTCAAACTGCTGGGCTTTGACGACCGCGGCAAGGTTCGCCTGTCGATGAAGATCGTTGACCAGGAAACTGGTGAAGAGATCAAGCCAGAAGAGAAAAAGGCTGACTAAGCCTGTTTCCCATTGAATTCAGAAAGGCCCCGCTGGCAACGGCGGGGCCTTTTTTTTTGCGCCATCGTTTCTAAGACCTCGGGACGTGCTGGCAAATGGACCGGTTCCAATAGCGGCTAAACAATTCCCAACAGCGCGCGCATCTCACCAATCTCATGATCTGCGCCCAACTCTCTGATCTGCTCGTAATCATGAAAAATCTGGTTCTGATGCGGCGCAAACCAACAGGTACGGCAACCAATCGCCTGTCCTGCCAGAACATCAACATGCGAATCCCCGATGATCAGAGTTTCGCTGGCACTGGCCCCAAGCCTCTCCAGCGTTTCCTTGAACGGTATAGGAGACGGCTTATGTCCGTATCCATCATCGCCAGCCAAGTTGGACACGAAGCTTCCGCCAAGACTATGCGCATTCAGCCCAGCTTCCAACAGATGCCGCGCGCTTGATGTCACCAGGCTCATCGTCACATCTGTGTCCCTTAGCGCCGCAAGTGTCTCTTGCACGCCGTCGTATAGATCAACCGTGGAAAGTCCCCGCCCAACGTACTGCCGCGTTTCCTTGGCAATCACCGGAAAATCCATATCCGGATACCGCACAGGCACATCCTTGTGGTTATGGAAAAACACACGAACGATTTCACTGGGCTCAAAATCATGCGCGCGACGGCTAAACGAGATCTGGTACCCTTCCAGCCACAGATCCAGCGTCTTTGCCAGCGTTCCGTCCCAGTCAAAGATAATATTGCGAATACTCAAGCCGCACCTCAAACGTTAGAACAAAATAAGAACTCACTCTTCTCAAATCTCGTCAGATTACGCAAGGCGCATGCGGGATGACATCAGCCGATCGCCCATTCAGTCTGCCGATGTATCTAGAATTGCAAGAAGGGCTTCAGAGCCCACCCAGATTTCGAACCGGCCGAAATTGCGCACCACTCCGCTACTGCGGTACCGTCGCCCACAACACATTCATGTACTGTCACCTTGGCCGTTGGCGAAATCGCGGTCACTTTTTCTGAATGCCCTGTCGGAGCAGCGTATAGCATCAACGCCCCATCAACCGGTAATCCTGTCACTTTCGCGGTTCGTAACGTTGGGTTTGTGGCTTCTCCGGTCATATGGACCATTCTGGCATAGCCGCTCAGACAGCCCCAAGTCACCTGACACCACCGATTGTGCAGCCGGGTTTTACATTTGCCTTTTACAATCCCCGTCGCCGTAATCGGCAGCACCCCCGTCACAGCTGAGTTCATGCGTGGCTTGGCATGCAGCGTCGGTCCCTCTAGCAAGCGATCAACCGGCACTGCCAGATCACCAATTCGGGCCGTACAAGAATTTGAGGCCTCTTGCGGAATTGGCGGCACCGAAGTTGTTTTTGGCTTTTGTTGCGCGCTGGCAGGCAAGGCAACCGCCACACCCATCGCGAATCCTAAAACAGCATTTCTTTTCAACTTGTTCACCGCTTCGTTAAACGCTTTGCTAGCCAAGCTTACACGCTCTCAACAGTCGTCAAAGCTGGAAAGGGCAATTTCCCCTTTAAAAATCAGCCATAAACCTGAGTCCAATAGCGCCCTGAACCAACCCAAAGCCAATCGTTATCCCGCCCAGCATCCCCAAATCATCATCACCGAAACGCATATTTGGAGATGCAAAATGGAAAACTTGAAAGCACTAACCCTCGCCGCTCTGATCGCTGGTACACCTGTTCTGGCTATGGCTGACTTCGCGGTGGGTGATATGATTGGCGTCACCGAAGAAGAGATCCGCTCTGTTGTCGAAGCGCAGGGCTATGTGATCGAGGAAATTGAGATCGAAGACGACGAGATCGAGGTTGAAGTCCTAATCGATGGCGTAGAAACTGAACTGGTCCTTGATATGACCACCGGCCAGGTGACAGAAATCGAGGTCGAAGACGACTGATCACCAACCCACAGGGAGCCACATGCAGAAATCCGCCTTATTCTGGCTTTGGCTCCTTCTGGTGGTGCAGGCACTCTGCGCCACCTTCTTTGTGTTCGATGCCGTTGGCGATTGGATGGGCCGCCCCGAACCCGTCAACGCAACCAGTTACCACATATTCGAATTACTGCTGTCTCTGGCCCTTGTTGGCGGTCTCACCGCCACTGTGCTGCAAATCCGCACCCTGTCGCGCCGCCAGCAAGAAATGCGCCGCCAGCTTGATGTTGCCTCGGGCGCTTTTTCCCAACTTATCGAGCAGCAATTCACGGAATGGCAGCTCAGCAGCGCCGAAAGGGATGTCGCCCTCTTGGCCATCAAAGGTCTGCCCGTCGCCGAAATTGCCACCCTGCGCCAAACCAAAGAAGGCACGGTCAAAGCCCAATGCGCTGCTGTCTACCGCAAGGCAGGGGTCACAGGTCGGCTACAGTTGCTGAGCTATTTCATCGAAGAACTTCTTGCCGAACCTCTGGTTCAAAGCCAGCCATGACCGCACCAGATGCATTACAGCGCTGTCTTTACGGCTAAAGCTACGCTACATCACACTGCAAACGCGACAGCAACTGAACCGGGTTCCCATTCGGCATGAAGATAAAGCCCCTCGTAATTCATCTGGCCAGGGCCACTCAGCGGCGTGCTCAAGTCGAGCAGGTGTTGGCGCAACTGGGCCCCGATGCTGAAATTGTCGACGCCGTTGATGGTGCCGCTTTGCCCGAGGCCCAGCTTGCAGCGGCTTATCAAACCAATCGTATCCAACCGCGCTACCCGTTTTCTTTGCGCCCGGGCGAGATTGGGTGTTTTCTAAGCCACCGCAGGGCATGGTCTTTACTATTAGCGAGTGACGCCGATGTCGCGCTAATCCTGGAAGATGATGTTGAGTTGAACAGGGATTTCGACACGGCCTTCGAACTCGCGCTGCGTCACATCGACAGGTTGGGTTATATCCAGCTGCAAAACCGCGATTGTGAGGGCAGTGTTATCGATAGCCACGATGGTTATACGCTAATCCAGCCTCAGGTCACGCCACTGCGGACATCCGGCCAGCTGGTCTGTCGCGCTGCCGCGAAACACCTGCTAGATGCCTCATCCCCATTTGATCGACCCGTCGACACCTTTCTTCAGATGCACTGGCACACTGGGTTTCACCTTGGTGTCATCGCCCCCGCCTGCCTGACAGATCGCACCGCCGAAACCGGTGGCAGCACGATTGGGGCCAAGAAGCCGTTACTAGAGAAACTCGGACGCGAATGGAAACGAGCCCGGTACCGCGCCATGGTCAAGACCTACTCCAAGCCCTGACCGCAGCTTTGACGCAGGCAACAACACCTTTGTTGGCCGTATCTATTTTAGGCGCCATTCTTCCCAGACAAATGGATAGTCCCACGCGCAGGTATGGGTGTCAGAGAGTTTCTCGCGGATCGCGTCACGCGCGGCAACCATTGAAGGATCGAACAGGTGGAACTGCACCTGCAAGCGGTTGATTTTTCCAATCAATCCCGCATCAATCAGCCCAGGCAACAGATCATACTCGCCAGCTTCGATATTGAGCTTCGCCAAATCGACAACCGCCAAACCTTCGGTTTCAAAGAACTCAGCAACCGGGCGAATTTCTGCGTGATACCCGTCGCCCTCTGAACCAAAACTGGACGACGCATCTCCTGCATCGCTAAGCGTCAGTTTGCCAGACTGGCTGCCAATAGCAAATTCATGAACATGCGCATTTGGTGTGTCACGGAACTTGGCGCGCAGGCTTTCTGCAAAAAGCGGGTGCGGCTCGAACACATGGATGATTGCGTTGGGACGGCTGGCCAGAATGACGTCACTCCACCCGCCTTCAAATCCACCGACATCCAAAACAACGGGTTGGTCGGGTAGGTTGTCATAAACATACAGATGCGAGTGGAGCGGATTGTCAGCTTTCCAGGCTTTCATGCCCTTGTGGGCCGGAGCTTTCCAAGGATGCCGTTTGAGATCGAGCCAGCGCTTAAGCGACGCCATGATATTCTCCTTACCCGATGTTTTTTCAGAGACTGAAGCCACATTCGCAAAATGGTTGCATTCCGAGTTACCCGATGGCCATTCGAGATGCACCTGCTTTTTAGCTTAAACAGCAACTGGGTAAGCGCCATCAGAAACTGGTGCCCAGCGCCTACATCTTCGGGACCCACTCAACAGCCCAATCTCCCAAAGGTTCCAGCCGCTCAAACAGCTCTCGCCCATTGATGGTCAGAACATAACCATCTGTTGCCTTATCCACGAGACCAACTGCCCGCAGTTCCTTTAGGCGCGTGTTGAGCACACTTGGCGAAGCAGAGTCACATCGCGCCTGCAGATCGCGAAACGTTCTTGGCCCGTCAGCCAGATTCCACAAAATGCCCATCGCCCAACGGCGGCTTAATAGATCAAAAAGCACCATAATCGGCTGGCCACTCTTTGAGCCACGCACCGCTTCCCCGGACCTAGCGACCCGACGACTGGTCTCAGACATGAAATTTTCCTTGCTTCTAAAAACGTAGCAAACTATCGCTACGAATAACGTAGCATTCAAGCTTGGATTCGAAAATGCCAAAAGCGACCTGGACCGATGCCATTCTCTGGCTTGCACTTGCCGCAATGTGGAGCACCTCATATGCCGTCATCAAAATCGGCGTCGCGACCACCGACCCCGCGGTCCTGGTCTTTGGTCGCCTGCTGATCGGCAGCCTCATAATCTATGTGGTGCTAAAATTGCGCAGGCTATCCCTGTCACGCAAAGCAACCGACTGGATATCATACACAGCAACAGGTCTGCTAGGCAGCGCGCTGCCATTCCTTCTGATCACCTATGGCGAACAATCCGTAGATAGCGCGCTTGCATCCATCCTTATGGGAATAGCCCCAGTTGCAACCATCCTGCTGGCCTCGGTCACCATCCCCAGTGAACGGCTAACGCCGCGCACCGCTATCGGAGCATTGGGTGGTTTTTGGGGTGTTGCCCTTCTCGTCGGCCCAACTGCCCTGTCAGGACTGGGCGCGCAGCTAGGGGGACAAGCCGCGATTATTGCAGCGACGCTCTGTTACGCCGCATCAACAGTCTATGTCCGTCGGTTCGTGACACGCCCACCGCTTGAAATGGCAGCGGGCTCTATGATTGTGGGTACACTATTCGTTGGAGCAATTGTTCTGACGACACAGGCTGATTTTGGCAGCCTTGCGTTCACCGGTTCTTCACTCGGGGCAATCCTCTACCTCGGCCTCCTCTCAACCGCCTGCGCCAACCTGATCTACTTTCATCTCGTCCCACGTCTTGGCGCAACACGGATGTCTCAGATCAACTTTGCGGTTCCCGTTGGTGGGGCCTTCATCGGAGTTGTAATATTGGGCGAGGCGATGACTGCTCAGAGAATTCTGGCTCTGCTGATCATCATTGGCTCGGTCTATCTCGGAACCACCAGAGCAAGCCGACAAGCCAAGCCACCTCGCCAAACATTACGAACGGCGAACTGATATGCGAAGGGGGCAAGTTGCCCCCTTCGTTATCTCTTACTGCGGCGCTTTGGTTTTGCGCAGATAGGGGAAGATGGTCTCAAACTCACCAAACTTGGCCTTGGCATCTTCGTTGGAAACGGCCGGTGGAATGATCACGTCCTCTCCCGGTGTCCAGTTCGCTGGTGTGGCCACACCCTTGGATGACATCTGCAAACCATCCAGCGCCCGCAGGATCTCGGCAAAATTCCGGCCAACCGTCATTGGATAGGTCATCGACAGCTTCAATTGCTTGTCGGGGCCAATAATGAACACCGACCGCACTGTTGCACTATCAGCAGGGGTGCGCCCATCCGGCATATAGGCTTCAGCAGGCAGCATATCAAAAGCCTTGGACACAGCCAGACCGTCATCCGCAATGATCGGGAAGCCCGCTGCTGCATCACCGTATTTTTCAATGTCCAATTTCCACTTTTTGTGGTCTTCGACACCATCAACCGAAACACCCATCACTTTGGTATTACGGGCAGCCCAATCATCTGCCAACTGCGCCACGGCTGAAAACTCGGTCGTGCAGACCGGAGTGAAATCTTTGGGGTGGGAAAACAGAATTGCCCAGCTATCGCCAATCCAGTCATGGAACGTCACTGTTCCCTGATCTGTCTCGGCAGTGAAATTCGGAACCACATCGTTAATGCGCAGGCCCATGGTGATCTCCTCTTATGTAAAAAATGCGTGTTGTATGCACACCCAAGTAATCCTTGTTCCGCAACGTTACACCCCCTTGGTAGGGACGCCAGCAGAAATCCACGCATCAAGCATTCGTTACAAATAAAGGGGCTAAGACGGTTTCCGACTCTCAAGCTCAATAATTTGATCAAATTATTGATCGTGGCCCCTTGCCGAGTCAGAACCACAGTGACAATGTGGCGACAATTCCCCGACCGCCCGGTCGGGAACACAGTCTGCTTTGGGAGAACCGGACATGATCGAGAAACGCGATTTTTACATCAACGGCCAGTGGGTCGCCCCGTCGCAAGCCAATGACTTTGACGTCATCGACCCATCAACCGAGCAACCCTGTGCCGTGATTTCACTGGGGGCCGAGGCTGATACAAACGCCGCTGTTGCCGCTGCCAAGGCCGCCCTGCCCGGTTGGATCGCCACCCCACCGGCGGAACGTATCGCCATGGTCGAAAAACTGGTCGAGATTTACAAAACCCGTACAGAAGACTTGGCCCAAGCTATGTCCACCGAAATGGGTGCCCCCATCGACATGGCCCGCACCCAACAGGCAGGTGCCGGTATTTGGCACCTACAAAACTTCCTGCGCGCGGCTAAGAAGTTTGAGTTTGAAAAACCGCTGGGCGATCATGCCCCAGAAGACCGTATCATCCACGAGGCCGTGGGCGTTGCTGCCCTGATCACCCCATGGAACTGGCCGATGAACCAGATCACCCTCAAGGTTGGCGCCGCAGCGGTTGCTGGTTGCACCATGGTTCTGAAGCCGTCCGAGCAAAGCCCGCTGAACGCGATGATCTTTGCCGAGATGATGGACGAAGCAGGCTTCCCGGCTGGCGTTTTCAACCTGGTCAATGGCGACGGTGTGGGTGTTGGATCAACCCTGTCAGCGCATCCCGATGTTGATATGGTCTCGTTCACTGGCTCCACCCGCGCCGGCACCGCGATCTCCAAATCCGCAGCTGACACTCTGAAAAAGGTCCATCTTGAGCTGGGCGGAAAGGGCGCCAACGTGATCTTTGACGACGCGGACGAAAAGGCCGTCAAACGTGGCGTTCTGCATATGATGAACAACACCGGCCAAAGCTGTAACGCCCCCAGCCGGATGCTGGTGCAGCGTGGTGTTTATGATCAAGCGGTTGCTACCGCAGCCGAGGTTGCTAACAAGATCAGCGTTGGCCCGGCTTCTGAAGAAGGCCGCCACATTGGCCCGGTCGTCAACGAGCTTCAGTGGACTAAAATCCAGGGCCTGATCCAGGCCGGAATCGACGAAGGCGCTAAACTGGTTGCCGGTGGTACGGGTCGTCCCGAAGACCTGGACAAGGGCTTCTATGTCAAACCCACTGTCTTTGTCGATGTGAACAACCAGATGGTTGTCGCCCGCGAAGAGATTTTTGGCCCAGTTCTGGCGATGATCCCCTTTGACACCGAAGAGGAAGCCATAGCAATCGCCAACGACACCCCCTATGGACTAACCAACTACGTCCAGACCCAAGATATGGCCCGTGCCAACCGAATGGCGCGACAGCTGCGTTCCGGTATGGTTGAAATGAACGGCAAGTCCCGCTCTGCCGGGTCGCCTTTTGGCGGCATGAAGCAGTCCGGCAACGGCCGCGAAGGCGGCAGTTGGGGGATCGAGGACTTCCTGGAGGTTAAAGCCGTCGGCGGCTGGGCTGCCGAATAGGAACAACTCAGCGAAACAAAAACATTGCCCGGCTTCTTGCCGGGCAATGTCGTTCTTAGGGTGCGCGAAAGTTCAAACCAAACGCACCGATACACCACCATCTGCCGTCACCGGGCTGCCCGTGACAAAACCAGCCCGGTCAGACAATAGAAACAAAGCCACTTGGGCGATCTCTGATGGCTGCGCCATCCGTTTCAGCGGGTGCAGGTTTGAAATGAATTCATGGGTATCAGGATCTTCTCCCGCCATGGCGGTCAGGGTACCCCCGGGGAGCAATGTGTTCACCCGCACCCCTTCGGCCCCGTGATCCGAAGCCAGCGATTGCGCCAACCCAATCAAACCTGCCTTGGACGCAGCATAAGCCGCCATCCCCGGCATTCCACCATTCGAATATCCAACAAAAGACGAGGTGAATAAGATCGAACCACCGCCGCGGTTCACCATCTCTGGGATCTGTGCTTTGGCGGCGTAAAAAGCGCTGGTCAGGTTTGTTTCGATTACCGCGTTCCAGTTCTGGTCTGCCATGTCACAAACCGGCTCCATGTCACCCATCATGCCAGCGTTGTTAAAAGCACCGTCCAGACCTCCATAACTTTCAACCGCCAGATCCACCAGCGCCTGAGCATAGATGCTATCGGTGACATCTCCGGCCAAGGCCATGGCTGAGCCGTTACTCTGGGTGATCTGGCCACAGATTTTCTCTAGCTCAGCAGAGCGGCGAGCGCCCAGCACCAGATTGGCACCTTCTGATGCAAACAACAGTGCCGCAGCAGCACCAATCCCGCTGCTGGCGCCAGTGATGATGATGGTTTTGTCTTTGAGTTCCATAATATGTTCTCCATGTTTTTGACACAGAGGCACATCAACATTGCGCAGGATGCGCAGCGACCCGTTTCCTGCGCTCTTGGCCCAAGGGCAAAACAAAGCGCAAGAAACGGATCAGCCACTGTTATTAGGGCATCGCCGTTTCAACGATCAACTGCGGCACCCCGTCCGAGGTTTTATTGGTCGATCGACCATCCCATCCGATGGTCCCACTGACCCGCTGGCGCAGGGCCGAGAAGCTGTCGAACTTCACCACATCCACTGGATCGTCGAAATGCAGGGTGACACGGCGTTGTTCACCATCCCCTAGCAGGGTCAAACTACGCAGCGTGGCCGTGAACCGTTGTCCCAGGTAACGTCCCTGGACACGATCACCAACCCGCAGGTGCAGCTTGTTGCCAGCCATCGCAGTCAGCGTATTCCAGTCACGCATGCCGTGCTGTTGGGCCAGCAGTTCAAGCGACTTGCTGTGACCGATGTCATGACCACTGGATCGCAATTTCTCGCGCAAACGTTTTGCCTGCGCCTTGAGCTCCACCACCGGAGCCAGATTCGGAGTATTCATCATCTTTGCCTCGTCTTATCAAACGGGCGCGCAATTAGTGACGGGGCTCGCATTACCATCCGGCGCACCATGAGATTGGGCGTAAGATGTAGATCAAGCAGGTTTCACCATAGCCAAATGGCTGCGAGCGGCAGGGACCTGAACCTGAGGGCTAAATAAGAACAGCAATGCCGCAGGTCAAGAGGGCTGAAAAATCATGCTTGACCTAAACCAGGGTTGAGCTTGCAGACTGGGCGAAAGTTCATATTTTTGGAGCACTTAATGGACAACCAAGATAACACACATCCAATTGGTCAGCATATCAACGGGCTGTATGAAACACATATTCCCGTTCGCGACCTTGATCGTTCCGTCGCTTTTTACCGCGAATCTCTTGGCCTTCGACTGGCGAGGATAATCCCCGAACGCAACGTGGCCTTTTTCTGGGTCGGTGGCCCCAGCCAAGCCATGCTTGGGTTATGGGGCAGCGGTTCCGCGCCCGTGGGAATGCACCTGCATTTTGCCTTTCGCTCAGATCTAGAAGGTGTTCGGCAGCTACCCGACAAGCTGAAACAGGCAGGCGTGCAACCGCTTGGCTTTGGCGGTGAACCCGTAAGCGAACCGGTGGTGATTGGCTGGATGCCTGCGATTTCTATCTATTTGAAGGACCCCGACGGTCATTCGTTGGAATTCCTTTCCCTGCTTGATGACACGCCGGACGCCGAATTTGGTGTAGGCCCATATTCACAGTGGATTGCACAGCACGCATAAACAGAAATACGAAAACCGGCCTGCTGCTAGCCTTGCAGGATTGAACGTCCTAGTAAGGGCTGAACGATTTCGCCAAAGGACCGCACCGTGATCACTGCCCGCCTGCATGGCCGACTGGGAAACCAGATGTTTCAATATGCCGCCGCCGCCGGCCTCGCGGCACGCCACGGTGTTCCCGTAGCCCTGGATACCCGGTTGGTTGAACAACGCGGTGAAGGTGTGCCCACTCGGGTCTTTGATCTGGATCTGACCGCCCCGTCGGCGCTGCCCCCTCTCAAGAAAGAAAGCCCGGTACGTTACGCGTTATGGCGCAGCACAGGTCTGGCTCCGAAATTTCGTCGCGAAAAGAGCTTGGGATATAATACCGAGATCGAGACTTGGGGAGATGGCAGTTATCTGCATGGATACTGGCAGTCAGAGCGCTATTTCTCGCACATTGAGGACCAAGTCTGCGCGGCCTTTACCTTCCCAGATTACACAAACACCCAGAATGCCGAGATGGCTGACCGGATCGCCAGCGGCACCGCGATCTCCCTGCATGTGCGTCGCGGGGACTACCTGACCTTTGCGGCTCATGTGCTTTGTGATCAGGCTTATTACGACACCGCGCTGGCGCGGGTGCTGGAGGGGCTGGACGGGACCCCAACGGTCTATGTCTTTTCCGATGATCCGCAATGGGCCAAGGACAACTTGCCCCTGCCCGTCGAAAAAGTTGTGGTGGATTTCAACGGGTCCGAGACCGACTTTGAGGACCTGAGGCTGATGAGCCTGTGTGACCACAACATCATCGGCAACAGCTCGTTTTCTTGGTGGGGGGCTTGGCTGAACCGGAACCCAGACAAGCGCATTGTCGGGCCAGCCAGTTGGTTTGGCGACCCCAAGCTCAGCAATCCGGACATCCTACCTGAAGGCTGGATGAAGATCGCACCTGAACACAGCGATTAACTCAACCTTAAGATGTTTCGCGCGCGAAACATATTATGTGAAATTCGCAGTCAGAAATCGGCCTTGGCCCGGAACTTGATCGACTGGCTGGTTTCGGGGTGTTTTATCCGCAGCTCTTGCGAATGCAACATCATCCGGTCGTGCTCTATTGCGGCGCCGGTGGCATAGAGCGGATCGCCCAATATGGGGTGCCCCAGCGCCATCATATGCACCCGCAACTGATGTGTTCGTCCAGTCTTAGGTGTCAGCCGCACACGGGTTTCATCCGCGCCGTACTTAACCACATTCCAGTCTGTGACTGACGCCTTACCGGTGTCGTGACAAACCATCTGCCGTGGCCGGTTGGGCCAATCCACAATCAACGGCAGATCCACAGTCCCCGAACGCGGCTCGACCCGCCCCACGACGCGGGCGACATAAACCTTACGCGTGGTGCGCTGTTCAAACTGCATCGAAAGATTGCGCTGCGCATGCGGAGTTAGGCCAAACACCATCACCCCGGATGTATCCCGGTCCAGCCGATGCACCAGCAGCGCTTCGGGAAACGCAAGTTGCACCCGTGTCAGCAGGCAATCGGCCAGATGCTCTCCCCTGCCCGGAACCGATAATAACCCGGCAGGCTTGTTCACCGCCACAATCTGTGCGTCGGAATGCAGGAACTCCAGCGGGTCCTGCGGCGGGGTATATTCGCTTGATACGGCCATGGCACAGGCCCTAACGCCTGCTGGCTGCGGGGGCAAGCTCCCGCAACGTCGCGCTTGCTGCCAATGCCCACCCAACGCAGGATTGGCAAAACGGGAGGACACGAAATGCATCCAACAATCAGCAACATGATGGACGTGGTGGCCAAAGGCGACGACTGCCTGATCGCCGGGCTACTGGCAGAAGATGTTCGCTTTTTGCCGCCGACCTATTGGAAAACCTGGACCGGCCGCGAGCCGGTGGCGGCGGTACTGGGTCACGTAGGTCAGGTCTTTAGCGATTTCCGCTATCGTCGGTTAATGGGGGACGGCAACGACTGGGCGCTGGAATTTGAATGCAAGATCGGGGAACTGGATGCGGTTGGAGTTGATCTGATCACCCTGGACGATAACGGTTTGATCCAACAGTTCGAGGTGGCAATGCGCCCCTATAAAAGCGTCGGCGCGCTGCGTGAGGCAATGAATGCGCGGGTGATGACGGATCCCCGGTTCTTGAAATATCGCGACGCACTCAGTTGATTGGCAGCGACCAGATCCTGCGCCTGCCTTTGATGCCCTTGCTACTGGCGCAAGCATTATGGGTGCGGCGGCGGGCAGAGCTATTGCCCGAGCCTCCGGGGCCGCGTTCCGGCACTATCGGGAATGGGCTAACCCTGCGCCTGCTGATCATCGGGGATAGCTCAGGCGCTGGAATAGGGGCCAAGCACCAAGAACAGGCCCTAAGTGGGCAATTGCTGTCGCGGCTGGCCGAGCGGTATCAAGTGACTTGGCGGTTAGAGGCTCGAACCGGCAACACAACGCCAGACTGCATCCGGCGCCTAACAAGCCTGCGGCCCGAGTCCTTTGACTGCGCCGTTATTGCTCTCGGCGTCAACGACGTCACCCGTGCTACATCCAACGCGCGGTTTGTTGCCCAACAGTCAGCCCTGTTCGACCTGTTGAAATCCCGTTTCCAAGTGCGACAAATCCTGTGTACCGGTGTGCCACCACTGCAGAACTTCCCACTGTTGCCCCAACCTCTGGCTTGGACTTTAGGACGCCACGCCGCTCGGCTGGACGCCGGGCTGGCAGAACTGGCAAGGCAAACCACGGGTGTCACCCACCTGCCCTTGATCCTACCACAACATCCTGACATGGCCGCATCGGACGGGTTCCACCCCAGCCCCAAGGCCTATGCGATTTGGGCAGGAAATCTGGCGGCACAAATAACAAGCCGGTTTTAGCTTACCTGCTCAGGCTCCAGTGCCTCGGCCCATTTGCGAAGTTCATCCAGAAACCCCAGCGCGTCCTCTCCCTGCTTGGTCAGGCTGTATTCCACCGAAACCGGAGCCGTATCGACAACCTCGCGCACAACCAAGCCCTTCCCTTCAAGATGGCGCAAACGCTCGGTGATCATCTTCTTGCTGGCTGCAGCCACCATGCGGGACAGGTCGTTGAACCGAACCGGGCCGAACTGCAGGTGCCACAGGATCGACCCCGTCCATTTGCCGCCAAGTATCCGCATCCCGTCTTCGATCGGGCAAGGCTCGCCACAGGCCGCAGTCGCCCGCCTGCGTCCTTGTTCGTCTTCGATAACTCGTGCGTCCATCTCGGATCTCCATCAACCAACCAGGTTACCAAAAGTATACTAGTTGCTTTAGTAAACCCAATATCCCATCTCCTGTGATGTGAAAAGACAAACCTCTAGTTTCTTGGGAAAACCAGCATGTCCAATGTTCTCATCATCAACGGCTATCAGCCTTACGAATTTGCTCCAGGTGGGTTGAACACCGCCTTTGCTGACCGCGCCAAGGCGTTTTTTGAATCTCGGGGCGATCAGGTGCGTGTAACAACTGTGGCCGACGGCTATGACGTTGAGGCCGAAATCGCCAGTCACCAGTGGGCAGATAGCATCATCTTGCAATTCCCGGTCAACTGGATGGCAACCCCGTGGAATCTGAAGAAATACCAAGACGAAGTCTATACCGCTGGCATGGATGGCCGCCTGACATTGGGTGATGGCCGCACCGCCGAGGAGCCCAAAGCCGGCTATGGCATGGGCGGTGCTCTGCAGGGCAAAACCTATATGCTGTCAGTAACGTTCAACGCGCCAAGAGAGTCTTTTGAAGATCCGGCGCAGCCTTTCTTCGCCGGCGCCTCGGTTGATACATTGCTCTACCCCACCCACCAGAACGCCAAGTTCTTTGGGCTAAAGCAGCTGCCGACCTTTGTTTCCTATGACGTGATGAAGAACCCACAGATCGAGGCGGACTTTGCACGCCACAACCGCCACTTGACTGACGTCTTTACCAAGCGTCTGGAGCCCGCAGAATGAGCCAGCCAGATATCCATCTGTACACGGCAGCTACGATGAACGGCTACAAGCCAGTGCTGTTTCTGGAAGAGGCAGGCATTCCTTATGACCTGACTTTCATCGACTTTTCAAAAAAGGAGCAAAAGGTGCCCGCCTATCTGGAGCTAAACCCCAATGGCCGCATCCCAACAATCGTGGACCGGTCAAACGATGATTTTGCCGTTTTCGAAAGCGGCGCAATCCTGTGGTACCTGGCCGAGAAATACGGGATGTTCCTGCCCGAAGACCCCAAGTTGCGGTCCGAGACCTTGCAATGGCTGATGTTCCAGATGGGTGGCGTGGGGCCCATGATGGGGCAGGCAATGTATTTCCAGCGTATCGCCGCGCCCAACGGTCAAGACAACCCCTTTGCCATCAAGCGGTATGTGGATGAAACCCGACGCTTATTTGAAGTGCTGGATACCCGACTACAGGGGCGGGACTATCTGGTTGGTGACCAGATTACGGTAGCGGACTTTGCCACCTACCCCTGGGCTCGCGCCTACCCCTGGGCCAAGGTATCGGTTGATGGGCTAGACCATCTTCAGGCCTGGTTTGACCGGATCGATGCTCGCCCGGCAGTACAACGCGCGTTGAAAATCCCCAAATCCGTACCCGCATTCTGGGGGGACGCAGATGCCGAGACTTTCCTGAAGGAAAACGCCAGTCGGTTTGCGGCTGACGTGCCCCGAGCTTGAACCACGTCAGGCGTCCCGGTGTTCGGGGCGCCTAGGCTGGTTTAGCGCGCATCTGTTTGACCAGTGACATCGAATAGATAACCAACGCAGCCCAGATCATCGGAAAGGCAATCATCCGTGCTCCGTCAAACTCTTCACCAAAGACAAAAACCGCGATGACAAAGATCATCGTTGGCGCGATGTATTGCAGGATACCGATCGTCGACAGTCGCAGCAGCTTGGCCCCGTTTGCATAGGTGATCAGCGGCACAGCAGTCACCAGACCACAGCCCAACAAAAGCGCAGTATCCATACCCGTTCCACCGATATGCCCGGTTCCAGTAGCTGACAGATAGACAACATATCCCAGTGCGACGGGCAGCAGGATCAGAACCTCGAGCATGAAGCCCTGATTGGGTCCCACAGGTAGAGACTTTTTGAAAAAGGCGTAAAAACCCCAACTTAGGGTCAATCCAACCGCCACCAGCGGGAGCTTGCCTGCGGCAACAGTCAGTACCACTACCGCGGCAGCGGCCAATGCGATGGCAACTATCTGCATACGGGTGGGCCGCTCGCCCAACAGGACCGCACCCAAAAAGATGCTGAACAGCGGATTGATGTAATAGCCCAGAGCTGCGTCCAGCGCGTGGCCGGTGGCAATCGACCAGACATAGATGCCCCAGTTGACCGAGATCAGCGCCGCCGTGACACAACCCATGATCAGGGTTCTGGGATTGCGCAGCGCTGCCATCAGATCATCAGTGCGGCGCAGAACCACCAGCAAGATGCCCGCAATCGGCACCGCCCAGATCACCCGGTGCGCCACCACTTCAGCCGCAGGGATATGCGCCACGGCCTTCATGTAGAATGGCAACAACCCCCACATCACATAGGCTGAGATGGCAAAGGCCAACCCGCGCGGGCTGTCAGTATTGTCTGGGTTTGACGAACTCATAACACACTCCTTTGCGCGCAGTTATGGCAGGTCTTCGCGCGAAGGAAACCCCACGAGACCAACCAGAGCCTTTAGCTCAGCGCCACATCCAACAGCAGTGTTGCGATCACAATGCACAGTGGGGCATAGAATTTTTGATCATAGCTGGCAAAGGGCTGCTCGGGCACCATCGCCCGCCAGGCTGGCACATAGGCGGCAAAACCACGTGCTAAAAAGATCAGGATCATGGCAACCAAAATGATTTCATACATGCGCGGCAGCAAAATACCGGGCATCAAATGGGCCGAAACCAAAACCACATACGCAGCCGCCGCCAGAACCATGGCAACTATCAGGCTGGCCAAACGAGATGGCATGCGCTCGATGTCTTTGCTGCCCACTACGGTTTTAGCTAGGGTTTGCTCGTCCACAGCAGGCCAGGTACTCCCCATGACCCAAAGCAGGTGCACGGCAGAGATCAGCAGCAGCAGGACGGCGACAAGGATGGCGCTGAAGGGCATCATAAGGCTGGGTTTCCCGTTTGACTAAACTGCCGCATGGCTGTCACCAAACAGCGGCTTAGGCAACAAGAAACCCAAACTGTCAGAGGGCAGCGGTCGCCCGTAGGTGTTGCCCGGCGTTTCCGCCGGACGAGTTGTTCAGTTATCAGACCTTCACCCGTTCCGATTTTGGATCATACATCGGCCTCAACGAGGCCTCGGCCCGGACACGGGTGCCCATCACGTCGATTTCATAAGTGGAACCCAACACGTCGGCAGCACTCTCACCTTTGCACGGAACGTAACCCAGCCCCATAGCGCCGCCCAAGGTATGACCATAGCTCCCCGAGCTGAGATAGCCGATAATCTCACCATCACGGATCAACGGTTCGTTGTGATACAGCAGCGGCTCGGGGTCGGTTAGCTTGAACTGAACCATGCGATTTTCAGGTCCGGTTTCCTTGCGCTTCAACACCGACTCGCGACCGATGAAATCCGGTTTGTCCGTTTTGACTGCAAAACCGAGCCCAGCATCGATCACGTGATCTTCGCAGGTGATGTCATGTCCAAAGTGGCGGAAGCCCTTTTCAATCCGACAGCTGTCCATCATGTGCATGCCGCACAGCTTCAGATCCATGTCTTGCCCCGCCTCGATCAGTGTTTCAAAGGCATGGCCCGCCATATCGGCACCCACATAAATCTCCCAGCCAAGCTCACCCACATAGGTGACACGGTGGACACGGGCAATTCCCATACCCAGCTCGATATTTTGTGCCGTGCCAAAAGGGTTCACCGCATTTGAGAAATCATTCGGCGAGACCTTTTGCAGCAGTTCTCGCGACCGTGGCCCCATCACTGCCAACACACCCTCGCCCGCCGTCACATCGGTAAGAACCACGCGGTGGTCTCCCTGGTGTCGCCGCATCCAGGTCTGGTCGGCCTGACGGGTAATCGCCGGGGTTACCACCAGATAAGCCGTCTCGGACAACCGGGTCACGGTGACATCGGCCTCAATCCCGCCACGCGGGTTCAGGAACTGGGTATAGACGATTTTGCCCACCGGCACCGACATGTTGGCGCCGCAGACATAGTTTAGAAACGCCTCGGCATCGGGCCCTTCGACCCGGATCTTGCCGAACGAGGACATGTCATACATGCCCACATTTTCGCGCACGGCCCGGTGCTCTGCAGCTGAGTTTTCAAACCAGTTCTGGCGTTTCCAGCTGTACTTGTATTCGCGTTCCTGGCCTTCGTTGGCAAACCAATTGGCCCGTTCCCAGCCGCCAATCTCGCCCATCACCGCGCCCTGCTCTTTCAGGTGGTGATGGAACGGTGTGCGACGCACGCCACGCGCGGTGGCCTTTTGCCGGTACGGGAAGTGATCGGCGTACAGCAACCCCAGGGTCTCTTTGGAGCGTTCAAACAGATAGTGCTTGTTGCCTTGGAATGGATGCATCCGTGAAATATCCACGTCACCCAAATCAAACGGTTTCTGCCCGTCATCCATCCATTGCGCCAGCGCCATACCTGCGCCACCAGCCGACTGGATCCCAATCGAGTTGAACCCGGCCGCGACCCAAACATTATCCATCTCGGGAGCTTGACCCAGATGATAAGCGTCATCCGGCGTAAAGCTCTCGGGCCCGTTAAAAAAGGTGTGGATCCCGGCCTCGGCCAGCATCGGCATCCGCTCACAGGCGGCTTCTAGGATCGGTTCAAAGTGGTCAAAGTCTTCGGGCAGTTGATCAAACTCAAACCGGTCAGAGATGCCCTCCATACCCCAAGGCTTGGCATGGGGTTCGAATGCACCCAGCAAGATCTTGCCAGCGTCCTCCTTGTAATAGGCGCATTCATCCGGCACCCGCAGCACCGGCATCTGGCTTAAGCCTTGAATGCCTTCGGTCACGATATAAAAGTGTTCACAAGCATGTAGCGGCACATTGGTGCCCGCCATCTTGCCAACCTCGTGACCCCACATGCCAGCGCAGTTCACCACCATATCCGCCTCGATATGCCCCTGCTGCTGACCATCATCGCTGACCCAGTCCACACCCGTCACCCGGCGGCCCTGTTTGGCCATACCGGTGACTTTGATCCGTTCTTTGATCAGCGCGCCGTTTTGGCGCGCGCCCTTGGCTAGTGCCAGCGCGATGTTAGCAGGGTCCGCCTGCCCGTCTGTTGGCAACCAGATGCCACCGGTCACGCCGTCGATATTTAGATGCTCGTACCGTTGTTTGACCTCAGATGGCGATAGCTCCTCGGCTGGAACGCCAAAGGCCCGCGCCATGGCGGCGCTGCGGCACAGCTCCTCGTGCCGTTCGTCGGTTAATGCAACCGAGACCGAGCCAACCTGACGCAAGCCAGTGGCCACACCGGTTTCCTCTTCCAACCCCAGATACAACTCAGCCGAATAGCGGGCCAGCTTGGTCATGTTGGAACTGGCGCGCAACTGGCCAATTAGCCCGGCCGCATGCCAAGTGGTGCCCGAGGTCAGTTGTTTGCGCTCCAGCAGCACCACATCCTTCCAGCCCAACTTGGCCAGGTGATAGGCTACCGAACAGCCAATGACACCGCCGCCGACAATGACCGCACGGGCCTTGGTGGGAAGATCGCTCATTTCGTCACTCCAGACACTGAATTTTGCCTCAGCCTGACATGCCTGCGTGACAGAAAATGTATCATTTCCGCCAGATTTTGACGATTATTCTCCGCTTGCGTTTTCCGCAGTTCGCCGGCGTTTGCGCACGGTCAGCGGTGTCATGCCAAACTGCGCTTTGTACTGCCCAGAAAAACCGCTGGGAAAGCCGCAAGCCAGCCCAATTTCCTGCACGCTCAGACTGGTGTTTAGCAGCAGGTTGTTGGCCTTGCTCAGTCGCATTTCACGATAGAACCCATTGGGCGTTGTAGCAAAACTGGTCTTGAACTTGCGTTCCAGCGAGCGGGCGGAAATGCCAACCTGCGCCACCAGATCGGAAATTGGCAGCGGATCTTCGACGTTCTCTTGCATCAGCCGGATGCACAGGTCGAGATCACGGTCACCCGTGGCTGCTCCGCGCGCACCTCCAAACGGCTGACGGGTTGAAAAGTCGCGGATGTTGTCATGCAACAGCACGTTGGCCACCGTCACCAGCGACGCAGCTGAGATATGCCGCCCCATCAGCGCCAGCACCACGTCCACGGTTGCGCCCATCCCCGCACAGGTTACCACTTGGCCATCCTCGCTAGCCAGTGCAGTGCCTGCCTCAAACACCCCTCCCCGCTCACGCAGCAGGGCCGAATTTTCCCAATGGGTGGACAGGTGCATCGCCTTGTCCCCTCGATCCTGGATGTAACGGCTGGCGGCCTCGGCCAAGAGCAACACCTGCGCCCCGCGATAGGTATAAGCCGAGATTAGCCCCGGCAGCGAAAGTGCCGGGGTGTCGGGATCGCTGTTGCCAATCACAAACGCATAATTGGCCGTAGGCTTGTCCACAAAGGGCTCGGAGTTGACAAAGGCCTCGCAACGGCTCTCGATCATACCGCCCTTGGTGGATCGGTAGGTCCAGGCAAATGGTGGCTGGGCCGCAATCCGGTTGGCAATGCGCAGGGCGTCGACAATGGCCGCAACCTCAAGCAGGACAAAGCCATCTGACACGATGATATCGAACTGGATCTGTATGTTGTCTGGCGTTGCGCCGACATCTGAGGGGCTGGTCATGAAGCAAGTCCTAGAACAACATTGATGAAATCCGCAAGGCCCGTCACACAACAACAGGCGGGGCCCGCTCTCGCAACCCGGCGGAATAGGTGGGTAAAAGATGCTATGGTCTAAGCAATTGCTTCAACCCTATTAGGGGCCAACCCAAAGTCAGGAGTGTATAGTGATGTTTGGTTCCCCATGGCAGATTGCCGTTATCTACCTGCTTTTGATCAACGTCTTGTCTGTACTTCTCTTTGCACTCGACAAACACCGGGCCAAAGCCCAATTATGGCGCATTCCTGAGAAAACACTCCTGCTCTCGGCCCTGTTCGGCGGCACCCCGGGAGCCTATTGGGCGCGCAAAAGGTTTCGGCACAAGACCCGAAAGCAACCCTTTTCAAAGCTGCTTCACGGGGTTGCTGTCTTGCAGCTACTGGTCATGGCAGGGGCTGCCTGGTTGGTTTTATCTGGCGAATACGGATGACAGGATTGTTGTCAAAGCGTCAACATCTTCCTGAGTAAAGGCATCCGGCAAGTTGCTGTCGATGTCGAACACTCCAATCACTTCGCCCGAGCCATCAAACACCGGCAGCACCAGTTCCGAGCGGGTTGAGCTGGCGCAGGCGATATGGCCAGGGAAGGCATCAACATCGGCAACTCGCTGCGCATCTCTGGTCCGCGCCGCCGCGCCACAGACCCCACGAGAGAATGGAATTTGTAAGCAGCCGTGCCCGCCTTGATAAGGACCAATCTTCAGCAACTCCGGCTCCGTGACACGGTAGAATCCAGTCCAGTCGAAACGATCGTCTGAATGATGTACTTCGCAGGCGACTGTGGCCATCAGCGCAACAGTATCGTGCTCGCCCTCGGTCAGAGAAGAGATGGTTTTAGCGAGTGTTGGGTAGTCGATAGTCATAATAACACCTTAGGAGGGACGAAGGGGGCCAGCCCCCTCTTGGCCCAGGGGCCACTTCACCCCCGGGATGTTTTTGGCCAGATGAAGATCAGACCCGTTCGATTGCAATTGCGGTGCCTTCGCCGCCGCCGATGCAGATGGCAGCAACCCCGCGTTTCAGACCGCGTTTCTCCAATGCGTTCAACAACGTGACCATGATGCGCGCCCCCGAGGCACCAATGGGGTGACCCAGCGCACAGGCACCGCCGTTGACGTTGACGATATCCCGAGACAGTCCCATTTCCCGCATAAACGCCATCGGCACCACCGCAAAGGCTTCGTTCACTTCCCACAGGTCCACATCGTCCTTGGACCAGCCGATCTGATCAAGCAGTTTTTTTGCCGCCGGAACCGGAGCGGTTGTAAACAAGCCGGGTGCCTGAGCGTGGCTCGCATGGCCTAGGACCCGCGCGCGGACGGTAAGACCTTGCTGTTCTGCAGCCTCGGCTGAAGCCAGAACCAGAGCCGCTGCACCATCAGAAATCGACGATGCATTGGCGGCGGTCACTGTGCCGTCTTTGCGAAAGGCAGGTTTGAGGGTTGGGATTTTGTCTGGACGGGCCGACTTTGGCTGTTCGTCGGAATCGGACACAACATCACCCTTGCGGGCCTTCACTGTAACTGCAGCGATTTCACCGTCAAAGGCGTTGCTCTCTTGTGCTTCAAGCGCATTCGACAGAGAGCGCAGGGCAAATTCGTCCTGTTCTTCGCGGGTAAACTGGTATGTCTCGGCGCAGTCTTCAGCAAAGGTGCCCATCAGGCGCCCTTTGTCATAGGCATCTTCGAGCCCATCGAGGAACATGTGGTCGATCACCTGATTATGGCCGATTCGCGCGCCGCAGCGCATTTTGGGCAACAGATAGGGGGCATTGGTCATGCTCTCCATCCCGCCGGCGATCATCGTATCGGCGTGGCCCAGCGCGATCTGGTCAAAAGCCATCATCGCCGCCTTCATACCGGACCCACACATTTTGTTGAGCGTGGTAGCAGGAACCTCCTCGCCCAGGCCCGCCGCAAACCCGGCCTGTCGCGCTGGTGCCTGTCCCTGCCCGGCTGGCAGCACACAGCCCATCAGAACCTCATCAACGGTCGATGCCCCTGCTCCATCAAGCGCTGCGCGGATCGCAACACCGCCTAGTTCAACGGCTGCAACACCATCAAACATGCCCTGGAAACCGCCCATAGGTGTCCGCGCCGCGCCTGCAATCACAACATTTTTCATCTTTAACACTCCCTTGTTAAAGTCTTGCATACTAAATGGTAACGATTGCGGTCTAGTCTGCAGTGAAACAAAACCACTCGGGGAAATACCATGAGTCTGACCAGCACCATGACCGACAGTGCACAGATTGTGACGGTTAACGCCGAACGCATTGATGCGGCCATTGCAATTCAGTTCAAAGAAGACATGCGCAGCGAAACCGAAAGCGGCGCGGATCGTGTGATTTTAGATCTGTCAGAAGTGAAGTTCATCGATTCCAGCGGACTGGGTGCAATCGTCGCCGCAATGAAGCAACTGGGAAACAGCCGTAAGCTGGATCTTGCTGGGCTATCGCCAATGGTCGACAAGGTGTTTCGCCTGACCCGCATGGATACTGTTTTTGACCTTTATGGTTCGCTACACGAAGCCACCACTGCCAATAACTCTTGATAGATACATTTGTAGGCGCTTGTTGCGCGGAGTAAGTTCCAGATGGTCGATTCCTTTGCCTGCACGTTCCTAGCTACGGAACTAGATGCCCGCAGTGGTATCGGTTCTGTTGTGGAGCGGTTGCGGACCATGGGGCTCCCCGAAGCCCGCACCAACGAAGTTCAGATTGCCCTCTCCGAAGCTGTGAACAACGTGGTGGAACATGCCTATGCTGGCGTGTCCCCTGGGGATGTGCATATACGCTGCGACCTGAACAACACCCAGCTGCGGGTCAACATCCATGACGCCGGGCTGCCATTACCAGATGAGCGATTGCCCGCAGGCAAGCCCGCCAATCTGTCTGTCCCTACCGAGGATCTCCCCGAAGGTGGCTTTGGCTGGTTTCTTATCCGGGAACTGACAAGCGACATTCAGTACGAACGCCGACGTGGCAACAACCAACTGTCACTTTGTTTTGAAATTGAAGGCGGTATTGCTTAACCTCCTCGGGCGCCACAAAACCGCCCCAAAAATGACCAACCGACGCCCAAAGCCTGTGCAATATGTTTACATGTAGCTGCTCAAAGCTTCCCTCGGCGCCGCGTTAAACAGCCCCCACCCTTTTCGCGACGCCGGGGATATCTCCCCTAAACCAAATGTTTTGCCGCAAGACGTGCAACTGCGTGGTTTATGGATTGCCTTCCCCTGCTCAGCTTCTAGTCTTCGGCCAATCATAAGCTGGAGAGACGTATGCGAGACTTTCAAATTCCTGGCCGCTCGGCGGTTTATGCAGAAAATGGTATTTGCGCGACCTCGCACCCGCTCGCAGCCGGAGCCGCCATCGACATTTTGAAACGTGGTGGAAATGCAATGGATGCAGCCATTGCCGGGGCAGTTCTGCTTGGGATTTGCGAACCTCAGATGACCGGTATCGGCGGTGACTGCTTTGTGCTGTACTCGCGTGCTGGCAGCAACGAGATCCAGGCTTATAACGGTTCAGGCCGCGCGCCAGCGGCTGCAAATGCCGCAGTGTTGCGTGAGCAAGGGCTTCAATCCGTTCCTGAAGAAAGTCCACATGCGGTGACTATTCCCGGCGCGATTGATGCCTTCTGCCACCTGTCCGAAACCGAGGGAAAATTGGGTCTGGATGCTATTTTGGCCCCCGCGATTCATTATGCCGATGCCGGGGTTCCAGTTGCTCCGCGTGTGGCATTTGATTGGGCCAATGACGACAGCCACCTGCAAGGGTCTGCCAGACGTGACTATTTATTCGATGGCCGCCCCCCACAAGTTGGTCAGATGTTCCGGTCACCGAGTCAAGCCGAGGTCTTGCGTCGCATTGCGCGCGATGGTCGCGATGCCTTTTACACCGGAGAAGTGGCCGAGGATATGCTGGGCGCGTTGACGTCGCGGGGCGGCCTACACACGGCTGACGATTTTGTTCAAACCTGTGGCCTGGCAACCACCCCTGTCAGCGGCGATTATCAAGGTATCGAGCTGGTCGAGCATCCACCAAACGGTCAGGGTGCCACCGCTATTTTGATGCTAAACATCCTGAAACATTTCGATATTGCAGCCATGGATCCGGTCGGTGCAGAGCGTGCCCATATCGAGGCCGAGGCCGCCAAGCTGGCATATGACGCACGTAATCGCTTTATTGCCGACCCCAACCACATGGCACGGCTTGAACATATGTTGGCACCAGAAACCGCTGCCAAACTGGCAGCGCTGATTGATCCAGCGCGGGCTATGGCAGCCGCAGCGCCAATTAGCGAGTCGGTGCACAAGGACACGGTTTACATCACCGTCGTCGACAAAAACCGGATGGCAGTGTCGCTGATTTATTCCATTTTCCGCGGCTTCGGATCGGGCATCGGGTCGGAAAAATTTGGCATTCTGCTGCAAAACCGCGGATCCGGATTTACTCTAGAGCAGGGGCACCCGAATGAGTTGGGTGGCAGCAAACGTCCAATGCATACCATCATTCCCGGCATGCTACGTCAGAACGGTCGGGTGATGATGCCTTTTGGCGTCATGGGCGGGGCTTATCAGCCCAATGGCCATGCGCGTTTTCTGTCCAACCTGACCGATTTTGACATGGAACTGCAGACTGCGATGAACACGCCGCGCGCCTTTAGCGACAATGGTGTGCTGAAGATCGAACGCGGCTATTCAAACGAGGTGCGTCAGCAGCTTGCCGATTGGGGCCATACTGTCGAAATCCCACCAACAGCCATCGGCGGGTCACAAGCTATTCGCATCCGGGAAGACGGTGTTTTGGAAGGTGCCAGCGATCCGCGCAAGGATGGCTGTGCCTTGGGATACTAACGCCAGATAGCAGTGTAGGGTGCGTGCTTGCACGCACCATTCGCGCGGCGGTGATGGATCAGTTCAGTTGAAAATGCAGCGGGTAGGTTCCGTCCGAAAACGGGCCGAACATGTCTGGAATATCCGGATGGTCAACCGGCTCGCCTGAATAATCAGCTACCAGATTCTGCTCAGACACATAGGCCACATAGTAGCTTTTGTCGTTCTCAGCCAACAGGTGATAAAACGGCTGCTCTTTCGAGGGCCGGCTTTCCTCAGGAATGGCCTGATACCATTCATCTGTATTGGTGAATTCTGGATCAACGTCGAACACCACACCTCGAAACGGATGCTTCTTGTGGCGGACCACTTGTCCCAGATGATATTTCGCGCGTGTTCGTAACATAGTATTGCTGCCCCTATGTCTTATTTGTACCCAATAACGTAGGACTTTGTCCAACGAATGGCAGGAATTTCAGGGAAACAGTCTGTGGACCTTTTTACGACAGTGCTCGAAATCGTAGCACCGGTGTTCATGCTTGCGGCCCTTGGCTTTATTTGGGTCAAACTCGGATTTGAATATCGGCTCCAGTTTGTCACCCGCCTTGGCATAACGCTCGCCGTTCCCTGCTTGGTCTTTACCGCTCTAATGAAGACCGATCTGGACAAAAGCACATTAGGTGTATTCCTGCTCGCAAGCGTGGTCGGCTATGCTCTGATCGCTCTGGCTGGCCTCCTGTTGATACGATTTTCTGGACTGGACCAGCGCACCTATTTGGCTCCGCTCATCTTTGGCAACACCGGAAACCTGGGGTTACCGCTGGCCCTGTTTGCCTTTGGCGAGACCGGTCTGGGCTATGCCGTCATTGTCTTGGCGGTGACTTCTGTCTTGTCGTTTACCGTAGGGATCTACTTGGTCGCCGGTAAGGGGGCTGGCAGCAAGGTCATCAAGGAACCGCTTGTCTGGGCAAGCCTGCTGGGCGCCCTGTTCCTGTGGCAAGATTGGCAAACCCCACGATTTCTGACCAATGCGCTGGATCTTGTTGGTCAGATGGCAATCCCGCTGATGTTGATCACACTTGGGGTTGCTGTCGCGCGCATGTCTCCGGGCAAATTAGCGCGCGCCCTGGTGTTGTCGCTGCTGAAACTGTTGGCTTGCGCCGCAATTGCAGTGGGACTTGGCATCTTTTGGGGATTAGGCCATGTGGCCTTTGGCGTCTTGGTGCTCCAGTTGGCAACTCCCGTAGGGGTCTCCTCCTATCTGCTGGCAGAAAAGTTCAAAACCGATTCCGAGGCGGTGGCCGGATTGGTCATGGTCTCAACCCTGATATCCGTGGTGTCCTTGCCGCTATTGTTGGCGGTCTTGTTGTAAAAGTGAATTTATCCACAGAGTAATTTCTGGTACAGTTTGCCAAAAAATAAGAAGGCAGAGGCAAATGAGCAGAATCGTTAGCGCCCTGATCGCGTTGTTGATCATGGCATCCTGTGGCGGTGGCCATAAATCCCCCCCGCGCAATTTGGATAATGCATGCAGCATCATCAATCAGAAACCCGAGTACCTAAAAGCATTTCGTGCAGCCGAACGACGCTGGGGTGTGCCGGTCCATGTGCAGATGGCTACCATCTATCAGGAAAGCCGCTACAAGGCAGACGCACGTACGCCGCATAAGTATGCCTTGGGCATCATTCCAATGGGTCGTGTCTCCAGCGCCTATGGCTATTCCCAAGCACTGGATGGAACCTGGGACGAATACCAGCGCGAGGCCGGACGTCGCAGCTCTAAGCGCAACCGGATCAACCATGCCAGTGATTTCATCGGCTGGTATATGAACAAGACCAAAGAGCGAAATGGTATTGCTCTAACGGATGCCCGCAACCAGTACCTCGCTTATCACGAAGGTCACACCGGGTACTCCCGTGGTAGCTATCGCTCCAAATCATGGTTGGTGCGCGTAGCTGGCGAAGTCGACGCGCGCGCAGCTATGTACCAGCGCCAACTGGCCAACTGCCGCAAGTTCAACTGAGCTTGCTCATAAACTGAAGGCCGCCTGACCTTTTCAATGGTCTGGTGGCCTTTAACTTATCGGCATCTATCAAATCTGACGCTATTGGTTGTTGACTGACGTGCTGAATAATTTGGACGGCAGCTTCATACCGGTCTCCATTGCCCCAAGAATTACCGTGGTACGACCTCCAGCGTCATCGTGCACAACCCATTTTCGGAGCTGTACCGGATCGCTGGTGAACATCAGCTCGATACTGCCATACTCGGGGTTTTCCGGATCCTGGGTCTGGATGATGGTTGTGGTCCCATCAAACTTGTGCCCGACCACCATATTGGCCTGAGTCAAATCGACTTTCCTGGCTAGGATCACCGACAGGGGCGTGCGCTTAAGAGGGTAGGTCTCGGGTGGTTGATTTGATTTGGGATCGAAAATCACCACTGACCCGGCACCTGCAACAACAGTTCCTTGATCCGGGGGATTATACTCGAACCGCATTCTTCCGGGTCGGTGAATGTACAGATTGCCCGTGGACACGCTGTCATCGTCATTGATCTGGCTAAATCTGGCCTTGGCTGTTTTAATGCCATTCAAATAACCCGAAACTTCGTTCAGGCTCAGCTTCTCGGCGGCCCATGCGCCGGGGGCGCATACAGTCAGCGCTAAGGCAAATGCAATTTGTTTCATACAACCTACATAAGCCCTGTGCGCTGAATGTGAAGGGGCGTGTTATTGCTGCTCTGGTATCAGAATTTCCCTTTTACCAACATGGTTTGCAGGCGAAACAAGGCCTTCGTCTTCCATCTGCTCGACCAATCTCGCGGCTTTGTTATAGCCGATGGCGAGTTTCCGCTGGATGTACGAGGTCGAACACTTGCGATCCTGAATGACAACTTGCACGGCTGAGTCATACAGCGCGTCTTCGCCGTTGGTGTTGCCGCCGGTCAGGCCAAGCACAGCGTCGATATTGCTTGCTTTATCCTCGTCCGGGCCTTCCAGAACGTTGCTCATGTATTCCGGCGGACCAAAGGCCTTGAGGTGGTTTACCACTTCTTCGACTTCTTCATCTGAACAGAACGGACCATGACAACGGGTAATCTTGGCACCACCCGCCATATAAAGCATGTCACCCATACCCAGCAGCTGTTCAGCACCCATTTCACCCAGAATGGTGCGGCTATCGATTTTCGAGGTCACCTGGAACGAAATCCGGGTTGGGAAGTTGGCCTTGATGGTACCGGTGATCACGTCAACCGATGGACGCTGTGTGGCCATGATCAGGTGGATCCCAGAGGCCCGCGCCATCTGTGCCAAACGTTGAATACAGGCTTCGATCTCTTTGCCCGCCACCATCATCAGGTCGGCCATCTCGTCAACGATCACAACGATATAGGGCAAAAGCTCGGGTGCGAACTCTTCAGTTTCGAACACTGGTTCGCCGGTGTCATCGTCAAACCCGGTTTGCACGGTGCGACTGAACATTTCGCCTTTGTCCAAAGCTTCGCGTACACGGCCATTGTAGCCTTCGATGTTGCGCACACCCATCTTGGACATCTTACGATAGCGCTCTTCCATCTCTCCGACGGTCCACTTCAGCGCAACAACCGCCTTTTTGGGGTCGGTCACAACGGGCGACAGCAAATGCGGAATGCCATCGTAAACCGACAATTCCAGCATTTTGGGGTCGATCATGATCATCCGGCATTCGGCCGGTGTTAGCTTATACAGCAGCGACAGGATCATGGTGTTGATCGCAACCGATTTACCGGAACCGGTAGTACCCGCAATCAGCAGGTGAGGCATCTTGGCCAAGTTGGCCACAACCGAGTCACCGCCAATGTCCTTACCCAACGCCAGAGGCAGGCTCATCGTGCTATCGCCGAAATCACGCGAGGCAAGAATTTCGCGCAGAACAACTTTTTCGCGCTTTTCATTTGGCAGTTCGATACCAATGACCGAACGACCGGGCACGGTCGAAACACGGGCAGACAAGGCCGACATGGAACGGGCAATGTCATCGGCCAGACCAATCACGCGGCTGGCTTTCAAACCCGGCGCGGGCTCCAGTTCGTACATGGTAACAACAGGACCGGGACGAACCGACAGGATCTCTCCTTTGACGCCATAGTCATCCAGAACATGCTCCAGCATGCGGGCGTTTTCTTCCAGCGCTTCGTCGCTCAGGTGATGGCGCTCGATGCTATCCGCACTGGCCAACAAGTTCAGAGGCGGCAGTTCGAACCCATTATCTCTATCTTCAAAAGCCAGCCCTGGTTGGGCTTCGGCAATGGCACGGGTCGACGGTATTACAGGTTTTAGAACCGGCTGTTCGACCACAGACTTGCGGGGCTCTGCAATTGGCAGATCCATTGGCGCACTTGGCATGGTGCTCTGTGGCTGAGGTGCGTCAGTCTTCATAGCAGCAGGCGAGGGCTCCATCATTGGCGCCTGCGGTGCAGCCATAGGTGATTGCGCTGTCATAGGTGGTTCAGGAGGCAACCCGTCCAACGGCGATTGCGGATTAAACACCAGCGGATCAGGGCGACGGCCACGTCCTTTGGTCAGAGGAAGGTTGGGGTCCTGTTCAGGGGAAAGGTCAGCGGCACGGCGTTCACGCACAGCGTCGGCAATCTTGGCCGAGATCCGATCATCGCCCGGCAAATCATCCAGCTCCACAGTCGAGTGCTGCTCAACCAGCTCGGGTTCCGGCAGAGGCTCGGAACGACGGATCAGGGCGGGCATCCGCGACAGCAACCCACCACGTTCGGGGGCGGGCTCTTCAACCACCTCTACTTCGGGCGCAGAGGCTGGAACCTTGCCGTAACCGTCCATGCTTTCGATGACCTGCGATTCTTCACCTGCTTCGGGCAAAGCAGCCATACGTTCGGCGCGTTGGGCGCGATAGTTCATCGCCGCGTGCAAACCGCCGGTTGCCCCA
Source organism: Parasedimentitalea nitratireducens (assembly GCF_057444295.1). Lineage (NCBI taxonomy): Bacteria > Pseudomonadati > Pseudomonadota > Alphaproteobacteria > Rhodobacterales > Paracoccaceae > Parasedimentitalea > Parasedimentitalea nitratireducens. Next base: position 1,033,417 of record NZ_JBYAXC010000001.1, on the reverse strand, counting down.
CGCCCAAGTAGGGTAGCAAGCGCGCCATAGGTCATTATTATGGCAACGAAAACCCAGCGAAGCACATTTCTCATCTGCTCTCGAGAAAACCCCAAAGCAAAACTGCCCAAGGCCAATAGTCCTATAGCAGTGGTAAGGGACAGCAATTTGACCGCAAACTGTAAACCTACAGGAGCCACAGTCATCAAGGTTAGCAGTCCACCAAGGAAGGTATAACCAACCATGCCTCCATAGCCAGAAACATGGTTTGCCTGCCATTCAGCGGTGGCGTTTAGAGTTTCCAAGTGAAGCGAGTTCAACAGCAACCAAGGTACAAACATTAGCAAAGGCCAGAACACACGATCTTCACCCAAATGGAACGCAAACCGAATGCCCCATACCAACGTAAAGGCCGGAACGCACCAAGCGGCTTTACCTAGCACAGTGTCCAGAACAGCAGCTATTGTCGCGCCAGACAGTCCCATCCAGTTTTGCACGGGCGCGTCAGTAGACACCCACCAATTTGGGTCTTCCGGCGTATAAGAACCGATCATTGCAGCTGTCATCAGACCAAAAATGATCAGCAAAATGCCAATCAGCTCCTTGCCCCGTTTTTCGATAGCTGCCTGCATATTGCTGTCTAACAGCGGATCGCGATTGCGTGTTTGAAATGCCATGACTACCTCGGTTCCTCATTTGGGCCGTTGCCTGCTATTGGTGCAGATCTTGTGCCCGGTCTTTTGTTCTGGCGAAGCGGCTGCAAATGCCTGCGCAGCCGCTTTGCTGTTGTTTAGTACAGACAGTCGCGCAATTGGGTCAGCGCTGTCAGTGTTTCATCTTTGGATGCGACCAGCGCGACCCGGATATATCCTTTGCCCGGGTTCTGGTCGCCAACGCCATTGGCCAGATAGGCCCCGGGCAGAACCCGGACACCAGTTTGCTTCCACAGCTTCATCGTGGCCTCTTCGCCGTCGTCAACGGGCAACCACAGGAAAAAGCCAGCTTCGGGAGAGTTGTAGCCCGGCATTCCGGCAAAAACCTGATCGGCAACTTCGTATTTTTCTATGTATAGTGCACGATTTTCTACCACATGTGCCTCGTCCGACCAAACGCGGGCGGCAGCGGCCTGCAGGGGCAGTGGCAAAGGTGCACCAGAATAGCTGCGCAACAACTTGAGCTGCTCCATGTTTTTGGGGCCCGTAGCGATCAGTCCAGACCGCAGACCTGGCAGGTTCGATCGCTTGGACAGCGAGTTGAACAGAACCACGCGCTCGGGGTCAGCACCAAGTTCTTGGGCCACAGTCAGCGCGCCAACCGGAGCTTCGCCACGGTAGATTTCCGAGTAACACTCATCGGCGAAAATCTTGAAGTCATAGCGCTCGGCCAACTGGATCAGCTGCACCCAATAGTCACGGCTTGCGACCGCGCCCTGAGGGTTGGCAGGCGAACAGACATAAGCAACGGTGGTACGGTTCAGCACGTCCTCAGACAGGCTGGCATAGTCCGGCAGGTGGCCAGTTTCATCCGTTGCCGGAACAAAAACAGTTTCAGCCGCAACCGAAATCGCCGCAACCATGTAGACCTGATAAAACGGGTTAGGGACCAAAACGACGGGTTTCTGGCCGTTCTTCTGCTCGGGGCACAGCGCCATGGCCGCGTTGTACAGGCCTTCGCGGGTGCCGTTCAGGTTCATCACTTGCGTGTCTTTGTCCATCGCCACGCCATAACGACGCTGGATCCAATCGCTGATTGCAGCGCGCAGATCGTCCGAACCTTCGTTGGGTGGATAGACGTTAAATCCAGCGGCATTTTCAGAGATAATTTCCGTAACCCACTGAGGAAACTTGTGTTTTGGCTCACCAATAGTGAGCTGAACCACGTCGCCGCCTGGCGTGTGGTGGTCCAATAGCGCCCGCAAACGCGGAAACGCATAAGCCGGAAGGTTCGAAAACCGCTCGGGAAAATTCATCTTCTATGCCTCAAAGTTCGGGATCGTTTTCGCCCCGGTTATCCAAAAGATACAGGGGCAGTGGTAATAGGTCTAGCCGCTGGCGTGCAGGCTGTTGATAAATGTGGCTTTCAGGCCAAGGCCCTTTCGATTGCTGAACCGATACGCAACAGGGCCTCTTCGCGGTCTGGCTGGCCCAAAACCTGCAATCCGCAGCTTGGCGTGCCCGTTGGCAGCGACAATCCGCACAGCCCCATCAAGTTGCCAACCCGTGTGTTGCGCAGGGCCATCAGATTGGCGTGAACGTAATAGTCATCGTCCGTCAGCAACCGCTGCATGTTCGGCGGTAGAATAGGTGACGTCGGGGACAGTACCGCATCAAAGCCAGACGTTGCATGATCCCAAATCATCCGGGTCTGTTCCAGCTTGGCCCATGCCGCCACGTAGTCGGTGCCCAGCACTGATCCACCAGCACGGAAACGCTCCAGAATGGCTGGGAACATCAAATCAGGCGAGGCTTCGATCACTTCCTTCCACAGCCCATAGGCCTCGGCCGTGAACAGTACGCCGCTTAGCGCCATCGCCTCGGCTAGTTCGAGAACTTCGAGCGGGACAATCTCGGCTCCGGCATCTCGCAGACGATTCAGCGCCGAATCATGTGCCGCGCGCACGGTGTCATCCAGATCATCCTGAACAATGGTTTGAAGGTCCGCAAACCGGCGTCCTTTGAGGTTGGCGCCACGCAGATCTGCGGCTGGATCGCCTTCGAGTACCCCAAGGAATAGAGCTGCATCTTCGACAGTTCGGGCAAGGGGGCCTACAGTGTCGAATTTCAAGCACAACGGCACCACACCTTCGAGGCTGACGCGGCCAGAGGTGGTTTTCAGCCCGACCAGATCATTCCAGGCCGACGGAATGCGGACCGAGCCGCCGGTGTCTGACCCAATACCGCAGGCAGCAAGGCCAAAGGCAACCGACGTGGCTGCGCCAGATGATGAACCACCGGGCACAGCTTCGGCATCGTTGATGCAGGGTGGGGTCTCTTTCACAGGGTTCAGCCCCAGCCCCGAGAATGCCAGTTCGCTCATGTGAGTTTTGCCCAGACAAACGGTGCCCATAGCGGTGGCATTGCGTAGCACAAGCGCGTCCTGACCTGGCACCCGATTCAGCAATAGATCCGACCCCGACTCGGTGCCGGTCCCAGCAGTGTCGAACAGATCTTTCCAACTGATTGGTACCCCATCCAACAACGAACGGCGTTGGCCAGCGCGGGCGCGCTCAGACGCCGCCGTAGCCTCGGCCAAGGCCCGATCATGGGTGACGCGCGCATAGATTCGATCGCGCATCGGATGGGCATCAATAGCATCCAGATAGGTGCTGGTCAGTTCCAGCGGGTCAATCTCACCCGCACCAATCCCACGGCCCAAATCCGCCGCGCTCATTTCCAACCAATCCGACATTCCAAATGCGCTCCCCTTGATGTTAAAGCGACGGTAGCGACACCGCTGCCCATGGACAATCCCGAACACAAGCGCATAGTGCACCGCATGAAAAATACATCCGATATTCTGATCGTTGGCGGTGGGTTGAACGGCCCAACACTGGCGCTGGCGCTGGCACAAACCGGCTTCTCGGTCACCGTGATTGACGCGCTGCCACAGGCTCAGTTGCAGGACGAAGAATTCGACGGTCGCGGCTATGCATTGGCGCTGGCATCACAGCGGCTGCTGCAACAGGTTGGTGTCTGGCAGCATGTCGGCGAAGAAAACGCCCAGCCGATGCTGGAAATCAAGGTCACCGACGGTCACGCCGGGCAGGGACCATCCCCGTTCTTTATGCATTTTGACCATGCCGAAATCGAAGACGGCCCCATGGGATATATGGTCGAAGATCGCTATCTGCGCCGCGCCCTGATTACCGCAATGGGAGCTGAACCCAAGATCACCATGATCAACCAGCGCCGGGTCGAAGCACAGGATGTGGATGTTAGCGGCGTCACCGTGACTCTGGACGGCGGCGATACACTGCGCGGTCGTTTGCTGGTTGGTTCGGATGGTCGCAAAAGCGGCACAGCCCAACGCGCTGGCATCAAGCGAAGTGGTTGGGAATACGGCCAAACCGCGCTGGTCTGCGCAATCGAACACGAAAAGCCGCATCACGGCATCGCACATCAATTCTTTATGCCACACGGACCACTAGCGATCCTGCCGCTGCCAGGAAACCGGTCATCCATCGTCTGGAGCGAGCGCACTGACACAGCTGCCGCGATCCATGCACTGGATGATGTGGATTACATCAAAGCTTTACGCCCCCGGTTTGGCGACTTTCTGGGTGATATCAAGCTGGCCGGAAAACGGTTCACCTATCCGCTAAACCTGACCATCGCCAATTCATTCATTGGCGACCACTTGGCGCTGGTTGGCGATGCTGCACACGGAATGCACCCCATCGCTGGGCAAGGTCTGAACGCCGGACTGCGTGATGTGGGCGCGCTAGCAGAGGTACTGACCGAAGCAAACCGCCGGGGTGAGGATTTCACCTCGTCTCTTGTACTGCGGCGCTATCAGGAATGGCGCCGTTTCGACACGGCGACGCTGGCAGCAGCAACGGATGTGTTCAATCGACTGTTCTCAAACGACAACCCAGTGCTGCGTTTGGGACGGGATATCGGCATGGGAATTGTCGGAGCATTGCCCGGCCTGCGACGCGGGTTTGTACGCGAGGCTGCCGGGCTGACCGGAGACCTACCCAAGCTGTTACAGGGCAAGCGAATCTAAAATTCGATCAGCGGCAGGCGTGCTCAGTCCAGTACGCGGGCTTCATCAACCAACATAACCGGAATACCATTGCGGATCGGGAAAGCCAGCCCAGCTGCCTTTGAAACAAGCTCCTGCTCATCCGCGTGGTATTCCAGAACCATTTGGGTCTGTGGGCAAACCAACGCCTCGAGCATGTGGCGATCAAAAACAGGTTTCTGTGGCTCGTTCATTGCAGCATTTCCTCGGTTGAACCGCCAAGCAGGGCAAATTCGATCAGGGTCGTCAGGGTTTGGCGTCTTGTCGCAAGACCCGGCGCCTCGAGCAAGGCTTGTTTGTCCTCAGGCTCAAAATCCAGCATCATCGACAGTGAATTGATCAGCAATTCATCATCGGCATCCTTCAACGCCTCCCAATCGGTCGAAAGACTACGCGACATAAAAAATCGCTCAAGCAGATCAAGGAACTCTGGCCGATCAAATCGGTTATCTGCCTCGACCTTCCCCAGATCTCGGTCAAACCCATCCCAGCACACTTCGCATTTGCGATATGGCGTGAAACCGTTTGTTTCCTGTTCAATCCGAAAACGCGAAACACCTGAAAGCGTGATCAGATATCGCCCATCCTCAGTTTCTGAAAACTGAGTGACGCGCCCGGCACAGCCAACATCGTGAAGCTCTTCGTCGCTGTTTTGCCCCGGGCAAGGCTGCACCATGCCAATCAAACGCTGCGGCGTTTTCAACGTGTCCTCGAGCATCTGCAGATAACGCGGCTCAAAAACATGCAAAGGAAGCCTGGACCGGGGCAACAAAAGCGCCCCGGGGAGTGGGAACACGGGGACCGTGTCCGGTAGGTCAGCGGCTAAGATCATTGGATTGAGATTAGCCCTTCGCCAGCATTAGGCAAATATCATCGAACTCAATTTACGGCGACCGTTAAGCACAATCGGATCTTCTGGCTTAAGCGCATCAAAAACCGTAAACAGCTGAGCTTTGGCTGCACCGTCATTCCATTCACGGTCGCGGCGGAACAGCTCCAGCAATTCAGCAACAGCAGCCTCGGCTTCCCCGGCAGCATGGAGCGCCTGGGCTAGGTCAAACCGAGCTTGATGATTGGCCGGGTCCGCATCAACCGCGTTGCGCAGTTCAGCTACCGGACCCGCATTTTCAGCCTGACGTGCCAATTCAATCTGCGCTCTGACCGCTTCGATTTCTGGGGTATCAGCAATCTCAGCCGGGGCACCATTCAACACCGCCTCGGCTTGATCAGCATCATCCTGTGCCAGATGCGCACGTGCCAACCCCGCATAAGCCGCTGCGTTTTTGTCATCTTCACCGATAACCGCCGCAAAAATCTGCGCAGCATCTTCGGCCTCACCCTCGGCCAACATGGTTTCAGCAGCCTCCAGCGCCTCGCCCAGGCCTCCGTCAGCGGAACCGCCACCGGCTTCAACAACCTTTGCAACAAAAGCGTCAATCTCAGAAGGAGGTAGCGCGCCCTGGAATCCGTCAATCGGCTGTCCCTGATAAAACGCAAAAACCGCTGGGATCGACTGAACCCGCATCTGCTGGGCAATCATCTGATTTTCATCGACGTTGACCTTGGCCATCGTTACCGCACCCTTTGCACGGGTTACCGCAGCCTCAAGCGCCGGGCCCAGTGTTTTGCACGGGCCACACCAGGGCGCCCAGAAATCCACAATCACCGGGGCATTCTGTGATGCCTCAACCACATCCTGCATAAAGGTCGCTTCTGAAACGTCCTTTATCAAATCTGCTGCCGGAGCTTCGGCGCCACCAATAATATCCATCATAACCTTGTTCTCCACTTGGAACTTGCCCCCTATATGAAAGCTGCAGCACCAGAAACCAAGAGAGGAGTTGACCAATTGACCCGAACCAGGATGGATATTTTCGCGCTTTCCGAGCGGATGATGGCAATGGACGAGGCCACATGGGCCCGGCATGCCAATCCGCTGAGCGTTTACAGCCGCATGTCGATCCTGCCGCTGATGTCACTAGCCGTGATCAGCCGGATCTGGCTGGGATGGTATGCACTTGTACCAGTTGCCCTGGTCATTCTCTGGACCTGGTGGAACCCACGCGCCTTTGGACCGCCCAAAACAACCGACAGCTGGTCTGCACACGGGACATTTGGGGAAAGGGTATTCTTGAACCGAAAGAACATCCCGATCCCAGATCATCATACACGATGGGCCGTCGCCCTAGGGGTCGTATCTGGTGTTGGCGCTATTCCGTGGATCTATGGGCTCTGGGCGCTCGATTACGGAGTGGTGTTTTTTGGCCTATCTCTGATGATCGGAGGCAAGCTGTGGTTTGTCGACCGGATGGTTTGGTTGTACCAGGACATGAAAGACACCGATCAGGCCTATAGCAACTGGCAACGCTGAACGGACCTGTAACCACACATCGTTAACGTCTAGGACTGCTCCCCAAACGCTCCCGCGCCTGCAGGTCTTTCGGCTACGCCGAGTGACCTTGGCAGCCTTGGGACCGGCGCCGCGCAAAGCGCGGCGCCGGGCGGGCGCCCCCCCGGTTAAAGCTCTTTACAGATCGAAGCTGGCGAAAACCGGGGCGTGGTCACTGGGTTTTTCCCAACCGCGTGCATCGCGCAGAACGCGGCTGGAATTGCCGGCCGACGAGATGTCAGATGTGGCCCAAACGTGGTCAAGGCGGCGGCCTTTGTCGGCTGCGTCCCAATCCTTGGCGCGGTAAGACCACCAGCTGTACAGCAATCCCTCCGGAATATCCTGACGAGTCACATCTACCCAATTCCCGGCGTCCTGCACCTGCGCCAAGTGTTCGATCTCAACCGGCGTGTGGCTAACGATCTTGAGCATCTTCTTATGGTCCCAGACGTCATCGGCACGCGGGGCAATGTTCAGATCACCCACGAGAATGGCCTTTTCCGGTGTTTCCTTGTGGAACCAATCTCGCATATCGGTCAGGTAATCGAGCTTCTGGCCAAACTTCTCGTTGATCTCGCGATCAGGTTTGTCACCACCCGCAGGCACATAGAAATTATGAATGGTCACGCCGTTTTCTAGCCGCCCGGCAACGTGACGGGCATGATCTAAGCCCGCGAACTGCTGGCTTCCTGCGTCCTCGATCGGTAGTCGCGACAGAATCGCAACGCCGTTGTAGCCCTTTTGACCACGGGCAACCATGTGGCGGTAACCCAGCTCAGCAAAACCATCCAACGGGATCTTGTCCACTGGGCTTTTGCATTCCTGCAGGCACAAAACATCCGGCCCTTGTTCAGCCAAGAGTTTCAGCACCAAAGGTTCCCGCAGGCGGACCGAGTTGATGTTCCAAGTGGCTAGGCTAAAGGACATATGCGTCTTTCCTGTTCTAAATTCTTAAGCAGCCGGGCTGCGCGATGATGCTGACTTTGTTCCTATCCCGATTTGCACAAAACAGGAACACCCAGCATTGATTATCTGGTGACTGGCGCCGATGCCAACCAGCCTAACTGCAACTAGTCATCTATGACCCGCACGCCTTGCTCACGTAATTTGGCAACTGGACCGGGTTGCAGGGGTTTATGCCCATTGCTGGCACTTACCATTCCCAGCGTGGACAGACCCACAAGCGGCGTCAAGTCGGTCACGCTCGTACCGTCCATATACAGGCGCTTCAAACTAACAAGAGAACTGAACCACGGGATCTCTGTCACCTTGCTACCAGAAATATGCAACTCGGTAAGAGAGGTGAAATACTCAACCGGCTTCAACCAGGAAACATTCGTATTTTGCAACCCCAAGTAATTCAGAGAGGTATTGTTCTTGAAAGCTAGGATCGAATCGATGGCAGTGTTGCCGATATCCAGAGTGACTAAACTATCGAGATGGATAAGCGAACGAACTCGTGTAACCCGTGTGCCGCCAAGATAAAGCGTTTGTAAGTTGGGGAGTTCTGAAATCGGTTCCACATTTTGTACCTGAGTGCCTGCCAACCCAAGCTTTTGCAACTGCGTCATCCCAGCAACGGCCGAAATATCGCTGACCGGTGTGTTACTCAGAGTAAGGGTTTGCAGCTCCGTCATATCGGCCAGCGGTGACAAATCCGATACCATGGTGTCATCAAGACTGAGTTTCTTTAACCCCTTCATTTCAGAAAGCGGTGATATGTCAGATACTTGGGTGTTATTGAGCCCAAGCTTGCGTAGACCCGTCAGTCCGGCAAGTGGTGACAGGTCCGAAACCGGATTAAACCACAGGTTCAGCTCTTGTAGTTGCGTCATTTCAGACAAGAAGGACAGGTCTTTGACCGAGGTATTAGCCAGTGACAGAACACGCAGCCCTGTCAGGCTTGCAATCAGCTCTTTGTCCAGAACGGCAACAGATCCCAGGTCCAGCACTTTCAGATTTGGCAACTGAGCCAGAACAGAAATATCGTTGAGCGCAGGCCCTTCACGATCGCAAAAAATTCTACCGGGTGTACAATATTGCGATCCCAATACAATTTCCCGCAGGTGCTTTGAGTTAGCCAGCGACGGCGGCAAATACTGCAGGTCTTTTACTCGCCCTAGGTCCAGTTTTGGATACCCCGAGGCCGCATTTTCTGAAATTTTCTGCTCTGCCAATTGGTATGCTGCCATCTCGGCCTGGGACTGAGCCACCGCTGGCGAGACCAGGCCGAAGCACAACAAACCGGACCAAATCACTTGATAGAATTTCTGTAGCATCGCGCTTCCTTTTGTTGCCAAGTGCACCCTGCCCATTCGAACTGCGCGATACCAGCCTCAAATGGTCTGGCGACGTATTTTGCGAACCCTGTGAAAATTTCTTGCGATTTTTCAAATTCCTGCTCAAGTGGCCCTGTCTCAAGGTGAGAAGAATCGGAATTCACACATGCCTGTTGTGTTGGGGCGCCGCCCCGGACACCCTTATAAAAAGGCCTTTGATTGGTGGCCTCCGCCGCAGTCCGCACCGCAGGGCTGAGGCCCTGACCGTGATTCCCTAAACACATTCCACTTTGGAGATATCCAAATGAGCAACGCATCTTTGCGTCACGATACTGCTATGGTCCACATTGACTGGCAGGACGGCACCAGTGCCGATTTCCCTTACATCTGGCTGCGCGACAACGATCCGGCAGCCTTTCACCCGCAAACTCAGGAACGGACTGGCGATCTGACCGCCCTTACCCTTGATGTTGCCCCAGTCAAAATCGAAGCTGATGACAAAACCCTGACAATCTTGTGGGCTGGTGACGATACCATCAGCGCCTTCGATATGGACTGGTTACGCACGCGCAGCCCCGGTCAACGGGCACATGACTCGGCTTATACCGGTTTTGAAATCTGGCGTAGCCCACTTGGAGCTTCTGGAGTTCCTCGGGCCGAGGCCAGCGACGTCCTGCAATCGGATGCAGCCCTGCGTGATTGGCTGGTGGACACCCAAAGAATTGGGTTTTCCATTGTCGAAGGTCTCGCTGACAGCACAGAGGCAGGCATGGATGTCGCACGTCGCATCGGGTTCCTGCGCGAAACCAATTTTGGCCGCACATTTGAGGTGCAGTCAAAACCCAACCCTAACAATCTGGCCTATACCTCGGTTGCACTGCCACTGCACACCGATCTGACCAATCAGGAATTACCGCCCGGTTTCCAGTTTCTACATTGCCTAGCCAACGAAGCGCAGGGCGGCGGCTCGCTGTTCTGTGACGGCTATGCCATTGCGCATGACCTGCGAGAGACGGATCCAGAAGCATTTGAACTGCTCTCTACGATCTCAGTTCCATTCCGGTTTCATGATGAAGATACCGACATCCGAAGCCGTAAAAAGGTGATCAATCTGGACGAAGATGGTCAAGTCATCGAAGTTTGCTTTAACGCGCATATTGCTGATGTGCTGGATTTGGAGCCAACTTTAATGGTGCGCTACTACCGTGCCTATCGCCAATTCATGATCATGACCCGTGATCCTGCCTATTTGGTGACACTCAAGCTCAAAGCTGGTGAAATGGTAGTCTTTGACAACCGTCGGGTTCTGCACGGGCGCGAGGCCTTTGATCCGCAAACAGGGTTTCGTCACCTGCATGGATGCTACGTAGATCGTGGTGAGTTTGAAAGCCGCCTGCGCGTTCTAAATCGCTAAGGTCAAAACAAAAAAAGGCCGGGCACTAGGCCCGGCCAAGTCCAACAGGGAGGTGCATATCGTAACCCGGATATGCGCGGGGTCTGTTAATTAATAAGTATGTCTACATTTGCCTTTTTAAACACCTCGACACGAAAATTGTCAGGCAACCAGCCGATATCCGCCGGATTCTGTTACCAATAGCCGTGCATTTGATGGATCTGGCTCAATTTTCTGCCGCAAACGATAGATATGTGTTTCCAGCGTGTGGGTTGTGACACCCGCGTTGTAGCCCCAAACCTCGTGCAGCAGCACCTCGCGCGCCACCACACCATCGTTCGAGCGGTACAGGAACTTGAGTATGTTGGTCTCTTTCTCGGTCAGACGAATCTTGCGATCGTCCTCGGTCATCAAAACTTTCATCGCCGGTTTGAAAGTATACGGGCCAAGCGCAAAAACCGCATCTTCCGACTGTTCATGCTGACGCAACTGGGCGCGGATCCGGGCTAACAGAACTGGGAACTTGAACGGCTTAGAGACATAGTCATTGGCACCAGCGTCGAGACCAAGAATGGTATCGGCGTCGCTGTCATGGCCAGTGAGCATCAGAATTGGGGCTTTAACGCCCTGTTTACGCATCAGGCGGCACAACTCACGGCCATCGGTATCCGGTAGGCCAACGTCCAGAATGATCAGATCATACAGCGCTTCCTTGGCACGCTCCATCGCGCCTTGGCCGTTGTCCGCCTCGAACACGTCAAAGTCTTCGGTCATCACCAGCTGCTCGCTTAGCGCCTCGCGCAGGTCTTCGTCATCGTCGACCAGCAGTATTTTCTTAAGTTGTGCCATCGGGAAACCCTCCTGTCCTGTTGTCTCACACATGAGTGCCGCAAACCGAAACAGCAAGATATGCTGCAACCCTCTCACGCGCACGTGTACCCTGCGCGGGAATTGTTTCACTTTCCTTGTAATTGGGCATAGGTAAAGCCTGTTTATGTTTCACCACAGGTCGAGAAACGCTGATGAGTCTGATGCCCTCAATGATCGAGCTGCTGGCCCGAGCCCGAGTTGATCTGCGTATGGGATTGCCGGTGGTGCTGACCGGCGATGGCGGTGCCGTCCTAGCGATAGCAGCCGAATGCCTGACCCCTCAGCGGCTGGCAGATCTGCGAGGCTTAGGAGCGGTGTCACTGGCGCTAACCGCTCGCAGAGCTGAAACGCTCAAAGCTCGGGTTTATGACGGTGACATCGCGCGCATTTCCTTACCCAGCAGTGCAGACCTTGAATGGGTTCAGGCGCTTGCAGATCCAGCGGATGATCTAAATTCCCCCATGAAGGGGCCATTTAACTGTTTACGCGATGGAGATACCGAGCTTCACCGACTTGCAATTGCACTGGTGAAATCTGCCCGCCTGCTGCCCGCTGCCCTATTGGTTTCAATCGATAAGGCAAAGCTTTTCGCTGGTGACCATGGTCTGACCCTGATCGACCGAACTGCCGCTGAACCTTTGTTGGACCAGAGTTCACCATTGCATCCCGTTGCGGCTGCGCGCCTGCCAGTGGAGGCCGCAGGCATCGGCCGGTTGCATATCTTCCGACCCGAAGACGGCAACGAAGAGCATTATGCAATCGAAATTGGCCGCCCTGACCGTAATGCACCAGTGCTTGCGCGGCTGCATTCGGCCTGTTTCACCGGCGATGTCCTGGGATCTTTGAAATGTGACTGCGGCCCACAACTGCGTGGCGCTTTGGCCCAAATGGGTGCCGAGGGTTCGGGCGTGTTGCTCTATCTGAACCAAGAAGGTCGCGGTATCGGCCTAGCCAATAAAATGCGCGCTTATTCACTACAAGATCAAGGGTTTGACACAGTTGAGGCCAATCATCGACTGGGCTTTGAGGACGATGAACGCGATTTTCGCATTGGTTCCGAAATCCTGAGCAAACTGGGTTTTGGCCAAGTCAGGCTGCTGACCAACAACCCAAAAAAGATCGCCATGATGGAACATACAGGTATCAAGGTAACTGAGCGGGTGCCGCTGCAAGTTGGAGAAAACACCTTTAACCGTGACTATCTGGCGACCAAGGCACGTAAATCGGGGCACATGCTGTGAGCCCAGCTGATCTGGTTCTAACCCCACGTGGGATACGGTTTGCTGGACGCTTTTTGCCCTGTTCGATTGGCAAATGTGGGATCTCAGCAGCCAAATGCGAAGGTGACGGGGCCACGCCTGTGGGCATCCATCATATCGTCGGGATGCTGTATCGCCCCGACCGTCTCCCTTGCCCGGCAGACTGGGCCGAGCCCATTGGCCCCGGTGATCTGTGGTCGGATGATGTAAAAGACATCGCCTATAACCAACATGTCCGAGCGCCTTACGGGTTCAGCCACGAGAAACTGCGCCGTAGTGATCCGCTGTATGATCTGGTTCTGATATTGGATTGGAACTGGCCCAACGCGCAGCCGGGCCAGGGATCCGCCATATTCATTCACCAATGGCGACGCCCCGGTTATCCAACCGAGGGCTGCATCGCTTTTAGCCGATCAGACCTGCATTGGCTGGCAACCCAGGTTCAGCCCGGAACAAGGGTTATTGTCCCGGAATTAGGTTAGTAGCCTCGTGCCCCAAAAATAGCGGACCCAACCCGCACATGGGTCGCTCCCAGCGCAATCGCCTTTTCGAAATCACTGCTCATTCCCATCGACAGGCCTTCTAGCCCGTTGCGCTTGGCAATCTTGGCAAGCAGGGCAAAATGCAGTGCGGCCTCCTCATCAACCGGCGGGATGCACATCAAACCTTTGATCGGCAGATCCAAAGCCCTGCATTCCGTGATAAAGTCATCGGCCTCGGCTGGCATGATCCCGGCTTTTTGCTCTTCCTCGCCTGTATTCACCTGAATGAACAGATCCGGGCAATGCCCCAGTTCCTGCGCCAGCCGTGCCAGATTTTTCGCCAGTTTGGGACGGTCAACCGCGTGAATGGCGTGACACAGTTCCATCGCCTGGCGCGCCTTGTTGGTTTGCAGCGGGCCGATCAGATGCAGATCAACACCATCATATTGCTGCATAAAGTCAGGCCACTTGCCCGCCGCCTCTTGCACCCGGTTTTCACCAAAACACCGATAGCCCTGCTCTAGTACCGCCGCGACCCGCTCGTTTGGCTGCACCTTGGACACCGCGATCAGTGTTACCGAGCCCGGCTCACGTCCGGCTTCAGCTTCGGCTTTGGCAATGCGGGATTTGATTTCATCCAGTGACATTTCGGCCCTCATATCTGTTTGGGGCAGACAAACACTGTTTATGCACAAAAGAAAAGGGCGGCCTCAGAAGAGACCGCCCAAAGAACCGTGTGGTTCAGCTCAACTTAGAAGTTGAAGCGAGCACCGAAGTCGGCACGTGTTGTGGATACACCACCAACTTTTGTGTTGCCGATACCGCCACGCAGGGAGACACCGCCGCCCAGGTCGTGGTTAACACCGATGCCGTACTGCTGTGCATCGCCTGTACCGGAGCCGTCACCGTAGGTGAAGCCAATGGTTGTAGCCGAAGATACGTCGTAAGCACCCGAAACACCGTAGAAAGTGTCGCCAGTTGCAACGGAACCAGTAGTTTCGTCACCAACCATCAGAGTACCAGTGAATGCACCCCAGGAACCGCCCAGTGTCAGAACAGTCATGTCTGTTTTAACTGTGGTGTCAGTTTCACCATATGCCAGAGCAGCTGTGATGTTGCCGAATGTGTAAGCAGCGTGGATGTCCCAACGGTCGCCAGTAGTTGCAGTGGCGGTGCCACCAGCAGCTTGGTCGTAGGAAGCAGCAACTGCGAAGTCACCAGCAGCGTAACGAGCGTAAACGCCGTTCGAGCCTGCGCCACCGGACGAGTAGCCCAGGAAGCTATAGTCTACAGCAGCGTACTGACCTACGAAGTATTCCAGGCCTGGCTCTTCACCGTAGTAGTTAGGCAGGTTGTCGATCGCACCAGCAACGTTACCTACGTCAACACGCAGACCTTCGTACTCAACCGAGAAACGAGCGCCGTTCAGGCCAGCTGCGCCGGCTTCGCCGCGAGTTGTACCGCCGGAAACTTCGTCAGCCTGCAGACGAACACGAGCCGAGAAGCGTACGCCGCCGTCGGTGGTTGCATCGCCGTCGATGTTCATACGGAAACGGCTTACGATGATGGTGTCGGAAGTACCGTTAGTAGTAGCTGTACCTGCGGTACCAGCGTTTTCGCTGTACGAAATACCAAAACGGCCGTAACCGCCGAAGTTGATGTCAGCTGCTGCCATGCCTGCGGTTGCAACCAGCGCAGTAGAAGCGAAGAGAATCTTTTTCATAATCTTTTTCCCTCGGGTTTAGATTTCTCTCAAACAAGCACCAAATGGCACATGTCTGAGTACGGTCCTCGTTTCGCTCTTTTTGGGGTCTTGGTGCAAGGGGCAGGTAAAGCACCATTCTTTTCACGCTAAAGTTGGTGCAAGGATGTCACAGTATCTTAACGCTTGGCACCTGACCTGCCCTACACATAGATGCTTCTCTTAAAGAATAGACTTGTTGCAACACGATCCCTTGGCTAGGACTACTGCCCAACCGACCTAAGTAACGGAACTGCCTATTATGCGCTGGCTCAAGATTATTGGACTGTTTTCACTGCTGACCGCAATTGGCGGCTGTGGCATGTTCAAGGGTAATGGCAGCGATGGTGCCTCAACCTACAACGAAAATGTGGTTGGCGGAAATCCATCCGACCCGGAATTCACTGAAGGTTCTTCATTATTCGACCTTTTTGGCCCCAACGACGCCGAGCAAACCGTTCAGGTGAATCGCTACCTGTGGACGGCGTCACTGGATGTACTGAACTTTCTCCCCGTTCAATCTGTTGATCCCTTTACCGGTGTGATTGTGACCGGATATGGGACACCACCGGGGGGCGGCCAATCCTACCGTGCAACCGTTCATATCAAAGACCCTGCCTTGGATGCACGGTCGTTGAACGTATCTCTGCACTCACAAAACGGACCCGTTAACGCCAGCACAACCCGTGCGATAGAGGACGCCATATTGTCGCGGGCACGGCAGCTACGGATCGCCGACAAAAAACTGTGATCCGACTGACCACTGGATCATGACTAAGAAAATCAGTATGACAGCGCCGGGTCTTGACCCGGCGTTTTTATTCAAAGGACCGCACTGATGTCGCGCTACTCAGCCTCCGAAATCGAAGCAAAATGGCAAGAGGCCTGGGATAAGGCCGGGATTTTCCAAGCCAAACGTACGGCGGATAAGCCGAAGTACTATGTGCTCGAGATGTTCCCGTATCCATCAGGCAAGCTGCACATGGGACATGTGCGTAATTACACCATGGGCGACGTTGTCGCGCGCTATAAGATGTCCACCGGCCACAACGTGCTGCACCCCATGGGGTTTGACGCTTTTGGCATGCCAGCTGAAAACGCTGCCATGGCATCGGGCGGGCACCCCAAGGACTGGACCTACGCCAATATCGACACAATGGTCGAGCAGATGAAGCCACTGGGGCTGTCGCTGGACTGGTCGCGCATGTTCGCCACCTGTGACGAAGACTACTATGGCCAGCAACAGGCGTTGTTCCTTGATTTCCTTGAAAAAGGTTTGGTTTACCGCAAGAACGCCGTTGTGAACTGGGACCCGGTCGACATGACCGTTCTGGCAAACGAACAGGTTGAAAACGGTCGCGGCTGGCGTTCAGGAGCTTTGGTTGAACGGCGCGAGCTGACCCAGTGGTTCTTCAAGATCTCGGATTACTCCGAGGAACTGCTCGAAGCACTCGACGGGTTGGACAACTGGCCTGCCAAAGTACGCCTGATGCAGGAAAACTGGATCGGTAAGTCACGCGGTTTGCAGTTCGCGTTTGAACGCACCGATGGCGGCGAACCGATTGAGGTCTACACCACACGTCCGGACACCCTGAACGGTGCATCTTTTGTCGGCATCTCACCCGATCACCCCATTGCCAAGGCATTGGAAGCCGAATCGACTGAAGTTGCTGAATTCGTTGCAGAATGCCGCAAGGGTGGCACCACCGAAGAGGCCATCGAGACCGCTGAAAAGCTGGGGTATGACACCGGTATCAAGGCCAAGCACCCGCTGACTGGCGCGGAGCTTCCCATCTGGATCGCCAACTTTATCCTGATGGACTACGGCACCGGCGCGATCTTTGCCTGCCCAGCCCACGACCAGCGCGATCTGGACTTCTGCCGCAAGTATAACCTGCCAGTGGTCGACACCTTCTTTGCGCTCGACAATGATACTCCAGTAGCAAACGAAGCCTTTGTGCCAACCAAGTCCGAGAAAGTTCGCTGGGTCGACCACTTTGCTGGACTGGACGAAGCCACAGGCGAAGAAGCAATCAACGCTACCGTCGATTTTGCCGAGAAAGCTGGCTGGGGCACGGGTGTCACCAAGTTCCGCCTGCGTGACTGGGGCCTGTCACGGCAACGCTATTGGGGCGCGCCGATTCCTGTCGTTCATTGCGATGACTGCGGTGTGGTTCCGGAAAAGAAAGAAAACCTGCCGATCGCCCTGCCCTATGACGAAGAAGGCAAGGCAATTGATTTCTCGGTTCCCGGCAACCCGCTGGACCGTCACCCCAGCTGGCGTGACTGCGCCTGCCCGTCCTGTGGCAAGCCAGCCCAGCGCGAAACCGACACCATGGACACCTTTGTTGATTCGTCCTGGTATTTCGCCCGTTTCACCGCTCCGCGTGCCGAAACCCCGACCGATATGGCCGAGGCCGAGTATTGGATGAACGTTGATCAGTACATCGGCGGCATCGAACACGCGATTCTGCACCTGCTGTACTCGCGCTTCTTTGCCCGTGCGATGCAGATCTGCGGTCACCTGCCAGAAAGCGCCAAAGAGCCCTTTGATGCACTGTTTACTCAGGGCATGGTGACTCACGCGATCTTTGAAAACGCAGAACGCAAAGACGACAACGGACGCACGCTTTATCACTACCCGGCCGAAGTCGAAGAGCGCGATGGTGGCGTCTTCGTCAAAGAAACTGGCGAAAAGGTCAAAGTGATTCCTTCGGCCAAAATGTCGAAGTCGAAAAACAACGTGGTCGACCCACTGGCCATCATCTCGTCCTATGGTGCCGACACCGCACGCTGGTTCGTGCTGTCCGATTCTCCACCCGAGCGTGATGTTGAATGGACTGCTTCGGGGGCCGAGGCATCCTACAAGCACCTGAACCGCGTCTGGAACCTGTGTGATAAAATCGGCGCTATGGATCCTGCTGCCAAGGGGCAAGGTGATGAGGATCTGCTGCGCGAGATGCATAAGGCCATTCGCGACGTGACGCTGGGCGTTGATGCCTTTGGCTTCAATGCCGCGATTGCCAAGCTCTATGCCTTTACCAATACTCTGGCCAAGTCCAAGGCCAGCGCGGCGGTTCAAAAGCAGGCCGTTATGACACTGGCCCAGCTGATGTCACCAATGACCCCGCACTTGGCCGAGGATATCTGGGCACATCAGGGCGGCGAAGGCCTGGTTGCGCTGGCCACTTGGCCCGCAGTGGACGAATCAATGTTGGTTGAAAGCACTGTTACCATGCCAATCCAGATCAACGGCAAACGCCGCGCTGAAATCAGCGTACCCAAGGATATGGACAAGGCCGAGGTTGAAAAAATCGCGCTGGCAACCGAAGCTGTGCAAAAGGCGTTGAATGGCAATGCGCCCAAAAAGGTGATTGTTGTGCCCGGACGTATCGTGAATGTCGTTGCTTGATCGCAGAACCCTGCTCACCCTGCTGGCGCCTGTGGCGCTGGCAGCCTGCGGCTTTACCCCAGTGCATGCGCCTGGCGGCACGGGTGATGCGCTGTATGGTCAGATCACAATTCAGGCGCCCGACGATATTCCGTCCACCAGCGAAGTGAATTCGTATCTTCTGGTCAAGAATCTAGAGCAGCGCTTGGGCCGTGCAGGTGCGGGTGCCTTTCAGTTGGACCTGACACTGAGCACCCGCGATGAGGGTCAAGCGATTACCGAAGACAGCCAGATCACCCGCTATTCCATTCTAGGCAAGGCCAGCTACACCCTGACCCGTCTGTCTGATGGTAAAGTTGTTGCCAGCGGCAACGAAGAAGCCTTTACCGGTTATTCTGCCACCGGCTCCACCGTGGAAACCCTAGCAAGTGAGCGGGATGCACATCGGCGCTTGATGGTGATTCTGGCGGATCAGATCAACACGCGCATTCTGTCGACTGCTGACCTGTCGACCGATCCTTCCGTGATCCCTCCCGCATGAAACTAAGCCCGCGCGACGCCGAAGGGTATTTTGCCCGTCCAGAACCGGATAAAACCGGAATACTGATCTATGGCGGCGATGCGATGCGGGTGGCGTTGAAACGTCAACAAATGCTGGCGGCCTTGTTGGGCCCCAACGCCGAAGAAGAGATGCGCCTGACCCGAATGCCAGCCGGTGGATTGCGCAAAGACCCGGCGCAACTGCTCGATGCGGTCAAGGCAGTGGGCTTTTTCCCCGGCATCCGCGCTGTGTTTGTTGAAGATGCCAATGATCAGGCTGCCCCCGCCATTCTGGCAGCACTCGAAGAATGGCAACCCGGCGATGCCCAAATCATGGTTACGGGCGGTCAGCTCAAGGCCACATCAAAACTGCGCAAAGGGTTCGAAGGTCATCGCAACGCCTATGCCGTTGGCATATACGACGACCCACCCTCACGCGCCGAAATTGAACGTATCCTAGGTGAGGCCTCGATTCGCGATGTGCCTGGCGACAGCATGTCGGCCCTGACGGACATCGCCAATGACATCGGGCCAGGCGACTTCTCGCGGATGATCGAAAAGCTGGCGCTGTACAAACACGGCGACACCAGTCCACTGACACTGGAAGATATCGACGCCGTAGCCCCACAATCGACCGAGGCGGCACTGGACGATGTGTTGAACGTGGTGGCCGAGGGTCGCAGCGGCGAGATTGGACCCTTGATTCGTCGCCTGCAATCGCAGGGCACCAATGCGGTCACGCTCTGTATTGGCGCTACCCGCCATTTTCGCACGCTTTATACCTGCGCCTCTTACCCCGGTGGTGCCTCACAGGGAATCGGGCGGCTACGCCCCCCCCTATATGGCAAACGTCGGGATCGGGTGCTGCGACAGGCCCAAGGCTGGGGCGTTGACCGGTTGGAAACTGCGCTAACGTTGCTGACCGATACCGATCTTCAGCTGCGATCGGCCGGACAAACGGCCCCTGCCCTTGCGCTGATGGAGCGTGCCCTGATCCGGCTCGCCATGCTTAGCCGCGCCCGCTGACCCCTTGACCTTGGCGTCACAACTTTCATTGTGGCGCTGAAACAGTTCGAGGGATCAGAATGTACAAACTTTACGGAGCCGTCAAAAGCCGGGCATTTCGTGTGTTGTGGATGCTGGAGGAGCTGGGCGAGCCCTATGAGTTGTTCAATGTCACGCCGCACCATCCAGATGTGCGTGCGCTGAATACCTCGGGCAAGGTTCCAATTCTGGTGGACGGTGGCGAAGTGCTGACCGATTCGATGGCCATTCTCAGCTATCTGGCGGACAAACACGGCAAAATGACCGCATCCCCCGGCACAATCGACCGGGCCAAGCAGGATGCGATGACCAACCTGTGGCTGGATGAATTTGACGCGGTGCTGTGGACCGCCGCACGTCACAGCTTCATTCTGCCCGAAGACAAACGCGTGCCTGCGGTAAAGGACAGCCTGAAATGGGAGTTCGCACGCAACCTGGCGCGGCAAGGCAAACAGTTCGACGGGCCGTTCCTGATGGGTAACAGCTTCACCATCGCAGATATTGTCGCCACCCACTGTCTGAACTGGTCGTTGGTTGCCAGTTTTCCGGTCGAGGATCAGACAATGCGTGGGTATGCCCGAGACATGCGCGAACGTCCGGCGTTCAAACGAGCAATGGCTTACTTAGAGAGTTGATCGACTAGGGGCATGACTGACCTTGGGGAGGCGAGAAGCGCCTTCCTGCGGGGAAGGTCAGGCGCGGCCCGAGCTGTCGTTCGGGCCAAAGGTTTGCATCAATCGCCCTCCCCGAACTCTTGTAAATACTGCGCCGCAGCTCGCCCAGCCCAGCGCCCGGTTGCCAGACATCCAGTCAACAGATAGCCACCCGTAGGCGCTTCCCAGTCCAACATCTCTCCGGCACAAAACACACCCGGCATCTGCTTTAACATCAAACCATCATCCAGTGACGCACGGACCACCCCGCCCGCGGTCGAAATCGCCTCGTCCATTGGCCGCAGCCCCGCGTGTTTAACCGGCAAAGCCTTGATCACCTGCGCCAATTCTTCGGGGTTCTGCGATAGGGGACGCCCAAACTCCTGCAACAGCGCAATCCGTGCCGGATCCAGTTTCAGCGCCTTGCGCAGATGATTGGTCTGGCTCGCCTTGCCACGCGGTTTGGACAGTCGGCGCGACACCTCGGCAGCGGACAAATCCGGCAACAAATCCAGCGTCAGACCCGCGCCTTCACGAACGGCAGCACAGATCGCATAGATACCCCCGCCCTCTAGCCCGCGTTCGGAAATCACCGCCTCACCACGTGACGACAACGATCCCGCCTGCAAAGCGATACCTTTGAGCGGTGCACCAAACTGCGGTTTCATATGGTCGGACCATTCAACCATCAGCCCGGCGTTTGCAGCTTTGAACGGGGATAGAACGATCCCTTGCCCTGCGAGGACCTCGGCCCACTGCCCGTCCGACCCAAGCCGCGCCCAGCTGGCACCCCCCATGGCCAAAACGGTTGCCCGCGCTGTAAAACACTGCTTGCCTTCAGGCGTATCAAAGACCAGCACGCCATCCTGCCAGCCGGTCCACCGCCACCGTGTCCGTCGCTGCACACCTAGTCCGTCCAATTCGGCCAACCAAGCCCGCAACAGGGGCGATGCCTTCATGACCGTCGGAAAAACCCGCCCGGTAGAACCGGTAAACAGCTCAGATCCCAACCCTCTTGCCCAGTCCTGCACCGCTTGCGCATCAAACTCACGGATCATCGGGGCCAGCCAGTCAGCAGCCTCGCCATAATGCCGGATCAACTCGTCAAGCGGCTCATCTTTGGTCAGGTTCAGTCCAGACTTCCCCGCCATCAGCAGCTTACGCGCAACCGAGGGCTTGGCCTCACATACAAGAACACTGCGCCCTGCGCGCGCCAGCATTGCTGCAGCCATCAAGCCAGCGGGCCCAGCCCCAACAACCACCGCATCAAATTTTTCCGGCATATAGCCCCCTTGTCAGCGCTGAATTACGGCGCATTCGAGCCCCGCCATGTCCGATCCGATCTGTCCACTCTGCCAGCGCCCAATTCTCAAGGGCGTGCCACAAAGCCTCCACCATCTGATGCCAAAACTGAAGGGAGGCAAGGGTCGGCCTGTGGTTCGGCTGCATGACATCTGCCACCGCGAGATCCAAGCCACGCTGACCGAGGCCGAACTGGCACGCAATTACCATCAGATCGAAACACTGCGCACTCCCCCCGGCTTGCCAAATTTGTCACTTGGGTCGCAAAACGCCCGCTCGAATTCTGCTCACGAATCCTCGGCAAGCTACGCCAGCACTGATCCAGTCTCGTAGCGCTCCCGCGCCCGCAGGTGATTTGGCTGCGCCAATCCCCTTGGCGGCCTTGGGCGTTGCACCGCGCTTGCGCGGTGCAACGCCCAACGAGAGGCGCGCCTTCGACAGAAGGCCAACGACGGGCGGGAGAACTTGGATCAGCTTTCCCGACACATCTTCAATATTCGCTGTGCAATCTCCGGTTTCGCCGCAAGCGAATCTGCCATAAGGTCACGCGCAGTCGGCATCAAGTCCTGCGGCTCCACAATCCATTCGATCAGACCGTATTCATATGCCTGCTGCGCTGAAATCTTCTGACCTCCGCCTAACACCAACTTAGTGCGTGCCGGGCCAATCAAAGTAGACATGCGTTTGACGTCTGATGGCTGTGGCAGATAGCCCAGCTTCATCACTGGATAAAACACTTTAGCACTGGGAATCGCTATGCGCATATCGCAGGCCAGCGCCATGCCATTTGCACCGCCAGCAAGCGTCCCGTTCAGCGCTGCCACCGACAGGCAGGGAATCGCAGCGATGGCTGCTGACAGCTCCTCCCACAGCGACGAGGTCGCAAGCCCCGCAGCTGCTGCCTCAAGATCAGCCCCAGCACTGAATACTTTGCCTGCACCCGTCAGGATAAACCCGCGAGCAGCAACAGCACGCTGGGCGATATACAGCAGCTCTTGCAGCATCTCAGCCGTCAGAGCATTGGCCTTTTCCGGGCGGTTGAGCGTCACCATCCACAGCCCGGACTCTTCGATCTTCAGGTCAATCACTTCAAGCCAACCCGTTGGCGGATCTCTTCATCCCGCAACGCTATTTCGCTACCAACATACTCGTCCGCTTCGGTCGAACACATCCACAACAACGTCCGAGCAGGCCAATCCGCTGGAACGTGATCTTCCCAGTTCAGCTCACTGACCTTGTTGATGCCGCTGGCCTTGATGTCCCGTTGCATCTGCGTGGCAACCGTGCCCGGAGACAAGCCCATGGCGCGAATACCATTGCCACGTTCTTCAAGGTCCAATGCCCGGGTCAGCATCGCCGCGCCCGCCTTAGAGGTGCAATAGGCACCCCACCCTTCGAGCGGGTTATGGGCTGCGCCAGAACTGACCGTCAGCACCGAGCCACCACCCGCGGCCTTCATTAACGGTACAGCCGCACGCATTCCGTTGAACACGCCTTTGACGTTGATATCGATGACCTTACCCCAATCATCCGGTTCTGCCTCGACCATGGGGCCAATGGGTTTCAGCGCTCCGGCGTTGTTGATCAGAACATCAACGCCACCAAATTTTTCAACGGTTTGCTGTACCGCAGCCTCGACCGAGGCATAGTCAGCAACATCACAGGCAATCGCCAGCGCATTATCGCCGATCTCTGCCGCCAGCTCTTCCAGACTGTCCAAGCTCCTTGCCAGCAAGGCCACATTGGCCCCCGCTGCCGCAAACACCCGGCCAGCCTCAGCCCCGATTCCCCGGCTGGCACCCGTGATGATGACAGTCTTCCCCTTGAATTCCATGAATTTAATCTCCAGCTCACGACTTCAATTTCGTGGTAATATGTAAACGGGGAACAGTCAGACATCTGGACCCTTGACCCAGAATAGCTAACTGCCGAGCATAGTCCCACCGATTAAAAAGAAAGGTTGTCTTATGTCAGTTTTCCTCGCACGTGGTTACAGTGCAGCGTTTGTTTTTGCCCTTTCTGCACAGGGGGCGATGGCCGATCTTAGCGCCCAAGAAGTTTGGGATGATTGGAAGTCTTATCTGTCTGGCACTGGCTATGACGTAGGTGGCGCCGAAAATCTGTCTGGCGGTACGCTCACAGTCTCAGATGTTTCTATGAAGATAGCGATCCCCGAAGAGGACGCCACCATTGGTATGACACTGCCGGAAATTCAGTTTGCCGAGAACGGCGACGGCACCGTCAACGTTATATTCCCCAAAGAGTTCCCGATCACCGTCAGCTTTAGTGGTGATGGCGACGAAGGCACGGGTGAGCTGATCTATACACATGACGGCAGCCCAATGCTGGTGTCCGGCGATGCCTCGAACATGACCTATGATTATGCATCACCTCTGGTCCAAGTCGCTCTGGGTAAAGTCATGGCCGACGGCGAAGCCATGCCCGAAGGTATGGTCAAGGCCACCATCTCACTCACGGATGTTGTCACCAAGACCAACATGATCGTAGGTGACGTGCGCAGCTATGACCAAAACATGACAGCAGCCTCGCTGAACTATGATTTTGGAGCCAAGGAACCCGGCGGCAGCGATGGTGGCTCGGCCAAGGGCACGTTGCAAGGGCTAAGCTTTGGCGGCACCAGCTCCATCCCGATGGGACTGGATTTTGCCGATATCACCGCAATGCTTGCCTCAGGTTTCGCCTTTGACGGCGCCTTTGCTTACACCGCAGGCAATGCGTCAATGTCTGGTGTTGGTGGTAGTGATAGCTTTGGCCTGGAAACCTCATCCGAAGGTGGCAAGATCGCGGTCGCTATGGGCAACGGGCAGCTGTCATATGACCTGTCGCAGATGGCTACAGCAATCAATGTGACCAGCAGCGACCTGCCCTTCCCGGTTTCACTGAACCTGGCCGAATATGGTGCCAAGCTGGCAATGCCGATCTCCAAGTCGGATACCGAGCAGGACTTCTCCCTTGGTCTGACTCTGCGCGATTTTGCTGTTCCAGACATGCTGTGGGGTATGGTTGATCCAACCGGCGTTCTACCGCACGATCCAGCCACTATCGTTGTAGATATGTCCGGCAAGGGTAAACTGCTGTTTGATCTGTTCGACCCCGAAGCCATTGACGCCGTTGATATGGGTGAGCAAGAGCCGGGCGAGCTAAACGCACTGACCATCAATCAGATCCAGGTTTCAGCCGCAGGAGCCAAACTAACCGGAAACGGCGATTTCACCTTCAACAACGAAGATCTTGTCAGCTTTGATGGCCTGCCTGCCCCAACCGGCAGCGCCAGCCTGAAACTGGTGGGTGCCAACGGCTTGATGGACAAGCTGATCCAGATGGGCCTGATGTCCGACAGCGACGCCATGGGCGCGCGGATGATGATTGGCATGCTGGCAGTTCCGGGTGAAGGCGAGGATACGCTTGATTCCAAACTGGAAATCACCGGCGATGGTCAGATATTGGCCAACGGTCAACGCATCAAATAAGCGTTGAAATTGCGAAAAGTTGAGGCCGTTTCCCCCTAGGGAGGCGGCCTTTTTTTGCGACTTGTGGTTGAAATTCCGCGGCTTAGCGGCTTAGTTCCCTGTAACCCATTCTGACCAAACGATTTGAAAGGCTTTTCATGAGGTTCAAGAACTCCACCGCCCTGCTGTCTGTTAGCTTTGCAGCCCTGACCGCCGCACCTGCATTGGCAGACATTACCGCAGACGACATCTGGAACAGCTATCAGACGCTTGCTCAGTCAATTGGTGGTGAACTGACGGCGACAATTAATCGCGATGGCAACAACGTCGAGTTCTCCGACACTAAATTACAGATTGCCCTTCCGGGCGATGAGCTCGCGTTCGTTGTTCTCTATCCCACGCTATCTTACACCGAGAACGGGGACGGCACCGTTTCAATGGATCTGAATGGCCCGCAGACATATGGTTTTACAATGTCCGGATTGCAGCCAGCAATAGAAGCCGAAGCCGTCGAACTGCTTATCAACTACAACAACGCCGAAATGGTGGCCTCGGGAAATCCTGATGACATCACTTACGCATATGCCATGGACGGGTTCAAATTCGAAATTTCCGACCTGATCATAAATGCAGCGGAAGGTGCCGACATTGTCAGCTCCATGATTACTGGGTCAGGCGATGCAATGAAGGGGTCCAGTCGCCTCGCACTCGGAGACCTTATTACGCTTGCCGGACAATCTGAAACTTCAGCGATTCGTTATTCGATGAAACTCGAAGACGCTAACGGCAGTGTTTCCACCACAACCGGATCTTACGAAGGTATGGTCCACGACTCGACCATCACTTTGCCAACCGGTGGTATGTCGATCATGAATCTGGCAGCAGCACTGCATCAGGGCCTAACGATAAAAGGCAACGGCACCTATGGTGGAAGCACGTCCAACAAAACTGTAGAATTGGACGGTAGCGAAGTTTCATCACAAACGATGACAACCGGATCATCTAATAGTGTTGTTTCTGCAAATGCTGACGGCGTTCAGCTTACTGCTGACGGTTCTGATGTTGCCTTTGATTTCCAGATCAACGCAGGCCTGCCAATCGCTATTGACGGAAGCTTCGGCCGCATGACCGGAGATTTCCGCATCCCAGTCTCCATGTCCGAAGAACCGCAAGACTTCACCATGGCATTTGGATTTGAGGGCATCAAACTTGGCGAAGGTGTTTGGGGCATGTTTGACCCGGCCCAAGTACTGCCTCGCGATGCGGCAACGCTGGCAATGAACCTGACCGGTAAAACCACCCTGCTTCAGGACCTGTTGAACTTTACCGAAATGGCGCAATTGTCACATGGTGATGTTCCTGCGCAGCTGAACGAAGTAACAATCAATGATCTCCAGGTCTCGGCTGCGGGTGCAAACCTGTCCGCAACTGGCGATTTTGCCTTCAACAACGATGATCTCGTCAGCTTTGGCGGTATGCCAGCCCCATCGGGCGCAGCAGACGTTCAAATCTCGGGTGCCAACGGCTTGATCGACAAACTGATCGAGATGGGCCTGATGTCCGACAGCGACGCCATGGGCGCGCGCATGATGATGGGAATGTTCACCGTTCCTGGCGAAAGTGATGACACCATGACATCCAACATTGAAGTCACCGAAGATGGTCAGGTGCTAGCCAACGGTCAGCGCATCAAATAAGCGCCTTTGATAAGTGATCGAAAAGGGGCCGCGAATTGTGGCCCCTTTTTCTATTGTCGCCTTTGCAGTTGTCGGTGCGCGCTGGTACAGTCTTCTCCAGATCCCCTCAATTAGATCAACTCAGTAGGTGCCCATGACCCAGTCTCCAGAATCGCTCTGCCAAGCTCTGATTGATGCCGCAAAAAAGGCCGGAGCCGATGGCGCCGACGCCATGGCTGCCGAGGGACAAGCGGTTTCCATTGAAGTCCGCGAAGGCGCGTTGGAACACGCCGAACGGTCCGAAGGCACTGATCTGGGCCTTCGGGTTTTTATTGGCAAGCAACAGGCGATGGTTTCATCGTCAGACGCACGCCCAGAAACACTGATCGCAATGGCCGAGCGCGCCGTTGCAATGGCCAAAGAGGCCCCCGAAGATCCCTATGCGGGTCTCGCCGATCCTTCGCAATTGATCCAAAGCTGGGATCTGGCGGCGTTTGAGCTGGAAGACAGCTCTCCTGAACCTGCCCCTGAGTCCCTGAAAAACGATGCCCTGGCCGCCGAGGCCGCATGTCAGGCCATTGAAGGCATCACTCAAGTGCAATCTGCCGGGGCGTCTTATAGTTCACACTCGGTGCATCTGGCCGCCACCAACGGGTTTTCGGGCGGATATCGCCGCACCGGCCACTCGTTGTCCTGCGTCGGTATTGCAGGCACCGGAACCGGGATGGAACGCGATCACGATGGTGATTCACGCACCTTCCAAAGCGACATGCGGTCTGCCCAAGAGATTGGCCACACTGCGGGCACCCGTGCCGTCGAACGCCTGGACGCGCGCAAACCCGACACCGGCAGCTATCCGGTCCTGTTTGACGAACGCATTTCTTCGTCTCTAATTGGGCATCTGCTGTCTGCCGTGAACGGAGCATCCATCGCGCGTGGCTCATCCTGGCTCAAGGACAACATGGGTGAGCAAGTCCTGCCAACCAATCTGTCCGTCATCGAAAACCCTTTTCGTCCCCGCATTTCTGGCTCCCGTCCCTTTGATGGCGAAGGGCTGGCAACCAGCCGCCGCACCATTGTCGAGGATGGTGTGCTGACGGGCTGGACACTTGATCTGGCCTCGGCCCGCAAACTCGGGCTCGAAAGCACCGGCAACGCCGCGCGTGGGATCGGCTCGGTTCCCTCACCGTCGAACTGGAATATCGAACTGACACAGGGTGATCAGTCGCGTGAGGATCTGATCCGCAGCATGGGCACTGGCCTGCTTGTGACCTCGATGATCGGATCCACCATCAACCCCAACACCGGCGACTATTCTCGCGGGGCATCCGGGTTCTGGGTGGAAAACGGTGAAATCACCTATCCGGTCAATGAATGCACCATCGCAGGCAACCTGCACGATATGCTCAAGGCTATCATCCCCGCCAACGACGCCCGCACCTACCTGTCGCGCGTGGTGCCTTCCTTGCTGATCGAAGGCATGACTCTTGCGGGCAACTGACCTTGAACTCCTGATCGAAGCCGCCCAGCAAGCAGGCAAGATCGCTCTATCTTTCACAGGTTCCGAGGCTCAGCGCTGGGACAAACCGGATAACGCCGGGCCTGTGACCGAGGCTGATCTTGCGGTGAACGCGATGCTTGAGGACATGTTGCCCAAAGCCCGCCCCGACTATGGCTGGCTGTCCGAAGAAAGCGATGACAGCGACGCTCGCCTGTCCAAAGATCGCGTGTTCATCATCGACCCCATCGACGGCACCCGCAGCTTTGTCGAAGGGTCACGAACCTGGGCCCATGCCTTGGCTGTTGCCGAGCAAGGAGAAGTGACCGCGGCCGTTATCTACTTGCCTCAACGAGATTTACTCTATGCTGCAACTAAGGGAACTGGTGCGACATGCAATGGTGAGCCAATTGCCATTTCCAACCTGACCACACTTGCTGAGGCAGATGTTCTAGCTGCACGTCCAGCAATGGCTGCTCATCATTGGAACGAGGGCATCGCACCTTCCTTTACACGTAGCCACCGCCCATCGCTGGCCTATCGAATGGCCAAGGTAGCTGACGGTCGTTTCGACGCCATGCTGACCCTTCGGCCCAGCTGGGAATGGGACATCGCTGCTGGGGATCTGATCCTGCGCGAGGCTGGCGGCATCTGTTCAGATCGTAGCGGTTCACCGCTGAAATTCAACAACCCCCAGCCTCTGCTAAACGGAGTGGTTGCGGCCAACCCCACGCTGCATGAGGCCTTGATACAGGCGCTCGCATTCCCGGGCCACGCTTGACCTAATGCACCAAAGGCGTAACTTTTTGCCGATCCGGCTACTGAACAACACTGGAGATCTCAACATGGCGCATCACCCCCAATTAGCGCTTGAGGGCAAGGCCCCTCACTCTTGCTCGTGGGGCTGATCTCTATGAGCCGCGGTCTTCGTCCTGCCCCAACATCACGATCGATGCCCTGGCATAAGTCTACAAACAGCAAAGGCGTCACCCATCCGCCCCGCCCCGAGGGTGAGCTTTTGTGGATGCATGCCACCAGTTCCGAGCGGTATCTCGCTCTCTGCGATCTTGGGCATAGGCTAAAATCAATGCGCCCCGATCTCTCGGTCTTGATGACCTGCGAACCCGAATTGATCTCTATGCTCTCCCCCGAGAGCTGCGATCTTGCCATTGGTGAACTGCCTGCTGACCATTCGGCTGAAATCCGTCGATTTCTCGACCACTGGCAACCTGATTTACTCTTGTGGACGGGTGGAAATCTACGCCCCAACTTGATGCGAGCATGTGGCGAATACGAGATCAGTTCTTTGTTGGTCGACGTCACAGCACACGAACTTCCGACCCGCAAACGCCGCTGGCTACCCGATCAAAGCCGCAAGCTAATTGGAAATTTCGCGGCAATTCTCTCGCCTTCCGAATCTGCGCTTGTGCAGTTACGTCGCGCTGGCGTTTCTGCAGACAAACTTAGCCAAGTATCGCATCTGCGAATCTCAGCCTCTCCGCCCAGCTATCATGAAGATGAGTTATCCCGCGTTCAGAGCAGTGTTGGGAGCCGACAAGTTTGGTTAGCTGCACATGCATGCCCTCGCGAGCTGGATGTTATTCTTGCGGCCCACCGCAGCGCGTTACGACTGTTGCACCGGTTGCTATTGGTTCTTTCGGTGGAACAATACTCAGACCTGGATACAGCCCGGGAAGAACTCAGAGACAGCGGTCTGCGTGTGACCGATTGGGAAGCTGGCGAAGACTTGGATGAAAACACGCAGGTCCTTCTAACCTGTGATGAAGATTTGGGATTGTGGTATCGCGTCGCGCCTCTCAGCTTGTTGGCGGGAACGCTTGATGAAGCCGGACGTGGCCACAACCCAATGGATGCTGCTTCATTGGGATCCGCAATCCTGCATGGTCCGGGCGTCGGTGCTCATACCCAGCTGTACGCTCGCCTCAGCGACGCAGGGGCCGCGCAATTGGTTCAGGGAAAGGACGATCTGGCCGTAAAAGTTATCCAGCTATCCGCCCCGGACAAAGCCGCAGAAATGGCTGTTGCAGGCTGGCAAGTTGTTACCGAAGGCGCCGAGCTAACTGATCACTTATTGGAAAGAATTCAAGACATGCTGGACCTGCAGGAGGCCCAACATGCGGCCACCTAGCTTCTGGGACAAGTCCCCAGGCTCATTTGATATTCGCAGTATGTTGCTGGCCCCATTGGGTTGGATCTATGGCCGTGCCACTGCACGACGGATTGCCAATGGAAACCCGGTTAACCCCGGCGTGCCCGTAATCTGCGTTGGCAACCTCAACGCAGGTGGCACCGGCAAAACCCCAACCGTCATTTGGCTGCTCGAAGCGCTGCGTGATATGGGGCATGAACCCCACGTGGTCAGCCGTGGCTATGGCGGCTCGTTGGAAGGTCCGGTTGCAGTAGAACCAGGTCGCCACCGTGCAAAACACACTGGCGACGAACCCCTGCTGCTCGCGGCTTTTGCCGAGGTTTGGGTGGCTCGTGACCGCGCAGCAGGTGCGCGCGCTGCGGCCGAAGCGGGCGCAACGGTCATTGTTCTGGATGACGGGTTTCAAAATCCGGCCGTAACCAAAGACCTTTCTCTGATCGTGGTGGATGCCCAGCGCGGGTTTGGCAATGGTCGTTGCCTTCCGGCAGGGCCTCTACGAGAACCCGTTTCGGTTGGCCTGCAACGCGCTGATCTGGTTCTGTCACTGGGTTCAGCCAAAGCACAGGCGAACTTTTCTGCTCAAAACAATGATCTACTGGGGCTGCCACATTTCACCGGAGAACTGAAAACCCTTGAAACCGGCATGCCCTGGGACGGCACCAAAGTGCTCGCCTTTGCAGGCATTGGCCATCCGCAAAAGTTTTTTGACACCCTACGCAGCCTAGGCGCAGACATCCGCCGGGCCGAGGCGCTGGACGACCATCAGGCCCTCTCTCAAGCCCTCATGACCCGCCTTGAAGCTGAGGCAAAACTGCTGGGCGCACAGCTGGTCACAACCGAAAAAGACGCCGTACGCCTGCCCGAATCCTTTCGTAGCAAGGTGATTACCCTGCCCGTCCGGTTGCAGATATCTCAGGATGAGGAATTGCGGGTGATGTTAAAAGCAGCTGCTCCGCCACCGTAGGGATTGCGCCCGCAAAAATCAGCGGGCGCAACAAAATCAACCTTCCAGTTCAGCGTCGATCAGCGCGCTGAAGGCATCATAGGATTGATTAGTTATTGTTGTCCCATTCAGAACAAATGACGGAGTGGATTGAATGCCGTGCTCTTCAGCATTCTCTTGATACCAGCTCACCAATGTCTGCGCCTTGGCACCATCCTGCAGGCAGGCTTCGAGTTGTTCATTCTCAAGTCCGGCCAAGCGTCCAATCTTGCGCAGCTCGTCCACAATTTCAGAAGCTCCGCCAGCGCGGCTCCAATCTGATTGCCCCTTGTAGATCAAGTCAGAAATGCCAAAGAACTTTTCGGGGCCACCACAGCGAGCAATCATCGACGCCCACAGGCCATACCGGTCAAAATAAACCTCGCGGTAGATGAACTTCACCTTACCGGTATCGATATAATCAGCCTTGAGCTGCTTGTACGGCCCAGCATGAAAATTGGCGCAATGCGGGCAGGTATACGACGCATATTCAATCAGCGTCACCGGCGCATCCTCGGCCCCCATCACCATTTCAGTGATGGCCGAGGTATCCACCTCAGCGGCCTCTTGTGCAGTGGCGGCACTTACAAACGGAAGCTCGGCAACGGTACCAGGGGTGTTCGACCCCATCAGGGCATAGCCCCCCGCAACCACTGCAACCGCAGCAAAGGCACCATACATAAGTCGGGTCATTCAGTCCCCTTTCCTTGGGTTTTATTCTTGCTCAATACATTCTGCCCCAACCGCTCAAGCGCTTGGCGCAAATCATCACTTTCCACCCCGGTCGCTGCTTTGGCCGCTTCGGCCACCGCCTGCTGATCGGGTTTAGGCTTGGCCCGTTCAACGGGCGCATATTGGAATTCAACCTGGCCATCGGCAAACCCGGTAGGAGCGGTCTGGGTAATCCGCACCTTGGATATGGCATTATAGCCATAGACCGCGTTCACTTTTTCCCTAAGGCGCTCCTTTTGCATCTCTAGCATCGGCGCTTGGGCACCGGTGGTCAGCACCGTCAGCGTGGCGCCAAATCCACCACGACCATAGCCAACGTTCACGGGCCGGGCGATGGCGGCAATCTCCTCACCCGCGATCTCGGCCCAATGGGTCAATAGCCGCGACACCGCAAAGCCCCGGCTTTCACCGGTTTTGCGTATCTGCTCGTTGAGCAAACTGGCGGTTCTCTTGAACCCGCGTGTCGTTGATCGTCTATAGGCCATGACCATGGTTTTGCGTGACTGTTGGGCCTATTGTAAAGAGCGCAGAGGCAGGAACCAGCGAAACCGCAGCACAAGGGATAAAGAATGCGTGACCTGAAGGACAATCCACCGGGCCTGAGCGATCAGATCCTGGCCTGGTACGATGTACACGCGCGTTCCCTGCCCTGGCGGGTCAGCCCCGCAGATCGTGTTGCAGGTATTGCGCCCGACCCTTACCGGATTTGGCTGTCCGAAGTCATGTTGCAGCAAACAACAGTGGCGGCAGTCAAAGACTACTTCCATCGCTTTACCCATCGCTGGCCAACTGTGCAGGACCTGGCCGCGGCTGACGATGGCGACGTGATGGGGGAATGGGCCGGGCTGGGCTATTATGCGCGTGCCCGTAACCTGCTGAAATGCGCCCGTGTGGTGACTGATGAATACGCCGGCGTGTTTCCAACGACCCATGATGGCCTGTTGAAATTGCCGGGCATCGGCCCCTACACCGCCGCCGCTATTTCCTCGATTGCTTATGACCTGCCGGAAACCGTTCTGGACGGGAATGTCGAACGCGTCATGGCCCGGCTGTACAACATTAATGCACCGTTGCCGGGGTCCAAACCGCAACTAAAGACATTGGCCGCAGCATTGACCCCGGGCCGCCGCCCCGGCGATTATGCGCAGGCGGTGATGGATCTGGGCGCAACCCTCTGCAGCCCAAAGTCTCCGGCCTGCGGCATCTGCCCCTGGCGCGACCCGTGCCAGGCCCGTGTCGCAGGAACTGTAGCTGAGCTCCCTAAGAAAACACCAAAGAAGCCGAAACCAACCCGCCGCGGCACCGTTTATCTGGCACGATCCGCTGATGGAGAGTGGCTGTTGGAGCGCCGCCCCGACAAGGGGCTGCTTGGTGGTATGTTGGGATGGCCCGGTTCCGAATGGGGCGAAGCCCCTACCCCTGCGCCCCCTTTTGCAGCCGATTGGCAGGATATTGGCGGCGAAGTCCGCCATACTTTTACGCATTTCCACCTGATCTTGCAGATCATGGTTTCCGAATTGCCCTCAGACCATATTCCAACCAAGGGTCAACTTTGCCTTCCGCCCTCTGATTTCCGCCCTTCGGATCTGCCTACGGTCATGCGCAAGGCGTTTGATCTGTGGCAAGGTCAGTAACCCCTTGGGTTGTTAACAATTCAGGCCTAGGATCTGCGCGACGCGCGCTGAAACACCGGAGTTGGCTGTATGATTGCCCCACAAACCCTATCCCGCTGGCAAAGCGCGCTGCCATTCTGGATGTCTTTCCTTCTCCTGCCATTGGTCTGGATTGGCGCTGCCCTCGGCGGCTGGACCGTGCTCCTTGCCCCCCTGGCAACGTGGTATCTGTTTGCTGCGCTCGACGGTATCTTTGGCGTTAATATCGAAAACGCCGACCCGCAAACCCCAGACGAAGATCTGGCCTGGTACACGGCCCTGACCTCGGTCTGGGTGCCACTGCAATTCCTGTCACTCTATGGGCTGATCTGGTTTGTGACCCGTGCCACCCATCTGTCTGGGCTGGAAAAGTTTGGCGTTTTCTTTGGAATGGGGGTGCTGACAGGAACCGTTGGCATCAACTACAGCCACGAGTTGATGCACCAAAAGAACCGGGTCGAGCGCTGGCTGGGTGATATTCTTTTGTCCATGGTGCTCTACTCGCATTTCCGCTCTGAACACCTGCTGGTGCACCACCGCTATGTCGGCACACCACGTGACCCGGTCACCGCGCGATATAACGAGGGGTTTCATCGGTTCTATCCGCGGGTTTTGAAACAAAGCCTGCATTCGTCGTTCCGCGCTGAAAAAGCGATGCTGGCGCGCAAGGATCTGCCCTGGACCGACCTGTCCAACCCGTTTTTCCGCTATTGGGCCCTGCAAGGCACAATGCTGCTGCTGGCGATACTGCTGGGAGGCTTCGGCGGGCTGCTGCTGTTTCTGGTGCAAGCTGGTGTTGCGATCTGGCAGTTGGAACTGGTGAACTATGTCGAACACTATGGGCTGACCCGCAAACATCTGGGCGATGGCAAATACGAACACGTGCAGCCGCGTCATTCCTGGAACGCCGCCCACAAGGCCTCGAACTGGCTACTGATCAACCTGCAACGCCACTCGGATCACCACTATAAACCTGATCGACGGTTCCCACTGCTGCAGAACCACACCCCAGAGGACGCACCGCAGCTTCCCTATGGTTATCCGGTCATGACTGTTGCAGCGATGATCCCTCCCCTATGGCGCCGTGTCATGAACCCAAAGGTCCGGCACTGGCGGCAAATGTACTACCCCGAGATCACGGATTGGGCTGCCTATAACAAGGCCGCCAACCCGAAGCCAAAATAACATCTGCTGATCTGTCTTGGATAACCTGTCATCAGGCCCAATCGCGGTTCCAGAAATGGCGGCACAACTCAAATCCCGCTACCATTTCGGGGATCAGCGAATGGCGGTGTTCTTTGCGGAGTTGGGTCCGGTGCCTTCGTTAGAAAGCCGACAACCGGCGAAAGCAATGTTTTGCTCCTTGATGCCCGATGGGTTCATATTCCAGCTAATCCCGTTTCCAACCAGGAGGACGTTGGAAACGGGATAGCGGAGGCCTTTTTGTGAGCCTGATTTCTTGATGGTACCAAGCAACAAGAAACAGGCCCGGCCCGCCTTAACCTGCTCTTTGTGCTTTTGCGAATTCCAGATCGATCAGCTGTTCGTTCGATGAACTCTTACCAATCTGAAACCCGTCCATCCGGTGCTTCAACGCCGCTGAATCTGTCGCCAGCTTGGCCGTTGTTTCAAACACATTGGATGCCATAGCTGCGCTATCTTGCGTTGTGCGCCCCAAATCGTTCATGCTGACGTCAATCTCCTCAAGACTTAGAGATTGGGTTGAAATCACTGATGTGATTTCTTCCATCAACCTTGATACATCGCTGGCCCCCGAGCGGATGCATTCAAGACTTTCACCGGTTTGACGGACCAGCTCACAGCCTTCGCGCACCTGCACCGTACTCGCCGAAATCAGTGACTTGATCTCACTCGCCGACTGTGACGCCCGAGCTGCCAATGCACGCACTTCTGACGCGACAACCGCAAAACCTCGCCCTGCATCACCAGCTCTTGCCGCCTCAACCCCGGCATTCAGCGCCAGCAAATTGGTCTGAAAACTAATGTCATCAATGACATCTACAAACTTCGCTATCTGTTCCGAGGATTCTTCGATCCGCACAACAGCTTCGACCGCCTCTTTGGCCACCGCTCCGCCTTTTTCAGCATCCATATGGTTTTGTTCTGATTTTTTAGAGGCCTCAACCACCATTGTACTGGTGTCCTTAGTGCCTGATGTCACTTGGCCAACGGCGGCCACGGCCTCTTCCAAGGTCGCGGCCTGCTGCTCGGACCGTTCTGCCAGATCCCGAGTCATTTGTGACGTTGTTGCCATTTTTGCATCCACCGAATGCGCGCTTTCGGTCGACGACCCGATGATTTCAGACCATCGATCGATCAGATTGTTATACGACACCCGAATGCCATCAAATTTCTCAGGAAACCCGCCCGCCTCGCTCTTGCGGATCTTGTAGGAAAGATTGCCTTGCTCTAGCCGCTCAATCCCCTCGGTCATAAGCGTAAGGGCCTTATTCTGCTCTTCTTGTTGCGCCTCAAAATACGCATCGATGACCCGCTCACAATCGGCCATCATCACCCGCATCAATAGGCTTGCCTGTTTTGAAATCTTCTTCTTTTTGCCCAGCCCGCCCTGCTGTAGAACAATGCTAAGCATTTTTGTGCCGGCTTCGGAATATCCACCGAGATACAACAGAAACGGCAATTGGATTTGAAAGTGAACACGGCCGACACGTTCCGCCGATTCAAAATACATCCGGTCGAACTTACCCGAAAACAGTCGTTCCCAATGGGCCTTCTGCGCTGACTTGGCATGGACAACCAGCTTTGGGTCTTTGAAAAAACTCGCCGTTTCATGGCGGCTCAGGACCACCTCATAAAACCCGTCCAGGATTTGATCGAACTTCGGTTGCAGAACCTGGCCCAATTCGGCCAACAGTTTTGCGTTTTCTTCGCCGAGATCAAACCAGGTGCAAATCTGGTCCCGTGCATCACTACTCATCACAAACGCCCTTTACTGGTTAACACCACCAATGTGCAACCTAAGGGATCAATGATTTATTACCGCAAAACGAGAAACTTCATTTCGATGCACAACTATTTAACAAGGTTGGAAATTAAAATATCACAAACGGTTCGACCGATCAGAATCAAACGCACTCCACATTTTTGATGCCCCATTTGAACTTATCAGGCCGCTGGTTCAGGACGGTCCAGTGTCCAAACTTTCATCTGACGATCCAGTCCACGAATCTCTTGCCCGGATTGAGGATTGAACCCCTCAACAAGGTCAGTCGAAACACTTTCAACCTTAACCTGCTGTAACAGTTGATCACTCATCACGATATTTGCCTGCAGCGGGCGCGACATCTCTTCTAAACGCGCGGCCACATTTACGGCTGTCCCGATCACCGCATATTCCAGCCGGTTGGCACCAATATCGCCCATGACCGTCTCACCATAATGAATGCCGATGCCCACTTGGATCTCTGATTTCCCTTTGCGCCGACGTTCCAGGTTCCACTGATCCAGCACCTCAACCATGGCCCGCGCGCAGGCCAGCGCATTGGTCGCGTCCTGTTCACCAGCAACAGGCGTACCAAAGGTCGCCATCAAGCCATCACCCAAGTACTTGTCCAGTGTCCCGTGATGCCGGAATACCTCGTGCTCCATACGTCCGTGGAAGCCACGCAACAGCTCGATCACCTTGAGCGCATCCAGCCCCGCCGCCAGACGGGTAAAGCCAATGATATCGATAAACAGGACAGCAACATCTTGGCTGCGCACCTGCTTTAGCGGCTCGTCATTCTGCGAAAGCTGTTCAACCACATTAGGCGAGAAATACCGTGATAGGTTGGCCCGTTCACGCGACAGGCTGGCGTTGTTCATCAGCAATGCGTT
Source organism: Parasedimentitalea nitratireducens (assembly GCF_057444295.1). Classification (NCBI taxonomy): domain Bacteria; kingdom Pseudomonadati; phylum Pseudomonadota; class Alphaproteobacteria; order Rhodobacterales; family Paracoccaceae; genus Parasedimentitalea; species Parasedimentitalea nitratireducens. Next base: position 995,314 of record NZ_JBYAXC010000001.1, on the reverse strand, counting down.
GAACCTGCGCACCGACAGGCCAAGCGTGGCTGCAACGATGACAAAAACAACGACCTCTTGAATTCTAAGCTGAAGCACAAAGTTGTTGGGGTCCATGAACTTGTGCAGCAAGTCATCAAATCCAAACGCATCTTGGGCGCGCTGCGCCAACTCGGCATCCACCGGAGACAACCACCAGGCCAGGATCAGCGCCGTGGTCCACATACCAGCCGTCCAGGTGCCTATCGCAATCACGGTACGCCACGAATAGGCCAGCGTGCCTGCGGCCAAAATCACGTAGAAATAGATGAAGTTGTCAAACCGGTATTGCATCGCAACCGGAACATCGTGAACGCCAAACGGGTTGGGCACCACCATGCCAAAGGTCATAACAAGCAGATCCAGGAAGATCAGAAATAGCTCAGCCTTTGATTGCCCAACCTTGCCCATACGGCCGATCAACCAACCATTGGCACAAAGCAACGCCAGTATGCCAAGGTAGTACAACACGTCCCATTCCGGGTTCATGAATACCAGCATGACACCAATGATTGGCATCGCAATCCAGCGGGCGCGAACGGCCAATTCCAAACCGCGTTGCTTGTGCGCCTCTAACGCAGCCAGTGAATAGGCATTGTCTGCTACGACGTCGGCCAAATCCACATGCCGTTCCGGAGTCTGCGCGGCCCGCGCCGTAAAGGTGGTATCACTCATGTCCGTTCCTTCGAGATCAGGCCTAACTAACAGCCTACCTAGGCAAAGTCAGTTCACGTTCCAATGACATAACAAAAAAAACCCCGCCTATTAGGCGGGGCAAGGTGTGGTGCCCCCGTGAGCAATCGCTCACCGGCACCGGCGGTGTTCCAATTTTATTGGTATTGTGCGGGGTATCAGGCCTGCATTTCGGCGCGGATCTGCTGGCGCAGCACGTCGATAGGCACAGTCTTGCCATCGCGCTTAAAGCACCAATAGGTCCAGCCGTTGCAAGACGGAGCATTTTCCAGCTTCGCACCAACCTGATGGATTGATCCTTTGACGTCATCGCCAATCAGGGTGCCATCTGCGCGCACTTTGGCCTTGTGGCGACCATTCATGCTCAGCAGCTGCTCACCTGGGCGCAGCATGCCACGTTCGACCAGCTGGCCAAACGGCACGCGTGGCTCTGCCCGCTTCGAGGTCGAAACCTGCAGCGCGTCACGGTCGAATTTACGGACCGATGCGATACGCTTTTCGGCCACCTTGCGGTATTCTTCTTCGCGCTCAATCCCGATGAATTCACGGCCCAGCATCTTGGCCACAGCACCAGTGGTGCCAGTGCCAAAGAACGGATCCAGTACAACGTCGCCAGGGTTGGTTGATCCAACCATGATCCGGTGCAGCAGGCTTTCAGGTTTCTGTGTCGGATGGGCTTTTTCGCCAGCCTCATTCTTCAGACGCTCGTGGCCAGTGCAGATTGGCAGCACCCAGTCACTGCGCATCTGAATACCTTCGTTCAGCGCCTTCAGCGCTTCGTAGTTAAAGGTGTATTTGCCACCCTCGGCCTTAGAGGCCCAGATCATGGTTTCATGCGCATTGGTAAAACGCTTGCCACGGAAGTTGGGCATCGGGTTCGACTTGCGCCAAACCACGTCGTTCAGGATCCAATAGCCTTGATCCTGTAGGGCCGAGCCAACGCGGAAAATGTTGTGGTATGAACCAATCACCCAGATCGCGCCGTTTGGTTTCAACAAACGACGGGCGGCTTTCAGCCAGGCCTTGGTGAATTGGTCATAAGCAGCAAAGCTGGAAAACTGGTCCCAATGGTCATCAACAGCGTCGACCTGACTGTTGTCAGGACGGTGAAGTTGCCCTTTCAGCTGTAGATTATAGGGCGGATCTGCAAAAATCAGATCTACTGACTCAGCAGGCAAACTGTTCATTACGTCGATACAGTCACCACCAAGAATCGTGTTTAGAGGGAGCGCCGCCGCGCTCTTTACCATTGTTTTGTTCATTTTTCTGCCTCGATACCCGGCGCATTTTTGCGCTCATTTGGTTATCCACAGGATGAGTCATCCGGGATTCGAGGTCAATTTCTTTTTTAAATCAAATACCTGCGGTTTAATCTTGATACAACATCTTGTGTACAGGCTTAAACGAACGCCTATGATGTTGTGTCACCCCCAAACTTTGCAATGCCTCCCGATGCTGCTTAGACGGGTAACCTGCGTTCTTTTCCCAACCGTAGCCTGGGTACTGTTGCGCCAAATCCACCATCAATCGGTCGCGACACAGCTTGGCAACGATCGAAGCAGCCGCAATCGACACTGATCTGCCATCACCTTTGATCACTGCTTCGGATGGTAAAATCAGCCCCTTTGGGATCAGATTTCCGTCGATCAATAGATAGTCCGGGGCCGGGTCCAACATCGCCACCGCCCGCTCCATCGCCAGATGTGAGGCGCGCAGGATGTTGTGCTCATCAATTTCCTCAACCGTGGCATGGGCAATCGCCACTTCGGCCCGGTCAAATATCTCCTGTTCCACCGCCTCACGCTTCTTGGCGCTTAGTTTCTTGGAATCGTTCAACCCCGTGGGGATGTCTTCGGGGTTCAGAATCACGGCAGCGGCCGTAACAGGCCCCGCCAATGGCCCGCGCCCCACCTCGTCCACTCCGGCAATCCGCACATATCCACGCTGCTGCACGGTACTCTCAAGGCTGTAATCTGGCTGTTCCATAGGTCTTTCAGAGCCAATTTCAGACAGCAGCACAAGGGGTATCCATGAAAAAAGGAGGGCCAGGGCCCTCCAGTCTGCTCAGGTTTTATCGCTGGCAGCTTTAGCGCTGTACCATGCGATAGCCATTGCGGCGCAAGCAGCGAGGTTTATAGGCATTCTGATGGTTGCGCCCGTTCCAGAATGTCACGCGGCATTGCTGTGGCAGCGAGCGGACGTTGTGTTGATAGTGTTTACGCAGGCAGCGTTGCCCCATCAAATTGCGCCCATCGCGAAACTCGGGGAAGAATCGGATACATCCGCCAGGCAAGTCAAAGCGTGTGACCTGTCTCGGCAAGGGGCGCGGTGCCGGGTAGGTTGGTTTCGAAGCAACGGGCGTGCGGGCCACATTTCTATTCCTGTGGCGCTCTTTGTTGATCGCTGCGCCCAAAATCCCAAGAACGGCCAGCCCGGCAAGTATCTTGGCGACATCTTCGTCGGCACGTGCCGGGGCGGCAGAAAATCCGGTAATGGCAATTGAGGTCGCCAGTACAAAGGCAATGAACTTACGGTGCAGGTTGGGGCGTGTGGCGGTGTGCATGGGAGTACCTTTCCAGTCGGGTGATATGATCGGCTTGTTGCCGGTATGCCCCAACCTGGCGCCGCCCCCGTCAGACAGGCAATAACAGCCCCTTGTTATCGAATATCCACTGCACCAACCGCCTGTGGTTATTGAATATCAGCCCGTCTGCGCGCATGGTAAGCCGCATGAGACATCTGGTATTAAAACCCGCTTTGATTGCTGCCTTGGTGGCGCTGGCTGCGCCCGCCACGGCGGCAGACTGCTACGCCGACTACAAGGCCAAACAGGACAATCCCCTGCGCCTGCATTACGGAGTGATCCAACTGAACGGCTCCTGTGACACTGGCGCAGCGCAGGCCGAGATCAGCTCTCGTATTGCGCCACAGGGCTGGACCCTGCTGAACGTCATTTCGGTATTTGGCCCCGAAGGCCTGGAACAAAGGAAGCCCGATGCCGGATCCTACTATCTCCGTTTCTGAGACCCGCAGCGCCGGCAATCGGGTCATCACTTTCGGAATTATCGCCATTGTTGGCCTGCTGATTACGGCTGGTACCTTGCTGCTGCTTACCCTGCCCGACGCCAACGCATTCAACGCGCGGGTGGAGCAGCTGTTCATTGAAAACGACCTGACCACCCAGGCCGAAATCAAGCTGCTCGAAATCCTGGCTCAATCCGGCACCTCGTTTGCCGATACGCTCAGCAGCTACCGCATGGTGATCTTTGTGCTGCTGGTCTTTGCCACCGCGATGATGGTGGCCGCATTGGTCGTTCTGGCAATGTTGATGCTCTTGAACCGCCGCATGGCGCAGATCGAACGGGCCGGCATTCAGGTCACTGAACTGTTGCTCAGCCGCGATGAAAACACCGTCTACCTAAACAACATGGGGTTCAAACTAACCCCCGCAGCAATGGAAACCCTGTCGGTTCTGGCCGAAGCGCGGTTGGATGGCGATGTGATGTCGGGGGCTGAGATCGAAGGCGTGATATCAGGCCGTGATTCCAGCGACTGCGAAGAAGCCGCTGGTGCCACTCGCATCAAACGCCTGCGCGACACCTTGGGCAACCAGATGATCAGCGAACTGCTGGTCAAGAATATCGCAAAACGTGGTTATGTACTGGCCATCAGCAAAGACGTGATCCGCATGATCTAAAACATATGGATCGAGCAACCTTGATCACTTTGTCTCAATATTGGTTTCAGGCTCTGGTATTCGATACGCGCGACCCCACATAATGGCCCTGCGAACAGGTGACGACAGATCATAAGGGGATCCGGCCAATGAATGTACATGCAAAGCCGGAGCAGGATGGTTATGGCATCCTTATTGAGCAACTCACCGGTACGGTGACACTGCGCCACAATGGAATGCTATTGGCCCAAAGTGACCGGGCCAAGGTGATGTACGAAACACGCCTGAAACCAACAATTTACTTCCCACCCGAAGACGTCAGCGCCGACCTGTCCAAACGTACGCAGCTGCAGACGTTCTGCCCCTTCAAGGGCACCGCAATTTACCGCGACCTTCTGTTGCCAGATACCTGCATCAAGAATGCTACCTGGGCCTATGACAAGGCGCTCCCCGAAGCCTCGGAAATCAAAGGGCACATTGGCTTTATGCCAAACGCCTTTACCGATCTGGATCTGGGCGACAATGAATTCCTGACACGCGAAGATGGTAACATTTCGGGCCCGGTCATTGACTGGCTGCTGCGCGAGGCGGCGTACTTGCCAACACCCGAGGAATTCACCCAAATCTTGGCCGAGAAACTGCGCGAGCAAGGCGTGTATTTGTCACGCATGGCGGTGATGGTCTGGTCGCTTCATCCGATGATTGCGGGTAAGAATTTTGTCTGGAAAAAGGATACGGGCGAGGTGAACACTTTTGCCCCCACATACGAAATTCACGACCACCCGGCCTATCAAAACAGCCCCCTGCGGCACGTGTCCAACGGCATGGGCGGCGTGCGGCATCGTATTGGCGGCGACCACCCCACCGATGCCTTCCCGATTCTCGAGGATCTGCGCAACGAAGGCGCCACCGACTATGTCGCCATGCCGCTGCGGTTCTCGGATGGGCGTATCAACGTGATGACCCTTACCAGCGATCACCCCACCGGATTCTCTACCGCGAATCTTGGGCTGATTTTCGAGTGCTCAGCCGTGATTAGCCGCTATTACGAAGTCTTCATGCAGCGTGAAAACGCGCAGTCGCTGCTGGAAACCTATGTCGGCAAACGCTCTGGCGCGCGGGTTCTGGGCGGCGAAATCCACCGCGGTGACGGCGACGACATCGATGCCGCCATCATGTTCTGCGATCTGCGCGGCTCCACCCGGCTGGAAGAAGAACTGGGACGCGTGGCCTATATCAAGCTGCTGAACCAGTTCTTTGAAACCACATCGACCATCATTCATGACCATGGCGGCGAAGTGCTCAAGTTCATCGGCGACGCGGTGCTGGCGGTGTTCCCGGCCGGCGACACCCCGCTTGAAGCGCGACAGCAGGCGCTCAATTCCGCTCAGGCTATCGTTGCCCGGCTCAAAGAGATCGCCAAAGAAGAGGGAGGCCATCATTGCGAATGTGCCATTGGCATTGCCTATGGAGGCGTCACCTACGGCAATGTCGGCTCACAAGAACGGCTGGATTTCACCGTCATCGGACAGGCCGCCAATATCGCGGCTCGGCTGGGCGACTATGGTAAGGCTCTAGGGCATCCAATTGTGGTCAGCGGCGACATTGTGAACGACGTGGTCAAATCTAAACATCTGGGCGCGGTCAGCCTGCACAATGTTTCCCAACCCGTTGAGAGCCACGCAATCCTGACCGAGTGATCAGGCGACCACCACCTCAATCTCATGCTCCGCCAGATACCGGGCAATATCGTCTGGTGGCGGAGCGTCTGAATAGAAAACATCCATATCGCCCGAGCACTCCAGCGCCACCGGCGCTCGTTTGCCGTATTTCTCGCTGTCGGCCACGATGATCCTTACCTGAGCATTTGCAGCAGCGACGCGAGCGATGTTTGCCTCTTCCAGATCATGCAGCATGAACCCCAAATCCGCGTTCACTGCACCGGCCGAAAACACCGCGAACTGCACATTCAGCCGCCCAATCATCTCTAACGCCTCGGCCCCAAAGGCCCCGCCATCATGGGCCCGCAACTCGCCCCCTGCCATAAACACGCGGTTGTTGTTCCGGGTGGCCAGGGTATGCGCCACAAAGGCCGAGTTGGTCACCACGTATAGATTGCTGTGCTGCCTCAGTGCCTGAGCCACATAGGCGGTGGTAGATCCGATATCCAGAAACACCGAATCTCCATCGCTGATCGTATTAGCGACCGCCGCAGCCAGCCGCGCTTTGGCGTCGGCGTTGGTATCCATGCGACTATGAAACGGCGGCTCGGTCACATCTTCAACCAGATGCACCCCGCCGTGCACCTTGCGCACGATTCCTTTGTCTTCCAGCGTGCGAATGTTGCGGCGAATGGTTTCCAGCGTCACATCTAACCGCCCGGCAAGAAAGCTGACACGACACGACCCACCTATTTGGCGGATTTCACGCAGGATTTCCTCTTCGCGCTGATTGGTCGTCTGTCCACTGGGCAGCATGTGGTCCCTCACTCAATTCAAATCTGCAGAGGCACTCCGCATTGCACATATAGCCAAACACGGAATGCGAGGCACCAGATAAATTGGCTTTTTCATGCTTAATGTGGCTTTTTATGGTTTTATCTTGACGCGCTGAAAACTTCACCACATGCTACCCTCAGCACGGACAGCACTCTAACCACTCCACCACAGAGGTTTCAGCATCGCTACACCCGACCACATAACCCGCATTCAAAACTTGCCCTGTTGGCAAGGCACTCTGGCCATTGACCCGCTGGAAGGCGGCATTACCAACGTCAACTACCGGGTAACGGATGACAGCGGTGACTATGTGGTTCGGCTGGGCGCGGACATCCCTGAACATCACGTCATGCGGTTCAACGAACTGGCAGTCAGCCGCGCCGCACATGTCGCTGGCATCGCGCCCGAGGTTATCTATGCCGAACCTGCACTGACCGTGTTGCAGTTCATCCCAAGCCAGACGCTCACTCCAGCGGATGTCGCCAAGCCCGATATGCTGCCGCGTGTACTGGATCTGGTGAAGCGTTTCCACCACGAGGCCCCCAGACACTTACGCGGTCCAGCGATGATATTCTGGGTGTTCCACGTCATCCGCGACTACGCCGCCACCTTGGCTGAGCGAAACAGCCCACACGGCTCATTGGTGCCGGACCTGATGGAAATCGGCAATGCACTCGAAACCGCCGCCGGGCCTTTTGACATGGTGCTGGGACACAACGATCTGCTGGCCGCAAACCTGCTAGACGACGAAACCCGCCTATGGCTGATCGACTTTGATTACGCCGGTTTCAACACACCACTGTTCGACCTGGGCGGGCTGGCCAGCAACAATGGGCTGAGCCGAGCGCAGGAACTGGCCATGCTGGAGACCTACTTCGAGGCCCCGGTGACCGATGACCTGCTCCACCGATATGAGGCGATGAAATGCGCTTCGCTGCTGCGCGAGACCATGTGGAGCATGGTGTCCGAATTCACCTCGACGCTCGACTTTGACTACGCCGCCTATACCGCCGAAAACCTCGCCCGCTTTCGCGCGGCACATTCCGATTTCCTGAACAGCTAGGACACCACCATGGCCGACCTCCCCCGCTCCTCCAGAACCGTTGTGATTGGCGGTGGCATCATAGGTTGCTCCACCGCTTACCATCTGGCCAAGATAGGGGTGGAATGTGTGCTGCTGGAACGCAAGAAACTGACATCAGGCACCACTTTCCACGCCGCCGGGCTGGTGGGGCAGCTACGCAGCAACGCCAATATCACTCAGCTGCTGGGCTATTCTGTCGATCTGTACAACAGCATCGAACAGGAAACCGGGCTGGGCACCGGGTGGAAGATGAATGGAGGCTTGCGGCTGGCCTGTAATCCCGACCGCTGGACCGAGGTCAAACGCCAAGCCACCACCGCCCACAGTTTTGGCCTGGAGATGCAGCTGCTCACGCCCAATGAGGCATTGGAACTCTGGCCGCTGATGAACATCGATGATGTTGTCGGCGCGGCCTTTATGCCCACCGACGGGCAAGCCAATCCATCCGACATCACGCAGGCGCTGGCCAAGGGTGCGCGGATGGCAGGCGCGCATATATTTGAGGACACTAAGGTCACCGACCTTGAGATCGAGAACGGCAAGATCCGCGCGGTGATCACCGAACAGGGGCGGATCGAGTGTGAGAAAATCGTCCTTTGCGCCGGACAGTGGAGCCGCGAGTTTGCCACCCGCTTTGGCGTCAATGTGCCGCTGGTGCCAATGCAACATCAATACATGGTGACTGAGCCCTTTGATGGCGTGCCTGCCAACCTGCCCACCCTGCGCGATCCTGACCGGCTGACTTATTACAAAGAAGAGGTTGGCGGACTGGTGATGGGTGGCTACGAGCAAAACCCTATTCCCTGGGCCACCGAAGGCATCCCCAAGGGCTTCCACTATTCCCTGCTCGACAGTGACTTTGACCACTTCGAACAGCTGATGGAACTATCCCTAGGCCGCGTACCTGCACTTGAACATGCGGGCATCAAAACCCTGACCAACGGCCCCGAGAGCTTCACCCCCGATGGCAACTTTATCATTGGCGAGGCGCCCGAGCTGGCAAACTTCTTTGTCGGGGCCGGGTTCAACGCCTTTGGCATCGCCTCGGGTGGTGGCGCAGGCATGGCGCTGGCCGAGTGGGTCCACAAGGGCGAGCCACCCTTTGACCTCTGGTCGGCCGACATCCGCCGCTTTGGCCGCCCGCATTTTGACAGCGACTGGATCCGAACCCGCACGGTCGAGGCCTATGGCAAGCACTACACAATGGACTGGCCAAGCGAAGAACACAGCTCTGCCCGCCCCTGCCGCAAGTCCCCGCTGTACGATGTGCTCAAGGAACAGGGCGCCTGCTTTGGTGAGAAACTGGGCTGGGAGCGCCCGAACTGGTTTGCCGACGCCGCGCAGGGCGAAATCCCACAGGATCAATACAGCTTTGGCCTCCCCAACTGGTTCAACGCCGTTGGCCGCGAACACTACGCGGCCCGCAATGCCGCCGTGCTGTTAGACCAGACCTCATTTGCCAAATTCGCCCTCAAAGGCCCGGATGCCGTGGCCGCGCTCAACTGGATCGCCGCCAACAACATAGATCGCCCTGTTGGCTCGCTGATCTACACTCAGATGTTGAATGACCGTGGCGGGATCGAGTGTGACCTGACCGTCGGACGGGTAGCCGAGGACGAGTACTACATCGTCACCGGAACCGGCTTTGCCACCCATGATTTCGACTGGATCCGCCGCAACATCCCCGACGGCATGAACTGCCAGCTGTTCGATATCACATCGGCAAACGCGGTGTTGTCGCTGATGGGACCACGGGCGCGGGATATTCTGGCCACCGTGACCCGCGATGATGTGTCAAACGAGGGCTTCCCTTTTGCCACACTTCGCACCATCGGCATCGCAGGATGCCCGGTTCAGGCGCTGCGCATCACCTATGTCGGTGAGCTGGGATGGGAACTGCATTTGCCAGTGGAATATGCCACCACGGTCTATGCCGCGCTGATGCAGGCCGGGGAACCACATGGTCTGATCCAAGCAGGCTACCGTGCCATTGAAACCCTTCGCTTGGAAAAAGGTTATCGCGCCTGGGGGGCGGACATCGGCCCCGACCACACCCCGGTTGAGGCCGGATTGGGTTGGGCCGTTAAACTGCGCAGCAATACTGATTTCAAAGGCCGCGCCGCGGTTCAGGCCCAAGAGGACCAAGGTGTAAAAAAGCTGCTGGCCTGCTTTACCGCTGATCCAGATGTGGTGCTTCTGGGGCGTGAAACCATCTATCGCAATGGCGAACGGGTCGGCTGGCTTTCCAGCGGCGGCTTTGGCCACACCCTCGTTAAATCCATCGGCTACGGTTATGTTCGCTGCGCCGATGGTGTTGACGCTGACTATGTGATGTCCGGGTCTTACGAACTTGAAGTCGCCTCCAAACGGGTGCCCTGTCAGGTGCATCTTGAACCCTTGTACGATCCGAAAATGCAGCGTGTCAGGTCAGGCTGATCAACCCCAGTACGTCGCACCACGAGGGGATTTAACCCTGCGCACCTTTAAGCGCAGCCAACCTTGCAACATGAGCCCAGCCAAACGTGCTAAGCGGGGTAAACCCATCCATTTCGTGCAAAGCCAATGGCACGGCAAGCCGTTGGATCAGCGCAATTTTCCCATCGCTATCGATCGTAAGCTGTCAACGTTGAACAAAGTTGGCGTAGCTAAAAGCCTTCCCAGAATCACACAAAGATGCAACCCTTGGTGGAGATGCGGCGATTTACCTCTCCCATCAGTACTTTGGCCCAGTCTGTTTTGACTGCGGAATTAGTTTTTAAATCTACATATTGGAGGGCGCATTTTGGCACTCAATATTACTGTGGAAGAACTTTGGATTTGCCCTCCTTTGGCATTCGCTCGTTTCGGCGAAACCGAAGAACCGATGGTCAATTTCCATTGGGCTGAAAATGACTATTCATCACGCGGAACGGCGGAAACCGTGATCTTGCCAACAACAACCTTCCGGGTCGGACCAGACGGCAGCATTTCAGCGTTTATGCCTGAGGACATTCAATTTCGCGCTGGCGAAAAGTGGCGGCCTGTTGCGCCATTCTTTGAATTGCACGGGAGAACCAGCGATGGGTACGAAGGTCCGATCACCAGCGATATCTTAGAGAGCTGCGGGTTAGGGTTGCGTGATCTGAAATGGCGTGTCCATGCCGCAAACCGCAAGGCATTCCACTATTCTGGAGCTGAAGGCGATCATGTCGACGCCATTGTCGAAATGTCGGGCGACCAGCACGAGAAGATGTCGTTGGACGGCGTTAGCCCGGCAGGGGCCGATAAGCCTATCATTTTTGGCGACCCCCTTCCCCTTGGTGCTGTACAACTCATCCGGCCAAATTCTGAATTCAACGAGATCCGCTTGCGGATCACTCCCCCCAAAGGCCGCATCTACGCGCCGACAAACACCGCTGAACGTGACTTATCGGATCTTGTTCCAGAAAAATTCCGCCGTGAAACGTTTCTGGACGGTATCCACCTCACACTCAATCCCGACTCCAATTGGGCGCATTGGGATCCTGCGCAAGAAGGCGAAGATCCCCGTACAAATCCGGGCGGCCTTTATGCTATGGAACCAACCGACAACAAAAGTGGTCTTGGTGTGAGCCTTGGCTTTTTGGACGACAGCAACGACGGGTTGATTTCAGTTGTCGTCAAAGGAGAAGGTGTCGCTGGTGGTGAACTGGCCGCCCATGCCCGTTTCACTTGTTGCCCGCCAGATTTCCAACCAGATCGTCGTCCGTTCCGGTCCGTCGCAGATGGATTAACGGACTTAGTGGCCCGCGAAGATGTGTCAGAACCCGGATTTAACGAAGGGTCAAATTGGGTCGAAACCGAGATGGAGATCGCTGATTTTATGCAGCGGGTTCGTGAGACGATGGAAGGCTCGAACCTTGATCACCAAAATCTGCGTTCCGGGTTGGCAAATAGTCCGAAAGTTCCGCAAAACCCCTTCACACCAGAGCCACCCCGCCCGGGCCACCCTCTGCCCTTGACCGAGCTGGGACGCGCCAATCACAAACGCTTCCTGGCCTATGACGTGTTCAAGACCCGCATGGCACAGCGGCCAGAGCTTTTTGATGAATGGATTCGAAATCCGGCTGTCGATCCACCAAAAGAATCGTACGACCAACAAATGCCTGCCCTGATGCGCGGGTCAGATTCCGAAGCGATGACGATCACGCAGCGGCAATACAATCTGATGAAAGCCTGGTTGGAACGTGTTTCAGGAAAGGACAGAGATGATGGCCCGTCCGTTTCATGAAAGCTACAAATTGATTGAGAGCGATGTCGGCCATCATGTTTTTGCGTCCAATGGCTCGCGGGTTTTCGACATTGATAAAGCCACCGCAGACCGGGTCGGTGCCCTGTTCACTGGTAACAACCCCGAGGGTGCCAAGCATTTCGAACAAGCACTTGGTGTAGATCACCTCTACATCGAACCCCAAGCACCAGACCTGCCGAATTTGCGCGCGCTTTCTCTGAATGTTGCTCAGGCATGCAATCTTGGCTGCCAATATTGCTATGCCGATACTGGGCTGTTTGGTGGTGCCGCGCGGGTCATGTCGATTGACACCGCAAAGGCCTCAATCGACCGCTTGATTACAGAAGCGGGCCCTGGGGCAGATATCGTTGTCGGCTACATGGGCGGAGAGCCGATGCTGAACCGAAAAGCGGTTCATGAGGCGACTGAGTACGCGGCCATCCAGGCAGCCGCGAATGGCGGGCGAGCAAAGTTTACCATCACCACAAATGGCACAACTATCCGCGAAGAAGACGCCAAACTGTTCCAGGACCACAAATTTATGGTGACTGTAAGTCTGGATGGGGCGAAGGATCTGAACGACAAGATGCGCCCAAACCACTCCGGCGCGGGAAGTTATGACCGGGCAATTGCCGGGCTGAAACTGATCATGGCAAACGGCGGGCCAGCACATGTTGCAGCTCGTATCACTGTCACGCGACAGTCCAAGGATTTGCCAGCGATCCTTGCCCACGTCCTGTCGCTAGGGGTCGGAGATGCAGGCTTTGCACCCGTACAGGTTTCGCCAAATGCATCACTTCAATTTCAGCGTGAAGACTTTGACTGGTTTCTCACAGAAATGATCCGCTGCGGCGAGGATGCCAAAAACTCCCTGATGCGCGGCGAGCGGTACCCCTTTAGTAACTTCGAGACCGCACTTCACGAAATACACCGTGGCAGCCACCGACCCTACCCCTGTGGTGCCGGTGCTGCATATCTTAGCGTCAATGCAGATGGCGAACTGTTTGGCTGCCACCGCCTTGTCGATGATGATGATTGGGCGATGGGAAATGTCGCCGATGGCCCAGACGATGACGCACGTACCACTCATCTTGATAGGCACCATGTGGACAAGCAAGCCCCCTGCAACCAATGCTGGGCACGCTATCTTTGTGGGGGCGGCTGTTATCACGAGATAGAACGGCGTGGCCGCGTCCATTGCGATTACGTTCGTGGCTGGCTGTCCTTTTGTATTGGAGCCTACGCAGAACTTTCGGTTTTGCGGCCCGACTATTTCATCGATCCAACAACCTATTTCGCAGGCGGGCCAACCGCTGCAACGATCAATTGAGGGAGATTACAATGTCGACATTACCGACAGGCCCCGAAGACCCAAGGGAATGGAAGATTTTTCCGCGCAATCTGACTGCGCGCGCTGCCTATATCGTTCCGGGCAACTCAATTGCCACGCGACCAGAGGACGGCGTCGACAATTGCTACCCTGGACTGGAGATGGACGCCAAGAACATCCAGAAGAACTTCTTTCCGGGGCTCTACTTTGAAGTATATCGCAGCGACGGAGCTAAGCTGGTATCCCTGAAACCCGCATCGACCGCGCGGCAATGGATCGAACTTGGCCTAAGCCATGATGACATTGGCGATGATCTCTACCTTTGGGCCATTCACGGGCGCAACAATGACCAAACCGGAGCTGCGCAGACTGTCACCGTAGATTTCACTGGCAAACAGGGGCTCTACGCGTGGCGTATCATCAATAGCCTGTTGCCCGGTTCGGTTTCCATCGCCCTTGGTCCAAAACCGGCAACAGCGGGTCAGAGTTTGAGTGAAGCGATCGCCGCTGCCAACGCAGGTGAAAGCAAAATCCAGCGTAGTGGGTCAACCCTGCAGTGGGCGACACTGACTGCTGACAGGATCGACTATCTCAACAAGGAAGGTGTGTTGGCACCCGAGATCTATAATCCCGGTGATCTGACCCGCACGCTGTGTACACCGTGGACCTATGATTTCCGCGATTGCCAGTGTTTCTATTGGGCCTCCAATAAACCCGACGTCATTTCCTCAGAGGACGGGCAATACGAATACCTGAACTTCCAACGGAAAAATCGCCATGTCGAGCCTCAAACCCAAGACATTGCTTATGGCTATGATGCACGACGCCAGCGCGAGATTGACTATGCTGAAATGATGGACGGGTGGCAGCAGCTGCGGCCGGTGATCAACGGTCGTGAATTCGGGGAAACATATGTGCCACCGGATGGCCCGCAGGGGCCCATTATGTCGCTGCAATCGATCATCGAAGAACTGACCTATCTCGCTTCGGTAGAGCATGCTTTGGCTGTTCAATATCTCTATGCCTTCTATTCCATAGATGTCCCTTGGGAAGAGCCGGATCAGAACGAGCAGTTGAAAACCTACCGGCTTTGGCATTCTGCGCGCACCGTGTTTGATGTGGCCATCGACGAAATGCGGCATTTCCGTTGGGCAAACGAGATTCTGATGCTGCTAGGTGCCGATGTCACTGCAAAACGCGCCTCCACACTGGGCCGGACATTTAATGTACCGTTCTTTCTTCAAGCTCTCTCCAGCCCACAACTTCAATGGTTTATAGATGTTGAACGGCCCAGCAGATCAACGGTGGCGGGCCTTGATGGGATGTACGTAGGCATTTTGCATTCGCTTCAGCATCTTAAGGACGACGAAATCGCCTCGGACGTGCGGCAAAAAGCCATTGAGATTGTTAAACTGATCGTGGACGAGGGTGAAGGCCACTATGTACGGTTCTCAACCGCACAACAGAATTTTGCGTTCTACGACGATGCAGGCCGCGGAGAATTACCTGCCTACATTCTGGAAGGTCAGTGGAAAACCGAGACTAAAAACACCAATCAGGACATTCCATATGCGTCCTTGTTCGGTGTGCCAAAGGAAGCAGACGATGCAGTCGGAAAGGCCCTTCAGGCCGAATCCGATCGCAATTACAATGCGCTGCTGATGTTGCTCAAGATCGCATTCTCCATACCTGAGGCAGAGCTGAGCGGTGGTGCGCTTCGCCATGCCATCGCGGTTATGATCAGCATGAATGCGGTGAACCTTGAATTGGCGACAAAAGGGTACACGCCGCTGTTTACCCTGCCCGAAGGCTGGGAAGACGATCCGCCTGTTCGAAGCAAATCCAACGCCATGGAACTTCTGGGTCGTGCGCATGATCTCCTCAAGGGGGCGAAACCGACCAAAAAGCTGGCCAGTGCACAGCCCCAAAAGGGTTTAAAGAAAGATCCTGCGCACATCAGCGAAGTGGACGAGATCTTTGACGCCTTCAAAAACGCCATCGACAAATCAAGGTTCCGTGGGTGACCATCAGGCTAAACGGGCGTTCACTGGCGACAGCCGTGGTCGCCCGTTGTCTGCAATTGCACGGCAAACCGTTTGAGCTGCCCAAATGTTCAGACGCACAACCGCTGCGGCCCCAGTATATCTGCATCAATGATGTGGCGCTGTCACTGTTGCGGGATCTCTTTCCAATGCTCTGGGAAAACGGTCAGCAATTGGGGAATATTCTCAAAATGCGCGAGGTCATTTGGGGGGATGACCCTGTGCCACGAAACATCCTGCAAGACGCGCAAGTGGTGAATGTGGACGCATTGACTGATCGTCTTTTTGCAGCTTTGGGCACTCCAAAAGACCAGATCGTTGCGCCAGACATTGCGTGGGACGTTAATCCGCCAACACCCGATCAAAGTGGGGTTTTCACCATCGGCAATCGCGTGATGCTTACCGCCCGAGCTTCACTACACCACCCGCTTGTGCCCGAGCGCAGCCTTATGGAATCGTTGTTGGACGGCTGGATGTTCCTTGCACCGATTGATCAAGACAGTGGCATCCTTCAGGCAATGGTTCCCAGCCCCCCTAGCGATCCGGACAACCGACTGCGACAAATGTTGGATCAGAGCAATCTCATTGGTCCTGTTGTCGAAAATATCGATCCCACTCAGGTTTTTCCGGCAGCACCTTCTATACGCCTTCCTCTCGTTCAAGACCGAAACATCTACGTCGCAAGCCAAGCTGCGCGCCTTGATCCGATAAGCGGTGAAGGTGTTCCCTTCGCCATTCGGAGCGCTATCCTGGCTGCCGCAGTGTTGGCGCATGAGGGTTCCGAAACCGAAGTCGCTGATCACTTCTTTAGCCGAACCCTAACAACATTTCTCAGCCATCTTGCAGGATGCCATTCGTTCTATTCAGAAGCCTTTCCGTTCGATCCAGAGTGGCGCAATGAAATGCAAAAAACAGCTGTTGCGACCTCCGGCTTCGAGGCCAGCTTTGGCAAGATTGAAGACAGTGCATTTAAGTTTCACCTGGAAGAATTTCGGCTCGTTCCAACCTCTTCGTGAGTTTGCCCATAGGCTCTCTCATTAATAACACTGCATCAATGCACTGAAAGTAATGGTGATCCCGATAGGATTCGAACCTATAACCTGCCCCTTAGGAGGGAAACAGGCCTACCTCTCTTTCCGATTAAATACATATACTTACGGTGATTTCAAATTTCTTTGCACGTATTTTGCACCACTTTCGGCCTGTTAAATCGACACTGCGCGCATTTTAAAGTGCATTGCACAATCGATTTTTGCAGCACCATTTTCTCAATCGAACACAGGAAATTCGGTAAAGAAATAACTTGCAGCGAGCACAAAAAACATGCGGCTTCCCATTGAATATCCACGAAAGCTGCGCATTACTGCCTTCCCAACATGGCCCTTCTTTAGAGGCCGTCAGCAGAGGCCAGTTATGCAACCTACACAATCTAACCCACAAGGCGGTACTTCAGAACGAGACGTCGTTGACATCGCGCGGCAAAATATTCGGGTAGCTGCTGCACTTCGACAGTTGAACCTGTCAGAAGTCTCCCGCCGAGCGGGAATGTCGAGAAACGGATTAGGTCAATTCATAAATGGCAGGACGACCTTATCCTACAGGAACATCCTTGCTGTTTGTGATGTGTTATCCATTCCAATCGGCATATTGCACCTCCAGGACGCGATGACAGAGCGGAATATCTCTTCATGGAAAAATGCAGAGAGGCTATCCAATAATTATCACGAAACAGGTTTCCCCGCCTAGAAGTAGAAACCGAAACAAAAAGCCTTACAGTGATTTTCAATGAAGCTCATCACCAATCCTAGTGATCTTCAAATGGGAAACCTTTTAGACCAATTTCGTCCCAAACTTTGGAACGCAAGATAGCAGTAGCGCCATCTAGCGAGTCAAAAGGAGACCAGCCCCAAAATCCTGCATCACTCAGACGTTTTAGGACAGAAGATTCTTCTTCTATCTCTATGCCAGTCGCAAAATAGACGAATTCACTTATGTCTTGGGACCGTTCCCTCCTCCCTTGCTCTAAATGCTCCGCGAGCACTGTATCTTTGGTACCAAATGTCGGGGAGTGAGAAGACTGTTTAGGTAAGACTGCCAAGGCTGAAACGTCCGCTCCCGCCATCGACAGACCTCGGGTGTCTTTCGCTGCGGGAATAGACGTCGCCCCACCTCCCAATCGGTTAATAACTGCGCCATCAATCATTGCACCGCAAAGGTCGGTTTCGAAAAAATCAGCATGGTTCAGGAGAGAACCTTGAAGTCGAGCACCTACTAAGCTGGCTTGGCGGAAGTTTGTCGCTTCTAGCCGACAGCCTATCAACAAGACGCCGTCAAAATTGCCTCTTGAGAGATTTGCACCCGAGAGATCCGTTTTCCGAAGATCAAGGCGGTAGTTTTCAGAGTGCTCAATCTCAATTAAATTGGACTGCCGCCTTCCGATAACATCCAATGCCGCCTGAACGTCCGATCTGGGCCGAGGCGGAAAAAATGGTTCCTCGCTTGGCACTAAATTGAGAATGGGAGCATTTTCTCGTATGTACGTACTCAGGATTTCCATGATCCGAATATGGTCACGGGGACTGTCTTGAGAAATCCGTTCCAGTGCATAGATCGCGCCAACTCGGACTTCGATGTTTGGAACTGTTTCTGAAAAAACAGTCCAATCGCCATGTCCACCAACAGCTGTACCTTCTGCAACTAGTAGCGGCTCGCTTTGCCACTCAATTTCTGTTTGCTCACTCGCCCATGTCTTGACATCAATGTGAAGCCCACTGAACACTTCAACTCCACCCTCCCCTTGGTCAAACACCGTTTCGTCATGATACCTTTCGAGTTCAAGGCTTCGAGCTTTCAGTTTGAAGGTGTTTGGGTCTGTGACTGTGTGTGTAACTGTTTGAGACTTCCCCAGGAAAATCTTCACGGGCCGACCAATCCGGTCCACCGTCTTCTCAGAGCCCAACCCTGCAACAGCTTTGTTGATTTGGTCAGTGATGTGTCTCTGTTCGCCAGTATCAGCCTGTTTTTGTGCGACGGCCGCGCGCCATACAACAAAAGGCGCACCGAGCACCGCGACAACGGCCAAACCAATATTTCGGATCGCCACGTGATCCGATCCGTCCCCAAGAACTAAGGTGAGAAACTGGATCAGCACCGCTATTCCACTTAGCGTGATCGCGAAGATGATAAGCAAGACAAAAGTTCCCAAAATAGGTCCCAACCAGCGTGCTTTGGAAAACTCCGGAGCACTGCGAAAGCCAATCCATTCAAGAAAACCAAGTTTGTTATTACTTCTGCCCAACCTAATGCCCCTCAATACGCGCCGGAGAATGATCGCAAACTATTGAAGTGTAGTTCACGCTAAGCATCAGTTTAGAAGGCTGAACTTCTGTTTGCAAAATTTCCAAATAATTGCCTTTCTAAATGCCTTGCCTCAAGCAGTTTGCAGATTTGCAAATGCTACAGAAACCGAACCAATCCTGCACGGATTTTGCACACACTTCAAAAACGCCCATTGAAAAATATACCATGTTCAGTGACTTAGAAAAACACACGGTCGCATCCAAACCAACCAGAGCTCGCTGAAATTTGCAAAATTAACTATATATATCAAGGCATTATGGTGATCCCGATAGGATTCGAACCTATAACCTGCCCCTTAGGAGGGGGCTGCTCTATCCAGTTGAGCCACGGGACCTTGCACTTTGTGCCACTCATCTCCCCTAGCAAATTGATATTGTGAGCTCAATCCCGCGACGTGCTTATCACCCGCATTTCGAACAACTGACCAAGTTTCAAGTTCCGCAACAGCCCAGGTTTCAACTGCAAGCAACCCATAGTGCTGCTTAATTGTGCAGACCCGGCGCTTGTGGTGTTTGGCGATGGGATTATCTTTACAAAATGCTCTATCCAGCGGCCTAAAAGCTTATGACACACCCTCTCTCGATTCTTGTTGTAGAATGCATCAGCGCGCGCGCCGGGCAGATTGGTCAGAGCCTAAAGCAGGCCGGAGGGTTTTCCATTGATTGCATCTCCGGATCAGACAGGCTGGCTTACAGGGCCAGCACCACCAATCCGGATATTGTAGTGATTGATGCAAGATCCCCGTCGCAATCAGAAATCGGCCAATTGGTTCTGGCTTCCGGCCCAACCCAACGGGCCGTGGTGCTGTTTGTCGACCAATCCGATGACGACAAGGGTCGGGTGGCTCTGCAAGCCGGGGTTTCGGCCTATGTTGTTGACGGGCTGCAACCACAACGGCTGCAGCCTATCCTCAAAACCGCACAGCAGCGGTTTACGATGCTGCACAAAATCCGAACCGAGCTGACCGAGGCCAAACAAGAGCTGGAACAGCGCAAGGTCATTGACCGGGCCAAAGGGTTATTGATGACAGCGCGCGGTATAGACGAGGCCGAAGCCTATGCCTTGTTACGCAAAAGCGCCATGGACCAGGGAAAACGCGTCCCCGAGATCGCACAGGCGGTCATTACCGCAAGCCAATTGCTGTCATAGTAACCTTTGCCCAGGACGCTAGGGTCGGATGATTACGGGCAAGATTCTAGATATCGCTCCAACCGTTTGCTCCCTCCATACCACGTGATACTAAACTTTAACGCGCGTCAGTTTCACCTAAACGGCGATCCATTGGCGACCTAGGCTGTATATTGCAAAGGATTGACTTGGTGAATTGGGACGATTTGAAAATTTTTGTAGAAGTTGCACGGGTTAACAACGTGACCGGAGCTGGGGTCCATTTGCAAATGTCCGCGGCAACTGTCTCGCGTAAGATACAGGCCCTAGAGAACGCACTCGGCACCACGTTGTTTCACAAGAAGACCAATGGATATTTCTTGACAGAGGCAGGTCATTCCTTGCTGCCCTTGGCATTGGAAGCCGAGGCACGGATGAAACTGATCGAGCGCCAGGTCTCAGGTTCGGTCGACAATACTTCAGGGCGCGTTCGCCTTGATTGCCCTGAATTGATGGGGATTCATCTGATTATCGGTGAACTTGCAGAGTTTCATAAAAAATGGCCTGAAATCCACATCGATTTCATCAACTCCGCAAAGTCGGAACGGCTGTCTCAAAGTCAAAGCGACATTCTCATACGGTTGCATCAGCCCACAAATGGCGCCTTTACCATGCGCTGCATCGGCGAGCTCCAGCAGGCTCTATTTTGCTCCCAAGCTTACCTGGATCGATTCGGAACCCCAACCAGGATTGAGCATTTGAAGGATCACAGTATCATTGGATGGACAGAAGAAATGTCACATATGCCGCTTGCCCGCTGGATCTCTGAAGTGGCTGCCGAAACCAGCCCTTGGCTGCGCGCTCCGAACTTCAACCTTCAACTTAAAGCTGCACAGTCTGGTCTTGGGATCATCGCGTTACCAACATATGTCGGCGCTCAATGTGATCTGGTTCAAGTGCTGCCAGATGTGAAACCACTTGCGTCAGAAATTTGGTTGCTGCGCAATCAAGTGACCCAAGAACTTACGCGCGTTGATACAGTTGTCGAGTTTCTGACAGACCTGTTCAAACGACGCGGCGATGAACTGTATTTGACCGAAACGGAATTTTAGCAACCGTGTCGCCAACAGCGGGTAAAAAGCCTACCCCATGCCATCGCGTAGGAACATCCAGACAGCAACGCCGATCAACATCGAACCAAAGACAGCGTTTTGAAGCTTCATCACATTGGGATGAGCCCGGATAGCAACCTGGATCGAGGAGCCAATTGAAACCCAGATCAGATGCGAGAAAACATTCAAGGCAATCAACGCCGCGCTTAGCATCAGAATAACCGAAATGCTGGTGCCTCCACTTGGGATAAAAGTCGAGAACATCACGAGTAACATAACCATGCCTTTGACGTTGCCCAGTTGGGTTACAATGCCGTCGCGAAAGCCGAAATCCTCTGTGGCAGCCACCGAGCCTTCGGCTGGACGCGTAAAAAGTTTGTAGCCAAGCAAAAGGATATAAGCGCTGCCGGCAATGCGGAGCGTGCTGAGCAGAATTTTGTTTTGCACCAGAGTTTGGTACAAGCCCAGGCCGATCAGAACGGCCAATAAAAAATAGGTCGCATCAAGACCGGCAATAAAGCGAAGCGACCGGCGTGCTCCGCTACGCGCTCCCGAAGTTGCAACCAGCAGATTTCCAGGCCCAGCACTAAGTGTAAGCGGAACCATCGTTGTCAGCCACAGCGTCCAGTTGATTATCAAAATTTCCTGCATAACTTGCACCTTCGCTGTTGAATGCAGCTTAGATACGATAATGCACGCCGGTACTCATATGCAGAATGTTCGAGATTGGTTTTTCATATTTGAAAAACCCGCCCCTTTCCAGAGACACTTCGGTGCAGCTGCAACGGCAAGAATCTTGTTTGGGATCTCCTCCATGTCGACACCGAACTCCGTCATCCCTTTTCCAGCTCTGATTAAGGCGTCAGTCCTCACCACCCAACATGAAGAGACCAGCCCAATTTCGAGGTTCTGATTCGAACATTTCCGTTTTGGAGGTGCCGTATTTCAGACATCGCCACGGCATCATCGCCTAAAAATTAGGCAAACACTCGCAGGGAATGCTGCATTGCAGCAGAATTTGTTGCCCACGGCCTGAACAGCCCTCAGTCTGTCTGTATCGCAGGCAACGACGCCTGTTTTGACACTCTCCCAACGTTTGGGAAATCCGGAGCAAAGCCGCTCGACCCTTCGCCAACAGGTGAAGTGCGTCAGCGGCTTTTTTGTTTTTCCCAAACACATGGAAAGGGACCACTCCCATGTTAAAAACCCTCTGCAGCCTCGGTATTGCGACCACATTGGCTACCCCCGCTCTGTCCTCATCACTCGAACTAGAGCAAGACGTACTGACCATTGGCTTTATCAAACTGACTGACATGGCCCCACTGGCCGTGGCCTATGAACAGGGGTTCTTTGATGACGAAGGTCTGTTTGTCACGCTGGAATCACAGGCCAACTGGAAGGTGCTGCTCGACCGGGTGATCGACGGGCAGCTGGCCGGGGCGCACATGCTGGCCGGGCAACCCTTGGCCGCCACTATGGGTTACGGCACCCAGGCCCATATCATCACGCCAATCTCGATGGATCTAAACGGCAATGGCATCACAGTGTCACAGCAGGTTTGGAACGACATGCGGCCTCACATCCCCTCACTTCCAGACGGTCGACCACAGCACCCAATCTCGGCCAGCGCGTTACTCCCTGTTGTCGAAGATTTCACCAACCGGGGTGAGCCATTCAACATGGGCATGGTCTTTCCGGTCTCGACCCACAATTACGAGCTGCGCTATTGGCTGGCCGCTGGCGGCATCAGCCCCGGCTACTACAGCCCCAAAGATGTATCGGGTCAGATCGGGGCTGATGTTTTCCTGTCAGTCACACCCCCGCCCCAAATGCCGGCAACACTCGAAGCAGGCACCATCAATGGCTACTGCGTTGGTGAGCCTTGGAACCAGCAGGCCGTGGCCAAGGGCATCGGCGTTCCGGTGGTCACCGATTACGAAATCATAAAGAACAACCCGGAAAAGGTCTTTGGCCTGTCAGCCGAGTTTGCGCAGGAAAACCCCAACACCACCCTCGCCATTGTCAAGGCACTGATCCGCGCCGCGATGTGGCTGGATGAAAACGAAAACGCCAACCGGGTTGAGGCGGTCGAGCTGCTCAGCCGTCCGGACTATGTCGGCGCAGACCCTGAAGTCATCGGCGCCTCGATGACCGGCAGCTTTGAGTATGAAAGCGGCGATGTGCGCCCGGTGCCCGATTTCAACGTCTTCTTCCGCTACAACGCTACCTACCCCTATTATTCCGACGCGGTCTGGACCCTGACCCAGATGCGCCGCTGGGGGCAGATCGCCGAGGGCAAACCCGACAGATGGTATGACGAGATCGCCCGCTCGGTCTACAAACCCGAAATCTATCTGCAGGCCGCGCAATTGCTGGTCGACGAAAGCCTGGCCGATGCGGCGGACTTCCCCTTCGACAGCGATGGCTACAAGGAGCCGACCCCAGCGGCAGATGTGATTGACACCATCCCCTTCGATGGTCGCACCCCCAACGCTTATCTCGACAGCCTGCCCATTGGGCTCAAAGGCAACCAAACCGTCACTGACGGCGCGGTGCAAGGCTAACGGTAACACCACAAAGGATCCTCCTCATGACTATCGCTGATCCCGATTTCTCCAAATCCGAGACCCGCCGCGCCCGCCTGTTCACCCGCATCAACACGGCTGACAAATGGCTGCAGATGCTGGGGCTAGCCTGGATCACCCCGGTGTTGCGCGCCGCAGCTGGCGACAATCCTCGTGCCCAAATGGGTGAGATCTGGCGCCTGCTGCTGGTGCCGCTGCTGGCAATCATCGGCTTTCTGGTCCTGTGGGGGATGATGGCTCCCAAAGTTCAAACTTCGCTGGGGGTAATCCCCGGTCCGGGTCAAGTTTGGGCGGAAGTGGTCAACCTGCACCACGATGCCGCAGTCAAAGCCGAAAAGAAGACCGCTTTTGAAATCCGCGTCCAAGCCCGCAATGACAGGCTGATCGCCGCTGGCAAACCCGAGCAAGTCAAAGACATTGCCTATACCGGCGCGCCCAGCTTTTACAACCAAATCTGGACCTCGATCACAACCGTGTTCTTTGGTTTCCTGATTGCCTCGGCTGTCGCCATCCCGCTGGGAATCTTAGGTGGGTTGTCCCCCACCGCCAACGCCGCTCTGAACCCGCTGGTGCAGATCTTCAAACCGGTGTCCCCCCTGGCTTGGTTGCCGATTGTCACCATGGTGGTCTCGGCCCTCTATGTCACCAACGACGGCCTGTTCTCCAAATCCTTCATGGTCTCGGCCGTCACCGTCACCCTCTGTTCCATGTGGCCCACCCTGATCAACACCTCACTGGGTGTCGCCTCGATCGATAAAGATCTGATCAACGTCTCCAAGGTGCTCAAAATGTCTTTCTGGAGCAAGATCACCAAGCTCGTTCTGCCCTCGGCCTTACCGCTGATCTTTACTGGCTTACGCCTGTCTCTGGGGGTGGGCTGGATGGTGCTGATCGCGGCCGAGATGCTGGCGCAGAACCCCGGCTTGGGCAAATTCGTCTGGGATGAGTTCCAGAACGGCTCCTCCCAATCGCTGGCGCGCATCATCGTTGCAGTCCTGACCATCGGCCTGATTGGCATGATGCTGGATCGGGTGATGTACGCCCTGCAATCGCTCTTCACCTTCTCCAACAACCGGTGAGCGACATGACAATTCTGACATTCAACAACGTGAACAAAGGCTTCGGCGAAGGTGCTTCCCGTGTAGATGTGCTCAAAGACATCAATCTCGAAGTACAACAGGGCGAGTTCCTTGCCATCCTCGGCTTCTCGGGCACCGGCAAATCCACCCTGATGAACCTGATGGCCGGGCTCGACACACCCGACACCGGCAGCGTCATCTTCAAGGGCAAACCCATCACCGCCCCCAGCCCCGAACGCGGGCTGGTGTTCCAAAACTACTCGCTGATGCCCTGGCTGACAGTGGCGGGCAACGTGCGGCTGGCCATCGATGCCGTATTCCCCAAGCTTTCCGCAGCCGACAAATCCGCCAAGGTGGATCACTACATTCAGATGGTCGGCCTGACCCACGCCGCCCAGCGCCGCCCGGCTGAACTGTCAGGTGGCATGCGCCAGCGGGTGTCCATCGCCCGCGCCCTAGCCATGGACCCCGAGATGCTGCTGCTCGACGAACCCCTGTCCGCGCTCGACGCCATGACCCGCGCCAATCTGGCGGATGAAATCCTCGACATCTGCCAAAGCGACGCCAAAACCTGTGTGCTGATCACCAACGACGTGGACGAGGCGATCCAGCTGGCCGACCGCATCATCCCGCTGAACCCCGACGGCACATTAGGCGAGGCCTTTACCGTCGACATCCCCCGCCCGCGCAGCCGGGATGAGATGAACAATCACGCAGGCTTCAAATCCCTGCGCGCCCAAATCACCAACTTCCTGATGGATGTCGGGATCGAGACCCGCGTCGAAGGCACCCGCGAGTTGCCCGACGTGACGCCAATCCACAACCTGCCCACAGCGGTAAAGACAGCCAGCAAAGCCATGGTTGAAAAGCGCTTCCTCGACTTCAGCCAGTTGCACAAGGTCTACCCAACCCCCAAAGGGCCGCTCACGGTGGTCGAAAACTTTAATCTCAAGGTGAACCGGGGCGAGTTCATCTCGCTGATTGGCCATTCAGGTTGCGGTAAGTCCACCGTACTGACCATGGCAGCCGGATTGAACGAGATTTCCAAGGGCGCAATCAAGCTCGACGGAAAACACGTCGAAGGCGCCGACCCAGAACGCGCTGTTGTGTTTCAATCCCCCAACCTGTTCCCCTGGCTCACAGCCAAGGAAAACGTCGCCGTCGGAGTTGAGAAGGTCTACCCCAAAGCCTCGCGCGAAGAACTGCAAGATGTGGTGGAATACTATCTGGAACGCGTCGGTCTGGCCGATGCGATGGACCAGCCCGCCCATAGCCTTTCCAGTGGCACCCAGCAACGCGTCGGCATCGCCCGCGCCTTTGCTCTGTCACCCAAGCTACTCCTGCTGGATGAGCCCTTTGGCATGCTCGACAGCCTAACCCGCTGGGAACTGCAAGAGGTGCTGATGGAGGTCTGGTCGCGCACCAAGGTCACCGCCGTCTGCGTCACCCATGACGTCGACGAGGCAATCCTGCTGGCCGACCGCGTGGTGATGATGACCAACGGCCCACAGGCCACCATCGGCAAGGTGACCGAGGTCGACCTGCCACGCCCCCGCACCCGCAAAGCGCTGCTCGAGCACCCTGACTACTACAGCTACCGGCAAGAGGTTCTCGACTTCCTCGAAGACTACACCTACGGCGCCAACCCCACCCCAAAACCAGCCACAGCCCCCATTGCAGCGGAGTGAGACCATGACCCAGAAACTCATCATCATCGGGGCAGGCATGGCCTCGGGGCGGGTGATCGAACACCTGCAAGCCACCGATCCTGATGCCTATGACATCACCCTGTTCAACGCCGAACCCCGCGGCAACTACAACCGCATCATGCTGTCGCCGGTGCTGTCTGGCGACAAGACCTACGAAGAGATCGTCATCCACGATGATGACTTCTACAAAGAGAATGACGTCACCTGCCGCTTTGGCGAAAAAGTCGCCGCCATCGACACCAAAGCCAAAACCGTCACCGCAGAAAATGGCGACGTGCTGGCCTATGACAAACTGTTGTTCGGCACCGGCTCCAACCCCTTTATCATCCCGCTCCCCGGTCACGATCTTAAAGGCGTGATTGCCTACCGCGATCTGGAAGACACTCAACGCATGATGGGTCTGGGCGCGGGCCACAAGGCTGTGGTCATCGGCGGTGGTCTCCTTGGGCTCGAAGCTGCGGCGGGCATGGCTGCACGCGGCGTCGACGTCACTGTGGTGCATATCATGGGCCACCTGATGGAGCGCCAACTGGACGAAGCCGCCGGTTATCTGCTGCGCAAGGCGCTGGTGGACAAGGGCATCACCGTCAAATGCTCGGCCAACTCCAAGGAGATTTTAGGCGAAAACGGCCAAGTTAGAGCCTTATTGCTGGACGACGGCACCGAAATTCCCTGTGATCTTTTGGTTATGGCCGTAGGCATTCGCCCCAACACTGCGCTGGCCAAAGACTCCGGCATCATGGTTGGTCGCGGTATCCACGTGGATGACCAACTTCTGACCTCGGCCCTCGATGTGCTGGCTGTTGGTGAATGTGTCGAACACGACGGCGCGCTGTTTGGTCTGGTGGCCCCGCTCTATGATCAGGCCAAAGTTGCCGCCAAAACCCTGCTGGGTGAAGAGGCCAAGTTTGTTCAGAAAGAAGTATCTACCAAGCTCAAGGTGACAGGCTGTGATCTGTTCAGCGCCGGTGACTTTGCTGATGGCGAAACCCGCGAAGACATCATTTTTCGCGACCCAGCCCGTGGCGTCTACAAACGGCTGGTGATCGAGGATAACAGGCTGGTCGGTGCAGTCATGTACGGCGACACCGACGATGGCAGCTGGTTCTTTGGACTGATCAAAGACGCCACTGATATCTCGGATATGCGCGACACCCTAATCTTTGGCCCCGCCTATCAGGGAGGGTCCTCCCTGGACCCGTTGGCAGCCGTTGCAGCCTTGCCGGATGATGCAGAAATCTGCGGCTGCAACGGCATTTCCAAAGCACAGGTTGTGGCGGCAATCACCGCCGGTGCTCATACGCTCGACGCGGTAAAGGCCAGCTCCAAGGCCGCCTCCTCTTGCGGCAGCTGTGCCGGACTGGTCGCTGACCTGCTGGGTGTGACTCTGGGCGATGATTTCAAAATGCCCGACAAGGAAGTTGTCTGTAAGTGCACCGACCTGTCCCATGATGATCTACGCAAGCTGATTGTCGCCAAAGAGCTGAAGTCGATCCCGCAAGCCATGCAAGAGCTAGACTGGAAAACCTCCTGCGGCTGCCACATCTGCCGCCCAGCGCTGAACTACTACATGGTCTGCACCTGGCCCGGAACATACGAGGATGACGGCAAAAGCCGCTTCATCAACGAACGGGTCCACGCCAACATCCAAAAAGACGGCACCTACTCCGTTGTCCCCCGCATGCTGGGCGGCCTCACCACCCCGGACGAGCTGCGCGCCATTGCTGATGCTGCCGACAAGTACAACGTCCCCACGGTCAAGGTCACAGGTGGTCAGCGCATCGATCTGCTGGGCATCAACAAAGAAGACCTCCCCGCCATCTGGTACGATCTGGGCAAGGCCGGGATGATGTCAGGCCAAGCCTATGCCAAGGGTCTGCGCACCGTGAAAACCTGTGTAGGCTCCGAGCATTGCCGCTTTGGCACCCAAGATTCCACAGGTCTGGGTATCAAGATCGAAGAGGCGATGTGGGGGGCTTGGTCACCGCATAAATTCAAGCTCGCGGTGTCCGGCTGCCCCCGCAACTGCGCCGAGGCGACGTGTAAGGATCTCGGCATTGTCTGCGTCGACAGCGGCTATCAGATCCTGGTGGGCGGTGCCGCCGGGTTGGATCTGCGCGAAACCGAACTGCTGGTACAAGTCGCCACCGAGGAAGAAGCGATCGAGGTCGCCTGCGCCTTTTACCAGCTCTACCGCGAGGGCGCGCAATACCTTCACCGCCCCTACAAATGGATCGCCAAGGTTGGCCTCGACTGGATCAAATCTCAAGTGGTCGAGGATCTGGAAAACCGCAGGGCACTCGCCGCCAGCTTCCACTACTCCCAGCAGTTCTACCAAATCGACCCATGGGCCGAGCGGGCCAAACAGGGCAAGGACGCCCACGAATTTGCCCCCATGGCCGATTTTACAAAGGTGGCAGCAGAATGAGCGACTATATCGACATCGGCAGCATCCACGACATCCCCCTGCGCGGCGCCCGCGTGGTGCGCACCCATCGCGGTGACATCGCAGTGTTCCGCACCGCGCAGGGCGAACTTTATGCGCTGGACGACTATCTACCGGGTAAGGCCGGGCCGCTGTCCAACGGCATCCAGCACGACACCCAGGTGACCGACCCAATGTACAACTGGGTGTTTGATCTGGCGACCGGTCAGGCACAGGGCGCTGACACAGGCGCAGTGGCCACCCATGCGGTGAAATGTGGCCAAGGCCGCGTACTACTCGCCGCCTCGGCCCTTGACGCCATGGCAGCAGAATGATGGACGGCTCTCTCTTCCCCGAGGTCCGCTCTACCTGTGCCTACTGCGGAGTTGGCTGCGGCGTGTTGCTGCGCGCCGACGGTCAGGTCGGGTTAGATGTACGCGGTGACCCCGATCATCCAGCCAACCGCGGCCGGCTATGCTCCAAGGGTCTGGCTCTGGGTGAAACCGTCGGGGCCGAAGGCCGCCTGCTAACCCCACATATCCACGGGGCCCCGGCCACTTGGAATCGCGCCCTTGATCTGGTCGCCAGCAAGTTTTCACAAACCATCGCCGATCACGGCCCTGACAGCGTCGCCTTCTATGTCTCGGGGCAACTGCTGACCGAAGACTACTATGTCGCCAACAAGCTGATGAAAGGCTTCATCGGCTCGGCAAATATCGACACCAACTCACGCCTGTGCATGGCCTCAACCGTGGCCGGACACAAACGCGCCTTTGGCACAGACACCGTGCCCGGAACCTATGACGACCTGGAACAGGCCGACTTGATTGTTCTGACCGGCTCCAACCTTGCCTGGTGCCACCCGGTTCTGTACCAGCGCATCCAAGCCGCCCGCGCCAAACGCCCCGAGATGAAGCTGGTAGTGATCGACCCCCGCCGCACGGCGTCTTGTGAGGGTGCCGATCTGCACCTGCAACTGCGCAGCGGCTCTGATGTGGCTCTATTCCAGGCGATTTTGACCCAAATCGACCAACAGGGCGCCACAGATCCCGAGTATCTAACCCGTGTCGAAGGGGCGGATGCAGCCTTTGCCGTCGCCCGCGAAAACGATACCTCGGTCACCGGTCTCAGCCCTGAACAGATCCGCGCCTTCACCGACTTGTGGATCAACACCAAACGGGTCGTCACCGTGTTCAGCCAGGGGGTCAACCAGTCCTCGTCCGGCAGCGACAAGGTCAACGCCATCCTGAACTGTCACCTCGCCACTGGTCGCATCGGTAAGCCCGGCATGGGCCCCTTCAGCGTCACCGGTCAGCCCAACGCCATGGGTGGGCGCGAGGTGGGCGGGCTGGCCAATACGCTAGCCTGCCACCTCGACGTTGAGAACCCCACCCACCGCGATCTGGTGCAGGACTACTGGCAGGCCCCCCAGATGCCCACCGCTCCAGGGCTCAAGGCGGTTGAGATGTTTGACGCCGTGGCCAAGGGCCAGATCAAGGCACTGTGGATCATCCACACCAACCCCGCTGTTTCCATGCCCAACGCCGACGCTGTCAGCGCCGCCATCAACGCCTGCGATTTTAGCGTGGTCAGCGACATCACCGGTGCCACCGACACCGCCCGCTTGTGCGACGTGCAATTGCCCGCCGCCGCTTGGGCCGAAAAATCCGGCACCGTCACCAATTCTGACCGCACCATCAGCCGCCAACGCGCCGTGTTGACGCCCCCGGGAGAGGCCAGGCCCGACTGGCAGATCTTGACCGAGGTCGCCCGCCGCATGGGATGGGCGGATGCATTTGACTACAACTCGCCTGCTGAAATATTCGACGAATACGCCACCCTCTCCGGCCTTGCTGCCTCTCAGGGGCGCGACTTTGATATTTCGGGCCTGTCGGGGCTAAGTACCGAAGAATACGAAGCGCTGGCCCCCACCCGCTGGCCCGTGACCAAGACCCGCCAGGGTGGCCGTTTCTTTGGCGACGGCCAATTCTTCACCCCCTCGGGCAAGGCGCAAATGCTGCCTTTGCAACACAGAACACCCGTGGCCAAGACGGAACCCAAGCTCCCCTTCCGTCTAAACACGGGTCGGGTGCGGGACCAATGGCATACCATGACTCGCACCGCCAAATCCCCACGCTTGTCGGCCCATCTGGCGGAACCCTTTCTGCAAATCCACCCCGACGATGCTGCAAAACAGGGGTTCAACCCCGCCGATCTGGTTCAGGTCCGCGGCACACAAGGCAGCGCCATTTTGCGGGTGCTGATCACCGATGCCGTATCCCCCGGCGAGGTCTTTGCCCCGATCCACTGGACTAACGAGACCGCACCCGCAGCCCGGATCGACAACTTGGTCCCGCCGGTCATCGACCCGGTATCAGGCCAACCCGAAAGCAAGGCCGCCGTGGTGGCCCTGTCGAAGTTCCAGCCCAAGTGGCATGGCTTTGCGGTGTCGCTGCACCAGGTGCAGCCCAGCGCCGATTACTGGGCGATGTCGCGCACCACGTCCGGCTGGCGCTGCGAACTCGCCTGCTCCAAGACACCCAAGGATTGGGCCACCTACGCCCACGATCTGGTGGGCGAAACCAACACCACCATGCAAAGCCTATGTGATCCGGCGCGTGGCATCTATCGCTATGCCTTCTTTCGCGATGGGCAACTGGTCGGCGCCTTCTTCGCGGCACCAGACACCCTGCCGCTGGCCCGTGACCACCTGGCCACCCTGCCCGGCACCCAAGCCACGGCGGTGCTAACGGGCCAGCCTCCTGTTGGCCAACCCGACCCCGGCCCCATCGTTTGCGCCTGTTTCAACGTCGGACGTAACACCATCCAATTCGCCATCAACCACGGCAACCTGGCCAGCGTCGATGCCATTGGCCAGGCACTACAGGCCGGAACCAACTGTGGCTCTTGCCGGTCTGAACTGGCCGGACTGCTCCCACCCCTAAAACTGCCAGAGGTCACAGTGTGATGCCAAAAACAGTCTCTAATAAAGGCAAAATCTCACTTGTTGGCGCTGGTCCCGGTGCCGCCGACTTGCTGACCCTCCGGGCGCTAGACCGTATCCGGCAGGCCGACGTGATCTGTTATGACCGCCTGATCGAGCCCGAGGTGCTGGCCCTGGCTGAAGCTAAGGCCAAACTGATTTACGTGGGCAAAGAGGTCGGTGCCAATACCTGGCCACAAGAAAAGATCTGCGATTTAATCGTGGCCGAGGCCAGCCAAGGCCAGCACGTTATACGCCTGAAATCCGGTGACCCCAGCATTTTTGGCCGCGCTGGCGAAGAGCTCGAAGCCGCCCGCGCCGCCGGGATCGAAGTGGAACTAATCCCCGGCATCACCGCCGCAACCGGCGCGGCCGCGCTGGCTGCGCAGCCCCTTACCGAACGGGGCGTCAGCGATACCTTGGTAATTGCCACCGGTATGTGCCAACCCGGTGCCCCTGCCCCGGATTGGTCGCGTCATGCCCACCCCGGCACGACCTTTGCGTTCTACATGTCAGTGCGACAATCGCCAGACATCGTGGCAAACCTGCTGTGTGCCGGAATGCCCTCGACCGCGCCGATCACTGTGGCCGTGGAGGTCTCAAAGCCGGGCGAGCATCTGTGTCAGACAACGCTGGGCCAATTGGTCTCCACCCTGCGCCTGAACAGGATCCAGGGCAGTGCCATGATCCTAGCCACCTGGCCCAAGCCCCAGGAAACCGCCATCAACGCAGCCAAGTCACGGTCTCAAATTCCCACGTCCAAGGCAAAGGCCCCATTGTATAATTAGGCGTGCTTGCGCTAACCTCGGTGTAACAACAACACGAGGCTGCCAACGTGACATCGGACAACAAACGCCCCCTGACCCTCCGCGACGTATCAGAAGCCACCGGGGTGTCCGAAATGACCGTCAGCCGGGTGCTGCGCAACCGGGGTGATGTATCCGAAAAGACCCGCGTCAAGGTTCTCGCCGCCGCCAAGGAACTGGGCTATGTGCCCAACAAGATCGCCGGGGCGCTGGCATCCAACCGGGTTAACCTAGTGGCGGTGATCATCCCGTCCCTGTCCAACATGGTCTTCCCCGAGGTGTTGAACGGCGTCAATCAGGTGCTGGAAACCACCCAGTTGCAACCGGTTGTGGGCGTCACTGATTATAAGCCCGAGAAAGAAGAAAAAGTCCTGTACGAAATGCTGTCGTGGCGTCCATCCGGGGTAATCATCGCCGGGCTGGAGCACACCGACGCCGCCCGTGCCATGCTCAACGCGGCCGGTATCCCGGTGGTCGAGATTATGGATACTGACGGCAAGCCGGTGGATGCCATGGTCGGCATCTCGCACCGTCGCGCCGGGCGCGAAATGGCCAAGGCGATCCTCAAGGCTGGCTATCGCCACATTGGGTTCATGGGAACCAAGATGCCGCTGGACCACCGTGCCCGCAAACGGTTCGAAGGCTTCACCGAGGCATTGGCCAAAGAAGGTGTCGAGATTGAGGATCGCAACTTCTATTCCGGCGGCTCCGCTCTGGCCAAGGGCCGCGAGATGACCGCCGAGATGCTGGAGCGCTCTCCCGATCTAGATTTTCTGTACTACTCAAACGACATGATTGGCGCTGGTGGCCTGTTGTATCTGCTGGATCAGGGTATCGACGTGCCCGGCCAAATTGGCCTGGCCGGCTTCAACGATGTGGAACTGCTGCAGGGCCTGCCGCGCAAACTGGCCACCATGGATGCCTGTCGGCTTGAGATTGGGCGCAAGGCGGCTGAGATCATCGCGGCCCAACTCGACAATCCGGAAGAAGAGATCGAAACCCGCATTACCCTCACTCCGACGATCAGTTATGGCGACACGCTGAAACGGCGCTGATGGCAGTTCAACAACTCGACAATCGCACCGCGCGGCGTCTGTTCATGGACCGCCACGCGCTGATCGAAAACCCCAGCGGTGGGGCCAAAGGCGATGATCTGCTAGAGCTGATCACCCGACTGGGGTTTGTGCAGCTAGACAGTATCAACACCGTGGCCCGCGCCCATGAC
The DNA here is from genome assembly GCF_057444295.1 of Parasedimentitalea nitratireducens. Taxonomy (NCBI): domain Bacteria; kingdom Pseudomonadati; phylum Pseudomonadota; class Alphaproteobacteria; order Rhodobacterales; family Paracoccaceae; genus Parasedimentitalea; species Parasedimentitalea nitratireducens. The sequence goes on along the minus strand of NZ_JBYAXC010000001.1, from coordinate 961,333 downwards.
ATGATTCTGTATTCGCGGCGGCCCACTTACCGCGCCAAGCATCTGAAACAGCTGTACGAAAAAGACCGCGCGCTGTTTGAACACTGGACCCACGACGCCGCTGTCATCCCGATGCAGTTCTACCCGCAATGGCACCTGCGATTTCAGCGTGATGCCGCCCGGCTTAAATCACGATATCGCAACTGGCACCGTGATAACTACGAAGCCCAGTTCGACACCGTGTTGCAGCATATCCGCGACAACGGGGCGGTGGGCTCCTCCGATGTGGGCAAGGACGAGAAAAAGGGATCGGGTGGCTGGTGGGACTGGCACCCCTCCAAAACCGCGCTGGAATATCTGTGGCGGTCCGGCGCACTGACCGTGGTGGGGCGCAAGGGGTTCCAGAAACAATATGACCTGACCGAGCGAGTGATCGAAGACCACCTCTGCCCGGGTGCCTCCCCCTGTGACGCGGCTGAAACGGTCGATACCCTGTGCAACGCCGCGCTGGATCGTCTGGGCTTTGCCACCTCGGGCGAGATTTCGTCGTTTTGGGATACCGTCTCAACCACCGAGGCACGGGACTGGTGCAAGACGCAGCTGGATCAGGGCAACCTCGAAGAGATAGATGTGGCCCATACCGACGGCAAGCTACGCCGCGCCTTTGCCCGCCCCGGCGTGGTTGAGGCCGCGCAGGACATTGCCCCTGCCCCCGGTCGGATGCGGGTGCTCAGCCCGTTTGACCCCGCCCTGCGTGACCGCAAACGCGCCGAACGCCTGTTTGGCTTCCACTATCGGATCGAGATCTTTGTCCCCGCCCCCAAACGCATCTACGGCTACTACGTGTTCCCGCTGATCGAGGGCGAGCGCATGGTGGGCCGCATCGACATGAAGGCGCAGCGCGATGCTGACCTGTTGCAAGTTACAGCCGTTTGGCCGGAACGCGGTGTTATATGGTCCCCCGGCCGTATACGTAAGCTGGAAAGCGAACTTCAACGCGTTGCGCGGTTTGCAGGGCTGTCCGAAGTGGTGTTTGCCGATAGATGGCTGCGCGAGGCGGTTTAGAAAACTGACGCCTTACTTAGCCCGGCACCGCCGGGCTGCGCCTGACCTTCCCCCCCGGGAAGGCGCTTTGCACCTCCCCAAGGTCAGGCACTGCCCTCAGGAAACTCCTTTACCCCAGGAACCCACGCTCCTGAATCAACCCAACCAGCGTGTCCAAACTCTCATCCACCGCTTTGCCCGAGGTATCAAGCTGCGCCAGCGCCTTGCCATACAGCGCCTCACGGCTGGTCAGGATGGATCGCAATTGCTCCATGGCTTCGGGGTTACCCGCCATTGGGCGCTCATCCCCTTGGGCGCGGACGCGAGACATGTGCTCGTCCGGGCTCGCCTTGACCCAGATGGTGTGAAAGCTGCTGAGCAGGCTGTTATAGGTCTCGGGTTCACCCACCACACCACCGGCAGCGGCCAGGATCAGGCTGTCGTGGGTGGCAGAGATACGCGAAATTGCCTGCGCCTCCAGCTTGCGATAACCCTCTTGCCCGTACAGCGCCATGACCTCGTCCACTGGCATGCCACTTTGTGCTTCGATCTCGGAATTCAGCTCAACAAAGGGCAGTCCCAGCGCCCGCCCTGCCAATGCACCCAAGGTAGACTTGCCAGCTCCGCGCAGCCCCACCAGACAGATCCGCCCCGCCCGCTGGTTGGCCTCGGGTTCAGGTGACAACAGATCCATCACCTGTTGCTGCGTCGTCAGGCTAGAGCTGCGAAACAGGTCGGCCACCCGCATCGCGTCAGATGTCCAGGGGTCGTCTTCGCCGGTCAGCCATTCAATACGATGGTCCAACGCAACGGCCACCCGTTGCAGCAATCCGATCGAGATATTGCCCTCGCCACCCTCAAGCTGCGCCAGATAACGCGGCGACACCCCGGACTGTTCCGACAGCACCCGGCGCGAGATACCTTTGCGTTCGCGCGCACGACGCACCCGTTCGCCCACACGGGCAATCAGCGCCGCAACCGAGGCATCGATTTGGCCGCTATCTGAAACAGAACTGGTCTCGCCGCGAAAATTGGTGATCTCACTCATGGGGCCGCCGAATGTGTAACATATTGCACGAATCTAAAGCGGCTGGGCGGTGCGTTCAAACAGAAACCCACGCCACACCCCATGATCTGCATTATTTTGCGATCATTCCGGCCGGATCAGCGGCGTTACAATGTCGCGAATATCCGGCGGCGCGGGTTTTGATGTGAATGTTTCAGGCGCGATAAAAACGCAGACAAACTTGCCCTCAAAACACAGTTTGCCGTCTTGGCGGGCATTGACCCGGAACGCGATTGAACTGGTGCCCAGTTTGCACGGCCAGACCTCGCAGATCAACCGATGGCGCGGAGTTACAGGCGAACGGAAATCGAGGCTCATATGCACAAAGGGCGTACCTGTGCCGCGGTCCAGTTCCATCTGGAACCAGCCATCGCCCCCCAAATGGCTTTCCCACCAGGCATCAATCGCTTCGAGCGCAAACCAGGGCAACCGCCCGGTATAGGCAATGCGCGCCGGATCGCAGTCGCCCCAGCCAACCCTGATTTCGTGGGAGAAATTGGCTGGATCAGCCGCTGTTTCCTGCAATGTCATTCAGTAGGTTTCCACATGGTATCTTCCGTCGTTGCGCATGCTATCGCGCAGGTCTGACCAGTTCAAATCGATACCACGGGCAATATCCTTCAGCGCCTCTTCAACCCCCTGCTCCATCGCCTTGAGCCCGCAAATATAGATATAGCCATTGGGGTTTTGCAGCAGCTCAGCCACGCGGTCACACTCTTCCCGCAGACGGTCCTGCACATATTGCTTGGGCGCATCTTCCTGACGGGAAAAGGCAAAATGCTTGGCCATGAAGCTATCGGGGATTTTCTTGAGCGGGCCAAAATACGGCAGCTCGGCCGGGCGACGGGCGCCAAACACCAGGGTCATACTATCCCGGTCCTGTGGCGACACCCGCTGGCGGCGCATGGTGAACCCACGAAACGGAGCAGATCCAGTGCCGGTGCAGATCATCAGAATATCGGCCTGCGGATCGCTGGGCAGCAGGAAGGTCGAGCCGAACGGGCCGGTCAACTGCACCTCGTCCCCGGCGGACAGATCACAGACGTAGTTGGAACAAACACCTTCAGGTTCACGTTTCACCGTCAGTGAGATGTTCAGGTAACCTGGGCGTTCGCCATCGCGAGGGCTGGACACGGAATAGAGCCGTGGCAGATGCGGCTGGCCCTTATCGTCGGTTCCCGGTGGGATGATCCCCACGCTTTGCCCTTCGAGCACTGGAAACGGCAGGCCGGCCATGTCCAGAATAATATGGCGCACATCGGCGTCGCTGTCGGCTTCGGTCAGGCGATAATTCCCCTGAACCCGCGCAGTGGCCGGTTTGCCAAGGTTATACATATTGATCGTCGGCTTTGACGCACTGGCCGGGGCCTTGGCCTTACCGCCTGCCCCAGCATGCGCCTTGGCCAGCAGTTCGGCCATCGCGTCATCCAACGCCTCAAGCCCGCTTTCCGCTTCGCCACCTTCGGCGATGTCAGCCTGTTCGGGCATTTCCTCCCAGCTGAACTGATCCGCGACCGAGTGCGGTTCGGTCACAATTCGCCATTCGTCGATCGAACCCGTTGGGCAGACCGGAATGCAGTCCATGCAGAAGTTGCACTTGGAGGCGTCAACAACCACGTTGACGTCATCATGCACAATCGCCTCTTCGGGGCATGTCATCTCGCAGGTGTAACAGCGAATGCAGATTTCCGGGTCGATCAGGTGCTGCTTTTGCGCTTGGGTCATTGGGGCCTGCTGGATTTGTTCAGGATCATATCCGGAACCGTTAGGGCGTCGATCAGAGCCTGGCACATGCCGGTACAATCTGTACAGCCAACGCAGGGGCCCTGCAGGCCGACAATTTGCGACGACAGGTTGTTGATGTTTGGTGTTTCCACTTTGGTGCGGCTGATCTTCATTTCAAATCCTCCGTTGGATAGGAATGACCCGGTTCAAGATAGAGCCGGGCCAGTGCTGGCCTAGGCCATGTGCAGTTTTACATACTCAAAGTCGCCCGGCTTATTATCAATGCCGACCTTGGGCGGGGCGATCCAGCTGGCGTATTTGCCCGGCTCGGTGCAGGGCTTCATCAGCGACTGGATAAAGTCTCCATCCGCCTTGGTTGGCAGCCAGTCTTTGACTCGTGCATCCCACTCGGCCTTGGGAATGATGTCGCCATCCGGGGTCACACTAACGGCGGCAAATACACCGATCTGACGATGGAAGCCTTCGTGCGGGATGGTCATTTCAAAGTCGACGCCCATCTTGGCAATCAGCTTGTTCCAGCGGCCTACACCACCGGCCGCGTCTTTGACGTAATCGTCACGCAAGCGCATGTTGATCGCGGTCAGGGCCGGCACTTCCTCGGCTACGATTTTGCCTTCCTTGATTGACCGCACCACATAGCTGTCGTTGTTCAGCATGTGATCATCTTTGATCCGCTGCTCCATGAACCGCCCCTTGATACCGGCGTTAAAGGCGTTGGCAGCGTTAGTCGACACTTCTTGGCCGAACAGGTCCAGCGACAGGGTATAGTGCAGGTTCAGTTTTTTCTGGATGGTTGGCAGGTCGATAACGCCCAGATCGCGGATCTTGTCGATGTCATAAGGGTCGGTGATCCCGGCCTTGTTCATCGCCTCGCAAGTCGCCTGAATGGTCCGGCCCACCCCGGTTTCACCCACAAACATGTGGTGCGCTTCTTCGGTCAGCATAAACCGGCAGGTCCGGCTGAGCGGGTCAAAGCCAGATTGCGCCAGACTTTCCAGCTGCATCTTGCCATCGCGGTCGGTGAAATAGGTGAACATGAAGAACGACAACCAATCCGGTGTTTCTTCGTTGAATGCACCCAGCATCCGTGGAGCTTCCTCGGACCCGGACGAGCGAACCAGCATGTCATTGGCTTCTTCACGGCCATCGCGGCCAAAGTATTTCTGCAGCAGGTAGACCATCGCCCAGAGGTGGCGGCCTTCCTCGACGTTGACCTGAAACAGGTTGCGCATGTCGTACAGCGACGGAGCGGTCAGACCCAGGAAGCGCTGCTGCTCTACCGATCCCGGTTCGGTGTCGCCCTGAATAACAATCATCCGTTTCAGCATGTTGCGGTATTCGCCGGGCACTTCTTGCCAAGCTGGTTCACCATAATGCTCACCACATGGAATGGTGCGGCCCTCGACCTGCGGCGCAAGCAAAACCCCCCAGCGGTATTCGGGCATCTTTACATAGTCGAACTTGGCCCAGCCCTTGGGATCAACAGAGACGGCAGTGCGCAGGTAAATCATGCTTTGCTGGAACTGCTGCGGGATCAGGTCGTTCCACCAGTTGATGTAACCGGGGTGCCATTTTTCCAGCGCCTTCAGCACCTTCTTGTCGCTGCTTAGGCCAACGTTGTTGGGGATTTGGGTGTCATAGCTGACATTAATGAGATCCATCGTTTTATTCTCCTACGGGGCGGTGGGTGCTTGCACGCACCGTTGTGTGTCAGACGCGTTCCATGTTGTATTCGCCGCGCTTACCGGTGCCATAGCGCTGCAAAGCACCGTCGGCTCCAACCGCGTTGGGCCGTTGGAAAATCCAGTTCTGCCAGGCGGTTAAGCGACCAAAAATCCGGGTCTCCATGGTTTCCGGACCGGCAAAACGCAGGTTCGCCTCCATTCCGGTCATCGCATCAGGCGAGAAGCTGGCGCGCTCTTCCATGAAAATGCGCACTTCGTCTTCCCAGTCGATGTCATCAAAGGCAAAGGTGATCAGGCCCAACTCTTCTGCAGCGTCCGCCTCTAGCGGTTCACCGATCCGTTCCTTGAGCGCCTCAACGGCTTCTGGATCTTCCAAGAACCGGGTTTGCAGGCGGGTCAGGTCGTTGCCCATTGGGTAAGTGCCAAAGTTCGATTCGCTCAGCGTAATCGCCGCTAGCGGGCGATTGTCGCCTTCGAATTCTTCCAGCATCATATAGCTTCGATCCACCGACCACAGCAGTTCACCCAGAACCCCGGCAAAGCACGAGCCATGTTCGACAATGGCCACCAACGAGCGTGAGGTCATGTCGACTCGCTTCAGAACCCGCTTCCAGTATTTCAGGATCTCATTGGCCAGCCAGTGATCGGGGTTGGACAACAGCAGTTCTTCGTGCGCCAGCAGAGTTTCGGCGTTGCCTTGGGTTTTGAAGACCACCAGGCCAGTCTCACGTTCGTTCAGACGCAGATGCAACATGGCATCGTCCAGCTCGCGCGCCAGCCGTAGCATATAGGTTTCGGCGCCCTGCTTTTGGACCGCAGCCATATCTGCCGGGGCATCAGCATCTGGGCCTTTCAGGGTGACGGTTGCGCGGCCATTGTCGCGGTCGATGGCAACTTCGACAGCGGAATAGGTCACGGATCCGTCGTCACCAAATGTTCGCGACAGCGGTGTCAGCGCGATACCGGTCAAACCCAAGGGTTTGCTGCTGGCGGCCGCAAATTCGGCAGCGCGTTCGGCTACCGTAGTGTCGAACTTGGAATTAGCCACCACCTCGTCCACTAGCTTCCAATCTACCGCACGCTGACCTTTGACCCCTTCTTCGACCGAGCAGAACACATCGGCCAGATCGCGGCGGACCTTACGTTTGTCAGTAACTCGCGTCAGCCCACCGGTGCCGGGAAGAACAGCCAGCAATGGAACTTCGGGCAAGGCAACCGAAGAGGCGCTATCGTTGGTCAGCATGATGTGATTGCAGGCCAGTGCCAGCTCATATCCGCCGCCGGCACAGGCGCCTTTGACGGCGGCCATATACTTCTGGCCTGAATCCGCCTCGGCAGCTTCAAATGTGTTGCGGGTTTCGTTGGTGAATTTGCAGAAGTTTACCTTGTGCGCGTGGCTTGCTCCACCCAGCATCCGGATGTTGGCGCCGGCGCAGAACACCTTGTCCTTGGCGGATTGCATCACCACCACTTTCACCTCGGGGTGTTCGAACCGCATGCGCTGCACCACATCTGCCAGTTCTATGTCGACGCCGAGATCATAAGAGTTCAGTTTCAACTCGTAGCCAGGAAACAACCCGCCGGTTTCATCGACATCCATGAACAGGTTGGCGATTTCACCATCATACTCGACCCGCCAATGTCGGTATTTCGAAGGGTCGGTCTGAAAATCGATCACCTGGGTCATTACGCGCTCCTGAGTCTACCTTGGAAGGCAACATATCGCAGGAAATGGCCCTCGGTAAAGTGTTTAGTGCACAATAATGCCACTTTTGACCGAGTTATTTCTCCTGGATCGGCAAATTCAAGCATATATCTTGCAATATAATGCAAAATTGATCTCCTGAACCTCACCTCGCCGCATCATCCCTTAGTTTGAAGCGTTGGATCTTACCGGTCGATGTCTTGGGGAGGTCGTCGACAAACTCAATCCAGCGAGGGTATTTCCATTTGCCGATTTCGTCTTTGACAAACTCCTTGAGTTCAGCCGCCAATGCGTCGGTTGGGGCACCGTCATTCAGCACGATATAAGCCTTGGGTTTTTCCAACCCTTCCTCATCACGTGCAGAAACCACAGCGGATTCGAGCACTTTGGGATGGGAAATCAGCGCTTGCTCAACTTCGAACGGCGATAACCAGATGCCAGACACTTTGAACATGTCGTCGGTGCGGCCGCAGTAGATGTACCGCCCATCGGCGTTGCGTTCGTATTTGTCACCGGTGCGGGTCCACTCCCCTTCAAAAGTTTCGCGGCTTTTCTGGCGCTGGTTCCAATAGCCTTCGGCTGCTGATGCTCCACGCACCAGAAGCTCGCCGATCTCTCCTGCCGCAACTTCGTTACCAGTCTCGTCAACCAGTCGCAGATCGTAGCCCGGCACCGCAATTCCCGAGGTCCCGTAGACCACATCATCCGCCCGGTTCGACAGGAAGATGTGCAGCATTTCGGTAGAGCCAACACCATCCAGAATGTCGACACCCCAAAGATCCTGCCAACGGCGTCCAATGTCATCCGGCAGCGCCTCGCCAGCTGAGATGCAGCGGCGCAGTGGGCTGTCGGGTTTCGCGACCATTTCAAGCTGTGCGAGGGTGGCGGCATAGAGCGTTGGAACGCCGCAGAAGATGGTTGGCTTTTCTGCCTGCAGAATGTCCAGCACCACCTCGGGCGTTGGCCGGGCGTTATATAGCACCGAGGTCGCGCCAACTGCCATTGGCATACTAAGGGCGTTGCCCAAACCGTAAGCGAAGAACAGCTTGGCGACCGAAAAGACAACATCTTCTTCGGTGAGTTGCAGCACTTGTGCGCCATAGGTTTCTGCTGTTGCCCGCAAGGCGCCATGGACGTGGCGCACACCTTTGGGCAATCCGGTAGAGCCCGAGGAGTAAAGCCAGAAGGCCACTTCGTCCGCTGAACAGTCGACCGGCGGCAGTTGTTCAGCCCCGGTGATGAACGCGTCATAGCCAATGGTGCCCTTGGGTGCCTCACCGCCGATTATCACGATCTGGACCAGATCTGGCGCGGCCTTTGCGGCCGGTTCGACCACTGGCCAAAGTTCGGCACTGACAAACAGCACAGAGGCGCGGCTATCTCGCAGGATCGCCTCGTAGACCGAGGTGGCCAGCAGGGTGTTCATTGGCACTGGAACAACCCCGGCTTTGATTGCGCCCCAAAAGATTTGGGGGAATTCGATCTGGTCGAGCACCAGCATCGCAGCGCGGGATTCGCGGCGGATGCCAGCGCGGTTCAATGCACCGGCGACCTGACCGCTGTCTTGGGCCAATTGGCCATAGCTGAGGTGTCGTTGTTGTCCTGCGGCCTCGCGAAAGGCGGTTTTGTCTGGTCGTTCGTCAACATGACGGTCAACGAAATAGCTGGCGGCGTTGGCGCTGGCTGGCATTCCGATCTCTCCCTCGACACATACGGACCTTTAGGTCCGATGGCACGCCACCCCCTCTGGCGACGAATGTTCGTACACCAGCATAATGCACCGGAATCAGAATGACGCAAGATATTGCGCAATAATTATGCACAATACTGCAGAAGGTCGGTTGCTCGGTAACCCATGGGTTACTCTGCCCCCTATTCCGCAAGGAAGACATCAAAGATGCCCCTTGCGGATTAAGATCGCCTTAGCTGGGCGTTCAGTACAACAGCATCAGAGGCAACAGGGTGATGATCGGGAACAACACCAGAATCACCACACGCACCAGGTCAGAGGCAACAAAGAACATCACCGCCTTGTAGGTGTCGATCATCTTAGTTTTGCGATCCATCGCGTTGATGATGAACAGGTTCATCCCCACCGGCGGTGTGATCAGGCCCACCTCGACCACGATCAGAACCAGAATACCAAACCAGATGGCGACGTATTCAGTCTCGATCCGGTTAGCCATGCCCTTGGTCACGCGAATGCCCAGTTCTTTCATCTGGTCGCGGGTCAGTTCGGCACCCGTGGCCATAGCCTCTTTGATCGCGGCAAGCGTGCTGTCGGCCATGCCCTCGGGCACGCCAGCATTGAGAACTTCACGCGCGGCGTCCGCCTGCATTGCAGCCAGATTGACCAAATCAAAGTCCATCGCGGAAATCACCGGGAAGAAGATCGGAATGGTCAGCAGGATCATGCTGAGGCTGTCCATCAGGCAGCCGAAGACAAGGTAGAACACCAGGATCAGCGCCAGGACCATCCAGGGGCTGAAGCCCTGACTGACAACAAAGTCGGCCAGCTCTTGTGGCACTTGGGTCAGCGCAAGGAAGCCGTTGTAGAAGCCTGCGCCCAGTACGATGAAGAAGATCATCGCGGTCGACCGCGCAGTGACCATAAAGCTATCGGTGAGGCTATCGCGGTCCAACCCGCCATTTTTCCAGGCAATCAAACCAGTTCCCATGGCCCCGACGGCCGCGCCCTCGGTTGGGGTGAACAATCCCCCATAAATGCCGCCAACAACCAAAGCAAAGACGGACAGCACCGGCCAGACCTTGAACAAGGCGGCAAAGCGTTCACGCATTGGAACCGCAGGTCGGGTGCCTGCGGCCTCGGGGTAGAGACGCACATAGATTGAGATGACGATCACATAGCCAATGGCGGCCAGAATGCCGGGGATAAAGGCGGCGAGGAACAGCTTGGCGATGTTTTGTTCGGTCAGGATGGCGTAGATCACCAGCACCACCGAGGGTGGGATCAGGATGCCGAGGGTGCCGCCAGCGGCCAGTGTTGCCGCCGAGAACCCGCCGGCATAGCCGTATTGTTTCAGCTCAGGCAGGGCCACACGGCCCATGGTGGCGGCGGTGGCAAGGGAACTGCCACAGATCGCGCCAAAGCCGGCACAGGCGCCAATGGCGGCCATGGCGACGCCACCACGACGGTGACCAAGGAAACCCTCGGCCGCCTTGAACAGCGCACTGGACATGCCGCCAAGTGTTGCAAAATGCCCCATCAGCAGGAACATCGGCACGATGGTCAGCGAGTAGGAGGAAAAAGTCGAATAGGTTTCATTCTTTAGACGGCCAAAAGCAACCTGGGTTCCGTCGGTGACAATGATCAGCCCGCCAAGACCAACCAGGAACATCGCCAGCCCAATCGGCATCCGCAGGAAAATCAGCATCATCAGGACGGGAAACGAAGCGATTCCAATTTCAAGAGTAGTCAATGGTCAGTCTCCACGCCGTCCCAGATCAGGGTGCGACCGATAAAGAATTCAATGGTGCGTACGGCACCCATGTACAGGCCAACGATGGCGGCAACCACGGCGGCAACCAGGCTGGCGGCGTAGGCCCACCACACCGGAAATTCGAGCAGAAACGATGTTTCGCCGTTGTTCATTTTGGAAAAAGTCCCAGCCCCAAGACGCACGGCAATCAGGACTAGCACACCGGCAAAGGCAATCTCGGTCAGCATCCGCAGAAAACTGCTGGCGCGGCGCGGGAAGGAATTGACCAGGATATCTACCGTCGCATGGCCCGAAGTGATTTGACACAGCGGCAGGAAAGCAAAGATAGCAAAGGCTACGCCGGCCTCGACCAGTTCAAAATCACCGTTGATCGGGCCAATGCCGATGGAGATCATCAAATCCGAGAAGGCAGGAGCTCGCACTTGCATGATAGCGCTATGAAACACGCCATTCAGCAGGCGGCCTGCAATCGACAGGCAGGTGAGAACAATTAGAAGAGTGAGAACAAAGCCACCGATGGCGGCCATGGATCTGGCCAGCTTCAACATGAACTTGTGCATAGTTACGCATCCCTTTCGCGTCACAAGTAAGGCCGCAGCGAATGGATCGCTGCGGCCCTTTGGTCTGTACCAGGCTTACTTCGAGTATTTCTCGATCAGCATGGTGGCTTCGTCGATCAGCGCCTGACCATCGATGCCTTTTTCTGTCATGTCAGCCAACCACTTGTCGTAGATCGGCTGCGACAGCTCACGCCATTCGGCGGTCTGGGCAGCGTCCAAGGTGATGACATTGTTGCCCATATCCAGCGCCATTTCGCGCGAAGGACCATCGGCGTCGGCCATAGTACCACCAGCAAAGACCGAGAATTCCAGGCCTGAGTTGTCGTCGATGATCTTTTGCAGATCAGCAGGCAGGCCATCAAACTTGGGCTTGTTCATCGCCAGAACGAAAGTCAGCGTGTACAGCGCCTTGCCGGTGAACTCGGTGTGGTTTTCAACCAGTTCTGGAACTTTCAGTGCTGCTGTGACTTCCCATGGGATGGTTGTACCGTCGATCACGCCTTTGGACAGGCCTTCTGGAACCGCTGGAACCGGCATTCCAACCGGAGTTGCGCCCAGCTGTGTCAGCAGCGAGTTGACCGAGCGAGAACCGCCACGGATTTTCATGCCGCGCAGGTCATCCGGAGCTTCGACCGGATCAGCAGTGTGGATCATGCCAGGGCCATGAACCCAAGTGCCGAGGATTTTGAGATCCTTGAACTCAGTGTCTTTCATGTGGGTTTCGAACATTTCCCAATATGCACGGGACATCGAACGGGCATCGGTCATCATGAACGGAAGCTCAAACACTTCGGTCGATGGATAACGGCCAGGTGTGTAGCCAACCACTGTCCAGACAATGTCAGCAACGCCGTCAATGGCCTGGTCCATCAGCTCTGGCGGCTTGCCACCCAGCTGCATCGAAGGATAACGTTCGATCTTGATGCGACCTTCGGAATCCGCCTCGATCTTGTCTGCCCAAACATCCAGGATCAATTTTGGCACGTTTGCCTGAGCTGGCAAAAACTGGTGCAGTTTCAAAGTGACTTCTTGAGCCATAGCCGAGCTCGCGCCCATGGCTGCGATGGCTGCGGCACCAAAGGCGCCGAGTAGCTTTCTCCGAGTGGTCATGTGTTTCCTCCCTAGGACCGTATCGAGCACTATAATGCCTGTATTTTACACTTTTGCAATATAGTGCCTAAATCTTCTTAAGTCTTCCTCCAGTGTGACTGGCACGCCCTCCTCATGGCGACGGCCTCTGGAAGCTGGTTCAAATATTCAACCGGCTACACATCTGCTATTAGGCGCATTTGTAACTATCAACCACAGACATGCATTTTCCACTTATCATTGTGCAATCAGATTCCGCCACACTTTAACGGTAGATCAATAGTCGGGCCTGTGGGCGGAATGTCAATGAAGAGAGGGTTCAGCTGAGGCAAAAGCAAATCGCCCGCCGCTTGGATCATCAAGCAGCGGGCGATCGGGTGGTTATAGCGGTTAGCCCGCAAGGATCACTTCGAGCGGATCATGTTCCGCAACAAAGTGGTTTGGACTGACCTCGTTCAGCTTGGGAACATAGTCGACATCCCCTGCATTCAGCCGACTGGGCAGGAACCGCAATCCCGCCTTGGGATCCAGCGGTGAAGGCAGCTCGCCCGGGATGTTGATCCGGGTACGCTGTCGTTCAATCACAGGATCCGGGATTGGCACCGCTGAAATCAGGGCCTGTGTATAGGGGTGCTGCGGGCGGGCGCAGATGGTTTCGCCATCACCCAGCTCTACAATACGGCCCAGATACAGAACCATGATCCGGTTCGAGATAGTGCGCACCACCGACAGATCATGGCTGATGAACATCATCGACATGCCAAACTCGGCCTGCAGATCCTTGAGCAGGGTCAGGATCTGCGCCTGGATCGACACATCCAGTGCTGACACCGCCTCGTCACAGATCACCAGACGTGGGTTGTTGATCATGGCGCGGGCAATGCCCACCCGCTGGTTCTGCCCACCTGACAGTTCGTGCGGATAGCGGTTGATCATATTCAGATCCAACCCCACACGTTCCATCATCTTCTCAACCGTCTTGCGCCGCTCACCCGAGGTCAGGTCAGGACGGAAGGTTTTCAGAGGCTCCTGAATCGACGCCGAGATCGTCATGCGTGGGTCAAGCGAGGCCAGCGGATCCTGGAATACGATCTGCAGGTCCTTGCGTCGCTTGGTTAACTCGCGTTTGGCAAGTTTGTTCAACGGCGCGCCCAACCAGGTCACAGCACCTGCTGAGGGCGGGATGAGCTGCAGAACGGAGCGAGCCAGAGTGGATTTACCACAGCCCGATTCGCCAACGATGCCCAGAGTCTCGCCTTCGGCCAGCGAGAAGCTGACACCGTTGACGGCACGCAGCGGCGTTGGCTTAGAGAACAGCCCCTTGTTCTTGATGTCGAAGTTAACCCTCAGGTCATCGACTTCAAGCAATTTCGGAGCCTCAAGCGCTGTACCGACCGGCGCATTCTTGGAATCGATACGTGGCATCGAGTCCAGAAGCTTGCGGGTGTAGATGTGCTTGGGGTTGGCAAAGATCTCTTTGACATCGCCGTATTCCACAAACTCACCCTTGCGCATGACCTCAATCCGGTCGCACATCCGCGCCACCACACCCATGTCGTGGGTAATCAATGCAATGGCTGTGCCCTGCTCTTTTTGCAAGGTGGACATCAGGTCGAGGATCTCAGCCTGAACCGTCACATCCAGCGCCGTGGTGGGCTCGTCCGCGATCAACAGCTTGGGATCACACAACATTGCCATCGCGATCATCACGCGCTGGCGCATGCCTCCGGACAGTTCGTGCGGGTATTGCTTCATACGGCGCGCCGCCTCGGGGATGCGCACGTGGTTCAGCCAGTCCAGACAATGAGCACGCGCCTTAGCCCCACCCATGTCTTTGTGGACCTTCAGAACCTCGCCCATCTGATCGCCCACAGTCAAATGCGGAGTCAGAGCGGTCAGCGGGTCCTGAAAGATCATGCCAACGTCATCGCCGCGGATCTTGTTCAGCTTGGAAGTCGGGAGATTGAGAATCTCCTGGCCCTGCAGCTTAACCGATCCGGTAGCCGCGCCGTTGGGGGGCAGTAACCCCATCGCGGCCATGAAGCTTTGGCTTTTGCCTGATCCCGATTCCCCCACAATGCCCAGGCATTCGCCGGGTTTGATGTGGAAACCAACACCTTTGACCGCATCGACAACACCGTCATTGGTCTGAAACGAGACCTTGAGGTCAGTGATAGAAAGAACACTCATATCAGCGATCCTTTGGGTCTAGTGCGTCGCGCAGACCATCACCGATAAAGAACATGGTGATGATGATAGTGACATAGAAGAACAGCGGGAACAGGAGCTGCCACAATGTGCCATAGGCCATGGTGCCTGCGCCTTCGGCGATCAGGGCACCTAGCGAGGTGTTGGGTTCAGAGATCCCAAGGCCAAGGAACGAGATGAAGCTTTCTGCCAAGATCATTTCTGGAACCAGAAGTGAAGCATACACGATAACCACACCGGCCAGGTTTGGCACGATATGGCGCGTCACGATGCCCACGTCGGAGACCCCACCTGCGCGGGCGGCTTCGATGAATTCCCGACCTTTTAGCGCCAAAGTTTGACCACGCACAATGCGCGACATGGTCAGCCAGCTGACTGCACCCAGAGCAAGGAACAAGGTTATGAAGGACTTACCGGCAACCACCAGGATCAGGATGATGATCAGAGTGGTTGGGATCGCCAACAGGATATCAACAAAGGCCATCATGGAGGCGTCCAGACGGCCGCCAAAATAACCCGCTGTTACACCGTAAAGCGTACCCACACACAGCGCCATTGCAGCGCCGATCAGACCAACCAGCAAAGAGGTCTGGGTTGCCTGAATGGTACGCGAGTACAGATCGCGCCCCAGATCATCGACGCCAAAATAGTGTCCGCTTGCGATGGAGGGGTAGCCCAATCCACGAACGTCACCCATGGTTGCCCAGTCGATTTCTTCGTGGCTCCAAACCGCAAACAGCGGCCCGATGATGACAAACAGGATCACCACACCGAGCACAAAGCTGCAGCCCATAGCCGCCTTGTTTTGAATGAAACGCAGCCAGGCGTCGCGCATCAGCGACCGGCCTTTTACGCTTTCGCTAACAACATCTTCCGCGAGATCTTGGGCTTTTTGTGATTTTGCAAACATTAGCCGTCTCCCTTAGTAACGGATCTTCGGGTCAAGCCAGGCATAGGCCAGATCCGTCAGAAGGTTCACAACAACAGTCAGCACGCCATAAAGGATGGTGACCCCAAGAAGGACCGAGTAGTCCCGTGTCAGTGCCGAGCCAACAAAGGCCTGGCCCAGTCCACCAGTCGAGAAGTAGATGTCGACAAACACCGAGCCGGTCAGAACGTAGACGAACACCGGCCCCAGATAAGACACCACCGGCATCATCGTTGGCTTAAGCGCATGGCGCCAGATGATGGTGCGACGTGACAGGCCCTTGGCCCGTGCGGTTCGGATGAAGTTGGAGTTCAACACTTCAAGCATCGAGGATCGGGTGATTCGCGCAATCGACCCCATGTATGAGGTCGACAGGGCAATCACCGGCATCACCAGATACTGCCATTGGCCACCGTTCCAGCCGCCACCAGGCAGCAGACCCAGCCACAGCGTAAAGGTCAGGATCAGGATCGGGCCCATGATGAAGTTCGGCAGCGCCTGCGCAGCAATACCCAGGCTAACGGTGAAGTAGTCGATCCAGGTATTGTGCCGAATGGCGGCAACACAGCCCAGAATAATACCAACCGAACTGGCGGCCAGAAAGCTCAGGAAGCCGTAGGTCAGAGAGATTGGGAAACCCTGTGCGATGATGTCGTTGACGTCACGATCCTTGAACTTGAAGGACGGGCCAAAGTCAAAATGCAGCACAATGTTTGTCACGTAGTCCCAGAGCTGCTTCCACAGTGGCTGATCCAATCCATAGCGCGCTTCGAGATTGGCAAGAACCGCTGGTGGGGGTGGACGCTCAGAGGTGAACGGGCCGCCGGGTGCAAAATGCATCAGGAAAAAACAAGCGATGATCAACAGAAGGATCGTCGGGATGGCAACCAACAGGCGCCGGATGATGTAAGAGAGCATGTCTGGACTCGTGTTTCGACCCCGCCGCCTGAGAACAGGCGACGGGGCTTTTGGTGACAGAAAAGGCTAGTTACTCAGCAATCTTGTACAGATCTTTTGAGTACCAGTTCTGCTGGACGTTGTTCACCGGCCAGTTGCCGACGTCGCTGTCCATCATGTAAACACCAGCGTAGTGGTAAACCGGGATAACCGGAACCTCTGCGGCGATGATCTGCTCAACTTCGGTGTACATTGGTGTTGCGTCACCCGAAGTTTTGGCCGAGGCCAGCAGTTCATCAACGCGAGCGCTTTCGAACTTACCGTCGTTGTAACCCGACTTGGAGTCCAGCAGGTCGAGGAAGGTCGAGGCTTCGTTGTAGTCACCACACCATGCGCCACGAGCCAGTTCAAAGTCCTGGTTGCCACGAGTTTCCAGGAAAACTTTCCATTCCTGGTTCGACAGCTCAACTTCGACGCCCAGCTTCTGTTTCCACATCTGGCTCATCGCAACAGCGATTTTCTTGTGACCTTCAGATGTGTTGTACATCATGTTGAACGACAGAGGGTTGTCTTTGGTATAACCAGCTTCGGCCAGCAACTCGACAGCCATTGCGTCACGCTCTGCCTGAGACATGCTTGCCATTTTAGCTTCTGGTGGCTCGAAGCCAGCTGTTGCAACTGGTGCAAACGAGTAAGCTTCGGTCTGACCACCAGCCATTACGTTTTCGGTGATGATCTTACGGTCAACGGCCAGAGCCAGCGCCTTGCGAACACGAACATCTTTGAATTCTTCCGGGCCGGTTTCGGACAGGTTGAAGGTGTAATAGTAGTTACACAGACGTGGGAAGCTGATCGCCTCTTCTGGGTGCTCTTTCTTCATGCGTGGGTACTGGCCAGCCGGCATTTCGGTACGGTCCAGTTCGCCAGCCATGTAGCGGGTCAGCGCGACGTTTTCGTCGTTGATCACCAGTGCGACAACTTTGTCGATGATGGTGTTTTCGTTGTCCCAGTACATTTCGTTACGTTCACGTGTGGAACGTTCCTGTGGCAGGTGCTCGGTCAGAACAAAGGCACCGTTTGAAACGATGTTTTCTGGCTTGATCCACGCGTCGCCGTGCATTTCCACAACTTTCTGTGGCGCTGGGAAGGTGGTCGAGTGTGTGGTCATCTGCGGGAAGTAAGGCAGTGGAGCCGACAGGGTGACCTCAAAGGTGTGGTCGTCGATTGCCTTGACACCCAGAGCGTCCAGAGGCTTGTCACCGGCGATCACTTCGCTGGCGTTTTCGATCGACATCAGCTCGATGTACCACTGATAAGCCGAGGCCAGCTCGGGGCTCGCAGCACGCTGCCACGCGAATACGAAGTCGCTGGCGGTTACTGGGTCACCATTGGACCACTTGGCGTTGTCGCGCAGTGTGAATGTGTAAACCGTGTTGTCTTCGTTGGCGGTGTAGCCAGTTGCAACACCAGGAACCAAGTTGCCGTCAGCATCCTGGTTCATCAGACCTTCGAACAGGTCGCGAACGATTTCCGAACCGGACACATCTTCAACAACCTGCGGGTCAACCGAGGTGTGCTCGTCCAGAACGCGGTAGATGAAGGTCTGGTCATCTGCCAGAGGTTCGCCTGTTGTTGGGTGAGTGCCAGCCGCAAATGCGGCACCGGTGATGAAGGTACTGGACAGAAATCCAGCGACCAATAGACGTGTTTTCTTATTCATTTTTGTTCTCCCTGTTCTATTGCGTTGTACGCACCCGGATCCCACCGGGGTCGCATATCGCACTAATGCACCGGACCTTGACTCAGATTGCATCCAATATCCAGCACTAACTCAACCTAGGTTAGACACGCTGACATTGCCCATGAGTAAGGCGAGTCGGTCCGCCACTACACATTACTAAACTTTTTTTTAGCAAGATAGGAAGGGAGTGTAAAAACGGCATAAACCCAGACGTTTCCGGCCGTGCACGCAAACAAACAGTGAACCTCTGAGATAGATTAGTTTTTAACCGCGAACCCTATTCACGATACGAGACATTGCTGCGTTACATTAAGTATCGAACGCCCTGCTCTCGTAGCCCCTTTGTTCTTTTTGGCGGCGCACCCACGTGATCCATTACAACATCAGAGGCACGGCTTATTTTTCTGGGCTTGCACAAGCCACACTTTCGCGAAGCCTGTCAGCACCGCAGATCGCAGCAGTAAAATTTGGCCAGAATCAATAGCATCCGCAGAACAGGGACAAGAACAGAAAAGCCCAGGCGTTTCCGCCTGGGCTTTTGATAAAAAAAGTGGTGAGCCGTGATGGGTTCGAACCATCGACCTACTGATTAAAAGTCAGTTGCTCTACCAGCTGAGCTAACGGCCCACTTCTTTTTGCGAAATGATCTGGTCATTTCCGAGTCGCGTTTTAAGCTGAATGATCCATGTCGATCAAGGGCTTAATTTGCTTCGAAACCGTTTGAACGTTGCCGTTCTTGCTGTCCCGATAAGCGCACTCTCTAGGGCCAGCTTAGCAGGCGGTCAAGAGCTTTTTTCAACTTTCGATGAGCAAGACTGGATTCATTTCAGGGGCGGCGTTATATGCCCGATATGAGCACAAAACCCATCACCGAATTGCCGTTCATGAAGATGCACGGACTGGGCAACGATTTTGTCGTTGTCGATGCGCGCACGCGACCCGTTGAAGTGACCCCGGCACTGGCCAAGGGAATCGCTCACCGCCGATTTGGAATCGGGTTTGATCAACTCGCCGTCGTCGAAAGTGGCAACGGGGACGCGCATCTGACGTTCTTTAACGCCGATGGATCCACGTCTGCGGCCTGTGGCAATGCCACGCGCTGCATTGCCCGCTGGCTGATGGACGAATCTGGTAAGAGTGAATTGCACCTGACCACGGATCGCGGAGACCTGATGGCACGGGATGCAGGCAATGGCCTGACCTCGGTCAACATGGGACATCCGCAGCTGATGTGGAATGAAATTCCGCTGGCCGAAGAGATGGACACACTGGAGCTGCCCATTGAAGGTGGCCCCACGGCAACCGGCATGGGAAACCCCCATTGCACCTTCTTTGTCGACGATGCCGAGCAAGTCCGGCTGGAGGAGTTTGGCCGCCGGCTAGAACACCACCCGCTTTACCCGAAGCGCACCAATGTTCAGGTGGCCCATCTGGTTGCCCCGGACCACCTGCGGATGCGGGTTTGGGAACGCGGCGTTGGCATCACGCTTGCCTCGGGCTCATCATCCTGTGCCACGGCTGTTGCCGCTGTCCGCCGGGGTCTGACCGGCCGCAAGGTTCAGGTTGATCTGGATGGGGGCACCCTGTGGATTGAATGGGCAGACGATGGGGTCTGGATGACTGGTGCCACCATGCACGTGTCCTCGGGCATATTTACCGCCGAATTCCTGGATAGTCTGACATGAACGCGCCAAAATTTACCACTCTGGGCTGTCGGTTGAATGCTTATGAAACCGAGGCCATGAAAGAGCTGTCGCAGCAGGCCGGGTTGGAGAACGCTGTGGTGGTAAACACCTGCGCGGTCACAGCCGAGGCGGTGCGCAAGGCCCGGCAAGAGATTCGCAAGCTGCGCCGGGAAAACCCGGATGCCCGGTTGATCGTGACGGGCTGTGCTGCCCAGACCGAGCCCGAGACCTTTACCAAAATGGATGAGGTCGACGCGGTTATCGGCAATACCGAGAAAATGCAGCCGGAAACCTGGAAAGGTATGGCGGCGGATTTCATTGGTGAGAGTGAGGCTGTGCAAGTCGACGACATCATGTCGGTTACGGAAACCGCCGGCCACCTGATCGACGGCTTTGGCACCCGCAGCCGCGCCTATGTTCAGGTGCAAAACGGATGTGACCATCGCTGCACCTTTTGCATCATTCCCTATGGCCGCGGCAACTCCCGCTCGGTCCCTGCCGGCGTGGTGGTGGACCAGATTAAACGACTGGTGGATCGCGGCTATAACGAGGTGGTGCTGACCGGGGTTGATCTGACCTCCTGGGGCGCTGATCTACCTGCGACGCCCAAGCTGGGAGATCTGGTGATGCGAATCCTGAAGCTGGTGCCCGACCTGCCCCGGTTGCGGATCTCGTCCATCGATTCGATCGAGGTGGATGAAAACCTGATGATGGCCATCGCCACTGAATCGCGACTGATGCCACATCTGCACCTGTCATTGCAGCATGGCGATGATCTGATCCTGAAACGGATGAAACGCCGCCACCTGCGCGATGACGCCATCCGATTCACCGAAGAGGCCCAGAAACTGCGCCCCGACATGACCTTTGGGGCCGACATCATCGCCGGCTTTCCAACCGAGACTGAGGCGCATTTTGAAAACTCGCTGAAGCTGGTCACCGACTGCGACCTGACCTGGCTGCATGTGTTCCCCTATTCCAAACGCGAGGGCACCCCGGCAGCCAAGATCCCTAGCCAGGTCAATGGCAACGTGATCAAAGACCGCGCCGCACGGCTACGTGCTGCGGGCGAGGCCCAGGTACAACGGCACTTACAGGCGCAACTTGGCCGAACACATCACATCCTGATGGAAAACCCACACATGGGCCGCACCGAGCAATTCACCGAAGTGACGTTTGCTGAACCCCAGGTCGAAGGGCAGATCGTCTCGGCCGTGATTACCGGCATTGAAGGCAACCAGTTGACGGCCTGAAACCTTTCAACCCAACATTCCACCTTCCTGCGGCAACGCGTCCCCTAACCTTCAGCCTGAAACAATCTGCTTTAAGCGCTTGCTTTGCTCGGTGAGGAGTCGAATTGCAAAAACGGCAGACGGCAACGATATTCTTGAGCGTATCCTTTCCCCCTTCACTACACGGAATCAGATGTTCTGCGGTGCATTGAAATAGATCGGCTTCTTTAAGGGAGCAAGAAAGGTTGGACCTGAATGATACGCTGTTTCCTTCCCACATACGGCATCGGCAATAATAGCAGCTACCGCCTTGCTTTTTAAATTTCGCTCTACGTATTCGTTGAATTAAGCCAGACATGGGCTTCTCCATTTGCGTCATTTTCAGAAAAATGGCGCAAGCGGTCCCTGGAGGATTCCGCCCGATACGGGGAGCTGAACTCTTTAAGCCCACGACATTTGTATGTCGCGCCAAGAGAAAGTTTACACAAGCTCGGATAGTTCGCAAGAGAGACGACGCCCTTGCCCCTCGGTTCACTCTAACCTTCCTTAAGAATCTCGCGATGATCGTGCGTGTCCCAAGCTTAAAGGTGCAACGTCCATTCTTCCCGACCCAACAAAGAAAAACCCCCGCGCCAAGGCACGGGGGTTTTTGATTTTCAATCTAACCAGCGTTTAGCTGTCTTTGCGGCCTTTGATAGGCGCCCAGATGCGTTTGTTGGTCAGGTACAGCAGAACCGACAGGATAGACAGGATCAGCACGCCGATAAAACCAGCTTGCTGACGACCCATCATCTTGGGCTCGGCAGTCCACATCAGGAACGCCGCAACGTCCTGCGACATGGAACGCACGTCATTGGCATGACCATCAGCAAAATCGAGCTGCTCGTCAAACAATTGCGGAGCCATCGAAATCCAGCCGCCTGGGAAGGCCGTATTTTCGTACAGGGTTGTGCCCGCTTCGGTCTTTTCCTTACCGGTGTAGCCGTTCAACAACGAGGCGATATATTCAGCACCACCCATACCTTTGACGAACTGGTTGATACCCGACCCGTAAGGGCCGTGGAAGCCAGCACGTGCCTTGGCCATCAAGCTTAGATCAGGTGCACCCATCGAATTGTTCGCTGGGAAATGATCCGTCGGCTTCAACGCACGAAGTTCATCTTCTTCGGCGTCATACAGATGGTGGTTTGACACTTCGTCGTTCACTGGGAACTCTGATGCATAAGCACGCACCTGATCTTCAGGCAAGTGTGGTCCGCCCTCATCCGACAATGTGCGGATAGGAACAAACTTCAGCCCGTGACAGGCAGCGCAAACCTCGGTGTAGATCTGCAAGCCGCGTTGCAGCTGGTTTTGATCGTAGGTGCCGAATGGGCCCTCAAACGAAAACTGGAAGTCTTCGACGTGGCCAGCCCCACCTGCTGCCAATGTGGCAACAGGAGTCAGAGCAAGAGCGGCACCGAGTACTAGTTTCTTCAACATGGTTTCCGGTCCCTTTTCTTATTCGGCAGCTTTGGCGTCAGACGCCTTGCCGTAATGCGCATCAAAATCTTCTTCGATGGTCGCAGGAATGGCAGTTGGTTTTTCAATGACACCCAGCAGTGGCAGAATCACCAGGAAGTAACCAAACCAGTAGGCCGAAGCGATCAGCGAGAAGCTCGCATAGGGTTCTTCAGCGGGCATTGCACCCAGCCACATCAGGGCAAAGAAATCGATGACCAGCAGGTAGAACCACCACTTGAACATTGGACGGTAAGTGCCCGAGCGAACACGTGATGTGTCCAGCCAAGGAACAATGGCCATCACGGCAATCGCACCAAACATCGCCATCACACCAAAGAACTTGGCGTCAATGATGCCACCGGTGACAAACGACGCGAACTGAACAACCCAGACCTCGGCCGTAAAGGCACGAAGGATCGCGTAGAACGGCAGGAAGTACCATTCAGGAACGATGTGCGCAGGTGTCACCAGAGGGTTGGCCTCGATATAGTTATCGGGGTGGCCCAGGTAGTTTGGCATAAAGCCAACAATTGCCCAGAACACAGCCAGAACTACAACCAGAGCAAAGAAGTCTTTGATCACGAAGTACGGCCAGAACGGCAGGGTGTCTTTCTTGGCTTCTTCTTTCGAACCTTTGCGAACATCAACACCGGTTGGGTTGTTGTTGCCAGTGGTGTGGAAAGCCCAGATGTGGACGATAACCAGGGCGGCAATCACAAATGGCAGCAAATAGTGAAGCGAGAAAAAGCGGTTCAGTGTGGCGTTGCCAACTGCAGGTCCGCCCAGCAGCCAAGTCTGCAGCGCTTCACCAACAAAGGGAATCGCGCCAAACAGGCCCGTGATAACGGTCGCACCCCAGAAGGACATCTGACCCCAAGGCAGTACGTAACCCATAAAGCCAGCGCCCATCATCATCAGGAAGATCAGCATGCCGACAATCCAGGTGATTTCGCGGGGCGCCTTATACGAACCGTAGAACAACCCACGGAAGATGTGGATGTAGACAGCTACAAAGAACAGCGAAGCGCCGTTCATGTGCACGTAACGCAGCATATAGCCGCCGTTCACGTTGCGCATGATGTGTTCAACACTGGCAAAGGCCAGGTCAACATGTGGCGTATAGTGCATTGCCAGAACGATACCGGTGGCAATTTGCAGCACCAGGCAGAAGGCAAGAACGATACCCCAGATCCACCACCAGTTGAGGTTCTTGGGGGTGGGGATCATAATGGTGTCATACAGGAGCCCAACAATCGGCAGGCGGCTGTGTAGCCACTTTTCAGCGCCGGTCTTGGGTTCGTAATGATCGTGCGGAATTCCGGACATAATGGTTTCCTTATCCCAGTTTGATCGTTGTTTCGTCGAGGAACACAGCTACTGGAACCGGCAGGTTCTCAGGTGCGGGTCCCTTACGGATACGGCCAGATGTGTCGTAGTGCGACCCGTGGCATGGACAGAACCAGCCGTCAAAATCGCCAGCACCATCACCCAAAGGCACACAGCCCAGGTGCGTACAAACGCCCATCATCACCAGCCATTCGCCAGCTTCATCCATGGTGCGATTTTCGTCAGACGCGTCCAAGCCAGGCTTGTTGGCATTACGATCTTCCTGATCCGGCAGATCGTCCAGTTCAACAGCGCGCGCCTCAGCGATCTCTTTCTCGGTACGACGGCGAATAAACACCGGCTTACCCAGGAACATCACTGAAATCTGCGTGCCGACTTCGACGCCACTGATATCGATGATGATCGACGACAAGGCCTGAACGTCAGCCGAGGGGTTCATTTGATTAACCAGAGGCCAGGCGGCGGCCCCTGCGGTCACTGCTCCGGCGCCTGCAGTGGCGTAATAGAGGAAGTCTCTCCGGGTGCCTTCGTTGTCTTCTGCGTGGGACACGAGGTTTTCTCCAATTCCAGCGCCCGTTTCGGGCAAACATGCGCATGCACCACGAAAATTCGTGGTGACTCAGGCGGGTATGTACCGATGAGAATGGCTTTCGTCCAGCGGTCATCCACGTGCAGAACGTCGCATGGACAGTTTTCTGACGGGCGGCGATGACAATACCACACAGATATTGTGCCCGCCGCCCGCATTTCAAGGCCAGAGATTATCCGGCGGGCGGCTTTGTTGCAACCATGCTGGGGCGTGATTCGAATTCCACGTACCAATCGGCCAAGGCTTCGTTTCCGTGGCGCCAGTTGCTATCCGGGTGGCGTAGGTCGACATAGCTCAAAGCACAGGCAACCGCGATCTGGCCGATGTCCAACGGGCCCTTAAGGTGGCTCATCCAGCGGGCATTCAAGGTGGCACAACCCGCCAGCACTTTGCCCAACTGGGCTGCCGCCCAGTCGTCCCATTGCTTGTCAGCGGGCCGCAGGCGGCGTTCATAGGTCGCCGCAACAGCCGCATCCATCATTCCATCGGCAGTGGCTTCAAGCACCTGACTGTCCCAGCCGCCACCATATAGCCGACCATCAGCGCGATCGTTCAAATAGGCGCAGATCACGCGGCTATCATAAAGCGCCGGACCGTCGTCCCGCAGCAAGGTTGGAATTTTGCCCAGTGGATTCGCGGATTTTACCTCGTCGGCGGTGGCCACGGGTGTTGTCGCGACAGTTTGGAGGTCGACATCCTCCACCTGGTTGGTTTCGTGCAGCAGCACCATCACCTTGCGCACAAAGGGGGATGGTT
Source organism: Parasedimentitalea nitratireducens (assembly GCF_057444295.1). Lineage (NCBI taxonomy): Bacteria > Pseudomonadati > Pseudomonadota > Alphaproteobacteria > Rhodobacterales > Paracoccaceae > Parasedimentitalea > Parasedimentitalea nitratireducens. Next base: position 936,112 of record NZ_JBYAXC010000001.1, on the reverse strand, counting down.
GGGCATAGATCAGCTTCATATCACTCTCCTGTTTGGCTGCACCTTAGGGGGCTGGTCGGCAAAGGGAAGGTGCGCGAGGTAATTCCGGGAACACAAATCAGCTATGCCGCCTCAATCAACGCGGGTAAAAGCACTATTTGTTGTTCAAACGCGCGCGCATGAGGGAGGCCAGCTCACCCTGTTGGGCGCCAAGCCCATGCTCAACATGCTCAGCGACACCCAAGCGTGCGCTTTCGGTCTTGTTTTGGCTCAACTTCCACGTGCCATCGACACCTTCAATCCGCATTCGGGCTGGCACGATAATGCGCATCATTTTGTCGAGAACCTCGGGGGTCATCTTGCCGGTGGACCAAGGGGGTTTGGGCAGCAGCTGGGATTCGTAGAATGCAGATTGCCTGTCCAGCAGATCGCGCAACTCCTCGGGTGGACGCAGTTCCAGCTCGCCGGTCAGATGCACGGCGACATAGTTCCAGGTTGGCACCTGGTCCTCGACCCCATACCAATCGGGTGAAACATAGGCATCCGGCCCGCTGACCACGATGCGCGCTGAACGTGGTGTTTTCAACATCCGTGCGATGGGATTTGAGCGCACGAGGTGAAGCTCGGCCCATTGCCCATCTTCTGACAGCAGGAACGGCACGTGACTGATCAGTGGCGCACCGTCATCTGACACCGCCAACACGCCAAAGGCACGGGAGCGGGCAAAATCCAGATTTTTTTGGGCTTCAGCGTCGTGGAAAATGGGGTTTGGGTGCATCGGCTTCTCCTTTGAGGGCACTGTTGGAAATCAATGCAGGTTTGGCAAGTCTATGCGCAAGAACCGGGTCGATTCACTGCATGCGCACCGGCTAGGCACATCTTGTCTCAACAGGATAATACAATGATCCCAACCCTTGTCTCACTCGCCGCCTTTTTGTTTCCGCTGGCCTACAGCCCTGGCCCCGGCAACATGTTCTTTGCCGCCAATGGCGCGCGGTTTGGACTGCTAGCAACCCTGCGGGCGAATTTTGGTTACCATCTGGCAACATGGTTGGTGACTTTGGCAATTGGCTTGGGGTTTATCACCACGCTGGACCGATTTCCGCAGATATTCATTGCGCTCAAATGGGCTGGTTCGGTTTATGTGTTCTGGCTGGCATGGAAATTAGTCAGGTCAGGCATTTTGCAGGGGGATGAAATCGCTCGCCCCGCCTCATTTGTTGATGGGGCTGTGTTGTTGCTGTTGAATCCCAAAGCCTATGTCATCATTGCGCTGATGTTTTCACAATTCTTGACACCGTCCAGCGCCAACCATCTGGTTCTAACCTTGCTGATCGCAACCGTTTTCACCCTAAATAACTTCATTGCTTTTGTTGTCTGGACCCTGATCGGTGATCAGATTGCCAGCCTATTCAGATCACCCGACAGTGCGCGGCGATTGAATACGCTGTTTGGCGGTATGTTGGCGTTGGTTGCGGTGTGGATGCTGATTTCCTGACGACCACTTGCAAACCGCCCTCTTCGCTGCCAAGTGTGCCTTGTTCTCAGGGCGGGGCGAAATTCCCCACCGGCGGTGAGCAGGTGCAACCTGTAAGCCCGCGAGCGGCCCCATCGTTTGGGGTGTCAGCAGATCTGGTGTGATTCCAGAGCCGACGGTCATAGTCCGGATGGAAGAGAACGTGCGAAAGGGAGCATCATTGGTGCGCCATGTCGTTCGTTATCGCCTTGGGTGACGTGTCTGTACCAAAGGAGATAACCATGACACCCACCCGATATGCTTTTATCAAGGCGCAATGGCACGCTGATATTGTTGATCGCGCACTCGAAGGTTTCTTGCAGCTGATCCCGACCGAACAGGTTGATGTCTATGACGTGCCCGGCGCGTTTGAGATGCCGCTGCTGGCCAAAGATCTGGCCGCAACCGGTCAATACGCTGCCGTGGCCTGTGCCGCCTTTGTTGTTGATGGCGGTATTTACCGGCATGATTTTGTGGCCCAAGCCGTGGTTGACGGGTTGATGCGCGCCGGAATGGACACCGGAGTGCCGGTGCTGTCGGTGTCGCTGACACCGCATCAGTATCAGGAAACCGACCACCACAACGCCATCTACCGTGAGCATTTTGTCGAAAAAGGGCGCGAGGCAGCCAATGCCGCGCTGATGATCGGTAAGACACGCGACGCTGTGGCGAAGGCTGCGTAATAGCTACGGGCAGCGTCTGCCCGAGCAGGCGCTGCCCAACCTACCGGCCGGGCACTTAGCCCAAATAGGCTTTGAGCGCGGGTGGCGGATTGTCCAACAAGGCCGCCGTTTCCATCGGAGGGTGGGCCTTACCATCGGCCACCAGAACCACCTGATCGGCAATGCGACGGGCATCGCTGGGGTCATGGCTGACCATCAACAGGGTTGCACCGCTTTCGGCCACAAGCTCAGCTACCAGATCCAGCATTTCCGCCTTAAGCGCAGGCCCCAGCGCGGCAAAGGGTTCATCCAACAGCAACAGATCGCGCCCCTGAACCAGTACCCGCGCCAGCGCAACCCGGCTTTGCTGCCCACCGGACAATGCGGCGGGCTTGCGATCGCCCATGCTATCCAGTCCAACGCGGGTCAGCGCCGCCTGAACCTGTGTCTGCTGCGCACTATCCAGACGCAGGTTTGGGTGAAGACCCAACCCGATGTTCTGCGCCACGGTTAGATGTGGGAACAGGTTGCCATCCTGAAACAACATCGTAATCGGTCGCTTGCCCGGCTCAATCTGTGTCAGATTATCATCGTTCCAGCGAATCATCCCCTGAGAGAGGGGACGAAACCCGGCCAGCGCCTCGATCAGGGTGGACTTCCCTGCCCCCGATGGCCCGATCACGGCAATCCGGCTGCCCGGCGCGATCTCCAGATCCGCACGCAGGGAAAACCCGCCGTTTTCAATCAGACAGTTTTCAAGCCTCAGCATGCCAGCGGCCTCCGCGATCTAGAATCCAAAACGCCGACATCGACAGCGCCAACAACAGCAATGCCGCCCCGGCGGCGGCCTCCATCCGATATGCCCCCATCAGGCGGTAAACCTGTAACGGCAGCGTGGCAAACTCGGGGTCCGCAAACAGCGCCACAACGCCCAAGTCCCCCATCGACAGCGCCGCCGCCAGCCCCGCGGAAAAGCCGATTTGCGCCCGCATTCGGGGCAACAACACCCGCCAGACAAAGGGCAAACCACGCATATCCAGCGACATCGACAGACGGCCATAGCGGCCCACCACGGATTTCGCCCGCGGCACCAGTATTCGCAGCGCAAAGGGCAGCGCCATCACCGCATTGACCAGCGCCGTCACTGGCAGCGCCAGCGAAAAGGGATCGACGATGGGGTAGATCACGATGAACAACCCGGTGCCGATCACAAGTGGAGAGGCTGCGAGGCCCAGAATACCGGCAACCTCGATCATGGTGCCGCGCCCCAAGGCCACCGCTGTTGCCATCGGCACTGCCAGCATTAGCATCAGCGCGGTGCTGAGCGCAGCCACCAAAATTGAGTTGAGCGCCGCTGCCCAGACCGAGGCCTTAAGCCCAACCAGACCGGGCACGCCGGACAGGGCAATGGCCGCCAGGGGCAACAGCAAGAATGCGGCGGCAAGAATGATCCAGAAGCCATCCGAGAGCTTTGAAAAGGTCGAGTTTCCATCCCAGCGTTGCAGTGGCCGATCCAGCCCGGTGCCAAAGCCCTCGCCAACTGCCACTTTGACCGCCACCAATGCGGCTGCTCCGGTCAACACCAGTTGCAGCCCAGACAACATCGCGGCGCGGCCAAGGTCGAAATCAAACCGAAACGCCTGATAAATCGCCAGTTCTATGGTGGTGGCGCGTGGTCCGCCGCCCAAAGTCAGCGCCACGGCAAAACTGGACAAGCAAATGGCAAAGATCACCGCCAAGGCGCCGGGCACCACACGGCGCAGCATCGGATACTCCAGCAGGTTTCGCATTGCCCGCGCATCGGCGCCCAGTTGCGCCGCGAGCCGGAATCGTTCCGCTGGAATTTCCTGCCAGCCCTGCAAAATCAAACGCGTCGCCAAAGGTAGGTTGAAAAACACATGTGCCAGAACCACGCCGTGCAGCCCATAAATCTGCACCGGCTCAAGCCCAAACAAGGATAAAACATCACTGATCCACCCTGCCCGACCAAAAACCTGCAGCAGCCCAAGAATTGCAACAATAACGGGGAGGATAAACGGCGCGCCCAACAGGGCAATCAATAAGCGCCTCCCGGCAAAACGCCGCCGCGCCAGCGCGCGCGCCACCGGAATGGCCAGCGCCACACTCAGCCCCGCCGACAGGCAGGCCTGTATCAGGGTAAACCGCAACGCGGCCCAATCGGCACTGCCCAGCCCACGGCCAGGTTCAGCCCGCAGGACAACCGCGGCAAGCGTGCCAAAGATCAGCGCCGCCACAACAAGGGCAGCGCCGATCCCAGCTCGAGCGCTTACTGGCTGAGCGCAGTCAGCCATTCGTCCAATGCGGCATCACGTACCGCAGCAGCCTCATCCTCGGCCAGCAGCAGGGACTTACCCGGCTCAACCAGAGTTTCAAAACCTGCTGGCAGGCCGTCGGCAGGTGTTACCGCTGGGTACATCCAGTTGGTGGTTGGAATGATCGACTGGAACGCATCCGACACCATAAAGGCCAGGAACTGGTCAGCCAGTTCGGGCTGGTCGCTGGCGGCCAGTTTCCCGGCAACCTCAACCTGCATGTAGTGACCTTCGTCAAACACGGCTGCTGCTTTCGAAGAATCTTCTTCAGCAATCAGGTGGTAGGCAGGCGAGGTAGTGTAAGACAGCACCATGTCAGCCTCACCTTCCAGGAACATGCCGTAAGCCTCGGACCAGCCTTTGGTCACGGTGACTACGTTGTCGGCCAGATCAGCCCAGATCGCCGGGGCTTCATCGCCATAGGCTGCCTTGACCCACATCAGCAGGCCCAGACCGGGGGTAGACGAGCGTGGATCTTGGATCACGATCTTCTTGTCGCTGGCGGCCAACTCTTTGAAGTTGGCAGGGGCCGCAGCATCGGCGTTGTGCACAAACGAAAAGTAGCCCCAGTCGTAGGGAGCAAAGGTTGCGTCGGTCCAGGTCACGGGCAGCGCATAGTCGGCAGTGACCGAGTGATCCGCAAACAGGCCGGTGGCCTTGGCGGCGGCGGTCAGGTTGGTGTCCAGCCCCAGCACAACATCCGCGTCCGAACGCGCACCTTCCAGCTTGATGCGTGCCAGCAGGGCGGCACCGTCGCCTGCGCCAACCAGTTTCAGGTCACAGCCACAGACCTCTTCAAAAGCCTTTTCCACTGCAGGGCCGGGACCCCAGTCGGAAACAAAGCTGTCATAGGTATATACGGTCAGTTCAGGTGCGTCGGCATAGGCCGCCGTTGTGCTCAACAGTCCCGCTGCAATCACAAGATACTTCATGGCATCCTCCATTGCGGCGACGGGCAAGGGGGATGTGCTCCCAGACCTTCCCTCCGCCGGTGTTAGCCGGTTCAGGTTCAACGGGTCCGCCAATGATGGCATCTCAGCGCAGTGTCCCACGCACCCCGAGGTGTGGCCGATACCTATGCGCCCCCCCGTGCAAACACAAGCAAATCCCAGGCAAGGCCTTACCACTTCGACAAACTGGAGTGATCCGCCCTTCTTCTGGTCATAATTTTTCCGGGGGAGCTGTCGCAGACGGCGGGGCCAGCGGCCCATACAGCCACAATTGCGCAAAACCCCTTGAGAGCCAGCCGCCACACCGCTAAGCACATCCCGCAAAGGAGCCCGCCCATGTCAATGAATAGCTTTGGTCATCTTTTCCGAGTCACCACCTGGGGCGAGAGCCATGGGCCTGCGCTGGGCGCCACTGTAGATGGCTGCCCGCCAAACGTTCCGCTGGACGAGGCGATGCTGCAGCAGTGGCTGGACAAGCGCCGCCCGGGGCAGAACAAGAACATGACCCAGCGCAATGAACCGGATGCCGTAAAAATACTGTCGGGTGTGTTCGAGGGCAAAACCACCGGCACGCCTATCCAGCTGATGATCGAAAACACCGACCAGCGCTCCAAGGACTATGGCGATATCGTCAACACCTTTCGCCCCGGTCACGCCGACATCACTTATTATCAGAAATACGGAAACCGCGACTATCGTGGCGGTGGGCGCAGCTCAGCCCGTGAAACTGCTGCCCGTGTGGCGGCTGGTGGCATTGCCCGTGAGGCGATCAAGATGTTGGCCCCCGATCTGGAAATCAAAGGCTACATGGTTGCGATGGGTGAGCTGGATATTGACCGGTCCAAGTTCGATTGGGACGCCATCGACCAGAACGATTTTTGGATCCCTGATGCGGATGCGGTGCAGCAGTGGGAAGACTATCTGCAAGGCCTGCGCAAAGAGCATGACTCGGTTGGGGCCGTGGTCGAGGTTGTCGCTCGTGGCGTGCCTGCGGGAATCGGAGCGCCGATTTATGCCAAGTTAGACACTGAATTGGCCTCGGCGATGATGTCGATCAACGCCGTCAAGGGTGTTGAAATTGGCGAAGGCATGAACGCCGCGCGGCTCAAAGGCTCGGAAAACGCCGACGAGATTTTCCGCGGCAATGACGGCGCGCCTGTGTATTCGTCGAACCATGCGGGCGGCATTCTGGGCGGTATTTCCACCGGGCAGGACGTGGTGGTGCGGTTTGCGGTGAAACCAACCTCGTCGATCCTGACCCCGCGTGCTTCGATCCGCAAAGATGGCTCTCCGGCTGAGGTGATCACCAAGGGTCGCCATGACCCCTGTGTTGGCATCCGCGCGGTGCCAGTGGGCGAGGCGATGATGGCCTGTGTAATCCTGGATCAATTGCTGCTGCATCGCGGGCAGATTGGTGAAAACCAAGGTCAGATCAGCTGATATTAGGCTCTAATAAGGCAGATTTAGCCTCAATCTTAGAAATCTATCCTTGGCCCGGCACCGTCGGGCCGCGCCTTCTCTCTTAGCGATGATCCCCAGCACATTGGCTGTGGTCACCCAGCGCCGTCAGCACCTTACAACATCCGCCATTGCCTCCGTCACACAGATGGCTGATCCGCTCTAGTTCATTTGCCAACTGTTCCAGCTTGGCAATCCGTTCACGCACATTCAGCAGCTGGCTGCGCGCGATCTGATCTGCTTCGGCGCAGTCATCGCCCAGCTGCCCATCCAGCCCCATCAAAGCCCGGACGTCGTCCAGGCTGAACCCCAGATCACGCGCGTGTTTGATAAAGCCCAGCGCGTCCATCCCGGCCTGATCATAGCGCCGCTGGTTGCCGACATTGCGCCCTGGCTCGGCCAACAGGCCAATTTCCTCGTAATAGCGAATGGTCGGAACCTTGACCCCAGTGGCCTTGGACATTGCGCCGATTGTGTACATCAAAAACCTCTTGAAGCTCTAGTGGCTAGAGCAACTACATTGACCTCGGATCAGAACGAAGGACAAGAGACAATGGCAGGATGCTGCAACCATAACGCCCAGTTTGACGGCGTATCAGCAGACTACAAACGACGGCTTTGGTTGGTGATTGCCATCAACGCTGGGATGTTTGGTGTGGAAATGAGCGCAGGGCAGATGTCCGGCAGTCAGGCGCTTAAGGCAGATGCGTTGGATTTCCTGGGTGACGCGCTGACCTATGGCATTTCGCTGGCGGTGATCGGTGCATCACTGCGTACTCGCTCACTTGCTGCACTGGGCAAGGGTATCAGCCTGTTGCTGATGGGGCTCTGGGTGTTTGGATCGACCGTTTACACCGTGTTCTACATTGGCGTGCCGCAGGCCCATGTGATGGGATCAATCGGTTTTATGGCGCTGGTCGCGAACCTTGCCTCGGTCATGATTTTAGCCCGCTACAAAGACGGCGACGCCAATGTGCGGTCGGTCTGGCTGTGCTCGCGCAACGATGCCATTGGCAACGTTGCGGTGATGATCGCCGCCTTGGGGGTTTGGGGCACCGCCTCGGGTTGGCCCGACCTGATCGTCGCCGGAATAATGGCTGGATTGTTCCTTAGCTCGGCTTTTCAGATCCTGAAGCAAGCGATTCAGGAATGGCGCAGCGAAGGTGCGCAGGTTGAGGCGCACCAACACTAACACTCAAGCAAACAGCCCTGCGTAGGTTTCGCGCAGGGCTTTTTTCTGCACCTTGCCCATGGTGTTGCGTGGCAGGGCCTCCAGCAGGATCACCTGTTTGGGCTGTTTGAACTTGGCAAGCTTCTCTGATAGCGCATTTGAGACTGTATAGGGCTCTAATAAGGGGTTGTCAGGCACGACTATTGCCACAACGCACTCTCCAAAGTCGGGGTGTGGCACGCCGATGACCGCGCTTTCCAGCACACTGGGCAGGTCATCAATCAGGCTTTCCACCTCTTTGGGGTAGACGTTGAAGCCACCGGTGATGATCAGGTCTTTCTCACGGCCTACGATTGAAATGTAACCGTCAGCGTCCATCTGCGCCATATCGCCGGTGATGAACCATCCATCCGGGCACAGCTCCTCGGCCGTTTTTTTCGGCATCTGCCAGTAGCCTTGGAACACGTTTGGGCCACGCACCTCTAGCACGCCTATTTCACCGGTCGCGACCTCACTTCCATCGGCCATAATACGCGCCTCGACCCCCGGCAGCGGGAAGCCAACGGTCCCTGCCCTGCGCTCGCCATCATAGGGGTTCGAGGTGCTCATATTGGTTTCGGTCATTCCATAACGTTCAAGGATCCGGTGGCCGGTGCGGGCCTGCCAATCTTCGTGTGTGTCGACAAGCAAAGGGGCAGATCCCGATATGAACAGGCGCATGTTGGAGGCTCGTTCCACCGTTAGTCGGTCGTCCGCCAGTAGGCGGGTGTAAAAGGTCGGCACACCCATTAACGCGGTGGCGCGTGGCATCGCCGTTAGAATCGCATCGGCATCGAACCCGGGCAGCAGTATCACCTGGCTCCCGGCCAACAAGGCCACGTTGGTGGCGACAAACAGCCCGTGGGTGTGAAAGATTGGCAGGGCGTGGATCAGCACATCATCCTGCGTGAAACGCCAGTAGTCCCGCAGGGTGGTTGAGTTGGAGGCCAGATTGTCGTGGCTGAGCATCGCGCCCTTGGAACGGCCCGTGGTGCCCGAGGTATAGAGGATCGCGGCCAGATCATGGTCTTGGCGAGCAACCGGGGTGAAACCTTGCTGCTGGTCGGCCAAATCACGCAGGCTGCCCTGCCCGTTTGCATCGAGTGTCAGCACCTGAGCCTCGCCCACGATGCCTGTGATGTCATCCAAACGATTCTGGTCACAAACAACCACGCGGGGCGTTGCGTCACTCAAAAAATAGCTAACTTCGGTAGAGGTATAGGCCGTATTCAGAGGCAAGAAGACCCCGCCTGCCATTACTGTGCCAAGATAGAGCTCGATCGCCTGAAGGGTCTTGGCCACCTGTACCGCCACGCGGTCACCGGGTTGCACGCCCTTTGACACCAAGGCTGCCGCCATCCGCTCGGCCCCGGCAAACAGGGCGCCAAAACTGACGGTGCTACTGTCGGGGAGTTGGGCAAAGGTGTCATCCTCGCGCCCAACAGACGATGCTCGCAACTGGCGGATCAAGGGGTTGGCATCGTACATCAAAGGCTCCGTGTTGAATGGCGATATCAGCGGTAATCTGCGCTGCTCCACTTGATGAAATCAACCCATTGATCTTTGTCGATTAGAAGAGCAGGTTCGCGCCATGGCAAAGAACTTAACATCGCATCGACCGGTGCTCGCGGTTGGTTTGAAAGTCACCGCGATTGGTTTCTTCACCGTGATGTCCGCCATTATCAAATACACTGCGGACTATGTTCCGGCAGGTGAGGCGGTGTTTTTTCGTTCGCTGTTTGCGATTCCGGTGATTGTGATTTGGTTGCTGGTGCGCGGCGAGCTGCGCCACGGGTTGATTGCCAAGCGGCCAATTGGGCATTTCTGGCGCGGCGTGCTGGGGACATCAGCCATGGGGCTGACGTTTACCGGCTTGGGCCTGTTGCCGCTGCCCGAGGTCACTGCGATTGGCTACGCCACGCCGATCTTCACGCTAATCTTTGCAGCCTTGTTGCTGGGGGAGCGGATTCGATTGATCCGCATTAGTGCTGTTGGAGTCGGCTTGGCCGGGGTTTTGATTATGCTGTGGCCGCGGTTGGGCGGAAGTGATCTGGATAGCGCCGCTACGCTGGGGGCCATTATGATCCTGATCGCAACCATGGCGCGGGGGATGGTGCAGATCCATATTCGCCAGCTGGTACAGACGGAACACACGGCGGCCATCGTGTTCTATTTCTCGATCACGGCCACGTTGCTGTCGCTGCTGACGCTGCCCTTTGGTTGGACCATGCCGCCGGTTGAGGTTGTGCTGATTCTGATCGGGGCTGGCCTGCTGGGCGGAGTAGCGCAGATATTGGTGACCTCATCTTATCGCTTTGCCCCGACGTCGATGCTGGCGCCATATGATTATGCCTCGATGTTGTTTGCCATTGTCATCGGCTATGTCTGGTTTGCCGAGCTGCCAACACTGGTGATGCTGGCAGGGGCAGCCTTGGTGATCACCGGCAACGGCGTTGTGATCTGGCGTGAAAGCCGGTTGGGTGTGGTACGTGGCAAAGCCCGCCCCATGATTGACCCAAAGGGCGGGTAATAGACCCTAATAAGGGTTTTGTTCTCTAAATTGCGCGGGTCAGGCCCCCATCGATCCGAATGTTTTGCCCGGTAGTATAGGCTGCGTCATCTGATGCGAGATAGGCAATCAGAGCCGAAACCTCTTGTGCGGTGCCATAGCGCCCCATCGGGATGCGCGCTTTGCGGTCCTCGGTTTCGGGCAGGCTGTCGATGAAACCGGGCAGCACGTTGTTCATCCGCACACCCTGGGCTGCGAATTTGTCGGCAAACAGTTTGGTAAAGCTGGCCAGCCCAGCGCGGAACACGCCCGACGTCGGGAACAGCGGATCCGGTTCAAACACCGCAAAGGTCGAGATGTTGATGATCGATCCTTTTCCCTGCGCCGCCATGATCGGGGCCACCAACCGGCTGGGGCGAATCACGTTGAGCAGGTAATAGTCCATGCCCAGATGCCAGTCGTCATCACTGATTTCCATGATGTCGCCCTTGGGTCCGTGACCAGCCGAGTTGATCAGCACATCGATACGCCCCCAGCGGTCCATGGCCTTGTCTACCAGTGTCTGCAGATCTGCGGTTTCGAGGTTTGATCCGGTAACACCAACACCGCCTAGCTCCTTCGCCAACGCCTCTCCTTTGCCCGAGGCCGAGAGAATCGCTACCTCATAGCCGTTTGCTGCCAAATGCCGGGCCGCATCCGCGCCCATGCCGCTGCCGCCAGCAGTGATTAGTGCTACTTTGGTCATGTCTTGCTCCTATCTGTTGGTGATAAGATGGAGCTGCACAACGCCCTTGACCAATCATCTCTCATCGCGCAAGCCTGTAGAAAATCTATTGGCTGGTGAGTAATGCGTCTTCCTAATCTCAATTCCCTGCGGATGTTTGATGCGGCTGCCCGGCATCTGAATTTCCGGCTGGCGGCAGAAGAGTTGCACCTGACCCAAGGCGCGGTGGCGCAGCAGGTGCGACGGCTGGAGATGGATTTAGGGCACAAGCTGTTCCAACGGCACGCCCGAGGATTGTCGCTGACCGATACCGGGCGCAGCTATCATCAGCCTGTACGAGAAGCACTGGCGCTGATTGAGGACGCCACGAACACGCTTTCTCCGGCTGAGCAGAAAGTCACATTATCGGTGCCGCCGTCTTTCGCTTCGAAATGGCTAGTTCCGCGGTTGCCCGAGTTTGAGGCAGCCCATCCGGGTATCGAATTGCGGGTTCTGGCCGAAGAGGCCTTGAGTGATTTCAAGCGGGACGGCATTGATTTGGTGATCCGCCTTGGGCCACGTCCAGCGGATCCCGACCTTCGGTCAGAACAATTGTCATTGTTGGATTTGGTGGCTGTTACGCATCCTGATGTGGCTCTAACACTGGGAGAATCTCCCGATGTGGCAGACCTTGTCGGCTATACTCTTATCCAGGATGGGCATCATTATTGGGATCAAATGCTGCGTAACGCCGGATTGACGACGCAAAAACGCATCTTGCAATTCAATCAGACAGCCCTGGCGATGGACGCCGCCATGAATGGTCAGGGCGTTGCGTTGGTGCCGCGGATATTCTTGAGCAACCAAGCTTTGCAACAGGTCTGGCAAGCGCCAGAAACGGAAGATGTCGGGTTCTATATTGTTTGGCCAAACAAGAAGACGATGAGCCAGGCTCAGCAAACCGTTGTGGATTGGCTGCTGTCGCAAAGTGACAATGCTAAATAGAAACGGGCACCAAAGTGGCGCCCGTCTGAACAATGATAATGTTCGGTATTAGGCCCGAACCAGCGCCTCATAAGCTTCGGCGATTTCGCGGGTCATATCGCCAACCTCAAACGTGTAGTCACCGATCTGCCCTACCGGAGTAACCTCGGCAGCGGTACCGGTCAGCCAGCACTGTTCAAAGCCTTCCATCTCTTCGGGCATGATGTGGCGCTCGTGCACGGTGATGCCGCGATCCTTGAGCATGCCAATAACGGTTTGACGAGTGATTCCGTTCAGGAAACAATCCGGCAGCGGTGTATGCACTTCGCCGTCTTTGACAAAGAAGATGTTGGCGCCGGTCGCCTCGGCAACATAACCGCGGTAATCCATGAACAGCGCGTCTGAACAGCCCTTGGCCTCGGCCTTATGCTTGGAGATGGTGCAGATCATGTAAAGCCCCGCCGCCTTGGCGTGTACCGGGATAGTCGCAGGGCTGGGCCGTTGATATTCGGCGATGTCGAGCTTGGCACCCTGCATTTTGGCGTCGCCGTAATAGGCACCCCACCCCCACACAGCCACTGCCATACGGACCGGGTTCTTGGCCGAAGCCACGCCCATGTCCTCGCCCGAACCACGCCAGACCAAGGCACGCACATAAGCGTCTTGCAGACCACTGGCCTTTAGCGCTTCTTCCTTGGCGGCTTCGATATCATCGACGGTGTAGGACATCGGCATGTCCAGTGCTTCGGCCGACGCGATCAGGCGCTCGGAATGCTCGCGACTTTTGAAGATCTTACCGTTATAGGCGCGCTCGCCCTCAAACACCGAGGAGGCATAATGCATGGCATGGGAAAGCACGTGCACCTTTGCATCACGCCAGTTGACCATTTCGCCATCCATCCAGATCACACCATCGCGATCATCATATCCCGACATGCTATTTCCTCCTAAGTACCGTCATATTTCCATTTATTGCGCAAATTAAGACCGTTACGGACACAATGTTGCGTCAAAACTGAGATTCGATACCTCTTCGCTCTTGGAATGTCAACAACGCTGACTTAAACTGATATGAGTAGATTGATTGGAGCATATTATGTCGGATGGACGTTCAGGTCAGAGTTTTGGCGGCGAGAGTCTGCTTTTTCTAACCGACGAGCAACTGCGACAGGGTATTGAGGCAATGTTTTTTGCCTATCGCGGATTTACCGCTGACCCGGATCGTATTTTGGCGGAAATGGCTTATGGTCGAGCCCACCACCGCGCCATTCACTTTATCAATCGAGCGCCCGGCACCACTGTAAACAACCTACTGACCATTCTAGGCGTTACCAAACAGTCGTTGAACCGGGTGCTACGGACCTTGATCGGAGATGGTCTGGTCGAAAGCCGAGTTGGCACAGTGGACAAACGCGAACGGCACTTGTTTTTGACGGATCAGGGCCACGCGCTAGAGGCGACCCTGTCGGATGCCCAGCGCGCCCGGATGCGGGCTGCATACAAAGATGCGGGCCCAGAAGCTGTGCAAGGCTTTAAACGCGTGCTGGAAGCAATGATGGATGCGGACATGCGCCGTGCTTACACCAAACTGCGGGACACTAGCCCATGAGCGATCTTGATGCCCACCTGCTGATTGTGGACGACGACGAACGTATCCGTGATCTGCTGAAAAAGTTCCTGATGCGGGCTGGTTTTTTGGTGACCGCAGCCCGGGATGCCGCCCACGCGCGGCGTGTTCTGGCCGGATTGGACTTTGACCTGATCGTGATGGACGTGATGATGCCTGGCGAGGATGGGATTTCGCTCACCCGCTCGCTGCGTGAAACCATGTCCACCCCTATCCTGCTGCTGACGGCCCGTGGCGAGACCGAAAACCGGATTGCCGGGCTTGAGGCTGGGGCCGATGACTACTTGGCCAAGCCCTTTGAGCCCAAGGAACTGCTTCTGCGGATCAACGCTATTCTACGCCGGATGCCAGATACTCCCGCGCAGGAAACCGCGCCAAAGGTTCTGCATCTTGGTACGATCCGCTATGACATCGAACGCGGTGAGATGTGGCAGGGCGAAGATTTGATCCGTCTGACCGGCACCGAAAGCCAGCTGATGAGGATCTTCTCGGGCTGCCCCGGCGAACCCGTGAGCCGCACCAAACTGGTTGAGGATCTGGGCCGGGATCGTGGACAAGCCCAGGAACGTGCGGTGGATGTTCAGATTACGCGATTACGCCGCAAGATCGAGCCGAACCCAAAGCAGCCGCAGTACCTGCAAACGGTGCGTGGCGCCGGGTATATGCTGGCCCCCGACTAAAGCTGCGGCGCAAAACTATTGGAGCGATTTCAACCATGACCACTGCCCTGATTACCCACGCCGACTGTCTTGACCACATTACTCCCGAAGGACACCCGGAACGCGTAGCCCGGTTGGAACATGTCCTTCACGCACTAGAGCCGTTGGATTTGCTGCGAGTCGGTGCGCCGATGGCGGCCGAAGATGATATTCTGCGCATCCACCCGGCCGCTCATCTGTCTGAGCTTCGTGCAGCGCGTCCTGTTGAAGGTTTTGCTGCGATCGATGGCGACACGTTTATGTCGCCGGGTTCGCTAGATGCAGCTTTCCGTGCTGCTGGGGCGGTTATTCGCGGGGTCGACATGGTGATGTCAGGTGAAGCGCAGAACGCCTTTGCCGCCATCCGCCCTCCGGGGCACCATGCGGAAACTGAAACCGCAATGGGGTTTTGCCTGTTTGGCAATGCGGCGCTGGCAGCAAAACATGCGCTGGATCATCACGGGTTGAACCGCGTGGCTGTGGTTGATTTTGATGTTCACCACGGCAATGGCACCCAAGATCTGTTGTGGGACGAGCCCCGCGCGCTGGTGATCACCTCGCAGCAGATGCCGCTGTGGCCGGGGTCTGGTCGCCCAGATGAGGATGGCGCTCATGGCAATATTTTGAACATGCCCCTGCCACCAGAAAGTGGTGGTGCCGAAATGAAGGCAGCATATCAGGAGCAGGCCTTTCCCCGGCTGCGTGCGTTTAAACCAGAGTTGATCATCATTTCTGCTGGTTTCGACGCCCACCAGGACGACCCACTGGCCAATCTCAACTGGTCGACCCAGGACTTTGCATGGATCACGCAACAACTGTGCATCCTTGCCGATGGGCTGTGCGGCGGGCGTATCGTCTCGACTTTAGAAGGCGGTTATGATCTGAACGCGCTCAGCGCCGCCTGCAAGGCACATGTGGAAGAACTGATAGAGGCATCCAAATGAGTGAGACACCCGTTGAAAACATGAGCTTTGAGCAAGCCATGCAAGAGCTGGAAACCGTTGTTGGTAAGCTGGAACGTGGTGATGTCGCTTTGGATGCCTCCATATCCCTATACGAACGCGGCGCCGCGTTGAAAAAGCGCTGCGAGGATGAGCTGAAGCGGGCCGAGGAAAAGGTTGCTGCGATCACGCTAGACGCCAACGGTAATGCCACCGGCACCACCCCACTGGACGCAGGTTAATACATTGAACGCAACGGCTTCCATTCAGGCGCTGCCTTTTTCCGAGGCGCTTGCCCGTACGCAAAAACTTGTGTCGGATCACATTGACAAGGTACTCGCCAGCGAAGACCGGCTGTCAGATGCGATGCGCTACGCAATGTCGGGTGGCAAGATGCTGCGCGGGTTCCTGGTGCTTGAGAGCGCCCGGCTGCACGGGGTTGAGGAAAACATCGCACTGGATGCGGCGCTGGCGATTGAATGTATTCATGCCTATTCGCTGGTACATGACGACCTGCCTTGTATGGATGATGACGACCTGCGCCGTGGCATGCCAACTGTGCATCGCCAATGGGACGAGGCGGTCGCAGTTTTGACCGGAGATGCACTGCAAACATTTGCGTTTGAGCTGTTGTCAGACGCTAAAATGGGACCCAATGCTTTGGAATTGATCCGATCACTTGCACAAGCCTCGGGCAAGGATGGCATGGTATCGGGTCAAATGCTGGATATCGCTGCTGAAACCAGCCTTGAACCGCTGACATTGGAACAAATCACCAAATTGCAGCGCCGCAAAACGGGCTGCTTGATTTCGTGGTCAGCCATGGCGGGCGCGGTCATTGCCGGGGCGGACACTTCGCCACTGCGGCACTATGCCGAGGCTTTGGGCCTTGCCTTTCAGATTGCCGATGACATCCTTGATGTCGAAGGAGACGCCGAAACCGTTGGCAAACGTGTGCGCAAGGATGCCGAAGCCGGAAAAGCCACCTTTGTGTCACTGCTAGGGCTGGACGCCGCCAAGGCGCGCGCCGCTGAGCTGTGTGACCAAGCCTGTGCTGCGCTGGATGTTTACGGTGATCAGGGTGAAACCTTGCGCGAGGCTGCCCGCTTCGTTATCTCGCGCGACAGCTAATTGCCGCCAAGGAGGCGCCGCATGTCCGATCAGACGACTGATAGGCCAAATACCCCACTGCTGGACCAAATCAACCGCCCGGCTGATCTGAAGTCGCTGAGCGATTCTCAGCTGGCGCAGGTTGCCAGCGAGCTGCGTTCGGAAACAGTTTCGGCGGTGTCAGTGACTGGTGGTCACTTGGGCGCGGGTCTGGGTGTGGTTGAGCTGACAGTGGCCCTGCATGCGGTGTTTGATACACCCCGCGACAAGCTGGTCTGGGATGTGTCGCACCAGTGTTACCCGCACAAGATCCTGACCGAGCGCCGCGACCGCATTCGCACCCTGCGCACCAAAGACGGGTTGAGCGGCTTCACTAAACGGTCGGAATCGCCCTATGACCCCTTTGGCGCAGCGCACAGTTCGACCTCAATCAGTGCTGCATTGGGCTTTTCTGTCGCGCGTGACTTGGGTGGCACCCCGCCAGAAGGCAGCGGTGATGCTATCGCAGTGATTGGCGATGGGTCGATGTCGGCAGGCATGGCGTTTGAGGCGATGAACAACGCGGGCCATCTGGGCAAGCGGCTGTTTGTGATCCTGAACGACAACGAGATGAGCATTGCGCCGCCGGTTGGCGCACTGTCGTCTTACCTGTCGCGCCTATACGCCGAAGAACCATTCCAGGAGTTGAAAGCCGCCGCCAAGGGGGCTGTTTCGCTATTGCCTGAACCGTTCCGCGAAGGCGCCAAACGCGCCAAGGATATGCTCAAAGGCATGACTGTGGGCGGTACCCTGTTTGAAAGCTTGGGCTTTTCCTATCTGGGGCCGATTGATGGCCACGATCTGGACCAGTTGCTGCCAGTGCTGCGCACCGTAAAAGCCCGCGCCACCGGGCCGGTGTTGATCCATGTGTTGACCAAGAAGGGCAAGGGATACGCCCCAGCCGAGGCTGCACGGGACAAGGGCCACGCTACAGCCAAGTTTGATGTACTGACTGGAAAACAGAAAAAGACGCCGTCCAACGCGCCTAGCTATACCGGCGTTTTTGGCAACGAGCTGGTGAAGCTGGCCGCCAAGGACGACAAGATCTGCGCAGTGACGGCTGCGATGCCGGACGGCACCGGGTTGAACCTGTTTGCCGAACGCTACCCCTCACGCTGTTTTGACGTGGGTATTGCAGAACAACACGGCGTTACCTTCTCGGCTGCACTAGCAGCGGGTGGCATGAAGCCGTTCTGCGCGATGTATTCAACGTTCTTGCAGCGTGGGTACGATCAGGTTGTACATGATGTGGCCATTCAGCGCTTGCCCGTGCGTTTTGCAATCGACCGTGCCGGTCTGGTCGGCGCCGATGGGGCCACCCATGCGGGCAGTTTCGACATTGGGTTCATGACCAACCTGCCAGGCATGGTGGTAATGGCCGCTGCGGATGAGGCCGAGCTGGTACATATGGTCGCCACCGCTGCCGCACATGATGACGGTCCAATTGCCTTCCGCTATCCTCGTGGTGAGGGCGAAGGCGTTGAGATGCCGGACGAGCCACAGGTGCTGAAAATCGGCAAAGGGCGTATGATTCAAACCGGCGCACGCGTGGCGCTGCTGTCCTTTGGCACCCGGTTGGGTGAGGTCCGCAAAGCTGCCGAGGCATTATCGGCCAAGGGGATCACCCCAACCATTGCCGACGCCCGATTTGCCAAACCACTGGACCGCGAGATGATCCTGGATCTGGCCGCTAATCATGAAGCGCTGATTACTATTGAAGAAGGAGCCGTGGGTGGCTTCGGCTCGCACGTGGCGCAATTGCTGGCGGATGAAGGCGTGTTTGATGCAGGTCTCAAGTATCGCTCGATGGTGCTGCCCGACATTTTTGTCGATCAGGCCAGCCCGGCGGATATGTACAAGGTTGCTGGTATGGACGCCGCCCAGATCGAGGCCAAGGTATTGGATGTGCTGGGCGTGGCAACGATTGGTGAGAAGCGTGCGTAAGATTGGCCGGGAAGAGAGCCGCGATCAGGTGATCACTCTTCCCGCTTCTTTCAAGACGGAACGCTCTCGAATCATGTACATCGAAGACAAATCCGAAGGGCTGGATGGCTCCGCCAGGATCGGCCGCGTCTATTTCTCGAAATCGGGGAAATCGCTTTACTACCAGGGCAGGGTTTTCCAGAGCCTCAAAGGTTCGGGGTTCAAGGCAAACTATTTTGACGTGGATACCGGAGATCACTTCTGGATTTCCGGACCGCGCAAGGACCAGAATGACAGGCTGTACGGCGGCAACCGGGATGTGGAAATCGATGATGATGCCCGGGAAGAGTACGCCAAGCTGATCAATCTGGGCTAACAGAGTCGCCTCGTAGACTAGCGCTGAAAGCCCTCCTCTAGGCCTAGACCCCCGTAGGTTCGGCGGGCGGCACGAATTTCTCCATATCCTCAGCCTCGAACACAGCCTTCAAACCGGTGCGATAGTCGGGATAGCGCAGCGTTATACCCAGTTCTTCCTTAATCAGGGCATTCCCCACTCGCTTGTTCTCACTATAGAAACTGCGCGCCATCGGGGTCATACCGGCCTCTTCAAACGGGACCTCGGGCGGCATGGGCAAGCCCAGCAGTTCAGCCGCATAGCTGAGGACATCCTGAGGTGGCACTGGCAGATCATCACAAACATTGTAGATCGCACCCGGATTGGGCTGGGCAATCGAGGCTGCCAGCACTTGGGCAATATCCTCGACATGAATACGCGAGAACACCTGCCCCGGTTTGATAATCCGCCGTGCCTTGCCCGACATCAGCTTGGCAAAGGGACCGCGACCGGGACCATAGATGCCGGCCAGACGGAAGATATGCAGCGGCAAACCGTCGATGGATTGCCATTCAGCCTCGGCCCCTGCCCGCCATTTTCCGCGATCCGCTGCGGGGTTGATCAGCGTGGTTTCATCCACCCAACCACCGTCATGATCACCGTAAACCACTGTTGTCGACAGGTACCCAACCCACTCCAAATCCTGTGCGGCGGCGATTTTGTCTCGCATTGCGGCCAGAACCGGGTCGC
The DNA here is from genome assembly GCF_057444295.1 of Parasedimentitalea nitratireducens. Taxonomy (NCBI): domain Bacteria; kingdom Pseudomonadati; phylum Pseudomonadota; class Alphaproteobacteria; order Rhodobacterales; family Paracoccaceae; genus Parasedimentitalea; species Parasedimentitalea nitratireducens. The sequence continues at coordinate 916,386 of NZ_JBYAXC010000001.1, read as the reverse complement.
CATCGGCTGTCGGAGCGATGGAACACAAGACATGGGTCACGCCCTCGAACGACACATCGTTACCTGGCCAGGTCAGGGTTTCGACCCCATCCTCGGCAATTGCGTCACGTGAAGTTCCGATCACCCGCCAGCCATCTGCAAGCAGTAAACGGGCAAGGGCGCGGGCGGTGTAGCCATATCCAAGGCAGAGCAAAGTCTTTGTCATGTGGCATAAATGCGCCGCGCAATCGGGATGCGCAAGAGGGACAAGCCCAGTGACATCTTATTGTCATCGAAGAGAGTGTATTCGGAAGATCAATATAATAGGGGGGCTTGCGCTCGGCGCGACAATCATAACAATTGGCACATGACAGACATAGTTTTTCCAAGTTGGCCCGACGTCGCCCCCAAACTCATTTCAGTTGCCGCCGGACGCGCGTTTGCAGATACGGTTATTCGACAAGGTAAATGGGTAAATGTTCATACCCGCGAAGTTCTCCCCGATCATGACATTGCCATTGTAGCCGGGCGTATCGCCTATGTTGGCCCCGACGCCTCGTATTGCACTGGCCCCGACACAGAAGTGATCGAAGCAAACGGCCGTTTTATGATCCCCGGGTTGTGTGACGCCCATATGCATATCGAAAGCGGTATGCTGACCCCGGCGGAGTTTGCCCGCGCGGTTATCCCGCATGGCACCACATCCATGTTCACCGACCCGCATGAGATCGCCAATGTGCTGGGGCTGGACGGTGTGAAGTACATGCATGACGAGGCGCTGATGCAGCCGGTCAACATTTTCACCCAGATGCCATCCTGCGCGCCATCCGCGCCCGGGTTGGAGACCACCGGCTATGAGATTTCGCCTGAGGATGTGGCCGAGGCGATGAGCTGGCCCGGCATCATCGGGCTGGGTGAAATGATGAACTTTCCCGGTGTGGCCAATGCCGACCCCAAGATGCTGGCCGAGATCGCAGCGACCCAAAACGCCGGCAAGACCGTTGGCGGGCATTATGCATCACCTGATCTGGGGCCAAACTTTGCCGCCTATGTTGCCGGTGGCCCGGCGGATGATCACGAAGGCACCTGCGAGGCCGACGCTATTGCCCGTGTCCGCCAAGGCATGCGGTCGATGATGCGGCTGGGGTCAGCCTGGTACGACGTAGAAACGCAAATCACCGCAGTGACCGAAAAGGGGCTGGACCCGCGCAGTTTCATCCTATGTACAGATGATTGCCACTCGGGGACCTTGGTCAACGATGGCCACATGAATCGCGTGGTGCGACACGCCATCGCCTGTGGCTGTGATCCCGTAGTGGCGTTGCAAATGGCAACCATCAACACCGCCACTCATTTCGGGCTGGAGCGCGACATTGGCTCGATCACTCCAGGTCGTCGCGCTGATGTGATCCTGACCTCGGACCTGACCGAGTTGCCCATTGAAGTCGTGATCGCACGAGGGCAGATCGTGGCTGAATCAGGCTCTATCAAGGTGGATTGCCCACATTATGACTGGCCTGACAGCGCCCGTGGCACCGTGCATCTGGGCCATGAACTCGCCGCCAAGGACTTTGAAATCCCGGCCCCCGATGGCGCAAATGGTGTGACAGTCAATGTCATTGGCATGGTTGAAAATCAGGCCCCAACCAAGGCGCTTAAGGCGGATCTGCCGGTGCGCGATGGATTGGTCGAAGGCGAAGGCGACACCATGCAGATTGCCTTGGTCGAACGTCACCGGGCCACCGGCGGTGTCACCAACGCCTTTGTTTCCGGCTTTGGCTATCAGGGCAAGATGGCGATGGCGTCAACCGTGGCCCATGACAGTCACCACATGATTGTGGTTGGTACTGATCGCGAGCAGATGGCACTGGCCGCCAATCGCCTGTCCGAAGTGGGCGGTGGTGTCACACTATTCCGCGATGGAGAGGAACTGGCACTGATCGAGCTGCCAATTGCCGGACTGATGTCCGACCAACCCGCGACCGAAGTCGCCGCCAAGGCGCAGGCTTTGGGCGAGGCGATGCAGTCCTGTGGCTGCTCGCTCAACAACGCATATATGCAGCACTCACTGTTGGCATTGGTTGTGATCCCTGAATTGCGGATCTCGGACCTGGGCCTGGTCGACGTGCGCACCTTCCAACAAATTCCAGTTATCGAGTCCGCTACATGACATCTATTTCACAACCGCTACACCCGAAATCCGAACAGTTCACCGATGCCACCGCCGCCGTAGAGCGGTTGCAGCTGTTGTATCAACAGGCCACAGATTTTCTGTGCACTGGCTTTACACAGGCAATGGCAAGCGGCGCGCCCGACAATCATCGCATCCGCGCCTATTACCCAGAAATTCGGGTTACCACATCGAGCTTTGCACAGGCGGATAGCCGTCTAAGCTATGGCCATGTCTCTGCCCCGGGCACCTATGCGACGACAGTAACCCGGCCGGATCTGTTCAAAAACTACCTGACCCAGCAGATCAGCCTGCTGATCAAGAACCACGGCCAGCCAGTGACCATTGGCCTGTCAGATACTCCGATCCCGGTACATTTCGCCGTTGCTGCCCAGCCTGGTCTGACAATCCCGCAAGAAGGTGCCGCTGGTTTTACCCTGCGCGATGTCTTTGATGTGCCGGATCTGGCAACAACCAACGACGATATTGTCAACGGTACACACACGCCCTCAAACGGCACTGGCCCTCTGGCGCTGTTCACAGCTCAGCGAATCGACTACTCGCTGGCGCGTTTGTCACATTACACCGCGACAGACCCGTCGCATTTTCAGAACCACGTGCTGTTCACCAACTACCAGTTCTATGTGTCCGAGTTCGAAGCCTATGCCCGCGAGCAGTTGGCCGACCCGAAATCCGGCTACACCAGCTTTGTCAGCACCGGCAACCACGAGATCACCTCGGCCGATGCCGAGATCCCAGAGACGACTAAGCAACCGCAGATGCCCACCTATCACCTGAAACGTGAGGATGGCAGCGGCATCACTTTGGTCAATATTGGTGTTGGCCCGTCTAACGCCAAAACCGCCACCGACCACATCGCCGTTTTGCGCCCGCATGCCTGGCTGATGGTTGGACACTGTGCTGGCTTGCGCAACACCCAGGCGCTGGGTGATTTTGTACTGGCGCACGCCTATCTGCGCGAAGACCACGTGTTGGATGACGACCTTCCGATCTGGACCCCAATCCCGGCCCTGGCCGAGGTACAAATCGCGCTGGAGCAAGCGGTTGAAGAAGTGACCGAACTGGAAGGCTATGACCTGAAGCGGATCATGCGCACCGGTACCGTCGCCACCATCGACAACCGCAACTGGGAATTGCGCGACCAATCCGGCCCGGTGCAACGCCTGAGCCAATCGCGCGCAGTGGCACTGGATATGGAAAGCGCAACAATTGCTGCCAATGGCTATCGATTCCGGGTGCCCTATGGCACCTTGCTGTGCGTTTCCGACAAACCACTGCACGGAGAGTTAAAACTTCCGGGCATGGCTTCCGATTTCTACCAAACTCAGGTAGCACGGCATTTAATGATCGGAATACGCGCAATGGAACGCTTGCGAGACATGCCTTTGGAGCGCTTGCACAGCCGGAAATTGCGATCTTTCGACGAGACAGCCTTTGTTTAAGGACGTTTTCGTCGATTTTCAGCCGAAAATCGCTGGTTTTTCCCTTATTTCCCTACACTATTCGTTGTGTTCCGCCACAACATAACGCTAAGATTACGCGATGAGGCCCCATAAGTCGGGCAGACGTAAGGAGACAAAGAATGTCCAAACCAATGACAAAGACCCAGCTGGTAGCCGCTCTGGCCGAAGATATGGGTGCTGACAAAAAAGCTGCAGGCGCTGCTCTGGAAGCTGTTTGCACACTGATCACCCGCGAAGTATCCGGCGGTGGCGCTGTGACTCTGCCAGGTGTTGGCAAAATCTATTGCCGTGAACGCCCAGAGCGCGAAGTGCGCAACCCAGCCACTGGCGAGAAATTCATGAAAGAAGCCGACAAGGTTGTCAAAATGACAATCGCCAAAGCGCTGAAAGACAGCGTTAACGGCTAAGCTTGAACTTCCTTCGAGTTTCAGAAAGGGTCGCTCCAGAGGCGGCCCTTTTTTTGTGCCGTTCCGATAAAGGATAAAGCCGCATGGATGGTGTGAACTTATTGCTGATCATGACAGCTGGATTGCTGGCATGTCTTAGCCCTGGCCCAGCGACTCTGACTATAGCAGGAACCGCGATGCAGCGCGGGCGCAAAGCCGGGCTGACTGTGGCCGCAGGTGTTTCAACCGGTTCGTTGATCTGGTCCGTGGCCGCGGCCTTTGGCCTGGGAGCCATCATGCTGGCCAACGCCTGGATGTTCGAATTGGTCCGATACTTTGGCGCCGCTTATCTGATGTATCTGGCGATACGTTCAGCACGGTCTGCCGTCACGCCTGGCACGCCAACATTGCACAGCTCAGCTGCCAAATCACTGAAATCGATCTATGCCAAGGGGCTTGCCCTGCATCTGACCAATCCCAAGGCGGTTTTGTTCTTTGGCTCGCTCTATGCCATCGCAATCCCCCCCGGCACCGAGCCTTCGGTTCTGTTGACTGTAATCGCAGTCATAGCGGTACAAAGCACTCTGGTGTTCCACGGCTACGCGCTGTTGTTTTCCAGCGCCACAGCGGTACGAGTTTACCAGCGCCTACGCCGCACGTTTGAAACCCTGTTTGCCGCGGCCTTTGCCACCGCTAGCTGGCAAATCTTCACCGCACGGCTGGGCTGATCGCCATGGACGCACGCGCAATTGCTATGGGGCTTGCCTTTGCCCTGATGTGGTCTTCGGCCTTTACCTCGGCACGGATCATCGTTGCAGATGCCTCGCCACTGTTCTCGCTCGCGCTGCGGTTTCTGTTATCCGGCCTGTTGGGTGTCGTCATCGCCGTTGCTATGGGCCAGACTTGGCAGCTAACCCGCAACCAGTGGCGCGCCACTATCATCTTTGGCGTCTGCCAAAACGCTCTTTATCTGGGGCTTAACTTTGTTGCGATGCAAACCGTCGAGGCCTCGCTGGCAGCCATCATTGCCGCGACAATGCCGCTGCTGGTGGCGCTGGCTTCTTGGCTGTTTTTCAAAGAGCACCTCAAGCCGCTTGGAATTGCAGGGCTGATTGCCGGAGTTCTTGGTGTTGCCCTTATCATGGGCACCCGGATCAATGCCGGGGTGGACTTGTTCGGTGTATTGCTTTGTGTGCTTGGCGTCATTGCACTCGCCGTGGCCACGCTTGCCCTGCGGGGGGCGACCTCGGGGGGGAATTTCATGATGGTAGTTGGCTTGCAAATGCTGGTTGGCTCTGTCCTGCTGTTTGTGACTGCTGGTTTGATCGAAGACATCTATATCAACCCAACCCTGCCGCTGGCACTGGCCTTTGCCTACACCACGCTGGTGCCCGGTCTCATCGCCACTTTCATCTGGGTTCTGCTGCTGAACCGCATTGGTCCACTACGTGCCGCAACCTTCCATTTCTTAAACCCGGTGTTTGGCGTTGCAATCGCTGCCTTTTTGCTCGGAGAGCGCCTTGGACCGTTGGATTTGATTGGCGTTTTGATTGTCACCGTTGGTATTCTGGCCGTACAGCTGTCGCGCCAACCCGCAGCAAATGCAGAACCAGACGCCACCAAGACGGGCATAGCTAAATAGTACAAGGGGATCACCATGTCCGACAAACTGAACCAGGTTCTCAAGGTCATCGACGCCGCCAATGCTGCGGATCCTAACATTGAGGACGGCCAACCAGCCTCGCTACTGTATGGACAGCGTATGACCGACGAGTTGACACGGTTGTTTCCAAACGCTGACGAAGCCTTGCAGATCGCTGCGCGTGGCCAGCATATCGAACGCTGGAAGCTAAAACGCGATGCCTATCCCGAGGGGCGCATCGGCTATCTGACCTGGCGCAAGGATCAGGCCCGTCACCATGCAGAAGCGGTTGGCACACTGATGCAGAACGCAGGATATGAAGCGACGGATGTTGAAACCGCTGGCCAAATGCTGCGGAAGGAAGGCCTGAAACGCGATGCCGATGTGCAGGCGCTGGAGGATGTGATCTGTTTTGTTTTCTTGAAATGGTACTTTGCCCCATTTGCAGCCAAACACTCGGCGGAAAAGATCCAGAGCATTGTTGAAAAAACCGCTCGCAAGATGTCAGCCGATGCGCGCGCGCGGGTTTTGGATGAGTTCGACCTGCCAGCAGATCTGGCTGCGGCCTTCTCATCTTAATCTGCGGCCTCTCTCTAGGTTAGACTAGATGCAGCTCAAACTAGCTGGCATGAAAGCGGAGATCTTTGCCAAAGAACTCCGTAAATATGCTCGTAAATTCGGTTGCGCCAAGATCATTTTGGGATTCGACCCAGACGGTAAAAATAACCTTGCCGTTTTGAAATAATTTTAGAAATTCGACCTTCGCATCCTCGTTTTTGCCATAGCCAGTGATATCTGATGCATCCACAAGAAAGCTACCAATGGTAGGCAAATAACCAAATGCAAACAGACACTGCTCCTCGGGATACTCACTATAGAAAAGTGGCGTTCGCATGCGAGCCGCAAGTTCGTCCTTAGTTGCGTAGATCACCCCGGCTTCGACACTCTTGGTGCTTGGCCAAATGTTGTGCTTCAATTCGATATCCAAAATCGGCGCAGTCACAATATCTCCCCTCCATTCCCCGCATCCATCCAGGTGGATAGGGAATTCTGCTCGAAGCTATATTGCACAGTTTCGCGAGTTGATTGAAATATTGCTTTGCATTCGCCCTTATCCGCCCCATCTACTGGCCTTACGCGAACAACCGGAGACCGATATGCCGAATTACAGCAAAAACCCGGATGCCATTGCTGCTCTGTCATCCGAGGAATACCACGTGACCCAAAATGCGGGCACCGAACGCCCAGGCACAGGTAAGTTGCTGAGCAACAAGGAACCAGGCCTCTACGTGGATATCGTATCAGGAGAGCCGCTGTTTGCCTCGGCCGACAAATACGAATCGGGTTGTGGCTGGCCAAGTTTTACCAAGCCAATTGAACCGGCACATGTACAAGAGTTACGGGATGGCAGCCTTGGCATGATCCGCACCGAAGTGCGATCGACCCATGGTGACAGCCACCTGGGCCATGTTTTTCCCGATGGCCCCCGTGACCGGGGTGGCTTGCGCTACTGTATCAACTCGGCTTCGCTGCGGTTTATTCACCGGGATGACATGCAGGCCGAGGGCTATGGCGCATATATTGATCAAGTGGAGGAAGTCGTATGAGCACTGAACGCGCAGTTCTGGCAGGAGGTTGTTTCTGGGGGATGCAGGAACTGATCCGCAAACGTCCTGGCGTGATTAGCACGCGGGTTGGCTATACCGGTGGCGACGTACCAAACGCCACCTATCGCAACCACGGCACCCATGCCGAGGGGATCGAGATCATCTTTGACCCGGCCGTGACTTCGTTTCGTGAGACACTGGAGTTCTTTTTCCAGATCCACGATCCAACCACCGAAAACCAGCAGGGCAATGACATGGGGATGAGCTATCGTTCGGCGATCTACTTTGCTAGCGACGAGCAAAAAGCCGTTGCCGTTGACACTATCGCCGATGTCGACGCATCCGGCCTGTGGCCCGGCAAGGTGGCTACCGAGCTAGAGCCGGTGGGTGAGTTTTGGGAGGCCGAGCCCGAACACCAAGACTATCTGCAGAATCGCCCTGGTGGCTACACCTGCCACTTTGCCCGCCCGGACTGGGTGCTGCCGAAACGCGCCAAGGCGTCGTAGGTAACGCTCGCTATTGCAAACGCTGGGCTGCCCATTGGGCAGCTTCGGCAACCGTTGGATCGGGGTCATTGGTCAAAGCCTGCGCTGCAGGGCGCAGGCTTGCATCCCCGGAATTGCCAATCGCATAAAGCACATTGCGCACAAACCGGTCGCGTCCAATCCGCTTGATCGGTGAGCCCGAAAACATGGCGCGAAAATCCGTATCATCCAACGCGGCCAATTCTGCCAATTTGGGCGCTTTCAGCTCGTCGCGTGCGGCATAACGCATATCGCTCGCCTCCACCGCAAACTTGTTCCAAGGGCAGGCCGCCAAGCAATCATCACAGCCATAGATCCTGTTGCCCAATTTACCGCGCAGCTCTTCGTCCACAGGCCCTTTGTACTCGATCGTCAGGTAGGAAATGCACCGGCGGGCATCGACCTGATACGGGGCTGGAAACGCATCCGTTGGGCAGACGGACAGACAAGCCCGGCACGACCCGCAGCGATCTGGCTCAGCCAGATCCACAGGCAGCTCTAAAGTGGTAAAAACAGACCCTATAAAGGCCCAGTTACCCCAATCCCGGCTCACAAGATTGCTGTGTTTGCCCTGCCAACCCAGCCCTGCCGCCTGCCCCAATGCCTTTTCCGGGACCGGTGCGGTATCGACAAACACCTTCACCTCGGGTTCTTCACCCTGCGTCTTGGCCACATCAATCAGCCAACGCGCCAGACGCTTCAGCCGCTTCTTGACCAGATCATGGTAATCCTTGTTCTGGGCATAAACCGAAATCGCGCCACGATCGGCATGCTGCAAAATCTCTGTAGGATCGTGCTCGGGTGCATAGCTTTCGGCGAGCATGATCACCGACCGAGCCTCGGGCCACAGTAACGCCGGATCACCGCGCCAATGGGTGCGCTCGGCCATCCATCCCATCTGGCCGTGATACTCAGCTTCAATAAAGGCAGCCAAGCGCTCGGGAACCTCAGGAACATCCCAAGGGCGGCAAATTCGGCACGACACAAACCCCTCTTCCAGGGCGCGCGCGACAAGGGCATCCTTAACTGAAGATCCTATATTCATCTGGCCTAAAATATCCTCGGGGGGAGCCGTCAGGCGATGGGGGCAGACAGCCCCCACTTAGCATGGTCTATCAGAAATCCAGGTCGGTGTAATGTGGGGGGGGACGGAACCCAGGCACCTGATCCGCCAAAATCGAACGAAACGCCGGGCGCGATTTGATCTTGGCATACCAATCTTTGACCACAGCCGAGCGGTTCCAATCCACATCCGAGATATAGTCCAGCGACGACAAATGTGCGGCGGCGGCAAAATCAGCCAGGGTCATCACGTCGCCAGCCAGCCAGCGGCGCTGGTCCAGCAACCAAGCCATGTAATCCAGATGATATTTGACGGCCTTGGCCCCATCCTTGACGTTCCGGCTGTCCGGATAGCCCTGCCCGGTAATTTTCTTGTTTACCCGCTCATACAGTAGCTTCGAGGTCACTTCGTGGTGAAACTTGTCATCAAACCAAGAAACGAGCCGACGCACTTCATAACGCGCATCTGGATCTTTAGGCATCAAAGGCGGTTCGGGGCGGGTTTCTTCCAGGTATTCACAAATCGCCGCGCTTTCGGCCATTATCTTACCGTCTAACCGGATAACGGGCACCTTTGCTGCCGGGTTACGGCGTAGGAAATCCGGATCGCCCTCCCAATAGCGTTCCTCAACCAGATCCACCTCGATCTTCTTCTCCGCCAGAGACAGGCGAACTTTGCGGCAAAAAGGGGAAAGCGGTACGTGGTGCAGGCGGGCCATGGGTGTCAGTAACATCCGGTAACTAAGAAGGGTTGTTGTTCAGCAATGCCTCGCGCCGACAAGAAATTCAATCCTCGAAACACGCAGCGCGGCCATCTGCGCGGATGGTGGCCGCTCCATCTGCAATTTTGGCGGCTTTGCGTTTCATTTTTTCACTCGGGTTGGTGGCAGACCGGCTTTTGGGTGCGGGAAGCAAGGCAGCCAACAAAGCGGCCTGCTCGGCGTTCAACTGATCTGGAGATACATCGAAATAGGCCTTTGCCGCAGCTTTGACTCCAAAGATACCCTCGCCCATTTCGGCGACGTTCAAGTAGATCTCAAGAATACGCCGCTTGCTCCACACCGCTTCGACCGCTGGGGTGATCAGGGTTTCCAGTGCTTTGCGGATCCAGCTGCGTTCCTGCCACAGGAACACGTTCTTGACGACCTGCTGCGAAATTGTCGAACCACCACGATTACCGCCCTCGTCCAGAACGGCACGAACCGCCTGTACATCAATACCCCAATGCTGGCAGAATCGGGCGTCCTCGGCCGCCACGGCCGAGCGCGCCATCACTGGAGCGATGTTTTCAAACGCCACCCATTCGCGATCAATCTGGCCCAAGCGACTGCGCTCGGCCCACATCGTATGAGTGTAGGGCGGGTTCACCACCGTATAGAGCAAAATGAAGAAGCCGATTAGAGCGACAAATGCCAGTACCGCGCGCATGAGCCAGCGGCGCAGCCATTGTTTAAAGCCACCTTTGGCTTTGCTCTTGGATTTTTTCTTCTTCGCCATATTGCCTCTATAAGACACTGGCTGGGCGGCTCAAACCCGTAATTCACGACTTCGGAACGAAACAAGCGTGGTCCTACAAGGACCCTGCCCTACGTAAGCACAATCCAAGGAGGGTTTCTTATGTTTTCTGTTCATCAGTCAATTTGCAGCATTTCAGCATCGCTATGCCTGCTCTTGCCAGTCGCCGCTATGGCGCAGGATATCCCTAAAGAAGGCCCAATTGATTTTGTCGTTGCAACCACAGGTGAGTTTACAGCACTGGCTGCCAGTCAGGGCACCATGCAACTGAACTATGCGGTTAACGGGCTCCGCGACACGATGGAAAGCGGTGTGAACGGTGTGGCCAGCCTGCACTGTGTTGGCGCCGCTACGGTATTTGACGGAAAATTTGATAATGAAAGTGGGCTGTGCAGAACCACCTACCCCGATGGCAGCACCACGATGATCCGCTATGGCGGCTCGGGCGTCTTGGGCAGCATGGCGGAGGGATCATGGACCTTCATCGGCGGTACCGGCACACTGGCAGGTATTACGGGTGGTGGAGCCTATTCGCGGATATCCGGCCCTAACCCTACAGAAAACAGTTTTGCATCACGCAACACGGTGACCGGAAATTATAAACTTCCCTGAAACAAAAAAGCCCCCGCAACTTTGGTTGCGAGGGCCTTGGTTCGTAAAAGAGCTCGATTACTCAGCTGGAACGGCAGTGTCTTCGAGCGACAGCGGGTGCGGAATGTGTACCAGCATCTCAATCGGGCAGACCTGAACAAAGTTGGCCTTTTCGCTGTCCCAGTGCTGGAGAATATCCGCGGCATTGCGGCTGCCGGTTTCCTCCAGATGGCGCTCGATCAGGCCCTTTAGCTGGTTTTCCCAATGGGCAACTGTAACCGGGTTGGTCACCAGCGTTTCCATGTTCATCATGGTGTCAGCCTTGCCTTCGGGGTCGTACAGATAAGCCATGCCACCTGTCATACCTGCGCCAAAGTTGGCACCGATGGATCCAAGGATCACTGCAACACCGCCGGTCATGTATTCACAACCACAGGCACCACAGCCTTCGATCACCACGGTGGCACCCGAGTTACGCACTGCGAACCGCTCACCCGCGCGGCCAGCGGCGAACAGGTAGCCATCAGTTGCACCGTATAGAACGGTATTGCCGATGATGGTGTTCTTGGATGCGGTCAGTGGGCTAACCTGCGGAGGACGCACGACGATTGTACCACCAGACAGGCCCTTACCCACATAGTCGTTGGCATCGCCGGACACTTCCAGTTTCAGACCGGGTGCCGCAAATGCACCCAGTGACTGACCCGCAGATCCCTGCAGTTTCACTGTCAGATGATCGGACTGGAACGAGTTGCGCATGCCAAAGTTGCGAACGATGTGGCTAGAAGTGCGTGTGCCCACCGAGCGGTGCGTGTTTTGCACTGCATACGACAGCTGCATCTTTTCACCGTCTTCCAGGAAACGGGCGGCATCGCGGACGATCTCTACATCCAGCGTATCCGGCACTACGTTGCGGTCCTTGTCACGGTTGTAGACGATGTCAGCAGACCCATCGACGGTGATCAACAACGGGTTCAGATCCAGGTCATCCAGATGGGCCGAACCACGGCTGACCTGCGCCAGAAGATCCGCGCGACCGATAACGTCATCCATGCTGCGTGCGCCGATCGAGGCCAGCAGTTCACGAACTTCCTGTGCATAGAAGGTGATCAGGTTCACGACCTTATCGGCGGCGTTGTCCACAAACTTGGCCCGTAGCTTTTCGTCCTGTGTACAAACACCAACCGGGCAGGTGTTGCTCTGACACTGACGCACCATGATGCAGCCCATGGCGATCAGAGCGGCGGTACCGATGCCGTATTCTTCGGCGCCCAGCATTGCGGCCATGACGATATCGCGCCCCGTACGCAAACCACCATCGGTGCGCAGCGTCACCCGCTCACGCAGGTTGTTCATGCTCAGCACTTGGTGCGCTTCGGTCAGGCCCATCTCCCACGGCAGACCAGCATATTTGATCGAGGTCGCAGGCGATGCACCGGTGCCGCCGTTGTGACCCGAGATCAGGATCACGTCGGCCTTGGCCTTGGCCACACCTGCGGCGATGGTGCCAACACCTGATGAGGCCACCAGCTTCACGGTCACCTTACAGCGTGGATTGATCTGCTTGAGATCATAGATCAGCTGCGCCAGATCCTCGATCGAATAGATATCGTGGTGTGGCGGAGGTGAAATCAGGGTAACGCCTTTGGTCGAGTGACGCAGACGGGCAATCAGGTCAGTGACCTTCATACCAGGCAGCTGGCCACCCTCACCCGGTTTCGCACCCTGGGCAACCTTGATTTCCAGCTCTTCACACTGGTTCAGGTATTCAGCGGTCACACCAAACCGACCTGAGGCCACCTGTTTGATTTTCGCAGATGGATTGTCGCCGTTTGGTTCAGGCACAAAATGCGCCGGATCTTCACCACCCTCGCCCGAGTCGGACTTGGCACCGATGCGGTTCATGGCAACGTTCAAGGACTTGTGTGCCTCAGGTGACAGCGCTCCCAGCGACATGCCAGGTGTCACAAAACGTTTGCGGATCGAGGTGATGCTTTCCACCTCTTCAATCGGCACAGGCTTAGCCAACGCTTTGAAGTCGAGCAGGTCGCGCAGATGGATTGGTGGATTGCTCTGCATTTTGGCAGAGTACTGCTTCCACAGCTCAAACGAAGCGCGGTTACAGGCCATTTGCAACATGTGCATCGATGTGGCTTCCCAGGCGTGGGTTTCGCCCGATTTGCGCGCCTTGTAGAAGCCGCCAATTGGCAGAATGTCCTGGCCGTTTTTCCAACCCTTGGCGTGAACCTGTTCAACTTTGGTCTGGATACCGGTGACACCAATACCAGAAATTCGGCTGGTCATCCCAGGGAAGAACTCGGCGCACATGGCCCGCGACAGGCCGACTGCTTCGAAGTTCAGACCACCACGGTACGAGGAAATCACCGAGATCCCCATTTTGGCCATGATTTTCAGCAGGCCTTGATCGATTGCTTCTCGGTAGCGGGTCACGTTTTCGGTCAGAGTGCCATCCAGCAGTCCACGCTCAACACGGTCTGCCAGCGAATCCTCGGCCAGATAGGCGTTGACCACGGTGGCACCACAGCCAATCAGCACGGCAAAGTAGTGCGGATCGATACATTCGGCCGCGCGCACGTTCAGCGAGCAGAAAGTCCGCAGGCCCTTGCGGGTCAGGTGCGAGTGCACGGCGCTGGTTGCTAGAATCATCGGCATCGCAACGCGATCTTCACCCGAGTGCTGATCTGTCAGCACCAGGTGGCCGGCGCCTGAACGAACTGCGTCTTCGGCTTCGGAGCGAACCCGCGCCAATGCAGCGCTCAGCGCGCCTTCTCCGGGTTCAAAGCTACAGTCGATTTCAGCCAGAGAGGCGTTGAACTCAGAGGTCAGCTTGTCCCACTGGGCGTTACCGACAAAGGGGCTTTCCAGAACGATGATCTCGGTCTGGCTGCTGCTTTCTTCCAACACGTTCTTGAGGTTACCGAACCGTGTTTTCAGGCTCATCACCCGGAATTCGCGCAGGGAATCGATTGGCGGGTTGGTGACCTGCGAGAAGTTCTGACGGAAGAAGTGGCTGAGCGGGCGGTACATCTTGGACAGAACCGCTGACGGGGTGTCATCCCCCATCGAAGCCAGAGTTTCTTTGCCGTCCTCAGCCATCGGAGACAGGATCTGTTCCAGCTCTTCAGTGGTATAGCCTGCCGCAACCTGACGCCTGCGCAGCTCGTCACCGGTGAACATCGGCTTTTCTTCAGCTTCGGCCAGAGTGGATTCCAGGTTGATGATCTTGCCAACCCATTCCCCAAATGGACGTGCGGCTGCCAGCTGATCTTTGATTTCGGTGTCGTGGAACAGCTTTCCCTCTTTCATGTCGACGGCAATCATCTGGCCCGGGCCAAGCGCACCCTTTTCGACCACGTTGGCCTCATCAATCGGCACCATCCCAGCTTCGGAGCCAGCGATCAGCAGGCCATCACCAGTGACGACATAACGCATTGGGCGCAGGCCATTACGGTCGAGACCAGCGCAAACCCAGCGACCATCGGTCATCGCCAGAGCAGCCGGGCCATCCCATGGTTCCATCACCGAGTTGCAGTAGGAATACATGTCGACCCAGGGCTGTGGCAGCTCGACCGCCTGCTTGGACCAGCTTTCTGGCACCAGCATGGTTTTTGCCATTGGTGCAGTACGCCCAGCGCGAACCAGAACTTCGAATACGCCATCCAGCGCAGCAGAGTCGGAAGCTCCGCCCGGTACGATGGGTTTGATGTCTTCAGCCATGTCGCCAAAGAACGAACTGGCCATGCGAATCTCATGGCTCTTCATCCAGTTCAGGTTGCCCTTAAGCGTGTTGATCTCACCGTTGTGGGCCAACATGCGGAACGGTTGCGCCAGCCACCACTGCGGGAAGGTGTTGGTGGAATAACGCTGGTGATACAGAGCAAAACCGGATTCAAACCGCTCGTCCATCAGATCGGGGTAGAACACGGCAACCTGCTCAGCCAGCATCATGCCTTTGTAGATGATCGACCGGCAGGACAGCGACGCGATGTACAGTTCAGATACGTTTGCAGCGATGGCAGCCTTTTCGATCCGGCGACGGATCACATAGAGCTCACGCTCGAATGTATCTTCATCCACACCCTTAGAGTTTGAAATCAGGATCTGTTCGATTTCTGGACGGGTCGCGTTTGCCTTTTCGCCCAGACAGGTCACATCCACCGGCACATGACGCCAGCCATAGATGTAATAGCCCATGCGCAGGACTTCGGATTCAACGATAGTCCGGCAGGTTTCCTGCGCCCCAAAATCGGTACGCGGCAAGAAGACCTGGCCAACCGCAATCAGCTGATCTTTGCGAGGTTCGTGACCGGTACGTTTGATCTGGTCGTGAAAGAACGGAACCGGGATTTCAACGTGGATACCGGCGCCATCACCGGTTTTGCCATCGGCATCTACTGCGCCACGGTGCCAAATCGCCTTGAGAGCATCGATACCGGCTTCAACCACTTTACGGCTTTTCTTGCCATCGATGGAAACAACAAGACCAACCCCGCAAGACGAGTGTTCTTCGGCTTCAGAATAAAGGCCATTTTCGGCCATATACTGGCGTTTGGCTTCTTCGGCGCGCACCCAATCGGCATCATACTTAGTCATTTGTCTTCTCCTTCGTCGGGTGCAAACAGGGCAATGGTTTCTGCCGTTGTCAGCCGTTTATGGTCTCCGGACAGGGCATAGCCCTCCGGTTTCAGGTCGCTGAAAAACTCCAGCGCCATGGTGTTATTTGCAGCGTTTTCAAACAGTCCCGCTGCCAAGCTTTTGTGATCGTCATGTACGGTGGCGTACCAAAGGGCAGATCCACAGGTTTCGCAGAAGCCACGTTCAGCCCAGTCGGATGACCGATAGGTCTTGGCCGGGCCTGCAACGGCAATTGACCCGGGTTCGGTGGGAACTGACATGTACATGCTGCTGGTCCAGCGGCGACACATATCGCAATGGCAGGCCCGAACGACCGGATCAGCACGATTTGCAGTGATGGTCACCGCGCCGCACATACATTGGCCTTTCAAGTTACTCATCCTGTATTGCTCCCTTTCCCAAGTTCTTCCAAGTCTGAATCCGTTTCTTATGCAGCTCTTTCATTCTGCGTCGTTGTCTGGGGTCCATCGGCTCCATTGGTTGCCAGTCAAAGTTCTGTGCCTGGTAATCCAATTTTCCCTGCAACAAACCTCCTGCCTCGACGGCGATGTCGTTCACCTGTTTCCAGTCTCCTACGGACATACTGTTAAGCAATCTGGACAACCGCTGCTCTTCTCTGAGCTGATACAGCAAGTCGTGGCGGGCATCCGGAAACAAATAGTGTTGAGTATTCCTGCCACGGGGAGTCAATGCTGCATGGGCTGAATCCGGCCCTCGCAACCCGTGCATCAGGATTATCTTACCGTCTTGCGCGAAACTTGCCGACAAATCAGGAAAGTCAAAGTCTCGGACAGGCCCAATCAGCCAATCATTCCAACGAATGTCAAAACTGCGAAAAGCCCTACGCAAATCAATTTGAGGTGATATCGCAAGAATGGACGAAAATTTGACATCTTCGTTCAAAACAATTGCTGCCGTGCCGCCAGCTGAGTTTCCATAACCAATTGTTGTTTTGGCCACGGACATCCCTGCTGCACGTCGGATAAACTCTGCTGATCGTGATCGGATATCCTGATGACAAAACCAAGTCCAAGTCATGTCGGTCAAATACAGTACGTTGTTCCCATCGCCACGAGCAACTGAAGTTCGAGGCACTGGGCGTGCGCGGACCTGCTCCTCGGGTTTGTCTTCGGGAAACGACAAAAAGCATACAACCAAAACGTCGTTTGTACCCGGTTGATACGCCGCGATCAAATCGTCGTTGCTCCATAGCTCATGCTCTGGCAGTGGGATATCTGCAGTATTATTCATTTATTGATCACCGCAACAGGTGGTGGACGCTCTTAGCAGCACTTACTCAGCAGCGACGACCACCGAATGGTTGAATTTTTCCAAGATAGCCTCGGCGCAGTCGCGCCCGTCTTTGATGGCCCAGACCACCAGCGATGCACCACGCACGATGTCACCTACAGCATAGACGCCATCCAGATCAGTCGCGCCTGTGGTGAACGCAGCCTTGACTGTGCCCCAGCGAGTCACAGGCAATTCGGGCTGGTTCCATAGGGTTGGCAGGTCTTCCGGTTCAAAACCCAGCGCTTTGATCACCAGATCAGCCTCTTCGACATAATCGGCACCTTCGATCACTTCTGGTGCCTGGCGACCCGAAGCATCTGGTTGGCCCAAGCGCATTTTCTGTACCATCACACCAGTGACTTTGCCGCCCTCGTCAGCGAAACCTTTGGGCGCGGACAGCCATTCAAACACTACACCTTCTTCCTCGGCGTTTTGTGTTTCACGCTGCGAACCGGGCATATTGGCACGATCGCGGCGATACAGGCACTTAACCGAAGTGGCACCCTGACGGATCGAGGTGCGCACACAGTCCATCGCGGTGTCGCCACCACCGATAACAATAACGCGCTTGCCGCTGGCATTCATCTGGCCACTGGTGAATTCGGCGACATCGTCACCAAAGCTTTTCTTGTTCGATACAGTCAGGAAGTCGATGGCCTTTTCGATGCCGGTTGAGCCGCTACCAGGCATTGCCAGATCGCGAGATTTGTAAACGCCCGTCGCGATAATCACGGCGTCATGTTTGGCGCGCAGGTCTTCGAACGAGATGTCTTCGCCAATTGCGCAGTTCAGTTCAAACTTCACACCGCCATCAGCCAGCAGATCATTGCGGCGCTGAACCACGTCTTTTTCCAGCTTGAAGCCGGGAATGCCATACATCAGCAAGCCACCAGCGCGATCTGAGCGGTCATATACTGTTACCTGTATTCCAGCCTGGCGCAGCATATCCGCCGCAGCCAAACCACCAGGCCCGGCGCCAATGATACCAACGCTTTCAGAGCGTTCAACAGAAGGCGACGTGGGTTTAACCCAACCTTTGTCCCAGGCGGTATCTGTGATGTATTTCTCGACGGTACCAATCGTGACGGTGCCATGCCCCGACTGTTCGATCACACAGTTGCCTTCGCACAGACGGTCCTGCGGACAGATGCGACCACAGATTTCCGGGAAAGTGTTGGTCGCCTGACTGGTCTGATAGGCCTCTTCCAGACGGCCAGTGGCGGTCAAGTGTAGCCAATCAGGGATGTTATTGTGCAATGGGCAGTGGCTTTGGCAATATGGCACGCCACACTGGCTACAACGGCTGGCCTGTTCTTCAGCCTTTGCCGCCGCAAATTCCGCATAGATTTCGTCGAAATCCTCCGAACGCACCTCGGCGGCACGTTTTTCAGGCATATCACGCTCGACTTGTACGAACTTGAGCATCGGTTGCTTGGCCACGGGTCAGACTCCCTCGTTTGGCTGGCTGCGATCTTTGATTTTCAAAGTCCGGCAGATTTTATGTCAGTATTGTTGACCTTAAAAATCAACTCTTACCGTCTGATACTCGATATCGCAAAAATGTACAGCGCTTTTAGGTCCGATTCGGACCGAAATGCGAGACTTTCATTTGGTACGTAGCACTTATAGACATGTGGAAAATACACCGACTTCTTTCCGACCCATAGGATGCCCGGTATTCATGCCCCTTTTTCAACTGATTCTCGTTGCGCTAATCCAAGGCATCACGGAATTTCTGCCGATCTCTTCGTCTGGTCACCTTATCCTATTACCCAGCCTGACAGGCCTGGACGATCAGGGGCAAGTCATTGATGTTGCAGCCCACATCGGCACTTTAACAGCCGTGGTGATATACTTCTGGAGCGATGTGCGCATTGGGCTACTGGGCCTACCACGCCTAATGACCGGTCGTATCGACACGCCAGGTGCAAAACTGACTTTGGGGCTTATCATTGCCACCATCCCAACTGTGATTTTTGGCGCCATACTGCACTTTACCGGTCTCAGTGATGCCCTGCGTTCAATCACGGTCATCGGCTGGACAATGCTGGGCTTCGGGATTGTCCTATATATAGCAGACCAAAAAGGCCTCACACACAAAGACACCAGCAACTGGGGTGCCCGAGACGCCCTGATCATGGGGTTGTGGCAAATGCTAGCCCTCATCCCCGGCACCTCGCGCTCGGGAATCACCATCACCGGGGCGCGACAGCTGGGCTACAACCGCACAGACGGCGCGCGCATATCGATGCTGATGTCAATCCCAGTGATCATTGCATCCGGAGTTCTTTTGGGAAGCGACTTGGTGATCGAAGCAAATAGCGCAGTCTTTCGCGACGCCAGCATTGTGGCACTGTTGTCCATGCTGTCGGCACTGGGCGCGCTAAGTCTGATGATGCGATTGCTGCGCAGCGTCAGCTTTACACCCTACGTAATTTATCGGGTCATTCTTGGCGTTGTGCTTCTCGGTATCGCCTACAGCTGAGTCTCAACATCTCAGCCAGTGTAGGGTGCGTGCTTGCACGCACCGCTACTGTTTTGATGATCAGCTGTCGTGACGCAAATTGCGTGCAGATCCCGTTATGGCGTCGTACTGACCAGCCGGACGGAATTTCCACAGATAATCCGGCATTACCGACTCTAGGGTCACAGCCTGCAATCCCAATTCTGCAAATCCTTTGGCCCCAGCCGAAACTACGCTGTCGCTTTTCAAACTCAGCAACTGATCACGGGTCAACACACCGTTTGATATCAGCTGGAAGCTGACGGTCTGCATCATGTCGAAACCAAACGCCACCAACCATGCAGCAAACCCCGGTAGAGAAATGACCAAACGTCGACGGTGAATAACCGCCAGCATGTCATCCATAAGCTCGGCAAAGCTTTTCACTTCCGGTCCGCCAAGTTCATAAACACCGCCAGGCGCCTGGCCAAGCAGCCCCTTAACGGCAGCCTTGGCGACATCATCCACAAACACCGGCTGAAACTGAGTTTTACCTCCGACAATTGGCAACACTGGGCCAAACCGGGTCATGCCTGCAAATTTGTTCAGGAAGTTGTCTTCAGCCCCAAAAATAACCGAGGGCCTCAGAATCATCGCATCAGGCATGTGCTGCAGCACAGCTGCTTCACCTGCCGCTTTGCTGCGACCATAGGCGCTGAGCGCATCCGCATTCGCACCGATTGAAGAAACATGCACCATGCGGTCCACACCGTGCTCCGCTGCAATACGCGCAATACGGCCAGCACCTTCGGCATGGATGGCATCAAAGGTGTTTTTACCCAGCTCGTTTAGAACTCCAACGCAGTTCACAACCGCATCCGAGCCCTGCATCACCGACGCCACCGAGGCATCATCGCGGATATTGCAAAATACCGGCTCGACCTGACCCGGAACACCATATGGCTTTACATGCATGGCCTCATTGGGGCGCCGCACTGCGACTCGTACCCGCCAGCCCTCTTTGGCCATACGGCGCGCAATATAGCGGCCGACAAAACCAGATCCGCCATAGATCGTGACCAGTTTGGACATCTTTGGACTCCTAACTTTCGCTGTTGACCCGATCTACCGCCCCACGGCCCTGCAAACAAGGCTCAAAACACGGACAACCGCTGGCAATAACTCACCTCTCGATAACTCACCCTCTAAAATCCTATCTTCTTCGGTCAAAGCAGGACAGGAAAAGTTCAAAAATCCGTTTGACGCCCCTTCCGACTCCGCCTATACGCCGCTTCACTACCCCGTGCCCAGATGGCGGAATTGGTAGACGCGCTGGCTTCAGGTGCCAGTGACCGCAAGGTCGTGGAGGTTCGAGTCCTCTTCTGGGCACCATTTTACCCCGACCAGATCCAGACAGCCGCTCAATCAGCGCATAATTGCTGTCGTTGACGCCGGTTTTCCGCTTGGTAAAGCAAGCAAAAATTCGCCAGAATTTTCCGTTTGACGCCCCCGATAACTCGGCCTATACGCCCCCCACTACCCCGTGCCCAGATGGCGGAATTGGTAGACGCGCTGGCTTCAGGTGCCAGTGACCGCAAGGTCGTGGAGGTTCGAGTCCTCTTCTGGGCACCATTTTACACCCCAAAGTTGCGTTACTAAAAAGTAAATTAGCAATACTTAATTCCATTACATTTCAATAAGTTGAATAACTGGACTGATTTTTAGATAAATCTGGACCGATAATTCTCACCTTGATTACCCCATGCTTCCCCATCGACCTCTGACAGGGAGAAGTTATATATGTCTGAAAACGTAATATTACTCGCAATCGACGGCAGTGACGGGTCTAAGCGCGCACTGAACCACGTTCGGCGGCGGGCTGAATTGGCTGGCGCCAAAGTGGTGGTTGCCTATGTGATCGAATGGTCACCTTATTCCTTTAATACTCCAGAAGAAAACGCGGAACGGCACTCTCGCCGCGAAAGTGAAATTGCCAAAGCCCACGATTCCGTGGTCGGTCCGGCGCTCAGCTATCTGAGCGAAGGCGGCGTAGAAGTGGAAAGTGTCGTTCGTCACGGCAACCCATCAGAAACTCTGATCGAGGTCGCCAAAGAGAAAAGCGCTGCCCAGATTGTAATTGGCAGACGCGGCCAATCTGGATTGAAATCGCTAATATTCGGGTCCGTCGCGGGCAATCTAATTCAAACCGCGCCGGTACCCGTTATGGTTGTTCCATAAGTTTAATCAACTCACGGAATACAACTTTTATCGAAATTCGAGGAGTTCGGGATGAACCGAATTATTATTGCCCTTCTGGCAACCCTCGCCTTTGCCACCACGGCACAGGCAGGAATTGACGAATCGATCAACGCATTCACCGCCCCGATTGCCAAATTTGTTGGCACGGTCGTCTTCTTCAAAATCCCCGTTGCCGGAGCGCAGCTGCCACTTGTTGTTCTTTGGCTGGTTGTCGGCGCGGTGTTCTTTACCGTTTACATGGGCTTCATCAACCTGCGCGGCTTTAAGCATGCCATTGAACTGGTGCGCGGCGACTATGCTGACCCTAAAAGCTCGGGTGAGGTCTCTCACTTCCAAGCGCTGGCAACAGCCGTTTCCGGCACCGTTGGGATTGGTAACATCGGTGGCGTTGCCGTTGCGGTGACCATTGGGGGTGCTGGCGCAACCTTCTGGCTGATCGTTGCCGGCTTCCTGGGTATGTCCACCAAGTTTGTGGAATGTACGCTGGGTGTGAAATACCGGAACGAAAACCCGGACGGGTCGGTTTCGGGTGGTCCAATGTACTATCTGCGCCGCGGGTTCGAAGATCGCGGCATGGCTGGCTTTGGTAAGTTCATGGGCACCTTTTACGCTGTTGGTATCTTTATCGGCGCACTGGGCATCGGCAATATGTTCCAGTCAAACCAGGCCTATGTACAGCTGAACACTGTGGCTGGCGGCGCGCTAGACGGTTACGGATGGCTGGTTGGTCTGATTTTGGCAGGCGTAGTATTCTCAGTGATTATCGGCGGTATCAAATCGATCGCTCGCGTCACTGAAAAGGTGGTTCCATTCATGGCCATCTTCTACTGCTTCTTTGCGATTATCGTGATCCTGCTGAACTTCACCTCCCTTCCAATGGCAATCAGCAACATCTTTACCGGTGCGTTCACTGGCGAAGGCGTCGCAGGTGGTGCACTTGGTGCGTTGATCATTGGTTTCCAGCGGGCTGTTTTCTCGAACGAAGCAGGGATTGGTTCAGCATCAATCGCGCACGCCGCTGTTCGTACAAACGAGCCAGTAACCGAGGGCTATGTATCGCTGCTGGAACCCTTCATCGATACTATCGTCATCTGTACCATCACTGCTCTGGTCATTGGCACCAGCATGGTGGCTGATCCCAACTTTGCGGGCGATGCAACAGGTGTGGCAATGACTTCTGCTGCGTTTGAGCGCCACATGAGCTGGTTCCCAATTCCGCTGGCCGTTGCTGCACTGCTGTTTGCCTTCTCGACCATGATCTCGTGGTCGTACTACGGGCTTAAAGGCTGGACCTACTTGTTTGGCGAAGGCCAGGTTGGTCAGACCATCTACAAAGTCATCTTCTGTGCCTTTGTTGCTCTGGGCTGTATCGTTCAGCTTGGTCCAATCCTGGATATCTCTGATGCGCTGGTCTTCTTGATCTGTGTACCAAACATCTTGGGCCTGTACTTCCTGGCACCAATCGTGAAAGCCGAAATGGAAGCTTACAAAGCCAAACTGGATACTGGCGAAATTCGCAAGTTTGCCTAACTGGTATTAAACACCACCCCGGCGCCGCTTCGGCGCTGGGGCACTCAAATCCCGACTATGCCCTCCTCCCCATTGAGTTGACGCGGCAAAAGGCCTATCTCCTGCATCAGTTGAAAATCATGATCAGGACTGCATTCAGTGGCCAATCACCTATACCAGAACGACCTTCCCGACGGGCTTGACCTTGGCCCGATTGTCGCCATCGATTGCGAGACAATGGGTTTGAACCCGCATCGTGACCGCCTGTGCGTCATTCAAATGTCGGGCGGTGATGGCGATGCACATATCGTTCAGGTTGCCATTGGCCAGACCGAGGCGCCCAACCTATGCAAAATGCTTGAGGATCCTAATATCCTGAAACTGTTCCACTTTGGCCGCTTCGACATCGCCGCGATGTACAATGCTTTTGGTGCGCTGACTGCTCCGGTCTACTGCACCAAAATCGCCAGTCGCCTGATCCGCACCTATACCGACCGTCACGGGCTGAAAAACCTGACGCAAGAGTTGATCGGTGTAGATATTTCGAAACAACAGCAGATGAGCGACTGGGGCGCACCCGAGTTGACCAAGGCGCAACTGGATTATGCCGCCTCGGATGTTTTGTACCTGCACCGCCTGCGCGAAGAGCTGAACAAACGACTAGAGCGCGAGGGTCGCATCGAAATGGCCCAGGCATGTTTTGACTTTCTGCCAATGCGCGCCAAGCTTGATTTGGCTGGCTGGCCCGAAACCGATATCTTTGCACACTCATGACCGACGCTGAAAAATTCCTCGCCACCGCCCGCCAGGTCGCCCTTGATGAAGCGCGTGCCCTTGAGGCCCTTGCCGATAGTTTTGATGAGCGCTTTGCCCAAGCTGCCCAGCTGATCCTGTCTGCCACCGGCCGGATTATCATCAGCGGCATCGGTAAATCCGGCCACATCGGCCACAAGATTGCCGCCACTTTGGCCAGCACCGGGACACCGGCATATTTTGTGCATCCCGCCGAGGCCAGCCATGGCGATCTGGGCATGTTGTCCAAGGGGGATGTCGTGCTGGCAATCTCCAACTCCGGTGAAGCGCCGGAATTGGCCAACCTGCTGGCGTTTACCCGCCGCTTCGACATTCCGCTGATCGGCTTGTCTAGCAAGCCTAACAGCACTTTGATGACCCAAGCGGATGTGCAGTTGCAGATCCCAGCCATGGGCGAGGCCTGTGGCTATGGCATCGTGCCATCGAACTCAACCACGCTGACATTGGCAATGGGTGATGCCCTGGCCATTGCCATCATGAAGCATCGCGACTTCCGCCCCGAGAACTTCCGTGACTTTCATCCCGGCGGTAAACTTGGCGCGCAGCTCAGCAAAGTGCGCGATCTGATGCACGAGGGGGATGCGCTCCCAGTTATCACCGAAGAAACGGCGATGCCCGACGTGCTGATCGAAATCAGTCAAAAGGGGTTCGGCGTGGCGGGCGTTGTAGATTCCGGCAACCGTTTGCATGGCATCATAACTGATGGTGATTTACGGCGGCACATGGATGGGCTTCTCGATTTAGCTGCCTCTGATGTCATGACCCCTGCCCCAACCACAATTTCCCCCAACTCTCTCGCTGAAGAGGCCGTTGCCATTATGAACCAGCGCAAGATCACTTGTTTGTTTGTTGTTGATCCAGACAACGGGCAAAAAGCCGAGGGCCTGCTGCATATCCACGACTGCCTGCGCGCTGGCTTGGGTTAAGGAACGGGGACCAGAGCGATGGACCGCTACTCCCGCATGGTGGCTTTTCTCAAAGTGTTGCTGCCACTGGCAGCACTTGCGCTATTGTCCACGGTATTTTTGATTTCCCGAGGCATAGACACCGAGGCCACCATTCCATTCGCCGAACGTGATATCGAAGAACGGATGCGCGGCCAGCAAATCACCGCGCCCTTCTTTTCGGGAACAACACCCCAGGGTGACGAAATCATGGTAACCGCCAGCATTGCACGCCCCGGCGGTCCAACCTCGCCAGCAGTCGCGACGGACTTGCAAGCGGTGATCCGAATGGCCGACGGAGGTCAGCTGACATTGAGCTCGGACAGTGGCCAGGTCTATCTTGATAAGGATATTGCAAGTTTTTCTGGCAATGTTGAGATCACATCGGCAGACGGGCTGCTGGTGACAACAGATCAGTTGAACGCAACGCTTAGTGGTGTGTCTGCCAATAGCCCCGGCCCGGTACATGCAACAGGTCCGATTGGCTCTCTTGACGCTGGCACAATGCAACTGAAAACAAAAACTCAGGGTGGTCCATTGCATATGCTATTCAATAACCGGGTAAAACTGGTATACGATCCTAAAAAATCAGAGAGATAGCTTGTGTCATATTTTCGCGCCTTGATCTTCTGCCTGCCGTTAGCCCTGATCTCGGGCTTTGCTTCGGCACAATCCGCTTCGGTTGCATTTGGTGCGATCAAGGCCGACCCATCACTGCCGGTTGAAGTCACGTCCGACTCACTTGAAATAGACCAAAATGACGGTTCAGCCCAATTCCTGGGTAATGTTCTGGTGATTCAGGGGATTATGCGTCTGTCTGCGGACAAGGTTCTGGTGGTCTACAAACCCGAGCAAGCAGGCATCGAACGGCTGGAGGCCATTGGCAATGTCATATTGGTCAATGGCCCAGACGCGGCTGAATCCGATAGCGCAGAATATACCATCGACAGCGGCACCATCGTGATGAAGGGCAACGTGCTCCTTAGCCAAGGCAACAGCACGCTTGCGTCTAGCCAGATGGTGGTAAATCTGAATTCTGGCACCGCACAGATGTCGGGTCGGGTCAAAACCATTCTCAATCCGGACGGCGGCAACTAATGGCCAAACCCAAGCTCACCGTGACCGCGGGCACCTCGGGCCTTCGGATTGACAAGCTGCGCAAGTCCTATCGCAAGAAGGTGGTCATACGAGACGTTTCAATGACCTTGGAGCGCGGCGAAGTTGTTGCCCTCCTTGGCCCAAATGGCTCGGGTAAGACGACAAGCTTTTATGCCATCGCTGGGCTGGTCTTCCCCGAAGCCGGGTCGGTTACAATTGACGGGCAGAACGTCACCACGCTGCCAATGTACCGGCGCGCACGAATGGGTATTGGTTATCTACCACAGGAAATGTCGATCTTCCGCGGGCTTTCAGTTGAAGACAACATTTCGGCGGTGCTCGACATTGCTGTTCGCCATGCTCACAAGCGGCGTGAACGCCTTGAAGAACTACTGTCGGACTTTTCCATCGAGCATCTGCGCCGCGCGCCTGCTCTTGCCCTCTCTGGCGGTGAGCGTCGCCGCGTAGAAATTGCCCGCTGTTTGGCAGCCGACCCCAAATATCTGCTGTTGGATGAACCCTTTGCTGGCGTTGACCCGATTTCTGTGGGTGATATTCGCCACTTGGTTTCAGATCTGAAAAAGCGCGGTATTGGTGTTTTGATTACCGACCACAACGTGCGAGAAACGCTGGAAATTGTTGATCGTGCTTATATCCTGCATGATGGACAGGTGCTGATGTCGGGCACCCCCGAAGAAGTCGTCGAAAATGAAAACGTTCGCCGCGTCTATCTGGGTGACAATTTCCGCATATCCTAATCCAATTCTCGCAGTCCGGGATCGGCCAGTTCATGCCGAAAGCCACTGCTTTTGGTCGGGTATTTATCAGGTTAGCCATTGACTCTCCCTCGGTCTTGGCATCGAATTGTCTCATGGCAATGGCACAATTTGATGCAGTTAGGGATCTGACCTTGGTTACAAGGTCCGGTCGATTGCAATCAACCGCCCCGCCTATTCCCCCCATCCTGAGCTGATTAAACCTGCCGGACCCGGTCCGGCTGGAGCTTTGGATGTCCATACGTGAAGGAGATCACATGCGTTACCAAATCAGCGGAAAACAGATCGACATTGGCTCGGCCCTGCAGACTCACGTGCAGACCGAACTGGGCGAGGCGGTGGCGAAATACGCTCAGCGCCCGACCGATGCCACAGTCGTCTTTTCCCGTTCGGCGCATGAATATGTGTGCGAAACCACCGTGCATCTTTCGACCGGGCTAACCGCCCAGGCTAAGGCGCATTCAACCGAGATTTATGGCGCGTTTGATAGCTGCTGCGAGAAAATGGAGACGCAGTTACGCCGCTACAAACGCCGTCTTAAGGACCATCACCGTGACCGCAGCGAGCCGGTTGAACTTTCTGCTGCCAACTCTTATATCCTCGCTTCGGAAGATGCACATACCGAGGACGAACCGTCTTCGCTGCAACCTATCATCGTGGCGGAGCTGGAGACCAAGATCCCCTCGCTTTCTGTTGGTGAAGCGGTGATGCAGATGGAATTGGCCGGTGCCCCGGTGCTGATCTTCCGCAAAGAAGGAAAAGATGGGCTAAATGTGGTCTATCGGCGGGACGACGGCAACATCGGCTGGATCGATCCGTAAAAACAATGACCCTAGGTGCGTTTTAGGGGCACCCAAGCGGAGCACAGGCAATGCAAGTTTCCAACATCCTCAAGCCAGAGGCGGTGCGGGTTATCGGCTCCGTCTCAAGCAAGAAACGGTTGTTTCAGGAAATAGCAGACGTGGCGCAATCAGCCTACGATCTGCAAAGCCAGCCAACTGTTGAGGCGTTGCTTGACCGAGAAAGCCTTGGCCCGACGGGCGTTGGGCACGGTGTTGCGTTGCCACATGCACGAATCAGCGGCGTCGAAGAGGTTATCGGAGTTTTCGTAATCCTTGAAAAACCGCTCGATTTTGGCGCCGTTGACCGCCAGCCAGTGGATATCGCCTTTTCCTTGTTCGCCCCCGAAGATGCCGGGGTCGAACATCTCAAGGCGTTGGCGCTTGTCTCACGTACACTGCGTGAACAGAGTTTCTGCACGAAACTGCGTTCTAACCCAGATGCGGCTACGCTCTACACGATCCTCACTGAGAATCAGTCGGTTCAAGCCGCCTGATCCGTCGCCTTGCCTTCAGCGTCACCTGAGATGCCCCCTCTGCGTATCAGGTGTTCAAAGCTAGTGTTTACCGCCAGGGCCCAAAGCCAAACATCAAGTAATCTCGCTGATAAATCTTGGCGACTTTTACTTCGAGATCAGCATCATAGATTTCTTCGAGCGCATAGGGGATATCCGGCGCTACAGCAGGCATCTGATCGGGCTCCATCCGTCCAACGCGGCGTGCCAGCAACGGCAACTCCTCGGCCAATTCATCTTCACGGAAGATAAAATCTGGTGATCCCAGCTCGGCAAAGCCCGATAGCACCTGTGATTGACTGGCCCATGCTGCATCCACACGAATTGCCGTCTGCCCGGCCAGGTTCATCTTTAGAAAATTCAAAAACGCCTCAAACGCCGCCCGGTGATCAGCGAGCGAGTACTGCTCGTCTGGACCATCCTTAGGAACAGGCAGCTTGAAGCGTTTGCGCAGCGTTTCGCGTATTTTGCTGTATTTCTCTGGTCCGGCGGCAAGAATGTTCTCACAAAACACAGAAT
This sequence comes from Parasedimentitalea nitratireducens, assembly GCF_057444295.1. Lineage (NCBI taxonomy): Bacteria > Pseudomonadati > Pseudomonadota > Alphaproteobacteria > Rhodobacterales > Paracoccaceae > Parasedimentitalea > Parasedimentitalea nitratireducens. The sequence goes on along the minus strand of NZ_JBYAXC010000001.1, from coordinate 887,762 downwards.
GGGCCCGAGCCACCGGGTGACGTAGAACGGTAAAACTTCGATGTCCCGGGTTTCCACGTCGCCATAACCGTAGTTTTTTTTGGTTCATGTCCCCAAGCAAACCATCAGCTGTAACCCGGTCTAAATTGGCCAGCCAGTTTGTTACTTCGGGCTCGGGCCCGCCCTTGATTGGCATATACAACAGTGGCGTTACGACACCTGCAACATAGCCAGGCACCGATGGCCCCCGACGTGGTTCAAAATTTGGAGTTCGCGTCAGATTAAACCGATCCATCACCGACAATGCTGCGGTCATGTCCTCCACATTGGCAACTTTTGCTGTAATCGGTGCCGGATTTTGCCTTTTCAAACTTCGATCCAGTGCTTCTAGCTGTTCAGATATTCCCAGCCAGCGTGCTAAGCCATTCATTACATCAACACTTTGCAGGTCTTCATAAGCGACATAAAACGGAGTCTGCCCGCTTTTCTGCAATCGATTAAGCAGCAACACTTGGAAATCTTGCAGCGCTTCTATATGGCGTGAAAATTCGGCGCCATCAAAAACAGCCTGAGCGTCTTTGCGTCGCGCAACATTGGTTAGCTTCCACTGTCCTGTTGCTTGAGCAATCTTCCAGGATACATAACTGTCCAACGGATTTCGCGTTAGGATAATTTTAGCACATCTCGGATCTTCTAGTGCGATATCCAGCACCCGCGGATCGTGATCATGGAAGTAGCGAAAGCCCGCCAATTTTCCAGGCTGTGCCTTGATTTCATTGATCAACCTAGCTGGGTTTTCATCGCGATCTACCTGCGAAACTCCCAAAATTTCGCTTTTATCAGGATAACCAAGAAAATGCGGATTAAACGCCTCACCGTGACACTCCAACCCTTCGAAAGTGTTCAAGTTAACTTCGAGGAAATTGGAACCCGTTCTCATTTCAGCAAAAACAATAAAATAATCAAATTGGTCAGTCATGGAGATCATCGCACTAAATAGGGTTTACGCGGTGGTTTTGGCATATTTACGGGTCCTTGCTCCACAGGGAAATCTCCCATCAAATAAGGGTGCATTCCCTGATTCTTGAGGTTTTGCAAAAATTGACCAAAACCACCAAGGTCAACCATTGTCGGAGCCTCGCTCAATCTTCGATGATGCGACATGCCAATTTCATCAACAATGGTCTGAATTGGTTCCATCGGAGCTTCGATGAACTCGGCCATTGTCCAAATACGTACGCGCGCCTTGGTATATTGTGAGCGTAGTATCTTTAAATGCTCACTCTCGATACGCTGCAACCGAGCAGCTTCTTTTCGTAAATCAGCGAAATTTCGGTTGGACTTGAACAACGGTACTGCCCAAGCTCCAGAAATAATCGACACCTGTGCATTGGGGTCGCGTGCGACCAGCCAATTAACATCCTGATTGTCATCCGGGCCAAACTGAAAACACTGTCGTTCCCCGCGGGTATTCCATATCAGGTTGGTTAGAAAACTCTCGGCATTGTAGTCGCGGGTTTTGGCATTGTCGCTTAGGGCTCCGTTAATCAGACTTTGACCGTCAGCGAACTCGGCCCGTTCGGGTGAAAACAAATGCCCGTGAACTCGAGAGCCAGTTGCCTGCCCAAGCCAAGATTCAAAATCCTCGAACAGCTCAGTGAACCCCTGAAACACGGAGTATGGATTTGAAGTAATCCCATTTTCCGCGCCATGTCGTGGCATTCGGCTTTGCATGTACAACCCGGCGCGCCCTCGTGTTCGCCGCTCAACAGCTTTGGCAAAGATCCGGTCAATCTTGCCCGGGTTGGGCTCTGTTTTTTTCATCGCCCCGGCCTGGTCAGTCAGGAAGGCCTGGTACAAACGTTCGGCATGTGGCCAAATTTTGCGTGCGACAAAGCAGTCCGACCGCCGCAACAGCTGCAAGTGGTCGTCGTAAAAGATATGCGGTTTGCCCTGAAAGTCGAACTTAGACAAGGTCAACGATCGGCTTTCTATGTTACCCGAATATTGCCGAACCAATGTCTGGTAATAACTTTCGTCTGGGATCCATACCTTGCGAAAATATCGGTCATACGCAGCCCGTTCTGGGTCTTGCAAGATGGCTGACAAGGTTTGGCGCGTCAGGCACCACCACTGGCTGCCCATATGAGGGACCAACCCGGTTGGAATTCGACGCTTCATTCTGAGCTTACGTTGCAGCACAACATAGCTGTCAAAAAGCTGGCGGTGCTTTTTCCATGAGAATGGAAACCGTAGAGTAAACCGTTCAGAATCCAGACCACCAACCGTCCACGGCACATCTGCTGTGGTTGCACTTTCGATAAAGTCTGTCCGCGGGCGCGCCGCGAGATAATCGATCAACTCTTGAACCGGGCGCAACGGGAGGCATGACCCCGACGTCAGGTACACATGGTGCACCCCGGCAAACTCTGCCAGCATTAACTCCGAGGCACTTTGGGAAGCTGCTACGATACCCCAAGTGCCCCACTCACACCGATGGCGCCGTGAAAACCGTACCAGCGGATCATCTGCCAGAGATCTGGAAAAGGCCTGATATGCTCTGGCTGAAACGTTGCCATCCACGTGTAGCACCACGGGGCACCCGCCCGCAGTCCAATGGCGCACCACCTGTTCGGCGCGATCCAGTGCCGTATGCACCAACATGACAATTCCGACGGTGCTCATGCCCAGTTTCCCTTGGACATCAATCCTAGAATCTCAAGTTGCCTCCAGTTGATATACTTCTCGCTCCACTGGCACCACAGGTCCGGCTGCCCCTGCAGTGTATTTGCATATGCCTTGTATTCGGCAGATCCGGCATAGTGTTGCTTACGCGTCATTTCCTCGGCTGCCTTAGCTGTAAAGGTGTCGAGAAACTTAGTATGCAGCAACGCACCACTGGCTTTTTCACCGCCGTCAGTCTCGTATACCTGGTTTAATCCGCGTGGCAGCAGCGTATGGGTTGAACTGACAAAGGCGTAACGGCGATCCCATTTCACCAGTGGGATCTTATTCAACGCCGGTGCTTTTTTCGGCTCATCTGCAAAGAACACCCGGCGTCGAGGGCCACCTTGGATCCACAGATTGCCATAAGTTGGGTTCTTTTTGACCGAGTAGTTTCCGCTGTCGAACCACGGCGCAATTTCGAGCGGGTTTTGCCCCGATTTATAAGGCACCTCATCAACGCGCCCTTTGGGGTAAACATCAACCAGCATGGCGGCAAAACTGCGGATTGCCGAATTGTCCAGCCAATCGGTAAGTGCCCGGATAGGCCGGGTATCGCAGAAGGGGTAGATAAAGAATTCGTCCGGATCGACCACCAGCACCCAATGCCCATGCGCGTATTTGCGCTTTAGGTAGTTCATCCAGTCGACACCAAAAGTGGCGCGTTTGTAACTCGCCGTGGTGTGCCAAAGCGAGACATCTTCTTGGCCGCGCAGATACTCTTCCGTGCCATCAGAGCTCTCATTGTCCACGATTAGGAAATGATTGACGCCCAGGTTCCGGTAGTAGTTCAAAAAATACGGCAGTCGGATTTTTTCATTTCGAACCGTCGTTACCAGCAAGATGTCCGCAGGTAGAATTTTCTTGGTGTTGTTTTGAACTGCGCGCAATTCGTCAGATTTGCGCAGCGCACGCAAAATGCGCCGCTTACGCCGCACTCGCATCCGATAAGAATCCCAAAGGCTCAATGTTTAATCCATCCACAACTCGGGGGAACCCCATCGGATCATCCCGACCCAGTGTTTCTTGGTATTATGTCACGTATGTCTTTCTGGAATCAATGGATTTAGAAAGCGTTATCTGTGGATCTCAAATCCCGGTTTTCGCCGTAAAAACGACGGGCTAGAAAGGCGTTACCATTGTGGCGCGCGCATCAATCCCAGCTCTTCCAGCTGGGTATTGTCACGTAACTTAACAGACCCTAAATGCCATAGATCCGGCGCGTCTGAGAGATGGTCATAGTAACGATCAAAGTCACCAGGTGTATGAAAATGCTGCTGACGCTGTTTCTCAATTTCCGATTTGGAAACAATTTCCGGCAAAAACTTTGTATGCAGCAGCACGCCCGACGGCTCGTCCCCGCCCGGTCCGCTGTAGAGCTTGTTCAAACGCGGTGGCAAAACGGAGTGTGTTGAATTGACATAAGAATAACGTCGTTTCCATTTCACGAGTGGGGTTTTATTCAGTGTCGGAGAACGCCCAGGGTCATCAGCATAGAAAACCCGCTCACGAACGCCCCCCTGCACCCAAAGATTGCCCATTGGTTCTTGTCGCACCGATCTATACGGCGACGGGTCAAACCACGGCAGAACCTCGCGTGGATCTTGACCCGGCTCATAGGCCGCTAGGTCAAGTTTTCCTTTGGGATACAAATCCAGCATCAAGGCACCAAACCCATCGCGCCCATGGCTGCTCAACCAAGCGGTCAGATCCCGCAAGTCATGTGTATCGTCGCTGCCGTAAACCAGCAGCTCATCGACATCGACAGTCAGGCACCAATGGTCATGCCCATATTTGATTTGCAGCCACGTTAGCCAATCCAGTCCAAATCGCGAGGCATGATAGCTATGGGCAGTGTACCAAATCGAAACATCCGACTGCGCAGCCAGATATTCCGAGCTGCCATCATCGCTGTTGTTGTCCACCACCAAGAACTGCGTCACACCCAAACGGCGGTAATGCTCTAGAAAATAGGGCAGTCGCGTGATTTCGTTGCGCAATACGACAAAGGCTAGAATGCCGTCCGACTGGATCGTGCCGGTACGATCAATCACGGTCCTTAGCTGATGGCGCGCACGCCAGGATCGCCACAAAGCTCGCCGCCGTCGCCAGCGCAGACGATAGGCGTCACGCCAGCCTATCGGTTGCTCCGAAGGCGCTGGCACTATCACGTCAGGACTCGTAGTGGCCGATTTGGTGCCAACCCCAGGCGTCCTTGATCATAACGTCCAGCGTTGACCGGGAAGGACTCCAGCCCAGTTCTTGCTCGGCACGAACGGATCCCGATACCAATTTGGTACAATCCCCTGCCCGTCGCGGCCCAATGGTATAGGGCACCTCGCGATTGGTGACGCTGCGTGATTGATCAATCACTTCTTTCACCGAAAACCCGGTACCGGTGCCAAGGTTAAATACCTTGCTACCCTTGCCGTCCTGCAACCACGTTAGGCCCAGAACATGGGCATCCACCAGATCACAGACGTGCACATAGTCACGAATACAAGTGCCATCGGGGGTGTCATAATCGGTGCCAAACACTGTCAGCGCATCGCGCTTACCCTCGATCGCGTCCAGCATCAGCGGCACCAAATGGGTCTCAGGGCGATGGAATTCACCAACCTCACCCTCGGGATCCGCACCTGCAACGTTGAAATAGCGGAAAATCACCGAGCGCAGTCCATGTGCTGCCTCAAAGTCGGTTAGGATGTTTTCAACCGCGCGCTTGCTGGCCCCATAGGCGTTCAAGGGCTGTTGCGGCGTGTTTTCATCCAACACAACATTATCATGTTCACCATATGTGGCGCAGGTCGAGGAAAACACAAAGTCCAGACAGCCAGCGGCAACCGCAGCCTCGATCAGGTTCAGCGACCCAGCAACATTGTTGGCCCAGTAACGCCCAGGCTCGCTCATCGCTTCGCCAACCTGGCTAAGAGCTGCAAAATGCATCACTGCGGCTGGTTGGTATTTGGCAAACACTTGGTCCAGCCGGGCGCGATCAGCCAGATCGCCCTCTTCGAATGGGCCGAATTTAACAGCATCTTTCCAGCCTGTGACCAGATTATCAAAAACAACAGGCGTAAAACCCGCTGCTTTCAATGCCTTGCAAGCATGCGAGCCAATGTAACCTGCACCACCCGATACCAGAATATTTGCCACTATTTATTGTGCCTTCTATTATTAAACGCCGTTCAGCGCCTTTACTCTGCTGCCTTGTTGACCTGATGAATACCATCAAGATAGCGGCTCAGATCATCGCGCAGGTCGTCGCGGGCCAGTGCGAAGGCCACCGTTGCCTGCAAAAAGCCAGCTTTAGAGCCACAATCAAACCGCTGCCCACGGAAACGATAGCCATAGACCGGTACATCACTGCCAATATCAGCGGCAATCGCATCCGTCAGCTGGATCTCACCGCCGGCACCGGATTTGATTTTGTTGAGATTGCGCAGCACAGATGGCTCTAGAATATAACGGCCAATGACCGCCAGATTTGAGGGTGCTTCTTCCGCTTTGGGCTTCTCAACCATACCGTTGATTGAAACCACAGCTCCCATGTCTTCTTTGACATCCAGAACCCCATAAGACGAAGTCTGCTCGGGGGGGACTTCCATTGCTGCAACCATATTGCCGCCAGTTTCAGCATATGCTTCAACCATTTGCTGCAGGCAGGGCGTTTCCGCCGCAATCACATCATCAGGCAGAATCACTGCAAAAGGTTCGTTGGCAATCAAGCGGCGGGCGCACCACACCGCGTGGCCAAGACCCAAGGCTCTATGCTGACGAATATATGCAATTGCACCGGAATCCATATAGGTGGATTTCAACACATTGAGCAGCTTGTCCTTGCCCTTTTTGCGCAGCTCTTGCTCCAGCACCGGAGCGTGATCAAAATAATCCTCTAGTGCGCCCTTGCCGCGCGATGTGACAAAGATGAACTCCTTGATCCCTGCGGCACGTGCCTCATCAATGGCGTATTGCACCAAGGGGCGATCAACCAAAGTCATAATTTCTTTGGGAACAGATTTAGTGGCTGGCAGAAAACGTGTCCCCATGCCCGCAACAGGAAAAATCGCCTTGGTCACTTTTTTACGCATATCAAACTCTCAATATCTCACTCATTTTAGTACGTCGAAAACCGTACCTCGAACACAGAGCACCATCTGCAATATTCAAACTATAGATGCGATATCATCTCACCAACAATCCAAACGGATAAGGACATATTCCTGCGTATACATAGTCGATTCCCCATTTACACGGGGATAATAGGCCCAGAGTACGTCAAACCTGTTAAGCGTGACCCATTTCTCGCATCATTTGCTCCAACCGCGGGACATCTTCGGGATTGTTGAGTTCCCAAAACTGTCGTCCTCGCGCTTCCACTTCCACACAAAGCAACGTTCGGCCATTTTCCATAAACCGCAGTTGCTCCAATCCTTCCAAACTTTCCAACGGACCGGATTCCCAGCGCGGATAGGCCCCAAGAGCCGCTGGCCTGTAGGCATAGACACCAACATGGTGAAACACCGGTGTTGGGTCTTCGTCGTTATAGACAGTCGACGTAAACGGTATGACTTCCTTGGAAAAATATAACGCGTGTCGGTCTTTGGTAAACACTGCTGTCGTACCGCCGACCCTGTCAGCCTTGCGATCCTCCAGAAATCCATTCAGTGCCCGGCCATCACATCGCAGCACTGGTGTGGCAACTTCCGCCATTGGATCACCTTCAAGACCTTTGATCAGATCCTCGACAAACCAATGCGGTGTCAATGGTGCGTCCCCCTGAAGGTTCACCACGATATCATAGCCACCGCCCAAGGTATCGAACGCCTCGGCACATCGTTCGGTCCCGTTCACGCAGTCAGACGATGTCATCACCACCTCGGCACCAAACCCTTGTGCTGCAGTTTGGATCTGCTCATCATCGGTGGCCACGACAACCCGATCCACCCCGGAAACTGCGGTGGCTGCACGCCACGAGCGCTCTATCAACGAACGTTTTTCACCGGTGGCTCCGGTCAGTTCCACCAATGGCTTTCCGGGATAGCGGCTGGATGCATAACGAGCGGGTATGACGATCAGAACGGACATCAGGCCTCCTTTAGCTCCACACCAGGCGCATAGGCGATAAAGAATGGATTGGCGTAGTCGTCTTTACCGTACATCAGCGGAGTATGGTCATCAAATCGAACCACTTTCCCGCCAGCTCCGGCCAGCACTGCGTGACCTGCGGCTGTGTCCCACTCCATTGTCCGCCCAACGCGCGGGTAAACATCCGCCTCGCCAGTTGCGACCAGGCAGAACTTCAAAGACGAGCCCGCACTTTTACTGTCTTTCACATTGTATTTGCCGATGTAGTCATCCGTCGCCTGATCGCGGTGCGATTTGCTGGCCACAACCATGAGCGCCGCATTGTCACTGTCCGCGACACGGATCGGGTTCACGGTACCCATGTTCTCTGGGTCAAATGGGCCAACCTCTTCTACGGTTGAGCCGTCAGCAAGAGTGAAGAACATGCGTTCTTTGGCTGGCGCGTAGACAACACCACGCGTGGGTGTTCCCTTTTCCACCAGGGCAATATTGACGGTAAAATCACCGCGACGGTGGATAAACTCTTTGGTCCCATCCAGCGGATCAACGATCAAAAAGGTATCACCTTTGATCTTATGCGAGTCTGCCTGCTCTTCGGTTACCAACATCAGATCTGGGAATGCCGCCCGCAATCCAGCAGAGATCAAAGCATCCGCGGCCTCATCCGCGGCTGTCACTGGACTATCGTCCGATTTTTGCTTCACCTCAAAGTCGTCTGAATTGTAAATCTCCATGATCTTATCGCCTGCTTCGATGGCAAGGCGCCGGATCACTGGTATTAGGGCATCATAAGTCACTAAGAGTCTCCACCGTAGAGGAATTGTTGAAACAGGGCGTTTTTCCTCTTATGCTCGCGTGGCAACGGAACAGCAAGAAATCCGTGCTAGTTTCGAGTAAAGTTACAAAGCCGCAGGTCACATGTTCCGTCAAAACACCCAACCGTCCGCGTTTATTGGCTTCCTCTCTATGTGCGAGGTGGTGTTTCATTCGGTCGTGCGTAGCGTGCGATCAAAGCACAACAATGCCTTCATGGCTTTGGGTCTAAACCTTATGCAGACCCTACTCATGGTTGCTGCGTTTTATGTGATGTTCTCATTGCTGGGAATGAAAAGCTCTGCCGTTAGGGGGGATTTTCTTCTATATGTTATGTCTGGCATCTTCCTGTTCATCACCCACACCAAAGTGGTAGGCGCTGTAGCCGGGGCCGAAGGTCCTAGCAGCCCGATGATGCAACACGCACCAATGAATACCATGGTGGCTATCCTGTCTGCAGCGATTGGGTCGCTCTACATTCAGGTTCTATCGATGTTCCTTATTTTGTTCGTTTACCATGTCGCCATCACACCGGTGCATATTGAAGAGCCGATCCCTGCTTTTGGCATGGTCCTGCTGTCCTGGGTTGCCGGCATAGGAGTTGGCCTGATCCTTTTGGTGCTTAAGCCCTGGGCACCCAACTTTGTGTCGATTGTTACAACTGTTTATCAGCGCGCCAATATGATCGCATCGGGCAAGATGTTCCTGGCCAATATGTTGCCAAGTTACATGCTAGCGATGTTCGACTGGAACCCGCTATTCCACTGCATTGATCAGGCACGGGGATATGTGTTCATCAACTACAACCCCCATCACAGCAATTGGGAATACGCTGCCTGGGTGGCGCTGGTTTTGATTATGATCGGCTTGATGGGTGAGTTTTATACGCGCCGCCACTCCTCCATTAGCTGGAGCGCACGCCGGTGATTCGAGCAGTCGCGTATCTCTTGATGTGCTGGTTTTGCGCATTGCCAGCGTTCGCGCAGACTTTTCCTGCCCTGCATGATGTCATTGGCGTAGCACATAACGATAAGCTCAATATCCGTAGCTCGCCCAGCGCCTCGGCTGAAATTGTTGGCGCCTTTACTTGGAACGACACCGACATCGAAGTCGTCAGCTTAGGCCCAAATGGGAAATGGGGTTTGGTAAACGTTGGCGAAAGAACAGGCTGGGTATCGCTAGGCTTCCTTCGCGAGTCGGACAACGATCCTGACTATATTTTAACCCGAGAATTTCAATGTTTTGGGACGGAGCCGTTTTGGTCGCTGAACATCAGCCAAGGACAAATGGCTGTTTATTCAACACCCCACGACGACAGCCAGAAACTTTCTGCTGGTCTGCTGCAATCAGCAACCAACCGCTCTGCGCCGCTGCTTCTTGGCCTTGGAAATGATCATGCCGCAATTATCCGACACGAAGCTTGTAGCGATGGAATGTCAGACCGCGCCTTTGGGCTATCGGTCAATTTTCTAACACCTGACGATGGGCTTAGCCTTATGACTGGCTGCTGCTCTCTCTCCCCCTAAAGCCGCACAAAACAGCTTCAGACGTCTCGCCATCGGTTTAGCAGCCAATACCATTGATCTGGGTCTTTGCGGATACGCTCTGACAGGCTGTCATTAAAGGCCTGCGTCATAGCCTCGGCATTGCCGCGCTTGATCGGCTCCTCGAACTCTACCGCAAAGTCATTTCCGTCGCCGGTACGCGTTCCAAATGCGGGTACCATGGGCAGATCATATTTAAGCGCCAATTGTGCCGCTGCCAAAGAGGTCTTTGCAGACAAACCCAAAAACGGCAGCTTTGCCCCATCCGGGTGTTTCTCATCCAACAGAATGGCAACAACCCCACCGTCTCTCAAATGACGAACCAGCGTTTTCGTACCGACCCGCCCAGTTTCCATGATCGGTAGCCCACCGGCTTCGATTCCAGCAAGCAGACGCCGTTGGTAATGCCGATTGCTCTGCCGACGATAAACCGCACCGACCTCGATCCCGCGCGCCTTGAGCGAGGCGCGAACCGCCTCCCACTGGCCAAAGTGGCCAGACACAATTATGGCTCCTTTGCCTGCCGCCTGAGCCTCTTCAATCGCCGCGAGGCCCGATCCGGAAACGTGAAAGCGATTCAACCGCGTATGGAACTCAGCGTTATGATAGATCTCGAACAGGGTGCGCCCCATGTTCTGCCCCATGCGCCGACGCAATGAGTTGCGCTCGCGTCGTGTCATTTCGGGGAAAACCCGCTTAACTTCGCGATTGAATCGGCCCCGAGCAATCGGGAACCAGCGCAAAAGGCCCCCAACCGCGCGTCCAAGCGCAGCTGAACGCCTTTCAAACGAACGCCATCGCGAAACCGTTAACATGGACCAGAGGGGGACATACCTGACATGTTGCCAAGCGTATTTGACCGGACGTGTAATCATGGCACCTATATGGGTCGCTCGGACCCCGCCTCCAAGTCTCCAAGAGACAAATTTCCCCCATATGAGGTTCTCATGTCACCACCCTCATCGTTAGATTGATTCGCCCGCCTTTTGGTAACAACCGAGAGGACTTGAAGCGAATCCTGTCCACCCCGTGATAAGCCAACCTTGCCTCCGCTCCCATAACAACCACGTCTCCAGAATTGAGCCAGATTGTTTCCGTCTTGCCACCACGCGTTTGACTGCCCATTCGAAACAACCCGTCATCCCCAAGACTTATCGAAACAACCGGATACGAGAAATCTGCTTCATCTTTATCCTGATGCAGTCCCATTTTCGCGCCTTCACCGTAATAATTCAGCAAACAGCACTCTGGATCACGATCCACCTTGGCAAGTTGTCGCCATATTTCCAAAACCTGATCCGGGATTACCGGCCAAGGTTGCCCCTTGGGGTGGGCATCCGCGTAGCGATATCCTGACGCGTCCGAGTACCAGCCAAACTGCCCAGCCGAGGTCATTCGTACAGACATCTGTGCACCGCCAGGAACACTGGGTGAAAACAACGGCGCAGCTTTTAGAACCGGACGCAAAGCATCAACAAGCGCGCGTTGCGCCGCCATATCCAGCGAGCCTTTATGAATTTCGAACCCGCGCAGCCGCAGCTTGGTCATCGCATTATTCCATTATTAACCAAGCCCATTCAAAAAACCGCATAGATTCGCGTAAACCGGTGCCATGTGACGGTTGCAGGGCTCATTTCTGCTCCCTATATACGCCGGGACGCACAATGGTGTAGGCCATTGCGCACATGAATCGGGGTTTGGATGCCGAAACGGGTTCTGACCTCGGGTAATCGCCTTAAGAAGTAAAGGGATCAAATAGTATGAGCAAAGTTATCGGCATTGACCTGGGTACCACCAACTCTTGTGTGGCTATCATGGACGGATCGCAGCCTCGCGTTATCGAAAACGCAGAAGGCGCCCGCACAACACCTTCGATCGTTGCATTCACTGACGACGAGCGCCTGGTTGGCCAGCCTGCAAAACGCCAGGCCGTCACCAACCCAGAAAACACTGTTTTTGGTGTCAAACGCCTGATCGGCCGTCGTTTTGACGATGCAGCCGTCGCAAAAGACAAAAAGATGGTGCCATTCGCTATCGTCAACGGTGGCAACGGCGACGCTTGGGTCGAAGCCCACGGCGAGAAATATTCGCCTTCGCAAATCTCTGCCTTCACACTGGGCAAAATGAAAGAGACCGCCGAGAGCTATCTTGGCGAAGAAGTCACTCAGGCGGTTATCACCGTTCCTGCGTACTTTAACGACGCACAGCGTCAGGCCACCAAAGACGCCGGCAAAATTGCTGGTCTTGAAGTTCTGCGTATCATCAACGAGCCGACCGCGGCTGCGTTGGCCTATGGCATGGACAAAGAAGAAACCCAGACTATTGCGGTTTATGACCTTGGCGGCGGCACCTTCGATGTGACCATCCTGGAAATCGACGATGGTTTGTTCGAAGTTAAGTCCACCAACGGTGACACCTTCCTAGGTGGTGAAGACTTTGACATGCGCATCGTCAACTACCTGGCTGAGCAGTTCAAAAAAGAACACGGTGTTGATCTGTCCAAAGACAAGATGGCTCTGCAGCGTCTGAAAGAAGCAGCTGAAAAAGCCAAGATTGAACTGTCCTCGGCATCGCAGACCGAAATCAACCAGCCGTTCATCTCGATGGGCAAAGACGGCGCGCCGCTGCACATGGTGCTGAAACTGACCCGCGCCAAGCTGGAAAGCCTGGTTAGCGATCTGATCAAAGCCTCGCTGAAGCCTTGCGCCGCCGCATTGAAAGATGCTGGCCTGTCCGCCAATGACATCGACGAAGTTGTTTTGGTTGGCGGTATGACCCGCATGCCGCGCGTCACCGAAGAAGTCAGCAAGTTCTTTGGTAAAGAGCCACACAAGGGTGTGAACCCTGACGAAGTTGTTGCCATGGGCGCCGCCATTCAGGCCGGTGTTCTGCAGGGTGACGTCAAAGACGTTGTACTGCTCGACGTGACACCTCTGTCGTTGGGTATTGAAACTCTGGGTGGCGTGTTCACACGTCTGATCGACCGCAACACTACGATCCCGACTAAGAAGTCGCAGGTGTTCTCGACCGCCGAAGACAACCAGAACGCCGTGACCATCCGTGTGTTCCAGGGTGAACGTGAAATGGCTGCGGACAACAAGATCCTTGGCCAGTTCAACCTAGAAAGCATCCCGCCAGCGCCACGTGGCCTGCCACAGATCGAAGTGACCTTTGACATCGACGCCAACGGTATCGTGTCGGTTGGCGCCAAAGACAAAGGCACCGGCAAAGAGCAGCAGGTCACGATCCAAGCATCCGGTGGTTTGTCAGACACTGACATCGAACAGATGGTGAAAGACGCTGAAGATAACGCTGAGGCGGATAAAGAGCGCCGCGAGCTGATCGAAGCGAAGAACCAGGCCGAGAGCCTCATCCACTCGACTGAAAAGTCGATGGAAGAGCACGCCGACAAGGTTGACCCAACCACCATCGAAGCAATCGAACTGGCGATTGTTGCGTTGAAAGACGAGATCGACACCGACAACGCCGAGAAGATCAAAGGCGGCATCCAAAACGTGACCGAAGCGGCCATGAAGCTGGGTGAGGCGATCTACAAAGCGGCAGCAGCCGAAGAGGGTGAAGAGCCAAATCCGGCAGATGGCCCGGTTGAAGATGATATTGTCGACGCCGACTTCGAAGATCTGGACGACGACAAACGCGCCTAAGCGACGAACCAAGGCCAAGGCGGGCCGGTCCGAATTCAGGGCCGGCCTACTTTCGTTGAGGCAGAAGGGATAAACCGATGTCCAAGCGTGACTACTACGATACTCTAGGCGTGGCCAAAGGCGCCACTGCCGACGAAATCAAAAAAGGCTATCGCAAGAAAGCCAAAGAACTGCATCCCGACCGGAACCAAGACAATCCGGACGCTGAATCGCAGTTCAAAGAGGCCAACGAGGCCTATGACGTACTGAAAGACGGCGACAAGAAAGCCGCCTATGACCGCTTTGGTCACGCCGCCTTTGAAAACGGCATGGGTGGTAATGGCGGCGGACGTCCAGGCCAGGGCTTTGGCGGCGGCGGTGGTGACTTCTCCTCGGCCTTCTCTGACGTGTTTGACGACCTGTTTGGTGACTTTATGGGTGGCCAGCAGCGTGGTGCAGGTGGCGGTGGCCGACGTGCGTCTCGCGGTGCAGATTTGCGCTATAACCTCCGCGTAACACTCGAGGAATCATTCTCGGGACTGCAAAAAACTATCAACGTACCGACAGCAGTCAGCTGTACCTCGTGCGAGGGAACCGGCGCCGAAGGTGGTGTCGAGCCCACAACCTGCCCAACCTGTTCCGGCATGGGCAAGGTGCGTGCGCAGCAGGGTTTCTTCACCGTTGAACGTGGTTGTCCGACCTGTTCGGGCCTCGGTCAGGTTATCAAGAACCCCTGCAATAGCTGCGGCGGCCATGGCCGGGTTGAAAAAGATCGTGCGCTGTCGGTCAACATCCCGGCTGGTGTCGAAACAGGCACCCGCATTCGTCTGTCCGGCGAAGGCGAAGCAGGCATGCGTGGTGGCCCTCCGGGCGATTTGTATATCTTTGTCGAGATGGCACCGCACAAACTGTTCGAGCGTGATGGTCAGAACCTGTACTGTCGTGTGCCTGTAAGCATGGCCAAGGCTGCGCTGGGTGGTGCCATTGAGGTTCCAACCATCGACGGTGGACGTGGACGTGTGCAGATTCCCGAAGGCAGCCAATCGGGACGTCAGATGCGTCTGCGTAGCAAGGGCATGCCCGCCCTGCGTGGCGGCGGCCCTGGTGACATGTTTATTGAACTCGCGGTGGAAACCCCAGTGAGCCTGACTTCGCGCCAAAAAGAACTGCTGCGCGAGTTTGAGGATCTGTCCGAGGATACCACAAACCCCGAGTCTGGTAGTTTCTTTTCCTCGGTGAAAAGCTTCTGGGATTCGATGAAGAACTAATCTCGATTCTTCTACCAAACAAAGCTAGGGCGTCACCATTTTGGTTGACGCCCTTTTTGCTGTCATTAACCTTTTATCAACCATGGCGCTAGCATCCTACACTAATGACACGGCGAGGTGCCTTTGAGGACACGACACTGCCGCTGTTCCAGGGCAGTGACGAGGCACCCGTGGCGCCTCTACCAAAAGGACGGCTTCCATCTTACATTCAGGACCACCGCGCCCGTCTACGTGAGCGCTTTGTTCAGGGCGGTGCAGAGGCCATACCTGACTATGAATTACTTGAACTGGTACTATTCCGCTCGATCCCACGTCGCGATGTCAAACCTTTGGCTCGCGCCCTCTTGGACAAGTTCCAAGATTTCAACCGGGTAATCACAGCACCTGCCGAACGCTTAGAAGAAGTAGCGGGCATCGGCCCTGCAGTGATTATCGATCTCAAAGTACTTGAGGCTGCGGCCCATCGCATGGCACGCGCGCGTGTTATGCAACGGCAGGTCATCTCAAGCTGGGACGCCGTTCTGGACTATTGCCACACCACAATGGCCCACCGAGAAACCGAACAATTCCGGGTGCTGTATCTTGACCGCAAAAACGTTCTGATCGCGGATGAAGAACAGGCAAGGGGCACTGTCGATCATGTGCCCGTCTACCCTCGCGAAGTTGCCAAACGCGCCCTGGAGCTCAATGCCAGCGCTCTGATCCTGGTGCATAACCATCCTTCCGGAGATCCGACCCCTTCGGACAGCGACATCGACATGACAGACCGTATAAACGCTGCACTGGTGGCCTTGGGGATGGTGTTGCATGACCACCTGATCATCGGCAAATCCCGTGAGCTTAGTTTCCGCACAGAAGGTTACCTATAGCCGGAAAACGGAGCTGTCAGTGCACCCAAACCTCAACACGGCGGTTCACCTGCCGTCCCCAATCACTGTCGTCACAGGCCATTGGCAAAGCCTCACCAAAAGCTGCAACATCAATTTGCAAACGGTCCAAATTTGCGGTTTCGGCCGCTTTGATAACTGCGTCACGCACAGTTTCTGCCCGCTTCATGGCAATTTTTCGGTTTCCCCCTGCCGGCCCTTCGCCATCAGAGAATCCAACAAACATCAACTGCTTGGTGTCATAAACACCCACCTCCAACGCGCGGGCCAGCTGTTCGATATTGGCTCTCGACTGGGCATCCGGCCGCGTCGACCCGGTTTCAAATCGGAATGAAGTCGTCAAACGTTTCATTCCTCCCAGAACAGAAATCAAACGCTGCAATTCAGCCAGTTCGACCTCGGCACCAGCAGATTCAATAGCATTGGCCAGACGTCTCCCCTGGGAGTTGACTGAAATTAGCTCGGGGTCCTGATCAACAAAACCAGCACGCCGTATCACATTTTGAGCTCCCGGACCGCGCACATAGCTCAGAAAGTCACGCGCAACCTTGGGCAACCGGCGAGCGGGGAGATAAAGAAACATAGGGGCAGTTAGCGGGTAATCTTCAGTTTTAATAGCACGACGTCCAACAGCCAGGTCAAACCCGCATGATCCTGTCAGTTTCAAAACACGTGCGGTTCCGGTCTCAGAATAGCTGCCAATGCCAATCGCAAATGGATCAATCGCCACAGATCGAACCAGATCGCTGCTCCTATCATGGCGGCGAAGATCTTCGGATAGCTGCAGTTTAGCCGGTGCTAGGACCCGGTCTTCTACCGCCTGAGCAAGGCCCGACCCGGAAACCGGAAGGTGAATGGAAATAGGCGCGTCTGGACCGCCAAGATCCCTCCAGTTGGTAATTTTTCCGGCAAAGACCTTCGCCAACTGCGGGACCGAGATGCTCCCAACCGGATTACCCGGTGCCACCACCGGAACCAACGCATCCAACGCCAGAACCCGACTGCGGTTAGGACCGGTCATATCGCCCAGCCCGGCGTCACGGGCCAACTCGCGCTCGGCGGGCCGGATTTCACGTAGCGCCATGACGACATCAGTCTCGTTGGCGAGCAGGTCAGCAAAACCTTCATCCGTGTTGCTGACCAAAAAGGTAAACCTGGAAGCCAGCGTCAAATCATTATGCAACAAGAGGTATTCAAAGTCTCCTCCCGTCAACGCATTGCGACGAGTTTGGTATCCGTTTCTAAGAGCAAACCCTTCAATCAGCGCAGGAAGCAAAGTTTCGGCCATCGTCGAAGACCCAGAGAGCGTGAGTTCAGCAACAAAATCTGAAAGGCTTGGGCACCCAGGTCCATCACAGACAACCCCCGAGCCATCTACTGTTAGCTCTCCGAACTGGGTTTCGACACGGTAGAACTCTCCGTCGAACCCGAGCAGGTCACCGGTAATTTCCACAGCGCCATCAGGCGAGGACAGGGTGACATCCTGTGCCGCTAGCGGAACCGCTGTGCTAAAAAGAAAGAGTGCGGCGCCTACCGCCGCACGATGCCAAGCCATGGTGTACCCTGATTAACTGCAAATCACTTGGCTGCGATTTTCAGGTCTTCCACAAGATTATTCAACACCAGAAAGTCACCAATCGCATTACAATTGGGCATCGATAGAACCAAATCGCGGGTTTGCAGTCCACGTCCTGCTCGCAGCTCTAGAGTTTGCGCTGAAATTTCCCTGCCACAGTTGTTGCCCGAAACCTCTGTTTCGATGCTCAACGTTACGGTTCCGTCTTTGGCCGCCGCATTTCTGTCAAAGCTGTAGATTTCAACCATGCGTGGCGCCAACTGGCTGACATCTCCTAAGCGCAGTACCTGGTTGGTTCCACCATAGGCACTAGCACCAGACCATACGTGGCCGGGTTGACCATATTCAGCACCAAATTCACGTGCGTGTATTTCAAAACCACCGTTACCCGTCCACTGCAATGCAACACGGTCAATCTGATCGAGACCACTGACCTGAGTGGTTGCCACAGCGCCGGGGCCGGAAGGTACCTCGACAATATACACTGCATTTTCAACCAAAGCAGGGATCTGGACCGAAAGCATGCCGTTCGAATCCGTTGTCGCTGTAAACATGAATCCTGAATGATGTACCGTCACTCGCTCGTTAGCATGACATGGCGCTTTAAATATCAGGTCTACCAGAGCTCGTGGAGCTGGCGTTGCCAGAGCTGATACCTCGCAATTGCTCGCAACTGGTTCAGCAATTACGGATGCCAGGGCTTGGGGGGCTTCTACTGGCATCTCAGTGCTAGGTGACTGGGATGTCAGTGTTATTTCTTCCAATTTCAAATCGGGCTCAGCAGCCGTTGTCGCCGGAAGAATACCAGGGGCCTCGACGGCTCCCCATTGCATTGAAAACCCAATACCAAGAGCAGAGACCAAAGTTACCCCGCTCATAGCCAACAATCGTATGTTCAGCATCATTGCCAACCTCACCAGATGTATAAGGACACTATGACGTAAAAAGGCGACCAGTTTATGGCCGCCTTTCGTTTTGATTCAGGCAATTTTAACTAAATCCCCAAGATAGGGCTGCCTATTATGCCAGTCGCCCGTGGCAGTGTTTGAACTTTTGTCCAGATCCACAGGGGCATTTGTCGTTACGTGACGGTGTTCCCCAAGTGGTTGGATCATCCTCAACAAAACCCGGAGCGGCCCCACCAGTCGGAGCTTGTTCAGCGGCAGCAGCGGTCTGCTGCATGGCCGCCTGACGGGCAGCCATCTCAAGCATCATTTTCTTCTGCTCTTCTTCGTTCATCGGACGAATATGGCTCAGTTGCTGACTAACAGTTTCGCGCAACCCATCCAGCATACCTTCAAACAGCTGGAAACCTTCGTTCTTATATTCGTTTAGCGGATCACGCTGTGCGAAGCTGCGGAAGCCAACAACCGATCGCAGGTGCTCCAGCGTCAACAAGTGTTCACGCCACTTACTGTCGATTGTCTGCAGCAAGATCTGTTTTTCGATGTTGCGCATGTTCTCTGGGCCAAAGGCAGCTGCCTTCTTGGCCATCAGCTCATCGCTTTCCTTCATCAGGCGTTCACGGATATCTTCGTCATCCACACCTTCTTCGGCAGCCCAGTCAACCACAGGTGCTTCGACCCCCAGTTTCTCCAGAACTTGCTCCTGCAACCCTTCAGTATCCCACTGATCTGCATAGGTTTTAGGCGGCATATAAGCATCCAGAAGATCGTCAATCACCTCGTAACGCATATCACCGACGATTTCAGACAGATCTGAAGCAGCCATGATCTCACGACGTTGACCAAAGATCACCTTACGTTGATCATTCATCACATCGTCAAACTTGAGCACGTTTTTACGCATGTCAAAGTTGCGACCTTCGACCTTGGCCTGCGCGCGCTCAAGTGACTTGTTCACCCAAGGGTGAATGATCGCTTCGCCTTCTTGCATGCCCAATGTGGTCAGCAATTTGTCCAAGCGCTCCGAGCCAAAGATACGCATCAGGTCATCTTCGAGGCTGAGGTAAAACCGGGTCAGACCTGGATCACCCTGACGGCCCGAGCGGCCGCGCAGCTGGTTGTCGATGCGGCGGCTTTCATGGCGCTCTGACGCCATCACCATCAGACCACCCGCTTCGAGAACTTTCTTCTTCTCTTCTTCGTGCTTTGCCTCTTCTTCTGAACGCAAAGCAACAGGATCAGCTTCGGGGTTTTCCGCAAGTGCGGCCAACACCTTCATCTCGACGTTGCCGCCAAGTTGAATATCGGTACCGCGCCCCGCCATGTTGGTGGCAATGGTCACTGCATTAAGACGGCCAGCATCGGCAACGATCTGCGCCTCTTGTTCATGTTGACGCGCGTTCAAAACGTTGTGCTTAACGTCTTCCTTGTCCAGCAACTGGCTCAGCAGCTCAGATTTTTCGATCGAAGTTGTTCCCAAGAGAACTGGCTGTCCCTTGGCGTGGGCCACCTTCGCCTCGTCGATCATCGCAGTGTATTTTTCAGAAGCGGTGCGATAAACGCGGTCGTCTTCATCTACCCGGGCAATTGGCCTGTTGGTTGGCACTTCGACCACACCAAGACCATAGATTTCAGCGAACTCCTCCGCCTCGGTCAGCGCGGTACCCGTCATGCCTGACAGTTTGTCATACAGACGGAAGTAGTTTTGGAAGGTCACCGAAGCCAGAGTAGTGTTCTCGGGCTGAATTGTGACGTCTTCCTTGGCTTCAATAGCCTGATGCAACCCTTCGGACAGACGGCGGCCTGGCATCATACGGCCAGTGAATTCGTCGATCAAAACAACTTCACCATCGCGAACGATATAGTCTTTGTCACGCTGGAACAGCTTGTGAGCACGCAAAGCTTGGTTGACGTGGTGTACAACACTTGTGCTTTCCGGATCATAGAGCGAGGCCCCTTCGGGCAGCAGACCACGTTCCAGAAGCTGCTGCTCCAGATACTCGTTGCCGTCGTCGGTAAAGGTCACGCCACGCGTTTTCTCGTCCAGCTCAAAGTGATCGTCGCTGAGCAGCGGAATCACCGTATCGATGGTTGAATACAGCTCCGAGCGATCCTCGGCCGGGCCGGAAATAATCAGTGGCGTACGGGCTTCGTCGATCAGAATACTGTCAACCTCATCCACAATCGCAAAGTTGTGATACTTCTGGAATAGCTGATCCAGCTCGGACTTCATGTTATCGCGCAGATAATCAAAGCCCAGTTCGTTGTTCGTTGCGTAGGTGATGTCAGATTCGTATGCGGCTTTCTTCTCGGCCTCTGGCATGTTCGACCAGATAACACCGGTGGTCATACCCAAAGCAGCAAAGACTTTGCCCATCCATTCCGAATCTCGTTTGGCCAGATACTCGTTCACGGTAACCACGTGCACGCCTTTTCCAGTCAACGCGTTCAGATACGCTGGGAACGTCGCAACAAGTGTTTTCCCCTCGCCAGTTTTCATCTCTGAAATACTGCCTTGGTGCAGGAAAGTGCCTCCCATCAACTGCGTATCAAATGCACGCAGACCAAGGGCCCGTCTGGCGGCTTCGCGCACGTTGGCAAAGGCTTCGGGCAGAAGATCGTCCAGCGAGGTGCCGTCAAGCGCGCGCTGGCGCAGCTCTTCGGTCTTTTCCTTCAAGCCGTCGTCACTGAGTTTTTCGAACTCGGGTTCCAGCGCGTTGATCTTTGCGATCAGCGGCTTTGTCGCCTTGATCTTACGGTCATTCGGTGTCCCGAAGACCTTTTTGGCGATTGTTCCGATTCCCAGCATTTGCTCTCCAACGATCCTGTCTTGGGCCCTAATATCCGGTAGGGTTGCCCGCCTTGCCCACAACCCATAGACACGGGTATGAATGACGGTCCTGCCACGGCCACTAAGCGATGTAAGCGGCAGGGTTTACAGTGTCAACGCTATGCCCGTTTGCGGCAACAAAATAGGAAGAATCGAATGCGCAAAGGTCTCACTTTTTTGCCCCGCGTGGCTTTGGCCGCTCTGCTTGCTCTACCCTTGCCTGCTGCTGCAGCTCCACATGCTAATACGGTTGTTGCCGTCGTCAACGGCGAAGAGATCACACTTGGCCACATGATCATCTCGCGTGCGACGCTACCGGCCCAGTATCAACAGCTTCCAGCAGACGTGTTGTACAATGCAATTTTGGATCAGCTGATTCAGCAAACCGCTTTGAAGCAAGCCTTGCACGGTGAAGTGCCACATTATGTTGAACTTTCGCTAGAAAACGAGGCTCGCTCGTTGTTGGCTGCTGATGTGATCGAAATGGTTATGGAGAAGGCTTCAAGTGAAGAAGCGCTGCTAGCCGCCTATGACGAGGCATATTCTGATGGTGATGGCGGCGACGAGTTTAACGCATCCCATATTCTTGTGGAAACCGAAGACGACGCTAAATCGGTAATAATGGAACTGGAAGCCGGTGCCGATTTCGCCCTTTTGGCCCAAGAGCGGTCTACAGGCCCCTCTGGCCCAAGCGGAGGCGAGCTTGGGTGGTTTACCAAAGGCCGTATGGTACCGGAGTTCGAAGAAGCTGTTCTTAAGTTGAAATCCGGCGAAGTCTCAGATCCTGTGCAGACACAGTTTGGTTGGCATGTGATCATCCTTAATGAGCGTCGCAAAACCGCAGCTCCAGAGTTCGAAGCCGTGCGCGGTGAGTTGGCAACCAAGCTGCAGAACGAAGCCGTCGAAGCTCGTGTCACTGAACTGACCACTGCTGCTGAAATTGAACGCCCGGTGATTGAAGACCTAGAGCCTGAAATCCTGCAAAACCTAGATCTTGTAAGGAACTAACCATGGCTCAGTCCCTGCCCCGCTCGCCACTGGCACCTTCGGGTTTCCCTGCTTTGCCAATCATCAAAGGTATCAGGTTTGCTTCGGTTGCTGCTGGGGTGAAATACCAAGGCCGCACCGATGTGATGCTGGCCCAGATGGATCCTGGTACTGCAGTGGCAGGGGTCTTTACCCGTTCCGCAACACGGTCTGCGCCGGTGCGCGATTGTCAGGCCAAACTTGGATCAGCAAGTGCAGACGGCGCGGCTATTTTGGTCAATTCCGGAAATTCCAATGCCTTTACCGGGCATTTTGGCCAAACTTCTGTGGCCGAGATCACTGCAGCCGTTGCTGCCTCAACCGGCCTTCCGGAATCTCGTGTATTTACCGCGTCCACCGGGGTTATAGGCGAGCCCCTGCCCCATGATCGCATTGTATCCAAGATCGCCGAATTAAATGACGGCCTGTCGGAAAATCGAATCGAAGATGCCGCTGATGCGATCATGACAACGGACACCTTTGCCAAGGGCGCATCGGCGCAGGTCGATATTGACGGCCAAACCGTCACGATCGCTGGCATTGCCAAAGGCTCGGGTATGATTGCGCCCGATATGGCAACCATGTTGGTCTACATTTTCACTGACGCGAAGCTGGGCGAAGGCAAGCTGCAGGCGTTGCTGTCAGAGCTCTGTGATCGGACTTTCAATTGCATCACTGTCGACAGTGACACCTCAACATCAGACAGTCTTATGCTCTGTGCAACCGGCGCTTCGGGTATTAATGCCGAGGGCAGCGATGCCTTCGCCACCGCCTTGGAGACAGTGATGCTGGATCTTTCCCATCAGGTTGTTCGTGATGGTGAAGGGGCGACCAAGTTTGTTGAAATTCAAGTCACCGGCGCCCAAACGGATGCTGACGCAAAGATACACGGACTGGCTATTGCTAATTCCCCGCTCGTGAAAACCGCAATCGCAGGTGAAGATCCCAATTGGGGCCGCGTTGTTATGGCAATTGGCAAGTCCGGGGCCGCTGCCGATCGTGATCTGTTGTCGATCTCATTCGGCGATGTCTTGGTGGCCGAAAAAGGCTGGGTTTCGCCAAGCTATCGCGAAGAGGACGCCGCCGCATTGATGAAACAGGACGAGATCATCATCAAAGTTGATCTGGGTCTTGGGAAGGGCAGCAGCACAGTCTGGACCTGTGATCTGACCCATGGCTATATCGAGATCAACGCGGACTACCGGTCATGAAAACTCTTCTCGTTTCGGCTGTGGCCCTGATTGATGTCGAGGGCCGCATACTACTTGCGCAGCGTCCCGAAGGAAAATCCATGGCTGGTCTGTGGGAGTTCCCAGGTGGCAAGATTGAACAAGGCGAAACCCCCGAGGCAGCGCTGGTGCGGGAACTGCACGAGGAACTAGGGATCGACACTTGGAGCTCTTGTCTGGCTCCACTGACCTTTGCCAGCCACAGCTATGAAAACTTCCACTTGTTGATGCCCCTGTTTGCCTGCCGCAAATGGGAAGGCATTCCGCAGCCCAGAGAAGGCCAAACTTTAAAATGGGTGCGGCCTAACGATCTGCGCAATTACCCAATGCCGCCGGCCGATATACCACTGATCCCCATTTTGCGTGATTGGCTGTAGTTCGTTTCAAGCCCTACACCCTGCATCCCACCAAGGTTCATTGGTCTGGTTTAACAGAGTTCTGCCAAACACATTCCAGAACATCCCCGTAAACGGTTTGTTAGTACTGTTTGTGTCAAAATATCGTTAACCCCAGTAGCAAGTGAACCCAGGCGGTTCCGTGAAGGAGGATTTGGCATGCTTCGTACAATCACAATGGGAAGCTATATTTCGGTTCAGGGCACCTATGTGCGCGCACTACCGGATGGCAGGATTGCTGTAAAAGTCGGCCAGAAAGTATATGAAGGGCGTCCAGTCAAAGCGGCCGCCTAAAATCAGCGTAGCCTTAAACTTCGTATATGGCGGCCTTATAGGCCTTTTCTGCTGCAAAGAAAAAACCCCAGCTCTTTCGAGCCGGGGTTTTTCTTTTTTTGTAAGTCGCCTCGATTACGCAAGCGTACGAGTAACCTCTTCACGCTCGAAGATTTCGATAACGTCATCAGGGCGGATATCGTCGTAGTTTTCGAACGCCATACCACATTCCTGGCCAGACTGAACTTCTGGGACTTCGTCTTTGAAGCGTTTCAGTGTCTTCAGCGTACCTTCGTGGATAACCACGTTGTCACGCAGCAAGCGTACACCCGCCGAACGACGTGCTACGCCTTCGGTGACCAGACAGCCAGCAACTTTGCCGATACCGGTAACCTTGAACACTTCTTTGATGTTCGCATAGCCGATAAAGTTCTCGCGGATTTCTGCGCTCAGCAGGCCCGATGCGGCGGCTTTAACGTCATCCACCAGATCGTAGATCACCGAGTAGTACCGGATCTCGACGCCTTTTTGGTTGGCGGTGTTACGTGCCGAAGTATTGGCACGTACGTTGAAGCCCATCACAGGTGCGCCCGACGCTTCGGCCAGGCCGATATCGGTTTCTGTGATCGCGCCTACACCAGAATGCAGAACCCGAACGCGAACTTCGTCGTTCCCGATCTTGGCCATTGCCTGAACAATCGCTTCGGCGGAACCCTGAACGTCTGCTTTAACCAGAATTGGCAGCTCGGAGACGTTTTCGTCTTCCTTGGCCTTGGCCATCAGCTGCTCCAGAGTGGTCGCAGCACCGGCGGCAGCGCGCTTGTCTTTAGCGGCCTGAGCACGATATTCCGCGATTTCACGCGCCTGTGCTTCGGTCTCGGTCACGTTCAAAACGTCGCCAGCTTCTGGAGTGCCGTTCAGACCCAGAACCTCAACTGGAACCGAAGGACCAGCCTCCTTGATCCGCTCGCCCTTGTCATTGATCAGCGCACGGACCTTACCGTACTGCTCACCCACAACAAAGATATCGCCTTGGCGCAGAGTACCGTTCTGAACCAGAACAGTCGCAACCGGTCCACGGCCAACATCCAGCTGAGCCTCAATCACGGCACCTTGGGCCGCGCGATCAGGGTTCGCTTTCAATTCGAGGATTTCTGCCTGCAGCGCAATGGCTTCGAGCAACTGATCCAGGCCCTGACCAGTGGTTGCCGAGACTTCAACGTCCTGAACTTCACCAGACATTTCTTCCACGATGACCGAGTGTTGCAGCAGGTCGGTGCGCACTTTAGTCGGGTTCGCCGCAGGTTTGTCGATCTTGTTGATAGCAACAATCATCGGCACGTTGGCGGCCTGGGCATGGTTAATCGCTTCGATAGTTTGCGGCATTACCGCATCATCAGCAGCCACAACCAAGATCACGATGTCAGTTACATCTGCACCGCGGGAGCGCATCGACGTAAACGCCGCGTGACCCGGAGTATCTAGGAAGCTGAGTACAGCGCCATCTTTGGTTTTCACCTGATAGGCACCGATGTGCTGCGTAATGCCGCCGGCTTCGCCAGCAACAACCCGCGCATTGCGGATCGCATCTAGGATCGAAGTTTTACCATGGTCAACGTGGCCCATGATGGTGATCACCGGTGGCCGCGATTTCAGGTCTTCGTCTTTATCTTCGGTTTCGTTGATGACGTCCTCAACGTCCGAGTCGGAAACGCGAACCATAGTGTGGCCGAATTCCTCGATGATTAGTTCAGCAGTATCCGCATCGATGGTCTGGTTCTGAGTAACCATCAGCCCCATGTTCATCAAGGATTTGACAACATCACCAACGCGCTCGGCCATCCGAACAGCAAGCTCTGAAACCAAAATGGCTTCGGGCAGCTGAACTTCGCGGAATACCTTTTCGCGCTCAACGGTGCCCATCGCCTTTTGACGTGCACGCTCTTGCTTACGCTTCATTGACGCCATTGAACGGTGACGGTTGCCCGCTCCACCAGTGGCTTGACCCAATGTCAGTTTGCCCGAACGACGATTGTCTACCGGGCCCTTGCCACGGTTCTGGCGCTGTTCACGCTCACGGTCCGCCTTACGCGGTGTCGCAGCAGGTGCCGGACGGTTTGCCGGATTATTACGAGGAGCAGCTTCCGCACGTTTTTCAGAAGGTGCCGGTGCAGCTGCCGCGCGCTTGCTGGCTTCTTCGGCTTCGCGCTTCTTACGCGCCTCTTCTTCGGCCTTCGCCTTGACACGCTCTTCAGCTTCTCGCTGTTCGCGTTCTTTTTGTTCCATTTCGGCACGACGACGGGCGCGGTCTTCTTCGCGGGCCTTTTCCTCGGCCGCGCGCTTAGCGATATCTTCTGCTTCACGCGCCTTGGCAGCCTGAACCGCCTTTAGTCGGCGGGCCATTTCCACATCAGTGATGCCTGCAGGCCGACGCGAAGGATCACCAACCGGGGCTGCACCTGAGCCACCGCGACCGGCACCAGGCTTAGGAACCACAACGCGCTTGCGCTTGGTTTCCACCACGACATTCTTGGATCGGCCATGGCTGAAACTCTGCTTCACGCTTCCAGGCCGTGCTCCGCCACGAACACCCAAAGTCTTTTTGCCGTCACTATCGCTCATTAAGATACTTATCCTTCTGTGCGGCCGTTGCCGCCCACCGTTTTACGCATGCCCTGCAGTCGCTGCGCTTCCTCTACAACACGTTTGCTGAGTCCACCAGAGGCAAGCGCCGCATGTATCACAGTTTGTCGTCCAAAAGCCATGCCTAGTTCATCTGCAGTCAGGCAACCAATGTAGCTACCATGATGTGGCGTGCTCAGTTTTGACTTACCACGCCCAGACCCATCTATTGCTTGTATCAGCACCTGGGCCTCTTCTTTGGCCAGCCAGTCTTTGACTTTTTCATAGCCACCAACTGCTGCCCCTGATTTACGCGCCAAGCTGAGCAGTTCAACCAAGCGCCGCAAAATCTGCTGCTCGACATCATCTGCCAACTCATCCGACGCCGCCACCTGTGTCTTGAAGCCACGGGAAAAGAGCTTTTTCTTTACCGCCACTTCGATCGCATCCCGCTCGGCGGTCACATAGACACCCCGACCAGGTAATTTGCTCATTACATCCGCAAAGACCTGCCCATCAGGCCCAACAACAAAGCGAACTAGTCCGTGCTTAGGTTGCACCTCACCCGTGGCAAGACACTTGCGTTCTGGACCGTCACTCCGATCCTTAGAGGTGCTACCGCGACCCATGTTACCTACTCGAGGCCTGAGATCAGGCCTCGACCTCCGACTGTTGTTCGTCTTCGTCAGCGTCTTCGGATTCTTCATCCTCAACTTCCAGCTCAGCAGGATCAACCCACCCCAACAGGATCCGCGCGGTCATCACAAGATTTTGCGCCTCTTCCAGTTCCATCTCAAATGGTTCCAGAATTCCGTCGTCCTTGATTCGCTCACCATTTTCAGTGGTCCAGCCGCCGGCCAGTTCCCAATCTGCGCAGGTCGCAAAATCTTCCAGAGTTTTAACACCATCTTTGGCCAGTGCTTCGACCATCTGTGGGGTCAGACCCTCAAAGTTGATCAGGCTGTCTTCGACACCCAATGCACGGGCCGCATCAAGAGCAGCTTTGGCCTGAGCTTCCAGATTATCGCGGGCACGGGCCTGCAATTCACCAGCAGTACTTTCGTCAACGCCTTCAATAACCAGCAGCTCTTCCAACTCGACATACGCAACTTCTTCGAGGTTGGTGAACCCTTCGGAAACCAGCAGCTGAGCAAAGAACTCGTCCACATCTAGGGCTTCCATGAACAAGCCGGTGCGCGCTTCGAACTCCTTCTGGCGGCGAGCCGATTCTTCTTCCTCGGTCATGATGTCGATGTCCAGCGCAGTCAGCTGTGACGCCAGACGCACGTTTTGACCACGACGACCAATGGCCAGGCTCAGTTGCTCTTCTGGGACAACAACTTCGATCTTGCCGGCTTCTTCATCCAGAACAACTTTGGAAACCTCGGCTGGCTGCAATGCATTCACCAGGAAGGTCGGCTGATCTTCGTTCCACGGGATGATGTCGATCTTTTCACCCTGCAGTTCGTTAACGACGGCCTGAACACGACTACCGCGCATACCAACACAGGCACCAACGGGATCAATCGAACCATCATACGAGATCACAGCGATCTTGGCGCGCGAACCCGGGTCGCGGGCTACAGCCTTGATTTCGATGATACCGTCATAGATTTCAGGCACTTCCATCTTGAACAGTTCAGCCATGAATTCTGGTGCTGTCCGGCTCAGGAAGATCTGCGGGCCACGCTGTTCGCGGCGCACGTCCTTGATGTAGCAACGGATACGATCATTCGGGCGATAGCTTTCGCGGCCGATTTTCTCGTTGCGGCGCAGGATGGCTTCGCCAGCACCCACGTCGACGATCACATTGCCATATTCTTCACGCTTGACCAGGCCATTGATAATGCTGCCTGCGCGATCTTTGAATTCTTCGAACTGGCGATCGCGCTCAGCTTCGCGAACCTTTTGCAAGATCACCTGCTTGGCCGACTGCGCTGCAATCCGGCCCATTTCAACTGGCGGCACTTCTTCGACATAGGTATCGCCAACCGCTGGCTCTGCCATGTATTGCTTGGCCTGCTCAACAGTGAATTCCGACTGGTAGTTTTCCAGTTCTTCGTCTTCGACCACGGTACGGACGCGCGTAAAGGTGGCCTTACCGGTTTTGCGGTCAATCGCCACCCGGATGTCCATCTCGCTGCCGTAGCGGCTCTTGGCAGCTCGGGCCAAGCTTTCTTCCATCGCGTCGACAACCAAGCTGGGGTCGATCATCTTCTCGCGAGCAACCGCTTCGGCGGTCTGCAAGAGCTCCAGTTGGTTAGCAGAGGTGATTGCCATTATTCTTTCTCCTCTTCGGACCCATCGGTCTCGATCTCGTCGAATGCATCTTCGTTTAATACGCCTGCGTCTTTTCGCTGGCGCAACATTTCTTTGATCAACTCGTCGGTCAATACCAACTTGGCATCACTCAACCAATCAAATTGCAACCCGATGGTGCCCTCTTCGATGTTGATCAGCACCTCTTCGCCCTCGACACCTGCCAGTTCGCCTTTGAAACGGCGACGGCCACCGATCAGCTCACCAGTCTCGATCTTGGCTTCATAGCCTTCAAACATGGCGAAATCTTTCAGCCGTGTCAGCGGTCGGTCGATTCCTGGGCTAGATACCTCTAGAGCATAGGCGTCTAGGATCGGATCTTCTACATCCAATACTGCGCTGACGGCATTTGATATCACGGCGCAATCATCAACTTCGATACCGCCTTCAGGCTTATCAGCCATGATCTGCAGCGCGGTGGTTTTGCCGGACATCAGCCGAACACGCACCAGCTCATAGCCAAGATCTTCAATCACCGGAGTGATAATCTCGGCCATACGGCGGTCAATGGCAGCTTTGGCAATCAGGTCGTTTGTCATCTTGATCCATCACATGCATTAAAGCACAAAAAAACGGGCTCGCGGCCCGTCGAATATTCCGATGGTGCTTCGTACCCAAGGCCCGACGCGCCGCTGTTGAAACGGGATATAGGCGGGACAGAGCGAATCTGCAAGCCCTCAGTTTATTCAGCGCCAATAACTGCCATCAAAGGTAGATATACCGCGTTAGACCCGCCACCACCGCTCAGCAATTCGGCCATCATCCAATGCTGCTCGGCGACCAACAACTTTTGGTACGCCAACACCCGAATGCGTCGCTAAAGCCATATCCTGCTGCGACGGCAGATAGCGAAAATCGCCGCGCTTGATCAGCCCCACGGGATCCGGGAGCGCCGAAATGTCAACATATCCATCGCGCAAGGCTTCGGCCCGCACCTTGGCATCCGGAATCACGATCACTTCAATCTGATCTGCCCATCCGGCCAGGCCATCACGATAGTTATCCTCGACGCGTGTCGCGGCGAAACGACGACCTTTCTGATATTGTTCAACACGATAGCACCCGGTGCCACAGGCCTCGGACAATGGCGCGAGGATTATACCCGCCCTTGCAATGATCAGTGAAGGATCGGCAAGAAGATAAGGAAAGTCGGGGTTTGGGTCGGCAAGCTCCAAGCGCAACCGCACCTTTGATAACACCTTGAAACCAAGGATTTCCGCCCCGTCGGGCAAATCATGAGCAGCCAGTGAAGCCGTCACATCAGCTGCCGTCAGTTCCGTGCCGTCATGGAAATAGACCCCAGCACGAAGATCAAAAGTCCAAACTCGTGCATCCGGGCTGCTGTGCCATCCACTGGCCAGTTCACCGCGCAGAACTCCATCTGGGGCGACTTCAGTCAGCGAATCATAAATCGCGCCGCGCGCCACCAAATCCAATAGATCGCCATCACGCGGCAAGGCCAAACGCAATGAACCACCGCGAGTCGGAGCAGCGGACAAAGACGTACCAGTGGCCGCCAGCAACGCAGCTGCTGCACCCGATGTAAACAGGGCACGGCGGTCAATCCGACTCATCTTATAGCTCCTCCGCTATGCGGTTCATCTCTTGAACCAACTCAGCACTAATTCCCGGCTCAGACAATGCATGCCCTGCATTGCGCACCATTTTCAACCTGCCTGCAGGCCACAACTCAGACAATCGCCAAGCCATGATTGGTGGACAAATCATATCATAGCGCCCTTGCACTATGACGCCGGGAATGTGGGAAATCCGGCCCATATTTGCCAGGATTTGCCCATCAGACTCAAGAAAACCATTATTGATAAAGTAGTGGTTTTCTAGCCTGGCAAAAGCACGTGCATAATCACCATGGCTTTCGCCAGCTTTGCCGTTCGAATGGATCGACGCCAAGGCGTTTTCCCAGGCTGACCAAGCACGTCCAAACCGAACTTCTTCTGACACATCACCTGAGAAGAGCCGCTTGTGATAGGCGCCAATCATATCGCCACGTTCATTCTCGGGGATCATTGACACGAATTTAGCCCAGGTTTCTGGCCAAAACCGCCCAGCGCCGCCACCGTAGAACCAATCCAGCTCGCCTTTGGTCATCAAAAACACACCGCGCAGAATCAGATGTCGAACCCGATTTGGGTGCGCTTGGGCATAGATGAGCGACAACGTGGCCCCCCAGCTGCCACCAAAAACCATCCACTCATCGATATTCAGCAAACGGCGAATCACTTCCATGTCTGCCACGAGATGCCAGGTCGTATTGTCGTCGCACGACGCATGGGGGCGCGAGCGGCCACAACCACGCTGATCAAATAGGATCACGCGGTAAACCGCAGGATCAAAATAGCGCCGCATTGCCGGGCTGCTACCGCCTCCGGGGCCGCCGTGACAAACAACCACAGGCACCCCATCAGGGTTGCCGCTTTGCTCCATATATACACGGTGTCCTTGGCCAACCTCGACCATCCGCTGATCATATGCTTCGATCGGCGGATAAAGATATTGCACTGCGCGCTTTTGATCCCGAAG
The DNA here is from genome assembly GCF_057444295.1 of Parasedimentitalea nitratireducens. Classification (NCBI taxonomy): domain Bacteria; kingdom Pseudomonadati; phylum Pseudomonadota; class Alphaproteobacteria; order Rhodobacterales; family Paracoccaceae; genus Parasedimentitalea; species Parasedimentitalea nitratireducens. The sequence goes on along the minus strand of NZ_JBYAXC010000001.1, from coordinate 856,099 downwards.
TTTGTCCATTATTGACCTGATGAAGGATTGTTAGAGCTAAAAGAACATACGGAGACAGGAATGCAAGCGCCTCAATCGACGGTAGACCCCTCCGAGATCGCCAAATTCGAAGCAATGGCGGCGGAATGGTGGGATCCAAACGGCAAGTTTAAGCCGTTGCACATGCTAAACCCCTGTCGTCTTGACTATATCACACAACAAATTGCCGGTGAATTCGATCGTGACCTTACCGCACCAAATCCTTTTTCCGGGTTGCGCTTGCTGGACATCGGTTGTGGTGGAGGGTTGTTGTCTGAGCCTATGGCTCGCCTAGGTGCAACAGTGGTTGGTGCTGATGCTGCAGAGGGGAACCTGCCGGTTGCACGCCTTCACGCCGAACAATCAGGGCTCGACATTGATTATCGCCATACAACGGCCGAAGCTTTGGCCGAGGCCGGCGAGCCATTCGACGTGGTCTTGAACATGGAGGTTGTCGAACATGTTGCTGATCCCCTGTCCTATCTCATTGCCACCAGAAAATTGCTAAAAACTGGCGGTTTGCAGATCTGCTCGACCATCAACCGGAATGCCAAAAGCTATGCCATGGCCATCGTCGGCGCCGAGGTGATCATGCGCTGGCTTCCACGAGGAACCCATGAATGGGCCAAGTTCATCACTCCGGACGAGCTGTTTGATCTTCTTACACAAGCCGGGCTTTCCCCCGTTGATCGAAAAGGCTTTGTTTTCAATCCAATTACCTGGGGATGGTCGATCTCTGACAGGGATCTGAGCGTCAACTACACAACAGCTAGCGTTAAGAAATAGTCCTATACCTATACTTTTGGATAGGCATCAATCCTTCTGCGCTTTTGCTCGCAAATTCTGCAACTGTTACATGTGGCACAACACTCAGGAATGACCCTGGGGGTTATTTAGGCATTACCGCCTATAACCGAGTGAATGCTACTACGTTTCTTTAGGATATCGTCTCACTCACGGAACCTATCGAAACAGCGGGGTGTCTGGGAGCAGGCACCCCGTTTCCCATTTATCGGTCCCGCAGGTTAGCCATCGCTTTCAAGCTTTGCGCGCAGTTCTCGCAAAATCGGCAATGCCCCACGAACCCGCTCGCCGCCTAGATCATTCACAACTTCGGAAATCATCGGAGTGATGCTGGCCAATGCGCGGTTGCGGGCTTGGTGACCGGCTGGGCTGATCGCAACCATTTTGCGCCGTGCGTCGTCCCAATCTGGCCGAATATGAATATAGCCGGCCACTTCAAGCTTGCTCAGTGTATTTGTCATCGCACCGCGCGTCACATGAAATGCCTTGGCAAGCTGTGCAGGAGAACGCTCGACGCCCGCCCCGGCCAAATGGTTCAACACCGAAAAATGTGACAGCTCCATACCTTTGGGCAACGCCTTGCTCAACTGAGTTCGGGCCAACTGATCGGCCATCAAAATTTCGCTAAACAGCGAAACCGCAAGAGAATTATTATCGTCCATTAGAGCCCGTCGAAAGTTCGGTCATGCGTCAGTGCAGGAACCCGCCTGCGTGCTTCTGCCACTTTTTCCATGTCCAAATCAACGTAGGTCACTCCGCGATCGGTGCCAGCATCCGATAAAATTTCTCCCCATGGGGCAACAACCAGCGAGTGACCATATGTTTTACGCGACGCACCACGACTGGCCGAATGAGTGCCGGTTTGTGCAGGGGCCAGGACATAACAACCGGTCTCGATTGCCCTAGCCCGCAACAATGTATGCCAATGTGCTGCACCCGTGACAGGAGAGAACGCCGACGGCACGGTAAGAATTTCCGCTCCTGCCTGTGCCAAAGCTCGGTGCAAATGACCAAACCGCACGTCATAGCAAATGCTCATGCCAATTTTGCCAAACGGCGTATCCGTCACAACCGCTTGGTCACCAGGCCGATAGCCATCAGATTCTCGATAGGTCTCTTCGGCGCTGACCTGCACGTCGAACATATGGATTTTATCATAGCGCGCAGTGATTTCCCCCTGGGGAGAGATCAGAAGCTGTCGGTTGGCAAACCGACCATCTGGATCATGCGTTTTGACCGCAAGCGACCCCAGTAACAGCCAAATCCCATGACGCGCCGCAGCCTTTTGCATCGCGGCAAGTGTGGGGTCTTCTTCCTCGTGATGCAGCACAGCCAGTTGATGCTTGCGGCTGGTGCTCACGCAGTTTGTCACCTCAGGCGTCAGAACTAGCCCAGCGCCGCCCGTTACCGCCTCTTCCAGCAAGGCCTCAACCATGTCCAAATTTTCGCTCGGATCATCGCTTGATGTCATCTGTAACAAGGCAGCACGCATCATGTTTCTCCGCGATCAGGCTGCCAACAGTGGGTCCAGCTTGCCCGCCTGCTCTAGAGCATAAAGATCATCACAGCCCCCCACATGGGTTTCGCCGATAAAGATCTGCGGGACGGTTCGCCCACCATTGGCGCGCTGGATCATCTCGGCCTTGCGATCCGGATCCACCAGAACGTCTACTTCGGAAAAGCTCACGCCTTTTTGGGTTAGCAAGCGTTTTGCTGCATGACAAAAACCGCACAGAGGCGAGGTATAGATTTCGACCGTTTTCATCCGGGTCTCCATTTAAATCGATTTCGACGTTGTGGGGGATTTGGGGTGCCATTGCAACAATTGCGAGATGCACGCGAAAACGTGATGGGCGAGTTACTGTTTGGTCACACGGGCTAAAGTTACGACTCTCACCTCGGCCGCACCTCCTTGCAAACAGGCGTCGGCGCAAGCCGTCAGGGTGGCCCCCGAGGTCAAAACGTCGTCTGCCAACAGAACCACCCGCCCTTGGACGATTTCCATATGTCGTGAATTCAAAACAATCGCATCACCCAGTGTTACAAACCGCTGCTCGCGCGTTTTACCATCCAGACTTTCTGTGCGTTTTCTGCGGTTCAACAGATCCACGCAGCAATCCAACCCAGCCGAACTTGCCATTTCACGGGCCAACAAGGCGGATTGGTTGTACCGACGCTTCAACAATCGGGTCCAATGTAATGGAACCGGGGCAACCAAAGGTCTCCCTTCAACCAATTTACTCGCGGCGCGCAACATCCACGCTGCAGCGGGCTTCGCAATATCGACTCGGTCTCGGTGTTTCAGCGCCAGGACCAAAGACCGAGCCTGATTCTGATACAACAACGCCGCGCGCCCTTGGCTCCAGGCCCGAGGGTGTCGCATGCAGTCGTCACAATCCAATCGAAATCCATCATCCTGACCAGGCAATGGCAAACCACAGCTTTCGCACACAGAACCGCCAATAAAGGGGGTTTCACGCCAACATGGGCCGCACAGGCCAAAGTCGCTTTCAACTAAGCCTCCACACGCCAGGCATTGAGGTGGGTAAATTAGTGAAACAGCCGTTTGAATCTGCCTCAGCATCAGCCTAAACAACCCTTATGACCCAAGCATCCCAGACCCAGCAGCCCCTATTTGACCACCAGGCCCTGTCCCTTCGTCGTGCCCGCCGTAAACCAGCGGCGTTGTTCCTGCATGAAACTGCCCGTGATGAGGTCGAAGATCGGGTATCGATGGTTAACAGAACCTTTACGGCACCTGCCATCGTCACACCTTTTGCGGAGATTTGGCAGAACAGCCTGCCTGGCGCCAAAATCGTGCCTGACGACGACGTGCTGGACCTGGAACCGGGCATGCACGATGTGGTGATACACGCCATGTGCCTGCATTGGGCAAATGACCCGGTTGGGCAGCTGATCCAATGCCGTCGCGCACTCAAAGAAGACGGATTGCTACTGGTGCTGATGCTCGGTGGGCAGACCCTGCACGAACTGCGCAGCGCCTTGGCCGAGGCCGAAACCACAATAACCGGCGGCTTGTCTCCGCGCGTAGCTCCTATGGGAGAAATTCGCGATCTGGGCGGGTTGTTACAGCGCGCAGGTCTGGCGCTGCCGGTCGCCGATCTGGTACCGCTGACCGCCGAGTACCGTGACCTGATCCATTTGATGCACGACCTGCGCGACATGGGGGAAAGCAACGCAATCGCCCAGCGCTCCAAAACGCCGACACCGCGATTGTTATTTGAAATGGCCGATCACTTATACCGCCAACATTTTGCCACCGAGAGCAACCGCCTACTGGCCACTTTTGAATTGGTGTGCCTGACGGGATGGTCACCGTCCGATACACAGCAGCAACCCCTGCGGCCCGGTTCAGCCAAGGCTAGACTGGCAGAAGCGCTAAAAGTTCCGGAAACCAAATTGCCCGATTGACCCCTAATCGGTTTTCCCTATTCATCCGCACGACCCAGCCTTACAGGACGCCACTATGTCGGACGCCATAAAACACGCCAATCACCCATCACTTCCTACAGAGAAAGTAGGCATTTTGCTGGCAAACCTTGGTACTCCGGATAATTACACCTATTGGCCAATGCGGCGATATCTAAGTGAATTCCTGTCTGATCAGAGGGTAATCGACTATCCCAAGTGGAAATGGCAGCCTTTGCTGCAACTGGTTATTCTCACCAAGCGCCCCTTTAGCTCAGGCGCGGCCTACAAATCGATTTGGAACCATGACAAGGGCGAAAGCCCGCTGATGACCATCACCAAGGACCAGACTGCCAAGATGAAGGATGCGCTAAAAGAGCGCTATGGCGATCAGGTCATGGTCGATTTTTGTATGCGCTATGGTAACCCATCGACCAAGTCCAAGGTCCAAGCCATGGTCAAGGCAGGCTGTTCCAAGATCCTGTTCTTTCCGCTGTATCCACAATACGCCGGCGCCACATCGGCCACCGCCAATGATGCGTTTTTTAATGCTTTGAAAGATGAAACCTGGCAGCCAGCTGCCCGCACGGTTTCGGCATATTTCGACCACCCCGATTACATCGACGCCTTGGCGAAATCGATCGAAGAGGCCTATGCCAAGATGGAAAAGCGTCCTGACATCCTTGTGGTGTCTTACCACGGTATGCCCGAACGCTATTTGCAGCAGGGCGATCCCTATCATTGCCACTGTCAAAAAACCACGCGCCTGCTGAAGGAACGCCTAGGTTGGGACGACACCGATCTGGTCAGCACCTTTCAGTCTCGGTTCGGCCCCGAGGAATGGCTGAAGCCCTATACCGTTGATCACGTTGCCGATTTAGCCAAGCAGGGTAAGAAGAATATCGCTGTTGTAGCCCCGGCATTTTCGGCCGATTGCATCGAAACTTTGGAAGAGATCAACGACGAAATCCGCGAGAGCTTTGAAGAAGCCGGGGGTGAGGTCTTCGAGTACATTCCATGCCTTAATGACAACGACAGCCATATCGATGCCCTGTCCACAATCGTCCAGGAAAACCTGCAAGGTTGGCTCGACTAAAAGAATTTGCAGTGCCGGGTGGACTAATCCAACCTCCTTAGTCCAAATACGCGCAACGATATTTGTTTGCGCTGTAACAGATCAATCGACAGCACAAACGTGACATGGGAAAGCACGGATGAGCGAACTGCATTGGGCCACAACGCTGCAACAAAACTGGGGCATCACGGCGAACTTGACCCGGTTGGACGGCGAGTATGACCTGAACTACCTAGCCGAAGGCGAAGACGGCCAAGGCTATATACTAAAAGCCATGCGTCCCGGCTGTGAAACCTGGCTGGTCGACATGCAAATCAAAGCGTTAGAGCATATCGAAACTGGCGCACCCGACCTGCCCTGCCCCCGTGTCATCCGCACGCCATCCGGCGTTTCGATGCTAGAGCTACCTGATGAAAACGGTGATATGCGGCTGGTGTGGCTGCAGAATCGGTTGCCGGGTGTGTGCTATGCCAAGAAAGATCCCAAGACATCTGATCTGATATTTGACGTAGGTCATGTTCTGGGCAACTGCGCCAAAACGCTAGCTGATTTTGAGCACAGTAGGCTGCAGCGTGATTTCAAATGGGATCTAACTACTGCTGATTGGATAGCGGATCAGCTGGAGTGCATCGCCGATCCAGAGAGACGCGCCATCATTGCCGATATTGCAGCCGAGTTTGCCGCAATTAAACCGGCTCTTTCAGCAATGCCATCGCAGGCAATCCATAACGACGCAAATGACTACAATATCTTGGTCTCTGGCGAGCTGAGCGAGCCACGCCGTGTATCCGGATTTATCGATTTGGGTGACATGTGTGCCTCGCCCCGCGTTTGCGATCTGGCCATTTCCGCCGCCTATATCGTGTTGGGCCACCCCAACCCCGAGGCCGCACTGGCGGATATTGTAGCTGGTTTTCACGCGGCCAACCCGCTCAGCCATGCCGAGGTTGATCTGATCTGGCCCCTGCTACGCGCCCGTCTGGCGGTTAGCGTGGTCAATTCCACCCTGATGGCAGTGGACAACCCGGATGATCCCTATGTGGTGATTTCCCAAGGGCCAGCCTGGCGGTTCCTGGAAGATCATCCGCTGAACGGCGGTCTGGTCACCGCCCACCTACGCGCAGCTTGCGACCTGCCGGTTGTTGATGGCGCTGATCGTGTGATGGCCTATCTGGATGCCGAACGCGGGAACTTTGCCCCGTTGATGGGCACCGACCTCGCCGAAACCCCAATGGGCAGCCTATCGGTTGAAAACTCTACCTGGCCGCAGAACCCGTTTGACCTCCCTGCCGAAGAAGCCGCCCGCGTGGGTGAAGAGTTTGGTGATGGTATGTGGTTGGGATACTACCATGAACCCCGCCTGATCTACACGGCTGACGCTTTCCGCAAAGGACCGTACAAGTCCAGCGATCGCCGCACTGTGCATCTGGCTGTTGATGGATTCGCTCCAGCGGGAACCCCACTATACGCGCCCCTGCAGGGTGCTGTTTTTGCTGTTGAAAACAGAAATAACCATCTGGACTACGGTGGGGTTATCATCCTGCGGCATGAAACCCCGGATGGTGATGCTTTTTACACCTTGTATGGGCATCTGGATCCGGAATGCTGTAATCGTCTGAACGTTGGTGACATCATTGAAAAAGGGGCTGAGTTCTGCCGCCTGGGCGATGCCAGTGTCAACGGCGGCTGGGCACCGCATGTTCATTTCCAACTGGCTCTGACCACTGCTGGGATCGAAACAGACTGGCCCGGTGTGGGTGATCCGGATGAAATGTACATGTGGCGGGCGATATGCCCAAACCCGTCGGCGCTGTTGAACCTGCCAGATGACAAGGTCTGCTATCAGCCAACCGACAAAGGTGAGGTCTTGGCAGGCCGCAAGGCACACTTTGGCGGCAACCTCTCACTGACCTATACCGACCCGGTGATGCTGGTGCGTGGCTGGAAACATCATCTGTTTGATGAATGGGGCCGCCCCTATCTGGACGCCTATAACAACGTACCCCATGTTGGCCATGCGCATCCGCGTATCCAAGCCGTCGCGGCTGATCAGCTTAAGCGGATGAATTCAAACACCCGCTATCTGCACCCTGCTCAAACAGCCTTTGCTGAAAAGGTTCTATCAAAGCTGCCAGAACCTTTTGAGGTGTGTTTCTTTGTGAATTCAGGCACCGAGGCCAACGAACTGGCCCTTCGCCTTGCCCGCGCCCATACCGGGGCCAAGGGTATGGTAACGCCCAACCACGGCTACCACGGCAATACAACCGGGGTGATTGATATCTCGGCCTATAAATTCAACGCTCCAGGTGGAATCGGTCAGACCGATTGGGTTGAGCTGGTGGAGGTCGCAGACGACTATCGCGGGTTATTTAAACGCGATGATGCCGACCGCGCGCAAAAGTTTGCGGATCTGGTAGACCCAGCGATCAAGGCACTACAGGACAAGGGCTATGGACTGGCTGGTTTCATTGCCGAGACCTTCCCCTCGGTTGGTGGACAAATCATTCCACCCAAGGGGTACCTGGCCGCGGTTTACGAAAAAGTCCGTGCCGCTGGCGGTGTTTGTATTGCGGACGAGGTGCAAACCGGGCTGGGTCGCCTGGGCGATTACTACTTTGGTTTCGAACATCAGGGCGCCCTGCCCGATATCGTTGTCATGGGGAAACCGATTGGCAATGGCCATCCGCTGGGCGTGCTTGTCACAACCAAGGAAATCGCTGACAGCTTTGCCCAAGGACCAGAATTCTTTTCAACCTTTGGTGGATCAAATCTGTCTTGCCGGATTGGCAAAGAGGTATTGGACATCGTTGATGACGAATGCTTGCAAGACAACGCCCGGGTGATGGGTGCGCAGCTGATGGCAGGCCTGAAAGAGCTTGAAAATAGACACGACGCTGTTGGTGATGTCCGCGGTATGGGCTTATTCTTGGGGCTGGAGCTGATCAATTCAGATGGTTCAGAAGCCACTCAGATATGTTCTTACATTAAAAATCGGATGCGGGATCATCGTATTCTGATCGGCAGCGAAGGACCCAAGGATAACATCTTGAAAATTCGCCCACCTTTGACTGTCGATAGTGAAGGCGTTGACATGATCCTGACAGCACTGGATCAAATCCTGTCTGAACTTAACTAAAACCATCTTAGCAAAATCAGCCATAATGTGGTGCGAACGCGAAACGTCTTATGGCTGATTAACCGCGCAAATGCTGGTTACAACCAACAAAAAAGGCGGTGGAAAACCACCGCCTTTTCCGTAACTGAAGCGTTCAATTAGTTGCTTGCTACAGCAGCGCCAACCAGAACCAGCAGCAGCAGTGGCAGAATGATGCCCTGCGAGGAACCTGTGGTGTCGTCAACGATGACTACTGGTGGTTCAACTGGTGGCTCGGTCAGGTTGCCGGCGTATGCGGTCGACGCAGCAGCTGTCAGCGCAGCGGTAAGTACGATTTTTTTCATTTTAGTCTCCAAAATTAATAGGCTGAGACACTTTACCGTGCCCCATGCAGCCAAAAACTCACCCCAAGGTTTTACACAGGAAAAAGTCTCTATTGCAAACATTTCTTGGAACGCTAGAAAATTGGGCAACAAAAAAGGCGGTGGAGAACCACCGCCTTTTCCGTAACTTAATGCGCTCGCAATTAGTTGCTTGCTACAGCAGCACCAACCAGAACCAGCAACAGCAGTGGCAGAATGATGCCCTGCGAAGAACCTGTGGTTTCTTCGATGATTACTGGTGCTTCTACTACTGGCTCAGAGTAGCCACCTGCAGTCGCGGTCGAAGCAGCAGCAGTTAGTGCAGCGGCAAGAACGAGTTTTTTCATATTAACCTCCAGAAAAAGGCGCGGCCATACAATTTGGGCCTACGCAGCCAAGACATACCTCGTGTTTTTTTCTAACCAGTAAAAACACGAGATTGCAAATGCTTGTTGATAAAATCCGGACTCCCCGAACCCTTTTGTGGTCAAATTAGCAACACTTGTGTGCCAATTTTGGTCATCCCAAAAAGCTCTGCAATATGTTCATTATAAAGGCCAATACAGCCATTGGAAGACTTGCGTCCTATCTTTCGCGTATCGTGGGTTCCATGAATACGGTAATACTTCCAACTTAGATACAACGCGTGGGATCCCAATGGATTGTCCGGGCCAGGAGGTACATAAGCTGGCCATTCAGGATTACGCTTACGCATATTTGGGGTTGGGGACCAAGACGGACCTTCAACTTTACGCACAATCTGCGTGCGACCCCGGCGCGTCAAGTCATCAGACAGCGGTACAGAAGACGGGAAGAGCTTGTATACCGTTTCGTCCGCCGACCAGTAGTGCAGCGCACGGCTATCAATATCGACCAGTACTGCGCCATTTTTCAGGTTATCGAAGTAAGGTTGCCAATTTTTTGCTCTAAAAGCTGAAATATTGCGTTGCACAGGCGGTTCTGGTTCGGGTGGTGGGCGCAAAGGATCATATACCGGTTCCGCAGGATCTGCGACCTGGGCAATTGCTGGAGTACTCAGCAACGCAGCTGAACCAGTCAAAAACAACCGGCGAGTTGGCGCGTGAAATAACTTGGAAGACATGATCTGCATTACCTGCACAAATGGGAAACTGTTGATGCGCATAATATGGCGTGAATGCCTCAGTCGCAAATCAAACCCTTGTCACTACCGATATTTGCAGCAAGTGCATTTGCGCCAATGTCACAGTCGCGCTAAGTGCTGAAGCTAGATATTGAACAAGGTGCAAAATGAAGCGTGTATTACTGATTGTCACTGCAGCCATTCTAACGCTGATAGCAGCCTGTACCCCAGTACCTGATGGTAGTTCAGGTGGTGGCAACACCTATCGCATCCGAAATGTCGACAAAGTTCAATTCCGTATGCTTGATTCGGTAAACGCCCTTCGACAGGCTTCGGGCGCACCGGCTGTGCAGCTTAATTCACAATTGAACGCCGCCGCCGCTACACATTCACGTGATATGTCAGTGCAGAACCGTCCTTGGCATTTTGGCTCAGATGGATCGTCACCTTTGGATCGTGTCGCGCGTACTGGGTATGTTGGGTCAATGTTAGGTGAAGCGATTTCGGAAACCTATGAAAGCGAGTTGGAGACTCTGTCTGCTTGGATGGAAGAACCAGCAACCCGCGCTGTCATCATGGACCCCAAAGCCATCAATTTGGGTTTCTCGTGGTTTCAGGAATCCAACGGAAAAATCTGGTGGACCTTAGTGATGGGCGGCTAGCCCCAATTGATGACATCAAAAGGAAAAAGCGGCCAAGAGCCGCTTTTTTAATGTTCGTTGATGTGGGTGTTATGCGCGAAGAGTAATCGCCGTGCCTGCTGGCACCATGGCAAATATTTCTTCAATTTCCTCGTTGGTTACAGCGATACATCCCGCTGTCCAGTCATCCACCCGCGCCGCCCGTTTGCGATCTTTGGGATCATTTGGCATTCCATGAATGAAAATGTCTCCACCCGGGCTTTTGCCCAAAGCATGGGCCTGAGCAACGTCTTGAGCGTTGGGGTAAGAAATACCAACTGACAAATGAAACGCGCTATTGGGGTTCCGGCGATTGATGACATAGGTGCCCTCAGGGGTTTTCCCATCGCCTTCATATGTCTTGTCACCTTGCGGAGCAAAACCCAGGTCGACCTTATACTCGCGCAGCACTTCTTCCTTGTGCAGCAAGTACATTTTGCGCGCGCCCTTGTTAATCACCACTGAAGTGACACCGGGACCTTGATAACTTTGAAATTTGCTGGGGGCTCCGCTGCAACCCGCCGCAAGGCTCAAAGTTGCCGCTGCACCCAATCCGAATGCTCGTCTATCCATGGTGATTGCCTGGTTTCTGCTCTCGTTACTTTTTTTATCTTTGTGCCAGAATAGCCCTAAATACTTCGTTAACCAAAACCACTTCTTTATTTTTTTTCATTTTGTGACGGCAACCGCTGCTCAATTGCCTCAAGTCTGGCCAAAACCTCGTCTCGATAGGCGTCTGTCCGCTCAGTATCCTCGGCGCTGTGGGCATCCTGCATCGAATTCACGATCAAACCGACAAGCAAGTTCACCACTGCAAATGTGGTTACCATGATGAATGGGACAAAAAATACCCAGGCATAAGGGTAAATCTCCATCACGGGACGAACGATTCCCATAGACCAACTTTCCAGTGTCATGATCTGGAATAGGGAATAGGCGGATAGTCCCAAGGTGCCGAACCATTCAGGAAAGTTTTCGCCAAATAGTTTGGTCGCAATGACCGAACCAATATAGAAAATTATCGCCATCAGCAGGAACACTGATCCCATGCCCGGTAGCGCTGTGATGAAGCCTTCAACAACCCGGCGCAAACTGGGTGCAACTGAAATGACACGTAACACGCGCAGGATTCGCAATGCCCGCAGCACCGACAGCCCCTGTGCACTTGGTACAAGAGCAATACCAACGATGATGAAATCAAATATATTCCATCCGCTTAGAAAGAACCTGTGACGCCGCACCACCAGTTTGGCCAAAATTTCTAACACAAAAATCGATAGGCAGACCTCATCAATCAGTGTGATAATCCCACCGGCCTTGGCCATGATGGATGGTGCCGTTTCCAACCCAAGGGTGACAGCGTTCACTAGGATAACCGCAGTGATGAAATTTCCAAAGCGCGGACTATCCAGCACCGCAGTCATACGTTGAATAATGGACATAATAAGAATTCCAGAAAGGGCTCAGTCGGTAAGGGTGAAAGCTGCAACCAGCTCGGTATGGGATGACCAACGGAACTGATCAACGACCTGAACCCAGTCCAGTGTATAGCCACCATCGACCAGCAGCTTGGCATCGCGCGCAAAACTGACCGGATTGCAAGATACATAGGCGATAGTTTGGGTTTGTGCTTTGACCAGCTCAGCTACTTGCGCCTCAGCACCGGCGCGGGGGGGGTCAATGACGGCGGCTTCGTAAAAGGCCCCAAATGGGTTCAACTCGTCTGGCATCAGCGGACGACGGAACAAATCACGCGCTTCCGTCCTGACCACCTTAAGGCCCTTGGCCTGCCGCCAACCAGCCTCCAGCGCTTTGACCATCTCGCGGTCACCTTCAACAGCAAGCACCTCGGCCTGTTCGGCCAACGGCAGCGCAAAAGTTCCGCAGCCTGCGAACAGATCAACAACGCGTTTGGCACCTTGAACAATTTCCTGCACCGCTGCCAGCAATGCTGCCTCGCCATCTCGGGTCGCCTGTAGAAAACTACCAGGCGGGGGGCAAACCTTGGCAGGGCCAAATGTCTGAGTAGGCGGTTGGGTCATGGCGATCTGTTCGTCATCCCAGGTTAGCCGAGTGATTCCCAACTTCTCAACAGATTGAGCCAAAGCCATCCGCAACGGTCCATCCAACGGCTTGCCGTTTTTTACTAGTACATCCTGCCCGATATCAGACAGCGTGACGGTAACAGCCAGCGGTGTTTTACGACTGGCACCAATCATCGCCAGATCTTCGGCCATTGGGATTGCGGCGAGCAGCTTTGGATCGAGCAGATGGCAGTCAGGGATTTGGGTGATCACACCAGAGGCGCGGCCGTGAAACCCGGCCATCGCGCCTTTTTTGGTGCGCCGAACAGCCAGAGTCGCACGTCGGCGGGATTGCGGTGAAGAGGTATGGATGGGGCGGAACACTGTTTCCAGCCCTTGGGCGCCCAGCGCATTGCGAACAATCCCAACTTTCCAATCAGCTACAAAACCGTCATCGGCGTGCTGTAGTTGGCACCCTCCACAGGACTTGTAATGGCGGCACGGCGCCTGCACCCGGTGCTCAGATGGCGTCTCAATACGGATGTCGCCCAGCGCGCTGCCGTCAACAACACCTGTCACCACTTCACCCGGTAAAGTGCGAGGGGCAAATAATGGGCCTTCGGCGACTCCGTCGCCTTGGTGTCCGAGACGAGTGATACTGGCGGTGGTTCTGGCTGATGTACTCATGCGCGCCCTGATACAGACCAAAGCGTACTTTGGCAAAAGCCTTATTCAGCTGCGCGCGTTTCCGCCTCGGTCCGAATAAAGCCACCAGACTGACGCGCCCAGAACTGAGCATACAACCCGCCGCGCGCCAATAGCTCGTCATGGCTGCCATTTTCTGCGATGCGCCCTTGATCCATCACTATAATCCGATCCATCTCGCTAAGAGTAGACAGACGGTGCGCAATCGCCAAAACGGTCTTGCCCTCCATTACCCTGTGCAAGGCCGATTGTATGGCTGCTTCAACCTCGGAATCCAGTGCCGAGGTCGCCTCGTCCAGCACCAGAATTGGCGCATCTTTCAGAATAGCGCGCGCCAGAGCGATCCGCTGTCTTTGTCCGCCTGACAGTTTCACACCACGTTCGCCAAGATGCGCGTCATACCCCTGCCGCCCACTGCCATCTTGCAGTGTTGCGATGAACTCATCCGCCTCGGCCTGTTTTGCAGCCCGGATCAGATCAGCTTCACTAGCGTCTGGCCGCCCATACAGGATGTTGTCGCGGGCGGACCGGTTGAACATGGCGGTTTCCTGCGTGACCATTCCGATCTGGCGGCGCAGTGAGTCTTGGGTAACACCGGAAATATCCTGCCCATCGATCAAAATACGGCCACTTTCGCCGTCGTAGAGCCGCATAAGGAGCGAAACCAAAGTCGACTTTCCTGCCCCGGATGCGCCGACAATGCCCAGCTTTTCACCTGGCTTAATAGTCAATGAAACCCCATTGATCCCACCAATATCGCGTCCATAGGCAAAGCCTGCCTCTTCAAAAACAATCTCACCCCGTGGAACAACCAGATCTGTTGCCGCCGGTTGATCCTCAACCCGGTTGCGCGCAGTCAATGTATTCATGCCATTTTCGATCTCACCAACATTGGAATAGATCTCCATCAGCGTGAAGCTGACCCAACCAGTCATCTGAGAGATGCGGATCGCCACCGCGCCAACAGCAACGATATCGCCCTCGGTTGCGAGCCCCGATTGCCACAGCAACAAGGTTGCACCAACCAGCATTACCGGAAGCAAGCCTGCAAGGCACATGAGACAGAAACGAAAAGACGCCGACAGGTAGCCAAAGTCCAACGCCTTGAAGCGGAAATCGGCCATTGCATCCTGGGCGGTCTTTTCCTCGTGATCCGCGTGGGCGAACAGCTTGACCGTTTTGATATTAGTGATGGAATCAACCACTTGTCCGGTGACGGTTGCCCGTGCGCCAGCACGCGCTGCTGCCCGTTGACGTACCCGTGGAAGAAACCACCTGATTGTTGCGAAATAGCCAACCAGCCATGCAAAAAACAGGATGGTGATCCGCCAATCAATCGCACCCAGCAATGCCAAGGAGCCAGCCAATGAGGCCAAAGCAAAGGCAGCCACGTTGATGACTTCGGCAGCAACACTGGTTACCGCATTTGAGGTTTGCATCTGTTTTTGCGCAATGCGGCCAGCAAAGTCGTCATCAAAGAAGCTAACCGACTGCCCCATTGTCCAGTTGTTGAGGCGCGACAGAACCAAGGGGGCCACATTAGGCCGTACGATGATGGCGTTGGAGGCCGCTGAAAACCCGAACAAAATAGGCCGGGCAACCAGGAAGAAGGCGATTGAGCCCACAATCATCCAAATGTTGCCAGTGCTAAAGAACCCCTCGGGGCCACTGACAATCGCTGTGTCAATCACAAGGCCCAGAATATAGGCTGTTCCAGCCTCCATCGCGCCAGCAAAGGCGGAAAACATCGCGGCGAGAAACAACATTGGCCAAGCGCCCGACAGGCACCAGCGGATAAAGGCCCACAACGTCTGAGGTGGAGCCCCTACGGCCGGTCTAAATGCGTCAATCCAATTGCCAATATTCATTCTGCTGCCTCGATATTCAGGAACCCGCCTGATTGCCGCGCCCAGAACTGGGCATACAGACCTTGGGCCTGGAGCAATTCATCATGTGAACCTTCTTCGACAATGCGGCCTTGGTCCAGCACCAGAATACGGTCCATCTGTGCGATGGTGGACAGCCTATGTGCAATCGCAATCACCGTCTTGCCCTCCATCATACCATATAGAGTCTGCTGAATGATGGCTTCAACCTCACTGTCGAGCGCACTTGTGGCCTCGTCCAGCAACAGGATCGACGCATCTTTGAGGATCACGCGGGCCAAACTGACACGCTGACGCTGACCGCCGGACAGTTTCACACCGCGTTCACCCACATGGGCGTCATAGCCCTTGCGTCCCTGAGGATCCTCCAGGTCCATAATAAAATCATGGGCTTCGGCCTGTTTGGAAGCCTTGATCATCTGTTCCTCAGATGCGTCGGGCCGACCATATAGAAGATTATCCCGTACCGAGCGATGCAATAGCGAGCTGTCTTGCTGCACCATACCAATGTTGCCGCGCAAACTATCCTGCGTAACCGCACGAATATCCTGGCCGTCGATCTGGATTTGCCCGGCTTCGGTGTCATAAAACCGTAACAGCAGCTTGACCAATGACGATTTACCCGCCCCCGAGCGGCCAATCAGGCCAATCTTCTCGCCGGGTTGAATGGTCAGGTTCAGCTTGTCCAAACCGCCAGAGTCACGCCCATAGTGATGCGACAAGTTCTTGATCTCGATCTTGCCATCGGTCAGCAGCAAAGGTTCGGCATTGGCTGCATCAACCAGTTCAATTGGTTGGGCAATGGTCTCCATACCCTCGGCCACCACACCAAGTTCACGGAAAAACGAAGTCAGTGCCCACATGATCCAGCCGGTCATCGCGTTTAACCGCAAAGTCAGCGTAGCAGCAGCAGCAATAACACCCACCGAGGCCTGCCCCTGCATCCACAGGTAAATAGCCCATCCAACCACACCGACAATCAACAGCCCGTTCAGTGTCACCAAGACGGCATCCATTACTGAGAAAATCCGCATTTCGGTCTGGAATGTTTGACGCGTGTTTTCGATAACCTTTTTTGCTCCGGTAAGCTCAAGATCGTGGTGAGCGAACATCTTGACTGAATGGATATTGGAGTAGGAATCAACAACTAATCCGGTCACTGCAGATCGCGCGTCTGATGAAGCCTGTGACGCGGGGCCAACCCGCTTCACGGTCCATTTCACGAGTAATCCGTAGAAAACAAACCAAATCAACAATGGTACCAGTAGTCGCACATCAGCAACCATCAGCAACAAAGCTGCACCTATCAAATAGGCCAGCGAATAGGAGATAGCATCGAATACTTGGAAAACCACTTCGCCCGCAGCCGGAGGTGTTTGCATAATACGGTTGGCAATACGGCCGGCGAAATCGTTTTCAAACCAGCTAACGGATTGACGCAGCACATGTCGGTGCGCGCGCCAACGGACCAGCGTACCCAAGTTCGGCAGAATCGCATTGTTGAGCAGCACCACGTCCAACAATTGCAAGGCCGGGCGGATGAACAAGATGAACATCGCAACCAAGATCAATTCGGTGCCGTAATTGGCCCAGACCTGCTGCGGTCCTTCGCCAAAGTAATCAATCATCCGCCCCATATAGTAGATCAGGCCGATCTCAACTGCGGCGACCACCAGAGACATTAAGGCGGTCCAGATAAAGATACGTTTGAACGGGCGGCAGTAGTCGCGCATGAACGGCCACAGACGCGTTGGTGGCGTGTCCTGTTCAGGATAGTCGCAATACGGATCTACAAGGTTTTCGAAGTAACGAAACATAACGGTGCTCCAGGTGAGCGAATAAAGGATGCAAATGCAGACAGAGGTGGCGCCGAAGCCCCCCGGTCAAAACTCGGAAGGATATCGGCGTTAGTTGAGCCAGATCCCACGATACATATGCATTCCTCCGTCATGTGACAGTTGTCGATGCCTATGCGTAAGACAGATTTTTTAAGTTGTCACGCGTTTTAGTTGAGCAGAGCTGTTCTAGCGGCGCGCCAGCAATGCCTCACGGTTGAGCGAAAATCCTGAGGCGATCCATTCAGTCTCGAGCCGTTTCAAAGTTTCACCCAGCGCTTTCCCGGTGATTTCTGGCATCAGATCACGCGCAGACAGCGGAAATCTCGCACTTACCCCTTGAGCAATTTCAGTCTCTAAATTGGGGTTTTTAGGCTGTTCCAACGAGGCTGCGCGAAGTAACAGAACATCCCGCGCCTGTGTTTCACCTAAACGGTACGCCAACTCAGCAGCCCCGGTTGTCGTCGATGCTTGCTCTCGCAACGTGCGCCAATTGGTTGACTGAACCTTGCTTAGGCGCAGGTGCTCTCCCATTTGCGGCCCGCCGAGCGCGGCAAGGCGGCGGATCGAGCTTGGCGTCATTCCGGCCTCTAGATGAATCAGCAGAGCCAAGGCGCGCTCATCCGCACCGGGAAGCAATTCCATCAGAACGCCAGTTTGCCGCATTGTCGCAATGGCAGGCGCAGGATTAGCGGCGGCCAACAGTTTCAACAGCTCCGCACCAACCCGCTCGCGTGAAAGCTGCCCTAACCCATCTAGGTTAGCAGCAATTGCGGCCAGAGCATCTGGATCAAACCCAGCAGATTGATCGCCGTACCAGGCGTGAAACCGAAAATAACGAAGAGAACGCAAATAATCCTCGCGAATACGATTTTCGGCGGTTCCGATAAACCGCACCCTGCGCGCACGCAGATCATCCATACCACCCAACGGATCAACGAGGGTGCCATCAGGGAGAGCATAGATCGCGTTCATCGTGAAATCACGGCGCGCTGCGTCCTCGGCAATGTCTGTGGCAAAGGCAACAGTAGCGCGGCGGCCATCGGTGGCTACATCCTTGCGAAAGGTGGTGATTTCAAACGGTCTGCCATCACAGACAACGGTAATTGTCCCGTGATCTATCCCGGTAGGAATCGCCTTTAGCCCCGCCTTTTCGGCCAGTTCAACCACGGTTTCGGGATGCGCATTGGTAGACATATCCAAATCGGAAACATCTACGCCCATCAGTGCATTGCGTACGCAACCACCAACAAAGTATAGCTCTGCTCCCTTGGCCGTAATAGCATTGCATACGGCTTGCGTCGTGGAATCTGTCAGCCAGGGTTGATCAATTGGGGTCATCACGTCGTCCGTAGTGCCAGTCCGTGCAACATGCGCGCTGTTGCGCCCCAGATATAGTAGGGACCAAAGGGCACGGTAAAGTAGCGACGCTGGACCCCACGCCAACGTCTCGACTCAATTATATAGTTTTCAAGATACAGTAGGTGCCGCAAAGGGACAGAAAACACCTCGTCCACTTCTCCCGGCTCTGGGCGTATCGGGAAACCCTGATCTAGCAGGGCCACTACCGGGGTGACCTGAAAGCCGGTCACGGTTTCGTGGTTCGGTAAATGGCCTATGACTTGAGGGATGTCTCGAGGTAGCCCAATTTCTTCCCATGCCTCACGCAGCGCAGCATCGGTTACATCGTCATCGCCATCATCCTGCTTTCCACCTGGGAAAGCAATCTGACCTGGGTGATGCTTGAGAGCTGAGGACCGTTTGGTCAAAATCACGCGAGGTTCACCGCTGGTGATTGTGATTGGAACCAATACACCAGCAGGGCGAAGTTTACGCCCCGCCGGAAGTTTTACATCCGGATTAAGATCAAAATCAGACGAGCCATCCCCGGGTTGCTCCAAGGCAGCACGCAATGTTTCGATCAAGTTAGGCACTCGGCGGGTTCTCCGAGTCAAAGCCAACCGTTTTCGGGTCGAGATCGTAGTGCGCGCTGCAGAATTGGCAGTCGGCAGTAACCCGTCCTTCATCTGTGGTCATTTTTTCAATGTCCTTTGCCGAATAGATCGACAGACTTTGGCGCACCCGGTCTTCGGAACAGGTACAACCAAACATGACAGCCTGCGGGTCAAACACTCGCGGAGCCTCTTCGTGGAAAAGGCGAACAAGCAAGTCGGTTGGTGGTACCGATGGCCCTATAAGTTCCAGGTCTTCAACCGTATTCAACAGAACATTAACGCGGTTCCAGTTCTCGCCCTCTTCACCCTCTACCAAATCTGCGGCGGTCAGAGTTTCCCCTGTTCCATCGGACTGGGCAACAAATGGAGAGGCCTTAGGCATGCTTTGCAGCATAATACCGCCAGCGCGCCAATGCTCAGGGTTACCTGGCTCAGACGATTTTCCAAAGCTGAGGCTGAACCGAGTTGGTAGTTGCTCTGACTGGGCAAAGTAAGCCTCGGCACAGACAGAAATAGACTCACCATCCAAAGACGTGATGCCCTGATAAGGTTTGTTACCTTCACCTTGGTCAATCATGACAGCGAAATAGCCATCACCGACCTGATCAAAAGGCGTTGCATCCGTGAGCCGTTCGGCATCATAACTGGCATAGGCCCGAATGCGCGCTGGCTCACCCTCGGCCTTAGGCGCGTAATAGTCGGTGGCAATCATCCGCACTGGGCCTTTGGACTGCACCTGAAGCGACAACTTCCAACGCAGCTTGATTGTCTGACCGATCAAGGCAGTCAGCAAAGCCATCTCGGCCACTAAGGCTTCGACTTGTGACGGGTAATCATGTTGCTTGAGAATTCCATCAAGCACACCATCCAGTCGCGCCACGCGGCCACGCATGTCGACGTTATCCAGCTGGAAAGGCAGGACTGTGTCGTCCCATGCAATTTTTGTTCCAAGAGTCATTGGGGTTTCCTTACACGCCCAGGGTTGGCATATCGAGCCTATATAGGGTTATCACAATTGGATGAAAGGGGTCACTGCGTGATCAGACGATTTGGAGAGCCACCACATAAGGGCCGCCGCTATACCCGCCGCCCTGGTGCATATGCTTTGTTACCACGTGATGGCCGTTTGTTGTTAACCTGCCAGTATGACCCTGATCCCGATTTGCAGCTCCCCGGTGGCGGGATTGATCCCGGAGAATCGCCTATTCCCGCCTTGCACCGCGAAGTTCTAGAGGAAACTGGCTGGACAATTTCAACACCTCGCCGGTTTGGGGTTTTCCGGCGATTTGTCTATATGCCCGAGTACGATCTTTGGGCTGAAAAGCTATGCCAAATCTATATCGCCCGACCCTTGCTCTGCATGGGTGCTCCTGGCGAAGATGCGCACGAAGCGATCTGGATGGATTGCGCAGAAGCGGTGAGCCGGCTTAAAAATCCAGGTGATCGTTACTTCGCAAACGCGTTGGAAAAACAGCTAACTGCATAAAGTGCATTGAAATATTCAGACACAACATAAATTGATCTATCAGCCCAAGGTCACCCTTGGGCGCGCGCTACGCCCAACAGAAGACCGGTCATCTTTGATGATCAACGATGGGCGGGAGCCCTGCGGATATTTCAGGGACCGTTATATTCAAACACAGTGGCTGAAACATCGTCCTCTAGACCGAACTCTGGTGACATCACTTGGGTGAGGTTCCAGTAAAGATCATCCAGGAATTCCTGTCCACTTTGCCGCGAATCACATTTGGCAATCAGGTCCAGAAGCCCCTCAGGTTCAAGCATCTCACCATTCACCAGCCGCGCTTCGGTGAAACCATCAGAATAAAGCAGCAAGCGATCGCCGGGCTCCATTACGGCTTCAACCTGCGAATATGGAATGTCGGGAATCAGCCCGACAGGTACTCCACCCTCTCCCAAAAACTCGGTTGAGCCGTCTTTGCGGAGGATTAGTGGGTGCGGATGCCCGGCCTGCACCATTTTCAGAATACCACTGCGCAGATCAACTATGCAGTAGGCCATGGTGAAATATTCTTCGATGCCAGTATCAGCAATCAGCCGTGCATTCAGCAGGCTGGCCACTTCTTCTGGTTGCCGCAGGGCATAAAAGCGATTGAAGCGTTTCTCCATCGCAATGTTTTGGTCGAAATAGTTCGAAGACAAATAGCCACCAAGACGCGCTGTCATCATGGCTGATGTAATCCCATGCCCGGACACATCGATTGAATAAAACCCAAGTCGATTTACACCGGGAGAGAACATCCCCACGAGATCGCCACCAATATGGCCGCAGGGTTTGAGCAGCAAACTAACCGAAGAAGATCCAAACTTGCGTGACAATTCAGGTACTAAGGATTCCTGGATCTTACGGGCCTGCACTAGATCCTTGTCGATCGCATCATAGACGCTTTGAAGTTCATCTAAAGTATCTGAAACAATTCGATTCTTTTCCGACAGCTCACGCTGCATTCGCAAAATTCGTTCTCCGGCGGAAATACGGGCGCGAAGTTCATCCGAGTTGACGGGCTTGGTTAGAAAGTCATCCGCACCAGCATCCAGCCCCTCGGCAATTTCATTTTTCTCGCTCTTGGAAGTCAGCAGAATAAAGTAGCTATAGCTTTCCTTGGATTGCTCACGAAAAGCTCGGCAAAATTCCAAGCCGTTCATTCCGGGCATCATCCAGTCACTCAGAATCAGGTCAGGTGGATCGATGTTGCAGGCTTCCATCGCGGCCTCGCCGCTTTCAGCTTCGGTAACTTCGAATCCCCATTTCTTCAGGGACGCAACAAGGATGCGTCTCTGAAGCCGACTGTCGTCTACGACCAAAACTCGTCGAATCGACCCATTGTCAACTTGCTCGTCGTTATCAAATGTACTGTCTGGCAACACCGAATGCACCTCGTTAATGACGGCGGTTTTCTAGTAACTTCCGGCAATATCACGTCGAGCGCTTAATAAGCTGTGAACTTTAAATTTTGAGATATTTTTCACCATTCACCTTAATTTTACGATTTGCGCGGTATTTTTACCTCGATTGGGAAAGAGTGTAGGATTTTATCATGATTGATTGGCCAAGAGTTAAAGAGCTTCGTGAAGAAGTGGGTGCCGAAGATTTTGGTGAAGTTGTTGAGCTGTTCCTGGAAGAGGTTGAAGAGGTCATCGAACGCCTTGGCACCCTTGAGGACCGGTCTCAACTGGAACAGGATCTGCATTTCTTGAAAGGCAGCGCATTAAGCTTGGGATTTCAGGCCTTTTCGGCGATGTGCCAGGATGGTGAGCGACAGTCGGCGCAAGGTCAGGCAGACACAGTTGATGTGCCGTCGATAATAGTCGAATTCCAGACTTCAAAATCCACTTTTATCAGTGAGTTACCTACTCGCTTCTAAAACTGAGGCATCCCGGATTAAATCACAAACTGAGCCAATGTTTCATCATTAGTGATGTCGGTATAGGTGAATCCCGCAGCTTCCAACCGGGCAAACAGTTTCGGAAAATTCTCTGGCCGCTTTGTTTCAATGCCGATCAGCACCGAACCAAAGTTTCGTGCTGATTTTTTCATGTACTCAAACCTTGCGATATCATCCTCAGGTCCCAGGATCCCCAAAAACTCTTTCAGCGCACCTGGCCGCTGCGGCAGTCTCAGCAAGAAGTATTTTTTTACACCGGAGTATCGCTGTGCCCGTTCTTTAACCTCGGGCAGGCGTTCAAAGTCGAAATTTCCACCAGACGTTACACAAACAACGGTTTTGCCGCGAATCCACGAGCGCACATCGCCCAGCGCTTCGACGGCCAAAGCCCCTGCCGGTTCCAGAACAATGCCTTCAACATTGAGCATTTCAATCATTGTGGTGCAGATCCGATCTTCGGAAATGCTCAGAACATCTGGAAGCGGAACATGCTGCAGCAAACCAAAAGGCTGCACGCCTATTTTTCCAACAGCAGCGCCGTCAACAAATGTATCAACGTGATCCAAAGCAACGGGATGTCCAGCAGCCAAAGCCGCACGCAGACAGGCACCGCCCTCCGGCTCAGCAAACAAACAATGGACCTGATCACCAAACCACGAGGCAACACCAGATGACATTCCGCCGCCCCCAACAGGGAGAATGACGTGATCCGGAAATCGCCCTAGTTGTTCTTCGATCTCTACCGCAATCGAGCTTTGGCCTTCGATCACATCCGCATCATCAAATGGCGATAAAAAGTGGCCGCCCTCTTTTTGGCACCATTCCTGCGCTGCAGTCAGACAATCGTCAAAATAGTCACCCACGAGATGAATCTCGATCTGCTCTCCGCCAAACATGCGAGTTTTTTGGATTTTCTGCTGTGGCGTGGTCACCGGCATAAAAATTACGCCTTTGACCCCCATATGGCTGCACATATAGGCAACGCCTTGGGCATGATTTCCAGCACTGGCACAGACGAACAGATCCTGTCCTGGTTGCTTGCGCATGGCGTTATAGGCGCCGCGCAGTTTGTATGACCTAACCGGGCTCAGATCCTCACGCTTCAGATAGATGTCCGCACTAAAGCGTTCGGACAAATGCGCATTGCGCTGCAACGGCGTTGCAGGAAACACATCACGCATGGCGGCTTCGGCAGCACGGGCCTGGGTCTGGAAATCAGTCATATTCTACTGAGTGGCTTATGCCCGCGCCCAAAGCAAGGGGCAGATGCAGCGCCAAACAGCGATTACTGTTTTGTTCAGCCGATCTCTCGGCCCTCAGTTCCAACACCATAAATGGTCGTCAACAAACTGACCCCAACCATCGAGATACCCCAGTTAAGGCCGCCCTTAACAAGACTTCCGACGAAAGTACTGTCAGGAAACAACTGCATTGCACCAAATCCACCAACAAAATTTAGCATCAGAAAAAGAATCGCAACCAAGTGGATAGCCATCGAAATTCCTTTGGTATCCTCCCAAGCTTCGGAAAACCCGATTGATCTACCCAATGCCGCAGCTGGCAACATTGGTGACAGACGGTAAAATGTCCAAAGCCCTCCCCAAATAACCAACGAGATACCAAACCAACGCAGGTAAAAATTAGAAGGCGTGAGGGATACAACAACTAAAGCAATGATGCCGGCCACAGTGCCAACCGCCAGCGTCAACATAATTGCATGTCCCCAATAGGATAGAATTCTACCGCCATTGAACGGAGGTAAGACTCCGCCCGTCTCTTCCAACAAGACAAATCGATGCCATGCTACCGCCACCCAAAGCGCCGCGATAAGCTCTAGTACAGTTAGAACACCGTACATGACTTCCCAACTTGGCATCGTTTCAAGCTGTTCGCTGGTCCCCGAAGAGCCCGGACCTACAAAAATGCTGGCTAGAATGATCACAAAGATGAGTGGCGAAGAAATGCGCAACGCATTTTTGTGGTTCGTGCACAGTAAGTGCAAAGAGTGCACAAAAATTGCCCAACCCTTCATAAGTTATCCCTTCTATATCTTTCTGTCACAGCCTTGTGGCATAGTTATTATTTATAACAACACCTTAGGGTCTACATTCAGTCAATCTCGCGACCTTCAACATAGTGCCCGTAGATCGTTGTCAGAATGCTGACGTTGACCAAAGACATCACCAGAGCGGTCAGCACTTGAAAGGCAATTCCGAAGGGGAGGAACACTGCCATGGACAGTTCACCAACATACTGAAGCAAGAACTGAACAACTCCTGTCGAAATGCCAGCTACTAGCAGTGCGCCACTTGATCCTTTGGTCGCCTCCCACGCCTGCCCAATGCTAAGCTGCTTGCCAACTGCAGCAGCAGGCAAAATGGCTGAAATGCGATAAAAGATCAGATACCCTAGGATTATGGAAACCAATGGTGCCAACATCGCAGCCGTCAGCGAAACCTGCGACAGAGCAGCGGCCAATAAGGCAGCAACTATTCCTATTGGAATCAAGGCTGCAATGATGATGATAGCAAGCAAAAGCCCCCAACCAAAATAAGCAACCATCCGATCAGTACGAAATTCCGGAACCCAGCCAGTTGGGTATTCTTCCAACAAGATAAACCGGTGCCAGGACACAAAGACCCAAAGTTGGACCACGACCATTGTAACGGCGCCTAAAAGTAAGGCCAGGACTAAGGAACCTAAGTTCCCGTCTTGAAACAACGTGTCTGCCGAATTTTGTTCGTCAAACATATCCAATGAGAGACCGGTCATCACAAATATCGCTGCAATCAAGCCGAACCCGATCAAAACTGGTACAACTGTAATCTTCAGTGCCGTGGACAGGTTGCGTGTCACCATCCCAACAGAATGGGCAAATATGCTCCAACCAATCATAAATCGTCCTTCCAAATGCCAGTCAAAATCTGCTGCGGACCCTAGACCGCAGAACTCCTCGCGAAAACCCCAGAAATCCTTGCCCTTGCGCGCGAAACCAGCTATCGGCCAAGCGTTCTGCTTAAGAGGAAATCCCATGTCCGCGCCCAAAAAAGTTGTTCTGGCCTATTCCGGTGGCCTTGATACCTCAATCATCCTGAAATGGCTGCAGACCGAGTATGGCTGTGAGGTTGTTACCTTTACTGCTGACTTGGGTCAGGGCGAAGAGCTTGAGCCCGCCCGCGCCAAGGCTGAACTGCTAGGGATCGCCCCAGAAAACATCTATATCGAAGATGTCCGCGAAGAATTTGTGCGTGACTTTGTCTTCCCAATGTTCCGCGCCAACGCTGTGTATGAAGGACTGTACCTGCTGGGTACTTCGATCGCACGCCCGCTGATCTCCAAACGTCTTGTCGAGATCGCCGAAGCAACCGGTGCTGACGCCGTTGCGCATGGTGCAACTGGTAAAGGCAATGACCAGGTTCGCTTTGAACTGGCAGCTTATGCGCTGAACCCTGACATCAAGGTAATCGCACCTTGGCGTGAGTGGGACCTAACCTCGCGGACCCGTCTGTTGGAGTTCGCTGAGCAGCATCAGATCCCAGTTGCCAAAGACAAACGTGGCGAAGCGCCCTTCTCGGTTGATGCTAACCTGCTGCACACCTCTTCTGAGGGTAAAGTGCTGGAAGATCCGGCCGTCGAAGCACCAGACTATGTGTACCAGCGTACTGTGCACCCCGAAGATGCGCCAAACGAGCCTGAGTTCATCGAAGTTGGCTTTGAAAAAGGTGATGCAGTTTCCATCAATGGCGAAGCAATGTCACCAGCGACCATCCTGACCAAGCTGAACGAATATGGCGGCAAGCACGGCTGTGGCCGTCTGGACCTGGTCGAAGGCCGATTTGTTGGCATGAAATCCCGCGGCATCTACGAAACTCCGGGCGGTACACTGCTGCTAGAAGCACACCGCGGTATCGAGTCGATCACCATGGATCGTGGCGCGATGCATCTGAAAGACGAGCTGATGCCAAAGTATGCCGAACTGGTATACAATGGTTTCTGGTATTCGCCCGAGCGTGAAATGCTGCAGGCTGCGATCGATGCCAGCCAAGAGCATGTCACCGGTACTGTTCGCCTGAAGCTGTACAAAGGGTCTGCCACCTGTGTTGGCCGCTGGTCCGAGCATTCGCTGTATTCCGAAGAGCACGTGACGTTTGAAGATGACGCTGGTGCATACGATCAGAAAGATGCCGCTGGATTTATCCAATTGCAGGCCCTACGCTTGAAGCTGATTGCTATGCGGAACAAGCGGGTCAAGTAATGGAAGAAGACGACTTCTCTGATGAATTAGAGATGTTTATCGAGGCGCAGGACACCGTTTGGAACGATGTCCTGGCCGAGCTAAAGGCTGGAACAAAGACAAGCCATTGGATGTGGTTTGTCTTTCCTCAACTGGCTGAATTGGGCAAGTCCCACATGGCGCAGCTCTATGGGATCGAGGATTTGGCCGAGGCCACCGCCTATTTGAACGATCCTGAGTTGAACCGCCGATTGATCGAAGTGAGCCGTCTTGTGCTGTCGCATAAAGACACCGCTGCGGATCAAATTTTTGGTGCTACTGACGCTAAAAAACTGCGTTCCTCGATGACTTTGTTTGCTGCAGTACCCGGCGCCGCGTCAGAATTTGTTCAAGTTCTCGAAGCTTTCTATGACGGCGAGTTCTGCCCCCTGACGGTGAAAACACTTTCCGGCGTGTAAATTGATCGCCTCCCGTTTGGTCAACATTGCCCAATCTCCCTTGCCGACTTAACGCTAACGTCAGGCAAGGGGACAAATAATGCTTCAAGACATCGCGGATCGCATTCAAACAGGGCTTAATGGCACCCATTTTGATGGATCGTTGAAATTCGACTGTGGTGATGACGGTGTTATCGTGCTGGCTGACAACCATGCCAGCACTGTGGATCAGAAAACCGACTGCACCATTCGCCTTTCGCAGGACAATTTGGTCAAACTTCTGACTGGTAAACTAAACCCGATGACTGGCGTGCTGATGGGAAAATTGAAAATCTCGGGCGATATGGCTGTCGCCCTAAAGCTCGGCAAATTGCTGGGTTGAGCCCCTAAAGAATTCGCAGGCGGTAAACTCCTCTCACCAATAGGTGACAAACGATTTCACCCCATTGAGCCTTCTTTTCGCACCCGTCAGGGTCAAGGAAATGGAGACTGTCATGCGTATATCCAACAATCCAAAACCCGTAATCCTTGCCATACTAATGGTCTTCGCCGTCCTGCTGCGTGGACATGAGGTAAAAGCGCAAACACCCGAGGCTCTGGTTGTTGCCGGCGGCTGTTTCTGGTGTGTCGAAAGCGATTTTGAATCGGTACCTGGCGTAACTGGCGCGATATCTGGCTATACCGGTGGCGACAGTCAAAACCCAACCTACAAACAGGTGAGCAAGGGCGGCTCTGGACATTACGAAGCGGTACAGATCTTTTTTGACCCGCAAATAGTGAGCCGTAAGACCTTGCTAGAGATGTTTTTCAGATCCGTGGATCCAACAGATGCTGGTGGGCAGTTCTGTGATCGCGGAGAAAGCTATCGCACCGCGATATTTGTCTCTAACAAGGGAGATTTGGCTCTAGCGGAACAAGTTAAGACCCAAGCACAAAGTGACTTGGGCCGTACTATCGTGACACCTATTTTGCCACTTACGCAATTCTTTCCCGCAGAGGGCTATCACCAAGACTACTACAAAGGGCGCAGCCTAGTCGTTACGCGTTTTGGCCTCAAACGCCAGTCCGAGGCCTATAAACGCTATCGCCAAGCCTGCCGCCGCGATGCCCGGGTTCTTGAACTATGGGGTGATGCAGCGCCCTTTGTTGGTGAACACTAGTTAAAACTGGCGTTTTGAACTTCGTTTAAATCCGGGATTACATCAGCCGTACCCGCACGTGTCACCATCAGTGCGCCGGCACGATTGGCCTGTTCCAGCGATTGGTGCATGGACAGCCCCCGATCCAAGCCTGACAAAACATAACCAGTAAAGGTATCACCGGCGCCTGTCGTATCTACTGCAGTGACCTTATGCGCCGGGACATCCGTTGTTTCACCTGATCCAGCATGAAAATGACGCGCGCCCTTGGAGCCGAGGGTGACAATCACATCCGAGATGCCAAGCTGATCCGGGCTTTTGCCTGTGGCCTCTTGCAACTGCTGAGCTTCAACTTCGTTCAGGAACAAAACATCAAGATACGGAAGCACGGCCTGCACAGCATCGGCGTCAAATGGAGCTGCGGCATAACATACACGCAGTCCCAACTCGTGACCCCGTTTTGCAGCCTCGGCCTGCATGTTGGTTTCATTCTGCATCACCAGAATATCGCCCGATTCAGCCTGTGTTAGAGCCTGTTCGACCTGATCAGTGGTCAACGCTCGATTGGCACCGGGGAACAGAATGATCTGGTTTTCGGCCTCGCGATCGACCGCGATTATGGCGTGACCAGTTGGCGTATCGATCTGCGCAATGTGCTGGGTATCAACACCATAATCGGACATCCGGTCAACCGCCCACAAACCGTCCGCACCCACGGCGCCAATGTGATGAACCGCCGATCCCGCGCGGGTGGCAGCAACAGACATATTTGCCCCCTTACCGCCCAGAAATTGCTGATAGTCCAGCGCGGCCAAGGTTTCCCCTGGCTGCGGGAGGTGCGGCAGGGCATAGACCATATCCGCGTTGATTGAACCGAGATTCCAGATTGCCATAGCCGTTACCCGATATCGCAGGCAGCTAGGACCGCCATGTTAAGGATATCGTTAGCGGTCGACGTGGTTGAACAGATTTGGATCGACTTATCCACACCGCTAAGGATTGGCCCAACAACCGTGGCGTCTCCCATTTCCTGCATCAGTTTGACCGAAATCGACGCCGAGTGACGGGCCGGCACGATCAGGATGTTTGCTGGGCCAGTCAGGCGCGAGAATGGATATGCCTCTTGCGCGGCCGCGTTCAGGGCCACATCCACGGTCATTTCACCTTCGAATTCGAAATCAACACCGCGCTGTTCCAGCACTGCTGGAGCTAGGTGCATTTTCTCTGCTCGTTCAGAAACCGGATAGCCAAAGGTCGAGAAGCTAACAAAGGCCACCCGAGGCTCCAGTCCCATATGGCGGGCAACATCAGCAGAACGTTCAGCGATATTAGCGAGATCGTTTTCATCCGGCCATTCGTGTACCAGTGTATCGCCGATCAGAACAATCCGTCCTTTGTGTAGCAGCGCCGTTACGCCGGCAGCGCCATGGGCAGCGTCGGCATCAAACACATGATTAATCCGGTCCAGCACATGTGCCGATTTGCGGGTGGCACCCGTCACCAAACCATCACCGTGACCATGTTCCAACATCAGGGACGAGAACACATGACGGTCACGCGCCGCCAAACGGTGGATGTCTTTTTGGTCAAACCCTTTGCGCTGGAGACGACTATAGAGAAAACTCTTATAGGTATTGAGATGCGTGGTGTTGGCGGCGTTGACCACTTCCAGCTCGCGGACAGCATCTCCCATTCCAGCCTCTTCCAGCTTGGCCTTCACATCATCGACACGCCCAACAACCAACGCCTTACCAAAGCCAGAACGCTGGTAATTCACAGCAGCACGCAGCACCCGTGGATCATCGCCCTCGGCAAAGATCATCCGGCTTTGCGCAGAACGCGCACGGGCGTTTAACCCGCGCAGAATGGATGCGGTTGGATCCATGCGGCTTTTCAGGCTCAGCTCATAAGCATCCATATCAATGATAGGACGACGTGCAGCGCCAGTATCCATGCCCGCCTTGGCAACAGCCGGTGGAATACGGTGGATCAAACGGGGATCAAACGGGGTTGGGATGATGTAATCCCGACCAAATGACAGGCTTTTGCCATAAGCCAGCGCAACCTCATCAGGCACATCCTCACGCGCAAGGTTGGCCAGTGCGTGGGCACATGCAATCTTCATCTCGTCATTGATAGCACGGGCGTTGATATCCAATGCGCCGCGGAACAGGTATGGAAAACCAAGTACGTTGTTGACCTGATTGGGATAATCGGACCGGCCAGTGGCAACGATGGCGTCAACGCGAACTTCATGGGCTTCTTCTGGGGTGATTTCCGGATCAGGATTGGCCATGGCAAAGATGACCGGATTATCCGCCATCGATTTGACCATGTCCTGAGTAACCGCGCCCTTGACCGAAACACCCAAGAAAACATCAGCGCCGTCCATGGCTTCTTCTAGCGTGCGCAGCTCAGTTGAGATGGCATGGGCCGATTTCCACTGGTTCATACCCTCGGTACGGCCCTGATAAATAACACCTTTCGTGTCACATACGACGCAGTTGTCGTGAGTTGCGCCCATGCGCTTCAGCAGTTCGATACAGGCGATACCCGCTGCCCCTGCCCCGTTGAGAACAATTTTGACGTCCTCAATCTTCTTACCAGAGATATGCAAAGCATTGAGCAAGCCGGCAGCACAGATCACTGCAGTACCGTGTTGGTCATCGTGGAAGACAGGTATGTCCATCTCTTCCTTGAGGCGCTGCTCGATGATGAAACACTCGGGCGCCTTGATGTCTTCTAGATTAATGCCACCAAAGGTCGGCCCCATCAGCTTGACCGCATTGATGAAAGCCTCGGGGTCTTCGGTGTCCAGCTCGATATCGATCGAGTTCACATCGGCAAAGCGTTTAAACAGAACCGCCTTACCTTCCATCACCGGCTTACTGCCCAGAGCGCCAAGGTTGCCCAGGCCCAGAACAGCGGTACCGTTGGAAATCACCGCAACCAGGTTACCCTTATTGGTGTAGTCATAGGCGCATTCCGGGTTGGCCGCGATTGCCTCACATGGGACCGCAACACCGGGAGAATAGGCCAGAGACAGGTCCCGCTGGGTAGTCATTGGAACGGTAGCTGAAATCTCGAATTTACCGGGCGTTGGCTCCAGGTGAAAGGCAAGCGCCTCTTCGTTGGTGATCTTTGCTTTGGGCATGGGGTGGGTGTTTCCTCTGACTAACCAGAACAGTCTTATCGCAGGCTCTCGCACCTCTCAATCCAACTGCGTCATATTTTCCAAGCAACCGTTTCAAATAAATTCAACTAAAACACTGAGCCTTTCGCCAGATTTTCGCCACAGTTAAACCACCTCAGTGCTCCGATTGTTTATCAAAACTTAACGCAGTCCCGGGCTTGGTTAATGGCTGGGACCTATAGATGCGCCAAGAGAACTGGTCAGAACGGCCTCTCGTTGCTCTCCCAACCGAGATTTCCCTTGCTCTTGGCCCTGCTTTCTCAATGGAAGGGCAACAAATAATGACAAGTATCAATACCAACTCCGGTGCGATGGTCGCATTACAAATGCTTGGTGGCACCGTCGAGCAAAAGGAAGAGGTCCAAGAAAACATCTCAACCGGCAAAGAGATAAACCAGGCGAAAGACAATGCCGCGCTGTGGGCTGTATCGCAAATGATGGAAACTGATGTAGCTGGATTCGCTGCTGTTTCCGACTCTTTGTCACTTGGAGAAGCAACTGCATCAGTGGCTGCGGTCGGTGCAGAACGCTTGACTGAGGTTCTAACTGAAATGAAAGAGCTGACCATTTTGGCCAGCAGTGGAAACGTTGATCACAGCAAGATCGAACAACAGATGGCGCATAAAACGGAGCAGCTGAATTCGATTATTTCCTCGACACAGTTCAATGGCGTTAACCTGCTCAAAACAGACATAGACGGTACTGGTAGCACTTCACTCACTGTTGCCGCGTCGTTGGACCGCCAAGGATCGGCCGCGCCTAACCTTTCTACGATTTCGGTTGATAGTATAGATTTTGAGGGAAGCCCAAGTTTCGACATCAATAACCGTACCGCAATCACTGATGCCGCCAGTGCAAAAGTAGCGCTGGGTGAGATCGAAGGGTTTCTGAACTTTGCGATCGAAGGCGCGGCATCACTTGGAGCCAGTGTTTCCCGGATTTCGGATCAGAACAATTTTGTCGGTAAGCTGGCGGACAGCATGAAAATGGGCATCAGCGCCATGACCGATACAAATATGGAAGAGACCGCGAGCAAATTGATAGCTCTCAATGTACAGCAACAGCTCGGCATCCAATCGCTTTCCATTGCAAATGCCTCACCGCTTAGTTTGATGGCACTTGGCTAAAGGGCGCGGGCTGGGGAATCCCCGGCCCGATCACATTCTGGTTTTCCTCTGCCGACCCCCGTTGTACATCTCGTGCAACGAATACTGGGGGATTATAAATGGCCGTAACGCCGATGATGGCGCAATATCTCGAGATCAAAGCTCAATATCCAGATGCGCTGTTATTCTATCGCATGGGCGACTTCTACGAGATGTTCTTTGACGACGCGGTGAACGCTGCCGAGGCGTTGGACATCGCGCTGACAAAACGCGGCAAACACAACGGCGACGACATCCCAATGTGCGGGGTGCCGTTTCATGCTGCTGAAGGTTACCTACTCACGCTAATCCGTAAGGGATTCCGGGTTGCAGTGGGCGAGCAGTTGGAAACTCCTGCCGAGGCCAAAAAACGCGGCAATAAGTCGGTTGTGAAACGCGATGTGGTACGATTGGTCACGCCCGGCACCCTAACCGAGGATTCTCTGCTCGAGGCGCGACGGCATAACTTCCTGGTTTCGTACGCAGAATTGCGAGATCAGGCCGCATTGGCCTGGGCCGATATTTCAACCGGCGCGTTTCACGTGATGCCCGTAGCGCGAGTACGTTTGTCCCCCGATCTTGCACGTCTTGGCCCCTCGGAGCTGATTGTTGCAGATGGCCCGGCATATGATCACATTCGTCCTTTGGCGGATGAGTACAAAATTCCTCTAACCCCGTTGGGCAAAGCCAGCTTTGACAGTACCGCAGCCGAGAAGCGCATCTGTTCCCTGTTCAAAGTCAGCGCGTTAGATGGGTTTGGGGCGTTTTCCCGGGCCGAGGTTTCGGCGATGGGTGCACTGATCGACTATCTTGAGATCACCCAAAAGGGTAAACTACCGCTGCTTCAGCCGCCCGAGCAGGAAGCCGAAGACCGCGTGATGCAGATCGACGCCGCAACACGGCGCAATCTGGAACTTACTCGATCTCTATCAGGTGGTCGGGCCGGATCGCTGCTGTCTGTCGTGGATCGCACGGTCACTCCGGGGGGCGCCCGCCTGCTGGAACAACGGTTGTCTAGCCCATCACGCAATTTGGATGTGATCCACGCCCGGTTATCAGCGCTGGACTACGCTGTTGATCAAAGCCAACTGTCGGAACAATTACGCGAGGCCCTACGGTGCACACCAGATCTGGATCGTGCCTTGTCTAGGTTGGCGCTGGACCGTGGTGGGCCACGTGACCTGGCAGCAATCCGCAATGGATTGACCCAGGCAGAAGCCATTGCGGCCTCGTGTTTGGATCTAGAGCTACCCGAATTGATCTCCCAAGCCATTGGCAATCTCCAGGGCTTTGACGATCTGCTTGGCCTGCTGGATGCGGCCTTGATCGCCGAACCGCCCCTTTTGGCACGCGATGGTGGATTTATCGCTACCGAATATGACGACGAACTGGATCAAGCGCGCACGCTACGGGATGAAGGCCGGTCTGTGATTGCCGCTATGCAAAAGCAGTATGCGGAACACACCGGCATCACCTCGCTAAAGATCAAGCACAACAATGTGCTGGGTTACTTCATCGAGACAACCGCCACACATGCCGACAAGATGCTGTCACCTCCGCTGTCCGAAAACTACATCCACCGGCAAACCACTGCCAATCAGGTGCGCTTCACTACAGTTGAGTTGAGCGAGATAGAGACCAAAATTCTCAACGCCGGCAATCAGGCGTTAGAAATCGAAAAGCGGATCTATTCAACGCTTTCTGGCTCTATTTTGACCCTATCCGCCTTGTTGAACGGAGCGGCACGTGGATTGGCTGAACTAGATTTGCTGACCAGCCTTGCCGATCTGGCAACTGGTGAAAACTGGAACCGGCCACAGGTAGACGCGAGCCGCGCCTTTGAGATTTCGGGGGGCCGACATCCGGTGGTGGAACAGGCTTTGCGCCAACAGGGCGGTGAAGTTTTTATAGCCAACGACGCTGATCTCACCGCCTCACACGGCGCCGCCATCTGGTTACTTACCGGTCCTAACATGGCTGGTAAATCGACCTTCTTACGCCAAAACGCGCTGATTGCCCTGCTGGCCCAAGTGGGCAGCTACGTGCCGGCTGACAGAGCCCATATCGGGTTGGTCAGCCAATTGTTCAGCCGTGTTGGGGCTTCGGATGATCTCGCACGTGGCCGATCCACATTCATGGTCGAAATGGTCGAAACCGCCGCCATTCTGAACCAGGCTGATGATCGTGCATTGGTTATCCTGGATGAAATCGGGCGTGGAACAGCCACCTATGACGGTTTGTCCATTGCCTGGGCCACGCTGGAACACCTGCACGAAAGCAACAAATCACGCGCATTATTCGCAACCCACTACCACGAGCTAACACAACTGGCTGCTACGTTAGACGGCGTCGATAACGCGACGGTCACGGTTAAGGAATGGGAAAACGAAATCATCTTTCTGCACGAAGTCCGCAAAGGCGCTGCAGATCGGTCTTACGGTGTTCAGGTGGCACAGCTTGCCGGCCTGCCCGCCAGTGTTGTGACCCGTGCCCGTGATGTTTTGGATATGCTAGAACAAGGCAGCCGAGACAGTGGTGGTGCAAAAATCCAAATCGACGATCTACCGTTGTTTGCTGCAGCGCCCCCGCCACAACCAACCGCGCCAACAGGCCCCTCACCTGTTGAGGAGCTGCTTGGCAATGTTCACCCTGATGATCTGTCGCCACGTGAAGCGCTGGAAATGCTCTATCGACTAAAAGACGCAAGCCGATAGTCCCAAGGGGGTGGTTTCCTGATGAGCCGCCCCTTTTTTCCATTACTTACGACACAAGATGCATAACTTGGTCACGCTTTTGTCTACCAGCTTCCGCTGGCACCGCCCCCCGAGGACGACCCTCCTCCGGAGGAGTTGCTTGACGATGAACTGTTGGTCGTCATTGGGATGGTGTGCGTCCCCGAATACCGGTCTCCGCAATGGTGACAGTGATAATCGATCCGCTCAAGACCTGTCGAAGAGTTGGTAGCATGAGTGACGATGGTGGTATCACTTTGCAAGGTTTTGTAGCCGCAGCTTCGGCAAGCTGATTTGCGTGAAAAACGTTTATTGTAACTTACAACGGTAACATGGCTACAAGTTGGACAATCCCATACATCGTAATCTTTGCTTTTCAGTCTTTCCTCGGTCTGTTGTCCACTATCCAAGTGAGCATCTTCCGTTTGCTCGTCCAGCCAAATCAATCTGCTACCATCGACGGGGCAATACCGTGGACGATTTCGGTACCAAAACCGGCCAAGAGCAACGAGAAACATACCAAAGCCGGATATGATGGCTAGAACAGCGACTACGTTTCGTCCAACAAACTGCTCGAGTTTCCTCCAACTACGTTGCAAAGCACCTGTTTCTTCCTCACTCGGTAATTCGCCAGTCAGATCAGAAATCACTTCATTCACCCCCTTGAGCAGGCCCGCAGCGTATTTTTCCCGGCGGAATTCCGGTAACATGACTTCTTCTATAATTTCCGTCATTACCGCGTTTTTGGAGGCTCCATAACCTGCGCCCACTTCGATCCGCAGAGTTCGGTCAAACCGGGATACCAAGATCATTATCCCGTCATTGCGCTGCGCGTTTCCGATCCCCCAGTAGTTAAACAAACCAGTGGCGAAAGGCTCGATTGGGCCGCTATGTCCATAGTCTGACATTCTATCAATCGTGACTGTTGTAAGTTCGATATCGTGCTCGGCACGTAGGGTTTGTAGTTGAATTAGGAGATCCTGCTTCTCTGTCGCAGACAATATCTCGGCAAAATCATTGACGAATATATCTTCTATTTCAGGAAATGACTGAGCTTGAACAGCAGCTCCAGCCAACATCGCGACGACGGTCAAGATAAGTGATCTAATAAATTTCAAAACAAAAAAGCTCCCATAAACTGGGAGCTTTCTAACAGTTAACTGGCCGATTGTTTAGGCCGGTGTCGAAGACACGCCAACCTGTGCTGGGCGCAGCAAGCGATCGTGTAGCATGAAGCCTTCGGCAGCGACCTGAATGATGTCGCCAGCTTTGGTTCCTGGAACAGGCGCTTCGAACATCGCTTCGTGCATTTGGGGATCAAAACGGTCACCAACTTCAGGTGTTACAATCTGAACACCATGTTTGCTGAAAACCCCCAGCAGCGCTCGCATCGTCAGCTCAATACCTTCGATCAACGCTGCTGAAACAGCTTTCTGCTCGTCGGTGGCGGCTTCAAGCGCGCGTTTCATGTTGTCATAAACCGGCAGCATATCACGGGCCAGCTTGGAACCACCGTATTGTTCAGCATCACGGCGTGCACGGTCACCGCGCTTGCGCGAGTTCTCGGCATCCGCCAGTGCCCGCATGAAACGGTCTTTCAGCTGATCCCGCTCAGCTCGTAGCTCGTCCAGCTCAATCGCTTCGTCATCGATCTCAGCAAACTCTTCAGCCATTTCTTCCGCTTCAGCGGTATCGATGTCGTCCAGAAAATCTTCGTTCTTCGGCTCTGCCATGTTTCACCTCTAACTCCGATCAGAAATCAGCTTTCCGATCAGCTGTGCCGTGTAGTCCACAATCGGCACGATCCGTCCGTAGTTCAGCCGAGTGGGGCCAATCACCCCAACCGCGCCAATGATCTTTCGATCCGAGTTCATATAGGGAGACACCACCAAAGAGGAACCCGAAAGTGAGAAAAGTTTGTTCTCTGAACCAATAAAAATGCGCACACCGTCGCCGTCTTCGGTCAGTTGCAGGAAATCGGCTATGTCTTGCTTGCGTTCAAGGTCATCAAACAGGCTTCGGATACGTTCTAGCCCTTCGTCTGCGTCGTTTTCCTCCAGAAGATTCGCCCTGCCCCGCACAATCAATCTTGCTGATTCTTCACCTTGGTCCTGCCAAACCGCCAGCCCACTCTCAACCATGCCTTGAGCGAGCAAATCAATTTCCTGACGTCGGTTAGATATCTCTTCCTTAATGACACCTTGTAACTGCGACAGTGTCTTTCCTTCGATCAGCGCGTTCAAAAAATTGGCCGCTTCGCGCATTGAACTGGGCGTTTGCCCTGGTGGAGGGGTAAATACTCGATTTTCGACCTGCCCATCCGAAAACACCAGAACCACCAAAGCTCTGTCCTGAGCCAAAGAAACAAATTCGATGTGACGGATTTCGGCCTCGTGTTTGGGTGTCAGAACCAAAGACGCGCCTTGTGTAACCCCCGATAAAGCCGAACCAACCCTATCCAGCATGCTGCCAACATCCGCCGCATTACCGCCAAGCGTTGCGTCGATTTTTTCCCGATCATGGGCTTTCAGATCTTCGACCTCTAGCAGCCCGTCTACAAACATCCGTAAGCCCAACTGTGTTGGAACCCGGCCGGCGCTGATATGAGGACTATCGAGCAATCCAAGATGCTCCAGATCCTGCATTACATTGCGGATGGTAGCAGCGCTGACCTTTTCGCTTAAACTTCGGGTCAGGGTACGGCTGCCAACAGGGCCACCACGGTCCATGTAGTTTTCTACCACGGCCCGGAACACCTCTCGCGAACGATCGTTCATGTCTTTAAGGATATTTTTTGCGTCGCTCATCTGGATCCCAGTCGTCATGCACCCCACACTATAAGGCAAGCAGAGCTGAGCTGCCATTAAAGAGGCTGCGAGCAAAAGGTCAATCAGGCTTGCATCACCAGTGTGCCCGGGGATATCCCCAAGCCATCAATCAAAGGACATCCAAATGAGACCTTCAGGCCGAGAACTGAACCAAATGCGCGCCGTGTCAATCGAGACCGGTTTCACCAAACACGCCGAAGGCTCTTGCCTGATCAAAATGGGCGAAACCCACGTGCTCTGCACTGCTTCGATCGAGCCTCGGGTGCCGTCCTTTATCAAAGGTTCAGGTCTGGGTTGGGTAACTGCCGAATACGGTATGCTACCTCGCGCAACCAACACTCGAATGCGTCGCGAAGCTGCTGCCGGCAAACAAGGTGGCCGGACTGTTGA
The DNA here is from genome assembly GCF_057444295.1 of Parasedimentitalea nitratireducens. NCBI lineage: Bacteria > Pseudomonadati > Pseudomonadota > Alphaproteobacteria > Rhodobacterales > Paracoccaceae > Parasedimentitalea > Parasedimentitalea nitratireducens. The sequence goes on along the minus strand of NZ_JBYAXC010000001.1, from coordinate 817,604 downwards.
AATTCAACGTCTCATCGGCCGTGCATTGCGGGCCGGTGTTGACCGGGTTGCCCTGGGTGAACGTCAGATCACTGTGGACTGCGATGTTTTACAAGCTGATGGTGGAACACGTTGTGCCTCTATCACCGGTGGTTGGGTTGCGCTTCGCCTCGCGGTAAACAAGCTGATGACAGCTGGTGATGTAACTGTTGATCCGCTGGTTGACCCAGTCGCTGCGGTGTCTTGTGGTATCTATGCCGGCCAGACTGTTCTTGATCTAGACTATCCTGAAGACTCTGAAGCTGGTGTTGATGGCAACTTTATCATGACTGGTTCAGGCAAGCTCATCGAAGTTCAGATGTCCGCCGAAGGCTCTGTCTTCTCGCGTGACCAAATGAACCAGCTGATGGACCTGGCGGAAAAAGGAACATCGGAACTGGTTGAGATGCAAAAGGCTGCCTGCGCATGACCCGTAAGTTCACCGGCGACAAGCTGCTGCTTGCCACTCATAACAAGGGAAAACTGGAGGAGATGAAACATCTCCTCTCTCCCTTTGGCGTAACGGTTGTTAGCGCCGGTGAGATGGATCTTCCTGAGCCGGAAGAAACCGAAGATACGTTTGTTGGCAATGCCCGCATCAAAGCCCATGCCGCCGCCAAGGCGACTGGTCTGCCGGCGTTGTCCGATGACTCGGGCATTACCATTGACGCGTTAGATGGTGCACCCGGCGTTTATACCGCCGACTGGGCCGAAACCGGAAATGGTCGTGATTTCATGATGGCCATGACACGTGCCCATAACGAGTTAGAGGCAGCCAATGCCCCTGCGCCGCGCACTGCTCAATTCCGGTGCACATTGGTTCTTGCCTGGCCCGATGGTCATGACGAGGTGTTTGAAGGCGTGATGCCGGGCCAATTGGTCTGGCCAATCCGCGGCGTGAACGGCTTTGGCTATGACCCAATGTTCCAACCTGATGGGCTGGATGTAACCTGTGCCCAGATGCCGCCGGCGGAAAAGCACAAGATCAGCCACCGCGGTCAGGCGGTAGCCCAGTTTGTTGAGGCCAGTTTCAGTGGATGATTGGCGCAATGGGGGCTTTGGCCTGTATGTACATTGGCCATTTTGCCAAGCCAAATGCCCCTATTGTGATTTCAACAGCCATGTGACTGCAAATATTGATCAAAAAGAATGGGTTAAGGCGTATACGAGCGAGCTGAAGCGCCATTCCCAACTTACACCCAACCGCGTTCTGAATTCCATTTTCTTTGGTGGCGGCACCCCTTCTCTTATGCAGCCCGAAATGGTTGCCGCAGTTATCGAAGGCGCGCGAGAAAACTGGCCGTTTGCCAATAATATCGAAGTAACGCTCGAGGCCAATCCCGGATCAGTTGAAGCTGGCCGGTTTGCTGGCTATCACGATGCCGGCGTGAACCGTGTGTCGATGGGCATTCAGGCTCTCAACGACGAAGACCTCCGCCGCCTTGGTCGCATCCACTCAGTTGCCGAAGCGCGCGCGGCGTTCGACATCGCCCGAAATTGTTTTGACCGAGTCAGCTTTGACTTAATCTATGCCAGACAAGGGCAAACACTTATGGACTGGGAGCAAGAGCTAACACAGGCCCTGTCGATGGCAATTGACCATCTGTCCCTGTACCAATTGACCATCGAAGAAGGCACTGCCTTTGGGGATCGCTATGCCCGCGGCAAACTGCGCAATCTGCCAACCGATGATACTGCGGCTGACATGTATCAAGCCACGCAAGACATTTGCGTCGAACACGGCATGCCCGCCTATGAAGTCTCAAATCACGCAGGTCCAGGCGCCGAGTCTCTGCACAACCAGATCTATTGGCGGTATGGCGATTATGTTGGAATTGGCCCAGGAGCCCACGGTCGACTGACCTTGAATGGTAGCCGTTTTGCCACCGAGAGCATTCGTGCCCCGGGTGCTTGGCTAAAAGCAGTTTCAAACGGATCGGGTGACATCGCATCAAACAAACTTGTGCCCGAAGAAACAAGCGCCGAGATGTTGATGATGGGACTGCGGCTTGTCGAAGGAATTGATACTGACCGTTACGCCAATCTGGCTGGACACGCCCTACCCCAAGACAAAATTCACCATTTGTTGGACTTAGGTATGGTAAGTCAGTCTGGTTCAATATTGAGTGCTACAGACCAAGGGCGCGCTGTTTTGAACGCCGTGTTGAGAGAGCTATTAGCGGATTAGGAAGTCATGCGGTTTTTGTATTCTGGACTGGGACTTTTCTGTGTTGGGCTGGCTGTTATTGGCGTTGTCCTGCCGCTGCTTCCAACTGTTCCATTTCTTCTTCTTGCCGCTTTCTTTTTCGCAAACTCGTCAGAGCGGTTACACAACTGGATACTGGCCCATAACCTTTTTGGGCCGATGATCCAGGATTGGAACGAAAGAGGTGCAATTCGACCAAATGCAAAAAAGGCAGCAACCGTTTCGATTACCGCCGTGTTTGGTCTGTCTTTGGTGCTTGGAGTCCCCAGCCACGTCTTGATTATTCAATCAATAGTGTTGAGCTGCGTCCTAGTCTTCATCTGGAGCCGCCCTAACGGCTAAGAGCCCCACAAAGACTGTCTAGCTGATCCAAGTTTTCATAGGATATCGTCACAGATCCGGATTCACCACCAGCCCTGTGATCTATCGAAACCGCCATTCTTAGAATTGCCGACAGATCATTTTCGAGCGCTCTGGTGTCGGCATCCTTTTCAGCCAACTTTTTAGGTGCACGAGGACCACGTGGCGTGTCTCCAGCAGCATCTTTTTTCACCAGCGCCTCGGTGGCGCGAACCGACAAACCGCCTTTGACAATCTTTTTGGCCAAGTCTGACGCATTGTCGGATGTTATCAGGGCACGCGCATGACCAGCAGACAATTTCCGTTCTTGAACAAGAACTTGTACATCCTCCGGCAAATGTAGCAACCTCACCAAATTGGCGATATGGCTACGGCTCTTACCAAGTGCCTCAGCCATTTTTTCCTGGGTATGTCCAAATTTCTCCATCAACAACTTGTAGCTTTGTGCCTCTTCCAGGGCATTCAAATCAGCGCGCTGAATGTTTTCAATCAAAGCCACTTCCATGACTTCAACATCAGAGTAGTCCCGTATTAAAACCGGTACTTCGTGCAATTGCGCCGCCTGCGACGCACGCCACCGACGTTCACCTGCAACGATCTCGTACATCCCACCATCACGAGGACGCACGATCAGTGGCTGCAGAACACCTTTTTCCTTAATCGACGCTGTAAGATCGTCAAGATCGACCTGAACGAACTGTCGGCGGGGCTGTTCAGGGTTCGCTATAACTTTCTCAATCGGGACATTGACCTCGGCATTTCGAGGCGCCTTCTCACCAGATGCGATGGGTTCAGGGTTCACATCCGCCATTAGTGCTGACAATCCACGCCCAAGGCCGCGAGGTTTACCCTTTTTGTTCGACATACTCTGTTCTCCCCTGGCTACGCTGCTAGTCTCTGGTGCTTTTTGACCAATTCAATGGCCAACGATCTGTAGGCTTGGGCACCCTGTGATTGCGAATCGTATTGCAGTACAGGAAGCGCATAAGATGGTGCTTCGCTAACTCTTACATTTCGCGGGATTTTGGTTTTGAACACCAAATCACCCAAATTTTCCCGTGCGTCCTCTTCAACTTGCTGAGACAGATTGTTGCGCTTATCGTACATTGTCAAAACTATACCTTCTATACGTAGATCGGCATTGGCGGTTTGACGCACCTCACGAATAGTCATCATTAACTGAGACACGCCTTCGAGGGCAAAAAACTCACTCTGGAGCGGGATTAGAACGGAATTTGACGCTATCATTGCGTTGACCGTTAAAAGATTCAAAGACGGTGGGCAGTCGACCAGTATGTAGTCCCATTCATACTCGTCCATTTGAGTTTGCCGTAGCGCATCATGTAAAAGAAAGCTGCGCCTCTCATTTGCCATCAGTTCAATATCTGCAGAACTTAGATCAACGGTCGCAGGTACAATGCATAAATCTTCGATTACCGTAGATCGAATGACGTCCTGCAGTGGAGTTTCACCAATCAGCAAGTCATAAGTCGTATTTTCTCGGTCAGAGGCTTCAATACCCAAACCTGTTGACGCATTTCCTTGCGGATCAAGATCAACAACCAGCACACGCAGTCCGCTTTCTACCAACGCAGCAGCCAGATTGATGGTGGTTGTTGTTTTACCTACCCCCCCCTTCTGATTAGCAACCGCAATTATGCGAGGCCCAGATGGGCGGGAAAGATCAGACACGGGTCACTCCCTCTATTTTCAAAATGACAGCGTCGGGCTCAGTCAAACTTGTAATCGGTTCTACATCAAAACGCCAATGCCGTTGCGCATCTTCAAGCTCTTTATTCCAGGTGGCGCCTTTTGGAAACAAAGCGATCCCATCTGAATTCAAATGGCGTTCTGTAAATCCTAACAAGGTATTAAGATCAGAAAGGGCTCTGGCTGACAGAACATCGGAGTTTTGACAAGGAGCCTTTTCAATTCTTTCAGATAGAACTTTTACGCTAACGCCACATTCCCGCGCCGCGGTCCGGAGAAATACTGACTTTCTTTGATCGCTTTCAATCAAAGTTGTCTTCATTTCCGGATGTTCATCTGCGGAAATTATTGCAACCATCAAACCGGGAAACCCACCCCCGCTGCCAATATCAGTCCAATTTTGGACTTTCGGAGCGTTTCGGTAGACTTGTATTGAATCAATGATGTGTCGGTTCCATAATTCATCCAAACTCGTTCGTGATACGAGGTTTATCTTTGGATTCCATTTATGGATCACCTGTTCGAATATTTCCAACCGATCCATTGTTTCACGTGAAACATCTAGCTTACCCAGTAGATCACTGTTCATCACGCCGACTTCCCCCGCAACTTGGCATCTCTCTTGAGCCTTGCCAATATAAGCGCAAGCGCCGCAGGCGTCATGCCATCAATACGAGCAGACTGAGCGAGGTTATGTGGACGGGTTCGGCTAAGCTTTGTTTGAAGCTCATTGGAAAGGCCTGGTACAACTGTGTAGTCAAAGTCCTCAGGGATTATATGACCCTCTTCCTTTTTCATCGCTTCGATTTGTCGGGCTTGTCTCTCGATATACTTAGCATACAAAGCGTCTCGTTCTACTTGTCGTCGGACTTCAGTCTTCACTTCACCAAGTTCTGGAATGAGAGGCTCCAAATCCTCAAAAACAACATCCGGAAACGCCAATATATCATAACCATTACGTCGATTGCCATCCTGACTAATTCCAATGCCAGCGGAAGAAACCTGCTTTGGAGTGAACGTTTCATCTTTTAGAAGTTTACATGCAGAGTGAAGCAGATCCTGCTTGTCGACAAAGAGCTTTTTCCTGCCATCACCACAACAGCCGAGTTCAATCGCCATCGGGGTCAATCGTTGATCCGCGTTATCGGCACGCAAGGATAGACGAAACTCTGCCCGGGAAGTAAACATACGATAGGGTTCAATAACTCCGTTGGTAGTCAAATCATCAATCATCACGCCAATATAGCTGTTAGACCGGCTAAAAAGAACAGATTCCTTACCCTGACAGCGTAATGCCGCATTTAGCCCCGCCACCAAACCTTGAGCTGCGGCTTCTTCATATCCTGTTGTTCCATTGATCTGCCCTGCCAAAAATAGTCCTGGAATATCTTTAACCGAGAGATCAAAAGACAGTGTTCTTGGATCGACGTAGTCGTACTCGATCGCGTACCCGGGCTGGAGAATTACCGCATTTTCCAATCCAACAATTGAGTGAACGTATTCCTCCTGCACTTCAACTGGCAAACTCGTGGAGATACCGTTTGGGTAAATGGTGTGATCGGTTGCACCCTCTGGTTCCAGAAATATTTGGTGAGACGTTTTATCAGCGAAGCGTACAATTTTGTCCTCAATTGAAGGACAGTATCGCGGCCCTACCCCATCAATGTGGCCACCATACATCGCGGATCGTTCTAAGTTTTTCTGGATGATACTGTGTGTTTTTTCGTTGGTATGAGTGATACCGCAAGAGACCTGAGGCGCATTCAGTGTTTTCGTCAAAAAAGAGAAAAACGTAGGATCTTCATCTCCAGGCTGGACATCCAGCCCGTCCCAGTTGATCGTTTTCCCATCCAATCTGGGTGGCGTACCTGTTTTCAGTCTACCTAGTGGCAGCTTGTAACTATCCAATCTGGTCGCCAACTTATTTGAGGGTTTGTCCCCCATGCGTCCACCGGGTTCGCGAACATCCCCTATATGGATGACTCCCCTCAGAAAAGTCCCAGAGGTTAGAATGACAGATTGGCAACTAATTTCTGAACCATCCGCCAGGACGACACCTTGGACGGCGTCAGTTTCCATAAGAAAATCAACCACCTCTCCCTCGATGATCGAGAGATTTTGTTGCGCTTCGGTGAGTTTGAGCATCTCTTGTTGATAGATTTTTCTATCTGCCTGTGCTCGAGGTCCCTGTACTGCAGGCCCTTTTCGTCTATTCAGTAGTCGAAACTGAATGCCGGCAATGTCAGCAACTTTACCCATGACACCATCCATGGCGTCAATTTCGCGGACCAGGTGACCCTTACCTAGTCCACCTATAGCTGGGTTGCAGGACATTACACCGATATCCCTCTTGCGTAGGGTCACCAGAGCCGTTCGGGAGCCCATACGTGCGGCCGCGTGCGCTGCTTCGGTACCCGCATGGCCACCACCAACTACTATTACATCAAAGGCTGAATGTTTCACGTGAAACACTCCCTATTTTCCCAGGCAAAAACTCGAAAAAATCTCATCTAAGAGATTTTCCACACCGACCCGTCCAACTAACATTTCCAAGGAACGTATTGCCGAGTGCAGCTCATCTGCTGCTATATCATAAAATTCAGATCCTTGAAGTAGGATTTCTTGCGCCTCGTTAAGGCTCGACAATGCAGAATTCATAGAATCCCGATGGCGTGTTCGTGTGGCAATACCCACACTGGCAGAACGCGATGACAGCACTTCAGTAATGTGAGAAATAAGCTTGTCCAACCCATATCCGGTTTGACCAGAAATGGTGCCATCGGTTTCGGTACGAGTATCTGCTTTGGGCAGAAGACGGATATCACCAGGTCTTACTTCAACATCCAGAGTTTCATCTTCCTCAACCAAAAAGACCCTTAGGTCGGCATCTTCGGCTCTGGTGCGAGCGAGTGCGATTCCAATGCCTTCGACATGGTCCTCAGTTTTTCTCAAGCCGGCCGTATCAAGAAGCGTGACGGGCAGGCCAGCCAGATCCATCCGAACCTCGATCACATCCCGTGTGGTGCCGGCATATTCTGAAGTAATTGCGGCCTCACGACCAGCTAAAGTATTTAGAAGGGTGGATTTACCAACATTTGGAGCTCCGATGATGGCTACTTCAAAACCGTGTCGAATTCTCTCGGCTATTTTGACACCGGCTGTCTCTCTTTTGAGATCTTCTTGGACACCAGCCAATAAGACAGTCACTTCTGGAGTAACATCAACTGGAACGTCTTCGTCCGCAAAATCGATGGTAACTTCAATCAGTGAAGCCGCTCGTACTAGATCAAAACGCCAGCGTTCAGCAATTTTTCCAAGCCCGCCACCCAAAATGGCATGTGCCTGTTTCCTCTGAGCCTCGGTCTCTGCATCAATCAGATCAGCGAGTCCTTCGACCTGCGCAAGATCCAGATTGCCGTTTTCTAGTGCTCTTCTGGTAAATTCTCCCGGTTCAGCATGACGCAAACCGTGAATTTTAGAGAGCGATTCTAGGACAGCTGATGTGACTGCAGTACTTCCATGTATTTGAAATTCAACGACATTTTCTCCAGTAAAACTATTGGGTGCCAAAAAAGTCAGTACCAGAGCATGATCGAGTGGATCACCATTCTGATTTCGCAAAATACGAAGAGTTCTACCATTCGTCGGCAGATCAGGCCCAGACAGTCGTACCCCAGCTTCATGGGCCAGAGGTCCCGACACGCGGATAATGGCTACTCCAGCCTTGCCCTGAGCTGAGGCCAACGCAAAGATCGTATCCATGGGTTGGCCTTTCTTAGTATCGACCGGATTAGGTGTTCATTGAGTCAAAGAAGTCGCTGTTTGACTTGGTCTGTTTCAGTTTTGACAGCAAGAATTCAATGGCATCGGTTGGTCCCATGGGATTAAGGATTCGACGCAGAACAAAGGTCTTGGTCAAATCAACCTTGTCGACAAGCAACTCTTCCTTACGCGTACCAGACTTGAGGATGTCGATAGCAGGGTAGACGCGTTTATCAGCAATCTTACGATCCAGAACAATTTCAGAGTTACCAGTGCCCTTGAATTCTTCAAAGATAACTTCGTCCATCCGCGAACCGGTATCAATCAAGGCGGTGGCGATGATTGTCAGAGATCCACCTTCTTCGATGTTCCGTGCGGCACCAAAGAAGCGTTTTGGGCGCTGTAGAGCGTTGGCATCCACACCACCGGTCAAAACCTTACCGGAGGAGGGGACAACAGTGTTAAACGCGCGACCCAGTCGTGTAATCGAGTCGAGCAGGATGACCACGTCACGTTTATGTTCCACGAGACGCTTGGCCTTTTCGATGACCATTTCCGAAACGGCAACGTGGCGTGTTGCCGGCTCGTCAAAGGTGGAGGAGACCACTTCACCTTTGACCGAACGCTGCATGTCGGTCACTTCTTCCGGACGTTCGTCGATCAACAACACGATCAAATAGCACTCTGGGTGATTTTTTTCGATCGAATGAGCGATATTCTGCAGGATTACGGTTTTACCGGTCCGTGGAGGCGCAACAATAAGCGAGCGTTGACCTTTACCAATTGGCGCAACAAGATCGATAACACGTGCAGAACGGTCTTTGACGGTGGGGTCATCAACCTCCATCTTCAACCGCTCATCGGGATATAGTGGCGTCAAGTTGTCGAAAGCAATCTTGTGACGCGCTTTTTCTGGCTCTTCAAAGTTGATCAGAGTGACAGTTGTCAGAGCAAAATAGCGTTCGGCATCCTGTGGCGCTTTGATAACACCATCAATGGAATCACCAGTCCGCAGAGAGTGCTTACGGATCATTTCAGGTGAAACGTAAATATCATCCGGACCTGGCAAATAGTTCGCTTCAGGCGAGCGCAAAAAACCAAATCCGTCTTGTAGGAGCTCTAAAACGCCGTCTCCTGAGATTTCCCAGCCTTCATCTGCACGTTCGCGCAGAATCTGGAACATCATCTCACCTTTACGCATAGTCGAGGCGTTTTCGATTTCCAGTTCTTCGGCCATAGCCAAGAGATCTTTGGGGCTTTTTGCTTTGAGAGTAGCAAGACTCAGAGTTTCGACGGTCATATATAAGCAGCCTTTATGCACCCAAATCGGGATGCGGTGACACTGAAGAATGGAAAACGCGGTGACCCGGACGGGCTCGCTTGGATCGATTACATATGCGGTCGTTCAGGGGGAGTCAAATATTGCCTCAGAATTTAAAAACCACTGATACCACGATGAACACCATCAAAAGGGTAGGGACCTCATTCAGAAGCCTATATTGGCGCCCTGAGAGGGTATTCTGGTCTTTTGCGAAAGATTGATGCCGTTTCACCAGGAAATGATGGAACCCAGTCATGGCTATCACTGATGCGCCCTTGGTCCATGGCCAGATATAGCTCCAATCCACGATCCCAGGCGTAAACACCATAAACAACCCAGCTGCCCAAGTAACAATCATTGCCGGCCTCATGATAAGGCGCAGAAGCTTGCCTTCCATAATCAGGAAGATTGGAATGGTTTGCTGAACCTTCTCTGCCTGCTCCACGTGATACACAAACAGGCGTGGGAGATAGAAGAGACCAGCCATCCAACTCAGCACTGCCATGATGTGAAGTGACTTCGCATATGGGTAGAGCGTGAACATCAGATCAGTCAGATCCATGGTCGGTTTTCCTCGGGCCGGTTTGGGTTCCCTATAAATAAAGTATTTATAAGAAAGGATGATGTTTTTGTAGGACCCTATGAATCCAGTGGATAAGTGAGTCACTCACGGGCTTATCCCCAGCATGGATAAGTTTCCAGATCTGAGCGATGAATTTGGGATGAATTTTGACGGAACCTTAGAAATAAGACCGTTAAGACTCTATTTACCAAAGTTACCGTGGGGATAACTGCGTTAATACTTTGGGACGGCGCAGATATCCCAAGTTCAGAAGTTATGCTTATCCTAGGAGGGCGAATCTGCCGGCTTTTTCCCGAGATGTTGCGTAAACCCCCAATGCTTGCTTTGAGCGGAAATTCCATACAAACCATCCCAGAACGATCAGAAACTTTTCCATGGGGTTTTCCACATGACTACCCACATCATTCTTGCTTCGGTATCTGCCATTCGTGCGCAACTGTTGCGCCAAGCTGGCATCGATTTTGAAACTGAAAAACCGCATGTCGATGAGACATCGGCGAAGCTCGCTTTGCTGGGAGAGGGTGCTCCTCCGAGAGATATTGCAGATGCCTTGTCCGAGTTAAAGGCACGAAAAGTAAGTACTAAATTCCCTGGATCCCTGGTTTTGGGTTGCGACCAGGTATTGGATTTTGAGGGGAACTTGTTGTCCAAGCCTGAAAATCCTGAGCAAGCGCTAAAGCAACTGCTTGCGATGCGTGGCAAGCGACATATGCTGTTGTCTGCGGCGGTGATCTGTCGAGATGGGGAACCTATCTGGCGCCATGTTGGACAGGTGCGATTGTGCATGCGTAACAGTTCAGATGCTTATCTGCAGGGGTACGTAGAGCGCAATTGGGACAGTATTCAACACGCTGTTGGGGCATATAAACTGGAAGAAGAAGGGGTACGCCTGTTCTCAGGCATTGACGGCGACTACTTTAATGTTTTGGGTTTACCTCTGATGGAACTTATTAACTACTTGGCACTTCAGGGGATGATCGAGCAATGAGTCACACTATAATTCCGTTGGCGGCGGTACTAGGCTGTCCGGTGGCCCATTCCAAATCTCCGCAACTGCAACGGCATTGGCTGAATGCATATGGCATCGCCGGTCATTACGTACCAATGCATGTGGAAACAAAGGACCTAGAGGACGTCATTCGGTCGATGCCTAAGATGGGTTTTGTTGGCGCCAATGTGACGATCCCTCACAAAGAGACGGTAATGTCGATTGCGGACCAAGTGACTGATCGAGCAACCCTGATAGGAGCGGCAAATACGCTGATTTTCCGCAAGGATGGGACAATTCTGGCTGACAACACAGATGGCTATGGATTTATTACCAACCTGCATCAAGCTGCGCCAACTTGGGATCCCAAAAGCGGCGCAGCAGTGGTTCTGGGGGCAGGTGGAGCCTGCCGTGCTGTTGTAGCCTCACTGCTAGAAGCAGGCGTTCCAGAAATCATCCTCTCAAACCGAACCCGGGGTCGCGCGGATCAGCTGAGACAAGAATTTGGTGCCCGTATTCGGGTCGTTGAATGGGTCCAGGCCGGCAACGTCATCGAAGAAGCAGCGTTGTTGGTCAATACAACGTCACTTGGAATGGTAGGAAAACCCCGGTTGCGGGTTCCTTTGGATGGCCTGCAGCCCACAACTGTGGTGACTGATTTGATTTATGCTCCGCTTAAGACGGACTTGCTGCAATACGCCGAAGAAATTGGCTGTATTACAGTGGATGGTTTGGGAATGTTGCTTCATCAGGCTGTACCTGGTTTTGAACGCTGGTTTGGTCAGCGGCCAAAAGTAGATAAGGCCACACGCGCTGCTGCGTTACGATGACTTTCAATTTGGGACTTACCGGCTCCATCGGCATGGGCAAAAGCACAACGGCCAAGCTGTTTGCCGACGCTGGATGTGCGGTGTGGGATGCTGATGCGGCGGTACATCGGCTGTATGATATTGGCGGTGCAGCTGTTGATGCAATGCAAGCTCAGTTTCCCGAGGCAATAGAGGATGGGCGGGTAAGCCGAATGGCGTTGAAGGCGATTATTGGAAATAACGCCAATGCCTTGAAAATGATTGAAGAAATTGTTCACCCATTGGTGGCGCAAGATCGGGACGCCTTTCTAAAAATAGCGGGATCAGACATTCTGGTCTTTGATATTCCGCTTTTGTTTGAAACTGGTGGCTCTGCTGAAATGGACGCCGTGGCCTGTGTTTCGATTGATGCAGAGACACAGCAAAAGCGTGTTCTTGAACGTGGAACCATGACGCTTGAGCAATATCAACAAATCTTGCAAAAGCAGATGCCGATAGAAGAGAAAACTGCCCGATCCGATTATGTGATCGTTACTGACACTCTGGAACACACGCGAGTGCAAGTGGATCGGGTTCTGAAAGACATCCGGGAGAAGATGGCAAATGCGTGAGATTGTTCTGGATACCGAGACCACCGGATTTGATCCATTTTCGGGTGACCGGATTGTAGAAATCGGTGCTGTGGAGTTGATGAACCACATGGCAACAGGGGAAACCTACCACGTTTACATCAATCCCGAACGGTCAATGCCAACTGAGGCTTTTGGTGTGCATGGAATTGGTCCCGATTTGCTGGAGCCGCCACAAACGCCCGCGCCAGGTGCGGTAACGCTGAAAGACAAACCGGTGTTTGCCAAAGTGGGGCAGGGGTTTCTGGATTTTGTTGGTGATTCCAAAATGATCATCCACAATGCCAGCTTTGACATGAAGTTTTTGAATGCTGAACTTCGTTGGATGGGGTTGCAGGAACTTCCAATGGAGCAAGCGTTGGATACGCTGGCAATCGCGCGAAAGAGGTTTCCGGGCTCGCCGGCAACACTGGATGCACTGTGTCGCCGGTTTCACATTGATAACTCAAACCGAACACTGCACGGCGCGTTGCTTGACTCGGAGATCTTGGCAGAAGTTTATCTTGAGCTTATTGGCGGTCGACAGCCAGATTTTGCCTTGTCTGCAACCACATCAAGTAAGACTGGAGCCGTTGATGATGATTGGCGCCCAACCCAGCGTCCTACAGCGCTAAAATCACGACTGACCGCAGAAGAGCAAGCCGCTCACGACGAGTTTGTCGAAAAAATGGGCGAAGGCGCATTGTGGAAAGCATAAAATGTAAAAAGACGCCGCTGAAAGATCAGCGGCGTCTCTAATTAGATACCCTGTTTCAGGATACTACTGCTGTGGTTGTGCTGCAGCTTCAGTTTGACGACGAGCCAGCTCGTTGCGGTAAATCGCAACAAAATCAATGTTGTCCAGGTTCAGTGGTGGGAAACCACCATCACGGGTTACGTCGGAAACGATGCGACGCAAGAATGGGAACAGCATCCGTGGGCATTCGATCAGCAAGAAGGGGTGCAGTTGGTCTTCTGGCACACCTTCGATGTTGAAAATGCCAACATATTCCAGCTCAAACACAAACAGAACATCATCTGAATCTTTAACTTTGGATTCGATGATCAACTTGGTCAGAACTTCGTATTGGTTTTCTGCAGTGCGCTTTTTGGCATCCAGGTTCACTTGAACGCTGACATCGGGTTGTGCGTCCGAGCTGGCACCCTTTTGTGCCATGACATTTTCAAACGACATGTCGCGGATGTATTGGCCCAGAACGTTCATCTGGATTTGCGGCTGTGCGCCTTCGGTTACGCCGTTTTCGGCCATGGGACTACTCCTGAAATAATATTCGCGCTGTGCATATCAGCTTGGCCACTGCACCTCAACGGGTCAGGTCAACCTTGATCTGGCCCTTTTACCCAACCCGAAGCGCGTTGGTTTGGATTCTTTTGGGAAACGTCTTTGTATTCACCATCAATGATATCACCCTGATCCCCAGAATAGCTTCGTGAGTGCATCGAGCCGGACCCCATTTGAAACTGTGTCATGGTGATACGCGACTTGAGAAAACGAAAAACGGCCATTCGTACCGGGGGCATCAGCAAAGAAAACCCAACGGCATCTGTGAAAAAGCCGGGCGTCAGCAATAATGCGCCGGCAACAAGGATCATGGCCCCGTGCGCCAGTGGTTCAGTTGGGTCATCAAGTTTTTGAAACGAAGATTGTAGTTGACCTAACGCCATGCGGCCCTGCGTTTTAACCAACCAGGTCCCCAAGACCGCGGTTAAAACCACAATCGCCAGAGTTGGCCACAGGCCGATGATCCCACCAACCTGAATAAACAGAGCAATTTCGACAATTGGCACCAACAGAAAGGCCAGAAGCAGGTACATTTACAGTTTCCTTGTGACATTTGCGGGACGGTGGACTTGATCCCGCCTGTCACCTACATAAGTGCTGAGAGCTTTGGTTACAAAGCCTAGTCTTTAATATGAGGTCCAGATGGAGTCTCCATTGATCCAGCTTTTGGTTTTAGCCGGTATTGCCGTATTTTTAATCCTGCGCCTGAAAAATGTGCTGGGTTCCCGAGAAGGTTTTGAAAAACCACCACTTCCCAAACCTAACGGGCGTGCGGAACGTTCTGGGTTTGAAGTGATCGATGGGGGGCCAGACCGGGATATCACTGATCACGTGGATGAAGATAGCCAGCAGGCCAAGGCGCTTTCTGCTATGAAACGTGTTGAAACGTCATTTTCGGTAGGTGAATTTGTTCAAGGCTCGCGTGGGGCGTATGAAATGATCCTTATGGGGTTTGAACGAGGTGAATTGGATAATATCCAGCCGTTCATGTCCGAAGAAATTTTTGACAGTTTTGTCAGCGCTGTAGCTGATCGTGAAGATCAGGGTTTGACAATCGAAGCTGAGTTTTTTGGCGTTCGTGAAACAGCGATTGTTGATGCACAGTTTGATGAAGACCAGAACCGTGCAGAAGTGACTATGCGTTTTGTCGCCGAAATGACGTCGGTCGTGCGTGACCGTGGTGGAGATATTATTGAAGGTGATCCCAAGGCAATCAAGCGTCAGAAAGACACTTGGACATTTGCTCGCAACATGGGAACGGATGATCCAAACTGGCATCTGGTCGCCACGGACGCATGATTGGGGCGCTTCGGCGGGCTTTTGGTGCTGCATGCCTATTGGGGGCCGCCGTGAATGCATCCGAAGCGCAATCGGAAACAAGTTATAGCTTGTTGAACTTTTCCCAGCTCGATGGTTGGGAGAAGGATGATCACGCCGCAGCGCTGGATGTGTTTCTGCAGACCTGTATGGATTTTGACGATCCGGACTGGCGCTCACTCTGTGCAGTTGCTCAGCATCAAAAACCCCAGGCGGCACGCGCTTTCTTTGAGTTGATGTTTCGCCCGATCTTGATCGAAGATGGTCAGAACGCCTTGTTTACAGGTTACTTTGAGCCTGAGTTAGATGGTTCGCGCTACCAGAGCGCGCGTTATCGGTACCCCATTTACAAAATGCCGCCCGAAGCACGGAACGCAGGCCAATGGCTCCCACGTCGTGATATTTTATCCAGCGGCGTGATGGAGGGTAGGGGGCTTGAAATCGCCTGGGTGGATGACCCTGTTGAGCTATTTTTTCTGCAAATTCAGGGATCTGGCCGTGTTCGGTTGCCAGATGGGAGCTCTATTCGAATAGGCTATGGTGGGGCCAATGGCCACAAATATAGGTCTATAGGACAAGAGCTTGTGCGGCGTGGAATTTATTCGGTTCATCAGGTCAGTGCACAAGTGATCAAGAACTGGGTTCGCCGCAACCCGCAGGATGGCTATGAGTTGCTGATGCACAATCCATCCTATGTGTTTTTCAGAGAAGTACGAAAAGTGGCGGCTTCTGCTGGACCGCTCGGGGCGATGAACCGTTCTGTAACCACGCTACGGAGTTTGGCGGTTGATCCAAAGTATACACCGCTTGGGGCGCCAGTTTGGCTGGAAAAAGATGGGGCTGACAGTATGCGCCGGTTGATGATTGCCCAGGACACGGGGTCCGCGATCAAGGGTGCTCAGCGGGCTGATATCTTTTATGGAACCGGTGATGAAGCAGGGAAGGCAGCCGGGCGGTTGCGTGATCCGGGGCGCATGGTGGTCCTGTTGCCCATCCAGCGAGCATATGCATTGCTACCGGAAGATCTCTGATGACACGGCGGAAATTGACAGTTGAGGAAATCGACCTTTGGCAAGAGGTCGTTAAAAAGACCGAGCGCATGCATCCCGGAGCACATACCACGCCGGCTGCAGCGCCCTTGCCGAAACCCAAGCCGACGAAACAACCTATTCCTCGAATTGATAAATTCGAGCTGGGAAGCCGCGCCAAGCAAAAGCCACTAAGACACGATTTGAAACCAGCAATCACAGATCGGTTGTTTAGGTCCGCAGTTCAGATGGACCAAAAGGCATTTACGCGTATGAAACGCGGCAAGATCAAACCCGAAGGCAAGCTGGATCTGCATGGAATGCGTGTAGATACTGCTCACCCGGCTTTGATCCGCTTTATTTTGTCGGCTCAGGCGTCAGGAAAGAGGTTGGTTCTGGTCGTAACTGGTAAAGGAAAGGACCGTGATGAACCCGGTCCCATCCCAACGCCTCGCGGCGTGCTACGCCATCAGGTGCCTCAATGGTTGACGCTCTCGCCACTGGCTCAGGCTGTATTACAAGTGACGCCCGCACATGTCAGCCACGGTGGCGGAGGGGCATACTATGTATATCTCCGCAGAACACGTTAACCCGGACTATCTGTTATCAACGGGTACCCCAGAGAGGCTGACCTGCGTCGTCTCGCCATCATGAGAAACTTGGCCAGGAAGCAAAATTTCAAGCGATATGTTTTCGCGACCAAATGCCTCTGCGGTTTTTCGGGCAGAATTTAGCATTGCGATCAAGGCAGGCGAAGTACCAGCAACAAGGTGAGAGGACTCAGCATCATCGGAGTAAGCGGTTGTATCTATGATATTAATTGGAAGGTCAGACACCGCTTCCAGAGAGGAAAGATTCCCCAACCTTTCGCTTGAATGGGTTCCTCTTAGTCGAGCGGAAATGTTGAGAAGTTTGTCCTTGCGAGACACAAAGACGATAAATGGCTGCGGAACATCCGCAATGCGGTTCATTTGACTGCGAAACACGTCGACATCCAGATCAGGTGACATCAAGACAACCCCATTCAGGTTTTCCGCTGACCAGCCCGGTGTCTGGATTTCAATTTGCCGTATAGTTTCCATAACCAGCTGTGAGCCCATCGAGTGGGCAACCAAGATAATGCGTCCAACTTTCGCCGCCCGAATTTGGCGGAGCATTTTTTCAAGCCCATCTCGGGCAAACAGAACGCTGTCGCCATCATAGGCATAGCCAAGCGGATTTCCCTGGCTTGGCCACGAGTAGATCATTGTAGCCCCTGGTAGCTGAATATCCTCTGCCAGTTGGGCAGCACGAAATGCTGTTTCGGCCTGGGTTGAGTTGAACCCATGTACAAATACAGTCACTTCGCGTTGGTCTTTTGGGAGTTCGCTAACTTCAGCTTTCAACCGGGTTTTAAAATCGTCGGGATTGTCGAATACGCGACGGCCGGCCATCGTGAACTGAATTTCTGGGTCAGGTTTTGAATAAGCAAAATCCAACTTACCGGTTTGATGATTGGGTGGGATCGAAACGGTGAGTTCCAGAAGGCTGTAAGTGTCAGAGCGATCAGGTCCAAAGCTAAGATCAGTCCCTGGTTCTCGCGTAGTTGCGGCGAAAATAGTCTTTGGGGTGCCAACCAGTAAGGCAGAGGGCGTGGTGGGGGTAAAAGAGCGATCAGTGCAGGCTACCAGGCCAATAACTGCGACACCCAAGAATACCCGAGAAAATTTATGCATCAAACTGCTACCCTTAGCCGTTAACAACAGGCTAGCGGCGCCACCGGTGTTGTCCAATGGCGTCGCCCAAATTCTGGTTACAGCACATAACGGCTGATGTCGGTAGACTTTGCCAATGCGCCAAGGTTCTCTTCGACAAAGTCAGCGTCCACGGTGATCTCTTCTCCGCCACGGTCCGGAGCACTGAAAGACAACTCTTCAAAAACCCGCTCCATCACTGTGTACAAACGCCGTGCGCCGATGTTTTCAACCGATTGATTGACCTCGGCAGCAATCTTGGCGAGAGCCGAAATGCCGTTTTCAGTAAAGGTGACCACAACTTCTTCTGTGCCCATCAGTGCGGTGTACTGCAATGTCAGTGCATTGTCGGTTTCAGTCAGGATACGAACAAAATCTTCTTCGGTCAGCGCGCGCAACTCAACCCGGATTGGAAGACGGCCCTGAAGTTCTGGCAACAAGTCAGAAGGTTTAGCGATGTGAAAGGCACCCGAAGCGATAAATAAGATATGATCGGTTTTGATCGGGCCGTGTTTGGTAGACACAGTGGTGCCTTCGATCAATGGCAACAGGTCGCGTTGAACCCCTTCGCGACTGACGTCACCACCACGCGCGTCTTGGCGGGCGCAGACCTTGTCAATTTCATCAAGGAACACAATGCCATTCTGCTCAACTGACTCCAGTGCTGCTCGGGTAACTGTTTCATCGTCCAACAGTTTGTCGGCTTCTTCACCGATTAGAATGTCATAGCTCTCAGACACTGTCATTTTGCGGCGAACACTGCGTCCGCCCATGGCTTTTCCAAAAATATCGCCCAAATTCATCATGCCCATGTTTGAACCAGGCTGACCGGGAATTTCGAACGAACTCATCGGGTTAGACTTGTCGGCCAAATCCAGTTCAATAACTGTGTCGTCCAGCTCTCCTGATTTCAGCTTTTTGCGAAACATGTCACGCGTTGAATCACGCGCGTCTTCACCGACGATTGCTTCGAGCACACGGTCTTCGGCGGCTTGGTGCGCATTGGCTTTTACGTCATCGCGCATCAACTCGCGGGTTTGCAAAATAGCAGCGTCAGCCAAGTCGCGGACAATTTGTTCCACGTCACGGCCAACGTAACCCACTTCAGTAAACTTAGTTGCCTCGACCTTGATGAACGGGGCCCGGGCGAGTTTTGCCAATCGACGAGATATTTCGGTTTTGCCTACGCCGGTGGGGCCGATCATCAAGATATTCTTGGGATAAACTTCGTCACGCAGGTCATCCGCCAATTGCTTGCGGCGCCAGCGGTTGCGCAACGCCACGGCCACGGCGCGTTTAGCGTCACCTTGACCGATGATAAACCGGTCCAGTTCCGATACGATTTCGCGGGGAGTCAGGTCAGTCATAAGTCGTCCGATCAATGGGATGGTGGTAGGAGGTGCAGGGGTAAAATACCGGAAAGAGGCCGCAACAGGGCAGCACGAATGCGCGCCCAGAAAGCCCCCAACACCACAAGAAAGATTCCAAGCAAGAGGACGACCATCGCGGTGTTTCCTCCATCAAAAACTGTCCAGGCCAATGTTACGATGTAGCCGATGGCTGCGATTAGAAAAGATCGTCGGTCGATCAAAATGGCCACCACAGCAAATAGGAATAAAACTGCCATTAGGACAGTATGGGCCATGTCAGACTCGCTGGTAAGCAAGGTCAGTGCGATGGTGTTCACAAGGGCAGGGGCTGCAACCACGTGTAGCCAGAATCCTTGCGCTGACCGTCGGGTCACCCGATGTGGGTCGGACATGTCAAAGGCCATAGCTACGGCAAACACAGCGATACCTACGGCCAGAGTGATAAAGGCAAAGGGCCCATCGGCGGAAAGCAGGAACAAGTCGTTGAGACTATTGGGGGTTCCTGCCTGGTTGGCCCCCATCATAATTGTCAGGGCAAAAACCCCAAGCGCGATGAGCGCCATAGAAAATGGGACGCGAAATCGCAGCCAAAACAACGCCATGGCCAAAGTGGTCAACGCCAAAGGCAACGGCAGGCTCGACAAATCATCTTGGGCGAGCATAAAAGGCTGTGCAAAATATGCTGTGATACCTGAGCCGGCATTGGCAGCCCAAAGAAGTGATAATGCGATAGCAGGGGCGATCATTCGTCGTCGTCGGATGAAATACTCTGCCAAAATCCAGATGGCGACTGCCGAAATAACTGACGTTGAGACGATCTTGAGCTGGTAGTTGGTGATTTCCCCAACCATGGCGACACTATTCACCGCAACCCAGCCCGTTGACAGGATCAAAAGGCCAATAACGATGAAAATCTCATTGAAGCCTTTGAATAGTTCAAAGGGCTCGTCTCCTGGAGCTAGGTTTTCGCGGGCCCCCCGACGACTATCTGCCAGCGCGGCTAAAGACGCTGCTTGTGCTTCTTTGATCAAGCCGGCTCCTACCGCGGCACGAAGATCGTCACGGTTGATCACGAAGAAATACTCTCAACGGTCAGGCGACCATTTGTGTAGACGCAGATATCTGCAGCAATTGCCATCGCATCACGGGCCACTTGCTCGGCAGACTTGTCGCTGTCCATCATTGCACGCGCAGCGGCGAGGGCAAAATTACCACCCGATCCGATGGCGGCGACTTCATGTTCTGGTTCCAGAACGTCGCCAGCGCCGGTAATCACCAAAAGATCGGTGCCGTCGGTGACAATCAGCATGGCTTCAAGTTTTTGCAGGTACTTATCTGTGCGCCAATCTTTGGCCAGTTCCACGCTTGCGCGTGCCAATTGACCAGGTGTTGCCTCAAGTTTGGCTTCAAGCCGCTCGAGCAGGGTGAAAGCGTCAGCGGTCGAGCCGGCAAAGCCAGCGACAACGTCATATCCCCCAGGAGACAGACGGCGGACCTTGCGCGCAGTGCCTTTTATGACTGTCTGCCCTAGCGAAACTTGCCCGTCACCAGCAATCACAACTTCACCGCCTTTTTTGACGCCAATGATAGTTGTGCCGTGCCAGCCGGGGAATTGATCGTCTGCCATGAATGCCTCCGTTTGATTGCAACTTGTATATGGGGGCCAGACGCCGCAGAGGCAACGGTTTACCTTTTGCTAACTTGCTATGCACTGGGCGCAATCCGGGGCTGTCGAACGGGCAATTGTGAGACTCACTTAGCGGTCTTACATGAGGGTCAACACCGACACAGTGTCGGCTGATAAATCAAAGGAAGCACATCATGGCTTATGCAACCGCCACCACTCAAGCTCCTCTGGGAGCAGTCGCCACTCTTCGTATTGTTGATAGCGTTTTGAACCTGAAAAACTCTGTTGTGGCTTGGAACGAAGCCCGCGTAACTCGCAAGATTCTGTCTCGCTTGAGTGCCGAACAACTTCAGGACATCGGCCTGACACGCGACGATCTGTTCTGATCACGCGATACAGCCCGAAGATTAAAGCCGCCCCTCCTCCCTGGGCGGCTTTTTTCTTTTCAGGACATTAGTTTATATCGCCCTGCCATATCTGGCAAAAATGCCTCGACCGCTGCAGTGGCGACCACGTGCCGGGTTTCGGCCTCTGTGTCTTCAACATCCAAACCACCCATAACAGCATGCACAGTCGCCCGTCCTCGTGGCAGATCTTGGGCAATCAGTTCGCAATCAACCTGTTCCGGCTTTTGCACGGCAATGGTGACATCCACCCGCATTTCGGTGTGATCAACGCCAAGTTTGGAAAACAACGTGATTGAAGAGTGATGCAGTGCATCCTGCACGGCACGCCGGGCGGCCTTGGTATAATCCTGACCATACAGGTCGTTGCCAGTACCCATTTCCAGAATGATACGTTTATCAGCCATCACACGGCCTCCATCTCAAACGACACCACGATTGCTGCATTGGCGATGACGGTTCGACCGTCTGATTGAGGTTTGTCGATATCCAAGCCTCCCTGTACGACGTTTATGCTGGGTTGGCCGTAAGGGAAGATCTCTTTCAAAGTTTCGATATCAACCTGTTCAGGTCTCTGAACACCGATTTCAGCGTCAATAATCATGGCTTCTTTTGGGAACTCGAAGAGCTCAGCCATATTGACTGAATTGTGCCACAAGGCATCTTTGATCGCCCGGACTGCGGCCTGGGTATAATCTTCACGTCTAAGTGACGTTCCCATTCCAAATTCTACCAATACACGTGTCTTGGCCATTTCATCCTCGCCTTTGTTTGCCAGAAATTGAACGCTGAGCAAGCGGATTGGAAGCGCCAAATTTGCGATGGGCATGGGGCCAACAAAAAGGGCGCCCAAATGGACGCCCCTTGTAAATCATTGATCTTAAACGATCAGAGAGCTTCTTCGATCCAGCTCTGCAGCGCTGCCTTAGGGGCTGCGCCGGCGCGGTTCGAAATGACCTGGCCGTCTTTGAACAGGAACAGGGCAGGGATGCCGCGAACGCCCATAGCCGCAGCGGCGTTAGGGTTGCTGTCAACATCAACCTTGGCGATTTTGACTTTGTCGCCGTATTCGGCTGCCAGCTCTTCCAGAGCGGGGCCGATTTGTTTGCAAGGACCGCACCATTCGGCCCAGAAGTCTACGACTACAGGTACATCAGAGTTTTTGACTTCGGCGTCGAAAGTAGCGTCGGTGACGGCAACGGTGGACATATGCATGTCTCCATGAGTGTGTGGCAACTGGAGTTGGAACCTAAGAACGGGCTCGCGGATCGTCAAGGTATCAGACGTCGCATCAATGCCGCAGACACAAGATCGTGTGGTAGCGGCATCAGGGTCGCAGTGCGGGTCCAGATAACGGCTGTTTCAACCTGATGGTTGGGATAGATTTTGGCCAAAGCATGGGCATATGCCCCCATTTGGCGCAACACCCCTTCGGGGCACCGGGCCGTATCTGCGGGGACTGTTGCATTGGATTTGAAATCTACCGCGGTGACTGTGTCAGCAGTTACAATCAGCCTGTCGATGATCCCGTGCAGCCGCTCATCACCAAGTTTGGCTGTAACCGAAACTTCGGCGAGGGTGCTTGGTGCAAAAATATTGGCGAGTTCAGGGTTTTGAACAACGGCAGATGCCTCGGCCAGAAGTTCGTCACAGTCAGGTGCGTCTGGCAGCAAGTTATCCGCGATGCGTGGCCATACCGGTTCTGGATAACCAGGCAGGTGCTCCAACAAAATATGCAGACGAGATCCACGAGCTTTTGCTTCGTCTTCATCCAACCCCTGATCACCCGGCAGGGCCTTGGCCCCACCCAAGTCTGATGGGCTGAGTGTAGGAGCAGGGGGCTGATATGGCGCGGCGGGGTGTGTGAAAACAGCGGGCAGAGCGGGCTTTTCTCGCACCTTTTGTTCAACAGCTGTGAACTCCAGCCCATCCCAGTCGCCATGCCCAAACCGAAGACCTTCGCCGCCCGGAGCGTCCAGAGATACAGCGCCCGCTTGTGTCAACGCCGTTTCAACCCGTTGATACCAACTGTCCCCGTCTTTCGATAAATCACCCGCCGCTGCGACGATCAGCCACTTTTCGGCCCGTGTTAGAGCCACATAGAGCAACCGCAGGCGTTCATTCTGCAACTTATCCTGCGCAGCTTCCCGCGCCGCTGTCATCGCTGACGGCATCTGTGCTGATGGCAATTTCCAAACCGGTGCACCTTCGGCAAGCATGATCTCATCATCGCGTGGTGCCTGCCGTTTGGCGGTATCTGGCAGTATAACAATCGGTGCCTCCAGCCCCTTGGAGCCATGCACCGACATGACCCGGATCATGCTACCTGCCGCGCCCATTTGGCGTTTGATCTCCAGATCATCGGTCTGCATCCAGACCAGAAACCCGGTCAGACTAGGAATATCGGTGCGTTCATAAGCCAAGGCCTGGCTCAGCAACGCATTGATACCGTCTTCGGCCTCGGTCCCCAATCGACCTAGCAGTTTCTGCCGACCCGAATGGCGGGTCAGTACGCGCTCGATCAAATCAAAGGGCCGCAGAAAATCTGTCTGATCCCTAAGATCATTCAGAATTGCCATGGTTTCGGGGAATTCCTCGCTTCGATCGCGCAGAGCTTGCCACAAGAACGGTCGATCGCGGCGGTGTGACAGATCAAACAACTGCTGTTCAGACCAGCCAAACAAAGGTGACTTAAGGGCGCAAGCCAGAGAAAGGGAATCTTCGGGCGTGGCAAGGAACGAAAGAAGTGCGGCGAGATCCTTGACCGCCAGTTCCGCGCCAACCTTAAGCCGGTCAGCGCCGGCGATAGGCAGATCGGCCTTTTTGCAGGCACGAATGATCTCTGAAAACAGATCAGACCGCCGCTGTACTAGAACCAGGAAATCACCAGCGTGCACAGGGCGGCGAACAAAGCTGCCTCGAGTTGGGCCGTCAATTGGGATGGTTACACCACCGTCGATCATATCTTTGATCGAGTCGGCGATGCGTTCTGCAAGAATTACGTTGTGATGACGGGCACTTGGTCGATCCAGAGGGTCGGTCCAGTCGCGTTCATCCTTGTCGTCCACCTTTTCCACCAACGGCCACAGGTCAACTCGCCCCGGAAGGTCGGATTTAAAGGCCCGGTGTAGCGCCTCTTTGTGAAACCCAGCGCGGGGCAGGTCCTGGAAAACAAGATCAACAAGCCCCAGAATTGCGGCTGATGACCGGAACGAAAAATCGAGCGAAGCATCCTGTAATGCCGTTCCAGTATCTCGCAAACGTGTGCCAAATTCCTCGCGCATCCGGTCAAAAGCATCGGGGTCAGCTCCTTGGAACGAATAGATCGACTGTTTTTTGTCTCCAACAACAAAAATGGTGCGCTCAACGTCTGATCGTGCGCCCTCGCCAGATGTGAACTCTTGGGCCAGTTTTTCGATCACATCCCATTGCACCGGGCTGGTGTCCTGCGCTTCGTCTACCAGAATATGATCGATACCACCGTCCAAGCGGTACAGCACCCAGGCGGCCACGGCCGGGTCATTTAGCAATTGTCGGGCTTTGAGGATCAGATCATCAAAGTCGAGCCAGCCGCGCAACTGCTTGCGGAGGGCGTATTCAGGGAGAAAGATCGCAGCAAAGCGGTGCAGATCAAGTGACTTGCGAGCGGCCATTAACCCCAACCGTTTAGCGCGAGCATCTTCAACTCGCAACATAAGGGGCTCAAGCTGATCCATCAGAGAACCATGGGATTCTCGCAGTTTCTTAGTCGGGAAAGAGCCGACTTTGGCGGCGAATGGTTCCTTGGCGCTGGCACCGGTTAGGAACACGCTTTCTAGAACAGACAGGTCTGCCATTGTGGGCTGAGTGATACTACGCAGTTTTTGTGCTGCCTTTTGGTCGTTACTGCCCCCTGTCGCTAGCATATCGCGGGTGCGCTGAAGCAACTCTTCCTCACCGCCTATTAAAACGAGGCGCTCAAGTTCGTTCTCGCCAAAACCTACTGGCAGATCGAAGAGGTCCAACAACCCTGCCCAATTCAAAGGCGCTTCAAACTCGGCTCGTCGGTGGCAGATGGCGGTGGCTAGAGCCTCAAAATCGCTGTCGGTAACATGGCGGGCTAGCGCCTCGACCAAGGATGCGTGTTCACCCTGCGCCAAATCCTCAACCACTTCGGATCGCAGCATCGTTGCGGCGCGATCTTCCATTTCG
Organism: Parasedimentitalea nitratireducens; assembly: GCF_057444295.1. Taxonomy (NCBI): domain Bacteria; kingdom Pseudomonadati; phylum Pseudomonadota; class Alphaproteobacteria; order Rhodobacterales; family Paracoccaceae; genus Parasedimentitalea; species Parasedimentitalea nitratireducens. Next base: position 792,266 of record NZ_JBYAXC010000001.1, on the reverse strand, counting down.
GAAAATTGCGGGCTGACCCCTGCTTCAAGCGGGAAGCGGCGTAAAAGTGACGAACAGAACGAGTGAATAGTCTGAATTTTCAACCCGCCGGGTGTTTCCAGGGCGCGGGCAAACAGAGTACGCGCTTGTTTTAGTCCATCGGGCGAAATCACATCTTGGGCACCCAGTTCAGTCAGGGCTGAAATCAAGGGCTCGTCCTGTAGCATCGACCATTCGCCTAGGCGCTTGAACAACCGGTTTTGCATCTCGCTGGCAGCTGCCTTGGTATAGGTCAGGCACAGAATATGCTGTGGTTGCACACCCATCAGCAGCAAACGGGCAACGCGATCGGTTAACACCTTGGTTTTGCCTGAGCCGGCATTTGCCGCCAACCAGGTCGAGGCATCAGGACGGGCAGCGCGGAACTGCGCCTCGGAGGCGGCGTCACGTTTGATCATTCCGGAAGTCATGTCAGATCCTCCGGCTGTGGGTCAGCACTTCGGTCCCATTCGCCAAAGCGCGAGAGGTGGTCATAGTCGCTGTGGTCAGTGTCTAAATGAAGCATTCTTCGGCTCGAATAGCCTTGGTTAGGGTCGAAATAGGTTTCAATTAACAACCGCAACTCCTCCCAAATCTTGGCTGGCGGTTCATCCGCAAGCGGCGCGGAAACTTCTTTCAACGACGAACCCAAACCAATGAACAAAGCACGCGCAACCTCGGCAGGGCCAATGTCCTTGAACGCTCCTTGTTCTGCCATTGCGGCCTCGATCAGAAGTTGTTTGTCGAATTTCTTTTGCTGAGCGGGTGAGGGTGGCGCACCGGTTTTGTAGTCGTACAGATGCAGGAACCCGCGTTCATCCATGTCGATCCTGTCGGCACGGCATGAAATGGTGAAATCCAGAGGGTCCAATCGCGCATCCCCTTTGACCTCAAACGCGATGGGCTTGCCAGATTGCCGCCTGCTTTTCTCAGCCAGAATGAAGTCTGTCGCAATTCGATCAATCCGCGATAGCCACAAACACCGGGCAACAGGCCAAGGGACGTGTTCTGCTAGCAAATCACGCGATTTTTCCAACAAAGTATCCCGTGTTAGCAGGTCAGGATTGTCGACAGATTGCTTGATAAAATGCTCAAACACCTCGTGCATTACGATGCCGCGCAACAAGGCGTCAGGAACCCGAACCAGTGGGTTCAATGGTTTCAATCGCAAAACATGCTTGGCGTAGATCGCATAAGGGTCGCGGATCAGGCGTGGGATTTCAGTAATTGTTAGGCGTCGAGGTCTTGCTGAAATCGGAGGCCGGGGGGAAGGTCGAAGGGCAGGGGCCGAGGCTGTCGGAGCCTCTAGTGCTTCAGCCCAGTCGAGCCATTTTTGACCCCTTTTCCTCATATCTGCCAGAACACTTGGTCCATCTTGGTCGGGAAGGCCTTCGAGCAGGTTACACAGTCGGTTCAACCAACGCGATGCAACCGTATCGGAATCTTCCGAGCGAACAGCGCGCGTGATCCAAACTTCAGGCGCGGCAATGGCTTGCTGAAAATCATGTGCTGACAATCCGACACGTCGCTCTGGTAGCAGCAGACCTGCCTGGTTGCGCAGTTGCCGGTTTAACCAAGGGTCGGGGCTGGCTGCTTCTGGCCAGCTGCCCTCGTTCAAGCCACCAAGAATAACCAGACCAGCACCTTGAACGCGGGCTTCAAGCGTACCCCAAATCATGATTTTGCCATGCGGTGCATCACGATCGCGCACCTCGCCTTGCGACAGCAGGGCGCCAAGCAGATCAGCAAAATCCCGAGCGCTCATCTCGCCGCCATATCCGGCCTCGGCTTCAACTGATTGCATGATTTTGATGGCTTCTTGACCGGCTTTTTTATCCCAAAGTGTTCCGGAACCATCAGTTTGGCTACCACTGGCTATGGATTCGGCCAAATCGCGTAATCGTTTGACCCATTCGGTAAGATGTAGAGGGTGCGAGATAGTCTGGTCAGCAAAATTGGCGGCCAACCAATTGGTCCACCCTTCCATCACCTCTTTGTTGTTGGCAAAGCGGGAAAAGCTGTCGGCGTCTGGGAAAGGCGGGCCATAGGCGCGCAGTTGCAGTTCCAATTCGCGAGTGTGTCGCAAATGGGTACCGCGCTCGCCCCCATCGTGGGTGAGTGGATGTTTCAACAATGTCAGCAGAGTATCCCCGGCCAACGGTTTGCAGAACAGCTCGGCCACATGGCGAAGGAAACGCCCGGGTGGTGACAGTTGCAGGGGTTGACCCGCACTGTCATCAGGCAAGATGTCCCACCGGTCCAAAGCCGCCGAAACCTGGCGAGTCAACATTCGGTCAGGGGAAATCAGCGCGGCGGTTTGGCCATCTTCGGCTGCTTGGCGAAGGCGCAAAGCAATTGCCAGCGCTTCGGACCGGGGGCTTGGTGCCTCGACCAACACCATGCCTTGGGTTGCTTTGTCCAGATCGGTTAGTTGTGGGCCCTCGACCATCCAGGCGTTGGTAACTGGGGCTGGGCGTAAAGCCAATGATACCAGCTTGTTACGAGCAGGGGCTGGAGGGTGTCCATCAGCCCAAGGTATGATGGCACTTGGCTGTAGCTCAAGATTTCGCATGAGTTTGTGGAAACGGAACTGTGGGTGATCCTCGGAAACCAGCGGATCGTCCAACCCTTCCCAAACCTCACCCGGCAGATCAAAGTCAAACCCCGGCAGAACCACTGCACCTTGGGGGAGTTTGGCAATTGCTTCCATTAACAACAGCGTAGTTCCACGCGAACCGGTGGACCCTGCCAAGATAACAGGATGTTGCGGTGGATTGTCTTGCCAACATTCGATCAGGTCCAGTACCAATTGCCTTTGGCGAGCCTGCGCATCCATCGCACCGTCTTGGGTGATCGTGAATTCGTCAGCAATGCCGATAAAGGCCTGCGCCCTGGCCCAATGCCCCGACATATCAGACACATCAAGCCCGCGTATGGTGTCGGTGCTGACACCTTCGCCCTGCATTTCATCAATCAATGCGGCCAAACTATCAGACAAGTCATACAAAGATGACCGTGCCGCGAGATCAGGTTGGGCATCCAAAAGTTTTGCAATCAGTTGCGACAATTCCAACCGTCGGCGTAGCGGAGGAAGTGCGGGAGGCAAACCATGCAGGCTTGCCCGTTTAGACAGATCACTCAACAATGACATCTGCGGGAGCAATAACGTTGGGCCGGCGTCAAACAGGCTGCGAATTCTGCGGGCCATGCGCTGAGTGTTTACGATCAGTTCAACCCGCGCCAATGCCTCGGGCGGCTGATTAACGCTACGCTGAACGAGCCCCTTTACCAGAGCGTGCGGGAAATCGGTGCCGCAAGGCAGGGCAAAAACACGTGGGGAAGTGGAGTTTTCAAACATCTTTTGGTTTCAACAGGTCTTCTGCCAGTTCAATTCCTTCGGGATGCCCGACGTCGCACCAATAACCGGGATACTCAATCGCAAACAGTCGATTGGCGTCATGCATCTGGTTCCACAAAACGTTCAATGAAAATGCCTTATCCGGAATTTGATGTAATCCGCTGGTTTGTAGGATCTGAACGCCACCATAAACAAGATCACCGCCCCGACTGATCCGGCCGGTTTCATCTGCTGTGAAATCGCCTGCCCCCTTACGGCCAATGCCTCTGTTCAAAGGCACACAAACCAAAAGGGCGTCCATTTGGCTTGGATTCCACGCGTTTTGTGCCAACTGTAATGGGTTAGGGCCCTTCCACACGACATCGGCGTTTGTAGTGAAAACGGGACCATCGCCCAGCAATGGTAGGGCATGACGCAATCCGCCTCCGGTATCCAAGATATCTGGGCTTTCGTGGCTGATCGTCACATTTTTTGGCTCCAAATGACGGCGCAGTTGGTCCGGATGGTAATGAATATTTGCGACGATCTGGTCTGGTTCAATCTCATGTACCAGATCCAGTGTATAATCGATCAAAGGTTTACCTGAAACCTCAATCAAGGGTTTCGGGCGGTCACGCGTCAGCGACTTCATCCGGGTGCCAAACCCAGCTGCAAACAACATGACAGATGTTGGTTTTTTCTGCGTCATGGTTTGAACCGGCTTAGAAATTCCGGTGTGGGCGCGGGAATTGCCCCTCGGATGATATCGGAAACAGGGGCGAGGGCTGGGTGTTCCAGCCCGCGGTTCATGTGATCCCAAACACCTGGGATCAACTCGATATATTGTGGTTTTCCATAGTCCAGGCCTAACCGAGCAAATACCCCCAGAATCCTGAGATTTCGCTGAACCCCCAAAACAGTATAGGCGGTACGGAATCCTGGTTCGTCCACTCCGGTTTTTGCAATGTAGCGATCAATCATCCGCATCTCGATACTTGCAGGTACGTCCCGACGGGCATCTTGCAAAAGCGAGACCAGATCATAGGCCCGGTGGCCGGCCCGTGCGGCCTGAAAATCCAACAGGCCAACCCGCGCAACACTTTCACGATCTGGCAGCCACAACAGGTTTTCCGCATGATAGTCCCGTTGAACCAAAACCACGTCGCCGGTGACGGTCTGCCGTAAAATGTCTTCAAATCGATCAATGAAACGAGCTGTTCGCCCAGCGTCGACATCAACCCCATATTTTTCAAAGGCAATTTTGTCCATTTCCGCCATTAGGCGTGGGCCAAGTGGCTCCAAGTCAGGCATTGGAGCCTCGTGCAGAGCAACCAGCACATCGGTTGCTGCTTCATAAAGGGGGATTTCAAATGATGAATTATTATGGATGACGCGCGCAAACAAATCATCACCCAGATCTTCGATCAGCAGAAACCCTTGTTCGATATCTTCGGCCAGGATGGCAGGCGCACTAAGTCCCTGATCCCGTAAATAGCGTGCAATGTACGTAAAGGATTCAACATCTTCACCTTTTTCGGGTGGTGCATCCATCAAAACGGCTGTGTTGCCCGTATTCGGATTGGTTAATCGGTCATATCGGCGGTTTGAGGCATCGCCGGCGAGTGGGACACAGTGAGCGGCACCCCAGGTTGTTTTTGCCAGAAAGGCCAGAGCCAATTTTTGTCGATCAGTCATGGGCTATCCGGTTGATCAGCGGCTGCCATTTGGCATCGCTCCAGTTTAGGGTCAGAGTCCGTGCGTCAGCCTCTGCCACATCCAGCGAAAGAGATAAGTGCAATGCGTGCACCGGGGTGAGTTCAGCAAGGCGATCTGGCCACTCCACCAAACAGATAGCATTTTCAAATGCTTCGGTTAGGCCGAGCTCTTCAATCTCATCTAAAGATGACAACCGATACAAGTCTGCATGCCACAACTCGCCAGACGGGACATCATAAGTTTGTACAAGTGTGAAAGTGGGCGAGGGGACGTCCTCGGGGGTATCTAGCAATGATTGGATGAGATGACGTGCAAAATGCGTTTTGCCGGCACCAATTGGACCCCCTAGCAAAAGGCAATCGCCGGGGCTGAGAGCCGCGGCGATGCGTGTGGCCAGATCGGCAGTTTCCTGTGGAGAGGAAAGCGTGAGAGTCACGGGGCTATTTGTCATCCCGCTACAATGCCTCTGTGTGTCAGAGGCTGCAAGCGGTTGTCAGCCTTAGCTCTCTTGGTGAGTGATCTTAAACCGTTCTTGTTCCGGCGGAGCAATCGTTTGGTTCGATGCGCGGAAGGTCACCATGGTTGCACCATTTTGGATCGGAGAAACTTTGCAAATCATGGGTTTACCGCTACGTAACTGAACGCTGCTCCACCATTGTTCGCGGCTTTCATGGCCGGTCGCAAAGTCCCGCAATTCGCCCCAAGTTGGTGTTGCGTTACACATATCCTGCCAAACACGACATGCGTCCACGATGGATACTTTGGCAAAGCTGGCATCAGGATCCATCTGCCACAGATTATGATAAGCTGTGTTCGAGAACGTCATGGTGCCATCGTTGGCAAACACGGCGATCGCTTCGTCCATTTGATCCATGATCGACTGGCCCATTTCCAACTCGGAACGGAACTGACGGGTCAGGGTGATTTCGGCGGTGATGTCTTCAAACAAGAAGGCAACAGCTCCATCAGGGTGCGGGCGACCGCTGACCGAATAAACCGAACCCGACGGCAATGACCAAGTTTCCTGATAGCGACCTTCTGCTGCAGCCTCGAGAAGGTCAGCCATTTGATGGCGCCAGCTGGTATAATTCTTAGGTTCGGGCATCATGCGCTGATCACGCAGACGGTCAAAAAAGCTAAGCAAATTTGGACGAGAACTGAGGAAATTGGCGGGCAGGGCGGTCAGGTCAATCAAAACCGGGTTGAACAACACCAGTTGGCGGTTGCGGTCAAAGATTGCGAGGCCAATTGAAAGTTGTGCAAAGGTTTTCGCAAGGGTCTGTACGAAATTGCGCTGGGCGACTTCGGCATCAACCACGGCGTTGATGTCGACCGCGTGGCATAACCATCCAGCCTCGGTTTCGGTGGTTGAAATGTTGTACCACAGCTTCTTGTTGCTGCCGGGCAGAGGGATTGAGATGCGCTCGGCCTTGCCACTGGTCATAGGTTCGGAAAGATCAGCAAACAAAGGATCCGCAAAATCAACGTTCCGGCCGCGCAGTTTCTGGCTCAGGTTGTCATAAGCCAGGTTTGACCAGGTGACTTCGTCATCTTCTGACTGCAGCCATACAGGATAGGGGGCTTGATGAACCGCAGCGCGTAGTGTGGTGAGCTCTTGGTCCAGAGCTTTGTCTTTAACTTCGGTGCTGCTGCGGCGCAGTTGAACGCGGGTTATGCCGTCGATCCATTCGCAATGGGCTTCGTGAGATTCGGCTGATGCGGTTCCGGATAGGACCAGAGGGCCAACATCCTTGAGAAAACCGGGCGATTGGGGAAGGCCAGGATAGCTTCGTGCCAATTGGTCACGCAATGTGTTCCAGCTAAACCCTTCTGCATGTTCACCTATTAGCTTCCGCGCTCCGGTGGACCAGCCGATCAACGTTGCATCGTCGAATAGGAAAACTGCATCTGTCCGGCTATCACCAGTCAGTAAGTCATGTTCCATACCCCGTTGACCGGGGGCTGGTGATAACCACCAGACAGCAACAGCTGCGGTGGCGACGCATAAGGTTGCCAAAACAAGCCATTCGAATGAGACGATGTTTTGCATGTTGTCCTGCCTAGTTGATCTCTTGTTAACCCTATCTTGCCTCAATAATAGTTAATTGATGTTTAACTGGTTGCCTAAAGATGAATAGTTAAATTTCTATCGGTTGATTGTGCCCAATCGGAACGGCGTGGTCACCCTCTAATGCATCAATCTTATTACGCGGCCAAGTGACCTCGACAATTGCGCCAGGCCGGTCCGCATGAATACTAATACTTTGTGACGGATCCGAGCCATTGGCGAAGTGCAAACTGGCACCGGTGCGTTCAAGCAAAGTTTTGGCAATGAATAGGCCCAGCCCCATGCCTTCATACTCAGGGCGAGCCTTGCGGTCTTTGTCGCTACGCCCTTGGCGCATAAAGGGATCACCAATTCGGCCTAACAGATGCGTGGGGAAACCACTGCCATCATCATATATATGTATGGCGATGGTGTCGTCGGTCCAACTTGAATCAACCCAGACATTGGCACGGGAGTAGTCCACTGCGTTTTGCACAAGATTTCGAATTCCGTGGATGATCTCAGGCTTGCGAAGGATAGTCGGTTGCTGAAAATCTCCCCCTTCGTCGGGACATTCTTCAAAATGAATGAACTTACCACGATGCATATGTGGTTCAGCGGCTTCATGGATAACAGTGGATATGGGGGCCTGGCGCAGATGTAAGTCATCCTTGCCGGCGCGGCCCATGTCCTGAAGAATGTCACGGCAACGGTCAGCTTGTTCGCGGATCAGCGCTGCATCAACGCGAAGATCAGGACGATCATCAAGTTCTTCGATCAATTCAGCGCTCGCGAGCTTAATGGTTGCAAGTGGTGTGCCCAATTCATGAGCCGCAGCGGCTACAACGCCTCCCAAGTCGGTCAGTTTTTGTTCCCGTGACAGGGCAAGCTGAGTCGCAGCGAGCGCATCAGACATTGACCGCATTTCTGAGCTGATCCGATGAGAATAAGCCCCAAGAAATAAAACGGCGATGATGATGGCAGTCCAATTGCCAAAAACAAAGATGTCAGGGATGCGCAGAATAAATCCCTGAGCTGTACGCAGAGGCATGTGAAATTCGGCCATTAAAGTTACAAGGATGATAGCTGTGCCGCCAATAATCAGAGTGGAACGCAAGCGCATCATATTGGCCGAGATCGTCACAGGCCCCAAAACCAGCATTGCAAACGGGTTGTTCAAACCGCCCGTCAAATAAAGAAGAAATGACAGCTGCAGTAAGTCAAACAGGACTGTGAGAAAGTTTTCGAACTCGGAAAGTCGCTTGTTTTCAGGAAACACAAACATGGCAACCATGTTGGCGACCATCGATACACCAACGGCCAAATAGCACAGGCCTAGCTCGAGCTGCAGATTGTACAGATTGTGCGCAACCCAAATTGCTGTGATCTGACCGCCAATGGCAACCCAGCGTAACAAGATCAATGTACGCAATCTGATCCAGTGGCTCCGCTGCTGACCACTCATCAGGCCAATAGATGACTCGCTCATGCTGTTTGGCTCCGGTTGCATCGGCTGTATTTGTTGATAGGTCTGACTCGAACAACGATCAACACATCACTTAGCTTTCAAGGCGTGATCTCATGAAGCCTCAATATGCCGTTATAGCCGCTGTTTCTATTGCTACTTTGTTAGGTGGCGTATGGGTTATGACCCAACGCCAACAAGGGTCTGACCAGTTTGCTCAATGCCGTACAACCCAGATCGCTGGTGGCTCAGCTCAGATTGGTGGTCCATTCGAATTGGTAAATTCCAAGGCTGAGACGGTAACTGACAAAGATGTGATCACCGAACCTGCACTGGTTTATTTCGGTTATACCTTCTGTCCGGATGTCTGCCCGATGGATGTGTCTCGCAATGTGGACACTGTTGAGGTGCTTGCAGAGCGGGGGCAAAGCGTCACACCGGTATTTATTTCAATCGATCCACAACGAGACACACCCGAGGTCGTTGGAGACTTTGCGTTCAATCTGCATGACAAAATGATTGGGCTGACCGGTTCTGTAGATCAAGTTAAGGCAGCAAGCCTCGCTTATAAGACATATTTTAAGGCGCAACCGGCTGAGGATGAGTACTATTTGGTGGATCACTCAACGTTTTCTTACTTGGTGCTGCCCGAGCAGGGCTTTGTTGAATTCTTCCGCCGTGATGTAGAACCGGAGAAAATGGCTGACCAGATCGGCTGCTTCCTCGAAAACATGTAGCTGTTTGACGTTTTTAGTCCGCCCGGTAATATTATTGATTACTAAGGGCAAATCCCGGTCGCAAAGGACAAAGCATGGCAGAAACGGCTCCTCTGGACTTCGGACCAGACAAGACCCTCTTGTTGGTTGATGACGATGAACCATTTCTGCGGCGTTTGGCCAAAGCGATGGAGAAACGTGGGTTTGAAGTGGAGACCGCTGGATCGGTCGCAGCAGGTCGCGCAATCGCAACCGCACGGCCGCCTGCTTATGCAGTCGTAGATCTACGTCTAGAGGACGGAAACGGACTGGATGTTGTAGAAGTGCTGCGCGAAAAACGTCCAGACAGCCGTATAGTAGTTCTTACGGGGTATGGAGCGATTGCGACAGCTGTTGCTGCGGTGAAAATCGGGGCAACCGATTACTTGAGCAAGCCAGCCGATGCGACTGATATCACAAATGCATTGCTCGCCCAGCCAGACGAACTGCCACCACCTCCGGATAACCCCATGAGTGCTGACCGAGTGCGTTGGGAGCATATCCAAAGAGTGTATGAGCTATGTGACCGCAACGTTTCGGAAACCGCGCGGCGTTTGAACATGCACCGCCGAACTTTGCAGCGTATTCTGGCAAAGCGAAGCCCGAAATAAAGCAATCTTAGGTTGCTACAAGAGTTCCATCAGTTCCGCATGGCGTGCTACATAGTCCATGCGTACCGCAACGGGTGGTCTGAGTTGAATCGTCAAATTGGTTGTCAGGTTTGGATCAGGCCTGCCAAACAGTTTGTTAGCCTCTTGCGGTGAAAAGCCAGCGATCTGAACAGCCTCCATCCAAGCACTAATGTGATCGGCTTTCTTGATCTGTCTTTTAACCGTGGCAGGAATAGTTGCAGGCAGTCCAAACCTCAGATGGATTGCAGCTGCTAGCCTATCGTCCAGTTCTCCATAAGATGGCCCGACGGCTGCCTTAACTGGGGAAATCATATCTCCAATAACATACTCCGGTGCATCGTGCAGAAGTGCGGCAAGTTTCCACTTTGTTGGTGCCTTTGGACTAATTCGCCCAAATAACGTTTCTACCAGTAAGGAATGTTCAGCAACCGAATAGGCAAAATCACCTTTTGTCTGACCATTCCAGCGCGCCACAAAGGCTAAGCCATGTGCAATATCATCAATTTCGATATCGACAGGCGTTGGATCCAACAAATCTAGTCTGCGCCCGGAAAGCATTCGTTGCCAGGCGCGTGGTGGTTTGGCCATTGGGCTGGTCCTTTGTCTTCAATCTTATCGAAATGAGTTATTGGAAGTCGAGGCTAAACTCACGCCAATATCACCCATTAGAAACAATATGTTGAGGCGCCGTGTTTTGAAAAACACCGGCCAAATCCTAATATTAACTGTATGGGGGGAAACTGGCTCACTCTCAGATGACCTCTCTGGTGTATCGAAATGGTAACGAAAGGTGTCTGGTATGTTCAAGCGGCTGATGGGAATTTCGATGGTTTTTGGGATGGCTGCAACAGCGCCACCAGCCTATGCCGTGACTTGTGGGGACCGAGAAGACGTGGTTCACCAATTGGAAAAACAATACTCTGAAAAATTAACATCTGGCGGCCTGCAAACAGCTCCTGATGACAATTCAATGGTTGAAATTTGGTCCTCTGATCAAACAGGAACTTTTACTGTTTTAATGACACAGGCCAACGGAATTAGCTGTATTGTCGCCGTTGGGACCGATTACTTTGACCGGGCTCCAGAGCGGCAGCCAAAAGGCAAGGCAGGCTAGGCACTTCAATTACCAATCCTGAGCCTAAATCCGGTATCTTCGTTGTATATAAACAAATGCGGTGTTAGGGCCTGCCTAACTTAATTCAAACCGGATTGGAGAAGACAATGGCCGGAGACTATTTCGTCAAGGACATCACACTGGCCGAGTTTGGCCGTAAAGAACTGGATATCGCTGAAACAGAGATGCCAGGCCTGATGGCATTGCGCGCTGAATATGGCGACAGCAAGCCATTGAAAGGTGCCCGGATCGCCGGCTCTTTGCACATGACCATTCAGACCGCTGTTCTGATCGAAACACTTGTAGCGCTAGGCGCCGAAGTGCGTTGGGCATCGTGCAACATCTTCTCCACCCAGGACCACGCGGCAGCCGTTATCGCAGCGGCTGATATCCCAGTTTATGCGGTCAAAGGTCAGACTTTGGTTGAGCATTGGGACTATCAGGACCAAATCTTCCAATTCAAAGATGGCCCATGCAACATGATCCTGGACGATGGTGGCGATGCGACGCTGTACATCCTGCTGGGTGCCCGTGTTGAAGCTGGCGAAACTGGTCTTCTGGACGTACCTGGTTCGGAAGAAGAAGAAGCAATTTTTGCTCAGATCAAAAAGCGTTTGGCGGCAAGCCCAGGCTGGTTCACCAAACAGCGTGACGCGATCCAAGGCGTTTCGGAAGAAACCACCACAGGTGTGCACCGTCTGTACGAACTGGTGAAACTGGGTCAGCTGCCTTTCCCAGCGATCAACGTGAACGACTCGGTCACCAAATCGAAGTTCGACAACAAATACGGCTGTAAAGAATCGCTGGTTGACGGCATCCGTCGCGCCACTGACACAATGATGGCCGGTAAAGTTGCGGTTGTTTGTGGTTACGGTGACGTAGGCAAAGGTTCGGCTGCTTCTCTGAGCGGCGCTGGCGCCCGTGTTAAAGTTACCGAAGTTGATCCAATCTGCGCCCTGCAGGCCGCCATGGATGGCTTCGAAGTTGTAGCTTTGGAAGACGTCGTCAATAGCGCTGACATCTTCATCACCACGACCGGCAACAAAGACGTGATCCGCATCGAGCACATGCGCGAGATGAAGGACATGGCTATTGTTGGCAACATTGGCCACTTCGACAACGAAATTCAGGTCGCAAACCTGAAGAACCACAAGTGGACCAACATCAAAGACCAGGTCGACATGATCGAGATGCCTTCAGGCGCTCGTCTGATCCTGTTGTCCGAGGGTCGTCTGCTGAACCTGGGTAACGCCACAGGCCACCCGTCGTTTGTTATGTCTGCTTCGTTCACCAATCAGGTTCTGGCTCAGATCGAGCTGTGGACCAAAGGCGACGAGTATAACAACGACGTTTACATCCTGCCCAAGCACCTGGACGAGAAAGTTGCCAAGCTGCACCTGGATCGTATTGGTGTGAAGCTGAGCACACTGAGCGATGAACAGGCGTCTTACATCGGCGTTTCCGCCGAAGGCCCGTTCAAGCCAGAGCACTATCGTTACTAAGCAGAATACTGCTTGAAAATATTTGGGCCGCCGTAGTGATACTACGGCGGCCTTTTTCATGGGTTGGTTGATTACTGGGTGGCTGAGCCCACAAGATAGGTGAAACCCGCCAGATGAGCGCGATTAAAGGCTCCAACTTTTTCCAGAATATCCTGGTTGTTGTCGCGAAATGCTGTCGCCTGATCGGCAGTGTCATAATAAATGACCACCACTTCGTCAGGCGTTGCCATGCCCATCGCATCATCCACGTTCAGGAACGCTTCGTTAGTCCAGTGACCATCACGTTGTTCTGCGATCGAACCCAGTGTTGCCAGATCTGGATCCCGCTGGTTGATATCACTGTTGTTGTAATATCCGAGTTTAAGAATGTACTGGCGTTCTCCAAGACCTGCGGTATCGTAAGCGGCTGGGAACAAAGACAGATCTCCCTCGAAAACCGCAACGGTTCCAGTCAGATGGGTGCGTGCGACTGGATCCGCCAGAACTGGATTGTCGCAGGTCAGAACAGCATAGCTGGTAGGCTCCTCGATCTTTAGTGAGCCCTGTTGGGCAAAGATTGGACCACTGCGATAAACCGAACAGCCCAGATCTTGGGCGGTTTGTTCTGTGAGGCTGTTGGTTCCGTTAAACAAGGCGACGATGGCGTTTGATTGGTTTGCATCGGCGGTGCTGGCGCCTGCTGTAATCATACCTGCAGCAACAAAAGTGTTGAATAACTTCATGTCTTTATCCTTTGTTCTCGAGATCAATTGAAACCCGGTTGTCCTGAAACACTTCGCTTGGGAAACGGTGCGCTGGCGTTATCAGCGCACGAATGGCTGCGATCGGGCGTGCGATGAATTCAGTGGGGTGCGCCGGAACGGGCATGGCCGGGGCGAGGCCGATAAAAGTTGCGGTGAACGCCTCGTTCGTCCAGCGATACTGAATCTCGGCGGCTTGATTGCCTTCGTGAACCAATCCTAGGTTCATTTCACCGTTCAAGGGGTCGCGGATGTCGGCGGTGAGTAGGGTAACTTCGTAAGTCATGTTGGCTCCTGTGTTTACAGAAACCAATGTGCATTGATCAGTGTCTGGATTAGAACTGTCCAAAAATGAGATGATGTGGTTAGAATTCGATCCATGAAGAATTGGGATGATCTGCGTATTTTTCGCGCAATGGCCAAGGCCAGCTCGATCCGGGCTGCCGCATTGGAACTAAAAACAACTCACGCCACAGTCTCGCGGCGTATTAGGGCACTGGAAGATGATCTTGGCAGCGCGTTGTTCGAGCGCCGACAGGAGGGGTACGTTCTGACTGCTTTTGGTCAGAGCATGATGGACCTGACCCAAGGCGTGACGGCTGGAATAGATGCCATTGATCGTCTGGCTTTTGGCCAAGACGGTAGCTTGGCCGGTCCTGTGCGCTTGTCCGTGTTGGAAGACCTGTATCACAAAGTCTTGGCAGACCCCCTGGATGTATTCATGCGTACCCATCCAATGATCGAGCTGACAATCGAAACCACGTCTAGTTTTCGCGGGGTTCATCGGCGAGAGGCTGATGTGATTGTACGTATCACCAGCGAACCACCAGAACAGGCCGTGGGTCGTAAGGTCGCGAACAGCCCGTTGGCTGTTTACGGCGCGCCTAGCTATCTGAACCAAAGACCAGATGTGGATCGTTGGATCGCATTGGATTACCCGCCAACAATTCAACCGTTACTAAATGCCAGACCGGCATTCTTGGCAAATTCACTGACAGTTGTGGCTGATACTTTGCGGCGGGGGCAGGGCATTGGGTTGTTGCCGTGCTTTATGGCCGAGGGTGACCCTGGTTTGGTCAGATTGCCGGAGGTTGAGCTGATCCCTGACAAGGAAATCTGGACGCTTACGCATCAGGATATTCTGCACAATCCGCGTGTTCGCCTATTGATGGATCACCTCTACCGAACCTTTGCTGAGCAATGTGGGAGCATTGAGGGGACTAAGCATTGAACCCGTGCGAAGGGCGTGAATGTCTAAACTAGCGCAAAGACTTATCGCATTTTAGAGTTATTGTCTGAGCTTAGAGTTTGCGGAATCAAGCGCAGATGGGTTACCCATAGATACCAGGTCAGGATGGCCAGGAACCAGATATTTCATACGCGTGTGGTGGATTGGGAGCACGCGGGGTGAGAGGGAAGGTCCTGAGCAATCTCGGACCTTCCCTTTTTCACATTCAGACACGCCCAATGCCTAAATTGGTAGACTTGGTTCTATTACAGAACCGTCAGAACCAGCCCCATCGCCGCACAGGCTAGCGTCGCATAGCCACCATCAATCAGGGTGAGTCGAACGGGGCGATTGGCGTACAAGTTGTTGATGCCAATCCAGGGTGAGATGAAAAACAAGCCAATTCCAGCGCCTGCAACGACCCCTTTGGCAAGTTCATCAATGCCAGCCAGTGTAAAGACATGGCGCATCATGCCGGCAACAACCAGAGTTAAAACAAAACTCAGCGCAAACAGTTTTGGCGATTGGTTCACCGGCTGTCCATTATCGTCACGGGGTACACTTGCGGCATTCATCCACGGTTCGGCCAGAACCATGTACCAAACCGCACCCAAAGCAAAAGCAACCGCCGCGGCGGCAAGAACGCTCAGAATTTCCATGTCACTCTCCCTAGTCGTTTATTATTTTCGCCGGTCCGGGCGTTAATCCGCCTCTGTTTGACCCAACCCACAGATAAGCTGCCACTCATCGTTGCTAACGGGCTGTACCGACAGTCTTGAATTTCTTACGAGAACCATTTCTTCAAGCCGTAGATCTGCTTTGATCTGATCCAAACTCACTGGCTGAGTAAAACCACGCACCGCCTTGATGTCTACGCATTCCCAACGGGCATCGTCGGTGGTGCTGTCTTGATGTGCCTCGGCACAAACCTCGACAATTCCAACCACCGACTTTTCTTTTTGCGAGTGGTAAAAGAACCCTCGATCGCCAATCTTCATCTCACGCATGAAATTACGTGCCTGGTAGTTGCGCACGCCGTCCCATTCCTCACCGGCGTCGCCCTTGGCAACTTGGTCATCCCAGCTCCAGGTCGAAGGTTCGGATTTGAACAGCCAATACGCCATCAGCCAATGACCTTTTTCCAAGTGATCAGATCAACGGTTTCGAACAATCCAGCCTTGGCATAGGGATCGTTGTCAGCCCAGCTTTGCCCGTTGGCCATGTCATCGACGTCCAAAATGATCAGCGAGCCAACCATGTTGCCTTCTTGGTCTAGCAAAGGCCCAGCCTGAGCAACAGCGCCGGTCTCTTCGATATAGGCAAGATGCGCAGCACGGTTATCGAGACGTGTTTGCAGGTGCTCGGGTTTATCACGAGCGATCAAAGCAATTAGCATTTTATTCCTCTTTTAATGGTCTTGTCATTAAAAGAGCCACTGCCTCGCCAATCGTCAAGCTCTGATCAACCAGATTGGTTACCGTCTGCGTGATTGGCATGTCGATTTGCATATCACTGGCCTTGACCGCTGCAGCGCGGGCAGTTGCGGCACCTTCGACTGTAATTGTTGGGTCAAAGCCATCACCACGACCAATCGCCAGGCCAAACTGATAGTTCCGTGACAAGTCTGAACTGCAGGTCAAGGTCAGATCCCCAAACCCGGATAGACCAGCCAAGGTTTCTACCCGGGCACCACAGGCCAATGCCATGCGCTGCATTTCGGCGTAGCCCCGAGTCATCAGGGCTGCACGTGCACTGTCGCCTAAGCCTGCTCCAATAACCGCGCCGCAAGCAATTGCCATGACGTTCTTCAAGGCGCCACCAAGTTCAGCACCAGTGGTGTCGGTGGTGCGATAGAGCCGTAGATTGGTCGTGGTCAGCTGTTGCTGCAGATCTTTGCACACCGCGCTGTCTTCGCAAGCAAGTGTCAGCGCGGTGGGTAAGCCACGCGCAATATCGGCGGCAAAACTGGGGCCTGTCAGCAATGCTGGATTGGCGCTGGGCAGTTCTTCGTTCAGAACTGCGATTGGGCCCAATCCGGTTTTCAGTTCTATCCCTTTGCAACAGGCAACGAGAGTTTTCCCAGCCAGAACGCTCGCATGTTCCTGCAATACAGATCGCAGTTTTTGCATCGGAACCGCCAACAGCAGCAACGTTTCATTTTGAGCAGCTTTGTCAAAACTGTCCGTCACGGACAAAGCTGAAGGCAACGGAACTCCGGGCAAGCGCTTTTTGTTTTCACGATCCGATAGCATGGCGCGCGCATGATCTAAATCGCGCGCCCAGAGGGTAACTGGTGCGTTGCCAGCCAGTGAAATGGCCAAAGCCGTACCAAAAGCGCCTGATCCCAAAACTGAAATGCTCATGCCTTGGCCCCTTTGCGACCGCTCCCCAGCATGGCTGGGCTGGTTTGGTCCAACGGCCACCTTGGCCGCGCAGTCAGATCCATGCCATCACGCTCGCCCTGTCTAAAACGCTCAAGCCCGGCATAGGCGATCATGGCTGCGTTATCGGTACATAAGTGAAGAGGAGGCGCGGTAAATGCCGCGCCCATTTCGGCGCAAACCCTCTCAAGCTCAGCCCGGATTGCTGTATTTGCAGCAACTCCGCCAGCAACAGCAACAGTAGGTGTTGCGGGGTTTTCGTCCAAATACAGGCCAATTGCGCGGCGGGTTTTTTTGCCCAACACATCAACCACCGCAGCCTGAAACCCAGCACACAGGTCAGCGCGGTCCTGTCGGGTCAGGCCGTCTTTCTCAGCGGCAACCTGATCCCGCATCCGCATTAGTGCGGTCTTCAGGCCTGAAAAGGACAGGTTGCAGTCTTGCCGGTCCAGCATCGGGCGTGGAAACCGAAACCTCTTGGGGTCGCCAGTTTCAGCCTCGGCCTGAACCGACGGGCCACCCGGCTGTGCAAGCCCCAGTAATCGGGCTGTTTTGTCAAAGGCCTCACCCGGTGCGTCATCAATTGTGCCACCAAGGCGGGTAAAGTCTTCGGGGCCACGTGCAATCAGATACTGACAGTGCCCACCGGAAACCAGCAGCATTAAGTAAGGGAATTCAATGCCATCCGTTAGCCGTGGCGTAAGTGCATGACCAGCCAAGTGATTCACGCCAACTAATGGCAAACCAGTGGCAGCTGCGATCCCTTTGGCGCACATCACACCAGACATCACGCCACCAATCAATCCTGGCCCTGCAGTTACGGCAATTGCATCTAGATCGGCCAGCGACAGCTTTGACGCCTCCAGAGCTTGGCGCACACATAAATCCAACTTTTCTGCATGGGCGCGGGCAGCGATTTCCGGCACCACGCCACCATAGGCGCTATGAAGTTCGTTTTGCCCAAAGACGATTGATGACATCACGTCTGGCAATTCATCGCCAACCTGCCGCACCACCGCCGCCGCTGTGTCGTCGCAGCTGCTCTCAAGTCCCAGAATTGTCAGTGTTTGGGTCATCTACTTACCGTTGCATCATACTGCGACCGGGGCTACCACCTAAGCCATTGGCAAACAATCCCGAGGGAACGGCATGGTGGTCTTGTTGATGACACGCCCGCTGGAGTCAGCACAGCAATTTGTCGCGCAGCTCGCAGATGGTGTCCGTGACGGGGTGCAAGTGATTTATTCGCCGTTGCTTGCAGTACAGACTTTGGGTGAGAATATCGATCTTGCCGATATCGACGCCGTGATATTCACATCTTCCAACGGGGTTATAGCCGCAGTTGGCGCTTTGGGGAGCAAAGGTTTGACTGCGTATTGTGTTGGACAACGTACCACGCTCGAAGCTCAAAATGCAGGATGGAAAGCAGAGTTCGCCGGAGCCACTGCAGATGATCTGATAGATGGCTTATTAGCACGTGGGCTGGGTGGGACGGTGTTGCATTTACGCGGAAGACATGCACGAGGAGATGTTTCTGAAAGGCTGATTGCTGAGGGCATAAATTGCCGTGAACAAGTCATTTATGATCAGCCTCTTCAGACTTTGACAGCAGAGGCTAAGGCGGTTTTGTCTTCGTCAACTGAAGTAGTGGCACCAATTTTTTCGCCACGCACTGCGCGACAATTTGCCGACCTTTGCCCAAACGATGCCAAAATCCATCTAATTGCGATGAGTGAGGCGGTGGCTGAGCCGTTAAAAGCGTTGAATTACAAAAGTTTGCATATATGTAAGGCGCCAGATTCGCAGTCCATGGCGCATGAGATTGGCAAAATTGTCAAACGTCTGACTCGGGTTGAGAGCAGTCGAACAGCGCAGTAGTGTCGCGCAGGTTATGTGTATTAATTTTGAGAATCGAGGGGGAAGCCAGCGTGGCTGACAACAAGAATTCAGATCAGGTGAGCAACACCGACCCCAGCGATGATCCGCTACCAACAGACCCAAATGAAACGGTAGCTGAAGCTACCGCTGAAGAAGTTGTTTCAGATCCGGTTGACGAAGCCGAGGCTGACGCAAACTCTTCCACCGAGACCGAGACCGAGACCGAGACCGTAGAGCAGCCAGCTGCTGTTGAACGTGTTGTTGAAAAGCGCGGCGGATTTGGAATGGCGTTCTTGGGTGGTTTAGTGGCCGCCGGCTTGGGGTTTGTCGCGGGTCAGTCCAATGTACTGGAGTCTTTTCTGCCCGAAGGCATGAAATCATCCGCTGCGGCAGATATCTCATTGTTGCTGGATAATCAGGCCGAGACTGATGATGAACTTGCCCGGTTGCAGGCACAAATCGAAGCTAACAAGGCCCCAGATTTGGCTGGAGTGAACGCCAAAATTGAGGCTCTCACTGCACAAATCGAACCGCTTACATCCAATCTAAATGCGGCAAATGAGCGGATTAAGGCGATGGAGAATGGCACCGCGACCCTTTCCAAACGTCTGAGTGATTTGGAAAAACGCCCAATTAGCGAAGGCGCCTCTCCGGATGCAGTTGCTGCCTATGAGGCCGAATTGGCTAAATTGCAGGAAAGCCTGGTGGCACAGCGTGCAGAAGTGGAGCAGATGGTCGCCGAGGCGCAGGCTCTTGATGCAGCCAGTGCTGAATCCGCTCGTATTGCAAGCGCTCAGACAATGGTTGCGCGTTTACGTTCCAATTTGGACGCGGGGACGGCGTATGGTTCAATACTAAATGACCTTAAAGGTGTAGATGTTTCTGTTCCACCCGAGTTGCTGGAAACCGCTGACCAAGGTGTTGCAACACTTACTGTTTTGACAGCTGATTTTGCTCCTGCGGCGCGTGCCGCGCTTGCGTCAGCGCGTGAGGAAACTGCCGGTACAGGTGGTTTAGTGGCTTTTGCACAGCGTCACCTGGGGGCTCGATCGGTTGCTCCGCGCGAGGGCGATGATCCCGATGCTATTTTATCCCGGGCTGAAGCTGCAATCCAAACGGGGCAGCTAGATGCCGCGCTGACTGAAATCCAAGCGCTACCTGAGGCCGCACGCCAAGTCCTGTCTGACTGGGAAACCGCCGCTAAAACACGCCAGGCCGCTATTTCTGCCGCCGATTCCTTGGCCCAAAGCCTGAACGTCAATTAAGGGAGCTGCCATGCTCTGGTCACTGTTAAAGATCCTCGTTTTTGTTGTCCTTAGCGCCTTGTTGGCCTTTGGGGCTGGCATCCTGATGGAAACTGCAGGGGGTGTTCAGATCACCGTTGCAGGGACTGAATATACGCTGGGCGCGCTGCAGTCCGTAATTGCCATGGTTGTATTGGTCGCGCTGGTTTGGTCGTTCCTTAAAGTGGTGTCACTGTTAATTGCGACGCTGAAGTTTCTCAACGGAGATGACACAGCGATTTCGCGCTACTTTGATAAAGGGCGCGAGCGCAAAGGATACCAGGCCTTGTCCGACGGGCTTATGGCGCTTGCATCAGGAGAAGGCAGGTTGGCAATGGCCAAGGCCGCGCGCGCCGAAAAGTTCCTGCAAAAACCGGAACTAACCGATCTGTTAACCGCTCAGGCGGCAGAGATGTCGGGCGATACAAAGAAGGCCGCCGAGGTTTACAAACGCTTGGTTACCAATCAGTCCACCCGGTTTGTCGGAGTGCGCGGTATCATGAAGCAAAAGCTGTCCGAGGGTGACACCGAGACGGCGCGCAAACTGGCCGAGAAGGCACTGGCGATGCGCCCCAAGCACGAAGAAGTGCAGGACACATTGCTAAAGTTGCAAGCACAGGCCGAGGATTGGTCTGGAGCTCGTAAAACACTATCGACCAAGCTTAAAACCGGCACTCTCCCACGGGATGTATTTAAACGCCGTGATGCGGTGTTGGCCCTGTCAGCAGCCGGAGCCATTGTGGAAGAAGGTGCATTGCTTGAACAACAAGAACAGGCGATCGAGGCAAACCGCTTGTCTCCTGACCTTGTGCCTGCCGCTGCCCTGGCCGCGCGCGCCTATATCAAAAAGGGAAAAAAGCGGAATGCTACGCAGGTTTTGAAAAAGGCCTGGAATGTCCAGCCTCATCCAGAATTGGCACATGCCTTTGCTAGTATCGAACCGGACGAAGATGCCAAGAAACGTCTGACGCGATTTGCCCAGCTGGCCAAATTGCAGCCTAACCACGACGAAACCCGCCTTGTCATGGCCGAACTAAACATTGTTGCCGAGGATTTCCCCCAAGCACGTCGGGCGCTGGACGATCTGGTTGAGCGCGCACCAGATGCTCGCGCTCTGACCCTGATGGCGGCGATTGAGCGTGGCGAAGGTGCTTCGGATTCGGTTGTTCAGGGCTGGCTGGCCAGCGCGTTGAATGCGCCACGCGGGCCTCAATGGGTTTGCGAGAACTGCCACCATATTCACGCCGAGTGGGAACCCGTTTGTGAGCACTGCTCGAGTTTTGATACGCTGTCCTGGACCACACCTGAAACGCCAGAAATTGCCAGCGCAACGGGTGTGCACATGCTGCCGTTGATTGTTGGTAGACCTCAGGAAGCTCCGGCTGATCAGGACAATGTTGAGGAAGTCGAACTTGTCTTGCCGGACGTTGAGCCCACGCAGCAGGTCTTGGAAGAAAACGGGGCCAAGTAGACTTTCGAATAGCGCGCAGGTTCAGTCTGCGCGCTATTCTCGTAACTCACATCTGCCGCTGTCGCTCAGTTGGTTGAGTTGAAGCGCGTGAAAATTGTCCACTGGCGTTCCTTTACCCGAGTTGATCCAGCCTTTTGTTGGTATCTCTGTAGTCTGCAAAGTCGTCTTCTATAGCCAGTTCGATCATCTCAACCATAGTGATCAAGTCTGAGCGCTCATGTCCTTGGCGCAGCAGCAGAATAGATGAGCATTCCTCAGTGATTATTCGGGCCTTCTCCATTTTATTTTCCGACATCAATTGAGCAATATCAGCCAGCACAGCTTGGAGTTCTTCGTTGTCATGAAAGTATGCAGCCGTTCCATAAGTGAGCTGTGTAAGCTCGTAACCAAAGTCCACCCCGGCATCCTGATGAACATTAGAGCAAAAATCTTCAAAGTTTTCCATATCTCGCCAAATCTAGAGGGCCAAAACAAATTGCTTTTGGTTCTTCAAAACGTATGGGTTTGCTGCCCGATTCAAAAACGGGCAAGCCTTTGGCATTTTTAATGCCAAATTAGTGTGATTAAACAGGGTAATTCCCAGTTTTCTTGAAATAGGCACTTAGCACCGGTCGGGCGGTCCGTTTGGATTTGAACTTCAGGCCCAATCGGTTCCCCCTTCTCCAGCGGACGGATACTTCGAAATCACCAAGATCCGGTACCGAGATTGCGCTTAGAGCCTTCCACGAAAACGCCGTTTGATCTTCGCCAATAGTCACACCAATACCGCTATAGCTGACGTTGAAAACCTCCGCTTTGAGCGTGTTTTCAAGTAGCTGAAGTGTGCATGGAAGGTTCAGCGAAACCCGAGGTTCTGTTGGGATTGGAGTTCTGAAAATCGATTGGGGCTTATTCATAACACGAGCACCTGCAAACTTGTTCAACACAGTCTGATGTTGGCACGTCAGGAGTTAATTCTTGGCTTCCGTGGCGGATTCGAGCGACGATTTTCACCAATCAATATGAATTAACCTCAGAAATCTTCGGAAGTAGTAGGCGTCCAGATAACTACAAGGCAACTGGACACCTCTCACCTGAATACCCTTCGGCACCATTTTTCCGACTGAATTCTCTTTGAACAACACCTGAAACGACACGCTTTGCCCGTCCTTAGATCAGAGGGCTACGCAAGGAAAATTACCCGTTGTTGCACCGACATGGCACCATTTGATTAAGGTAAAATACTCAATGCTCCTTTTGGGGGCACTAAACCCAATGCCGACTGAGCCAGTGGTTTCATCTATTTCGTCGGGATTCCATCCACTTTCACGAAGGAACGCCACAGCCCCTTCTTCACTAAGTTCTGGATTGCAATACGCTTCTTGTTTTCTGCAGACCAAGCCAACAACGGTTTCAGTGCTATCGCCTAACCTAAGTGTCTTACCGGAAAGACGTGAAACTTTGTCGGAAGCCAGAAAAACAAGAACGCTTATCAAGAAGAATAAGATAAAGGCTTTGGTCGATTTTGAAATCATGTATGAAACTCAGGTGTGTGAATAACGCTCAGACTAAGTTTCAGGTTCCGACTTGTCCATCGGGAGATTAGTTCCTCGGTTAGAAACCTCTGGCCAGCCTACAAAATTTGTTTGAACAGTTTCCCCATTCCGTCTTGTTGATCCGAAACTCCTGCCAATCGCAACATATGCCAAGCCAGGGCCTGATTGCTGGAAATCACCGGAACGCCAGTGCGGTGTTCAGAGGCTTCGATCACGCCAAGACACCTCAGGTTGGTGCAGGCCACCACGATGGCATCACACGCGGCGGTTTCGGCGACCTGTTCGATGGCGGTTGCAATTGAAGTAGGTGAAATGCGCGCCACGACGCGATCGTCATCTTCTTCGAACGAGCCAAAGGCACAGATCTCAAAACCGGCATCCTCTAGTTTCTGCCGCATCTGTGCAGAAACCTCGGGTATATAAGGTGTGACAAACCCAAGCCGACGGACCCCAAGCGCGTTTAGCGCGGCGATGATGGCGGTCAAAGGGTCTGTCACTTGAGCGCCCGGGATCACCGAATTGATGGCGCGGGCCACACCTGCCTGCCCGATCACAGTAGCGGCCGAGGTGCAGCCGTACCCGATGACGTCAAAATCCAGAGCTGATGGGAGCAACCGGGCCGAGGTTGGCAAGTCTTGCTCCATTTGACGAAGCGTGTCTGATCGGATCTCGGCCACCATGGAAATGCGGCTGTGGTACAGCGCCACCTCGTCCATCGCCATCATGCGCGCAAACTCGGGTTCCAGCGATTCATCGGTGGACAAGACAATGGTGCCAAGCGTGGCGCGGGTTCCAATGCCACCGTCTGTTTCAAAATCTAGCTTCATCTCACAGACCTCAAATCACTGGTAGTTCAGGGGCCGCGCGGGCGGACAACAGCTTGGCACCCGAAGCACGGATTACGATGTTTTCTTCATGCACCATGATGCGGCCATCGCCATAACTCAATGATGGTTCCAGAGTAAGAACCATGCCTTCCTGAATGACTGTATCGTCTAATGCCGCATGCGAGGGCCATTCGGTCAGCTGCATGCCCAGCCCGTGACCCAAACGGCCAACATCCCCGCCTGAGGAATCCATTTCAGCAATGACTGATTGCATCGTTTGAAATAGTTCTCGGCAGGTGGTTCCAGCACGTGCTGCTGAAAGACCAGCTTCGGTTGCCCGCCAAAGAACGTCATACGCACGACGCGACAGGTCATCGGCGTGTCCAATGGCAAAGTTCCGATCAAAATCGCAAAAATACCCGTCCCACGTGGCGCCGGTGTCCAACATCAGGATATCGTCACCCTGCAACGGGCGTTGTGATGGCGGCGAAATCACATCGTGATAGCCACCCTGATCAGCGCCTCCAACCAGATAGGGCACATCATCCGCACCATTGGCCAAGGCGGCGCGGCGGAAGGAGCGGAACACCTCTTCGAGTGGCTTACCTGCCCCTGCGAATTCGGGAACTTGTGCAAATGTCTGCGACCCGATTGAGCAGATATGAGACAGTTTATCGATCTCAAGCTCTGACTTCACCATGCGCAAGCTGCGAACCAGGCCAGTTGCATCCTCGATCTGCAGGCCAGGCAACGCGGTAGTTAGCCGTTCATAATCTCCTAGCGGCATTCGTAACGAGGTTTCGTGCCCTTTGAGCACACCAATCTTGGCGCGTACATTGGACAGGGGCATTAGCAACTCGGTCAACAGGCTGATGCCATCGTCATCGGGGCATGGGGCACTCCAGGTCCGAATGTCTTCAATCCAGGTTTGCTTCATCAAAGCTGCACCGATTTCGGGGATAACCGCTGCTGGTTTGCCTTGGGCGGGGACAAACAGGAACCAAGGGCGTGTGGGGCTTTGCCAAAACAGGGTGTGAAATCCGCTAAAGTAGCGAACCTCGGGTTCTGTCATTAGCAATAGTCCGGACAATCCAGCCTCGGCCATCAGGGCCTGGGCTTTGGAGGTTCGTGCCTCAAACTCCTTGCTTGGAAAACCGCGGATTGGGGCATCAGCCATTGTCTTCGCCTGCCATGATGGATGCAAAAATCTCAGGGTCGGTGATTCCCTCGGAGCCGATCAGCAGCACACGCGACTGGGAGTTGAGGCCAAGCGTGTTGGAAAGTTCTGGATTTTGGCGCGCAGCGATCAACGCGGCCAACCCAGCAACCGCACTTTCCCCAGCCTCAACTTCCGGATCACCATCCAGTGGCCGGGCGAGCAAGCGGACGGTGGGAGCTACGATTGATTCTGGGATAGTCAGGAAATCCGCCGCTTCCTGCTCCAGAATCTCCCATGCCATTTGCGACGGTTCACCACAGGATAGGCCTGCCATGATCGTTTCCTCGGCAATCTCAACCGTTGTCGCCGTTCCTGCCTTGGCACTTTCAAACAGGCAGGCCGCGAGTTCTGGTTCGACTACAACAACGCGTGGAGAGTTGTCTTTCCAATACTGCCGCAGCGCAGCCGCGACTGATGCCGCCAATCCGCCAACACCGCCTTGCAGGAACACATGAGTAGGGGCTTGATCCAGCGCCTCACAAACCTCGCGGGTCATCACGCCATATCCGGCCATCACATCGCGGGGCGGAGCTGAGTATCCGGGCCAAGAGGTGTCAGAGACCACAAACCAACCGTTTTCTTCGGCCTCATTGCGGGCAAGGGCGACCGAATCGTCATAGTCCCCGTCAATGCGAATAACATCGGCCCCTAGGTCCCGCATTGCTTGGGCCCGGCCTTCGCTGACTTCGGCGTGGATGTAGATGCGGCATGGTACACCAAACCGCTGGCAGCCCCAGGCGAGTGAGCGACCGTGATTGCCATCGGTGGCCGACACCAATGTGATCTCGGAACAGATGTCGGCATGCTCACCGTTGCGTATAGAAGAGAGGCTAGCCCCCTGCCCTATCCGCTGCGATAACTCGCGCTGAAGAACACGCAACGCTGCATATGCTGCGCCCAGTGCTTTGAAGCTGCCCAGCCCAAACCTCGGTCCTTCGTGTTTGTATAAAATTTTCGAAACGGCCAGTGTGCCTGCCAAGGCTTCCAGATCGACCAGCGGTGTTGGCTCGTAACCATCCCAAGCCGTGATTTCATCCCAGGCATTGGCAAAGTCCTGTTCCGTCAAAACATCGTTGGCAGCTGTTCCGCTGATATGATTGCCAGCTGCATGGTGAAGTTGGGCGTCGGTATAGGCGTCCATGGTCATTGTCCTTTGTCGGTGGGCAGTCTGTCGCGAACCAGCGCCGCCCAGAAAGCGGCCCCAATTGGGAGCAGGTCGTCGTTGAAGTCATAATCGTCAGCGTGCAGGGGCTTCGCATTTGCGCCAGCTTCGCCATTTCCAAGTAGCAGGAAACATCCGGGGACTGCGGCGCTGAAATGGGCAAAGTCCTCAGAAAAGCTCATAGGTTCGCGGTTGGGGATGGTGTCGAGCGCTTGAGATAGAGAGGTCCGCACGACTGCATCGACAGGGATGTCTGCGTTTATGGTTTCAACAAACTCGGTTGCAAACTTGACCGAAACAGACACCCCGTGCGCTTTGGCGATACCTTCTGCAATCTGTCGCATGAAACGTTCAACCGTGTCTCTGTCTTGCGGAGATCGTGTACGGACGTCACCTTTTAGTATGGCCTGACCCGGCAGAACATTGCGCTGACCATCTGTGATGAATTCGGTCACTGATACAACGGCACCCGACGCTGGCGGCAATTTTCGCGACACGATGGTTTGCAATGCCAAGACCACCTCGGAGCCCACGGTGATGGCATCCACTCCAACCTGCGGCATTGATGCATGGCCGCCCTGTCCCGTGATCGTAATTTCAAACAGGCTCTCACTGCTGCAAATCAGCCCGGGCCGTGTTGAAACCTGACCCAAGGGCGCGCCGGGTAAATTATGGATGGCATAGATCTCTTCGACCGGAAAACGATCCAGCACGCCCTCGTCGATCATTGCTTTAGCACCTAGGCCGTGTTCCTCGTTGGGTTGGAAGATGAATACGGCAGTTCCGTCAAAACCAGAATCCCGTGACAGGATTTCAGCAGCCCCCAAGAGCATCGTCATATGTCCGTCGTGACCACAGGCATGCATCACCCCGTCGTTCTGTGACACATAAGAATGTGTGGAGCGCTCGGAAATCGGCAAAGCATCCATATCCGCACGCAGGCCGATGGCGCGATTACCGCTACCCCGGCGAAGAACTCCAACAACCCCAACGCCCAGATGAACCTTCAGCCCCAGCGTCTCTAGGTGCTCAGCCACTTTGGCCTTGGTCCGCTCTTCCTGAAAGCCAAGCTCCGGGTGGCGGTGAAAACCCTGCCGCAGCTCAACTAGCCGGTTGTGAAGCTCATTCATGATGGTTCGGTCTCCCTTGTGCGCCAGTCTACAAAGCTAAACCGAGTATCGAAGTCGAAGTTGATCATCCGCGTTACGAATTTTGTTGCGGATGATCCCATTCTTGATGAATTTCAGACCATGGATGACAAAGACCTCGACATATTGCGCCTGATTCAGGGCAACGCCCGCCTGACAGCAGATGCCCTCAGTCAGGATGTAGGGCTATCGCCGCCGGCTGTTCAGAAGAGACTCAAGAAACTGCGCGAAACCGGCGCGATCGAGAAAGAGATCGCGGTTCTGTCTCCGGCGAAACTTGGGCGCGAGATGACTATCATTGTCGAAGTGATTCTGGAGCGGGAAAACCGCGCCCATCTGGACAGTTTTAAACGCAAGATGCGCAACGCGCCCTGCGTGCAGCAGTGCTACTACACAACGGGCGAGGCGGATTTCATGCTGATCCTCGTGGTGAGTGATCTCAAGGAATACGAGGCCTTCACTCAGGAACATTTCTTTGACGAATCCAACATTAGCCGTTTCAAGACTTCGATCGTGATGGACCGGGTCAAGGCGTCGCTGGACGTACTGTGATAAGCGCTGACGCCTCGTCAAGCTGGACAGGTTAGGCAAAAACGCCAGTCTGGCATGACTGATCATGGGCGGAGCAAGATATGCAATTTGACTATGTCATTGTCGGTGGGGGATCGGCTGGGTCAACTTTGGCGGCGCGGTTAAGTGAAGATCCTGATACGACGGTTTGTTTGCTCGAAGCTGGAGGTCGTGGTGACAGTATATTGGTGCGCGCGCCAGCTGCCGTTGTCGCCATGCTTCCCGGGCGTCCCAAGATCAACAACTGGGCCTATGAAACAGTACCACAACCGGGCCTGAACGGGCGCAAGGGATACCAGCCCCGCGGCAAAGCATTGGGTGGGTCCAGCGCTATCAATGCCATGCTTTATGTGCGCGGACATGCTGGTGATTACGATGAGTGGGCGGATCTGGGCTGCGATGGATGGGATTGGGAATCGGTTTTGCCGTATTTCCGCAAGTCCGAGCACAATGAACGTGGCAGCTGTGAGTTGCATGGCGGGGCAGGAGAGCTGCAGGTCAGCGAACAGAAGTCTCCGCGACCGCTGACTTCAGCTTTCATAGAAGCTGGCGAAACACTTCAGCATCGTCGCTGCGAGGATTTCAATACTGGTGATAACGAAGGCATAGGCCTGTATCAGGTTACGCAGTTCCATGATCCGAAACGCAATGGCGAGCGGTGCTCGGCAGCAGCGGCTTATTTGCACCCAGTGATGAACAGGCCAAATTTGACCGTGATTACCCAGGCCCATGCCACCCGAGTTATCTTTGAGGGCAAGCGAGCGGTTGGGGTTACTTATCGAAAGAGGGGGCAAGACAAGCAAGTCACGGCCAAGCGGGAGGTGATCTTATGCGGCGGAAGTTTCAACTCACCACATTTGCTGCAACTGTCCGGGGTAGGGCGCCCAGAAGATATTCAGCCGCATGGAATCGATATGGTGCATGAACTGCCAGGGGTAGGGCACAACCTGCAGGATCAT
Organism: Parasedimentitalea nitratireducens; assembly: GCF_057444295.1. Classification (NCBI taxonomy): domain Bacteria; kingdom Pseudomonadati; phylum Pseudomonadota; class Alphaproteobacteria; order Rhodobacterales; family Paracoccaceae; genus Parasedimentitalea; species Parasedimentitalea nitratireducens. The sequence continues at coordinate 763,279 of NZ_JBYAXC010000001.1, read as the reverse complement.
CTGGATTTTACCCTTGCTTACAAAACCAGGGATCGGGACAATTTCGGCATCTCGTTACCAGGAAGCATCAGCTTGCTAAAGCATATCAAGCGGTGGCGCAAAACTGGCAAAGGTATGATCTCTACTCCGTTTGCCGAAGGGGCTGCATTCCTAAAGACTGACCCACAACTAGATCGCCCAGACTTTCAGCTGCACTTTGTGATTTCGGTGGTCGATGATCACGCCCGTAAGCTACATTTAGGGCATGGATACAGTTGCCATGTCTGTGTATTGCGCCCTGAGTCGCGTGGCCGAGTTGGGTTGGTATCCGGCGATCCGATGGTTGCACCACTAATCGATCCGCAATTTCTCTCCCATCCGAATGATCTAAAGGTGCTGATGCAGGGCACCCGAAAGGCGAGGCAAATTATGTCCGCGTCACCGTTGGCCAACTATCAGCATAAAGAACTGTTTATCTCGAATGAACCTGACGACGCAGCGCTAGAACAGCATATCCGGTCACGAGCTGATACGATTTATCATCCGGTTGGAACCTGCAAGATGGGCCGGGACGAACTGGCTGTTGTTGATCCGGAATTAAAGGTTCACGGGTTGCAAAGTCTAAGGGTGGTGGATGCCTCGGTGATGCCACGGTTGATAGGAGGCAATACTAATGCGCCGACAATCATGATCGCAGAAAAAGCTGCAGATATGATCCGGGGCAGAGAGCTGGTGTAGCGCGATTGTTGGCCTTAGCAGAGTGTTTAGATAACTGATGTATGCCATGTTGCACTGGGTGCTGCAGGCATTTTTTCCGGGTGTCCGAAACCGCAAAGACCGTGTTTACCTGTCTTAACTGTCGACAACTTTATCTGTTAAGACCAGTTTAAGACCCCCGCTGCTATCCCGGTTATGGGTGATAAAAGGTAGTGGATTATGAGCGCACAAAACGGTGTAGCGCCCATTATCATCAAGAAGAAAAAAGTCAGTGGTGGCGATGGTCACCATGGTGGCGCGTGGAAAGTGGCATATGCCGACTTCGTGACCGCGATGATGGCCTTCTTCATGTTGATGTGGCTGTTGAACGCAACGACTGAAAAGCAACGTAGGGGGCTGGCGGATTACTTTTCGCCTTCAATTCCCGTGAGCCGTGTTTCCGGCGGCGGTGATGGCGCCTTTAGTGGCGACAGTATGTTTGCTGAAGAGATTAAGCCACAAAGTGGTAGTGGCGCTTCTGATATCAATCCGATCGATGGTCAGCAGACCCGGGGTGAAACCGGATTGGATCAAGATGCTACCAAGATTGCTGAAAACGAAGAGTTTCAAGCCATCGAGGAAATGTTGCAGGGGCGTAGCGGTGAAAGTCAGGTCAGTGTTGAACTGGCTCGCCACATCGTAACCAGGGTTACCGATGAGGGTTTGATCATTGAGATGTTCGCAACCGATGATGCGCCGTTGTTCGAGGAAGGCCGGGACGCACCTACCCAGTTGTTCCGCGACTTGATGCGAATGGTTGCACGGGTCACCGGGGTGGTTAGCAACGATGTCGCCATTAGTGGGCACATCCGGTCTCACCCAGTTGTACTGGCGAATAATCCGGTCTGGGAATTGTCGAGTTCTCGAGCTGATACAACGCGAAGACTTCTCGAATCGGGTGGTATGGATTCGGATCGGATCCACCGCGTAACTGGGCACGCGGATCGCAAATTATCGGCGATAGACCCCATGTCCGAGCGGAACAATCGCATCGAAATCATTCTTTTACGCAAGTAAAACAAAGAAACTGCGGCTAACAGATAGATCGAATTTTATCTGTTAGCCGCCCGTTAATGGCAATTGCGTTACCTGTTACGTCAAGAAAGATTTGATGCAGCAGAAAGGCGTATCTCATGACCATTTCTTCCTCGCTGAATGCCGGTGTAGCCGGACTTTCCGCGAATGCCAGTCGACTGGCCTCTATTTCCGACAACATCGCAAACTCGTCCACTGCTGGGTACAAGCGAGTGCAAACCGACTTCCATTCGATGGTATCGTCTAGCGGTGGCACCTATTCAGCTGGTGGTGTTCGGGCAACAACAACACGTCTGATTGATGAGCGTGGCACGTTGGTATCAACCACAAACTCGACAGATCTTGCGGTGCGTGGCCGCGGCATGCTGCCCGTAGCCTCTGTAAATGAGCTCGGCAATGGTGATCCGGTTATGAAGCTAGCCACCACTGCGTCATTCAGAACCAACGCTGATGGTCTTCTGACAACAGATACGGGTCTGGCACTGCTTGGTTGGCCAGCAAACGCTGATGGTTCCATTCCTGCATTTTCACGCGGGAGCTCAACCGGCCTGGAACCAGTACAGTTCAATGTGACGCAGGTGACTGGTGAGCCAACTACCACAGTTAATTTGGGCGTGAACCTTCCCGCGTCGTCAACCATTGCTGGTTCAACATCCGGTGCGGAAAATCTGCCGATCGAATACTACGATAACCTAGGCAATTCCGAGAACATCTCAGTTGAATTCACGCCAACAGTACCTGGAACCGGATCGTCCAATGAATGGACAATGGTTCTGCGCGATTCTGCGTCTGGGGGTGCAATTGTTGGCGAATATGTCATGACCTTCGAGGATAGCCGCACCGCAGGTGGCGCTTTGCTCTCGGTGACTACAACAACCGGTGGTGCATATGATTCGGCGACAGGCTCTATGATTGTGAACGTTGCCGGCGGACCGATGGAAATCAACATTGGTGAGCTTGGCAGTAGCGATGGCATGACGCAACTTGCCAATCAGTATAATATGGCAGGTGTTACAAAAGACGGATCACCTGTTGGTACTTTCACTGGTGTAGAGGTTGATCCTGATGGGCTGGTCCGTGCCAGCTATGACAATGGTTCTACTCGGGTACTGTACCAAATCCCATTGGTCGACATGGCGAACCTAAACGGCATGAAGTCTTTGGACTCGCAAACATATATGCCGACGAATGAAAGTGGCGATTTCTATTTGTGGGATGCGGGTGATGGCCCAACCGGTGATATAATGGGCTATTCCCGCGAAGAATCCAAAACAGATGTAGCCACCGAACTGACCAATATGATCCAGACACAGCGGGCCTATTCGTCAAGCGCCAAGATTATCCAAACTGTGGATGAGATGTTGCAGGAAACAACCAACATCAAGCGCTAATCGCGCTGACATCTAACGATCTGGACTCTTAGAAAAGGCAAAACATGTCTATTACATCAGCCCTCAATACGGCGATGACCGGGTTGACTGCTGCCGGCCGAGCATCCTCGGTGGTATCGGAAAACCTGGCCAATGCAATGACTCCAGGCTACGCCAAGCGTAGTCTGGAACTGACCAGCAGTGCCAGTACACCTGGGGTCCGGATCAGTGGTATCAACCGCAACATCGATCCTGCAGTTCTGGCAAATCGCCGGAGCACCGAAGCAGAACTGGGCGGGGCGCAAGTCACGTCCGACTTCTATGATCGAATGCAGAAGCTTGTTGGTTCTGTGGATGATCCGTTTTCAATTGTCTCGCGATTGACGAATTTCGACAGCAGCTTGATCGAAGCGGTGTCTCGCCCGGATTCTGGCCCACGTTTGAACGACTTGTCGTTGCAGGCGGAAGCCCTGGCAGATTCAATCTCGTCTGCAGCCGAAGGCTTGCGTGACCTGCGAACCAATGCCGAGAGATCGATCGACACCCAGGTAGAAACGATAAACCGTGCTTTAGAAGACGTTCACAAACTGAACGCACGGATCATGGTTACACAGGCGGGTGGTATGGATAGTGCCGCTTTGATGGATCAGCGTGCTCGATTGATTGACCAAGTGAATGAGATCATTCCTGTCAATGTAATCCAGCGTGACAATGGCCAAGTTGCCTTGTTTTCAGTTGGCGGGGCGATCCTTCTGGACGGTAAACCAGCCGAACTAACCTTTGATGCCAAGCCTGATACCATGCCGCATATGACACAAGCCAATGGGTTGTTGTCTGGGATTGAAATCAACGGCATCCCAGTTGTCACCAGCCAAGGTGGTGCGCTGCGTGGTGGAACATTGGCAGCTCAGTTCGAAATTCGCGACGAGTTTTCGGTTGAAGCCCAGGAAGATCTTGATGCTATGGCACAAGACCTGATTGAGCGGTTTCAGGATCCAACACTGGATACCACATTAGGGATCACTGACCCCGGCCTGTTTACCGATGAAGGTAACTTCTATGATCCTACAAACTTTGTAGGGATCGCGAACCGCCTCCAACTCAACGAAAAAGTGTCGATGGATGGTGACGCTGAATCATGGCGGCTTCGCGATGGTTTGAATGCAGCAGCTCCTGGAAACGCTGGTGATGCGCGCCTGCTTCAGGCCTACACTGATGCACTTGCAGTTATGCGTCCTGTTACCTCGCCGGGCCTTGGAACGACAAATGTGACTGCTGCTACTTTGAGTGCAAATTTGCTGTCGCATTTTACGCAATCCACCAATGCCGCTGACCAAACCCTTAGCTTTGCCTCGGCAAGTTTTGGCGCGATGAACCAGATCGAATTGGCTCAAGCGGTAGATAGCGATGAAGAGCTACAAAATCTGATGCTGATCGAACAGGCCTATGCCGCCAATGCCAAGGTGCTGACGGTCGTCGACGAGCTAATGGACACCCTTCTAAGGATTTAATGAATGACCATCACATCTTTTGGAGATATGGCGCATAGTGTTTTTCTACGGGCGCGCACCGCGGAGCTGAAGGAAAACCTCGCAACACTTACTGAAGAGTTGAGCACTGGCAAGGCCGCTGATCTCAACACCCGCCTTGGCGGTGACTTTACTTATCTGTCAGATATCGAACGCAGCCTGTCGCGCCTTGACGCATATGAAATTGCCACAACGGAATCGTCTCTGTTTGCGTCTTCGGCCCAAGGCTACATCTCTAAGATCAATGACAATGCTAGTAACCTAAGCAACGATATTTTGGCGACTACCGGAACCACCAGTGAAAACAACACCAACCTGTTGTCTGGGCAATCTCGTTTGTATCTCGAAGAATCGATCCGCTCGCTGAATGGTCAGGTCGCTGGCCGTAGCCTGTTTGCCGGCACTGCAACCACAGACGTGCCGCTGGCCGATGTTGATACATTGATGGCTGCACTGGTTACCGAGGCTTCACCTCATACGACTGCAGCAGACATGATCCAGGCCGTGAAGGACTGGTTTAATGATCCTGCTGGATTCGATGCAGTGATGTACCAGGGCTCTACGACCTCGATGTCATCTGTCAACGTTGGACCAAATGAGCAGGTCAACATTTCCCTGCGTGCTGACGACGACAACTTTAAGCAAGCCCTGCAGAGTTTTGCGATCGGTGCATTGGCAACTGAATCTGGTATGACCCTCTCGATGGCGGTCCAGACTGATCTGTTGTCAGGCGCCAGCACAGAGTTGCTGGATACACGCAACCGGTTGACTGGGGTGCAGGCTGATCTGGGCTTTACAGAAGCGCGGATCGAAGAGGCGGCAATTCGAAATGCAGCTGCTACGACAAGCCTGTCGCTGAGCAAAAATGAACTGACGCAGGCGGATCCGTTCGATACTGCCACCCGACTGGAAGAGACGCAATTTCAGCTGGAAGCCCTGTACACAGTAACATCGCGTTCTTCCCAACTGTCCTTGCTGAGGTTCATGTAATGACTAAGTATTTTCGCATATTACTGGCCTGCCTGATGATTCCATCAGTGCTACAGGCTTCGGCAATTCGCATGAAGGATTTGGTGGAATTTGACGGTGTCCGTGGCAACGATCTTGTTGGATACGGCCTGGTTGTGGGCTTGAACGGCACCGGTGACGGGTTACGGAACTCACCGTTCACCGAGGAAATCATGTCCAACATTCTGGAACGCCTGGGCGTTAACGTGACGGGCGAGCAGTTCCGCCCCAAGAACGTTGCAGCGGTTTTTGTAACCGCCAGCCTACCACCGTTTGCGCGGGTGGGGGCACAGATTGACGTTACGGTTTCTGCAATTGGTGATTCTAAGAGCCTATTGGGTGGAACTCTGATCATGACACCGCTAAATGCTGCTGATGGGCAGATCTACGCGGTAGCACAGGGAACTATTCTTGCCGGTGGCGCCGTTGCCGAAGGTGAGGGCGCATCAGTCACACAGGGTGTACCAACATCCGGCGGCATTCCTTCAGGAGCCCGGGTTGAGCGTGAGATCGAATTTGATCTGTCGTCGCTGACAACAATGCGCCTGGCTCTTCGGGAGCCTGACTTCACCACTGCAGGCCGCATTGAGCAGGCCATAAATCGCGAATTTAATTCAAACGTCGCCATCATGCGTGACTCGGGCACTGTCGAAGTTGACATAACTCGTACGCGGGCGCGTTCGACTGCACATGCTGTGGGCCGGATGGAAAACATTCTGGTCGAACCAGAACGCAAGGCGCGGGTTGTCGTGGACCAGCGGTCAGGAACCATTGTTATGGGCAGCGATGTTCGTATTTCACGGGTCGCCGTGGCTCAGGGCAACTTGACGCTTAGGATCGAAGAGGCTCCGCTTGTAGTGCAGCCCAACCCCTTTGCTAATGGTGAAACCGTAGTGGTTCCACGTACTGGGGTTGCTCTTGAGGAAGAAGCAGGCATCCAGTTGGCTGAGGTTCCTGAATCCACTTCTTTGTCCGAAGTTGTGGCTGGCCTGAATGCACTGGGGGTTTCGCCTCGCGACATGATCGACATTCTCAAAAGCCTGAAAGCTGCGGGCGCGCTGCATGCAGAGTTTGTTGTACGCTAGCAGCTAACCAGCTTAGCAGCGAAAAATTGGAAACCCCGGTCCTGGTAATCAGGGCCGGGGCTTCTTTTGGCGGGGAAGGTATCCGCGTGACAGGGGCGCTGTGCCCGAGGGATAGATCAAGTGTGGACTGTTCGGCCTGCATGCTAAGGATCCAAACTCGTTTACGGATGAGGACCGTCGGGGCGCACAAATTTGTACTGAGTTGAACCGTACCAGCCGGGCCGTGACTCCCGCCAACGATTGCGGGTTAGTAATCTAATACACCAAATGGAGCGATTTGCTTTTATCAGGCCGCACTCTTGGCTTGGATATGCGTCAATGTGCTTGATCCAAGAGCAAAAGCCGTTGTGAAGCTGAAGTGGCATACCTTGGTCTCGGTGACTGCCCATGGTTGGGCAAACCGGGGCTTTCACCGAGAGTTACCAAATAACGGACACAAGATACGGAAAAGACCTCCGACAGGGATGAACCTGTCGGAGGTCTGAAAAGTGTAAAGATTGAAAAGGCTAGGGGTAGTAGCTGCGTACCAGAGCGCTAGCGATCAGGCTCCAGCCGTCGGCAACCACAAAGAACGCCAGTTTGAACGGCAGTGAAACAACCGCCGGTGGCACCATCATCATCCCCATCGACATCAGGATCGCGGCGACCACCAAATCGATGATCAAGAACGGCAAAAAGACCAGAAAACCAATCTGAAAAGCACGTGAGATTTCTGACAGCAGAAAACTTGGGATCAAAACAGACAGTGGGGCGTCTGGAGTTGGGTCAATTCCCTGAGTTCCTGGGCGCAGGTCGGACATCGCATAAAATGTGTCCGCATCCAGTCGGGCGGCCATAAAAGAGCGGAAAGGGTCAAGCGCACGGGTCATGGCCTCTTCGACACCTAGTTGCTCTTCGATCAGGGGGCTGATGCCATTGATCCAGGCATCATTAAACACCGGTTCCATAACAAAATAAGTCAGAAACATCGCCAAGCTGATGATCAGCATATTCGGCGGCGCCTGTTGCATACCGATTCCCTGACGCACGATGGACAATACCGTGACCAGAAAAGGGAAGCATGTAATCATGATTGCCAGGCCAGGGGCCAGGCTGAGCACGGTCAGCAGAAGGATAAGCTGGATTGAACGCGCCGAAATCGACCCGTTATCTGCCAACGACAGGCTCAATTCTTGAGCCTGTGCATCATGTGGCATCACCAGCAGCATGGTTGCGGCTAGTGTAAGGAAAATAAGGGACTTCTGGTTCATCCCAGGCCGCTTTGTAGATCGGCTATTTCTGTTAAACGTACTGCCAGCTGTCCGGCTTGATCGCCTTCCATTTCTTCGAGCAGGCCGCGCGCAACCAACCGGTCCCCAACATAGAGATCAACTGGATCTTCGACCCGTTTGTCCAATGTCAGGACGGCGCTTTCGCCCAGGTTAACAAGATCCCGAATCAGAGGACGGGCTTTGCCAACGGAAACCACGACCTCTACCGGAACCGAGTTAAATGGGTTTCCAGCGTCCGCAGTTTTCGCTTTGAGATTGGCGGTATCATCCATAGTTGGCATCCTCTTTGACTTGGAAGGAGAAGGCGTCGACAGATTCGCGGATCGAATCTAGTAACGCCGCACTGTTGATTTCACGTTCTAGGTCGCCAATGCACAAATAGGCCTGACCTGGAGCTAACTCAGCAACTTCTTTAACTTTGACCTCAACCGAGAAGGACTGGGTGAGCACAGATCGCACCGCTGCCCCTTCGCCAGCGGCGACGGAAATTACCATTGGTTGGCTGGTTTGACCTTTGGCCATGCTCGTCAACTGGTCGACGATGTGGTGGCCAAAGCTGGCTGCCATGGCGTCAGGTAAGATCGCACTGGTCAGAACCTTGAACATGGGATCCAGAGATTCGATCAGCTGATTCTGAGCTTCATGGTAAGTGAAGCTCATATCTTCGAGCGAGCTGGCAAGAGTAGCAGATACCTTGGTGGTTTCGCGTTCTTGTGCTCCAACGGCGTCGTCCCAGCCGGCGGTATAGCCAGTTTCGAACGAAGCCAGTTTCTGTTCTTCGAAAACTTCATCTGAAACTGCAGCAACGGGTTCAACTTTCCCAGCGTTGCCGAAATCTTCTAACAGGTGAGCAATAGTCATCAGGCTTTCTCCTCACTCTCTTCTAACCAGCCGCGCAAAATCTCGACCGTTTCTTCCTGGCGGTCACCAATCATGGCGCGCAAGCGGTCTACGGGGTCTTCGGAGCCACCGCCCAGGGCTGGTAGTCCACCCATGCCGTCGCCCATTCCACCCATGTCACCCATACCGCCCATGTCACCGATGCCGGCCATTCCGCCAAACTGGGAACCGTCATCAATCTCACCCGTTAGGGGCATACCGATGTCCGCGCCCATATTTGGGTTGCTCATAAAATCACCACCACCCAATTGCGGTAGGTCAGACATAGGCTCGGGACCCTCCAAAGCGCCTTGTGGAACTTTGTTGGCAAATATCGGTCGAATTACAAACAGGCCAAGAATCAGGCTGACGATTGCCATTGCTGCAATTTGGATCAGTCCCATTGCATCAAGAAAGACATTGTCCATGATCGAGCTTGAAACGACAGTGCCCTGCGGTTCAATCGTCGGAAGCTCCATCGATTTTAGCGTGATGACGTCGCCTCTTGCAGCGTCAAAACCCACGGCAGCCGAAATCAGATCCTTCATCGCAGACAGTTCTTCTTCGGGGCGGGGGGCAAACTCGGTGTCACCTGCTTCGTTGGTCGTGGTAACTCCGTTTACCAATACCGCGACTGTCAGACGTTTAATCGCACCTGGTCCGCGGGTAATCTGCAGCTCGGTTTCGGAAATCTCATAGTTTACTCGTTCCCGAGTTGAGCTGGTATTGGCCTTTGAACCATCACCAGACGCTGCATCACCATCAGGAATGTTTGAAGCGACGGTAACTTCTCCAGATTGGTTGCTAGAAGAATCTGCGCGCTCTTCGACATCTGTACTGATCGCGATACGGCTTTCAGGATCGATACGTTTTTCGCGGATCGATTCGGTGTCAGTAACAATGTCCACGCTCACTTCGACCACGGCGTTGCCTTGGCCTACGCGGGCTTCGACCAGACGAACAACCCGATCGCGAATCGACTGCGAGCGGTCATCGGTCCCAGCACCAGCGGTTGTCGCGGCCTCAGGCGAACTGATAAGTGCGCCATTGGCGTCAATCACAGCAACGTTTTCGACGTTAAGGCCAGTCACAGCCGAAGCGATAAGAAAGCGAACTGCGTTGGCCTGTGCCGGGGTAATAGGGGACCCAGTTGGTACCAGTGAAACCGAAGCAGTTGGCTCTACACTACGCTGAAAAGGATTCGATCCAGTGTTGGCGATATGCACACGGGCCTGAGTTACATGAGGGCCGGCAACAATAGTGCGGGCCAGCTCGCCTTCTTTTGCGCGCCAGTAGGCGGCATCAAACATTTGCGAAGTTGTGCCAAATCCACTGAGTGAATCGAGCAATTCATAGCCGCGGCTGCCGTTTGCAGGAAGACCTTCACCTGCAAGGGTCATCCGCAACTCGTCGCGTTGCTCTACGGGCACATAGATGGACCCGCCCCGCACTTCATATTGAGTACCTCGCTGTTCCAGCGATTGTACCACTTGTCCTGCCGCGGCACTGTCCAGCCCGGCATAGAGTAATTTCATTGTGGGCGTATTCGCCACACGGGACATTGCAAGCACGCTAAGTATCATAATGATCGTGGATCCCACGATGATCAGACGCTTGCGCGTATCCAAACCTGCCCAGACATTCTTGATCTGCTGCACCTTAACCTCCGTCGCACCGACATTCTGATCGGCTTGCAACTGTTTTGACGGATCGGCCTTAACATTCGGTTAGCCACTATGAGGTTATGAAGAGATTGCACGATGATTTTGGGAAAGCCATGACAGACGCTGTAGCAGACATAGAAGAAACACCGGCGAAGCCGAGTAAAATGCCTCTTATCATAGGGCTGGTGCTAGCAATTGCTGGCGGCGGTGGTGGATTCTATGCGGTTCAATCTGGCTTACTGCCATTTGGAAAAACCGCTGCACCCGCAGCGGCTCATGGAGAATCAGCAGGTCCAACAGGGGTAGATAGCGGTGAGTCGGCAGAAGATATTGCCAATATCGCTTTTATCGAAATGGACCCACTGGTGATCACACTGCGTAAAGCCAGTGGCCTGAAACATCTACGCTTCCGCGCACAGTTGGAGGTCGACTTGGCTCACCAAGTAGAAGTTGAGCGAATCCTGCCGCGTGTGGTGGACGTGCTGAACAGCTATCTCAGAGCGCTGGAGGTTGCGGATCTAACTGATCCGATGGCCTTACCTAAACTAAGAGCGCAGATGCTGCGGCGGATCAACATAGCTACCGGGCAGGGGCGTGTTCGAGATCTGCTGATAATGGACTTTGTTTTAAACTAGGAGGACAGGATGGAAATGATTGCAGATATCCTGCTTGTGGCAGGAGCCCTTGGCGCCGGATTTTATTGTTTTGTGCTGGCACGTCGCCTGAACCGGTTTAACGACCTTGAAAAAGGTGTGGGTGGTGCGGTTGCCGTGCTGTCAGCCCAGGTTGATGATCTCAATAAATCCCTGACAGCAGCACGCGAAGTATCAGATGGATCAAGCAAAGTTTTGGATGACCTGACGGGTCGCGCAGAAACAGTTGCTCAACGTCTTGAATTGATGATGGCATCAATGCACGACATGCCCGTTGCTGAAACGGCCAGTGCTCCACGTAACAACGAGGAAAGTGATGCTTTGGCTGCGGCCCTGAAAGCAGAAAAAGATACAGGCGCCGAATCGCTAGATGATCCTGATAAACCTTCTTCGGGTCTCATGTTTGTTCGTCATAACCGTAATCAAAGCCGGGTTGCCTGATGACTAAAGCAACTAAAGCGAAACGTTCTCGGCGGACACGGGTCGGAACCTTGTTCATGTTGGCTGTGCTGCTGATTGGCTCGGCTGCATTACGTCTGGGGTTTGAAGCTGGACCAGCAATCGCCCGGGAAGTGGCAAGTTTGCCTAAAGCTGAGACAGCCGGTTCTGGTGCCGTTGCCCAAGATGACAACACACCTTCTTCTGCCGAGCTGCAGCATATGCTTGCTGCTTTCCAGCAGCGTGAGCAGGTACTTTCTGCCCGCGAAGCTGAGATCGAAGATCGTATGAAGGCAATGGAAATGGCGGATCAGGCGATCAACCAAAAGTTAGCGGCTCTTCAGGCTGCTGAGGCCAAGCTTGAGGCGACACTATCCTTGGCGGATGGTGCAACCGAATCTGATCTAACCCGCTTGACGGTGGTGTATGAGCAGATGAAACCTAAAGACGCAGCGCCTTTGTTTGAGACAATGGATCCTGGATTTGCGGCAGGTTTTCTAGCTCGAATGAAGCCCACGGCGGCGGCTGGAATCATGGCCGGACTTAGCCCTGAGGCGGCTTATACAATCAGCGTCGTTTTGGCCGGTCGCAATGGCTCGGTTCCAACGGAATAAATCTAACTCCGAAGCTTAGGAAGTTTTAAGACGACTCACCTAAACTTCTAAAAGATAACCAAATTCGGAGAACACCTATGATCGGTATTATTGGCATTGTTTTGATTTTTGCCATGGTGTTTGGTGGCTATCTGGCCGCTGGCGGCAAGATGGGCATCATCATTAAGGCGATGCCATTTGAGTTGATGATGATCGGTGGTGCCGGTGTTGGCGCCTTTATGATCAGTAATGACGCAGCTGGTATCAAGCACACCCTGAAAGACATGGGTAAGGTTTTCAAAGGCCCCAAATGGAAGCCAAATGACTACCGCGATCTGCTGTGTCTTCTGTTTGGGCTCATTCGAATCGCCCGTGCCAACCCCGTTGAGGTGGAGCAGCATATTGAAGACCCAGAAAATTCGTCCGTTTTTGGAAAATATCCAAAGATTTTGGCCGACAAAGAAGCCGTAAACCTGATTTGCGACACCATGCGTTCGGCATCGATGAATTACGATGACCCACATCAGGTCGAAGAGGTTTTGGAAAAGCGAATCGAAGCAAACCACCACCATGCGATGCACTCCAGCCACGCGTTGCAAACGCTTGCTGATGGTCTGCCGGCGCTTGGAATTGTGGCTGCGGTTCTGGGTATTATCAAAACCATGGGTTCGATTGATCAGCCACCAGAGATCCTGGGTAAAATGATTGGTGGCGCGCTTGTTGGTACCTTCTTGGGTGTGTTCCTGGCCTATGGCTTGGTGGGTCCGTTTGCTGCAAAAGTGAAAGCCGTTACCGAAGAAGACGGGCACTTTTATCAGTTGATCCGCGAAGTTTTGGTCGCAAACCTGCACAATCATGCTGCTGCCATTTGTATCGAAGTTGGGCGTCAGAATACGCCCTCACATATTCGTCCTGGTTTCTCCGAGTTGGAGGAAGCCCTGAAATCTGTGAAGCAGGAAGCCGCATGATCCGTCAGGTACTCGCATTTGTGGCCACCATGTGGGTGGCCATTCCGGCTCAGGCCGAGACCATTGTCGCCCGTTCGGGCGAGCATGACGGGTTTTCCCGTCTGGTTATGCGTTTGCCGGACAATGCAAAATGGTCGCTGACACAGTCGGGCACCACTGTAACTTTAAAAATTAACGATTCTGCTGCTGTTTTTGACACTTCTCAAGTGTTTAATCGAATTCCCCGTGACCGTCTTAAATCACTGCGCCAAAACGGAGCAGGCTCTCCGCTTCGCCTTCAACTCGGGTGTGAGTGTGAACTGAAGTCATATGTTCAAAAAGACGGATATCTTGTTATCGATATTCGAGATGGTAAGGCAGGACAGACCTATTCTTCTACAAGTGGTGTGTTGCCGTTAGGCACGTTGGCTGAGGCTTCAGGGTATCGGTTCAATCTGTCACCAAGGCAGATTCAAGGCTCCCGACTGGAACTCAATCTTGCAGCAGCTGTCGCAGGGCAAGTGTCTGCTTCTGGAACTGTCCAGCTGCAAACAGAGAACGCACCAACGCCAGAAGAACACGCTGCAGTTACTTTGCCTGCACCGCAGTCTGCAGTACCTCAGGACACTGATACCCAACCAGAAGAAGAGACTTTGCCGTCCGTTAATCTTCTTTTGGACCTGGACGAAACTGCGCGCGCTGCTGCTGTTAACGCGTCTGAACACCGCCTTTTGCAACAGATTGGCCGCGCAACGAACCAAGGGTTGCTGGACTTGATCATGACCGAAGTGAGCGAAGATGATGCGCCTACCGTCGTTGCGCCGCTTGGTACACAGGATCGTCCGATGAATCCGCTTGATCACCTGTCTGTCACGACAGCGGTGGATCGGGATATGGGGCTTATGGCGCAGCAACGCCAGAACGAGACAGTGTTGGCTCACTGCACTCGGGTCAATGATGTGGCGGTTTACAACTGGGGCAGCGACGCCCCGTTTTCGGATCAAATTGGTCCTCTCCGGTCCTCGCTATACCAAGAATTCGATCAAGTTGACCAAAACAGCGTTTTGACCTTGGCCAAAACTTATCTCTATTTTGGCTTTGGAGCAGAGGCACGCACTACGCTGGATTTGCTACCAGAAGGGACCGCGCAAGCTGACACCCTTCGGGCGATGTCTGTTTTGTTAGATGGTGGGCAGGTTGGAAACCCGCACCCCTTTTCTGGGCAGCAGGCCTGTGAAGGCGCTACTGCTTTTTGGGCCGCGCTTGCTGATGGTACTATAAAAAACAACGCTAATACCGAAGCAATTCAGCAGACTTTGGCGCGTATGCCGGTGCATCTTCGGGTTCACCTAGGACCGGAAATCAGTACTTTGTTTGCAGATCTTGGGGATCAGCATATGGCGTCTGCCGCACTGCGTTCGGTCGACCGAACTGGCGTAGAGGACGTTCCTGATATCAACTTGGCACAGGCGGCACTTGCTGATTTGGCCGGGGATTCTGAAGTCATGGCGGAAGAGTTGGAAGAGGAACTTGCCGAGCGTACTGAAAATGCCCCGCGGGCATTGATTGACCTGATCAAGCTCAGCTTTGAAGAACGCAAAGCCCTGTCGCCTGATCTACCAGATCTGGTTGCGTCTTATGAATTAGAAAGCAGGGATGGCGAACTGGGGAGCGATCTGCGTTTGGCCGAGGTCATGGCGCTGTCTTTGACTGGTCATTTTGCCGAAGCCTTTACGGCCTTGGCAAACCTGACAGAGCGTGATGGACCAAGTGCTCGTGCAAATGCCATTGAACCCGTCATGACACTTCTAACGGAACGGGCGGACGATGTAACATTCCTTCAGTACGCACTTATCTTTTCCGAGCAGGGGACATCAAAAGAAGCGACGCCAATAGCTGAAATGATGACTCGCAGGCTGTTGAACTTGGGATTTTCCGAGCAGGCACAATCACTATTGATGAAGCTGGCGCTTGAACCTGCCAATGAAACGCGCCGGTTGATGATGGCTGAAGCAGCCTTGGGGATGAATCTCCCGCACCGGGCTTTGGTGGAACTGATGGGGCTGGATGGTCCTGAGGCGAATGGTCTTAGGGCAAAGGCTCTGTGGCAAAATGGTGAGTTTGGCCGTGCCAGTGAATACTTGTTGGCCGAAGAAGAGATAGATGCTGCTGCACGGGGGTTCTGGCATTCAGAAAACCTGGCGGCGATTGCGCCAGATGAGAATGTACAGTTCAGTCAGGTTGCCGAAGTAACGGCTCAACTCGATGTAAGAGCGCAGGATCCTGAAGAAATGACCCCTCTGGCTCATGCCCGAGCCTTGGTTGAAAGCAGTGTTGATACACGAGACAGCATTGAGGCCTTGTTGCGAGGGGTCTCGAGCGATGCAGAGCAGGAATAGTGAATAGACTATTTCTGTAGGTGTGTGTGTACCGCAGAATACCATCCAATCAAAAAGCTGCCCCAAAACGGGCGGCTTTTTAGTTAATTCGATAACGCTTTGTCAATTCTCTGGGCCTACTTTGGAGTACGGGTAGACCCAGAATTGGAATTGGCAGAATGCCGAGTAAAAACAAACAAATAGGCCTGAAAGCCGACGTGCGCTGTGCAAATCGTCTCGGACGAGCGGGAATCACCCGAGCGCTGTTGTGTTGTGTTGTGCTATTTAGCCATTACCCCCTAGGTCCTGCTCAGGCTGCGGCCCCTCAGGTGGCTGCATTGTGTGACATGGCGGCGCGGCGCGCAGCACGTAACCACGACGTACCCTTGGATGTGCTTCGTACCATCACCCGAACCGAAACCGGTCGTGGTGGCAGTCAAGGCCTGCAGCCCTGGCCTTGGACCGTCAATATGGAGGGTGCAGGGAAGTGGTTTCAGACTGAAGATGAAGCCCGCGCCTATGTTTTTTCGCATTTCAAGCGCGGCGCACGCAGCTTTGATGTTGGTTGTTTTCAGATCAATTTCAAATGGCACGGGCAGGCTTTCGACTCGATCGACCAAATGTTCGACCCGCTTGTCAATGCGCAATATGCAGCACAGTTTCTGCGGCGGCTTTTTGATGAAAAGGGCGACTGGTCCGAAGCAGCCGGCGCATACCATTCGCGCACACCAACCTATGCCAACCGATATACCGCAAGGTTTGACCGTATTCGGGCAGACTTGTCTCCCGCTACGACAGTCGCAGAATTGCCGAACCGTACACGTCGGCGCAGAAATTCCGACGGACCGCTTCCGTTGGCCAGTCTTCACTCACCTGCACCGCTGATTGCACAGGGATCTATTTCCATGGGATCGCTTGTCCCTATGGCAGGCTCCGCCGCATCCTCAAGTGCTTTGATAATGATGGAATGAGAGTTCACCACCGTGCCTAATCTATCAACAAAAGAAATGCTCTCTCCGACCGTTTTATTGGCTCTTGCGCTGATGGCGATCATTGTGATGATGATCCTGCCCATGCCGTCTTGGGTCCTTGATGTGGGGCTGGCGGCCTCTTTTGGTCTTGCCATTCTGATCTTCACCGTCACGCTGTTTATCGAGCGACCTTTGGATTTTTCGGCTTTTCCAACTGTGTTGCTCGCATCCCTGATGCTGCGCCTGTCGCTCAATGTGTCATCCACAAAACTGATCATTGGTGAGGGCCATACCGGTACGGATGCGGCCGGCAATGTTATCCAGGGTTTTGCCCAATTTGTTATGGGCGGCAGTGTTTTCCTTGGTCTTGTGGTGTTCGGCGTTCTGTTGATCGTGAACTTCATGGTGATCAACAAAGGCGCCACCAGGATGGCCGAGGTTGGCGCTCGTTTTGCCCTAGATGCCATGCCCGGTAAGCAGCTGGCAATTGATGCGGATGTTGCATCAGGTGCAATTGATCACGCAACTGCCAAGGAACGTCGCGAGCGTGAGCAGCAAGAGACAACCTTCTTTGGTTCG
This sequence comes from Parasedimentitalea nitratireducens, assembly GCF_057444295.1. Taxonomy (NCBI): domain Bacteria; kingdom Pseudomonadati; phylum Pseudomonadota; class Alphaproteobacteria; order Rhodobacterales; family Paracoccaceae; genus Parasedimentitalea; species Parasedimentitalea nitratireducens. Next base: position 746,144 of record NZ_JBYAXC010000001.1, on the reverse strand, counting down.
CTGGATGGTGCATCGAAGTTCGTAAAAGGGGATGCCATTGCCGGTTTGCTGATCACCATGATGAACCTGGTGATGGGGCTCGCTATGGGTGTTCTGGTTCAAGGGATGCCAATTGGCGCCGCCTTTGAAACCTATGCGATCCTGACTGTTGGTGACGGCCTGGTTTCGCAAATTCCCTCGGTGATCATTTCTATTGCTGCAGCCCTGCTGTTGGCCCGTGGTGGCAATCAGGGGGCTACGGATATTGCGCTAGCCGATCAGATGGGAAAACACCCAGCTGCGCTGGCAACGGTTTCCATTCTAATGTGCCTGTTTGCGCTGGTGCCGGGCCTGCCATTTGTTCCCTTTATGCTGGGTGGATGTGTGCTTGGGGCCTATGCCTATCGAATGTACCGCAAGGCCAAGGATGAGGAAGAGGCGGTAATAGAAGAACAGATAGAGCAGGGCGAAGAGGAAGTTGCTGCCAAACCGTTGGGTGACATTCTGGATCTGGACGATGTCCATTTGGAGTTTGCACCTGATTTGGTTGGCATGGTTCTGGACGCCGGAACTGGGCTGGATACACGCATTGCCAATATGCGAACCCATGTCGCCAGCGTATTTGGTCTGATCCTGCCCGAAATCCGACTGACCGATGAGCCCGAGTTGTTGATGGGCACCTATGTAATCAAGGTGCAAGGTGTTGAACAAGCGCGTGGAACGCTGCACCCGGATATGGTTCTGGCTCTGATGCCTGACGCCCATGATAGCCTGCCGAGCGGCACAGATGTGACCGAGCCTGTATATGGAGCTCCTGCGCGCTGGATTTCGACCAAGCACCAAGAAGATGCGGCGCTGGTTGGTGCCACAATCGTGAGCCCACCTGAAATCCTGGCAACTCACTTGCTTGAGGTTATGAAACAAAACTTCTCGCGCCTGCTGACATTGAAATCGCTGCGCCGTCTGTTGAATGAAATGACACAGTTGTCGGATGATTTCCGCGCTGAAGCCAACCGTAAGCTTCTGGACGAATTGGTTCCGGACAAGGTTCCGGTAGACACTTTGCATTCCGTGCTGCGCCTGTTGTTGGATGAGCGTGTATCGATCCGCAACATGCCGCTCATTCTCGAGTCGATCGCCGAGGCACGGATGCATACCACCCAGCCTGAAATGATCTGTGAGCTTGTCCGTCAACGCCTTGGGTTCCAGCTGGTGTCCGAGATGAAACGCGAGGATGGGAGCATTCCCTTGGTTCAGTTGGCTCCGGAATGGGAAGATACCTTTTCGACCTATCAGATCGAAACACAAGGTGGTGGAATGGACATTGCTTTGCCGCCAGATTTGTTCAACAAACTGGCCGAAAGCATGTCGGATCGTTTGAATACGATTTCCGAAACCGGGATCTTTCCAGCGGTTGTCACATCTACGCGTCGTCGGCGCTATCTTCGCACCATTCTCAAGGCGCGCGGCATCGCAAACCCAGTTCTGTCATTCGAAGAAATTGGCTTGGATGCCCGTCCGGCACTGGTAGGAATGGTCGCAGCATGACGCCGATTATGCCGCCTGAACTGGTGGCACTTCTTGGCGCCGGGTTTTGGCACGGTGCCATAGTCTTTCTGCGCGTGTCGGCGTTGACTGCAATGCTGCCTGGGTTTGGTGAGCAATATGTTTCGATGCGAATTAAACTGGCCATTGCAGTGGCGTTTACCTTCATCGTTGCGCCAGCCATACCGACCCTTCCACAGCCCGATGGGGTGTTGCACTACGCCGGTTTTGCAGTAACGGAATCGATTATCGGGTTGGCGCTTGGTGCAACTATTCGCTTTTTTGTACATGCCATCCAGACTGCTGGTACAATGGCAGCACAGGCGACGTCTCTCTCGCAGGTGTTGGGAGGTATAGGACAAGAGCAGATGCCAGCTATTGGGGCTGTGCTGTTGATTAGTAGCTTGGCCCTGGCGATGATGCTGGGACTACATGTGCGAGCTGCTGAATTTCTGATTTACTCCTACGAAATGTTTCCCGTGGGTGTATTCCCCAACGGCAGCAGCCTGTCCGAATGGGGCGTATATCGCGTTTCACAGGCCTTCTCATTGGCCTTCACCTTGGCGGCGCCTTTTGTCCTTGCGTCGGTGCTGTACAATCTCGCAATGGGCGTCATTAACCGTGCGATGCCATCGCTAATGGTTGCCTTTGTTGGCGCGCCGCTCATCACATTTGGTGGTTTGTTCATTTTGATGGTGGCCAGCCCAATGATCCTGAAAGTGTGGAGCGATGCGCTTATGAGCTTCTTCGCTAATCCCGGCGGGGGCATGCCATGAGTGGCCAGGACGACGATACCGATAAGACGTTTGACCCGACGCCGGAAAAGCTCAAAAAGGCGCGGGAAAAAGGAGAAGTTGCCAAATCCACTGATCTCTCAGTGGCTGCAGCCTATGCCGGCCTTGTGATTGCGTTCTACGGATTTGGAGCTGGTTCAATCAGTGCGCTTGGATCCACTTTGATGACCTTGCTTGATCAACCTGATCGGCTGGCCGAGTTGTTCTTCGAAGGCCCGTCATCAGCGCCGGTTGGCGGTTTGCTTTCAGGCGTCACCGGCGCCGTACTGCCATGGTTTTTCGTACCGTTTGTTTTGGTTCTACTGTCTATTGTTGGCCAAAAAGCGCTAGTGTTTGCCCCGAGCAAGCTGGAAATGAAGCTGTCCAAGATATCTATTATTTCCAACGCTAAGAACAAATTTGGTCGCTCTGGTTTGTTTGAATTCGGTAAGAGTTTTACCAAGCTGATCGTCTACTCTATTTGCCTCGGTGTTTATTTCAACATCCGGCTTCCCGAGATGGTTGCATCCGCTGCAACCAGCCCTTTTACCGTGGTGGCGTTGCTCGCCCAGTTGGGAATGGAATTCTTGGGCATTGCCCTGCTGGTTTCCCTTATCATTGGCGTTGTGGACGCAGGTTTTCAACATGCCGAGCATCATCGTAAAAACATGATGTCGCGCAAGGAAATCATGGACGAGACCAAGGATTCTGAAGGCGATCCACACATGAAGGGCAAACGCCGCCAGCGTGGCCAGGAAATTGCGCTGAGCAGTATGCTTGCTGAAGTTCCCAAAGCAGATGTTATCATCGTCAACCCGACCCACTATGCGGTTGCGCTGCAATGGGGCCGTGAGCGCGGAACCGCGCCGACCTGTGTGGCCAAGGGGGTGGATGAAGTAGCGGCCGTTATTCGTCGCGTTGCCAACGAAAACGCGATTCCAATTCACAGTGACCCACCAACCGCACGGGCACTGCACGCCACCATCGAAATTGGCGACGAGATTTTGGAAGAACATTATGCACCTGTGGCAGCAGCCATCAGGTTTGCCGAAGAAATGCGCAAGCGCGCCAAAGGGAAAATCTGATGAAGCAAAAGATGCTGGATCAAATGGCCGCGGTGACCGAAGCACAGTACCTTCAGGAGCACGCCAAAATTAAACCCATTTTGGATGAAGAGGCTGTGCTTCGTGGCAAGCTGGCTAAACTCGATGCTCAGATGAAAGAAACACGCGAGCAGAGCGAGCGGGATCATGCCATGCGGGCATTGGGAGCAGACCTGTTATGGCAGGGATGGCATAGCCGAACCCGGCGCCAGTTGAATATGGAATTGGCACAAGTGACCGCGCGAAAACTTAAGGCCTTGGACCAGGTCAGAAAGGCTTTTGGTCGCAAACATGCGGTTGAAACTATGGCCTCTCAAGAGCGGAAGAACACCAAAATGATCCGCATGAAGAAAATGGAAGCGCGGCTGCTGGGTCTTAGTTGAGCAGCAAATTGATGCTTCCATAAGACTGGGAGCACGAGTGCCTGAACGACTGAGCATCGGGTAAAGCACCGCAAGATTGCCTTGGATTTGTAAAAACCGAGGGAGGCACCAGCAAAAAGTAATCAGCCATAAAAAAGCCAAACCCAAGCGGGTTTGGCTTTTAAGTTTGGGATTTTGCTGTGTGTGTCAGACGTCCTGTCGGGATATGTCCATGATCAAAACATCTGAAATATCGCTCCCAAGTTCCCTTTGAGCAGCCTCGCGTAGAGCTGTGCGCAGCGGTGTCATGATGTCTGAACGGGTAAACGCGCCCCGAAACCCGCCCATATTCGCGTGATCAAACAAAACTTGCAGAAACACATCCCTCAGTTTGGGCTCATAGGCATAAATTCTGTCGCCCATGCCTTGGTTTGCTTCCAAGCTAAGTGTCAAAACGACCAATGCTGACAGTTCTTCACGTTCAACCACTGGCACGACAAACTGATTGTTCAGCTTGACGTAGATGTGTTCGGCTTCGGCTTCGCCATCATGGTGTTCTTCTTCGGCGACGGGGGCGCTGTGTTCGCCCTCGCCTTCAGCCGAAACAACTGGTTCGGCTGGTTCCGGAGCCAGTACGATGCCAGCACCAATTCCTCCGCCGGTACCGACGATGAGCAGAATTACAGGTAGGAGTTTAGCTAACATAGGACCCTCAGAATGGCATAATGATATCAAGCAACTGTTGGCCGTAGCGCGGTTGCTGAACATCGGTGATTTGTCCGCGGCCACCATAGGAAACACGGGCAGATGCGATCTTGTCGTAAGTGATTTCGTTCTGGCGACTGATATCTTCCGGGCGAACATATCCGGTTACCAACAGCTCGCGCATTTCGAAGTTGACCCGCAATTCCTGTGATCCGTTGATTGCCAGAACTCCGTTAGGCAGGACGTCCACAATAGTTGCAGCCACGCGCAGTGTTAGCTTTTCATTTCGTTTGACCGATCCCTTGCCAGAGGTGCTGCTGCTGCTGTTCAAGTCGACAGCAGTCGCCATCGAGGCTCCTTCGGGCAGGTGTTCATCAATGCGTTGCGGAACACCCAAGAGGTTGGAAACCCCCATAGATTCTTCGCCTGAACGAGATCGTGAAGTACCATTTGAAATCTCGGCTTCTTCGTCAATTTCAATGACTACGGTAAGGATATCACCTTTGCGAACGGCACGGCGGTCTCCGAGCAAGGATTGACGCTCTCCGCTCCACAGAGATGAGTCATCAACGGCTCTCTGGGCATTACTGGTTGCTGGCAAACCCTGCCACAGCATAGCGACATGTTCAGGTGTCTCATTGGCAGGGGAAAATGTGGGGGCCTTGCCCACATGGTCCATTCGACCACAAGCGCCCAGCACCGCCAGACCCAAGATCACCATTCTGGCAAATTTCAATTTCTTGTGCATTATCTTACCTCAATCGAGCCGTCAGCGCTGATGCGCCCGGAAATGGTAGTGCGCGACGCCAAATTCATCGCACGAATGATGTCGCCTTCGGATCCACGACCAAGGGAACGACCTTCGGTGGAAATTAACAATCCACCTCGATTAAAGGTCAGCATCACCAAATCGTTGCGTTCAATGATTGCTGGCGGTCCAATGTCACCTGGGCGGATTGGCCGCCCCGCATAAAGTGAAACACGGGCTTCTTGGCCGATGACGTCAGCGGGATCAGAAAAGGCACCAGCGATATCTACTGATTTATAGGCCAAGTCCTCGGCAGTGATGATTTGCTTGGCCCGAACTGTATGAGTGGGCACCAGAGTATCGGCCAGGCTAGCCTGCGCCATTACCAAAGCTAAAAATGTCAGAACCAGTTTCATTAGCGCACCTGTGTTGTGGCGCCCATCATCTGGTCCACGGCCGAGATAACTTTGGCATTCATTTCATAACCGCGCTGGGCTTCGATCAGTTCGGTCACTTCACGAACCGCATCAACCGAGCTTCCTTCCAGGTAACCCTGGCGCAGCGAGCCCAGTCCATCTTCACCTGGGGTGGACACAGTCGGAGCACCAGAAGCTTCGGTTTCGGTGAACAAGTTATCACCACGTGCTTCCAAGCCTTTTGGGTTCGAGAAACCAGCCAAAGTCAATTGGCCCAGCAGCTGACCTTCGGGCGTCTCCGAAAAATAAGCATATACTTCACCTTCGCCATTGATCGAAATGCTTTGGGCGTCGGAAGGAATGGTAATATCTGGTGCGACAGCCAAACCATCCGAAGTTACGATCAGTCCTTCAGCAGACCGCTTAAGCGAGCCATCACGGGTATAAGCGCTTTCGCCGTTTGCCATGGTGACTTCCAGGTAGCCTTTGCCATCAATAGCGACATCCAGGTCATTTCCTGTGTTGGCCAGGGCCCCCTGTGCCAGATGCACAGAAACAGCAGATGGGCGCACGCCCAGACCGACCTGAACACCTGTTGGCAGCACTGTACCATCCGAGGAGTTGACCGTGCCTGCACGGGAAACCTGCTGATAGTGCAGGTCGGCAAATTCGGCGCGACGTGCGTTATAAGCAGTGGTGTTCATGTTGGCGAGGTTGTTCGAAATAGTTTCGACACGCAGTTGTTGTGCGCTCATTCCGGTGGCTGCAATCTTTAGGGCACGCATCGGGTTTCTCCTACGATGTGTTATTTAATTAGGTTTTTGATGGCGTTACGAATGCGCTGGTCTTCAGTTTCTAGAAAACTCTGGCCCATTTCATAGGCGCGCTGAATTTCGATCATGCGCGCCATTTGCGACATCGGGTTAACGTTGGATCCTTCGACGAACCCTTGCAGGATTTGCGCGTCTTCGGTTATTTCCACGTCGCCGTCAGCGCGGAACATCACACCATCTTCGCGTACCAGAGTATGCGTTTCAGTTGGCTTGAACAGGCCGATTTGTCCAACGGGGTTACCATCGGCAGTGATCGTACCGTCCGGGGCAACGTTGATAGTTTCCGCGTCACCAGGAACAAAGACCGGTGAACCACCGGCATCAAGCACGCGATACCCATCAGCAGTTACCAGATCGCCCTCAGCATTTGGGGAGAAGGCACCCGCACGGGTCAAACGCTCACCCCCAGGAGTTTCCACCTTAAAGAAGGCCTCGCCTTCGATAGCCAAGTCAAACGTTCCGTTGGTTTGGGTCAGCGAACCCTGCTCCATCGACGTGTTGCGAATGTTCGCGCGTGACATCGACATGGATGATTGTTCAGGGCCCGACTGGATGTATTCAGAAAAGATCAAACCTTCCTGGCGGTAACCTGTAGTGGCTGAGTTTGCGATGTTGTTCGCGACAACCTGCATTTCGCGCATTAGGCCCGTTTGACGGGAAAGAGTGGCGTAACCTGCAGTTTCCATTACGAAGCTCCGATAATCAGGGGAATGATCTGGCCGTGAAAGAAGGCCAGCATCGTGCGTGTCATGAAGCCCATGGTCATCCAGAAGACGACCATGATTGCGGCCAGTTTAGGCACAAAAGTAAGGGTCATTTCCTGAATCGAGGTGAGCGCCTGAAACAGGCCAATGCTCAACCCGACAACCAGCGCCACGGTCAGAATAGGAGTCGACGTCATCACGGCGGTCCACATGGCCTGACGCAAGGTGTCGTAGAATTGCCCTTCGCTCATCATGGCTTAGACCGGCATCCGCAGGATTTCTTGATAAGCTTCAACAACCTTGTTGCGCACGGTCACGGCGGTCTCAACAGCAAGCTCGGTCTGAGCCAAGGCCTGAACCAGGGCGTGCGGGTCAGCACCACCGGTCATCGCAGCGACTGAAGTTTGCTCACTTTGCTGCAGAGTTGCGGTAAAGTCCTGAAAACTGTTTTTGATCAGTGCGCCAGCATCGGCACCCGAATGGTTCGGGTCAACTTTGGTGGCGGGTCGTGCTGCGGCATAGCCGGAAGCGGCGGAAAGACTGCGAATATCCATTCTGGATCTCCTTAGTTATTAGTTATCTGCGAAGTAGTTCCATCAGGGATGACGACATTTGCCGTGTCTGATCGAACATTTTCAGGTTGGCTTCGTAACTGCGCTGGGCCTCGCGGGCGTCAGCGATCTCAATCATCAGATCAACATTCGATCCCTCGTAGTGGCCGCTGGTATCTGCCAACGGGTGCGAAGGATCATAGACCTTGCTAAGCTCGGTGCGATCTAGATGAACACGACCAACCTCGACGCTTTCTACGTCGCTGCTGATGTCGCGAACGGCTTCGAATGGCACAGTTTTCCGACGGTAGCCGGGGGTGTCCGCATTCGAAATATTCTCAGACACATGGCGCAGGCGGGTTGCCTGAGCCTTTAGTGCGCTGGCCGAAACGGCCAAAGAATTAGAAAATTCACTCATTGTCCGATACCTCCTTAGGTGCGACCAAGGCTGGTACGCAGCACGTTCATGGAAGATTTATAGATGGCCAGTGCCTTGTCGTGCTGGCGCTTAACCTCGACCCCTTTCAGGATCTCTGTTTCAACAGAAACAGAATTGTTGTTGGGGTCGGTGCCTGCGCCGGTCGTCGTGACAGCCCAATCCATCCCCTGACCGGAAGAACCGTTCAGGTGACCGCTACGACTGGAACGCATGCCGTCCAGTTGGGTGTCGTCATCAAAGACCTCGGAAAATGGTTTTATGTCTTTGGCGTGGTAACCGGGCGTATCGGCATTTGCGACATTCTGCGACACCAGCGCCTGGCGTTTCCCGGCATGGGTCGCCATAGCATTTGCTAGTTTAAAGACATTCAGCTCTGTGAACATCGGGGCTTCTCCCTCGATTGATTTCAACTAAGGCTTAACCCCGATTCCTTAAAAATTGTTTTCAGAAACTTGTTGGAGAACCCACAATGACCGCAAACTTTAATGCGCTGACCCAAGAAATCGCCAGTAAACGGCTGACCACGCCCGTGGGACGCGTGACTGGAATATCGGGAGGTGTCATTGAAATATCAGGTTTGACCAGCGCTGCGCGAATCGGGGACAGACTGGTTTTGAAGCGTCAGGGTGGGGACAATCTTTCTGGCGAGGTGATGATGATAAATAGTAACTTTATCAGCATGTTGCCAGATGTAGCGCCAAATCAAGTCGCTATTTCTGATCCGGTTCTTTTATACCCAACACCAGAATTTGCGCCTGATGATTCCTGGATTGGCCGTGTCATTGACCCATTTGGCGCCCCACTAGATGGGCGCCCAATGCTGCGCGGAAGTGAGCCGTGTGATCTGATGGCACCGCCTCCACGTGCGGCCGAACGAAAACCGTTGGGTGCGCGACTCGCGACCGGAATTTCGGTGATGAATACGATTCTCCCCATCGTTTGCGGGCAGCGAGTCGGCCTGTTCGCGGGCTCAGGTGTTGGCAAATCGACGCTGCTGGCTCAATTGGCTCAGAACATGGACGCGGATGTTGTCGTAATGGCACTCATTGGGGAACGTGGTCGAGAAGTGAACCACTTTGTTGATGATGTTCTGGGCCCCGAGGGCATGAAACGGGCGATTGTTGTGGCCGCGACCTCGGACCAATCTGCTTTGATCCGGCGGCGGTGCGCTTGGTCGGCGATGGCGATTGCCGAACATTTTCGTGACCAAGGCAAAAACGTACTGTTCCTGGCCGATTCGGTAACCCGCTTTGCCGAAGCCCACCGCGAGATCTCTGTTGCCTCAGGCGAGGCGCCAGCGCTTCGTGGGTATCCACCCTCAGTTACCCCTCTGATCACTGGTCTGTGTGAACGTGCGGGCCCTGGGGCCGAAGGGCAGGGGGATATTACAGCGGTTTTCAGTGTCTTGGTTGCAGGATCGGACATGGATGAGCCGATTGCTGATATTCTGCGCGGTGTTTTGGATGGTCACATTGTCCTGAATCGCGAAATTGCAGAACGGGGGCGTTTTCCCGCCATTGATGTGTCGCGTTCTGTTTCCCGAAGTTTACCCGCCGCCGCCACGCCTGAAGAAAATGAAATGATATCGAGCGTGCGTAAGTATCTGGGCACCTATGAGCAATCCGAAGTGATGATCCGTGCCGGATTGTATTCCGAAGGCAGTGATCTGATTCTCGATCAGGCCGTAAGGCTCTGGCCTGAATTAGACAGCTTTTTTGGCAAAAATGATCCAGAAGGCATTCAAAGCAGCTTCAATCGGTTGAACCTGATGTTGCGGCGTGCGGGTGGGGGCCGCTAATACTGTCGAGACGAGAAGCCAGGAGCTTCTAGAAATAAGAAAAGGCGCGGTTGGGTCCTACCCACCGCGCCTTTTTCTATCGTGATAAACGTTGTTACCCCTGTAGCAACATCAATGCAGTTGCACCTGAGGATTGTGACACATCAAAATCCGCAATCTGCTGACGGGCAAGATAGGTGTTGACCAGTTGGTCTCTTTTTTCAGGGTCGTCAAAGATGCTGATATCATCGCTGCCAAAGACGATTTGTGCCTTTGATTTGAAAGTTTCCAGCTGTTGGTCGAGATCAATCTTTGCAAGGCTATCAGGCAGACCCATAGCAACTTCGAACATTTCGCGCAAAGCAGGCTGGCCCATGACGTTGAACCATTTGGTATCAACACCTGTGTCATCTGTTGCCAGTGTAACAATTTCGCGTTCACCGTACATTGCCACACGCATGGCATGATCCTGTTCGCCAACGGCTGCTTCAAAGGCTTGGATCTTATTCGTATACACCAGATCAGCCATTTCTTGGGCCATACCGGTTTTGACCGAGTCTCCAGGACCAAACCCAAATGCCTCGCTAAATTTTACATAGCGTTCATCGCCAAGTCTGTTGGCCAAGGCGTCATCAGCAGTAGTGCCGTCTTTCAGAATTTTTTCGACAAAGGCTTTCTTGTCAATGTCGTCACCAAGACTAAATGCATCCAGTGCAACAGCTAGCATGCGACGATCACCAACCAAATCCTCTGCGGATTTGACGTTGCCGATATTCTCGACAAAATAATCTGTCTCACGCTTCAAGACTACATCTTTGGTAAATGTCTCGAACTGCTTGTCATACGTTGCCTGCAAGAAGTTCCAGCCAACGATACCATTTGAGGGGAGAATCGGTTGAAAGCTCATGATTGGTTCACCGCGATCAGGCGGTCCTCACGTGGAAGTAGGGTGCGCAATGCTTTCAGACACTTGTAGTGGTTGTTCTGAATGACCGCTTCGGTTGCTTCAGCCAGTGATGCCCGGCTGTCCGGGTCGGTGAACACCTGGCTCAGGTCTTCGATCCGGCGCAGCATTGGCAGCCGGTCCTCCTGGGCGTCAATGTCACCCGACAAGATCAACTGGGCTGCGTAACAGACCCGGCGCACCGGAGTGGTGGCCTCTTCGGGATGGATGGCGTCGCGCAGGCGCAGGATGTTGGCATCGGGGGTGACGATCGACAATCGGCTGCGCCGGTCACCGTTTTCAATCACCGCGCCGTTCACGAGGACGCGTTCTTTAGGGGCTAATTTTAGGACCAATCCGCTCATTTCATGGTGCTCCGCTGCGTAGGCCACGCATAATGGCCGTGTTGATTTCCACCAACGGTCTGACATCGGCTTCGCGAGCCAGAACCTTGCTGGTGTGCTGCATTGTGAACTCGGTCAGATAGACCAGATGCTCTTTCAGCTCGCGCGGCAGTTGGTTGCTGGGGCTGGCGATGTCGGCCATGAAGATGGTCCACAGTCTGCGATTGTCGGTGAGAGCTGCCACCAGCGTGTTGAACCCATCGGGACCCTTGTTTGCAGCCGCGATCAATTTGTGAGTGATGCGGGCAACGGCGTCGTATTCTAGGTTCTTAAAAGTGCGTGTCGGGGCTTTTGCCGCCGAGTAAGCCTGCTTCGCATGTCTGAGTGCGTTCACGTGAATTCCTTACGTCACTTATCTACAGATTCTCTGAGATGGGATGCCGGGGCACAATTGCGCCCCGGCGGGTATTCATTAACGGAACAGCGTCATGAGTGTCTGTGGCGCGCCGTTGGCGATCGACAGCGACTGAACTGCTAGCTGCTGCTGGGTCTGCAGAGCTTTTAGTCGAGCTGATGCTTCTTCCATGTTGGTGTCGGTCATCGAGCTGACACCCATTTTCATCGAGTCGGTCAGCTTGGAAACAAACTCACCCTGGTCTTTCAGGCGAGCCGTGTCGGCACCCAGCTGCGCAGCGCCATCGATGGCTGTGGTCAGGAAGGCGTCGATTTCACCCAGTGCTGTGGCCGCAGTGGCGCTGTCTGTGATCGCTGTCAGGTCGGCTGCCAGGTCGATATTGGCTTCAAAATCAACGGTAGCAATGCTGATTTCAGTCGCGGTTGGTGTACCAGTTGCACCAACGCGATCCAGCGAGGCCAGAACACCCAGGCTTGTGGTTGTGTTGCCGTCAATGTCAGTGGCCAGCAGGTTGGCACCGTTGAACTGGGCAGCAGCGATGATGCTAGCAACCTGTTCGCTTTTCTTGGTGATATCGTCCTGAATTTTCGCGTGGTCCACGTTTTCCGACTGCGCAGAAACGATCAGCTCTTTGATTTCAGTCAGCTTTTCCACGATCTGCTCAGCGCCAGCTGAAGCCACAGTAACAGTAGCTTCGCCTACGGCCAGGCTTTCCGAGATGGCGTTGAAGCCAGCGATGTCGGATTCCATGGTTTTGGAGATAGCCCAAACAGCAGCGTTATCGCTTGCTGCGCCCACGCGCTTACCTGTTGAAATTTGGTTTTGCGCATCGTTGAGGTCGTTGTTCACCGACTGCAGAGTCTGCAGAGCAACCATTGCGCCATTGTTTGTCAGAATGCTGGTCATAGCATATTTCCTTCGCTTATGGGGCGCTTTGTCCCCACTATGTCCTTGCCCTTCGCGGGCATCATGAAAGTCTTTCTGACTGGTGCGTTCGGCTTCTTGCGTTCGCGCCACCTCGGTATCGAGATGCAGGTGAACATTGGCTCAGTAGGTGCTAATGGAGTGCTAATCCCCTTTGGTTGTATGTTTCGAATTTTCCCTAAATCCCAATTATCAGGCGCGCTTCTCCAGGCTAACGCTGCCACGTGTGGCGTAACGCGTTTTGCGGCCTGACTGGTCGTAGACATCCAAACCTTTGCGAACGCGCCGTAGTTCAGCCATGCGACTGGCCACTGCGCGAATGCCTTCCATTGCGCTGTCCAATAGAACTTGGTTGCGTGATACCTTGCCTTGCACATGGGTCAGCGTTTCGCGCTCCAATTCGGATATGGCGTTCAGATCGTTGATCAACGCTTCTTTCTTGGTCACCAATCCACTCAGTTTGCTTAGGTCACCTTTCACCAGTGCAAGGCGCTCTTTATCTAGGATCGAGTCAAGCTCATTGATCAAAATTTGTGGATTTTGCTTAGTCATTTTGAGACTCCTTCAAAGATTGGTAGAGCGATTCGGCCAAACCGATTCCGCCGGACTGGGCCATTTTTTCCGCCTGAGCGCGTACAAGAAATGTAGAAAACTGGTCTTCACCAGAGCCGCCACCAAACGATTCGCGGCTTTCTCCCAGTCCGGCAGACTTCAACATTTCCGCAAGAAATGTGGCCTCTAGCTGCGTTGCAGCCTTGCGCAGAGGGTCTTGTTGATTAGGCGCCACTTGATGCGAAGTGGGCATCGGAGGCGATATAGAAGGTGTAAGGTTGGGCATTCTGCTCTCCAGGTGATTACCTACGAATTTCTTCGATTTTTCAGAGACTGCGCCATAACCGGTTAAAATTACCGTAACCGGTTTGGTCTATTCAGGATGTGTCGAGATAGAATGTCCGGAACAAAATGTTAGAAAAATTACATTCAGGAACCGCTTTTGATGCGGTCAAAAGTGCAAAGGCACCAAGGTCTGATTCTAGTGAATCGGCTCGCAATGGTGCGAACTTTCAAAACCATTACATGTCTGCTGACAAACATCAGCAAGGTCTAGGGCCGACCGTTCAGCGTACCAGAGACGCTGTAGACGCCAAACAATCTGAGACTTCTACAGATGGTGCGGACGAGCCTAAGGCCGAGGTGCAGACCAGTGATAGTGATGCTCTCAATCTAAATCCGTCCTATGACGGCGACGAAGGTCGCACTGCGGAAGAAGTTGAGAACGCGGATCATGCCATTCCGGCCGCTGAACTCGCGTCAGTTCCCAATAAACAGTCCAGTGAACAGGCGCAGTTTTTGGCTGAGAACGGTAGGTATGGGCAACCGCCCGGTACAATTGAGGGCGGCGTAACCCAATCAACTGGATTGGCAGAGCCGAAAGCCAATGCATCACAAAACACCGAAAAGCCGAACTCTACTGCCGAGGTAAACTTAGATGATCCTCGAAGAGGGCAACATGCATATCGCAGCCCTGCAGAGATGCGGATTACCTCAGCTCACTCAGTCGGGCAGACCGCACAGGTACAGTCCACTGCGGGGCAACTCGGCCAGCAAATTGCGGCAGCAACGCCTGGAGCTTCAAATAACGCAGAAGCCACACAAGAGATCCTGAATACTAATGTAGCCAATCAGCAAACTGCAGCTGCGGGACGGTCTTTTTCTCAGGCAACGAATGCGAACGCCACCAACGGGACACTGACATCGGCAGCCGCCATTCAGCAAAATCCCAATGCGTTACAGGCAATCGTCACCGGACAAGGACAGGCAAATAGACAAGGGCTGGCTGGTCTGGATGAGGCTCTGCAGCAAATGAGTGCCTCTGAAGACGACGTGCAGGCATCAGCGAGATCTGTGGATGACACAGAAGGTGACGCGACTGTTCAACTTACACGTCCTAAGACAGCTTCTTCTGCCGCTGCGGTGAATCAAACCGGGCAGGCAGAACAATCCGCCATGACGCCTCTGATTGGGGGGAACGAAGCAGAGGTATCGCTGGACCCGACGAAGGCAAGCCTGATGGCGGACCCTTTGTTTGTTGAACCAGCAGGTCTGTCACAATTGCTAACCGAGGCCGTGATGAGCCCGGGCACAACCAATCGTCCTGAAACGCCACGTCTGGTTGCTGTGCAACTGGCCGAAGCACTGGCCACCAAGGGAGAGCGCAATATCGATGTTGCGCTTAACCCCGAAGAGCTGGGGCGTGTTAAAATGCGGGTCTCGACCACCGACACATCGGTAACCGTCATGATCACAACAGAACGTCCGGAAACCGGTGATCTGATGCGCCGCCATATCAATGAACTGTCCGAAGAGTTCCGTCGTATGGGATTCGAGGATGTGAAATTTGAATTTGGTGGCGAAGGCATGTCCGGCCAAATGGGTGAAGGCCAAGGCAATATGTCCGGTCAAGGCTCTTCCGAACGTGGGGATAGCGAACTTACAACAGAAACCAAGCCAGAGGCGGCACAGAAAAACTTGAATCTCGGTAAAACCGGGATGGATATGAGGGTATAGAACCATGACCACAGCAGTAGGCGCAGCAACTTCAACGACACAGCCACAAAGCACGCAGAACGCGGCGACCAAGGCTTCATCTTCAGATTATGAGACCTTTCTGAAAATGCTGACCGCACAGGCGCGTTATCAGGATCCGCTGGAGCCAATGGATTCGTCTGAATATGCGGCCCAGCTGGCGCAATTCTCGATGGTGGAACAGCAGACCGAAGCAAATGATATCCTTCAGTCAATGGCTCAGCAAATGGGCCTGGCCAATATGGCGGCGATGTCAGGCTGGGTTGGTATGGAAGCACGGGCCGCAGCGCCCGCTTACTTTGACGGGACGAACCCGATCACTGTTGCACCAAACCCTGCAGCCGCCGCCGATACAGTGCACATGATTGTGACTGATTCTGATGGTAACGAGGTTCAGCGCCTTTCTCTGCCAGTATCTGCCGAACCCTACCAGTGGAACGGTCTGGCCGATGATGGTTCGGCTCTTCCCACCGGTACTTATTCCTTTACACTCGAAAGCCTGAACACCAGTGGCGAAACCATGCTATCTGAAACCGCAGAAGTTTATGCAAATGTGAACGAAACTCAGATGCAGGGTAACGATGTGGTCTTGATTCTTGAGGGAGGCTCAGCAATTTTGGCCTCATCGGTGACCGCATTGCGTAATCCAAACACCTAAACCGACGCGGGCTTGCTCCGTGATTGTTGCCTCCCGGATACCGGGGAGCTGTTGATCGGAGCCCGCCCTGTCATCCCTGCATAATGCATTCGAAGTCGAGTTTTTTGCGCATCTTGCTCAGCGTGGACTGGTCGAGGCTAGGCCCGTGCGGTTGCAGGGCGGCCGGTCAAACCGTGTTTGGCGGGTCGGGCAGACCGTTATCAAACTATATAGCGGCGGCGGATCGAATCCATTGTTCGCCAATGACTGGCGCAGGGAACAGGCAAGCCTGATGGCGTTGGCGGGCACTGGAATGGTGCCTCGATTGCTGGAAACTGGCGATTTTCATGGGCAACACTGGCTGGCCTATTCTCATATCAAAGGGCAGATTTGGCAGGCTGATACCGGACATGTTGCGCAGCTTTTGGGGCGTTTGCATGATCAGGTCGGCATACCGACGTTGCCAGAGGGGGCCAATGGCAGCGCCGACCTTTTGGTGCAGACCTTAAAAATCCTGTCGTTGTGCCAGAACAGCAGCCATTTGCACCAATTACGTCCCACCACAGAAGTGCCAGCTTATGAAAAGCCAGTCCTGATTCACGGTGATCCGGTGCCCGGCAATTTGTTGGAACATGATGGAACCCTGACACTTATTGACTGGCAATGCCCCCAAATGGGCGACCCAACCGAGGATCTGGCGCTTTTCCTGTCTCCGGCGATGCAGCTATTGTACCGTGGTTCGCCACTGTCGCATGACGAAGAAAACACGTTTCTGGCGGCCTATCCGGATCACCGAATCGTTGAACGTCTAGCGGCGCTGAAACCCTGGTTCCACTGGCGCATGGCAGCTTATTGTCAGTGGAAAATGGAGCAGGGCGGAACGCGGGATGGCGATGCTCTGGCGTTGGAACTCTCGGCGCTTCAGTCCATCAATCCCAAAGCCAGATAAGCGGGGGGCATCAGCAGGCGCCGGGCGCGGCCCAGCGGAAAGCGGGGCATAGCCTGTATAGCGGTTGAATAAGGTAGATCGGGAGTCTGACCCACGACCAGGTCCGCCAGTATCCGACCAGCATAAGTGCCCATTGCCACCCCATTCCCATGATAACAAAGCCCGGCAAACATGCCCTCAACCTCGGGTACCGGTCCGACATAGGGCATCAGATTGCGCGACAGGCAAACCATGCCCGACCAGCAATGCGTGGTCTCAACCGCGCTCCAGGCCGGGAACATCTGTTCGAAATCGCGGCGCAGCTGCTGCCGAATCGCCGCTTCGGCCCGTGGAGAGGACAGCAGCCCGCCCCGCATTCCGAACAAAAATCGCCGATTGGGCATCAATCGAAAATAGTGGAGCAGGTTGCGGCTGTCATAAGCCATTTGATCGCTGAACCATCCTTGCGCGCGAATCTCTTCCTCGCTCAGCGGGCGTGTTACCATTGCGGTTGATTGGGTCGGCATATAGCGGCCCGCCAGCCATTTCGGCAGGTCCTCGGATGAATATCCATTGGTGGCTATCACCACGCGCTGGGCGCGCAATATGCCGTTGGGTGTGGTGATGATATGCTTGCCATTTTCACACGCAAGCCGAGTCGCCGGACTGTCCTGAAACAGCAGGGCACCAGCGTCTTGTGCTGCCTTTGCCAAGCCAAACAGATATTTCCTAGGGTTCAGTCCAAGCCCAACCGGCGTGGTCAGTGCGCCATAAAAGGGACCGTTCAATCCTTGATCAGCCAGCTGGTTCTGTCCCAGCAATTCAAACGATTCGCCGTCGCGTTCCATGGCTGCAGCTGTGGCTCGCAACCGTGCCATGGCGCGAGGCGAATGTGCCAGCTGTGTTTCCCCGTCCGAATGGGTTTCTGCCTCGATCCCGTGGGTGTTGAGCAAGTCCCGCACCAAGTTCACAGCTGCAACTTCACCAGATTCATAAGTTTCGGCGGCCTTTGCCCCGAATCGCCGTCGCATAGTTTTGCCGCTCAGCTTAGACCCACCAAGGCAGCAGAACCCGCCATTGCGCCCTGAGGCGCCCCAGCCTGGCGTGTTGGCCTCTAGCACTGCAACACTTGTCCCAGCTTGCGCCAAATGCAGCGCTGCCGAATTGCCGGTAAAGCCTCCG
The DNA here is from genome assembly GCF_057444295.1 of Parasedimentitalea nitratireducens. Lineage (NCBI taxonomy): Bacteria > Pseudomonadati > Pseudomonadota > Alphaproteobacteria > Rhodobacterales > Paracoccaceae > Parasedimentitalea > Parasedimentitalea nitratireducens. The sequence continues at coordinate 728,250 of NZ_JBYAXC010000001.1, read as the reverse complement.
CCAATGACGGCTACTTCGACGCTCAACTCATCCTGCTGCACCGGCCAGGCAGGTGCAGCAATGGTGTCATCCCACCAGCAGTTGTCGCGCGGACCCGGCCCATAGGCGTAGTCCGAATAGATGCGCCGCATCAGCTCCGCACCGCTTCCTGCTCCTCGCGCTTTTGTCGCGTTATCTGAAACTTGGTGACCAAAGAGGCACTGATGACACCGATGGTCACGATGGCAATCATGATCGACGACAGGGCGTTGATTTCGGGGCTAACCCCCAATCGCACAGCCGAAAAGATCTTGATCGGCAAGGTGGTGGCCGAAGGCCCAGTGGTAAAGGAAGCAATCACCAGATCATCCAGCGACAAGGTAAAGGCCAGCAGCCAGCCCGAGATCACGGCAGGCGCGATGATCGGTAGGGTCACCAGCCGGAATGCTTGCGATGCCGAACACCCCAGATCCAATGCGGCTTCTTCCAGTGACCGGTCAAACGTCACCAGCCGTGACGACACAACAACCGAGACATAGCACATTGAAAATGTGGTATGCGCCAACACGATGGTAAACACGCCGCGATCTAACCCAATGCCAATGAACAAGAGCAGCAAAGATAGACCGGTAATCACCTCGGGCATAACCAGTGGCGCATAGATCATCCCGGAAAACAGCGTGCGCCCCATAAACTGACCACCGCGCACCAAGACATAGGCTGCGATGGTGCCCAACACTGTTGCCAGCGTTGATGAAAACACCGCGACCTTGATGGTTACCCAGGCTGCATTCAGGAAGGCCTCGTTTTGCAACAGCTCGCCATACCACTTGGTCGAGAACCCAGCCCAGACCGTGACCAACTTGCTTTCGTTGAAGCTGAAAATGATCAGAATGATCATCGGGATGTAAAGGAACGCAAATCCAAGTGTCAGAGACACCACGTTAAACCAGCTGGAACGGTTCATAGCTCTGCCTCCTGCTGTTTTTGTTGGTTGCGCTGGAACAGCACAATTGGGATCACCAGGATCAGCAACAGGATCACGGCAACCGCACTTGCCATCGGCCAATCTCGGTTCGAGAAGAACTCTTCCCACAGAACCTTGCCAATCATCAGGGTGTTGGATCCACCCAGCAGCGATGGAATGACAAATTCACCAAGCGCCGGAATAAAGACCAAGAAGCACCCCGCGATGATGCCAGATTTGGACAATGGCACTGTCACCAGCCAAAATGCGCTCAAGCGGGAACACCCAAGGTCTTCAGCGGCTTCAATCAGCGATTCATCCAAACGTTCCAAAGCCGCATAAATCGGCAAAATCATGAAGGGCAGGTAGGTATAGACAATGCCAATGTAGACGGCCGTGTTGGTGTTCAAAATCGTCAAAGGTGTGTCGATGATACCCGTCCACAGCAGCACCTGATTCAGGTAGCCTTCGCTGCTGAGAATACCCTTCCAAGCGTAGACCCGGATCAGAAACGAGGTCCAGAACGGCAGGATCACCAGCATCATCAGAGTAGCGCGCCATTCCGACGGTGCGCGCGCCATACCATAGGCAATTGGATAACCAACTATGAGCGTCAGAACGGTTGAAATCAGGGCGATTTTGAGCGAGCTGAGATAGGCCTTCCAATACAGGTCATCCTCGGTCAGAAAGATGAAATTTTCAAAATCCAACTGGCTGAGATAAGTCCAAATCCCATCAGCCCAACTGAATTTGGGTTCATAGGGCGGAATTGCCAGGGCCAAATCGGACAGTGAGATTTTCATAACGATGAAAAACGGCACCAGAAACAGCAGCAGCAGCCAGGTGTATGGAACAGCAATCAGGAAAAAACGGCGCATCAGCTGGCCAACAAAACGCCCGCCGTGGCGGTCCAGGACAGCCAGACAGAGTCTTCCCAAGTGTAATTACGGCGCGAAATCCTGCGGGTGTTTGCGGCCTGTGCTTTGATCACAGCGCCAGATGGCAGCTCAACATGATAAGTCGAGATGTTACCCAGATAGGCGATATCCAGGATCTTACCCTGCACCGCATTGGCGGCATCTGTGGGCTGATCGGCCGAAATCGCAATTTTTTCGGGCCGGATCGCTAGATGGCATTTTTGCCCGTCAGAAAACGTAGCAGATGACGTGGCTTGCAGGGGCTTCTGACCCTCGGCCCAACTGATAGAATAGCTGTCTTCGCCGCTGGCAGTGGTTGTGCCCTCAACAATGTTAACATCACCAATGAAATCAGCAACATAGACCGAATTAGGGGTCTCATAGATCCGGTCAGGTGTAGCCACTTGAATGATCTTGCCATGGTCCATCACCGCAACCCGGCTGGCCACGGTCATGGCTTCTTCTTGGTCGTGGGTCACAATTACAAATGTGGTGCCAGTTTTTTCCTGAATATCCATCAGTTCAAACTGGGTGTCTTGTCGCAACTTTTTATCAAGCGCACCCAACGGTTCATCCAGCAACAGCAACTTGGGGGCTTTGGCTAGCGAGCGCGCCAGCGCAACCCGCTGTCGTTGCCCGCCCGAAATCTGATGCGGTTTGCGACGTGCGAACTGCTCAAGACGGGTTAGTCGCAGCATTTCTTCGACGCGATCTTTAATATCTTCCTTGGGCTTGCCTTCACGCTTTAGGCCAAAGGCGATGTTTTCCCAGATCGAAAGATGTGGAAACAGCGCATAGGATTGGAACATCATATTGGTGGCACGCTTGTTCGGGGGAACGCCTACAATATCCTTACCCGCCAGATGAATAGCCCCTTCGGTTGGTGTCTCAAACCCGGCCAGCATCCGCATCAAGGTGGTCTTGCCACATCCCGATGGGCCAAGAAGCGCATAAAACTCACGCTCGTAAATATCGATGGTCAGGTTATCGATGGCGGTGAATTCGCCAAACCGTTTGGTGACATTTTGGAAATGGATCAGCGGCTTTGCCTGAGGATCATTCCAAGGTTCGAATTCAGCAGTCGTCAAGCCAAGTCCCCTTCCCGTCGCACATCATTGGTGCAGAATCTTTTCTGCACGATTAGCCGTGCAGTTAGAAAAGCAGGGCCCCAATCGGAGCCCTGCCAAAGTTGTCATCCAGATCAGGTGCCGGACTTGATTTTGGTCCACAGACGAGTGACCGTACGCTGCACCTTCGCCGGATAGGGCGTGGTGATGTACAGGTTATCCAGTGTCGCTTCATCTGGATAGATCGCCGGGTCGCCAATCACGTCTTCTTCCAACAGGGACTGGCTCGCCATGTTGCCGTTGGCATAATAGACATAGTTCGATGCCGCTGCCATGTTCTCGGCTTCCATGATGAAATTCAGGAACTTATGGGCACCTTCGGGGTTGGGGGCATCGACCGGGATTGCCATTTGGTCAAACCACATCAACGAGCCTTCGCTGGGGGCGTTATAGGCAATTTCTACGCCGTTCTCGGCCTCGGCTGCGCGATCGCGGGCCTGAAGAACATCGCCGGACCAACCGATGGCCACGCAGATGTCGCCATTGGCCAGTGCGTTGATGTATTCCGAGCTGTGGAATTTCTGCACATAGGGGCGAATGGCCGTCAAGATGGGCTCGGCCTTGGCAATAACGTCCGGGTCGTGGCTGTCAGGGTCTTCACCGATATAAGCCAGGGCCGCCGGAATGATTTCAGATGGCGCATCCAGGAAATGCACCCCGCATTCGGAGAGTTTTTCCATATTTGCAGGATCGAAGACCAGAGCCAGGGATCCTACAGGCGCGTCGTCGCCCAAAGCTTCGGCAACTTTGGCGGTATTGATGCCAATGCCGGTGGTGCCCCACATGTAGTTGATCGAGTGAACGTTGCCGGGGTCATATTTTTCGGTGCGATCTTTGATCACATCCCACATGTTATCGGCGTTCGACAGTTTCGAAACATCCAGTGGCTGGAATGCACCCGCAGTGATCTGACGCTGCAAGAAAGTGCCCGAAGGAACCACAACATCATAGCCCGAGCCGCCGGCCAGCATTTTGGTTTCCAGCACTTCGTTGCTGTCAAATACATCGTAGATCAGCTTGATGCCGGTCTCTTCTTCGAACTTGGTCAGCAGTTCTTCGTCGATATAGTCGGACCAGTTGTAGACGCGAACCTCTTCGGCCATAGCAGCGGTGCTGCTCAGCGCGATGATGGCGGTCATTGTCATCGTTTTGAGTGTCATGTGTGTCTCCCTGTGCGTGCCGGTTTCGCGTCCGGCTAAAATAGATTTGATCAAGTTTTGCCTCTTTGGGCAATAGTGTTTATGCTTTTACTACGAGTGGCGTTACGCAAGCTGCTCAAAAATGAGGAGGAAAAGGCAAGGTGACGACACCTAGAAAATCGCCCCGGCAGGCGGCAGAAAGTGACACCAAGGCGCCCGCGCATGAAGTGGTTTATCAAACCCTGCGAGAGCAGATACTGTTTGGAGATTTGGCTCCAGGGCAGGCGGTCACGATCCAAGGTCTGACCGAAGCATTGGGCGCAGGCATGACGCCAGTGCGCGAGGCAATCCGCCGTTTGATCTCAGACGGGGCACTGGTGTTCCAAGGCAACCGTCGTGTGTCTGTCCCCGAGCTAAGTGTGGATGATCTGGACGAGATGACTTATGCAAGAAAAACAATAGAATGTGAGCTTGCACGTCGTGCAACAGCACGCATATCCCAGGATGATATCGCTGAACTTATTGCCATCGATGACGCATTGGATCGGGCGATTTCTTCGGGTGATGTCGCGGGTTACTTGGCACAGAACTACGCCTTTCATACAACTCTGTACCGTCACGCCGATGCGCCAATTCTAACTGACTTGGCTGACCGATTGTGGTTGCGTTTTGGCCCGTCCTTGCGGGTGGTCTGCGGCCGCTTTGGTACCCAGAGCTTTCCCGATCGCCACAAGGACATTCTTGAGGCATTGGACAAGTCGGACCCTGAACTTGCAGCCTTGGCCATGGAGAGAGATGTTATTCAGGGAATGGAGCAGGTGAGCCAGGGAGTGGCCGCCATCAACTGATTCGATTGACATCAAAAAATTTGATCATATTCTTGGGTGAACTGCTGAATCAGGAGCTTTCCCATGAATGCAATCACCAATCATTTGCCCACAGCTGAGTTGCAAGCTCTCGACGCGGCACATCATATGCACCCCTTTACTGCCAACGGTGAGTTGGCCGAAAAGGGCGCGCGCGTCATTACGCGTGCCAGCGGCATTACTCTGACCGACAGCGAAGGCAACGAGATCCTGGATGCCATGGCTGGGCTGTGGTGTGTAAATATTGGCTATGGCCGTGACGAGCTGGCCGATGTGGCCGCCCGTCAGATGCGCGAACTGCCGTATTACAACACGTTCTTCATGACCACTCATGCTCCGGTAATTGCGCTGGCGGCCAAGATTGCCGAACTGGCACCGGGTGATCTGAACCATGTCTTCTTTGCAGGCTCAGGCTCCGAAGCAAACGACACCAACATTCGCATGGTGCGCCACTACTGGGCGGAAAAAGGCAAACCGACCAAGTCTGTCATCATCAGCCGTCACAACGCCTATCACGGCTCTTCGGTTGGCAGCGGATCACTGGGCGGGATGAGCGGAATGCACGCTCAGGGTGGCTTGCCGATTCCTGATATTCACCACATCGAACAGCCCAACTGGTGGGCCGAGGGTGGTGATATGGATGCCGAGGTCTTTGGCCTGATGCGTGCACAAGAGCTGGAAAAGGCGATTCTGGAACTGGGCGAAGACCGTGTTGCGGCCTTTATCGCCGAGCCGGTTCAAGGTGCTGGCGGCGTTATTGTGCCCCCAGCCAGCTACTGGCCAGAAATCCAACGAATCTGCGACAAGTATGAAATCCTGTTAATCGCAGACGAAGTGATCTGTGGTTTTGGCCGCACTGGCAACTGGTTTGGCAGCCAAACCATGGGCATCCGCCCCGACATCATGACCATCGCCAAGGGTCTCAGCTCGGGCTATGCGCCAATCGGTGGTTCAATCGTCAGCGACGAGATTGCGGCGGTTATCGGTGGTGGCGAGTTCAACCATGGCTACACCTATTCCGGCCATCCCGTAGCGGCAGCTGTTGCCTTGGAAAATCTGCGCATCTTGGAAGAAGAGGGTATCGTCGATCACGTGCGTGATGTGGCAGCGCCTTATCTCAAGGAAAAGTGGGAAGCATTGACCGACCACCCATTGGTGGGTGAGGCCAAGATTGTCGGCATGATGGGCTCGATCGCTTTGGTTCCGAACAAAGGCAGCCGGGCACCGTTTGCCGAAACTGGTACCGCTGGTTACATCTGTCGCGAACGCTGTTTTGCCAATAACCTGGTCATGCGCCACGTCGGCGACCGGATGATCATCTCGCCGCCTTTGGTCATTACCCCGGCCGAGATCGACACCCTGATTGAACGCGCTCGTCTTGCGTTGGACGAGTGTTATGCCGAGTTGCAGAAGCAAAACCTTTTAACTTCCGGCTAAAATTCTGACCCGCCAAGTTCAGGTTTGCTACAGTTCTGTTCAGCCCGGCGCATGTACTTTTTGAAAAGCGTGCCGGGCTGTTTGAGTAATAAAATAAGGCCGCCAAGCGAGCCGGTGAAGGCTGATTTGGCGCAAATTATTCGGCAACTGCCGCTTATCGGCCCGCTCAATTGCAAAGGCCTCCTAAAATAATAATCGAACCAACCGGTTGCATACTAATGAACAGGTATGTTTACATGACCCGGTGAGAAGTGCAGAGCCAATCTGCCAGATCTAAAACCAGGGAGTTTGTTTTGGCTGATGCGTCAAACCTTGATGCGTTCGTAGAGTTCGAACGTGTCCAAAAGAGTTATGATGGCGAAAACCTCGTCGTTAAAGATCTTAACCTTTCCATGCCAAAGGGCGAATTCCTGACCATGCTTGGGCCGTCAGGATCTGGGAAAACCACCTGCCTGATGATGCTTGCTGGTTTTGAAACCGCAACGCATGGTGATATCCGACTAGGCGGCACTTCGATCAACAACATTCCACCGCACAAGCGCGGCATTGGCATGGTGTTCCAGAACTACGCCCTGTTCCCCCACATGACTATTGCCGAGAACCTCAGCTTCCCGCTCGAAGTTCGAAAACTAGGCAAGTCCGAGCGCGAAGAAAAAGTGATGCGCGCGCTGGACATGGTTGAGATGGGAGCCTTTGGCGGCCGTCGTCCGGCCCAGTTGTCCGGTGGTCAGCAGCAGCGGATCGCTCTGGCCCGTGCGCTTGTTTTCGAACCTGAATTGGTTCTGATGGATGAGCCGCTGGGCGCGCTGGACAAGCAACTGCGTGAAAAAATGCAGTTTGAAATTACTCACCTGGCGCACCGTCTTGGCATCACCGTGGTTTACGTGACCCACGACCAGACCGAAGCCCTGACCATGTCCGACCGTGTTGCGGTATTCGAGGATGGCCGTATTCAACAGTTGGCACCGCCAGACAAACTGTACGAAGAGCCACAGAACAGCTTTGTTGCGCAGTTCATCGGTGAAAACAACACGCTCGAAGGCGTCGTGAAAGAGATCAACAACGGGGTTGCCTTGGTTCAGCTGGACGATGGTGGCCTGATCGACGCTAAGCCGATCAATGTCTCTAAAGCTGGCGAACGGACCCGTGTTTCGATCCGGCCCGAGCGCGTTGAATACAACAAAGACCGGATGCCCGAAGGCGCCCACACACTCAAAGCGGAAGTCATGGAATTCATCTATATGGGTGACATTTTCCGGACCCGTTTGCGGGTGGCCGGCAAGGATGACTTCTTTGTAAAAACACGGAATGCGCCTGATCAGGTGCGTCTGAAACCAGGCCAACAGATCGAAATTGGTTGGCTGGCCGAAGATTGCCGCGCACTGGACGCTTGATTCGGTAACTGGCTTAAACCCCCGGCACTTAAAGACCGGGGGCCATAGAATAAAAAAACAAAATTTAACAAGGAGAGAGTACTTATGAAACTCACCAAACTGTCTGCTCTGGTGGCCACAACTGCACTGTGCGCACCAATGGCAATGGCTCAGGATATGGCCAACGAATTGACCATCGTGTCATGGGGTGGTTCTTATTCTGCGTCACAGAAAAACGCTTACCACGACCCCTATACCGCCAAAACTGGCGTCAAAATCATCAACGATGAAAGCTCGGCTGAAGCTGTTGCCAAAATCCGTGCGATGAACGAAGCCGGCAACGTAACTTGGGACGTTGTTGACGTTGTTGCTTCCGACGCAATGCGCCTGTGCGACGAAGGTCTGGCTGAAGAAATCGATCACGATGCTGTTCTGGCTGCTGCCCCTGATGGAACTTCGGCTTCCGAGGACTTTGGCAACCTGATCGTGTCCGAGTGCTTTGTGCCTCAGATCGTATACTCGACCACATTTGGCTACCGCACCGATCTGGTTGGTGACACTGCGCCAACTTCGGTTTGTGACATCTTCGACCTCGAAGCCTACCCCGGCAAGCGTTCGCTGCAGAAGCGTCCAATCGACAACATGGAATGGGCTCTGTACTGCGATGGCGTAGCCAAAGAAGACATCTATGATGTTCTGGGCACAGCTGACGGTGTTGCTCGTGGTCTGGCCAAGCTGGACACCATCAAGGACCAGGTTGTCTGGTGGACTGCTGGTGCTGAAACTCCACAGCTGCTGGCTGACGGCGAAGTTGTGATGGGTTCGACCTTCAACGGTCGTCTGTTCTCGGCGATTGCTGAGCAGAATCAGCCAATCGGAATGCTGTGGGATATGCAGTCGTTCGATCTGGACGGTTGGATCGTTCCAGCAGGCCTGAGCCCAGAGCGTAAAGCCCGTGCAATGGACTATCTGCACTTTGCAACCGACACTCAGCGTCTGGCGGATCAGGCCAAGTACATCTCGTACGGTCCTGCTCGTGCCTCTTCGGCTCCACTGGTTGGTAAGCACGAAACTCTGGGCATCGACATGGCACCACACATGCCAACTGATCCAGCAAACGCCGGTAACGTGCACACCTATGACTACGAATGGTGGGCAGACAACCGTGACGATCTGGACGCAAAATTCCAGGCATGGTTGGCCAAATAATTCTGGCCTGAGTTGATATTGGGACAGGGCCCGCACGCTTAGTTGCGGGCCCTGTCTCCACAAAAAAACCCGACGGGGACTCCAGACATGAGCGACACAACCCAGTCCGGCCCGGTGCTGGCGGCTGATGGCACACCGCTAAAGCGCAGCTTGGCCCGTGCTCTTCGGATGCAAAAAATCCGAGCTTTGATGCTAGTTGCACCACTGCTTCTATTTGTTTTGATTACATTTATTCTCCCTATCGGTGACATGTTGTTCCGATCGGTCGAGAACCAAATTGTGTCTGAAACTTTGCCTCGCACAGTTGTTGCGCTGAGGGACTGGGATGCAAACAGCGGTGAGGCGCCGGATGAAGCGGTTTACGCGGCATTGGCAGCTGATCTGAAAATCGCGGCCGAGGCGAAATTGCATACTCGGGTCGGGTCGCGTCTAAACTACGAGAAGCCGGGGATTTCCTCGATGTTCCGCAAGGCTGGCCGCAAGGTCAAGAAATGGGATATCGAGAACGGCGGTCCGTTCAAGGAACAGTTCATCGCGATTCATAAGGGTTGGGGCGATCCAGATGCCTGGCGCACTATCCAGACCTATTCTCCAAAATTAACCAACGGCTACTTCCTGAACGCGGCTGACCTGCAAAAAGGTGCCGAGGGTGCTGAATGGCGCCCCGAGGACGAACAGATCTATTGGGTTCTCTTCAAGCGTACGATGTTCATGTCGATGGTCATCACCATCAGCTGTATTATTCTGGCTTATCCGGTTGCCTGGATCTTAGCCAACTTACCAGCACGCACATCAAACATGCTGATGATTCTTGTACTTCTGCCCTTCTGGACCTCACTACTGGTTCGAACATCGGCGTGGAAAGTCATGTTGCAGCAACAAGGGGTGATCAACGAAACGCTGGTCTGGCTGGGATTGGTGGCTGATGAGTCCCGCTTGGTCATGATCAACAACCAGTTCGGCACAATCGTGGCAATGACCCACATTCTGCTGCCGTTTATGATCCTGCCAATGTATTCGGTGATGCAGACGATCAAGCCAACCTACCTGCGCGCGGCCAAATCTCTTGGCGCAACCAACTGGACCGCGTTCTGGCGGGTCTACTTCCCTCAGTCAGTGCCAGGTATTGGCGCGGGTTCGATCCTCGTGTTCATTCTGTCCATTGGTTACTACATCACCCCGGAATTGGTTGGCGGCACCAAAGGTGTCTTCATCTCAAACCGGATTGCTTTCCACATCTCGTCCTCACTCAACTGGGGTCTGGCGGCGGCGCTTGGCGCAATTCTGCTGGCGGTCGTGCTGGTCCTGTACTGGGCCTATGACAAGATTGTGGGCATCGACAACGTGAAGCTGGGATAAAACAGATGGCTCTTACACCTGTAGAAAATCAAACTCCCGGCTTTGTAGCGGCTACTGCCGCTGCATCCGGGGCCTTCTTTGGACTGTTCGTTGGCACCTCTCAGGGGTCCGGTCCGATAGGGGTAGTGGTTGGTGCAATATTGCTGGCAGCGCTTGGATTTGTCTTTGCTAGTATGACCGACAAAGAAAAACCAATCCGCTGGGCATTGGCTGCGATCTTTATTGTCGCCGGTTTTGCCATGGCTGGACTGCCCGCTGCGGTGGTTGGTGGCCTGTTTGGCTGGTTCGCTGGCTGGTTCATCTTCTGGCTGGCCACATCTCGCTACCGTGCACATCTCGCGCCTTACCTCACGTCTGGGCAAGTCTTGTGGCACTACACATTCCGAGTGATCTGTGGCTCGATTTTTATCTTCCTGATCACACCAATCCTTGTAGTTATGCCGCTAAGTTTCAACTCTCAGGACTTCTTTACTTTTACGCCTGAAATGCTGCGTTTTGATCCCGAAGGCTATTCGCTCAAGCACTATCGCGATTTCTTCAGCAACCAGGATTGGCAGAACGCGCTGTGGAACTCGGTTCGGATTGCGCCGATGGCGACACTGCTGTCAGTTAGCTTTGGTACACTTGCCGCAATCGGTCTCAGCCAACCCCACGTGCCATTCCGTCGGGCTATCATGGCGATCCTGATCTCGCCGATGATTGTGCCGCTGATCATTTCAGCTGCTGGTATGTACTTCTTCTACAGCCGTCTAGGTCTGCAGGGGACTTACTTTGGGGTGGTTCTGGCTCACGCTGTACTGGGTATACCGTTTGTGATCATCACGGTTACGGCAACCCTTGTGGGCTTTGATCGCTCGCTGACACGCGCTGCTGCTAATATGGGCGCAGACCCTGTCACCACATTCTTCAGAATTCAGATGCCACTGATTCTGCCGGGTGTGATTTCGGGTGGTCTGTTTGCCTTTATCACGTCGTTTGACGAGGTGGTTGTGGTGCTGTTTGTCGGGTCAGCTGGTCAGAAAACATTGCCTTGGCAGATGTTTATCGGTCTACGCGAGCAGATTTCACCAACCATTCTGGCAGTGGCGACAATCCTGGTGGCGATTTCGATTTGTCTTCTGGCGACACTGGAACTGCTCCGTCGTCGCTCCGAGCGCTTGCGGGGCATGTCGCCAAGCTAAACCTGGCAACAGTACACAGAACAAGGCCTCGGAGTTTTCCGGGGCCTTTTCCATTTGTGGTTACTGCGCAGACTTAGTTGGCGTAGGAGGGCAGGCGGCCTCACGATCGGCCTGCAATTGGGACAAAGCATCCCGCAGCATGGCCACGCGATGGGGGCGAAAGCTCTGATCTGTCACTTGAAAGTCTGACATCCGGTCCAGTCGAAAAAGCCGAACATCATCCCGCAGCAGGCACCAGGCGACCAAAACGGTCGAATGATCAAAGTAGACCAGCCCCAGGGGTTTGACCTGCCGATTGGTGGCGGCACCTTTGGCGTCAGAATAGTCGAAACGGACTTCCAGCTCATCCCAGGTCGCCTCGCGCAGCTTTGAGACCGGAATGAGTGGTATTTCCGGACGCTTGAAGCGATGCGCTGCCAATACGGCATGACGCAGCCGGTTGGACTGGCTTGCGGGCAGTCGTGCTTGCAATTTTCGCAAGGCTTCGGCCGCGGCCTCGGCCAAGTCCGGATCGCCAATCTGCTGCACCTCACGTAGACCCAGCACCAGTGCCTCCAGCTCGGTATCGCGAAACCCCATCGGCGGCAGGGCGTTGTCTTCGATCAAGGTAAAGCCATAGCCAGCCTCACCATCAATCACCGCCCCCATTTCGCGCAACGTGGCGATATCGCGATGAATGCTACGGGCGGACACGCCCAGATCTTGTCCCAAACCGGCGGCGGTTTTGGGACCTGGCCCCTGGCGCAGGGCTTGCATCAGTTGGAACAGGCGATGGGTTCTGGACATATCTTAGTATCCCTACACCTGATGACAGAAACTGTCATTAGGTGCGTTTAGCAAGAGGACAACTTTCAGAACTAGGAAACAACACATGCTGACCCTTCTTACATACCCTCGCAACGGTGATGTCTTCAGCCTCAGCCCTTTTTGCGTCAAAGCTGCCCTGTTGCTGCAATACTCGGGTCAGGCCTGGCAGCGCGAGGACCTGAACGATCCCCGCAAGATGCCCCACAGCAAGTTGCCAGTGATGAAAACCCCTGCTGGATTGGTCGCCGACAGCACGGAGATCCGCAAATATCTCGAAGGCAAAGGGAATGATTTTGATCCTGACCTGTCGTCGCGCGACAAGGCATATGGCCACGCGCTAACCCGTATGGCCGAGGACGTTTTGTACTTCCACGTTGTGCAAGACCGCTGGGGGGACGACGACGTTTGGCCAACCATCCGCGATACCTATTTCAAGGACATTCCGGGGTTTGTGCGCCGTCCAATCACCAAATCGATACGCAAGTCGGTCAAAAGTGGGTTGTCGTTCAACGGTATCGGACGTTTCAGTGGAAAAGACAGAGCCGACCGGTTGGACCAGGATCTCGAAGCGGTCACAGCTTTGCTAAAGGACAGCCCGTTTTTGTTGGGCCGCAAGATCACCAGCGCGGATTTCAGCGTGGCGTCGATGCTGCAGGCAATGCAAACAACCCCCGTACAAACCAAACTTGTACTCCGCATTAGTGACGACCCAAAGCTAACCGGTTATGTTGACCGTGTGTTCCAAGAGGCCGTTCCATTGCCATGAAGTATCCGTTTGCCAGTACCAAGGTTGAGCAAGCCTTTGAGCTAGAAGATGCTGAAGCTCGTAAAGGCCTGCTGGCGCTGCGCGAATTGATCTTTGATACGGCGGCAGAAACGCCTGCCGCCGGGCGGATCGAGGAGACATTGAAATGGGGACAGCCCGCCTATCTGACACCGGAGAGTAAAAGCGGATCAACTGTGCGGCTGGGCGTACCCAAGTCTGCGCGGTTTGGCTTGTTTGTGCACTGCCAAAGCCAGTTGATTCCCGAGTACCTAGTGACATTTCCTGCCTGGGATCGGGTCGAAGGCACGCGGGCGATCTTGTTTGATCGGGCCGACGAGGTTGAACCTATGCGCCATGGCTGGCTGATCAAACGGGCGCTGACATATCATATTCGTCAGTCGACAGACGGATAGGAGAGTGGTGCGTGCAAGCACGCACTCTTCACTGTCAGCGCCGTTTGCGTACAACTTTGCGCTTGATCTTATCAGACTTGCGCTTGGCCTTGGCTTGCTTACGTTTGCCGCCGGATCGGCCCGCCGGACTGCGGCTGCCACCACGGGGCAGGGCCTTGTCCTCAATCGTCAACAGCTCCAGCTGCAACCCACCGGTGACCGGGGTGGCCTCGGTCAGGCGAACCGTAACCTGCTGGCCGATGGCAATGATCAGCCCGGTGTCTGATCCCATCAGGGTGCCGGCCTCAGCGTCAAAATGAAAGAACTCACGCCCAAGGCTGCGCACAGGAACAAGACCGTCAGCTCCGGTTTCATCTAACTTCACAAAGGCACCAAATCGGGCGATGCCATTGATGCGCCCGGTGAACTCGTTGCCTACGCGTTCCGACAGGAACGCTGCCAGATAACGATCGGTGGTGTCCCGCTCGGCCATCATCGACCGGCGCTCGGTGTCGGAAATATGGGTGGCAGTTTGCTCTAGCTTCTCGACCTCAGCTGGGTCCAGCCCGTCTTTGCCCCAACCATGCGAGGTCACCAGCGCCCGGTGCACGATCAGGTCCGCATAGCGGCGGATCGGTGAGGTGAAATGCGCATAGTTGCGCAGCGCCAGACCAAAGTGGCCAAAGTTTTCGATACCGTAATAGGCCTGTGTCATTGAGCGCAGGGTGGAGATGTTGATCAACTCGGCTTCGTCGGTGCCAGCGGCGGCATTGAGCAAGGCGTTCAAATGGCGGGTTTGCAGAACCTGCCCCTTGGCCAAAGTCAGACCCGCAGCGGATGCGGTTTCGCGCAGCGCATCCAGTTTTTCGGGCGCGGGTTCTTCGTGCACCCGGAACAGCTGCGGTGCGCGTTTTTCGATCAGGGTTTCAGCGGCAGCGACATTAGCCAGAACCATGAACTCTTCGATCAGTCGGTGGGCGTCCAGACGTTCACGGAAGTTGACCGACTGAACGGTGCCTTTGTCATCCAGAACAATTTTGCGCTCGGGCAGGTCCAGTTCCAGCGGTTGCCGTTCAGCGCGCGCGGTCTTGAGCAATGCATAGGCAGCGTAGAGCGGCTTGATTACCTCTTCGAGCAGCGGACCTGTACGATCATTTGGGTTGCCATCCATGGCGTCTTGCACTTCGGCGTAATGCAGCGACGCGGCCGACCGCATCAATGCGCGTTCAAAGTGGTGCGAGACCTTGTTGCCTTCGGCGTCCAGCTTCATCCGCACCGCAATACAAGGGCGTGGCACACCTTCGTGCAGCGAGCACAGGTCACCCGACAACCGATCCGGCAGCATCGGTACAACCCGGTCGGGGAAATAGCTGGAATTGCCCCGTTTACGCGCTTCGCGGTCCAGCGCGGTGCCGGGGCGGACATAGGCGGCGACATCGGCAATGGCGACCCAAACGATATACCCGCCGGGGTTCTTGGGATCGTCATCGGCATGGGCGTAACAGGCGTCATCGTGGTCGCGTGCGTCTGACGGATCGATGGTGACCAACGGCATATCGCGCAGGTCTTTGCGCCCCTTCAGGCCCATTGGTTTGGCTTTGTCGGCCTCTTCCACCACGGAATCGGGGAAGTTATCCGGGATGCCATGCTGGTGAATGGCAATCAGCGATACAGCCTTGGGGGCAGATGGATCGCCAAGCCGTTCAACAATGCGAGCACGGGGAAGGCCCATGCGGCCCTTGGGTCCGGCCTGTTCGGCTTCGACCAACTCACCATCTCGTGCGCCATGGGTTGCGTCTTCGGCAACCATCCACTCAGCCGAGGCTGATTTGTCGATTGGCACGATGCGACCACCTTCCGAGCGTTTTCGGAAAATTCCCAGAACCCGTTTGGGGTTGCTGCCGATACGGCGGATCAGCCGGGCCTCATAATTGTGGTCTTCTTCATGCACCACGGTCAGGCGTGCCAGAATACGGTCGCCTTGGCCAAGAGCCGGATCACTGGCGCGTGGCATCACCAGAACAATTGGTTCAACGCCTTCACCGTGCCATTCCAGCGGCTGCGCAAACAGATCGCCGTTATCGTCCGGTGCCTTGACCAGCAGCACGGTCACGGGCGGCAGGCGATCCGGATCGCCATAGCTCTTCTTGCGCTTTTGAAGGTGCCCCTCAGCCTCAAGCTCTTTCAGCAGGCGCTTCAGATCAATACGGTCAGATCCTTTGATACCAAAGGCCTTGGCGATGTCGCGCTTCGAGGTGAGGGTCGGGTTGGCGGAAATCCAGTCGAGGATTTCAGCCTTGGAAGGAATACGGCTCATATCCCCCGCCTAACATGGCAGGCAGGAGAGGTCATTGGGAAAATGCGCAGTGCGCGGTGAGCCACCGCGCAGGCAAGGGGCTATGTCAGATCCTGAACCATATCGCGGTGCTCAATCCCCGCGTCCAGATAGATGGGGCCATAAACCGTGAACCCAAGCTTTTCATAGAAGCCAATTGCATGAACCTGCGCGCCCAATTTGGCCTTGGTGATGTCAGGCTGGTTTTTGGCCAGCTCTACCGATGCCTTGATCAACTCAGCACCCAAACCAGTGCCGCGGGCGGATTTGATGACACAGACGCGCCCGATCTTGGCGGTGTCGCCCTGAAACACCACGCGCGCCGTGCCAACCGGTGTTCCCTGATCCGTTGCCAGCAGATGGCTGGCCGTTGGGTCCAACTCGTCCAGCTCTTCTTCCTGCGGCACACCTTGTTCATCAACAAATACTTGGTGTCTCAGGGCAAAGCAGGTCTCGTGGTCTTGGGTGACCTCTATCTTGTATGTCATGCAAAGTAGTCCTTGAGGATCCGCGCGTAGACAGACTTGAGCTGATGGATCTGCGCCACCTCAACCCGTTCGTCCACCTGATGCATGGTGCGGCCGACCAGTCCAAACTCCACGACGGGGCAGTGGTTTTTGACAAAGCGCGCATCGGATGTGCCGCCGGTTGTCGACAGCTCAGGCTTCACCCCGCACTCAGCCTCAACTGCATTGGACACCAAGTCAGACAAAGCGCCCGGAGGGGTGATGAAGCTCTCACCCGAGATCCGCACTGTCATATCAATCTCCAGCCCAAATTCCTCGGCCACCTTGGCGGCTTCATCCTCCAGCCAGCGGGTCAGGCTGGCACCGGAGTGCGAGTCGTTGAACCGGATGTTCACCGCTGACTTGGCCTGCGCCGGAATCACATTGGTGGCGCTATTGCCAGTGTCCACCGTCACAACCGCCAGGGTCGAGGCATCAAAATGCTCGGTGCCTTGATCCAGCTCGTGGCTGGCCAGAATATCCATCAGCCGCACCATGGCGTTCAGCGGGTTGTTGGCACGGTGCGGATAGGCCGAATGCCCCTGCACACCGGTCACGGTAAACCGCGCGGTCATCGATCCGCGACGGCCGATCTTGATCATTTCTCCCATGCTGTCAGGGCAGGTGGGTTCGCCCACCAGACAGGCCGCCATCTGCTCGCCTTCGGCGTCCATATAGTCCAACAATGCGGTGGTGCCGTCCACCGACTCGCCTTCCTCGTCGCCGGTGATGGTCAGGATAATCGCCCCGTCCGGAGGCGTTTCACGCACAAAATCAATCGCCGCAGCGGCAAAGGCGGCAACGCCAGATTTCATGTCCGTTGCGCCGCGCCCATACATGAAGCCATCCTTTTCTTCGGCCCCAAACGGGTCAACTGTCCAGGCGGCCTCATCCCCAACCGGCACAACATCTGTGTGGCCGTTAAATCCAAAGGTTCGCGCGTGGCCCTTGTCTCCCCAACGGGCAAACAGGTTGCTGACCTCGCCCCGGTCGGCGCGGGCGCAGGTAAACCCGGCCTCGCTCAGCAGCTTTTCCAGCAGTACCAGCGCTCCACCTTCCACAGGGGTGACCGAGGGGCAGCGGATCAGATCAGCAGTCAGGCGGGCGGCATCGATATTGGGCATTTGGGGCTCCGGGAAAACAGCGTTGCCTTGGCCTAGCGCGTATTCAACCGTGGTGCAATTCAAGCTCTCACCATATGGAATCGCAAATGTGGCGTAAAAGCAGCGTCTTGGCGTGAACTGATCAACAAGGCTGACAGGTTGCCTGCCTTATGTTAGGGATTTGTTAATAACTGACCCGAGGCAGGGCATCCGAGCACAGCGGTCACCGTAATAGCGGGACCACAAATCAACCACCGTCAACAGGCGGGGTCCGTGTATCTTGACGGGGGTAAACCCTCGCGACGGGTGTTTTGTCTCATCGAGGAATGAGGCAGAGACATGGTTGCAGCGTCGGAACTAACCTATCAGACAAATGCCAGTGCCACCCAGATGGCCGAGACGATTTTTGGCGATGGCGTCACAGTGGTCAGTGCCAGCTATTCTGGCGATAACCGATCTTCGGCTATCTATTCCGATGGCGACAGTATCGCGCCCGGGGCAACTCCTGGCGATACTGGTGTCATTCTGTCCACCGGTCGGGCGACGCAATACACCAACTCTAACGGGCAGGCGAACCAGGATACCAACCAATCCCGCAATACTGGCGGTGAAAACAACAACTCCGATTTCAACGCGGCGGCGGGCACCAATACCTATGATGCCTCGTACCTAGATGTCAGCTTCATCCCCGATTCTGGCGTGATGACGATGCAGTTCATTTTTTCCTCCGAGGAATATCCGGAATTCCAGAACTCGGTTTATCAGGATTTTGTTGGGGTTTGGATCAACGGCCAACAGGTGGATCTGACTATTGGCAATGGCGATGCTGACCCGGGTAACGTGAACTCTACTAACAATGAAAACTTGTATCTCGATAACTCGAATGATGCCTACAACACCGAGATGGATGGGCTGACGGTTACGATGACCCTGACCATGCATGTGAACCCAGGCGAGGTGAACAGCATCCGTATCGGTGTCGCTGACGTGTCTGACAGCAGTTATGACAGTAACCTTCTGATCGCCGGAGATTCCGTTCAGACCAGCCTGGTTGCAATGGACGACTCTACCTACCTTGATCCCAATGGCACTCGCACCATTGATGTTCTGGCCAACGATGTACATGACACAGGCAGCACCCTGACCATCACACATGTAAATGGTCAGGCTGTTACGGCAGGCACCGTGATCACGTTAAACACTGGCCAGACAGTGCTGTTGAACGCTGATGGCACCCTAACACTGACAGGTGACGGTGATCCTGACGAGTTTAACTTTACCTACGCCACAACCGACGGCTCCAACTCGGATACTGGCTTCGTCAACGTCAGCTCAATTCCCTGTTTCGTGGCGGGCAGCCTGATCCGCACCCCTTTTGGCGAGGTTGCGGTTGAAGATCTGCAACCGGGCGATTTGGTCGAAACCCGAGACGACGGTGCGCAGCCTATCCGTTGGGTTGGTGCCCGTATGGTCAAAGCCGAAGGCGATTTTGCTCCGATCCATATCCGGGCTGGAACCTTTGGATCTCACCGCGACCTGCTGGTCTCGCCGCAACACCGCGTGCTTGTGCGTGACAGCCTAGCCGAATTGCTGTTCGGCGAAGGCGAGGTTTTGGTGGCTGCCAAAGATCTGTTGAATGACCGCTCGGTGACACGTCGCCCCGGCGGTGATGTGACCTATGTGCATGTGATGTTCGACCAGCATCAGGTGATCTTCTCGGAAGGCTTGGAAACCGAAAGCTTCTTGCCAGGACCCGAGACAACAAATCTGTTGGAACAGCCCGCAGTTGATGAGATTTGCACGTTGTTTCCCGAGTTGGATCCTTCAACCGGCGACGGTTATGGAGGATCAGTGCGGCCTGCGTTGAAAGGCTATGAGGCCCGGCTGTTGTCAGCTGTCAAAGTGGCATAACCAGATGGCTTGGCTGGCAGTTTCTTCGGCGCATCGCACTCAATTCAAGGCTGCTCAGCCCGGGGCGGATCAGGACGCCTTGTTGGTTCAGGGCTCGTTGGTCATCGAGATGCGATTACCCAGCACCTCACGCCCGGAACCTATGGTCCTGTTTGCCCAAGAGGGCGACTGGCCCGTTAAATTGGCAATCCGGGCGGTGCCGGGTGGTGGGTTGAACCTGGTATTAGAGCAGTCCGGTGCTGTCTTGCACCGTACGCTGAATCCGTCAGAAGCCGCCCGCGCTGATCTGTTGCGGATGACATATTCCTGGGATGCGCCCCGACGCTGGGGGCAGTTGGCGTTAGAACGCGTAGACAGTGGGCAGGTTCAGATCATGCCGCTACAGTCTCCGCGACCCTGGCGGCTGGGCGATCTTCAAGCCTTGCTGCAACCCGGCCCATTCCGATTTGTGTCGCCTGATGTCGAATACGTTGCGCTTTCTGACCAGATCGAACCTGTGGGCCCAATGCCCAGTTTGACGGCTCAAACCCCAATCGCGACGCCCTATGGGTATCAGTCTCTGACCAACTTGAAACGGGGTGATCTGGTGCTGACCGGTGAAGGCATCTCGGTTCCGGTGCTGCATGTGGTGCGCAGATCTGTGCCAAACGTTGGCTCGTTTCACCCCATTCGGCTGCGCGCGCCATACTTTAACCTGCAGCAGGATATCGATGTCGCGCCTTCTCAGCGCTTGGTGATTTCCGGGTCCGAAGTTGAATACCTCTTTGGCCAACAATCTGTTCTGGTTCCTGCCCAACATCTTGTGGCGACGCAAACTGCATACCAGCCTGATCTGGCTGCGACCTCGATGTCGTATATGCAATTGATACTCCCCGATCATGCGGCCCCCTTGGCTGCGGGGGCGGTGGTGGAAAGCCTCTTTATTGGTCGATTGCGCCGAGACCCAAAACGCTTGGCTGCAAGCCTGCTTGCGAACCTGGATCGTTCTGAATTGCCCGAGCACGGCCGATCCAAATACCCAGTGTTGCGGTCTTTTGATGCAACAGTATTGGCTGAACGGCGCGTTGCCTAAATTGCAGGCACTTGCGCGTTGGCAATGTTCCGCCTAAGAAAAATGGAAACCGCATGTTTCTATGATCGAATGGCCCATTGCTCAGATCTGCTTTTTCCCTAATTTGTCTGCTGTTGGTCTGGGGGTCCTCCCTGGCTGCACAGAGTGTGACAGTCTCCACCGTCACCCGCCCGCCATTTTCCCTGGTTGAAAATGGCCGCGATACCGGTTTTTCCATCGAACTGCTTGCCGCATTATCCAAGCGGCTCGATTGGGACGTGAAAATCAACCGTCACGATAGTTTTTCCGATATGCTGGAGCAGGTCAAAGCAGGTGAGGCTGATCTTGCGATTGCCAACATCTCGATTACATCGGCCCGTGAAGTCGAAATGGATTTCAGCCAACCAATCTTTGAAAGCGGCCTGCAAATGATGGTGCCGCTGTCCGATGTGCAGGGGCCATCCCTGGCCAAGGCGCTGCTGTCTTGGGATCTTGCGTTTGCGATTGGCATAGCGTTTCTGCTGTTGCTGGGTGGCGGTATGCTGATGTGGGGATTTGAACGCCGGGCCCAACCCTATTTTGATCGCCCGCTGAAAGAGGCTTGGTTCCCGTCCTTCTGGTGGGCGCTGAATCTAGTGGTCAACGGTGGGTTCGAAGAGCGTGTGCCACGTACGCCGGTGGGGCGCGTGTTTGGCGTGATGCTGGTGTTGTCATCCCTGTTTGTGGTGTCGATCTTTGTGGCCAAGATCACCGCAGTGATGACCGTGGACGCCATCACCGGCTCGGTCAATTCGGTCAATGATCTGTATGGCAAACAGGTTGGCACCATCGAAAACTCCACTGCTGCAGGTTTTCTGGACCGCCGCGATATCGATTACCGTGCTTATGACGGGCTGGAGCCACTCCTGACCGCATTCGAAGAGGGCGACATCCGGGTTGTGGTCTTTGATGCGCCAATTCTGAACTACTATGCCACCCATCAAGGCAGTCATTTCGGCCAGGCCGTTGGCTCGGTCTTTCTAAAAGAAAGCTACGGAATTGCCTTTCCCAGCGGTTCGGATCTGGTTGAAGATGTCAACCGTACCCTGCTTGCCCTGCGCGAAGACGGAACCTATGACAGGATCTACCGTCGCTGGTATGGCGCGCGCAACTGAACACGTTGGCTAAATTGTCAGTGTACGGTGGTGTCTTCGTCGCCGAAAAATGGCGTCATCTGCGCCACGATCACTGAGTTCTCTTCTAGTGCGCGCTGCATCAGCTCGCGCTCTTCTGACCCGATGTCCTGACCCTCAGCCTCGCGGTCAGCCAGTGTGCCATAGCCCGTTACGTCTAGCGGCGCAGTATCAGCCTGCTTCAAAATCGCCACCGTTTCGCGCACAGCCTCGGCTTCATCGATGCCCGAAGCATAGATCATCAGTGCCGCGCCAGTTGCGCCTTTGGGCAGGCCGTCGCCTTCTTTGCGGCCAATCTGAACCACAAGCGTATAGACCTGCTGACGGGATTTCTTTTTCTTTTCCATTTCGCTGCCATACCCCTGCAACCGGGGTGTGGTCAACCAAATGGCTGGACTGGAGACAATAAGCCCATCGGAAAATTATCTTTTTTGAAAGCCATTAAGTTTAGTTGGGCACTGAGACATCATTTTAGGAACATATCGTGCCTACTGCTTCAGAATTGCCCATTGATACTTCCGCCTCAGCTGCTGACATGGCGAACTCTATGTTCGGCAGTGGCATTACCATTGTCAGCGCCAGCTATACCGGCGATTCCTCAGCGTCTGGGGTTTATTCCAACGGCGATGCAACCGCGCCGGATATCACGCCGTCGGATACCGGAGTTATCCTGTCCACAGGCAATGCATCGGATATCACCAACAGCAGCGGTGACGTGAACACATCAGCGTCAACAACAACCGAGCACGACACCAGCGGTGACAGCGACCTTACCGCACTTGCAGGCCAGCAAACTTATGACGCCGCAGTGTTCGAAGCGACTTTTGTCCCCGACGGGTCCACCCTGACTATGCAGATTACCTTCTCGTCCGAGGAGTATCTGGAATACGTCAACGAGGGCTTCAACGATGTCGTGGGCGTCTGGGTCAACGGTGTTCAGGCTGAACTGACGGTTGGCGAAGGCGACATTTCGATCGACAACATCAACGATGGGTCGAACGAAAACCTCTATGTTGATAACGCGCAGTCAGATGACAATTACAACACTGAAATGGACGGGTTCACCGTCACCCTGACGCTCAAGGCGCCGGTCATTCCGGGCGAGGAAAACACCATCAAGATCGGTATCGCTGACGCCGGTGATGCGAAGTATGATTCCAACCTACTGATCGCCGGCGACTCGGTTCAAACGGCCCTGGTTGCCACCGATGACGTGGCCACAGTGTCTGGCGATGGATCGGAAAGCATCGATGTTCTGGGCAATGATGTTGGCCCAACAGGCTCCACTCTGACGATCACTCACATCAATGGCCAACCTGTCAGCGCCGGAGATACAGTCACTCTGGCAACCGGCGAGCAGGTCACATTGAACGCTGACGGCACCTTTGCCATCGTCAATGACGAGGACGAGACAAACACGTTTTCCTACACCGTCGAAGACGATCAGGGAAACACCGATGTCGGGTTTGTCGATGTCACAACAGATACAAGTACGGTCACCCCAGCCTGCTTTGTCGCCGGGACTATGATTGATACCGTTGATGGCCTTGTCCCAGTCGAGCAACTGGAACTGGGCACGATGGTTGTAACTCGAGATCACGGGCCGCAACCCTTGCGCTGGATCGGGCGCAGCCAGCGGAGCGCCAAAGGCGCAGATGCTCCGGTAGTCTTTGCACCCGGCGCGCTGGGCAATCACGACCGCATTGCGCTATCTGCCAACCACCGCGTCCTGATCACTTCAGAACGGGCCGAGCTGCTGTTTGGCCAATCCGAAGTGCTGATCAAGGCCAAGCATTTGGTCAATGACCACTCAATCCGCGTGCAGGCGGATGGTGAGCCGGTGACCTATGTCCATCTGTTGTTTGACCAGCATGAAATCGTCAGTGGCAATGGGCTCGAAAGTGAAAGCTATCACCCAGGTGATGAAACCCTCGATGCCTTTGATGCAGATACCCGGTCCGAGGTTCTGGACCTGATGGAAGACTGGCAAAACTATGGGCCAACCGTACGCCCCAGTCTCAAGGCGCATGAAAGCCAGCTGGTCTTGAAGTCCTAAGCTTCAAATGTCCGGGGTGTTGCGCGCCCAGCGTACGCCCCGGTTACCTGGTGTTTCCCTTTTTATGTCAGTTTACCCAGCGATCATGATCACCGCCCGGCCTGACAAGCCCGGCACTTGGAACCGGGCCCCCTTGTGAAAGGGGCGCTATACGGAGTGCATTTACGCTCGGGGGATAAAGTCCCCGACCACCTCTGCTTTGGCGACGTCGCCACTAGTAACGAACTGAAACTAAAACAAACCAAGTCCGGCAAGATCCGGAACCAGAACGGCGCAGTCACCTGTGCCGGTCAATACCGCGTGCTCATCCGGTATCCGGGGTGAAACGTCATGCGCACAAAAGTAACAGGCTGTTGCTGAAACCAGGTGGTCCGCTCCATCTGGAACAGCGGCGCATTCAGTAGGCAGGTCAGAAATTCAGCCAATTGCTCACTGGCCGCAACGGCAGAAAATGCGATCTCGGCATTGGAAAATGGTACCTCGGCCAGCAACCATTCATTTGGTCCCACGCTTTCAAAATCCGCCTCTGACACCTCGGGAACAGCGGCAATATTGATCCAGCGTTCTTCGAATTGAAATGGCTGGTTATCGGCGTAATGCATGCAGTGCAGGTGCAACACTTGCGCATCACTGGCCAAGCCCAATTGCGACGCCAACCATGCCGGCGCGGCAATCTGCTGCCGTTTGACCAAGGCATAGCGATAGGTGGCGTTCATCTCCTCGACCTGCTGACGCATCACCGCGATGTCGAGCTTGGCCTGTTTCACCGGTGTCACCGCCACCCGCGTGCCGCTCTTGCGTTTGCGATCAATGATTCCGCGTTCGGCCAGCTCCCGCAGTGCCCGGTTCACGGTTGCACGGGCGCAACCAAACTCGGCGGCCAGTTCCAGCTCGGTTGGCAACAGTGCCCCCTGCGGCCAGACCCGATCCTCGATCCGCTTCAGAACTTCGTCGCGGACATCTTGAAAACCGGTCTTTTTTTGCGGCAGCACACGTGGCTCCAATGCTGGTATTAACTCTGGCCTAATGTCATTATGTCTACATTAAACTAAGATTGCAAAGGAACCGTGATGCGCTTTTCGGTGGATGAAATCGCGCCAGAACCATGGAGGAATGGCCGAGGCACAACGCGAGAACTAGCCCAGCGTATGGTTCACGGTCAAATGGCCTGGCGGCTCAGCTTTGCCGACATCACCCAAAACGGCGCCTTTTCGGCTTTTCCGGGTCTATCGCGTATCCACACGATTGCAACGGGGCAGGGGCTGATACTGCGCGGAACTGGTGGTGAACACGTGGCGCAGCCGCGTAAGCCCGTTGAATTCGACGGTGGCCTATCGCTGGACGCGACATTGACCGACGGTCCCTGTCAGGCTTTCAACGTGATCTTTGATCCGCAATTCGTTCAGGCAAAGGCCAGTGTTGTAGACGGCGGGTCGATTGATTTAGAGGGTGGAGAGAACGTCCTGTTTGTCTTAGCCGGCCAGCTGGGCATGGGGCCACTCGGTACATTCGAACAGCACCAAGGTCTGGTTCTGGATACCCCCGCCACCGGAACGCTGTCCGATGACGGGGTGGTTTTACAAATCAACTTTGCCCCGGTTTAAAGCGCCGAAAGCAGGCTGCTGACCGCTTCCTTGTAATTAGCCACGATACTGTCTCGCGCAACATGCCGTCCGCCTTGAACCTGATGACGCCCCGCCGACCACAGGTCGGTAACGGTGTCATCTCCAGCGGCAAAGCACAGCCCGTCCAGAATTTGATCATCACGCAACGCGCATAAGGCAGGAACATCGCTGTCAATCGCCACCAGATCCGCCAGCGCCCCAACCTCGATCCGACCAGCATCACGACCCAGAGCCTGCGCACCGCCTTTGGCTGCGCCCAGATACAGCGCCTCTCCAACGGATCCTTCGCCGGGGATAATCACATTGCGGCTCAGGTCGCGCAGCCGTTGGGAATACTCCAACGTGCGCAGCTCTTCGGGGAGTGAGATCCGAACGTTGGAATCCGACCCAACCCCAAAGGCGCCACCATGGGCCAGATACTCGACCCCGTTAAACGGCCCATCGCCCAAGTTCGCCTCGGTGATCGGACACAGGCCCGCAACCGCGCCAGATTTGGCCATATCGCGGGTCTCGGCGCTGGTCATATGGGTGGCGTGGATCAGGCACCAGTTCTGATCTACCGGTGCATTCTGCAACAGCCACTCCACCGGCCGCGCACCCAGCCAAGCTTGAACGTCTTCAACTTCCTTTGGCTGTTCCGAGATGTGGATATGCACCGGATTGCCAGCCTGAATGTCCAGCACCTGTTGCAGATCTTCGGGGCAGGTGGCGCGCAGGCTGTGGGGGGCGATGCCAACCTTGGCGTCTTTGGGCAGGGTGTTGGCTGCAACCTCGCGGGTTTGCGCAACCAGATCAGAAAACTGATCTACCGAATTGCCAAACCGCAACTGCCCGCCGTTCAGCTCAGTCCGTCCAGCGCCACCATAGCTGTACAGCACCGGCAGATGGGTCAGGCCAATCCCGGTTTCCGAAGCTGCGGCAAACACCCGCTGGCTCAGCTCGCTGACCGCATCATAGCGCTGCCCGCCGGGCTGGTGGTGGACATAGTGGAACTCCCCCACTGAGGCATATCCGGCCTCCTGCATCTCCATAAACACCAGCGCGGCAATCGCCTGATACTGTTCCGGGCTCAGATGCTCGACAAACTGATACATCAATGTGCGCCAGGTCCAGAAACTGTCCCGCCCCGCTGCGCGCACCTCGGTCATCCCGGCCATAGCTCGCTGAAATGTGTGCGAGTGCAGATTGCCCAGTGAGGGCAGTAGGGTATCGACTAGAACATCCCCGACCTCAGCCGTTGCATTGGCTGACAGTGCGGTGATCCGTCCGCTGTCATGGCTCAGCCGCAGATCGTGGACCCAGCCGGAATGGGTATAGGCGCGCTTGGCGAATATTGTCTGCATCTGACCCTCTTATGTATAGACATAATAACTTTAATCCCATACCTTTCCCGCATCAAGAGATTTGCGAGGGCGCAATGACGCAACCATCCAACTACGTTCTGACACAGGCAAAATTGGCCACCATGACCCCCGAATCAGAGCCCTATGGTCTGGTTCCTGCGGGGGCCGTGGCGGTGTCGGACGGCTCCATTCAGTGGGCGGGGCCAGAATCAGAACTGCCAGCGAGCTATGCCAAATGGGAAACCCGCGATCTGGATGGGCGACTTGTGACCCCGGCGCTGATCGACTGTCACACCCATGTGGTGTTTGGCGGCGACCGCGCGATGGAATTCGAAATGCGCCTGAACGGAGCGTCGTATGAGGAAGTCGCCCGTGCCGGGGGCGGCATTGTTTCGACTGTATCCGCCACCCGTTCGGCCTCGTTGGACGAGCTGGTCAATTCAGCTCTGCCACGTCTGGACGCGCTGATTGCCGAGGGCACCACTGTGGTCGAAGTGAAATCGGGCTATGGGCTAGACCGCGAGACTGAGCTGAACATGTTGCGCGCCGCCCGCCGTCTGGGTGAACTGCGCCCGGTTCAGATCAAAACAACCTTCCTTGGCGCCCATGCCACCCCAGCCGAGTACAAGGGCAGGGATGACGCCTATATTGACGAAGTCTGCATCCCAACCCTGCACGCCGCCCATGCCGAGGGGCTGGTCGATGCGGTGGATGGCTTCTGCGAGGGTATTGCCTTTATGCCCGACCAGATCGAGCGGGTGTTCAAGGTGGCGCAAGAACTGGGCATTCCGGTGAAACTCCACGCCGAACAGTTGAGCCATCAGGGCGGCACCCTGCTAGCCGCAAAATATGGCGCGCTGTCGGTGGATCATGTTGAATACGCCACCGAAGACGACGCCAAGGCCATGGCCCAGTCAGGCTCGGTTGCCGTTATCCTGCCCGGAGCCTTCTACACCATCCGCGAAACCCAGGCTCCGCCGATTGAGCATTTCCGCAGCCACGGCGTGCCCATGGCATTGGCCACCGATTGCAACCCGGGCTCCTCGCCCATGACCTCGCTATTGTTGACCATGAACATGGGCTGCACCCTGTTCCGGATGACGCCTGAGGAGGCGCTGGCCGGTGTCACCTGCAACGCCGCACAGGCGCTGGGCCTGACAGATGCGGGCCAAATCGCCCCCGGCATGCGCGCAGATCTGGCGGTTTGGGATGTGCAGACGCCAGCCGAACTTTCTTATCGTATCGGGTTCAACCCGCTTCACTCTCGTATCTATCAAGGTGAACTATGATCTCACTTCTTCCCGGCGCGGTGACTTTGACCACGCTCAACGATGTCTACCGAAACCAGACCCCGGCGCAGCTGAGCGACAGCGCCCGCCCGGATGTCGAAGCCGCCGCCGAAATGGTTGCCAAGGCCGCCGCTGGCGACGAAGCGGTGTATGGAATCAATACCGGCTTTGGCAAACTCGCCAGCAAGAAGATTGCGCCCAAGGACACCGCCACCCTGCAGCGCAACCTGATCCTGTCGCATTGCTGTGGCGTGGGTGAGCCGCTGCCCGAAGACAAAACCCGCCTGATGATGACACTGAAACTGCTGTCACTGGGGCGTGGGGCATCGGGCGTGCGCTGGCTGGTGATTGATCAGATCGAACAGATGTTGGCGCACGGTGTGATCCCGGTGATCCCCTCGCAGGGCTCGGTTGGCGCGTCGGGTGACCTCGCCCCGCTGGCGCATATGGCTGCGGCCATGATTGGCGCAGGTGAGGCGACATTTGATGGCCAGCGTATGTCTAGCGCTGAGGCATTGAAAAAGGCCGGGTTAGAGCCGATTGTGCTGGGCCCGAAAGAGGGTCTTGGCCTGATCAACGGCACCCAGTTCTCCACCGCCTGCGCGCTGGCTGGTCTGTTTGATGCCTGGCGCATGGCCGAGGCCTCGATGGTGATTGCCTCGCTGACCACCGATGCCATCATGGGGTCCACCGCGCCGCTTTTGGCTGACATCCATTCCTTGCGTGGACATGCTGGGCAGATCGACGTGGCCCGCGAAATGCGGGCCATCATGGATGGATCAGAGATCCGCGAAAGCCACCGCGAAGATGACACCCGCGTGCAGGATCCATACTGCATCCGCTGCCAGCCACAGGTGGTAGGCGCAGCGCTGGATGTGCTGCGCATGGCCGCTGGAACGTTAGAAATCGAAGCTAACGCCGTCACCGATAATCCGCTGGTTTTGGTGAACGAGGGGCGCATCGTATCAGGCGGTAACTTCCACGCCGAATATGTTGGCTTTGCCGCTGATCAGATCGCGCTGGCCGTGGCCGAAATCGGAGCCATCGCCCAACGTCGCGTGGCGCTGATGGTGGACCCAACACTTAGCTACGACTTGCCGCCGTTCCTGACCCCTGATCCTGGCCTGAATTCGGGTTTTATGATCGCCGAAGTCACCACCGCCGCGCTGATGAGCGAGAACAAGCACCTCGCCAACCCTTGTGTGACCGACAGCACGCCGACATCCGCCAACCAAGAGGACCACGTGTCGATGGCGGCCCATGGTGCCCTGCGCCTGACCAAGATGAACGCCAACCTGTCGGTTATTTTGGGGGTTGAGATGCTGTGCTCGGCGCAGGGGGTTGAGGCTCGCGCGCCGCTGGCAACCTCGGCCAAGCTGCAAGACGTGATTGCACTGCTGCGGGGCGAGGTGCCAACTTTGGGCGAGGATCGTTATTTGGCGCCTGAGATCGAAATCGCCAGCCAGATGGTGCGCGACGGGCAGGTGGCACAGGCTGCCGCACTCGAGGTGGCGAAATGATCGAAGTCACCCAAGGTGGCAGCCCACTGGTGCTGGGCCTGCCCCATACCGGCACCGATGTCCCGCCCGAGGTCTGGGAGAACCTGAACGAAACCGGCCGTGCGCTGGCTGATACCGATTGGCATATCCACACGCTGTATGACGGCGTGGTTGATGACGTCACCACCGTGCGCACGCCGATCCACCGCTATGTGATTGATGTGAACCGCGACCCGGCTGGGGTAAGCCTGTACCCCGGTCAGAACACCACCACCCTGTGCCCGCTCACGGATTTTGACGGGCAGGGGATCTATCGGGATGGTGCTGAACCGGACGAGGCAGAAATCATCCGCCGCCGCGATACCTATCACGCGCCGTATCACGCCGCGCTGACGGCCGAACTGGAACGGGTCAAGGCCATCCACGGCTTTGCCATCCTCTATGATAGCCACTCGATCCGGGGTGACATCCCGTTCCTGTTCGATGGTCGTCTGCCAGATTTCAACGTGGGCACTAACCTTGGCACCACCTGTGACGCGGCGATCGAGGCGATGACCGTGGCCCATTGTGCGGCGGCCGAGGGTTACACTTCGGTGCTGAATGGTCGCTTCAAAGGCGGATGGACCACCCGCCACTATGGCCGCCCGGCCGAAGGCCTGCACGCGATCCAGATGGAACTGGCGCAGGCGACCTATTGCCTGGAAACCCCGCCCTGGACCTATCAACCTGAGCCCGCAAACAAATTGCGCGCCCATCTCACCCGAATTTTGACCGATCTTCAGACATGGAGGCCCGCAGCATGAGCGATCCCCGCAAGAACACCCGCGACATCTACCCCCCAACCGGCACTGAGATCACCGCCAAATCCTGGCTGACCGAAGCGCCGATGCGGATGATGATGAACAACCTGCACCCTGATGTGGCCGAAAACCCGCACGAGCTGGTGGTTTACGGCGGCATTGGCCGCGCTGCGCGCACTTGGAAAGACTTCGACATGATCGTCGAAAGCCTGCGCAATCTGGACGAAGACCAGACCCTGTTGGTGCAGTCGGGCAAGCCGGTTGGCGTGTTCCAGACCCATAAGGATGCGCCGCGCGTGCTGATCGCCAATTCGAACCTGGTGCCACATTGGGCCAACTGGGACCACTTCAACGAGCTCGATAAAAAGGGTCTGATGATGTACGGCCAGATGACTGCTGGCTCGTGGATCTACATCGGAACCCAGGGTATTGTGCAGGGCACCTATGAAACCTTTGCCGAGGCGGGCCGCCAGCACTTTGGCGGTGACCTGACAGGTAAATGGATCCTGACCGGTGGTCTGGGCGGCATGGGCGGCGCGCAGCCTTTGGCGGCTGTGTTCGCTGGCGCCTGTTGTCTGGCGGTAGAGTGTAACCCTGACAGCATCGACTTCCGCCTGCGCACCAAATACCTGGACGAAAAGGCCGAAACTCTGGACGAAGCGCTGGAAATGATCGAGCGTTGGACCGCCGCGGGTGAAGCGAAATCGGTTGGCCTGCTGGGCAATGCCGCCGATGTGTTTGCGGAACTGGTGGAACGCGCCAAGACTGGTGGCACCCGCCCTGACATCGTGACCGACCAGACCTCGGCCCACGACCCAGTGAATGGCTACCTGCCGCAGAACTGGACCATGGCACAGTGGAAAGACATGCGCGAAAAAGACCCTAAAGCAGTGGAAACGGCCGCCCGCGCCAGCATGAAGGTGCAGGTTGAGGCGATGTGCGAGTTCCACGCCATGGGTGTGCCCACGGTGGATTACGGAAACAACATCCGCCAGATGGCGCTGGAGGAAGGGCTGGAAAATGCATTTGATTTCCCCGGATTTGTGCCTGCTTATATTCGCCCGCTGTTCTGCCGTGGCATTGGCCCGTTCCGCTGGGCTGCGCTGTCCGGCGACCCCGAGGATATTCGCAAAACCGACGCCAAGATGAAGGAGCTGTTTCCTGACAACACAGACCTGCATCGCTGGCTGGATATGGCGCAAGAGCGCATTGCCTTCCAAGGCCTGCCCGCACGCATTTGCTGGATTGGTTTGGGGGATCGCCACAAGGCTGGGCTGGCGTTCAACGAAATGGTCCGCAATGGGGAACTGTCGGCACCAGTTGTGATTGGTCGTGATCACCTTGATTCCGGATCGGTTGCCTCGCCTAATCGTGAAACTGAATCGATGAAGGATGGATCGGATGCGGTTTCAGATTGGCCGCTGCTCAACGCGCTGCTGAACACCGCATCCGGTGCGACCTGGGTGTCGCTTCACCACGGCGGCGGCGTCGGCATGGGCTTCTCGCAGCACTCAGGCGTGGTGATATGCTGTGACGGCACCGAGGACGCCGACCGCCGCGTTGGTCGCGTGTTGTGGAATGACCCAGCCACCGGTGTCATGCGCCACGCAGATGCGGGCTATGACATCGCCAAGGATTGCGCCCGCGAGCATGGCTTGAACCTGCCGGGCATTCTGTAAGCTGGCAAGAAGCTAACCTACCAAAAGAAAACGCGCCCCTGAGGGCGCGTTTTTTTGCATTCAGGCTTAGCGAGATATTAGTCGCGCAGCAGCTCGTTGATTCCAGTTTTTGAACGGGTCTTGGCGTCAACACGCTTCACAATCACCGCGCAGTACAGGCTGACGCCGTTCTTGGATGGCATCGAGCCGGACACAACAACCGAGTAGGGTGGCACTTCGCCATACATGACTTCGCCGGTTTCACGATCAACGATCTTGGTCGACTGACCGATGTAGACGCCCATGCCCAGAACCGAGCCTTCGCGCACGATGCAGCCTTCAACCACTTCGGAACGGGCACCGATAAAGCAGTTGTCCTCAATAATGGTTGGGCCAGCCTGCATGGGTTCCAGCACGCCGCCGATGCCAACGCCGCCCGACAGGTGCACGTTTCTACCGATTTGAGCGCAGGAACCAACAGTGGCCCAGGTGTCAACCATGGTGCCTTCGTCCACATAGGCGCCGAGATTTACAAAGGATGGCATCAGTACAACGCCGGGGGCGACAAAGGCGGATTTGCGAACGATGGCATTTGGCACCGAACGAAAGCCAGCGGCCTTGTATTCGGCTTCTCCCCAGCCGGCAAATTTGCTGTCGACCTTATCCCACCAGCTGGAGCCCTGCGGGCCGCCTGATTGCAATTCCATGTCTTTGATGCGGAAGCCCAGCAGAACAGCCTTCTTGGCCCACTGGTTCACATGCCAGTCGCCGCTCTCCAATTTCTCGGCAACCCGCAGGCTGCCGCTGTCGAGGGCGTTCAGTGTGGCCTCGATCGCGTCACGTTGCTCACCCTTGGTGGCAGGGGAGATGGTGTCGCGCGCCTCCCAGGCGGCTTCGATCGCGGTTTCCAGCTGGGCGTTGGACATGGTGTAAGCTCCGAAAACAGATTGGTTCGGGCTTTCATAGCGGCAATTTTTGGTCAGGTCATTGCTGTATTGCGGCAATTCCGGTGTTGTTGGCAGCAAATTCGCGGAATTTCCGCGATTCTTGTAAATCCGAAATCCCGGGAAGGACCTTCAGCGCATCACGGAGAGACTTTTCGCTGTAGTTTTGTGGTGCAGGCACATTGCGACTTAACAACCTGTCCAGCATTCCCCGTTTGTGGCGGATGAAGATCTGTGCGTCGCAATGGTCGGGACCAAAAGCTACCTGACAACCAACCAAATAGGTGGTCCCATTCTTTCGAGCCTGAAATTTCCACATATTGTTTTCAAACTCTGCTTGGTCGCAGTCAAATCCTGCGGAGAACAGGCCAGGCTGCACGGCATCCAAAAGGGCCTTTTCGCAAATTGCCTGGCTTGATTCAGCGCTTAAATCGGGCGCGTGGCCGTACCCGGTTGCGGTGAAAGAAAAACAATACATCAATGACTACCTCAAATTTGACTTGGCACAACCATGACGAATGGTTTTGTCAGAAATGTGGCAACCTTGAGTTTACTGTACCCTACGTAAATGTCGGCGCAGAATTTCGCAGGCGGCGGTGGCGTCGCGGCGGCTCATGGCCTGGATAATTGCGGCGTGATCCTTGTCGGTGCGGCGGGTCCAGCGGTGTTTCCAGTTGGCAAACAGATGCCGGGCCGAGGCGATGTGCAGATCGTCGATCGTTGAGAGTAGCCGGGGCATGGCGCAAGGCGTCAAGATAATCCGGTGAAATTTGCGGTTGAGCAGCTCCCAATCCATCATGTTATCTGCCTCGTCACAGGCAAGACGCGCGGCATCGGCTGTGTCCAGATCATCCGGGGTCAGATTGGCAACGGCATGGGTTAGCGCCAAAATCTCAAGCGACACACGCATTTCGATAACTTCGCGGATCTCTCCCGGATCCAATGCCGTTACCCGTGTGCCGCGCCGTGGGATCGATTGGGCCAATCCATGGGCCTCAAGCCGCAACAGGGCCTCGCGCACCGGGACGTGGCTGGTGTCAAACTCGCGAGCGATATGATCTTGGCGCAGTTTTTCACCTGCTGGCAGGTCGCCAGCGACAATGCGGTCGCTGAGGCTTTGATAGATGGAGTCGGCGATTGTTGCAGTCATAGATAATAGATAAAATCCAACTCACCGGGCCGCAAGACCTATCCCAGCGGATCCGGTGCGATATTTCCGCCGCAAATCAAAACCGCGACACGTTCATTCGGGGCACGGCGGTAGGCACCTGACATCAAGGCAGCCAAGGCGGCGGCACCGGCGGGTTCAACCAGTATTCTCTGATTCCGCCACAGGGCAGCCTGCGCGTCGATGATTGCCACGTCGGGCACCGTGATCGATGTAATGTTCTGCGTCACTGCAAGATCGAAACAGATGCTACCGATGCGTTTTGCGCCAAGTGCATTGGCAGCCACGCCGGAGACCTCAACATCTACCGGTGCTTTGTTCGCAAGGGCGGCGTTTAAGGCGCAGGAGGTTTCCGGCTCGACCGCGACAATCTTCTTAGCCCCATTGAACCAGGCCATCGCGCCACCAATCAACCCACCACCACCAACCGCGATAATCACGGTATCGGCCTGTAACCCCTGCGCCTGCCATTCGGCAAAACAGGTGCCTTGGCCCGCAACGGTGCCGGGTGCGTCATAGGCGTGGACCTGCATCGCGCCGGTCTCAGCCTCGTACTGTTGCGCCAGCTCCAGTGCGTTGGCATAGGCGCCAGCGACCACTTGCAGGTCAGCGCCAGAGTTCTTGATCAGAGAAATTTTGGCGGGGCCAGCCATTTCAGGCACATAAATACGCGCCGGGTGGCCCAGTTTATGGGCGGCATACCCTACCGCAGCACCGTGATTGCCACCAGATGCTGCAACCAGGCCTGCGGCGGGTACATCTTGGCTTAGCAGGGTATTGAACGCGCCACGTGCCTTGAAACTGCCGGTGTGCTGCATGTGCTCTAACTTCAGCTCAACCGGGTTATTCAAACCCAGGCAATCAATCTGCATCGTGGGCGTGACTTGGATATGGCCGGTTATGCGCTTTGCAGCGGCCTCAATTTCGGTTTTCCAATCCATTTCACGCGCCTTTGCCTAGTGTTGCGGCGATGGACCTTATAGGCTGAAAGAAAACAAGCAAGCAGGATCCCATTATGAAAGACGACCGTCACAGCCGATTTCGCGATGCCCATTCTGATCGGGACCGGGCCGAACATGTGCCCTCGACCCCGCAGAGTGACTCTCCGGCTTATCGGTTGGCCTTTGCGGATGAGGATTTCCTGTGCCGGGATGAGCTGCGGCCAGTGCGGTTGCAGCTGGAGCTGCTGAAGCCAGAGCTGCTGCTGGATGAGCGTGGGATTGAGAGCACTATCGTGATGTTTGGCGGTGCGCGCATTCCTGATCCGGTGAAAAAGGATCAGGCGCGGACCCAGACTCTCGCGGATCTGTCCGAGTTTTATGACGAGGCGCGCGAATTCGCCAAGTTGATGACTGAAAAGTCGATTGAAACCGGCGGGCGCGAACATGTGATCGTGACAGGAGGTGGCCCCGGTGTGATGGAGGCTGGCAACCGTGGCGCGCTGGATGCGGGTGGAGCGTCAATCGGGCTGAGTATTGTGCTGCCGCACGAGCAGGCACCAAATGAGTATGTGACCCCGGATCTGAGCTTCAACTTCCACTACTTCGCCATCCGCAAGATGCATTTCCTGATGCGGGCGCGGGCGATTTGTGTGTTCCCCGGTGGCTTTGGCACCATGGACGAGCTGTTTGAAAGCCTGACGCTGATCCAAACTGGCCGTATGGAACGGGTGCCGTTCCTGCTGTTTGGCAAGGAGTTCTGGGAAAAGGTGATCAATTGGGACGCGCTGGCGGATGCCGGCACAATTTCGGATCAGGATTTGGACCTGTTCCGGTTTGTTGATACCGCGCAAGAGGCGATGGAGCTCATTGAAAACTGGGAGCCCGCACCGCCGCGCGATAATCTTCCTGGGCGGGAGAAATAGTCCGCCGCAAATCTATTCTGCAATCAAAGGTCTGTGTTGGTATCAAGCCATGTCTGTCGGCAAAACACCCAGTTCAACACCTTGGGTCAAGCTGGTCAGCACCTGTGCGCCGCTCACGTCTTTGATTGCATATCCATAGCCTTTGAGGCGGAATTTCCACTCACGCGCGCTTAGTGCTTTTGTTCTCTCGTCACGTACCAAAGCCAGTACGCCGTCTTCGATCATGCTGCCGCCGATATCTGCCTGTGTCATTTTCAGTTCTCCTGATTTCGATTGTTCTCAGGATGGAAACTGATTGTTCAGCATGGCGGAAATTTACCGGAATTGAGGAAAGTTTGAGGCAAATGAGGCGGGCTGCCTTATGGGTGAAAGAAGGGTAAAGTTTTGTTAAATTGTTACATTTTGAAATTGACTGTATACTGAACTGGTTCACTCACTGGAATTTGCACGCGTTTTTACCTTTGTTTAGCCTCGCCCCATGAAACACTCCAAACTTCACGGTGTTGCTCACAATTTTGCTGACTCTCTTTCTGGGGGGCTTAGCTTTGTCGTGCCACATCATGCTATTCACACAAACATTTATGCCGAGGCAGCCGCGAATGACGATGGGTTTTTGGTTGCTGATTTTTTGAGCGGGCAGGTGGAAGGCGCGTTACCCGAGGGGGACGCCGAATCCACCATTCCCTTGTTCAAAAACGCGTTCCCGGAATTTTGCGAAAAACACGGTGTTGATGTCTCAGACTACAGTGCGTTTCTGGTGCGTTTCTTTTCTGACCACAGAGGCTACGGCTATGTCATTACAATTCAGGATCGCGACGGGCGACGCACGTCGCGTGAGTACCATAGGGGCAATGGCAAGCGATCAAAAGTTTTGGACGAACTCGGTAGGATGCGCCCAAAGCATTTCTCTGCCCCTTTGGACTGACGGCAAATACCGTAAAAGACTTGTGACGGGGTAGTCGGAGCAAATGTTGCGCTGCCCGGTTTGACGCCGGGCAGTGCCAAGTTTGATTTAGGCGTTAGCCCTAGCTCAGCTCGAAATCCCGGCCTCGGCTGCGATCTGCTTGCGGCTTTTGCGGGCGCGTTCGGTGGCTGACTTCAACTGCCCACAGGCCGCCATGATATCTTCGCCACGGGGGCGGCGAATGGGCGAGGCATAGCCGGCGTCATGAATGATATCGGCAAAGGTGTGGATCCGGTTGTTCGAGCTGCGCTTGTACGGCGCACCTGGCCATTCGTTGAACGGGATCAGGTTGATCTTGGCCGGGATGCCCTTGATCAGTTTGACCAGACGATGAGCGTCTTCTTTGCTATCGTTCACGCGGTCCAGCATCACATATTCAAAGGTGATCCGTTCTGAATTCGACAGGCGCGGATAAGCGCGCAGGGCTTCAAGCAGCGCCTCGATGTTCCAGCGTTTGTTGATTGGGACCAGTTTGTCGCGCACTTCGTCGGTGGTCGCGTGGAACGACACTGCCAGCAGGCAGCCAATTTCATCGGCTGTTCGAATGATCTCGGGAACAACGCCAGACGTGGACAGGGTGATCCGGCGACGGCTAAGCTGGATACCTTCGGGATCCATAGCGATATTCATCGCGTCGCGAACGTTTTCAAAGTTATACAGCGGCTCGCCCATACCCATCAGCACGATGTTCGACAGCAGCCGGGTGCGGTCGTCTGACCGTGTGCCGGGCACCGGCCATTCGTCCAGATCGTCGCGCGCCATCATCACCTGTCCGATGATTTCAGCCGAGGTCAGGTTGCGCACCAATTTTTGGGTGCCAGTGTGGCAGAATGAGCATGTCAGGGTGCAGCCAACCTGAGACGAGATGCACAGCGTGCCGCGATCGGTCTCGGGGATATAGACCACCTCAACCTCGTGCCCGCCGGCAATACGCACCAGATACTTGCGGGTGCCATCCTCGGACACCTGCTTGGTGATCACTTCGGGGATCTCGATGACGCAGTGCTCGGCCAGGTCCGCTCGCAGCGCTTTGGACAAGTTGGTCATGTCGGCAAAGTCGCGTTTGCCCCACTGGTAGATCCACTGCCAGATCTGCCCAACCCGCATCTTGGCCTGCTTTTCTTTGGTGCCCAGCTTGATCAGCGTTTCCCGCAACTGCTCGCGCGTTTGGCCGACAAGGTTGATCTTACCGCCCTCGGGCTGTTTGCGAGGAATGGTAACTACGTCTTGGGTGATCGGTGCGTCGGCGGTCATGGCAGGGACTCGGTGCTATTAGGGCAGATGCGGCTCTATATAGGAGTTTGCACCAAGATCAAAAGATTTCGAGCAATATCGTTACCATCGCGCCGATTTGAGAACGCGCTGGGCTAATCTGGCCGGAGTGTAAAAACAAAGTTCCGGACTCTTGCGAAACCGGAACTCAGATAATTCTGTGGGGTCGTTTATTGAGCGCAGCGTTTGTCGGCGTCTTCGACTGCTGCAGTAAAGCCCAGCAACGAGAAGCTATCTTGTGTTTGTGTGCCACGTGCCGACCGTGCTGTCAGAATAGCCTTAGATCCCCGTTTCATCGCGGTGATGATCTTGGCGTCATCAGCTTCGGTTGCTGGCCAGGCCCATTCACCTTCGGTGAACAGCTCATACTCGGACTCGCCAACTTTCATATTCACAGTCGACCCCGGCGCAAAGGGATAGCCCCCGGTAAAGGTCACCTGGCCATTGGCGACACCGTCCGGTCGATAGAACACAAAAAGCTGAATTTCACTGCGGCGCACAGCCACGACACGACCGTCGCGGGTGTTCACCGATTCCTTGGGTGCTGAAACGCCCCAGCATTCTAAAGGGTCCGCTCCCTGAAAAACACTCCAGTCCACGTTGGCTGCAACGCGGTTGGTGCTTTGTGGGGTTTGTGCAGTTGCTGTGGTGGCGGCTATACCAGCCAGACACAGACCCACAATAACGTGGGCAAATTTCGATGCCATTTGTCCCGACTCCAAGACTGTCATTACCTCAATTGCGCAAAAGTGCCTGCGGCGTTGAAGTCACCGTCTTTGCCTGCTGCTCTCGCGTGTTGACACAACCATACTAACGTCATTAGCACCACTGGTGAAAGAGCGATTGGCAGGAATTTGCCAAGAAAAGGGATCAGAATCATGATAAAACCCGTTCCAATGGCCGAAATCTGGCGTGGCCAGCTTTTGGAGAGCCTGCATCTGGGGCACGCTGTTGTCTGCGACGACACCGGCCAAGTGGTGCGCAGTTGGGGGGATCCAGACGCTGTGATCTACCCGCGCAGCTCTGCCAAGATGATCCAGGCGCTGCCACTGATCACATCCGGTGCGGCGGAAAAGTTTGGCTTGAACAGCGAACAACTTGCGCTGGCCTGTGCCTCGCACAATGGGGCCGAGATCCACACAAGCCGGGTTAATTCCTGGCTGTCTCAACTGGGGTTGAGCGACAGTGATTTCCGTTGTGGTCCGCAGCTGCCTGATGACGTTCCAGCCCGAAATGGGTTGATCAAAACAGACACCAGCCCTTGTCAGGTTCACAACAACTGTTCCGGTAAACACGCCGGGTTCCTGACGCTGGCGCAGCATATGGGGGCCGGTCCTGAATATGTTGAAATGGACCACCCGGTGCAGCAGGCCTGTTTGTCGGCGTTTGAGGAAACCACCGGGCAGGATAGCCCCTGTTACGGGATCGATGGTTGCTCGGCACCAAACTTTGCCACCACGGTAACGGGTCTGGCGCGGTCGATGGCTTGGTTTGCCTCGGCTGCGGATCGGTCGGATCGATCCTCCGGAGCGGCGCAGCAACTGGTTGCAGCGATGACCGCGCACCCTGATCTGGTGGCTGGCGAAACTCGTGCCTGTACCAACCTGATGCGCGCCATGGGTGGCAAAGTGGCAATCAAGACCGGAGCCGAGGCCGTGTTCATTGCCATCATTCCAGAGAAACGTCTGGGTGTTGCTCTGAAAATTGCCGATGGGGCCACCCGTGCCAGCGAATGCGCGATTGCGGCTATTCTGGTGTCATTGGGGGTTTTGGATGCCACTCATCCGGAAACGGTCAAATACATGAATGCGCCGATCCTGAACCGTCGCGGTATTAGTTGCGGCGTCGTTCGGCCAACAACAGAACTGTTGTTCTGATCGTGACAACGCCCGGCGAAAGCGCCGGGCGATTTGCTTACATTTCCAGAATTTCGGCGACTTCCACCGACCCACTGTGATCTTGCACCATTGGACATCCCTTGGCGATTTCACAGGCGGCTTCGATGCTTTCGGCTGCAACCACGGAATAGCCGGACAAGGGGTTGGCGCCACCGTCGTCGGCAATGTGACTGTCATCGACTGTTTTGGACATACCTAGCGGTGCGCCAGGGACGATCAGGTCGTCGCCCATGGTGCCGAACCAGGCGTTCCATTGGGCCATGACCTTTTCCCCTTCTTCAGGTGATTCTGGCTTCTTGCCGCCGTGATAGGCAAAAATGAACTGGGACATTACTGTTTCCTTTCCTTGTGCAGTCGGGGTGAAAGTAAGGTAGTGTTCAGTTGATATTTGTCGCCAATTTGTGCAGCGACGAAGTCCAGCCTTGCTCGTGGCGGGCGCTGATGTCGTCATCTCCCAGCTCGCGGTGATCAATGACCAGTCGTGCGCCAGAATCATTGGCAACCACCGTAAAGGTCACATGGCTTTCGCTATCGCGCTGATCATTTTCATCATGCCAGCCCCAGGTGAAGCCAACGGACGTTGGGGCGTCCACATGGGTCACATGTCCTGAGACCTTGAACTGCTGGCCTTCACCGTTCCGCATGATCGAGTACCATGGGCCTGTACGGCTGAAATCAAGTTCATGCACGGGCACGTCCATGCCCTCGGGGCCCCACCATTTCAGCAGTTTTTCCGGCGTGCTAATCCATTGAAACAATCGATCAGGGGTGACCGAAAAGTCTCGCTCCAACCTTAGGTCGGTCATATGTTGTCCTCCATCATCGCCGCTTCGAGTCGGTCCAGGCTGCTTTCCCAGAACTCGTGCTTTGATTTGGTCCATGTTGCTATAAGTTGCAGTCCTTCGGGGCGGGCGGAATACAGCCGCCGCGTGCCGTCGGCGCGTTGCTGGATCAAACCAGCCTGGCGTAGGACTTTCAAATGTCGTGAAATCGCCGGGGCCGAGATGCCCGAGCCGCGTACCAGATCCCCGGCCGGCAGTTCGCCGTGGTCCATCAACTGCTCAACAATCGACATGCGGGTTTCATCAGCCAAAGCGGAAAAAGATTTCAATAGTGGTGTCATGATATAATGTTAACCTAAGAGTTAATTAATGCAAGAGTTAATTAAAATGGGTCGTCCAGGCAGTATTAGCTTAGATCATATCCCAAAGGAGTTTGAGTGCTAGTGAGACAGATGTAACAACGAGAAGCGGCTTGATTATCCGCGCCCCTTTGTTCTGTGCGACCTTGGCGCCAACAACAGCACCGCCAATTTGTGCAACCCCCATGGCAAGTCCGGTGAACCACCACGGTGTTGCTACCAGGGCAAAGGCCAGCAAAGCGCCAGCGTTGGAAGCAAAGTTCAGCAATTTGGTATGGGCGGTAGCCTTTAGAATGCCGTAGCCTGCCATAGAAACAAATGCGAGCATGTAGAAACTGCCTGCACCCGGCCCCAGCAATCCATCATAGGCGCCGCAAAGCGGGACCATGGTGGCGGCAAACACCAGTGGCGTCATGCGGCGATGGCGATCCATGTCGCCCAGTCCCTTTTTGGTGGCAAAGAAGACTGCGATACCAATCAGCAGAACCGGCAAGATCATTCGGATCCAGCCTGTGGGCAGAACCGTGACCAGCAGCGCCCCGGCAATCGAGGCCGCAAAAGCGATAAGCGCCGGGCCTGCCTGTTCCCGCAGGTTCACGTGCCCGCCGCGCGCATAGGCAAGCGCCGCAGTGCCAGCGCCGAACAGACCTTGGATTTTGTTGGTGGCCAGAGCGGTGATCGGGTTGGCCCCGGCCAGCAGCAGAATCGGTACTGTAACCAGCCCACCACCACCGGCAACGGCATCCATGAACCCAGCGACAAACCCTGCTGCCAATAACAGCAATAGGGTCTCAAAACCCACTTCTAGCATTATAATTAGCCTTTGAATTCGTCGCGGCTGTAGCCCTGCACATACAGCAGGGCGGTCAGGTCGCCGTGGTTGATACGAATGTCACATTCGGCTGCAACTGAGGGTTTGGCGTGCAGGGCAACACCAGCCCCGGCGCGTTTCAACATGCCCAGATCATTGGCACCGTCGCCCACAGCAAGAACATCGGCCTCGGTGATGCCCAGCTTGGCGGTGATCTGCTCCAGTGCCTCAACCTTGGCTTCACGACCCAAAATGGGGCGACCCGCTTCGCCGGTCAGCTTGCCATCAGCCACATGCAGTGAGTTGGCGCGGTTCTCGTCAAAGCCCAGTTCAGCGGCGACCTTGGCGGTAAAGGCAGTAAATCCGCCCGACACCAGTGCTGCATAGGCGCCATCGGCCTTCATTGTCGCCAACAGGGCAGGGCCGCCAGGCATTAGGGTGATACGTTCGTCCAGCACCTTGGCGATCACGCTCTCGGGTAGACCTTTGAGCAGGCCAACCCGTTCGGTCAGTGCGCCGTTGAAGTCCAGCTCGCCATTCATGGCGCGGGCAGTGATGTCCTTGACGCGGGCACCAACGCCAGCCTCTTCGGCCAGCTCGTCAATGCATTCCTGCTGGATCATGGTGCTGTCCATATCGGCCAGCAGCATCTTCTTACGACGTCCCTCGGTGGGTTGAATCACCAGATCAACGCTCATGATCTGCAGGTTGGCCCAAACCTCCCATTGGTTGTCGGGCAGGGTGTCCAGCGGGAACTCGGCGGCCTCGTCCCGGGCCAGCCATGTTGCATCGCCACCACCCCACGCGTTGCGCAGGGAATCGACCAGCGCTGGATCCAATGAGGGATTGGCTGGATTGCAGAGAATGGTGACGAAATACATCTGTTGGCTCCGTTTGGTATCGGCAGTTGCACACCTCATACCGAGCGGAAGCGAAATGGACCAGCCCAAGATATGAAGGTGCATTGAAGAGGGACCATTGCTTGCTGGCACTAAGGTCAGCACCCGCCCGCCCCCCCCCAGGCGGGTGCTTCGCCCCCACCTCGGGCAGGCGCTGACCTTAGTTTGCTATAGCTACAAGTCGCCGCGTTCCGACATCATCACCGCGATAAATCGCGTGTTGGGGATCTCGGCCAGAATAATCATTACCATCGCCGTCAGCGGCACCGCCAGAATCGCCCCCATCATCCCCCACAGTGCAGTCCATATCGCCAGCGACAGCAGCACGGTGAACGGGCTGAGGTTGACTGAACGGCCCAGGAACTTGGGCTCGATATAATAGCCCACCGCAATCTGCGGGATCATCAATGTGACCAGCGCCACTGCGGCGTGGCCAAACGAGGCAAACTGGATCAGGCTGACCGTAACCGGAAACACCACCGCAATTATCGACCCAATATAAGGAATGTAGTTC
This sequence comes from Parasedimentitalea nitratireducens, assembly GCF_057444295.1. Taxonomy (NCBI): domain Bacteria; kingdom Pseudomonadati; phylum Pseudomonadota; class Alphaproteobacteria; order Rhodobacterales; family Paracoccaceae; genus Parasedimentitalea; species Parasedimentitalea nitratireducens. The sequence goes on along the minus strand of NZ_JBYAXC010000001.1, from coordinate 684,908 downwards.
AGCAGCCCGATGATAATGGCCCAGAACGCGGGGTGACTGATGCCCAGCATGATCAGAATGCCATAAGACACAAAGGCCAGGATGATGTTGACCAGGGTCTTGGCGGCCAGATAGCTGCCGATCTTTTCGTTGATCTGACGCGCCATTTCCAAGGTGTGGCTGGCTTGCTCGGGGTTGCCCATGGCGCGTTGGGTTTTGTCAGGCAGGCTGTCGAGCTCGGCCAGAATGAACACAGCATAGAGTGCTGCGGCAATGATAACTGATCCACCATTAGAAATTGTCGCCACGGCGGCTGGCATCAGGGTGGTGGCATCCAGAAGCTCCAGAATGCGCTCGCCGATGTTAGCCCATTGTGGGGCCTCCTTGATGCCAAGAAAGGCCAGAAATCTGTCCTGTAATGCATCAAAGTTTTCGGTGTACTGGGGCAGGGCGGCCGAAATTGACGCCGCATTTGTGGTGATGAACGAGGCCAGCAGCAGAAAGGCCGCCGTGATGGCCAGCAACACCAGCAACCTGCGCCAGCGGCGGGGCAGGCGGCCAATGACCGGGATGCGCACCATGGCATCCGCCGCAGTGGTCAGGATGTAGACCGCGATAATGCCAACCAGCACCGGCAACATGATCGATTGCCCAACAACCAGCAGCCAACCTACCATGATCATCAGTGCGACCGAATAGGTCACCATTGCCAGTCTGCTCATGTATCAACACCTGTCTTCAAGCTCTTTGCCCATACAGTCCACGCAGCAGAGCCTATTTGCAATGCCATAGCGTGCTGTTTGAGGTGACTGGGAAAAGGTAGTGTTACCAATACCCCCTTGGCACCGTGGCGCGGATCTTTCGTTCAACATCTCGCGCTGGCCATCCTGTAACTTCGGACATCTGGACCGCCTCTTTCCGCAGACGCAATCGCAGTTGTTCAACGTATTCTTCACCGGCCTCGCAGCTGACGTCGCCAACAAATGGATGGTTCATCACATAGCGCCCCTGGAAATTCTCACGGTTGCTGGTGACTTTGAACGCAATATCCTTCTGCATCTGGCCTTTGGTGTAGCGCGCGTGCAGCCTGGTAACATATACGTCCTTGGCTGGATTATCGCCATTCTTCAGCCAGTGAACGCCCAGTTCTTTCAGCTCGGCCCGGCTGAGCGGGTCAGCGGCGCAAGGATCGCACCACTGCATGTCCCAGGCGTATTCAGTAACGATGCCACCCCAGTTTGGCGCGGCTTTGGTGAATAGGGCTTTGTAAAAGCCACCAAAATCGTCTTCGACAAACGATGGAATGTCGAAATTGCTGGGCAGCATATTGACCGGGTAATTTTCCGTTTCCACACGCCCCTTTCGGGTCAGCATAAAGAACAGCGCGTCCTGCGTTCCGTTGCTGTTTATCTTGCCCAATTGGATGGGCAGCATGAAATTGCGAGACCGAAAGCTGATTTGCAGAGGCGGCAGTTCCTTTACCTCGCTAGCCTTGTGGCGGTCCAGATTTACTTTGGCGACAAAGAACTTCATGCCCATCTTGATGTAATCGCGCAGTACGCCCTCGGCTCCGTCGGGAAGCTTGTAGCCCTCGCCTGTTAGAAATTCGGACAGCCCATCGGACTGTTCAGCCGCAAGGATCAGGATGTCATAGGTGCCGACTGAAAATTTGCCTTTGATCTTGACGCCCAAGGCATCGGCGCGACGGTAGATTGGGTCTTCCTTGCGACGAAACAAGCCACCTGCTGCTTCCTCGATAATAACCGGAGATTCGACTACCGGTTCCACGTGCCCTTGTGGGCAAGGATCATAGTCATTGTATTCCACCAAACGTGGCGCAGTGTAGCTATCTAAGTGCGTAATGGTTTCTGGTGATACTGTTCCAACCTGTTCTCGTTTCAGAACTTTGGGGGTTGGAATGATCATGGCAAAGTCTTTGGCCGCGCCGCGATAATCAGATGACATTGTTATCACCGACCGGTTGCCATCACGGACATAAACCACTTTGGACGACTGATTATACAGCGAGCCATCCGCCTTGGCGACGTAGAAACCACAAAAGGCATGAGCCGAACCAGCCCAGGTAAAGGCCCACAATAGAGCCAGGAATATACGCCGCATGTAATCTCTCCGGTAAATGAAATCTAAGGTAGAATTGCATGTGTCTTACAGAATAACACCCCACGAATCCTGACAATATGTGACAAGGGCGACCTGCCGCTTTCTGCATCCAATGAGGGCTATAGGAGCTGTTGCAGCCCGCTGAAAGTTTCCGATCGTAGTCATTTGGTGTCGCAATTGCGCGATAAATCGACGTTATCGTGAAGTTTCCCCATTGCGTGCTGCGTTGCGGCGCATTAATTCCGGCGGTGGGACACCCTTCCCCAACGAAGGGCACTTATCTGTAAGGATAGCATCAATGGCTACTCAGCAACCGGCTACGCGGCCGGCCAACCCGCGTTTTTCTTCGGGCCCCTGTGCCAAACCCCCTACATTCGAATTGTCCAAACTGGCCGACGCCCCTCTGGGTCGCAGCCACCGCGCAGCCCCTGGCAAGGCCAAGCTGAAGGATGCCATCGAAGGCACCCGCGAGATTTTGGGCATCCCCGCTGATTATCGTATCGGTATTGTCCCTGCGTCGGACACCGGTGCTGTTGAAATGGCCCTTTGGTCGCTGCTGGGCGAGCGCAAGGTCGAGATGCTGGCCTGGGAAAGCTTCGGCGCGGGCTGGATCACCGATGTGGTCAAGCAGCTGAAGATCGAGGCCGAAGCCAAGACCGCCGACTACGGTCAGATCGTCGATTTGGCATCTGTCGATTTTGCCAATGATGTTGTGTTCACCTGGAACGGCACCACCTCGGGTGTGCGGGTTCCAAACGGTGACTGGATTGCCGACGACCGTGATGGTCTGACTATCTGTGATGCCACCTCGGCGGCCTTTGCGATGGACCTGCCCTGGGACAAACTGGATGTGACTACATTCTCTTGGCAAAAGGTTCTGGGTGGCGAAGCGGCCCACGGTGTGATCGTGCTGAGCCCGCGCGCTGTTGAGCGCTTGGAAAGCTACACTCCGGCCTGGCCTCTGCCAAAGATTTTCCGCCTGACCAAGGGCGGCAAGTTGATCGAAGGTATCTTTACCGGTGCCACCATCAACACGCCGTCGATGCTGGCGGTTGAGGATTACCTGTTTGCCCTGGATTGGGCCCGTTCGATTGGTGGCCTGGCAGGGCTGAAAGCCCGTGCTGATGCAAACGCTCAAGCTGTGTTTGATTTCTGCGACGCCAACGACTGGATCGCCAATCTGGCCGATGATGACGCGACACGGTCGAACACTTCGGTCTGCCTGAAGTTCACCGATGACCGCATCCAGGACGGTGCCGGTTTTGCCAAGGCCGTGGCCAAACGTTTGGATGTCGAAGGCATTGCCTATGACATCGGCGCTTATCGCGATGCGCATGCAGGTCTGCGGATCTGGTGTGGCGGCACGGTTGAAACGGCTGACATTCAGGCGATGTTGCCTTGGTTGTCTTGGGCGTTTGAAGCTGAAATCGCAGCGCAGGCGGCCTAAGCCGCCCCTTATGACAGTGTAGGGTGCGTGGTTCCACGCACCATTCCCCACTCAAAAGAATTCAAAAGGACCAAAAACCATGGCTCCCAAAGTACTCGTATCCGACAAGCTTAGCGAAACCGCAGTTCAGATCTTCCGCGACCGCGGCATTGATGTCGATTTCCAGCCTGACCTGGGCAAAGACAAAGACAAACTGGCCGAAGTGATCGGCCAATATGATGGTCTGGCAATCCGCTCGGCCACCAAAGTGACCGAGAAAATCCTGGCCGCTGCCACCAACCTCAAGGTGATTGCGCGCGCTGGTATCGGCACCGACAACATCGATAAAGAAGCTGCATCCAAGAAGGGCGTGATCGTGATGAACACGCCGTTTGGCAACATGATCACCACTGCGGAACACGCGATTGCGATGATGTTTGCCGTGGCGCGTCAGATCCCAGAGGCCAGCACCTCGACCCATGCGGGCAAATGGGAAAAGTCCAAATTCATGGGCACCGAGCTGACCAATAAGACACTGGGTGTCATTGGTGCCGGCAACATTGGTGGCATTGTGTGCGACCGCGCGCATGGTCTGAAAATGAAGGTTGTCGCCTATGATCCCTATCTGGGCGAGGAAAAGGCCGACAAGATGGGCGTTGAAAAGGTTGAGCTGGACGAGCTGCTGGCCCGCGCTGATTTCATCACCCTGCACGTTCCACTGACTGATCAGACGCGCAATGTTCTGTCGCGTGAAAACCTGGCCAAAACAAAGAAGGGCGTTCGCATTATCAACTGTGCCCGTGGTGGTCTGGTTGACGAGGAAGCGCTGGCTGAGCTGTTGAAATCCGGCCACGTCGCTGGCGCCGCCTTTGATGTGTTCGCCGAAGAACCCGCCAAGGAAAACGCGCTGTTCAACCTGCCCAACGTGGTCTGCACCCCGCACCTGGGCGCGGCAACCACCGAAGCACAGGAAAACGTGGCCCTGCAAGTGGCCGAGCAGATGTCGAACTATCTGCTGACCGGTGCGGTTGAAAACGCGCTGAACATGCCGTCGGTCACCGCCGAAGAAGCCAAGATCATGGGTCCGTGGATCCATCTCGCCGACCACCTGGGCAGCTTTACTGGCCAGATGACAGACGAGCCGATCACCGCGATCAACATCCTGTATGATGGTGTAGCATCCGAGATGAACCTGGCGGCACTGAACTGTGCAGTTGTGGCGGGCATCATGAAACGCGCCAACCCTGACGTGAACATGGTCTCGGCCCCTGTTGTGGCCAAGGAACGTGGCGTTCAGATCTCGACCACCAATCAGGACAAATCCGGCTCGTTTGATGGCTACATTAAAGTGACCGTTGTGACTGACAAGCGTGAGCGCTCGGTTGCGGGCACTGTGTTCAGCGACGGCAAGCCTCGGTTTATCCAGATCAAAGGCATTAACATCGATGCCGAGGTTGGCGCGCACATGCTGTATACCACCAACGAAGACGTGCCGGGCATCATCGGCACACTGGGTCAGACCATGGGCGAAAACGGCGTCAACATCGCCAACTTTACCTTGGGCCGCGCCTCTGCTGGTGGCGAAGCAATTGCCTTGCTTTATGTGGACGGTCAGGTGCCTGCCGAGGCCCGCGCCAAGCTGGCTGAAACTGGGTATTTCACCCAGATCAAACCGCTGGAGTTTGATGTCGCCTAAGCACTTGGGTTGATCGCTAAAATTTTAGGGAATCGTCGTGACGGCGGTTCCCTTTTTTGTGGCGGCGGCTCTTGTAGTTCCCCCCATGTCCTGTTGCTATGCCGCTAAGGATCAATCGCATAGGCATAGGCATAGGGGAAAGACATGTATTCAAAACTGTTGGACGACACGAAGAAGCAAGACGACACAGCGGCAGCGGGAAAACTGGACGCGCTGTTTTTCCAAAGCCGTAATGTGATTGTCACCGGCGAGATCAACGACAAGCTGGCGCAGAAAACTACGGCACATCTGCTGGCCCTGGCCGAGGCTGGGGATGATCCGATCAACGTCTTTATCTCATCACCCGGTGGTCACGTCGAAAGTGGCGACATGGTGCATGATGTCATCAAGTTCATCAAACCCAAGGTGCGCACCATCGGCACCGGTTGGGTCGCCAGTGCCGGGGCACTGATCTATGTTGGCGCGAAAAAGGAAAACCGCTATTGCTTGCCCAATACTCGGTTCCTGTTGCATCAACCTTCGGGCGGTATTGGTGGTCAGGTGACTGACATGATGATCCAGGCTGAACAGATCCGTATCATGCGTGAGCGTTTTGACACTCTGTTTGCCGAGGCTACGGGGCAGGCGGCTGAAAAAATCGCAGCTGACACAGCCCGCGATTTCTGGCTGACCGCGCCCGAGGCGATTGACTACGGGCTGGCAGGCAAGATCATCCAAAGCGCCGATCAGCTCGGCTGATCAAATTCTGGGGTTAGGTTCGCCGTGATGAGGTTACCACGATCACGGCAAACACCAGCATCGAGGCCAGTGACAAAACCGACCCCAGTTTCGCCAGTGTTTCACCCCGTTCGGTGATGGCCATGACGATGCCGGGGGCAACCACAACCAAACCGCTGATGGCCAGCGCGACATGCACCTTGGCCATCACGGTTTCGGCGGCGGACGGGATAAGATGATAGTAGATGGCAAAGATCGACATGCTGACCCAGCCCAGCAGGTTGAGATGAGCATGGGCAGGCGACAAAGTGTGATCCCCAGTGGCGGACATCTGAATGCCCCAGACCATTCCGATCAGTACCGAGATGATCCCTGCAAGCATAAACAGTTGCGATAACCCCTTCATTTGTCCCTCCTGAGCTTTTTGAAACGCGTTAGTTGCAGCCTGAGGTATTTTGATATCGTGGGTTGTCGACAACAAAATTGGGGCTTGCGGGGCCTGACTGTTTCCTCTGCAAGCTCTTCCCTTGCAAATTTGGCTGGGGCACACTCGGATCTCAGATATTCAGGAACGAATTCATGACGACACCTATCTACGCCATTGGCGATATCCACGGGCAGCTTGAGATGCTTGAATCCGCGCTGGACCGTATCGAGGCAGATGGTGGCCCGGATGCACGGATCGTGTTTCTTGGTGATTATACCGATCGGGGGCCGGACAGCCGTGGTGTGATCGAACTGCTGGCCAAGGGGCAGGCCGAAGGTCGCAATTGGGTGATGTTGGCCGGGAACCATGACCGGATGTTTTCCATGTTTATGGAGGAATATCCCCGCAATGATTCACAGTTGCTGGTTGGTTATCACTGGTTGCACCCCCGTATCGGCGGAATTGAGACGCTTGAATCTTATGGCGTCGACGTCGCTGACGGCGACCGTATTTATCGCGTTCATGCCCGCGCCCACGAGGCAATCCCCGAGAAACACCTTAGGCTTCTGGATAGTTTACCAACCCACCATCAGGAAAATGGGTTGTTGTTTGTGCATGCGGGAATCCGGCCCGGGATCCCTTTGGGTGAACAAGTGGAGGAGGATAAGGTATGGATTCGAAAGGAATTTTTAAACTTTTGCGAGCCTCACCCTTGGCTGGTTGTGCATGGGCATACACCAGTGGACCAACCCGAACATTGCGGGAACCGTATCAATCTGGATTCGGGAGCCGGTTATGGACGCCCACTGACCGCAGCGGTCTTTGAGGGACGCGACGCCTGGGTACTCTCGGGCCCTGGACGTGTTGCCCTTTTGCCAATCTGAGCGAAATACGCACTCTAGACGCAAATGAGTTTAGTCTCAAAATGACATTTGTGCGAAAAGGTAACTACACTAAAGGATAGTTCTGCTATTCTTTAGTGTGGCTGGAGGTCATTTTTTTAAGAGTGTTCTGGTATGTGCCTATTGTGACAGCGATAGGATTTCGTGCCCTCCAGCCTCCCACCAAATAGCAGATTGCGGTTTGTTCAATTAGGTCGCCCAATCCAGCACAACCTTACCGCTTTGCCCTGATTTCATCGCAGCGAAGCCTTGCTCAAAGTCATCCACAGCAAACCGGTGGGTGATTACCTTGCTGACATCCAGGCCGTTTTGCAGCATTGCGATCATTTTATACCAGGTCTCAAAAATCTCGCGTCCGTAGACACCCTTGATGGTGATCGCCTTGAACACGATGCGGCTCCAGTCCACCGGGGATTTGCCTGGGGGAATGCCCAGAAGGGCGATGTGGCCACCCATAACCAGCGCTTCGACCATTTGGTCCATCGCAGCCTGATTGCCGGACATTTCCAGCCCGACATCAAAGCCTTGGGTCATGCCTAGTTCGGCAATCACATCGTTCAGGTCTTCCTCGGCGACATTGACCGGGCGCACGTTGGCGACCTTTTCAGCCAGTGCCAAACGGTCAGGGTTTACATCGGTGATCGCCACATGACGTGCACCCACATGGCGGGCCACGGCGGCGGCCATGATACCAATAGGGCCAGCACCGGTGATCAACACGTCTTCACCCACCAGATCAAAGCTGAGCGCTGTGTGAACGGCGTTGCCAAGCGGATCCAGAATGGCGCCGATATCGTCTGAGACTTCATCCGGCAGGGGGACAACGTTAAAGGCAGGCAGGCGCAGGTATTGGGCAAAGGCCCCCTGTTCATTCACACCGATGCCGCGGGTTTCCGGGTCCAGGTGGAACTTGCCGGCCCGTGACTGGCGCGATTGATGGCCGATCAAATGGCCCTCGCCACTGCAGCGTTGGCCGATCTTCAGGTCGGTCACATTGCGACCCAACTCGACAATTTCACCGGCAAATTCGTGGCCAGTGATCAGAGGAGTTGGTACGGTTTTCTCGGCCCAGGCGTCCCAGTTCCAGATGTGGACATCGGTGCCGCAGATACCGGTCTTTTTGATCTTGATCAGCACATCATCCGGGCCGATTTCAGGCACTGGCGCGCGGGTCATCCACAGGCCTTCTTTGGGGAAGGATTTTTCCAGCGCCTTCATTGTGTTTGGTCTGGTCATTTGATGATCCCCAAATCCTTGCCCACTTTACCAAATGCCGCCAGTGCACTTTCCAGCTCTTCCCGGGTCAGTGCTGCGTTCATCTGGGTGCGGATGCGGGCCTGACCGCGTGGCACCACTGGGAAGAAGAACCCAGACACATAAACGCCTTCGTCAAACAGCCGGGTGGCCATATCCTGAGCCAGTTGCGCCTCGCCCAGCATGACCGGCACGATGGGATGTTCCCCCGGCAGCAGGTCAAAACCTAGCTCTTCCAATCCGGCGCGCCAGAATTTGGTGTTCTCGAACAGTTGGGAGCGCAAATCGGCGCCTTCCTCAACCAAGCGGATGGCCTCCAGGCCAGCAGCAACAATAGATGGCGGCAGCGAATTAGAGAACAAATAGGGCCGCGCCCGCTGCCGCAGCAGGTCGATCACTGGCTGCGGCCCGGCGATATAACCGCCGATGGCCCCCCCAAGTGCTTTGCCCAATGTTCCGGTCACGATGTCCACGTCGATCCCAAAGTGATCTGGTGTGCCAGCGCCGTTTGGTCCCATGAACCCAGTGGCATGGCAGTCATCAACCATCAGAATTGCATCGTATTTGTCGGCCAATGCGCGGATCTCTGGTAGCTTGGCCAGATAACCATCCATCGAGAACACACCGTCGGTGGCGATCATGATATGTCGGGCACCATCCTCGCGGGCCTGTTTCAACCAAGCTTCAAGATCGTTCATGTCGCTGTTCAAGTACCGATAGCGTTTAGCCTTGCACAGGCGGATGCCGTCGATGATCGAGGCATGGTTCAGGCTGTCCGAGATAATCGCATCCTCAGGCCCCAGCAGGGGTTCGAACAATCCGCCGTTGGCGTCGAAACAGGCGGCAAACAGGATCGAATCATCCTTGTTTAAGAACTTGGCCAGTCGCTGTTCCAGCTCGCGGTGAATATCTTGGGTGCCGCAGATAAAGCGAACCGAGGCCATGCCGAACCCTTTGTCATCCATCACACCGCGCGCGGCGGCAATAAGGTCGGGGTGATCAGCCAGACCCAGATAATTGTTGGCACAGAGGTTGATGACTTGCTGTTCACCCACCGTAATCTCGCCGCCCTGAGGCGAGGTGATCATTCGTTCCCGTTTATACAATCCATCAGACTCGATCTGGGCCAGCGTGTTCGAAATGTCAGTCAGAAATGCAGTGGTCATGGGCGCGAACTCCTTATCCTCGGAAGCGCATCTATCATAACGGATGCATTTCCGAAATAGGGGATTTCACTATTTCGGAAAAAAATCCGTGAAACTGGATTCTGGCTTAACACTGTCAAAGGGATGATCGGTTTGAAATGTGAGCTACCTTTCAGGAGTATCCAGAAAGGCAGGTGTTTGATGGCAAAGGTAACGGGCATAGGGGGCGTGTTTCTCAAATCGGGCAAGGATGCGCAGCAGTTGGCGCAATGGTATCGGGATCACCTTGGATTGAAGCTAGAGGACTTCGGCGGGGCGATTCTGCTTTGGGGGGAGGACGGCGGCGAGGATGGCGGGTTGTCTGTTTGGGCAACTTCGGCGGCGGACAGCGATTGGTTTGCGCCCAGCACCTCGTCCTTCATGATCAACTACCGGGTTGATGATATGGATGGTATGATTGTGCGGCTCACCACGGCCGGAGTGCCGATTTTGCAGGGGCCTGAAGTTCATGAAAACGGGCACTTTGCCTGGATCATGGACCCCGAGGGCAACAAAGTGGAGCTTTGGGAGCCGAAGATCTGGGACTAGAAAAACAAAACATAGCCTTGCTGCCAGCGACCCAAAACATGAGTGTGCAACAAAGCACATGCGCTACTGTATTGAAGCGCTAGAGATTTATTGGAGATATTGCATGACCCAAGCCACCGCGCTGACCCGTTTCCAACAGGACCTTTCAGCCGCAACCACGCCTGAACAAGCTTATGGAGCGCTGGATGTGCTGACCCAAGAGCTGGTTGGAGTGAAGCTGTTTACCGTAACAGCGATCGACATGGAGGCAGAGCTGGCACGGCGGGCCTATACCAGCGATACGCAAAGCTATCCGGTATCAGGCACCAAGCCGATTGTTCGTAACAGCTGGTTTGAATTGGTGCACGATCAGCAAGAGTGTTTTGTTGCAAACAAACTCGAGGAATTTTCTACGCTGTATCCCGATTATGAGTTGATCGATTCACTGGGCTGTCAGGCGGCGATGAACCTACCCATTGTGGTTGGCGGGACGTTGGTGGCCACAGTGAACCTGCTGGATGCCGAGGGGCAATATACCGAGGAGCGGGTGCAGATTGCCAAGGAACATTTGCTGCTGGCGTCCGTAGCGGCGTATTGTGTGGCGGAGCGGTTTTCTTAGGATTGGGCAAGCTATTACCGGTTCAGAAATTGCATATTGCACGCATGAGGCCACCGAAGTGACAACAAAGAAAGCTCTTGTTCCTGTAATCAACGGCAATGTTGCTAGAGGAAAGGTTTTTGCTCTACCTGCTTTTCGCCCCGAAGTTGGCTTGGTTTCGGTGCCAAAGGGCAATGTCTGCAATGTTGCGACAGTTGTCTACACAGGTAGAGACCTCACTCCGAGCGACATCTTAGACAAAATGATATCATGTGGCGTCGACATAGGTGCAGATGTGAAGGCCTATTTGGATCTTGCCCAATGGTATTTGGACTGCGTCAAGCAACATAAGGTTGGTGACTGGGTCGAACTGGACGACACAAAGGAATGCCTCACCTTGAAGAAAGTCGACAAAAAGCTTGTGAAATAATCCCGTGTTTTGCCCGCTGGAACATCGGACAGCGCCTGACCTCCCCAAGAGGGCGCTGCCATTTTGGGATAGAGCAAGCAATTCGGGCGCTCGATCATAGATTGACGTAGTAATAGCGTAAGAACATAACGTGAACAAACATATCGCACAAACCAAAGGTCAGTCACATGCAAGAGGCAGTAAACATTTCTCATGATTTCGATTTTGAAGCTGGTCAATGGCGGGTGCGTCATCGTCGGCTCAAAGAGCGGTTGTCTGGATGTAGCGACTGGGAAGAGTTCAACGGCAGTTCGGAAACCCGCCTGGTGCTTGGAGGGAATGGCAACGTAGAAGACAACTTGCTTGAGTTTCCAAGCGGTTCCTACCGTGCAATTGCCCTACGGGCCTTTGACGTCCCCAGCCAAACCTGGGCGATCTGGTGGCTATCTGCGAATGACCCCCACCAGCTCGACGTGCCGGTGAAGGGTAAGTTTGAGAGTGGTGTGGGGTCGTTCTATGCTGAGGGCACGCATGAGGGGCAATCAGTGACTGTGCGGTTCCTGTGGATGCGAACCGATACGGCGTCGCCGAGATGGGAACAGGCGATGTCGCTTGATGGTGGCGAGACCTGGGAAACAAACTGGACGATGGATTTTAAACGTGTTTGACTGAGCGAATTGGCAGGGATGTAGATTGCGACCCCTGCAATATTTTGCATTCTTCATGGTCAGAAATGCCTGCGCTAAGTCTTCTGGCGCGGCGACCTAAAGGTCAACTTCTAACGTTCTGTGGCTCAGCCTTACTCGCTGATCACAGTGAACTAGCAATTTTCTTCGAAGCACTGGCAACCAATTGATCATCGACCAAGCAGAAACCAGCAAACGTATTCTATTCACTGGCTGCTCATGTGGTGGCAAAACGACTTTGCTGAACGCATTAAATGCGAGAGGCTACGCCACTGTCGATGAGCCGGGGCGGCGGATTGTCAAAGAAGAACTGGTAAGTGGCGGGAAGGCCTTGCCATGGCAAAAACCAGAGGCCTTCGCCCGACGTGCCTTGGACTTGGCGCATAGGGACTTGGAGATTGTTGGAGAACCTTCGAGTTATACCTTCTTTGACCGAGGATTGGTGGATGCGGCTGTAGCGTTGGGGAATGAAACGAAGGTGAGGGCCAAGGAGGCTTTGGGAGGCAACCTCCATTACCGCCGAATTGTGTTTCTGTTCCCACCTTGGCCAGAGATCTACTGCAATGACGCCGAGCGCAAACATGGCTTTGAGGATGCGGTTGGTGAGTTTGAGCGGATCAAAGCGGCCTTGCCTGAACTGGGCTACAAAAGTCTGTTGGTTCCCAAGGTGAGCGTTTCAGACCGTGTCGATTTTGTTCTCACCGCCCTGGAATCGCAGTAGTGTTTTGTGATGGCGCACAAAATGTGCGGCTACTCAGGTAATCTCTTGGCTTGAAAACCAGAGTCTACGAGGCTTTCTACCAGTGTCCCGCCCAGAAGAACCACCGGTCAGCGCCCGACCTCCCCCCGGAGGCGCTTTGCAACGTCTCAGGTTTCACTAAAGTCACTGGTGTAGTGAAGTCAAATGAGGAAGAGAACTCTTAGAACGCCCTCCAGGTCGGGCGCTGCCTTAGCTTTCATTTCTGATGTGAAACAAGAAATACTTTTGACTGATGATAAAACCCAATCTGCATTAAAGGCATCAACTCAATGAATGCATCAAGTGTACACTATTCCCCACCTAGGGCTCTTGCGCTCACACTAAGTGGTCTCATTTTCGTGATTTATCAGTGGGCGTGGCGGCCAAACCTTGACGGTTGGCCTGTCTCAACGCCACTTGGCGTTGGGTTCTCGCTAATTCTCGGTTATGCTTTCGCGATGTTGTGGTGGCTGCTCAACAATACTCGTGGACACTGGATCGAAACATTTCGCCCGACCCGAGGTCGGGTTGTGTCAGCAGTTTTTATTGCTGCGATTGCCCCAGTTTATGTTTTTGAAAGGCTTCCCTTGGCCGGTAGTTTCTTGCTGATTGCAGAACCCGATTTGCCCAACCTGAGTCTCTTTTTGATAATCTCCATTGCGTCGTACTTGCTCTCATCAATGATTGTTCGCCACACGTATCAAAGGTGGATACTGCGTATTGGACTGTTCGTGCTGAGCTATTGGGCGGCGATTGCTTTCCTGATGCTCTGGAAGGGTGAAATCACTCTATTCCTTCCTCCAATGCCTCCGGTTCCCTAAGCATTCTTCACAATCAAAAACACTCGCGCCGGACCATTTGGCGCGGTGATTGAATGGTCCACATCTGCTGCATAACGGGCGGTGTCTCCGGCGCGCAGCTGGTTACGGGCGTTGCCCGAGGTGACAGTGATGTCGCCCTCGAGCGCGGTGAGCTGCTCCAAGGTGCCGCGGGTGTGTGGCTGGCTGATCAACGCGCCACCTTTGTCGAACCGGATGTCATAAACCTCGTGACCGCCGGCCTCTTCGGGGGGAGACAAGATGCGGATGCGACAGCCGTGGCCCATGTTTTCGATCTTGGGCACGTCTTCGGATCGCAGAATGTCGATGTGGTCTTGGGCATCCTTAGCCTCAAGCAAGCCAGCGAAATCTACCTGCAGGGCGCGGGTCAGGTTCCACAGGGTGGCAATGGTGGGCGAGCTTTCGCCACGCTCGATCTGGCTGACCATCGACCGGGACACGCCCGACAGATTGGCCACCGCCTCAAGGCTCAGGCCTTGCGCTCGGCGGGCCTCTTTTAGGCGAGAGGGGAGTAGTGTCAGGATATCGTCTGTTTTTTCCGTCATAGCGGAGTCCTGCGCTGATGCGCGGGTGTTGTCAATATTTGGCTGCGGTTCTTAATCTTTGGGTCAGTGATCCGCTGCGATGCGGCGGTGCACAGGGAGGGGGTGCACGCCTGGTGCACGGGTTTCACCCCGCGTCACCGGGCGGTGACGGCACGTTCTGGCAGACAAGTTAATGCTGCGACCGCATAGTAGCGGCGAACAGGAGATGGGAGAGAAATCATGACAGATATCGTCATTCTGGACGGCGCACGGACAGCCATTGGCACCTTTGGCGGGTCGCTGGCGAACACGGCACCGATTGATTTAGCCGCAACGGTTAGTAAGGCCGCGATGGAGCGGTCAGGGGTTGCGCCGGAGCAGATCGGGTCTGTGGTGTTTGGCCATGTGATCAACACCGAACCGCGCGATATGTATCTGAGCCGGGTGGCGGCGATGCAGGCGGGTATTCCAAACGGGACGCCAGCGATGAATGTGAACCGGCTGTGTGGATCCGGGGTGCAAGCCATTGTTTCAGCGATGCAGTCCCTGATTCTGGGTGACGCAGAATTCGCCTTGGCCGGTGGAGCCGAGAACATGTCGCGTAGCCCATTCATCATGCAGCAGCAACGCTGGGGCGCGAAGATGGGGGATGTGAAGTCACTGGACATGATGCTGGGCGCGCTGAACTGCCCCTTTGGCACCGGGCACATGGGGGTCACGGCGGAAAACGTAGCGGACGAGCATGACATAACCCGTGAACAGATGGACGAGTTTGCGCTGCTCAGCCAGACCCGTGCAGCGGCGGCGATTGAGGCGGGGTATTTCGAAAGCCAGATCACCCCGGTTGAGGTCAAGGTGAAACGCGACATGGTGCCGTTTGAGGTGGACGAGCACCCCACGGCTAGCAGCCTTGAGAAGCTGTCGGGATTGCGGGCGGTGTTCCAGAAGGACGGGCGCGTAACTGCCGGTAATGCCAGCGGTATCAACGACGGCGCAGCGGCGATGGTTCTTGCTACCGCTGATGCTGCCGAGGCGGCGGGCCTGAAACCCAAGGCACGGATCTTGGGTTATGCACACGCTGGTGTGCGGCCAGAGGTTATGGGGATTGGACCTGTGCCTGCGGTGCAGAACCTGCTGGCAAAAACAGGCCTGTCGGCGGATGATTTTGATGTGATTGAGAGCAACGAAGCCTTTGCCTCACAGGCGCTGGCGGTGAGCAAAGAACTTGGGTTGGACCCGGCCAAGGTGAACCCCAATGGCGGTGCAATTGCATTGGGCCATCCGGTGGGGGCGACTGGGGCGATCATTACTCTGAAAGCGCTGTATGAGCTGGAGCGGATCGGTGGATCAAAGGCGTTGATCACCATGTGTATTGGCGGCGGCCAGGGCATTGCACTGGCGATTGAGCGGCATTGACCTGAGAGCGGGGAGGGGGCCGTCTGCCCCCTCTTGGCCAAGGCCAATTCACCCCCCGAGGATATTTAGGACCAGATGAAGTTGTAGGGGATCAGACGATATAGCTGATCGCGGCAAACAGGCCTGCGCCGAGAATTGCGCCTGTTAAGGCGGGAGCAATCCAGGATTTGTGTGATCCTGCGTGATTGTCAGCCGGTTTAGATTGCGCAATCAGGGCGGATTCGACCAATGCCGGTAGACGGGGGCCAAAGCGAGCCATGACTTGGGCAGTGGACAGCAGATCCTTGGCGACGGCGCGCGGACCGATGCTTTTCTTGATGTAATCGGCTACCACCGGATGCGCGGTTTCCCAAATGTTGATGTGGGGATCCAGCGATCGGGCGACACCTTCGACCACGACCATGGTGCGTTGCAGCAGGATCAGTTCGGTGCGGGTTTCCATACCAAAGCGCTCGGTCACTTCGAACAGGTAGTTCAGCAGCCGACCCATCGAGATATGGCTGGCGTCCATGCCAAAGATTGGCTCGCCCACAGCGCGCAGGGCGCGGGCGAATTCATCCACATCCTGATGGGCTGGCACATAGCCAGCCTCAAAATGCACTTCGGCGACGCGTTTGTAGTCGCGATTGATGAAGCCAAACAGAATTTCGGCATAGACCCGGCGGGTGTACTCATCAATGTGGCCCATGATGCCAAAGTCATAGGCGATGATATCGCCATTGGCCGCGACCTTGAGGTTGCCCTGGTGCATGTCGGCGTGAAAGTAGCCGTCGCGCAGCGCGTGGCGCAGGAACAGGCTGAGCACGCGGTTGCCGAGCAAGCGGCGGTCATGACCAGCTGCATCCAGTGCGTCATTGTCCCCCAGCGCGGTGCCATCGGCCCAGTCGAGTGTCATCACCCGGCGGGCAGAATAGTTCCACTGGATGGAGGGGAGCTGAAAGCCCTCATCCTTTTCCGTGTTGGCGGCAAATTCCGAGGCTGAGGCGCTCTCGAGCCGGAGGTCGAGCTCGGCCTGCACGACGCCATCAAAGTGCTCGATGACGTCCATTGGCTTCAATCGGCGGGCGCTAGGGGCAAACAAATCGACGATGCGTGCGGCGAAGTAGAAGGCGTCGACATCCTTGTTAAAGGCGCGCTCGATGCCGGGGCGCAGGACTTTGACGGCGACCTCTTTGCCGTTTTCCGCCAGTCGAGCGCGGTGGACCTGTGCGATGGATGCGGCGGCGATGGGGGCGCTGAACTCTGAGAAGATCTCATCCACTGGGCGGCCCAATTCGCGCTCGACCTCGGCCATGGCCTCGGCTTTGGAGAAGGGGGGCAGTTTGTCCTGCAACACGCGTAGGGTTTGTGCCAGCTCCTCGCCTACCAGATCGGGGCGGGTGGAGAGCATCTGGCCAAACTTGATATAGGCCGGACCCAGCGCGGTGAGGGCGCGGGTGGCCGGGGGCATGTCGGGATTGCCCTTGTAGCCAAGCCATTTGAACGGCCAGCCAAGGGTGTGGGCGAGAATGCGCAGGGGTTTGGGGGCCTCAAATGCGTCCAAAACCACGCTCATGGCGCCGGTGCGTTCCAGTGTGGCGCCTGTTCGGATCAGGCGGATGATGTTGTGAGGACCGCGCATCGATCAGATTTTCCAGCCAGAATGCAGGGCGGCGATGCCCATCGACAGGTTGCGGTACTTGGCGTTTTCAAATCCGGCTTTGCGCACCATGCCCAGGAACGTGTCTTGATCCGGGAAATTACGGATCGATTCGACCAAATACTGGTAGCTGTCGTAATCACCGGCGATGGCCTGCCCCATGCGCGGGATCACATTGAAGGAATAGAGGTCATAGGCTTTTTGCATGGCCGGGTTGGGCAGCTGGCTGAATTCCAATACCATCAGCCGACCACCGGGTTTCAGCACGCGGTAGGCTTCGTTCAGGGCCTCTTGGGGGCGGGTGACGTTCCGGATGCCAAACGAGATGGTGTAGACGTCGAAGGTGTTGTTTTTGAAAGGTAACGCCATGGCGTCACCGGTGACCCAATCCAGACTGTCGGACATCTGGTCTGCTTCGGCACGGGTGCGACCGGCCTCGAGCATGGGTGTGGTCAGATCCAGAACCGTGGCATGGCCGTGGCCTGCGCGTTTCAGGAAGCGGTAAGAAATGTCACCTGTGCCCCCCGCCACATCCAGCAGTTTTTGGCCGGGGCGTGGAGCCAGCCAATCCATCATCGCGTCTTTCCAGATCCGGTGGATACCAACGCTCATCACATCATTCATGATGTCGTATTTCGAGGCGACCGAGTTGAAGACGCCCTGCACGCGGCCTGCCTTCTCATCCTCGCGGACGGTTTCGAACCCGAAGTGGGTGGTGTTCTGCGATGTGTTTGCCATTTGGTCTTGCCTCTGCGACTGCCGCTCCTTCTTATAGGCACCCGGGCCGGGAAGACAATTGGACCATTTTGAAGCAGGTGATTATGAAATTGCGGCTCCCTAAAGATAGATACTTGGTTCGTTTCCTGTGGGGAGGGGCTCTCTTCGCACTCAGCCTATTTGGTTTGAGGAGTGCTGATGGGGTGTGGAGTTATGCTCTGCTTCTGCCCTTTGTTGTAGGGATGATTGCAGGAATTTCGGGACTAATTTGGATCGGAGCGAAGGCCCGTGAGCCAGAAGGAGACGGGTCAATCGAATCCCGCTATCCTATCGGGCATGTGTTGGCATGCTTGTTTTTGGCGGCGATGGGAGTGAGTGCACTTGTGCTAGGTGTGGTTGGTGCCTCTGGTGTCGATTCCTTGATGTTGGGAGCAATGAGTCTGCTCTTTGGACTAATCATGCTAGTGTTCGGCGCAGTTCTGGCGGTCCATTTTGGAAGTTTCCGGGTTCGGATAAAGGACGGTGCGGTTTTTACGACAGGGGGACTGCGACCGAAATTGCGAAAAGGGCCTTATTTTCTAGCAGAGCTTAGCAAACGTAAGGGTGTTGAAATTCTGAAGAGTGCCCCATGCGCTTACCAGCTAACTTTTCGGGAAAAGCGTACAATTGATCTGAGCTCGCACATGACTGGAACGCAAGCGATACTCGTTGCTACTGAACGCTATTATCCCCATGACTTTGCTTTGGACGCCTGTTTGCTGAGGAAAAGAAATGCCTGAACTTCCCGAAGTTGAAACCGTGATGCGCGGCCTGACTCCTGCGATGGAGGGTGCAGTGATTGCCAAGGCGCAGGTGAACCGGCCTGATTTGCGCTGGCCTTTTCCCGAGCGGATGGCGGAGCGGCTAACCGGGGCGCGGGTGAAAGCGTTGCGGCGGCGGTCGAAATACATTCTGGCGGATCTGGACCGGGGTGAGACACTGTTGGTGCATCTGGGAATGTCGGGGCGGATGACGGTTTCGGGCGACCCGCTGGGGCAGTTTGTGCATGACCACCCGGCGGCGCAAAAACATGACCATGTGGTGTTCGACATGGATAATGGTGCGCGGATTACATTCAATGATCCGCGTCGGTTTGGGGCGATGGACTTGTTGGACACGTCGACAGCGGATCAACACAAGCTGTTGACGGTTCTGGGGCCCGAGCCGCTGGGCAATGATTTTCACGAGGATTACCTGGTTGAGGCGTTTAACGGGCGGAATACGCCGGTGAAATCGGCGCTGCTGGATCAGGGAATCATCGCCGGGTTGGGCAATATCTACGTTTGCGAGGCATTGTTTCGATCCAAGATATCGCCACGTCGCAAAGCGGGACAAATTTCTTCTGGGCGAGTCGCATCGTTGGTTCCGGTGGTCCGGCAAGTTCTGGCCGATGCGATCAAAGCGGGTGGATCATCGTTGAAAGATTTCAGGCAAGCCGATGGAAATCTTGGATATTTTCAGCATAGCTTTGATGTTTATGGACGTGAGGGAGAACCCTGCAAACGTGAGGATTGCGACGGTATAATAGGTCGAATCACGCAGTCTGGTCGTTCGACCTTCTATTGTGGCAAGTGCCAAAGATAGCTTGAATGAGATGTTTTGCGTGATAAGAAATCTTTCCTAACGGAATAATGAAAGTTCACAACATGGCCTATGAGACGATCAACGTCGAAGTGCAGGATCACGTTTCTCTAATTAGACTGAACCGGCCTGATGCGTTGAACGCGCTCAACACCGAGTTGTTGAAGGAATTGTGCCAAGCGTTGGAAGACGCGGATGCCAATGGCAAGGTGCGCTGCATCGTGATCACCGGCTCGGAGAAGGCTTTTGCCGCTGGTGCTGACATCAAAGAGATGTCGGAAATGAGCTTTGTTGATGTGTTCACCACCAACCTCTTTGCTGACACCAACGACCGTATCGAGGCGATCCGTAAGCCGATAATCGCGGCGGTCAGTGGTTATGCGCTGGGCGGTGGCTGTGAGTTGGCAATGATGTGTGACTTCATCATTGCATCGGAAACGGCAAAGTTTGGACAACCCGAGATTAATCTAGGCGTTATTGCCGGCATGGGTGGCAGCCAGCGTTTGACACGCTTTGTTGGCAAGTCGAAGTCTATGGATATGAACCTGACCGGTCGTTTCATGGGAGCGGATGAGGCGGAACGTTCCGGCTTGGTGTCGCGTGTTGTGCCAGCCAAAAAGCTGATCGAAGAAGCGATGGGTGCGGCGCAGAAGATCGCTGAGAAATCGGTGCTGACTGCGGCAGCTGCGAAAGAGGCTGTGAACCGGAGCTATGAGCTGACCTTGAGCGAAGGCATGTTGTTTGAGCGCCGGGTGTTCCACTCGATGTTTGCAACCGAGGATCAGAAAGAGGGTATGGCGGCCTTTCTGGAGAAACGCGAAGCGCAGTTCCGCGGTAAGTGATTTGAACAGAATCGTTTTGAGAGAGCAGGCCAGTGGCCTGCTTTTTTGCTTTTGAAGGGGCATTTGAAGACTCAACTTGTCAAAGGGGCTGAACTTGGGTAAATGACGCCGCAATACATGCGCGTGCAGCCCGCCTAGGCTAGAATCACACCGGTGGATCAATCCGGGTTGGCTGACACCGCGCGTCAGAAACACAAACCCGAAGTAAGGTCCAATACCATGGCTAATACACCACAAGCTAAGAAGCGCGCTCGTCAAAACGAAAAGCGCTTTGCTGTAAACAAAGCCCGTCGTTCGCGCATCCGCACTTTTCTGCGTAACGTTGAGGAAGCTATCGAATCTGGTGACAAGACCGTTGCAGCTGCTGCTCTGCGCGCCGCTCAGCCCGAGCTGATGCGTGGTGTAACCAAAGGCGTTTACCACAAGAACACCGCAGCGCGTAAAATGTCGCGTTTGTCGGCTCGCGTTAAATCCCTGGGCTGATTCTTTACTTTCGCGGTCAATCGCTAAAGTAAATTTAAATTAAAAAGGCGCTGCAAATTGCAGCGCCTTTGTTTTTTGGGTCACTCTTTTTGACCTGACTTAAGGTCAAAAGAGATTCTTTCTCGGCAATTCCCGAGTCAACATCAGAGTTTGATTGATGGCCGGGGGTCCTTGTTGCTACCACTACTACAGCGATTCATTCGCTGGGGGGACTAGGCTGCTCGCGAGACTTCTGATGGGCATCAGGAGGATTTTCGTGACATCAAGTTCAGAGGGACGACGTGTTTTTGTCGTGCGCATTGAATGAAACTGCCCTGGGTTGATCCAGGTTGCAGCCCTGTCGCGTTGTGTGTGTAATGTTGGCTAAGTCCATGTGGCAACATGGGTTTTTTACTTTGCGGACGTCAGAGAGACTGTTTCTGAAAGGGAATGGTGCGGGACAGTATTGCGCTGGACCGCCTAGGGCAGCTTTGTCGTTCGATGCATTATGATGATAGGCAGACGGGTCAGTAGGCCACTAAATTCGGGACGTTATGAGGCGCGGGATGACACAGGATAAATGGAGCCAACTGAGGCAGAAATTGCTGAAGACTGTTGGGCAGAATAATTATACAACGTGGATTGAACCACTGGAATTTGACGTAGTGGAAGAGGGTGTTGCGGTATTCAATGTACCCACCAATTTCATGGGTAATTACGTCAGCCAAAACTTTGCGGACTTAATTATTCATGAGTTTAGTTTGTCGGGAGAATCGGTTCAGCGATTGTCATTCAGAGTTGCTGCAAATTCGCCAGTTCGCCCTGCGCGGGCACCTGAGCGCGCAGAAGAGCCGTATGTAGAGCTGACAGAGCAAAATGTTGATGCGGCCGTAGCTGCTTCACCCACATCCGCGTCTACTCAGGATGGTTTGGGTGCTTTGCAGGCTGCGCCTTTGGATCCTCGGTTCACATTCGATAGCTTTGTTGTCGGCAAACCCAACGAATTGGCACATGCCGCTGCACGCCGCGTAGCTGAAGGTGGTCCTGTTACCTTCAACCCGCTGGTTCTGTATGGTGGTGTTGGTCTGGGTAAGACACACTTGATGCATGCTATCGCCTGGGAGTTGAAAGCCCGTAGTCCTGAGCTGAACGTGCTGTATCTGTCGGCAGAGCAGTTCATGTATCGCTTTGTGCAAGCCCTGCGTGAGCGTCGGATGATGGATTTCAAACACCTGTTCCGTTCGGTTGACGTACTGATGGTTGATGATGTGCAGTTCATCGCTGGCAAAGGTTCAACACAAGAAGAATTTTTCCATACCTTCAATGCGTTGGTGGACCAGAACAAACAGATCATCATTTCGGCTGACCGCGCGCCGGGTGAAATCAAAGATCTGGAAGATCGAGTAAAATCACGCCTGCAGTGTGGTCTGGTTGTTGACCTGCATCCAACCGACTATGAACTGCGTCTTGGAATCCTGCAGACCAAGGTCAAGCAATACGGAGCCACTTATCCCGGGCTGCAGATTGCTGATGGTGTTCTGGAATTCCTGGCGCACCGGATCTCGACCAACGTTCGCGTACTCGAAGGTGCGTTGACCCGCCTGTTTGCCTTTGCCTCGCTAGTTGGTCGTGAGATCGACATGGATCTGACCCAGGATTGCTTGGCGGATGTCCTGCGGGCGTCCGAGCGCAAGATCACCGTTGAGGAAATTCAGCGTAAGGTGTCCGACTATTACAATATCCGTATGTCTGACATCATTGGCCCTAAACGGTTGCGGTCGTTTGCACGACCACGTCAGGTGGCCATGTATCTGTCAAAACAGCTCACCAGTCGGTCGCTGCCAGAGATTGGCCGTCGGTTTGGTGGTCGCGACCACACCACGGTTATGCATGGTGTCAAACGGATCGAAGAGCTGAAGCAGACCGATGGGCAGATCGCTGAAGATGTCGAAATGCTGCGTCGCGCGTTAGAAGCATAAAAGAAGCCATGATTTAGACGGCCTCGGAGATTTTCTGGGGCCGTTTTTTTTGTGTCTTAACGCAACGGTTCCTGAGCAATGCAGGTGTTGTGCCCTTGCTACTCTTGACGCTCCGGTCATTCCCCTGAACAAATTCATGAAAAGCCTTGTGCCGCTTGGGTAAAACGTTATTTTGCCCTTCCCGGCCATTCGCAGAGGATTGAGGGAATGAAGATAAGTATTGAACGCGGAACACTGCTGAAGGCAGTGTCCCAGGCCCAGTCAGTTGTGGAGCGCCGCAACACGATCCCGATTTTGGCCAATGTTCTGATTGAGGCCGAAGGCGAACACGTGCAGTTCCGTGCCACCGATCTGGATATCGAGGTTGTCGACAAAGCGTTGGCACAGGTCGAACGCGCAGGTGCAACTACCGTTGCGGCCACAACGTTGCACGAGATTGTGCGCAAGCTTCCGGATGGGGCGCTGGTGACTTTGACTGCTGATGCAGCCACCGGGCGGCTAACGGTTGAAGCCGGACGTTCCAATTTCTCGCTGGCGACACTGCCGCGTGAAGATTTCCCGGTGATGGCGTCATCTGAATATCAGTCGAACTTTACTGCCAAAGCTGGGATGCTGCAGCGGTTGTTCGATAAATCCAAATTCGCTATTTCAACCGAAGAGACACGGTATTACCTGAACGGTGTCTACATGCATGTTGCTGATGGTGAGATCGGCAAGGCGCTGCGTTGTGTGGCTACCGATGGCCACCGTCTGGCCCGCATTGACGCCGATCTGCCTGCGGGTGCGACTGATATGCCGGGTGTTATTGTTCCGCGCAAAACCGTGGGTGAACTGCGCAAGCTGCTGGATGATGACGATATGGGAATTGCGGTTTCGGTTAGCGAAACCAAAGTGCGCTTTGCCACGCCAGACATCACTCTGACCTCCAAAGTGATCGACGGAACCTTCCCCGATTACACACGCGTTATTCCACAGGGCAACACCCGACGTCTGGAAGTAGATGCCAAGGAATTTGCACAGGCCGTAGATCGTGTGGCGACAGTTTCGTCCGAGCGTTCGCGGGCGGTGAAATTGCAATTGGACGAGGATCGCTTGATTCTGTCGGTGAATGCGCCTGATAGCGGTGCTGCTGAGGAAGAACTGGCTGTTGCCTATAGCGATGAGCGGTTGGAAATTGGTTTCAACGCCAAATACCTGCTGGAAATCGCTAACCAGGTGGATCGCGAGAACGCCGTGTTCATGTTCAACTCGTCCGGGGATCCAACCCTGATGCGGGAAGGAAATGACCAAAGCGCTGTGTTTGTCGTAATGCCGATGCGGGTTTGATCGCCTGACGGCGATGCCTCCGGCTGGAGTATTTTTAGCTAAAAGAAATGAGGCCGGGCGATGCTGGCTTTGACCAAGCTGACCTTGTCTCATTTTCGTTCGCATAAGCGAGCGGAGATGGAGCTGGACGGACGCCCGGTGGCTCTTTTTGGTGCCAATGGGGCGGGTAAGACCAATATATTGGAAGCTGTATCGCTGTTTTCGCCCGGGCGTGGTTTGCGCCGGGCAGGGGCTGCCGATATGGCGCGCCGGGCCGAGGATGTTGGCTGGAAGCTGACTGGGCAATTGCAGGCAGCACATCAGATCTATGAAATTGAAATCTGGTCCGAAGGTGGCGCTGCACGCCAGATCCGTATTGATGGCAAAGCCGCCAATCAGATTGCTTTGGGCAAAATTTGCCGGGTGGTCTGGCTGATTCCGGCAATGGATCGGCTGTGGATCGAAGCGGCCGAGGGGCGGCGGCGGTTTTTGGATCGCATTGTTCTAAGCTTTGACCCCGGCCATGCAGAGGCCTCGTTGGCCTATGAAAAAGCTATGCGTGAGCGGAACCGGTTGCTGAAAGAGCAGGTGCGCGATCCGGCCTGGTATCGGGTGCTGGAAGGGCAGATGGCTGAGGCAGGAAACCGGGTGCATCAGGCGCGGGTGCAGGCCATCGAGAACTTGCAGGTGGCGCAGGCCGGAGCGGAGACCGCCTTTCCCGCAGCAGAGCTGGAGTTGATCCAGAACGAAGGGGCGATGCCGGGTGGCGAAGAAGATTTCCGCGAGGCATTGGCCGAAAGCCGGTTTCGGGATCTGGCGGCGGGGCGCACTTTGGTTGGGCCGCATCGTAGCGACCTGATCGGAACCTTTGAGGCCAAGGGTGTTGCGGCCAAGGACTGTTCGACGGGTGAGCAAAAAGCACTGTTGGTGTCGCTGATTCTGGCAAATGCACGGGCGTTGGCGCAGCGCGATGGGGCGCCGCCAATGTTGTTGCTAGATGAGGTGGCAGCGCATCTGGACGCGGATCGTTGCGCGGCATTGTATGATGAGATTTGTGGATTAGGGGCACAGGCCTGGATGACGGGGACGGGGGCAGAGATGTTTACAACGCTTGGTGATCGGGCGCAGATGCTAGAAATCACCGAAGCCGAAGGTCAGTCGCAGGTGGCCCAGTTATGAGCGTAACTGTTTGGGATCTGGTGCTGTATTCCGGGGCGCTGTTCATTTTGTTTTTGACGCCGGGGCCGGTGTGGTTGGCTGTGGCAGCGCGGTCGTTGTCGAGCGGGTTTAACAGCGCTTGGCCGCTGGCGTTGGGTGTGGCCGTTGGAGACATTTTGTGGCCGCTGGTGGCGGTTGCAGGGGTGTCTTGGCTGGTATCCGAGGTCGAGGGCGCGATGGGCATTTTGCGCTGGGTGGCCTGCGGGATGTTTGTTGTTATGGGGGGGCTATTGATCCGCCATGCGGGGGATAGCCTGCAGGAAAACAAGGCGTTAACGAAACCCGGTGCCTGGGCTGGGTTCATGGCTGGGGTCTTGGTGATCCTGAGCAATCCCAAGGCGGTGTTGTTCTACATGGGGGTGTTGCCAGGGTTCTTTGACCTGTCACAGGTGACCTGGGGTGATTTGGCGGCGATTGTGGTGTTGTCGTTTATGGTGCCGCTGTTGGGCAATTTGGTTCTGGCTGGATCGATCCATCACCTGCGCCAATTCATCTCGTCGCCCGAGAAGTTGCGACGGATCAACTATGTTTCGGGCGGTGCGCTGATCTGCGTTGGGCTGGCGATTTTGCTGTTTTAAGCTTTGGGTGCAAGCCAGGAGTGTAGAAAGGGCTGTAGCGAGACAGCGGGCGAAGCCGGTTTATTGTGTTCCGTGCAAAACCACAGGGCCAGAACGTGGTAGATGAAGGCCTGGATGCCCTCGGCCAGTAGGTCCGGCGGAGTGTCATCGCGCACCGTGCCCGTGCCTTGTAGTTCAGCCAGCCACCCTGCAAAGATGGTGACCTGACGGATTATGCCCGCAGTTACCACCTCGTCCATTTCGGCACCGGTCGAGCCGGAATAGCGCAGCATGATGTCAAAGATCACCCGGTCGGTTGCGGTGAAATCCAGCAGCGGGGTGAGGCGATCTATGATCTCGTCGATTGTGCTGGGCTGACCCTTGGCTTCCATCTGGTCGAGATAGGTCATGACCTCGGCACCGATTAGCACTGCAAGTAGCCCGTCTTTGTCCTTGAAGTGCGAAAACAGGGTGCCTTTGGCGACACCGGCCTGATCCACCACATCTTCGACGCGCAGGGCGGAATAGCCCTGAACGGTTACAATTTCACGCGCAACGTCGATTAATTTTGCACGTGTTTTCAAGCGTCTTTGCTGAGGAGGGCGTGTGTTCACGGAAGCGTTACCATTTAGAAATTGACCGCGGTCAATTTATCTCCATATAAAAATGACCGTAGTCAATTTGCCAATTTGGAGCCCCCAATGTCCAGCCAGAAAATCCTGATCCTGAGCGGTCACCCCGGTGAGACCTCGCTGTCGAAATCCCTTTGCCAAGCCTATAGGGACGCCGCCCAAGCGCAAGGCCATGATGTGCGTTTTCATGACTTGTCTGAAATGTCGTTCGATATGGATTATGGGCAGAGCGGATACCAGAACTCCAAACCATTGGAGCCGGATCTGGATGTTTTTCTGAGCGACGTGGAGTGGGCGAACCATGTTGTGATGGCGACCCCACTGTGGTGGGGGGGGATTCCGGCCAAGCTGAAGGGGCTGTTTGATCGGGCTTTGTTGCCGGGACGGACATTTGACACCCGCAACATCAGTTTCATGGGGTTGCCCAGACCGATGTTGAAGGGGAAAACGGCACGGGTGTTGCTGACTTCGGATACGCCATCGGTGTTTCTGCGATTGTTTTATGGGAACGCTGTGAAGAAAGTGATCAGCCGTCAAATATTGGGATTTGTGGGTATTACGCCGACCAAATTTGCGTCATTTGCACCTGCGACAGACGCTGCTGAGAGCAAGGTTAAGGTCTGGTTGGACCAAGCCGCCAAGCTTGGCGCCAAAGCGGCCTGAATTTGCCTATAAAAATCGGGCGATTCGCGTGACAACCTTGCTCGGATTCCGTATAAATTCGCAAAGTTTAAGAGGAAGACGCGAATGTCCGGAACCGAGCAAGCCCCCGCAGAATATGGCGCGGATTCCATTAAAGTTCTCAAAGGCTTGGAGGCGGTCCGAAAACGTCCTGGTATGTACATCGGTGACACCGATGATGGCTCGGGCCTGCACCACATGGTTTATGAGGTGGTCGACAACGGTATCGACGAGGCGCTGGCTAACCATGCCGACCATGTGCGGGTGAAAATCCATGCTGATAGTTCGGTTTCGGTGTTTGATAACGGTCGCGGAATTCCGGTAGATATTCATGCCGAAGAAGGCGTTTCAGCGGCCGAGGTTATCATGACCCAGCTGCACGCAGGCGGTAAGTTCGACAGTAACTCGTACAAAGTGTCCGGTGGTTTGCACGGTGTGGGTGTATCTGTTGTGAACGCTCTGTCCGATTGGCTGGAGCTGCGGATCTGGCGCAATGGCAAAGAACACGTTGCCCGGTTTGAGCGCGGCGATACGGCCGAGCACCTGAAAGTTGTCGGTGAATGTGGTGATGAGACCGGTACTGAGGTTCGGTTCATGGCCTCGACCGATACGTTCAGCAACTTGGAATACTCATTTGAAACGCTGGAAAAGCGTCTGCGCGAACTGGCGTTCCTGAATTCCGGCGTAAAGATCATCCTGATTGATGAACGCCCAGCCGAGCGGCTGGAATCTGAGCTGTACTATGACGGCGGCGTCAATGAGTTCGTCAAATACCTGGATCGCCACAAGACATCCGTCATGGAAGCGCCGATCTATATCAAGGGTGAGCGCGACGACATTGGTGTTGAGGTCGCGATGTGGTGGAACGATAGCTACCACGAGACGGTGCTGCCCTTTACCAACAACATTCCGCAGCGTGATGGCGGCGCTCACGTGGCTGGTTTCCGCGGTGCGTTGACCCGGACCATCAACAACTATGCCCAGTCCAGCGGCATTGCCAAGCGGGAAAAGGTTAGCTTTACCGGGGATGACGCCCGTGAAGGTCTGACCTGCGTATTGTCGGTGAAGGTGCCGGACCCGAAATTCTCCTCACAGACCAAAGATAAACTCGTCAGCTCCGAGGTACGCCCGGCGGTTGAAGGCATGATGAACGAAAAGCTGGCCGAGTGGTTTGAAGAAAACCCCAATGTGGCCAAGCAGATCGTTGGTAAGATTATCGAAGCAGCCCATGCACGTGAAGCCGCACGTAAGGCGCGGGAGCTGACACGGCGCAAGACGGCGATGGATGTGAACTTCTTGGCCGGTAAGTTGAAAGACTGCTCCGAGAAAGACCCATCCAAAACTGAAGTCTTCCTGGTGGAGGGTGACTCGGCTGGTGGTTCAGCGCAGACAGGGCGTGACCGCCAGACACAGGCGATTTTGCCGCTGAAGGGTAAGATCCTGAATGTTGAGCGCGCACGGTTTGACCGGATGCTGGGCAGCCAGGAGATCGGCAACCTGGTGATGGCTCTGGGCACCGGCATTGGCCGGGATGAGTTCAATATTGAAAAACTGCGCTACCACAAGATCGTCATCATGACCGATGCGGACGTCGATGGTGCTCACATTCGGACGCTGCTGTTGACCTTCTTCTACCGTCAGATGCCCGAGCTGATTGAGGGTGGCTATCTCTATATTGCGCAGCCGCCGTTGTACAAAGTCAGCCGTGGTAAGTCCGAGCGTTACCTGAAAGATCAGTCCGAGATGGATGATTATCTGGTCAACCAGGGTGTCGAAGGAGCTGTGTTGCGGCTTGGTTCTGGTGAAGAACTTGCCGGACAGGATCTGACCCGTGTGGTTGACGAGGCGCGCAGGCTGAAACGGGTGCTGGATGCTTTCCCAACCCATTATCCTCGTCATATTCTGGAACAAGCGGCTGTGGCGGGTGCCTTTGTACCTGGCGCCGTGGACGCTGATTTGCAGGGCGTTGCTGACAAGGTGGCGATGCGACTGAACCAAATTGCGCTGGAATACGAGCAGGGCTGGCAGGGCCGGATCACTCAGGATCATGGTATCCGTCTGGCCCGTATTCTGCGTGGCGTCGAAGAAGTGCGTACACTGGACGGTCCAATGCTGCGTTCGGGTGAGGCACGCAAGACCGGCAGCTTTACCCAAAGCCTGCAAGAGATCTATTCGACCACGGCCTCTTTGATGCGCAAGGACCGCAGTCAGACAATCCATGGCCCGCTGGGGCTGCTCAAGGCGATTTTGGACGAGGGTGAAAAAGGCCTGTCACTGCAGCGATATAAAGGTCTGGGTGAGATGAACCCGGATCAGCTGTGGGAAACCACTTTGGACCCGGATGCGCGCACACTGTTGCAGGTACGGGTGGATGACATGGTTGAGGCGGATGACCTGTTCACCAAACTGATGGGTGACGTGGTCGAGCCGCGCCGTGAGTTCATTCAGAAAAACGCGCTGAGTGTCGAGAACTTGGATTTCTGATTTCACAGATTGATCAGATCGCGACATAGACAAAGGGCCGCCCAATTGGGTGGCCCTTGTTTGTTAGTGGCTTCCACCGATGTGAGTGTCGCCGCGTTTACGGGCAAGCTGGATCTGCTTTTGCCGTTCGCGGAACCGCGACTTGTCTTGGTCGGAGGTTTCATCAACACACTGATGACAAGATACGCCGTGCTCAAACGCAGGGTGTTTGGTGTCTTCGGGAAGTAGGGGGCGACGGCAGCCGTGGCACAGTTGATGTGGGCCGACTTCAAGGCCATGCCCAACTGAAACACGATTGTCGAAGACATAGCATTCGCCTTGCCATGTGCTGTCTTCTGCAGGCGTTTCCTCAAGATAGCGCAGGATACCGCCCTTGAGGTGATAGACATCCTCCACGCCTTTGCCGAGCAGGAAGTTGGTCGATTTCTCGCAGCGGATGCCGCCGGTGCAGAACATCGCGACCTTTTTGTTGTGGAACCGGTCTTTGTTCTCTTCCCACCAGGCGGGGAATTCACCAAACGACTGGGTCTTGGGGTCGATTGCGCCCTCAAACGTACCGATGCCCACCTCGTAATCATTGCGGGTGTCGATCACCACGACGTCGTCCGACTGGATCAACTCGTTCCAGTCTGTGGGTTCCACGTAGTGGCCGACATGCGCCTTGGGATCGACATCGGGTTGCCCCATGGTGACGATCTCTTTCTTCAACCGCACCTTCATCTTGCCAAACGCAGGTTCTTCGCTGGTGGCCTCTTTCCATTCCAGATCGGCACAGCCGGGCAGGGATCTAATATGGGCCAGAACAGCATCGATGCCGGATCGCGGCCCGGCGATGGTGCCGTTGATGCCCTCGTTGGCCAAAAGCAGAGAGCCTTTGACCTGATTGTTCAGGCAGAGCTCCAACAGGGCTGGCTTGATGGCTGCAGTGTCGGAAAATCGGGTGAAGTGATAGAGCGCGCAGATTACATACATGGCGCATGCGATAGAACGGAGAGGCCTTGATTTCAAGGCTCACGTTGACCTGCGGGTCACCAATGCGTAGCCAGAAGGAATAAAGCGGGAGATTAAAATGACCAAAGCACTGATTGTCATCGATGTTCAAAACGATTTTTGCCCCGGCGGCGCATTGGCGGTTCCAGAGGGCGACGTGATTGTCCCTGCCATCAATCAAATGATGCAGGACTATGATTCGGTGATCTTGACCCAAGACTGGCATCCGGCTGGACATTCATCATTTGCCTCATCTCATGGTGGAAAAGCCCCATTTGAAACAACTCAAATGCCTTATGGGGCGCAAGTTTTATGGCCGGATCATTGTGTTCAGGAAAGCAATGGCGCCGCGTTTCATCCCGATTTGAAAAGCGATGCGGACCTGATCATTCGCAAGGGTTTTCGTTCTCACATTGATAGCTATTCCGCCTTCTTTGAGAACGATCAAGCCACACCCACCGGATTACATGGCTATTTGAAAGAGCGTGGTATCAATGAGTTAACCATGGTTGGGTTGGCGACGGATTTCTGTGTTGCGTTCTCGGCTATGGATGCGGCACGTCATGGATATGGGGTTCGTGTTGAGCTTGCTGCGTGTCGTGCCATTGATATGGATGGCTCTCTGGAAGGTGCGCTGAAGCAAATGCAAAATGCCGGAGTGACTCTAGGTTAATAATGAGTCTCTAATTGTTAAGGACATTGGGCTACCTAGGCATTGAAGTGGCAACATTCTAAGGCAATCCAATGACCGATCTGGGGGATCAAACCTCGGGGCCAGTGATCGACTATAATCAGATCTACAGTCCCAAAGGCTTGTTACTGCGCTACGCACGTGGCCGGATCCGTCATTTTGCCAATCGCCAGATTTTTGCGGTCGCTGCCGGTATTATTCTTTGTTTCCTCATCTCTCCGATTATTGGGCTGGTCGCTATCACAGTTGTCTTCACTGGAGACGTGGTCGACTGTCTATACTTGCATAATGTTCCACGCCTGATTGAGCGTGGCCATTCTATGCGCCGAATAATGATTTTCAGTGCCGCAACGGCAAGTTTTCAAGCGCTAACAACGTCGGCTTGTGTATGGCTGTCTTGGGAGGCGCAACATGCGCAAGCAGAACCACTGTTTGCGCTTGGACTTTTGATCAGCGCTACGATCAACGCTGGTCTGGTTTTTCCCTATAATCGTCTGGCTGGCGCTGTGCGTTTAGCAATCTACGGGTTAACACCGATCGCCATTTTGGTCGTTGAGAGGCTAAACCCAGAGCAGTTGGACGCAGGTGAGCACATAAATATGGCCGGTTTGGCCATGCTTTATACGCTGTTGATATGGTTCTTGAGTTTCATGGTCGATAACTTTCATCGCCACAGAAAGAACACGCAAGCCCAGTTTGAACAGCACCAGCAATTGGAAGTGTCGAACGCATTGCTGCAAGAACAGCAACAGCAGGCCAGGCGGCTAGCTCTGGTTGCGGAACACGCCAGCGATAGCGTTTTTCTTATTGATCGGAACGGTAAAATTTCCTGGGTAAACGATTCTTTCACGCGGATTACTGGCTATTCGTATTCAGAGGCAATCGATCGTACCCCCTGTGAGTTATTGGGGACCGAGGAAGCTGACCCAGAAGCCGTCAGTAAGTTGATTGCAAACCGAGAGAAAGGACTGCCATTTAGGGTTGAGCTCAAAAGTCGATGTAAAGACGGTTCCCTGATCTGGATAGAGACCAACCAAGTTCCGGTGCGTGGCTTTAACGGTGAGGTGGAAATGGTTGTTGCGGTTGAGCGTGACGTTACCGCAGCTCATTTGCATGCCCAGCAGCTTGAAGAAGCGCGGATTTCTGCGGAAGAGGGTGAACGAACCAAGGCAGACTTCTTGGCAACTATGAGCCACGAAATCCGGACACCGATGAACGGGGTTATCGGGATGGCCCAAATGCTGGAAGCGACGCAGTTGGATGAAAACCAAAAACTATATACGGATACGATCCTAAGTTCTTCCAAGACTTTGCTGGCGTTGATCAATGATGTGCTGGACGTCTCCAAACTAGATGCAGAAAAGATGACGTTCAGCCTTGTCGACTTTGAATTGCGAACCTGCTTCGAAGAAACTTTGTGCCTATTACGGACGCAGGCAGTACAAAAAGGTTTGAAGCTGAAGCTGAGTGTACCAGATGAACTACCTGTACGTGTTCATGGTGACGATCGCAGAATCCGCCAGATCATTTTGAACCTGGTTGGGAATGCTCTCAAGTTTACCGAACAAGGTGAAGTCGCGGTTGGTGTTGATATCCAGCCCGTTGATGACAGGCTTGAGCTGTCATTTTCGGTAACTGATACTGGAATTGGTATTTCGCAGGATAAGCTCACCCATGTGTTTGAGCGTTTCTCACAGGCCGAGACTGCTACGACTCGTCGATTTGGCGGGACGGGTTTGGGGTTGACCATCTCGCGGAAACTGGCGGAGGCAATGGACGGCGAGATCGAGGCGACCTCGGAGCTTGGGATGGGATCCTGTTTTACAGTGAAATTGCTGCTGGATACGGCGCAGTCTCCAATTTCATCCAGCCCCAACAGTACGAGGGCATCGACAATTCAGTCCGAAGGTTTCGACGGGATGAAAGTTCTTGTAGCAGAGGATAACAAGGTGAACCGTTTGGTGATGCGGAAGTTCCTGCGCGATGTCCCTGTCGAACTGGAATTTGCCCACAACGGAAGCGAAGCTGTGGAAAAAGTTCAGTCCATGGAACCGCACTTGGTGTTCATGGATATGTCGATGCCGGTGATGAACGGGATCGATGCCACACTTGCCATTCGAAACAATGGTGGGTTGCAGCCAGTTATCGTCGCTTTGACAGCCAATGCCTTTGACAGCGACCGGGACGCATGCCTCGAGGCGGGTATGAATGGATTCTTGAGCAAGCCGTTAAACCGCAGTGAAGTTCTGGCCGAGATGCAAAGGTATCACTCCAAGGGTGAAAACCGCTTAGATAGCTGATTTTCTTGCCCATCAGGCTTGGGTGTCCTATCAACCTGTGAACCAACGCATGAGGTCACCGGTGGATATTGCAACCCGGGTCTATAACCATAAATGGAAAATCGATCCGATCGTACGGTCGTTGATCGACACCGATTTCTACAAGCTTTTGATGTGCCAGTCGGTGTTTCGCAACAAGCCGGACACTCAGGTCACGTTTTCGCTGATCAACCGCTCGATCAAGGTGCCATTGGCCGATCTGATCGACGAGGGTGAGTTGCGCGAACAACTGGACCATATTCGTACATTGACGCTCTCGCGTGGCGAAAGCACTTGGCTGCGCGGCAATACGTTTTATGGCAAACGCCAAATGTTCCGGCCTGACTTTATGGAGTGGTTTGAGGGGCTCCGTTTGCCGCCGTATCACTTGGAACGTAAAGGCGATCAGTATGAGCTGACATTTGAGGGCAGCTGGCCCGAAGTGATGTTGTGGGAGATCCCGGCACTGGCGGTGCTGATGGAGCTGCGCAGCCGAGCGGTTTTGAACAAGCTGGATCGGTTTGAGATACAGGTTCTGTATGCCCGCGCCATGACCAAGGTTTGGGAGAAAATCGAGCGCTTGCGTCAGATTGACGGCCTGACAATTGCTGACTTTGGCACTCGTCGTCGTCATTCGTTCCTGTGGCAGGATTGGTGTGTACAGGCGATGAGCGAAGGGCTAGGTGACAAGTTCACCGGTACGTCGAACTGCAAGATAGCCATGCGCCGAGAACTTGAGGCGATCGGCACCAATGCGCATGAACTGCCGATGGTCTATTCCGCGCTGGCCAATAATGACCAGGAGCTGGCCCAAGCTCCCTATGATGTTTTGTCGGACTGGCGGGATGAACACGAAGGCAACCTGCGGATCATTTTGCCCGATACCTATGGGACCAAGGGTTTCCTAGATCGCGCGCCAGAGTGGCTTGACCGCTGGACGGGCATCCGCATCGACAGTGGAGACCCAGCAACTGCAGCCGAGATTGCTATCAATTGGTGGAAGCAGCGAGGCGAGGACCCGAGCACCAAGCGTGTGATCTTCTCGGACGGGCTGGATGTGGAAAAGATCGCAGAATTGCACGCCAAGTTCTCGGACCGGGTTAATGTGTCGTTTGGTTGGGGGACATTGCTGACCAATGATTTCCGCGGGCTGGTCCCGAATGATGGTTTGGTGCCGTTTTCGCTGGTGTGCAAGGCTGTTTCAGCTAATGGGCGACCAACGGTCAAGCTGTCGGATAACCCGGAAAAGGCCATGGGCCCCGCGGATCAGGTCGAACGCTACAAACGGGTGTTTGGCGTTGGTGCGCAAGAACGAATCAAGGTCGAGGTTTAGCCCGCTTAATCCGTTCTGCTCTGCTATTTGCGGTGCAAAATTCTTCGAAGAATTTTCTGGGCGTCTGGTCGCTACCCATGATGCGCCGCAACGGTTTTGAGTTGTGAAAATCCGTACAGCGCTTCGAACCCTTTTTCGCGGCCATGGCCAGATTTTCCAACCCCACCAAAGGGGAGTTCGACCCCTCCGCCGGCACCATAGTTGTTGATGAACACCTGACCGACTTTTAGTTTTTTGGCCAGCCGCATTTGCCGTCCGCCATCCCGGCTCCAGATACTGGCGACAAGACCGTAATCGGTGGCGTTGGCGATCTCGATGGCGTCTTCTTCGGTATCGAAGGGAATGATGACCTGAACCGGGCCAAAGATCTCGTCACGGGCCAGTGAGTGGTCGTGTGGTACATCGGAAAACAGGGTAGGGCGGACATAGGCACCCGCCGTTGGGGCGCTTTCGGCGATGGTGCCTTGGGCGGCAATGGTTAGGTCTGATCCTTTGCTCAGGAAGCCTTCGACGATGTCTTTT
The DNA here is from genome assembly GCF_057444295.1 of Parasedimentitalea nitratireducens. Taxonomy (NCBI): domain Bacteria; kingdom Pseudomonadati; phylum Pseudomonadota; class Alphaproteobacteria; order Rhodobacterales; family Paracoccaceae; genus Parasedimentitalea; species Parasedimentitalea nitratireducens. The sequence continues at coordinate 649,473 of NZ_JBYAXC010000001.1, read as the reverse complement.
TGTCGGGTCGAAATCAGTGGTCCTAGGTGCAGGTCTTGGCTGGCCGGTCCGACCGTCAGCTCTTGATAGGCGGTGCTCATGCGGGCGACCACTTCGTCATAGACCCCGCGCTGGACTAGAATGCGGGAGGAGGCCGAGCAGGTCTGGCCGGCGTTCTGGATCCCGGCATTGACTAGGAATGGCAGGGCCGCATCAAGGTCGGCGTCGTCAAACACAAGTTGCGGCGACTTGCCACCCAGCTCCAACGTTACGGGTACCACGTTTTTGCCAGCGGCTTGTTGGACCAAAGCACCGGTGGCCACTGATCCGGTGAACGAGATGTGGTGGATGCCCGGATGCGCCGACAGGGCCGCGCCAGCCTCGGTGCCTAACCCTGGCACCACGTTCAATGCACCATCCGGCAGTCCAGCTTCTTGCGCTATATGGGCAAAGGCGAGGGCGGTCAGACAGGCTTCCTCGGCCGGTTTCAGCACGGCAGCGTTACCCATGGCTAGCGCCGCGCCGACCGAGCGACCGATGATCTGCATCGGATAGTTCCAGGGCACGATATGACCCGTCACCCCATGTGGTTCGCGCAGGGTATAGACAGTGTAGCCGTCCAGATAGGGGATGGTCGCGCCATGCACTTTGTCTGCAGCACCGCCATAAAACTCGCAGTATCGGGCCAGCGCCACAGCATCTGCGCGGGCCTGGGATAGGGGTTTGCCAACGTCCATAGCTTCCAAAGCGGCGAGTTCATCGACCCGTTCGAGTACCAGTTGGCCAATACGTGTCAGGATGCGGCCGCGCTCGAGGGCGGTCATCCGGCCCCAATCTCTGTTCAGTGCGGCTTCTGCGGCTGATACTGCGGCATCAATGTCCTCAGCTTCTCCACGGGCAATCTGGCAAATTTCGCTGCCATCCGAGGGGTTCACCAGTGGCAGTGTCTGGCCATCAACAGGCGTACGCCACTGGCCACCGATCAGGCAGCTAGAGGGATCAAACCAGAGAGGATTTGTGTCAGTCATCATGTGGTCCTGTAATCTCGAATGTGTAGCTTTTGAGCTGGTGCTCGGTGTAGGGCGCGCCTTCGCGCAGCTCTCGCACGCCTGGCATGCCACTTAGGCAGGTGCCCCAGAATCCGGCGGCTTGTTTAGAGTAGCTGGACAGCCCCATGCGCCAGCGGCCGGGGAATTCCTGCAGCAGGATTTGCGCGGCCTCATAGCCAAAGCCATGACGTCGGTGTTTGGTGAAGATGGCAAACTCGGATAGTTCCCGGCGGTCGTCCGGCAGGTTTAGGACAATGGCAAAGCCAATGCGCGCTGTATCCTTCTTGATCCAAAAGGCAGTCACATCCTTGCGGTGCAGGAACTGTTCAGCGCGGTCATCGGGATTGACCGATGCCCAGGGCGCAACCTCGCCAAAATAGGGGGCAAGCGCCGCCGCCAAAAAGGCGCGTTCGCGTGGAAGGATGAGAGCAAGGGACAGGCTCATGCAATAACGGTGCCTTTGTTCAGGTCGGGCAGTTTGGGTGCAGCGGCAAGCAGCGCCCGGGTATAGGGATGCTGTGGGTTTGAGAATACGCTCTCTGTGTCACCCTGTTCGACGATTTCACCTGACTTCATGACCAAAACCCGATCTGTGATGGTGCGCACCACGTTCAGGTCGTGGCTGATGAACAGGTAGGTCAAAGAGTAGGCTTCGCACAGCTCTGCCAGAAGATCGAGGATTTGTGCACGAACCGAGACATCCAGCGCCGAGACAGCCTCGTCGAACAGGATCAGTTCGGGGCGGGTGATCAGGGCACGGGCAATGGCGATGCGCTGGCGTTGCCCGCCCGAAAACTGGTGGATGTACTTGTGGGCGTCATCGGGGGATAGGCCAACGGCTGTGAGGGTTTCGGCGATCAGGTCCCTGCGGGAGCTGCCCTTGGGTGGGCTGTCCAGCAAATGGAAGGGTTCGGTGATCAGGCGATCGACCCGGTGGCGGGGGTTGAAGCTGCCAAAAGGATCCTGAAACACCACCTGCATTTTGCGGCGCAGCTCTCTGGGCTGGTGTGTCGTCACAGGGTGACCATCCAGAACGATTTCGCCGCCCTGCAATGGTTCTAGCCCCAATAATGCCCTTGTTAGGGTCGATTTTCCGCATCCAGACTCTCCTACCAATCCCAGACGTTCGCCTCGGTTCAGAGTGAAGCTGACTCCTTTGACGGCGCGGAAGGATCCGGGTGCACCAAACAACGAAGTTCGAGGCAGGCGGTAGTCACGCACGGCGTTTGTTATTTCGAGCAGCGGTGTCGGCGCTAGGGCGGCAGGCAAGGCGACCTGATGGTCTGATGCGGCAAACAGCATTCGGGTATAGGGGTGCTGCATGTTGTGCAACAGGTGCTTGGTTGGGCCTGCCTCCACAACCTTGCCGTGTCGCATGACGGTGATCTTGTCGGCCAGATCTGCTACCACCGCCAGATCATGGGTGATGATCAGCAGGCCCATGCCATAGTCCTGCACCAGGTCTTTTAGCAGTCTCAGGATTTGCGCCTGTGTGGTGACGTCCAGCGCCGTGGTGGGCTCATCCGCGATCAGCAGCTTGGGGCGAAGGGCGATGGCCATGGCGATGACCACCCGCTGCCGCTGACCACCTGACAGCTCGTGTGGGTAGCGACTGAGCGGGAAGCGGTCGGCAGGCAAACCTACACGTTCCAGCATCTCTTGGGCGTGTTGCCGTGCTTTGGCTGGCGGCATGGCCTTGTGGATCAGGATGGTTTCCATCACCTGGTCACCGATGGTTTTGACTGGGTTCAGAGCGGTCATTGGTTCTTGAAACACCATCCCAATCGAGGTTCCGCGCAGGGCGCACATCTGGGCCTCGGTTTGGCTTAGTAAGTTGGTGCCGCTTAACGAGATCACACCGCTGCATTGGGCCATTTCTGGCAATAACTGCATTACCGCGAGCGAGGTCATCGATTTCCCCGATCCGCTTTCACCGGTCACGGCGACGATTTCCCCGGGTTCAACAGATAGCGAGACGTTGCGCAGGATCTGAGTGTCCTTGATGGACAGTGACAGGTTTTGAATATCCAGCAGGCTCATGTGCGGGCTACCCGTAGCTTGGGGTCCAGCCAGTCGCGCAAACCGTCGCCCATCAGGTTCAGGCCCAGAACGGTTACGATGATCGCAGTACCGGGGATCAGCGCCAGATGCGGGGCAAAGCTGACCATGGTCTGCGCATCTGCGAGCATGCGGCCCCAGCTTGGGGTGGGTGGTTGTGCGCCTAGGCCGACGTAGGACAGGCCGGCCTCGGCCAGGATACCAAGGCTGAACTGGATTGTGCCCTGCACGATCAGCAAGTTGGCAATATTGGGCAGGATGTGTTCGGCCGAGATTCGTGCCGCACCTTTTCCTGCCACTCGGGCGGCCATGATAAATTCTCGTTGCCATAGCGACAGGGCAGCACCGCGGCTGATGCGGGCAAAGACTGGGATGTTGAAAATGCCGATGGCGATGATGGCATTGATGGCACCGGCGCCAAAAATGGCGGTGATCAGGATGGCGATCACCAGCGAGGGGAAGGCAAAGACCAGATCGTTACCACGCATGATCAACTCATCCAGCCAGCCGCCATTGCGGGCGGCAGCAGTCAGGCCCAATGGAATGCCGATCGAGATGCCGATGCCAACGGCCACTAGTGCCACCGCAATTGAGGTGCGCGCCCCTACCATGATCATCGAGAAGATGTCGCGGCCAAAGTGGTCAGTTCCCAGCCAATGGCTGGGGTTTGGCGTTTGCAGCTTCGCGGGGATGTTCATGGCCGCGTGGTCAAACGGCGTCCAGACGAACGAGACCAGCGCCGCCAGAAGCACCAGCGACGAAAGGGTTGCGCCTATGATCAGGTTGCGGGTCATGTGCGGCTCCGAAGTCGTGGATCAACCGCGGCATAGGCCAGATCGACCAGGAAATTCACCGATATCACTGCAAAGACCAACAGCATCACGACCGATTCTACGACGATCAGATCACGGGCGGATATGGCTTGGAATACAAGTCGACCCAAGCCAGGCAGGTAGAATACCTGTTCAATGATGATGGCCCCGGCCAGCAGGAACGAGAACTGTAGCCCGATAATGGTTAGCACCGGGATCAGCGCATTTCGCACCCCATGTCGCCATAGCGCCTGGCGGCGGCTAAGCCCTTTGGCGCGGGCGGTGCGCATGAAATCCTCGCCCAGAATATCCAATAACGCCGACCGCATGACGCGAGCCAGAATGGCGGCTTGTGGCAAGGCGAGTGAGATTGCAGGCAGGGTCAGTGAGTGCAGGCCTGTCCATAATCCTCTATCCCAGCCGACAAACCCCCCGGCATTGAACCAGCGCAGGTTGATGGCAAAGATCAGAACCAGCATCATGGCAAACCAGAAGTTTGGCACCGCAACACCCAGCTGTGTGGCGCCCATTACTGCCATGTCGCCGGTTTTGCCACGACGTGCGGCGGCGTAGATGCCCGCAGGAAAGGCGATCAGGGTTGAGAGGGTAAGAGCGTAAAGCGCGAGGGGGAGCGACACCCAGAGTCGGTCGGCAATCATTTCGGCCACTGGCGTGCGATAGGTGTAGGAGGTGCCAAAATCACCGCGCAACATACCGCTAACCCATTCGATATACCGCGCAAATTTGGACTGGTCCAAGCCCAACTCGGCGCGCAGAGCGGCCACGGTGTCGGGTTGTGCGTTGATGCCCAGCATAAAGGATGCCGGATCACCTGGTGCCACCTCGATCACAAAGAAAATCACCAGCGAGGCAACACCCAGGCTGACGATCAGAGAGAGGAGGCGTTTGAGTGAATAGCGTAACATTGCCGCCACGTTAGGAGTGCGATTCGCGCAGGTCTAGTGGGGGAACGACAAGAAACGTAAGGATACTAACGATTTTTGTCTGTCTTTAGCCGAGCAGAAAGCTTGTGTGCGCAATGCGCTCTGGAAATGCAAAAGGCCCCGTTTCCGGGGCCTTTGACTGGATGTAATTGGCTTATTCGGCCCAGCTGACTGCTGTCAGGTCGGTGGCCTGAGTCGGAGCATTGGTCCAAAGGCCCTGAACACCTGCCTTGGCGACGCTGAGTTGGGCAAGCTGGAACAGGTAGCCGTTGACGTAATCGTCGGCGATTATTTTCTGCGCTTCTTGCATCAGCTCGATCCGTTTGCCGGGGTCTGTGGTGGCATTCAGCCCAGTCATTAGCTCTTGGAAGCCCTTGTTGTCATACTGGAAATAGTACTCGGGGCGGGCATAGATGCCGATGTCCATTGGCTCGGTATGGCTGACGATGGTCAGGCCAAAATCCTTGCCCCGGAACACAGTTTCCAACCACTGGGCCCACTCGACATTGATGATTTCAGCCTTGATGCCGACTTCGGCCAGCTGCGCAGCAATGATCTCGCCACCACGACGGGCGTAGGACGGGGGCGGCAGGTGCAGGGTGGTGGTAAAGCCGTCGGCCATGCCTGCCTCGGTCAACAGGGCCTTGGCTTTTTCCGGATCATAGGCCGAGTTGGCTGTCAGATCCACATAGGCCGGGTTATGCGGGGCAAAGTGACTGCCGATGGGCGTGCCAAATCCAAACATTGCTCCATCAACGATGGCCTGACGGTCAATGGCATGGGCCACGGCTTTACGCACGCGAACGTCGTCAAATGGAGGCTGCTTGTTGTTGGTCGACAGGATGGTTTCACCTTCGGTGGAACCCACGAGCACCTGGAATCTTGGATCAGCTTCGAACTGGGGGATGTTCTCTGGGGCCGGGAAGCTAATAAATGCGTCAATGTCTTCGGCCATAATTGCGGCGAAAGCTGCGGTCGGGTCGCTGATGAATTTGAAGTTGGCGCTGCTTAGTACTGCGGGTGTGCCCCAGTAACTATCGTTACGGGTCAATTCGATTTTGTCACCCTGAACCCAGTTGGCAAACTTGAATGCACCGGTGCCGATGGGATTGGTTTTGATGTCATCAATGCTCTCGGGGGCAACAATAACTGCGTCGCCCCAGGCCAAGTTGAACAGGAAGTTGCCGTTGGGCTCGTTCAGTGTGACCTTGACGGTCTGCGGATCAATCACAGAAACATCGGTTATACCAGCAAACAACGCCTTCTGCGCGTTGGTGCTGTCTTCGGCGCGGGCGCGGTTGAGGCTGAATTTTACGTCTTCTCCGTCCATAGTTGAGCCATCATGGAACGTGACGCCGGATTGTAGGTTGAATGTATAGGTCAGCCCATCATCCGAGATCTCCCAGCTTGCGGCCAGACCGGGCACAACGGCACCGTCACCCATGAAACGGGTCAGACCTTCGAATACGTTTGAATACAGGACAGAGTCGATGGCGCCAGCTGCAGCACTGGTTGGATCCAGATGCGGGGGCTCCAGTTGCATGGCTACGGTGATCGAATCTTTGGCTGAAGCCGAACCGGCGGCCAGCGCGAGCGCGGAACTTGCCGCAAGTACTAGTGATTTGAATGACATAATCAATCTCCCCATCTGGTTGTTTGCGCGCCAAAGCATAGGCACCTTAACAAGAGTGTTCCCGCTTTGCGCTACGTAATCAAGGGCATGAGGTCATTTCGCGCACTGGAAGCACGTGGCGTAAATTGCTATGCGTGCGCAACGCGAACAGATTGCAGGACCACCATGAGCGCTACTGCCAAAAAGACGGCCCAAAACGCCGAAGATATTCGCGCCCGCAAGGGTAAAACCCCAATTGTTAGCCTGACTGCCTATACCACACCGATGGCGCGGCTGATGGATGACCATTGTGACTTTGTATTGGTGGGTGACAGTGTTGGCATGGTGCTGCACGGGTTGCCGTCAACGCTGGGCGTCACGATGGAGATGATGATTCTGCATGGTCAGGCCGTCACCCGCGGGCTGCAAAGCGCGATGATGGTCATCGATATGCCCTTTGGTTCCTACGAGGAAAGCCCAGAGCAGGCATTTCGCAACGCGGCACGGCTGATGGCAGAAACCGGTGCTGGTGCCGTAAAGCTGGAGGGCGGGGTCGAGATGGGTGAGACCATCCGCTTCTTAGTAGCCCGTGGCATTCCGGTGATGGCCCATATTGGCCTGACGCCGCAATCGGTCAACACACTGGGCGGCTACAAGGTGCAGGGCAGGGACGATCAGGCCGACAAAGTTCTGGCGGATGCCCGAGCCGTGTCAGAGGTTGGAGCCTTTGCCGTTGTGCTGGAAAAAGTGCCGCAGAAACTGGCGGATCAGATCACGGCGGACGTTCCAATTCCGACCATCGGTATTGGGGCCTCGGCCGGGTGCGACGGGCAGGTTCTGGTTGTGGACGATATGCTGGGCTTTTTCACCGCGTTCAAAGCCAAATTTGTGAAGCGATATGCAGAGCTGGGTAATGATGCCGAGGCTGCAATTGCTGCCTATGCAGCCGAGGTTCGCGCACGGGAATTTCCGGCCGCTGAACATGTGTTTGCCGATCAGGCCCCCAGCAAGAGTACCAAAAAATGACCGCTCCAATTTTGCGTCAACTAAGTGATCTGAGGGCAAAACATGCGGATTGGATCAGGGCTGGGGAAAGCGTTGCCGTGGTGCCAACTATGGGTGCGTTGCACGCGGGGCATTTGTCACTGGTCGAGGCCGCCTGTACTGCTTGTGACCGGGTAATTGTGACGATCTTTGTCAACCCACGGCAGTTCAACAATGCCTCGGATCTGGCCAATTATCCGCGGACCGAGCATGACGATGCGCAGAAGCTATCGGGTTATGATGTTGATGTGATCTATGTGCCGGATGGCGACCAGATCTACCCCGATGGCTATGCCACCAATGTCTCGGTTCGCGGTGTGACGGCTGGGCTAGAGGGCGAGTTTCGTCCGGGGCACTTTGATGGTGTAGCAACCGTAGTGGCCAAGCTGTTTCTGCAAACCGGGGCGCATAAGGCGTTTTTCGGGCAGAAGGACTTTCAGCAACTGATGGTGGTCAGACGTATGGCACGGGATCTGGATATCCCGATTGAAGTGATCGGTTGCGAGACCGTGCGTGAGCAGTCAGGGTTGGCGATGTCGTCGCGTAACCTCCGGCTTTCGCCAGAGGGATTGGAGCGTGCCGCAATGCTGTACCCAATCATGCAACAGGTGGCGGCTCGTCTGGTGGGAGGGGAAAGTTTTGCCCCATTGGCAGATGAAGCCCGCGACAAGCTGGAGCAGGCAGGCTTTAACGATATCGAGTATTTTGACCTGCGGTGCGAGGATCAGTTGCAGATACTGGAGCGTCCAACCAAGCCAGCTCGACTATTGGCCGCAGCATGGATGGATGGCATTCGCCTGATTGATAATATCGCCGTCGATCAACTAAATGATTAGTAGGGGCTGGTAGCGGTAGCATTTTTGCGGCTAGTGTTTGCCCCGACACATAAATAAGGGGCGGACATGACCTATATTCTGGCAATCGATCAAGGCACCACTTCTACCCGGGCAATCCTGTTCGATGATCAGATGCAGGTTGCGGGGAGCGCTCAGCAAGAGTTTGAGCAGCATTTCCCACAGGCGGGATGGGTAGAACATGATCCTGAGGATCTGTGGAACACCACGGTCGACACCTGTCGGCAGGTGATGGCCAAGGTTGGAGTGACTGCGGCAGACATTGCTGGGATTGGCATCACCAACCAGCGTGAAACGACGGTGGTCTGGGACAAGGAAACCGGCAAGCCGATCCACAATGCTATTGTTTGGCAGGATCGACGCACCACCACGATTTGTGAGGCTCTGCGCGAGGCAGGGCATGAAGAGATGATCAGCCACAAGACCGGGCTGCTGCTGGACCCGTATTTCTCGGGCACCAAGGTGAGCTGGATTTTGGATCAGGTGCCAGGGAGCCGCGAGCGTGCAACCAAGGGCGAGTTGCTGTTTGGTACTGTCGACAGCTTTCTAATTTGGCGGCTGACGGGTGGCGCGGCACATGTGACCGATGCCACCAACGCGGCGCGGACTTTGATGTATGACATTCGTCAGGGTGAGTGGAGTACTGAGATCTGCGAGCTGGTGAATGTGCCCATGGCAATGCTGCCAGAGGTCAAGGATAGCGCTGCCGACTTTGGTGTCACACAGGCGGATATTCTGGGCGGTGAAATTCCTGTACTGGGTGTTGCGGGTGATCAGCAGGCGGCCACCATCGGGCAGGCTTGTTTTGAACCGGGGATGATGAAATCGACCTATGGTACCGGGTGCTTTGCGCTGTTGAACACGGGTGGTGTGCCAGTTGCCTCAAAGAACCGGATGCTGACCACCATTGCCTATCAGTTGGACGGTAAGCCGACCTATGCGCTGGAAGGGTCGATTTTTATCGCCGGCGCTGCGGTGCAATGGCTGCGCGATGGCATGGGAATGATCAGTAATGCGTCGCAGACCGGAGAGCTGGCTCCAAATGCTGATCCCGGTCAGGATGTGCTTCTGGTGCCGGCCTTTACTGGATTGGGTGCGCCCTATTGGGAGCCGGATAGCCGAGGTGCTGTTTTTGGTCTGACCCGCAATTCTGGGCCAGCTGAAATGGCCCGCGCGGCACTGCAGAGTGTGGGCTACCAGACCCGAGATCTGTGGGAGGCCATGCGGGCAGACTGGGGTGGTGAGACCAATGTTACCCTAAGGGTTGATGGCGGGATGAGCGCCAGTGACTGGACCATGCAGAGCCTGTCGGATCTGCTGGGGGCGGCAGTTGACCGGCCAGTGATGCAAGAAACCACGGCGCTGGGTGCGGCTTGGCTGGCGGGCATGCGGGCCGGGATCTATCCGGATCAAGCTGGATTTGCCGAAACCTGGGCGCTGGACCGAGAGTTTAAACCGCAATTGGACGTGGAAACCCGCGAAGCGGCTTATGCACGATGGAAGCGCGCTGTTCAGGCGGTGATTGGGGTCTGAAGCGGGGGCTTCCGCACCCGCAGGATGTCCGGCTGCGCCGGAACACTCTTGGCGGCTTTGGGCATGGCGCCGCGCTGACGCGCGGCGCGTGCGCTTTTGGCTAGATATGCGCACCATTGGCGATAATGCTTGGCTTGGCGTTCAAGGTCTCGATTGAGAACCCTGCCAAGGCTTTGTACTTTTCCGCATGTGCGGCAAGGTCGGCAGTTGGAATGATGCTGTCGATGTCGTCAAAGTCACCGCCGCACAGATCCTCGACCTGTTGCAGCACACCATCGGGGCCGTTGCCGGAGCGGTTGGCTATACCAACTCCGGTGGCCACCGGGCGAACATCGTCTTCGAAGGCTTGTAATGCCGCGGCTGTTACGCCGTGTTGCAGGATTTGGGCGCCGATGATGCGGGCATCAATGATCGCCTGTCCGGCACCGTTTGAGCCAACGGGATAGGTAGGATGTGCCGCATCGCCCATCAAGGTCATATTGCCAAAAGTCCATTGAACCAGCGGGTCGCGATCAACCATCGGATATTCATAGACAACTTCAGCACCTTTGATCAGGGCGGGTACATCGATCCAGTCGAACTGCCAGTCAGCAAAGTCAGGTAGGAAATCGTTGATGTCAGCGGCGCGGTTCCAGTCTTCTTTCTTCCACGGGGACGAGGGGTCGAAGCTTTTCTCGGCAATCCAGTTGAGGGTTGCGATGCCGTTTTCATCCGGTTTGGAGATTGGATAGGCGACGAGGCGCACTTGGTCGTGTCCGATCATGACCATGGCTGCGCCACCCAGCATTGCCTTGGTTCGGGTTGTTGCACGCCACAGAATTCGACCATTCCAAACCGGAGCCCCTTCTTCTGGTGCGATCTGTGCGCGCAAAGCCGAGTGAATACCATCGGCAGCAATCACCAGGTCTCCGTCGATATGGCGGCCATCGGCCAGCAACAGGGTTGCGCCGCTGTCTGTGTTTTTAAAGCCGCTGGCACGGGCACCTGTCGTGATGCAATCTGGTCCAGCACGGTCCAGTAAAACGCGATAGAGCATCATCTGCAGCTCACCCCGGTGCACTGAATACTGGGGCCATGAATAGCCTGCCCAAGTGCCGCGAGGTTCTTCCCAGATGGTTTTCCCAAGCTTGGAATAGAAGCCGTATTGCTGCGTTTTGACGCCGATAGCATCCAACTCATCGCCTAGATCAAGGTCTAACAACTCACGTACGGCATTGGGCTGCAGGTTGATGCCGACACCCATTGGTTTGATTTCGGATGTAGATTCATAAATGTGAAAAGGTACACCGATTTGGTGAAGGGTGAGACCAAGGGTTAGCCCGGCAATGCCACCACCTGCGATAAGAACAGTCATAAAGTATACCTCCCAAAATTTGGCACTTAGGATGCACTTGGGAGGGGCGTTGAGCAAGAACGCATAAATACTGAGCGGTAGGGCTTAGGTCTTAGAGGCGATAATCAGGTCTGGGCCAAAAATGATATCAGCGTGATCTTGCAGATATATTTTGAGCCAGGGTGTGAAGCGGTCGGGGTAGCGGGCCACTTCGGCGATCAGGTCGTGATAGTCCACCCAGCGGGTTTCCATCACCTCATCGGGGTTTACATCCAGCTCCAGCGACCGGTGTACATGTGCCAAAAACACATCGACAACCTCGTGCTCGATCAAATTATTGCCGACATCGGCACGATATTCCAGATGGTGGCGGAACTCGGGGTATAGTCCGGTGATACCCAGCTCTTCCTCTAGGCGGCGTACCGCGCAGGTCGCGGATTGCTCTTCCCACATGGGATGGGTGCAGCAGGTGTTCGCCCATAAACCCGGTGTGTGGTATTTGCCCATCGCACGGCGCTGTAGAAGGATCTCAAGACCTTTAACAACAAAGACCGAGACAGCTTTGTGCTTTAGCCCTTTTTCGTGGGCAAGAAGTTTGTCTGTTGGTGTCAGAGTGCCGTTCACCCAGGCTGGGATCAAATTGCTCATTCGGGATCCGCGATAACTACGTGTTGGCAGCGATAACTGGAAGCTTTGCCGGATGCATCGCTAATATCAGAAGTTCCGGAATGCAATCACATCTAAGGCCGCGGCGTGTCGTCGCGGCCTTAGGGATTGATCTAAGAAACAACGCTTAGTTGGTTGCTGGTTCTTCTGTGGCATCTGCCTCTGGGGCCGCTCCGGATTCAGCATCGGGTTCTGCTACAGGAGCAGGGCTGACGCTGGCCAGGAAGGCATAGATGTCTTCGCCACCCTTTTTCAGCTTGAACGACATTTTGGATTTGGCTTTGCCGTTCCCTGAGACTTCACGCAGATATGATTTGGGATCGGTTACAAATGCTGTGAACGATTCTTCGTTCCAGACCAGCCCACCTTCACCAGCAGAGACCAGATCTTTGCCGTATTTGAAGCCTTCGGCGGTACCTGCAATGCGGCCAGGAATGCCCCAAAGGTTCGGGCCGGTTTTACCGCCTTTGACAATGACTTCACCCGCAGCGTCAACCACGCTGTGGCAGGCTTTGCATTTTTTGAACGCCTTTTCACCTGCGGCGACATCGCCTTCGGCAAATGCGGGAACGGCCAGAAGGCTGACAAACGCAGCTGCGATGAGTTGTTTCATATGTTTGCTCCAGTTTTGGTGGCTAATGAAAATACGAGCCCTGGCGGGACAATAGTCAACTGATGGAGCGCGAGTTTGATCTATATCAGCTAAAAATCGCGTAGTTGGCCAAATCAGGGACTTTTCCAGCAGGGCATCAAATCATTCGGTTCTGGGGTTGCATGATAAACTGCTCGAGCCATAGCACGACTGAGGCATACAGCCGCAGCGTGACCGATTAGGCCCTGATCCGGTTCAATATTTTGCAATGCAGCGTCGGCTGTGCTGAGAGCAAAAACCAAATCGCCATCCCAAGGGGTATGCGCAGGCACAGCGGCGCGAGCAATGCCGTCATGCGCGGCCGTTGCCAGCCGTTGGCATTGTGCCTTGGTCAGGGGAGCGTTGGTTGCAACAATTGCAATTGTGGTGTTCCCACGTTCATCCGGCACAGGCAGGTTTCCGGCTTGTTCCAGCATCCGCTTTTTCTTGCGGCTGTCTTGGCGGTCAATCAAACCTGCGGCGGGATCTGGCCCCAACCCGCCAAATTCACCGTCAATTTCAAATGGGGCTGCCCAAAAATGGCGATCCCCTGGTGTGGTGACACTTCCCAACGGGTTGACCGCGACCAAGGCCCCGACGGTGGTTCCATCGTCTAGCACCAGCGAGGAAGAGCCAAGCCCACCTTTCAGCATTGCCGTTAACGCGCCTTTGCCTGCGCCAAAGCTGCCGATGTCAAAGTCTTCACTGGCTTTTTCAAGTGCCGCGCGGCCAAGGGCGCGATAGGGATTTTCATGCCAGTCCTTGTTGCCACCATTTAGCAGGTCAAACAGAATTGCACCGGGTACCAAGGGGATGATGGCTGACCCCAACTGGAAACCGCGACCGCGCGCCCGCAGTCCATCGACCACGCCAGAACAGGCATCAAGCCCATATGCAGAACCACCTGATAGAACCAGCGCATCAACCGCTCCGGCGGACCGGTCTGCTGCAAGCAAGTCAGTTTCACGCGTGCCAGGTGCGCCGCCCATGACATGCACCGACGCGGTGAAGGGGCGGTCAGCGGTCAGCACGGTTGCACCTGACTTGAGTGCATCGTCTTGTGCGTTGCCAACTTTGAGGCCGGGGATATCGGTGATCAGGTTCTTGGGGCCTGGTAACATGCTTTAGATCCTTGGTTTAGGAGCAGCAGTCGCTGGATCTCCCGACCCTGAATTGGGTTTGCCCTTTGGTTCTATCAGCAGGACTTTGCATTCGTTCTCGGCACGTGGGCGATGGGTAACGCCCTTGGGCACGATAAAAAGCTCGCCTGCGCGCACGGTTTCAGCTTCCTTGCCCTCTATGTCCATCACCATTTCACCTTCGAGAACGAGAAAGAAATCGTCGGTGTCGGCGTGGAAATGAAAGGGATACTCGCCTTGGAACTTAACCACCATAACGTCATTGTTGTTGTAATCGGCCACAACTTTTGGGTCCCAGTGGGAGCTAAAAAGCGCCAGTTTGTCGGCAAGGTTCACCCGGCTCATATGCAACGGCCTCCGTCGACTTCCATCGCAACACCTGTGACCATGCTGGCTTCATCCGAACATAAAAAACAGGCTGCATTTCCCATGTCTTCGGGAGTGGAGAAGCGTCCGATTGGGATAGTGGACAGGAACTTGGCCCGGATTTCCGGGGTGTCCTCACCCATAAAGGATTTGAGCAACGGGGTTTCACCAGCGACAGGATTGATCGCGTTTACGCGAATGCCTTGCGGAGCCAATTCAACCGCCATGGTCTTGGTGGCGGTGATCATCCAGCCCTTGGAGGCGTTGTACCAGTTGAGGTTTGGCCTAGGTGAGATGCCAGCGGTGGACGCCACATTCAGAATCGCTCCAGATCGACGTTCTTTCATGTGAGGAACCAAAGAGCGGGCAGTGAGATAGACCGATTTCATATTCACGTTGAAAACGCGATCAAAATCTTCTTCGCTGACCTCATCCAATGGGGTTGGCAGGTGGGTAACACCGGCGTTGTTGACGAGGATATCAACCTGGCCAAACAGGTCGATAGCGGCCTGCGCCATCTGATCAACTGATGGCGCGCTTCCTACGTCGACAGTCTGTGCAAATGCAGCCTCACCACATTCGGCGGCCAGCATATCTGCGGCGTCGCCGTTGATGTCTGCAATCATGACGCGGGCGCCTTCGGTCAGAAATTTCTGAACAATTCCAGCCCCAAACCCGGATGCTCCGCCTGTTACAATTGCTGTCTTTCCTGTTAGCCGCATGGTCTTCTCCCCGTTTACTTAGCGGCAAGGTAGCAGTGTTGCGGCTGGGTGCAATCGGCGGTTCAGTCGTCGCTGATTTTACCCCGCGTCGCTTTTATCTCGCTGCGCTGTTTCTTAGCGGTGATGCGACGCTGGACTGATCCACGGGTGGGCTTGGTGGCGATACGGCGTTTTGGGGCGACAAGCGCTTTGCGGATCAGCTCTGCCAGGCGCTCACGTACCAGATCCCGATTGCGTTGTTGCGAGCGGGTTTCGTCGCAATACATGACAATGGCACCTTCCTTGGTCCACCGACGCCCCGCCAATCGCCTGAGGCGGTTTTTAACGGGTCCGGTCAGCGCTGGGCTACGGTCCGCCTCAAAGCGTAGTTCAACTGCGGTCGAAACTTTGTTGACGTTCTGCCCACCGGGGCCGGATGCGCGAACAAATTGTTCTGACATCTCCCAGTCTTGGAGGCTGATTTGATCATTGATGCGCAGCATCTGTAGGTGTCCTTTGGATTATTGCGCAGTCAAGTCGCACAGAGGTATTCTATCTAATTATGATCCCGTCGCTGATTATGCTATACGCAGGCGCAGATAAGAAATTTGAAAAGCAGTATTATTATACGAACTTAGACCTGGCTAGGGTTATTGATGAACACAGTATTCTCAGTGTCTCCAAAAGTGTTGGACGAGTTTCAGGTTGCAGACCCCGTTCTTGTTGCCGAAACAGCAATCGCAACAATCTGGAAGGTGCGCCGCCGCTGTGGCGGCTTGGCGGTGTTGAAGATCTACAAAAAACCAACAATGGGCAACGAGCGGCCGGGATTTGAGTTTCTTGCGGCGATGAATGGGTGCGCTGCGGTTGAGATCTATCAAACCAGCACCAACGCGGCGCTTATTGAGTGGTTGGATGGTGGAGCACTGGGGGATTTGACAAGAGGCGGACAGGATCAGCTGGCGAGCCAGGAGCTGGTTAAAGTAGCCAACAGGATACATGCAGAAACCAGCAGTTTGCGCCTCAAAGATCTGCCTGTTTTGGAACAGTGGTTTGAGGGATTGTTTGAATTGAAACTTTCGGCGGGCCTTGCCGACTGCGATCAACAGAACCTGCGCTGGTGTCAGGGGAAAGCCAAACAGCTTCTTGCCTCACAACAGGATATCCGCCCTTTGCACGGGGATTTGCATCATGACAACGTCATGCTGGGCACAAGGGGGTACTGTGCGTTTGATGCCAAGGGTGTGTTGGGCGAACGGTGTTATGAACTTGCCAACGCGATGCGAAACCCAAAGGGCGCGCCAACTCTTGTTGGTGATCCAGCCAGGATCAGATATTTGGCTGATTTTTGGTCGCAGTCATTCTCGGTGGATCGTCATCGTTTGCTGCAATGGGCTGCGGTGAAATGCGCGCTATCAATTGCCTGGCGCAGTGGTCCGGAACTGAAGCAGGACGCTGAGCTAGGCATGCTGTCGACACTGCTTGGAATATTGCATGAGAGCTGACGAGCTCCACTGCATACAGCAGGTTCTAAAAACCAAAAGGGCTGTCCGAAAGCGTAACGGACAGCCCTTCTTGAGCTTCGGAGGTGCGCCGGTTAGGCGGTTACCAATCCAGTTTTCAATTTGCCAAGGGCTGCCCTAGCAAGCTGTCTCCAGAACTGTTCCGACACTACACCCCAATTTCCCAATAGACATTAGAGCACCTCCTTTCTGTTGTTACGCATGGCCTGAGCCTGCCACAAAAAACGGAGATGTCAAAACAAAATCATGTGGTGCTGGGTGTCAGCTTCCCCACGATGATGCGGAACGGTACCAGAGCAATCAGCGCCAGGCTGAGTTTCACCAACCAGTCGGCAAAGCCCAAAGTGACCCACAAAGGTGCGATTGGACCGCTGTTCATGAACGGCATACCTTCCCAGGCCCAGTTGATCGCAGCGTCGGCGTCGGGGCCGAAGAACGTCACACTGGCAGAAAATGCGATGGTAAAGAACAGGGCTGTATCAAGCGCGGAACCGATAAGTGTTGAAGCCAGTGGCGCACGCCACCAAGAGCCCTTGCGGAAGCGGTTGAACACGGCGACATCGGTCAACTGGGCCAGCAGGAAGGCTGTGCCCGAGGCAACTGCGATGCGCAGTGGAACGGCGGCATAGGTATAGCCATCGCCCTGCAGCATGATCTGACTGCCAACCAACGAACAGAAAACACCGGTTACAAAACCAGCAAATACGACCTTGCGAGCCGCTTGGGTTCCATAGACGCGGTTCATGATGTCGGTGACAAGAAATGCAAGAGGATAGGTAAAGGCGCCCCAAGTGAGGAGGCCGTCGAGGACCAGGAACTGAACCAGAATGTTTGAAGCCACCACAATGGTAGCCATGGCAAGAATGCCGGGGAGATATGCACGTTTCATTTTTGAGCCCGTTTTTACAAGGTAGCGGCGACTTGGCCTGCCCGATTGGCAGACGGCTGGCTCAGTTAGCCGAGGTTGCTGAATTTGGCAAGCCTGTTCCAGAGATCGATGGTCTCCCGTCTGTCGTCAGCATCTTTGATATTTGCCTCCCGTTGGGCCCGGCGCCGCGCTTTTGCGCGGCGCCGGGCCCAAGTCAACTGTGGATGACTTGGCAAAGCCAGGGCACTCAGTTGGCACGGGAGAGCTACGAGATTGAAATATAGTGATTTGGGTTAGTCGGGCAGGGCGTATTCAACCAGTTCCGTGCGCTGCAAAGCCAAGAAATTGTCATCTGAAATCAGAGTAGCGCGAAGCGTTCCAGTGCTGTCTCGCCAAATTGATAGGCCTTCGAGGTTGTCGTGGTTTCCGGGAGAGGTTTTGAGCAAGGTGTACTCGTTTGCGGGGCCGTCTGCGGTGATATCCCAGCGCCTTAACCGGCTGCTAAAGCCAAACAACCCATAATTACGCTCTAGCACATACAGCCGCCCATCTGGGCCAAAATCGGCGCTGACCGGTAGAAAGCCATCACGTGAGGGAAGGTTGAATGCATTGGCCCAATTCGTTCCATCCCAGCGCCACACCGGGATTTCACCGGTGCTATTCAAGGCACGCTCTGGCAGGGTGTAGAGGTGCCCAGCGTCATCAATCGCTAACGATTCCAGGGCCTTGTTGATAGGTAATCTGCGAAATGCCTTTGGTCGGGGGAGGACCTGGGCGCTGCTGCTGGCGGTTTTGTGGCGCACCACGCGTGCTATGCCTTCGAAAGAGATGTAAATGGTGCCATCCGGCGCGATGGCGAGACCCTCGCTATCGACAATGCGGCCTCTGAGGAACTTGCCCGATGAGGAGCGCAACGCGCGCGTGGTTTTGACCTTGATGCCAGCGATATTGCCTTGCGATCTTTGGATTTGAGCTGTGACCAGCGTTGCCCGATCACTTAGCACTGTCAGGGCTTTACCATCTTGGCTAATGGATAAGGCCGAAAAACCGCCAAACCAGTCTTCGCTCATGCGCCAAGTGTAGCTGCCCAGGTATCTTGCGGTGCCTTGCTGCGTTTGAGCTGGCTTGGCGGCAGCATAGGCTGCCACCGCCAATGTAGATGCAACAACAAGACCGAAGGCTAGTTTGACTGAAGTACCGAGGCGCATTGCTGAGGAAGATCCGCTAGTGTGTAATCACGACGAGGTTTGGGTTTTGGCGCGTTGGGGTCCACGGGTTTTGGCGGCGGTGGGTTTAGAATATTATTGACCCACTGCTGTGCATCGGCGCAGCCATCCCCGGCGGGTGGCTCCGCTTGGTTGGTGCATCCGCGCGCGCCTTTAGGACATTTTAGGCGTACGTGGAAGTGATAGTGATGCCCCCACCAAGGGCGGATTTTACGGAGCCAGCGACGGTCGCCGGTTTCGTCGTTGCACATCTGAACCTTGGCACCCGGGAACACAAAAATACGGGCCACGCGCTTGTCTTTGGCAGCGGCCCGCAGGATGGCGTGGTGCTGTGGTGTCCAGCTTGCGTTCACATAGGCGCCTTTGTTTCGGCGCATAGAGATAGACGAAATATTCTCGCGGGCACTGGCTGACAGGTTGAGTCGATCCGGGGGTAACATCCAGATATCAATATCCAGGCCAACTTGATGGCTGCGGTGGCCAGATAACATCGGCCCGCCACGTGGCTGACTGATGTCACCGATATACAAGCCCTTCCAACCCCGTTGCCTGGCAGCAAAACGGCTGAGCTTTTCTATGAAATCAACGGTTTCCGGGTGGCCCCAGTTCCGGTTGCGAGACAGGCGCATGGCCTGCCAGGTTGGCCCGGTTTCTGGTAGCTGGACCGCACCAGCCACACATCCCTTGGCATAAGATCCAAAGGGGGCGGGTTTTTGTTTGGAGCCGGTTGGTTTGGCCCCGAACAATTGTTTGGCCGCGGTTTCCGCGCTTGCCGTACTGGTCAAACTCAAAACTAAAAACAAACTGGCAAGTAGGTGCTTCACTCCTGATCTCCTTCGGCTCGGACCCATATCAGTAGAATCAGCCCCAGTATAAACAGGACGACCACTGGCGATATGCCCAAGCGTGCGCTGCCGGTGACAGTGGTGGCAACCCCAATCAGCATTGGCGCCAGAAAGGCGGTGGCGCGACCCGATAAACCGTACAAGCCAAAGCTCTCGGTTGGGTATTCTGGGTTGGTATGGCGCACCATCAGGCTGCGGCTGGTGGCCTGCAAGATTCCGCCGAAGCCGCCGATCAGTACACCGCAGCCAAAGAATATCGTGTCAGGCAGTGTGGAACCTTCGGCGAGCGGGATGCCAAACAGTTGTTCGCGTGACATGCCAACAACGGTGATGCAGACCAGTGTCAGAACAATGATGGAAGCGATGATAACAGGTTTGGGTCCAAACCGACGGTCAGCACGACCTCCGATCCAACAAAAAATGGCAGACGAAATTGCAGCAACGATGCCAAAAATGCCAATTGAGGTAATTTCCCAGCCCAGTACCAATCGGGCATAGACTCCACCAAAACCATAGAGGCCATTTAGTGCATCGCGGTACAGCATGGACGAGCCGAGATAGCTGGCAAGGCTAAGCCGGTTACGCAGGTTGGCAATGGATCGCACCACAAGTCGAATTGCATCGCCAAAGCTGCCTCGTTGGCCTGTGCTTTTGCCATCCCTGACCCACAGGAAATAGGGGATCATGAAGACAGCGAACCAGATTGCGGTGATTGGACCAACTGCGCGGGTGCCTTCCTTGGCATCGGCGTTCAGGCCAAAAGCTGGGCTTAGGCCAGCCAGAGTTTTGCCGTTGCCTTGTTCAACAAACAGCAGCAGCAGGATGAATAGCGCGATGACGCCGCCCAGGTAGCCAAAGGCAAACCCTGACCCTGAGATTTTGCCGACATCGTCCTTGTCACATAGAGAAGGCAGCTGCGAATTTACAAAAATGAGTGCAAATTCGGCACCGATAAAGCCGATGCCAAAACTGATCAGCATCCACCACAGGTTTGATCCTTCGGGATCCATGAACCACAGGCCCCATGCCCCGACCAGATACATGACTGAAAAGGCCGCAATCCAAGGTATGCGACGGCCAGAAATATCCGCCAGAGCACCTAGGAATGGGCCGCCAAAGCCGATGATCAATCCGGTTACGGTCAGGCACAGCGACCAGATGCTTTGCGCCTGCGCCTTGGCCGCCTCGTCTTCAAGCCCTTGGCCCATAAAGAAGTCAGCAGCGACGGCGGCAAAGAATGGGCCAAAGACAAAGGTGACCAACAATGTGTGGTAAGGTTGGCTCGCCCAATCGAAAAAATACCAACCCCAAATGCGCTTACGCTTTGAAACTGCCTGCATATTCATCCCCCAAAAGTCTTTTAGGTTGTATGACAGGGGTGGTTGTACTTAGGCAAGCTCATCTTGCATCGGTGGCCAGGGGCGGGTGGCGTCTGCTTGGCACCAAGCTTTGATCCAATCGGGCATTGGTGGTGGCGTTGTGTCGGTATGCCCCATTGCAGCCAGAACTTGTTCTGGTGGGATGATGCCACCCTTTCCGGTCACGGCAGAGCGAAACATCACATGGCTGGCGCATTCGCCATTTTTCTTCCACATGGACTGTTCCAAGTAGATGAATTTGTCATCCCAGGTCACCGCCCGGCTGCGCATTTCAAAGCGTTCAAACCCGCGGATGCGGCGGCGAAAGCGAACGGTGCTGCCTGCCATGGTCATCCCCCAACGATGTTTTGATATCGCAGCGATCAACCCAACTCGTTGTGCATTCATGGTGCGGCCCAGATCATACAGTGTCATGGCGCGGCCATTGTTGAGCTCCAGCCAGATATCCAGATCCCAGGGCCAGCAGATGTGATGCGACACATGGGTATCAGTCAGGCCCAGCGGCGGCATGCGGCGCGCAAGGAACAGATCTTTGATCAGGCGAACAATTGGGAACATGGGTAAGACCTTTGTAATCTGTGCCTGTCATGACCCATGCAAAGGCGGCGTCAACCACAACCTTGCGGAAGGCTTGCGATTTGCGGTGAGGCTGCTTACCTGTGTGCCAAACTGAAAAGGAATTGTGCAAATGATGGCAATCTATGGACCGCTGGATCTGATCCTGGGTGTGGTATACTTTGTGATGATCGCACATATCATCATGAGCTGGCTGATCAATTTCCAGGTGTTGAATCTGCACCAACAGGTTGTAGGGCAGATCTGGGATGGTTTGAACCGGCTGTTAGAGCCAATTTATCAGCCGCTGCGGAATATCCTGCCCAACACACAACCGTTGGATCTGGCACCGCTGGTTGCAATTTTGATTGTCATCTCGCTGCGCGCATACATTCTGCCAACAATGTTCGGCTTTATGTAAGACTGATGAGCCTTGCCCGGCTGCACTGCCGGGCAACCACTTGCTCCTTGAATCTTGGTGTGAGATTGTGCGGCCCAAACGAGCAGCAGCACACTCACGACGAGGCCCTCCGCCCCCATGACAGATAGCACGGCCCTGTCGGGCGCCTCCCCGCTTTTACGCGATGTTTTTGGCTTTGATGCTTTCCGCCCCGGGCAGGAAGAGATCGTCGACGCTGTAACCGCAGGTGAGAACGTATTGGCGATAATGCCAACTGGCGGCGGTAAATCCCTGTGCTTTCAATTGCCGGCTTTGATCCGCGAAGGGGTGACGGTGGTGATCTCGCCTTTGATTGCGTTGATGCGGGATCAAGTGCGCGGGTTGCAAGAGGCGGGCGTTGCAGCTGGGGCGCTGACATCCGGCAATACCCAAGAAGAAACCGATGCTGTTTGGGAAGCGTTAGAAGCTGGACGGCTGAAGCTGCTTTATATGGCGCCAGAGCGTTTGGCCTCGGGCGCGGCGATGGGTATGTTGCGGCGCATTGGCGTTAGCATGATCGCGGTGGACGAGGCGCATTGTGTTAGTCAGTGGGGTCATGATTTCCGACCAGATTACCTGCGTATTGGCGAGTTACGGCAAGCGCTGGACGTGCCGTTGGCGGCCTTTACCGCCACAGCAGATGCAGAAACCCGCGATGAGATTGTCCAAAAACTGTTTGATGGTCACCCCCCGCGTGCCTTTCTGCGGGGATTTGATCGCCCCAATATCCACCTTGCCTTTGCTGCCAAGAACAGTCCGCGGCAGCAGATCCTCAGCTTTGCAGCAGCGCGCAAGGGGCAGTCGGGCATTGTCTATTGCGGCACTCGTGCCAAGACCGAGGCCTTGGCCAAAGCCCTGCGGGATGAGGGCCATGTGGCCTGTCATTACCACGGCGGTATGGAGGCCGAGGACCGGCGGAGTGTTGAGACCCGGTTTGCCCGCGAGGATGGGTTGATTGTGGTCGCCACCGTGGCCTTTGGCATGGGCATTGATAAGCCGGATATCCGCTGGGTGGCCCATGCCGATCTGCCCAAAAGTATTGAATCCTATTACCAGGAAATTGGCCGCGCTGGTCGCGATGGGGCGCCAGCAGAAACCATGACCCTGTTTGGGTCCGATGATATCCGATTGCGGCGTAGTCAGATTGACGAGGGACTTGCTCCACCAGAGCGTCGCGCCGCTGATCACGCTCGGCTAAATTCCCTGCTGGGACTTGCCGAGGCGCTGTATTGCCGCCGCAAAAACTTGCTGGGATATTTTGGCGAAGAGGCAGAACCCTGCGGTCACTGCGACCTGTGTGATACGCCTGCCGAAGTGTTTGATGGCACCACTGCAGTGCGCAAGGCGCTGTCGGCTATTTTACGCACCGAAGAGTGGTTCGGTTCGGGCCATTTGATCGATATCCTTGTTGGTAATGACACCGATAAAATCCGCGCCCGACGCCATGATCAGCTCTCGGTCTACGGATGTGGCGGCGAATACGACAAACGGCAATGGCAGGCGGTGTTTCGGCAAATGATGGGGCATGATTTGGTGCGACCCGATCCCGAACGCCTTGGCGCCCTAAAGATGACCGAGGCAGCATTGCCGGTGCTTAAGGGCAAGGCCGAGATTGAGCTGCGCAAGGATTCCATCAAGAAAGCTAATCGTCGTCCGGCGGTCAAAGCACTGGTGTCTGAAGAGGATGCGCCCCTGTTGTCGGCTTTGAAAGCCAAACGCCGGGCGCTGGCCGAGGCGCAGAAAGTTCCGGCCTATGTGATTTTTCCGGACCGTACCTTGATTGAAATGGCTGAAACACGCCCCACTGATCTGGATGGGATGGCCCATGTGGGCGGGGTCGGGGCCAAGAAGCTGGAACGCTATGGCGATACCTTTCTTGAGGTCATCAACGGGGCTGTTGAAGAAACCCACCCGGCCCGCCGTAAACTAGCAGGTCGTTCGGCTGGGTCTGTTTATGACGCGCTTTTGGAAGTGCAGGGGCAATTGGTGCGGGGCGACGATGGTACTCAAAAACCGCTGAGTTGCTCCGCCAGCCTGCTGGCCAAGGTTGCACAGATGCGCTCGGATGATGCGACGGGGATGGACCGATTGCTGGGTGACCGCCGCGCTGAACGATTTGCATCAGCGTTTCTGGACGTCCTGCGTGCACAGGGTTAGACAAGACCGAAGTTGAACAAGGGGGCAGGGATGCTTGTAGCCATCTCACCGGCCAAACGGCTGGACTGGACAGAGCGTGATGTAGCAGTAACGCAGCCAGATTTTCAGGACGATGCCATTCGTTTGGCCAAAACAGCGCGCAATCTGACGCTGGGTGAGCTGAAAAAACTGATGTCCCTGAGCGATGATCTGGCCAAGCTGAACCGTGACCGGTTCCGGGCCTTTGCTGATGACCCTGCCGCAGATGTCACGCGCCCTGCTGCACTGGCTTTTGCTGGCGACACCTATCTGGGGCTTGAGGCGGGATCGTTAGACCAAGAGGAAATGGCCTGGGCACAGGACCATCTGCGCATCTTGTCGGGCCTGTATGGGGTTTTGCGGCCTCTGGATGCCATTCAGGCCTATCGGTTGGAAATGGGCAGTCGGCTGAAAACCCGTCGTGGCAAAAACCTGTATGACTATTGGCGTGACCAGCTGAGTAAGTCGTTGAATGCGCAAGGCGAAGCGACCGGTACTCAGGTTCTGGTGAACTGTGCCAGTCAGGAGTATTTTGGTGCGGTAGCACCCAAGGCGCTGAAGCTGGACCTGATAACGCCTGCATTCATGGAAGATAAGAACGGCACACCCAAGGTTGTCAGTTTCTTTGCCAAACGTGCCCGGGGCGCCATGGCGCGCTATATCATTCAGAACCGGCTGGTTGATCCTAAAAGTCTGCTGGATTTTGAAAGTGGTGGGTACGCCTATCGGGCGGATCTTTCCACACCTGAAAAACCGGTGTTTGTGCGCCCATACGTGAGCAAATAAAGCCGAGTTGTTTTAAGGCTGGATCGACTGCGTCTCTTCCGGGGCATGTTTTTCGATGTGCTCGTGAATCACGGCTTTTCTCAGCGGTTTGGTTAAGTAAAAATCTAAACCGGCCGCTAAGATCCCCTCTGAATCTCCATCCATCGCATGCGCCGTCAGCGCCACGATTGGAACGCGGCTACCTGTTTTGGATTCGAGCTTCCTGATTTCGCCTGTGGCTTGCTTGCCGTCCATTTTGGGCATGGAAATATCCATAAAAATCAGATCTGGCTTGAAATCTTCAAAAGCCTCGACCGCTTCTACTCCGTTGTTAGCAAAGCGAATGTCGATGTTCAGATCTTTGACCATTTTACGAAAGACCAGCTGATTTGTCTTGTTGTCTTCTGCGGCTAGTATTCGCATTTGACGGGGCTTGTCGTGCAACGGTTCCTTGTTAAGTTGCTCCACCTCAGCAGGGGAACTAGTCGCAGGAACAGGTTGGGCTTCTGTCACTGCAGCCACATTCTTGGATGCGCCGCCGCGATGGCGCGCGCGAAAACTGGGAAGCTCAGTGACTTCAGCCTTCTCTGATGTGGGCTTGGTTTCTTTGGCTTCGACCTCGATCTCTGTGGTATGCGGTGGCGGCGACTTTTTCTGGGGTATTGCTGCGCCTAGCTCAGCAAGTTTGGAGAAAAGACCATCCCGAAGAACGGGCTTTTGTAGTATTCCCTGGATCAGTTCTTTCGTGGAATTGGTTTGGGCGAAGTTTGAGTTGGAGCTCAGCAACAGGAACGGTACATCTTTCCAGCCCTTTTGCCGCAGGGCAGTGGCCAGTTCCACACCATCCATTCCAGACATGTTATGATCACTGATTACCAGATCAACGGTGTCATCCATTTTCTCTAACGCTTCGGTTCCAGAAGTTGCGGTTGTTACTTTTGCTCCCAGCAACTGCATTTGTTTTTCCAGAATCTCACGATTCATGGACAAGTCATCGACAATCAGGACGTGACGTAAAGTAGCCGGTAGAGCAGCAATCTCGGGCTGCGGTCCCTCTGCTATTGGCAGCGGGATTCTGAAGCCAAAGCAGGATCCTTGTCCTTCTTCGCTTTCGACCCAGACAGATCCGCCCATCAATTCGATCAGGCGCTTGGAAATTGCCAATCCCAGACCGGTGCCTTCAAACTGGCGATTGCGTTCATCTTCGACCTGATTGAATTCACCAAAGATGTGCTGGATCTTTTCTTCGGGGATGCCGATCCCTGTATCTTCGATGGAGACATGAACGGCGCAGGTTGCACCATCCACGTCGGGAACGCCTGTGATGCGCAGGGCCACATGGCCTTCTTTGGTGAATTTTACCGCGTTGCCAACCAGGTTGGTCAGGACTTGGCGCATGCGACCTGGATCTCCGACAAAGCGGGTAGGCAGGAACAGGTCGTAATCCACCAGCATGGACAACCCTTTGTCGCGAGCAGTGGGTTGCAGCAGCATCACCACCTCGTGGAGGCAACGTTCCATATCAAAGTCTTCGCTGTGTATGACCAGCTTGTCGGCTTCGATTTTGGAGTAGTCGAGCACATCGTTGATGATAACGAGCAGGGCCTCGCCCGAGTTTTTGATGGTTTCGGCATAGAGCCGCTGCTCATCGGACAGACTGGTGTCATTCAGCAATTCAGCCATGCCCACAACCCCGTTCATCGGGGTGCGGATCTCATGGGACATGTTGGCCAGGAACGCAGATTTTGCACGATTTGCGGCCTCAGCCCGCGCACGGGACGTACGCAGCTCTTCTTCATAGTGAACCGTTGACGTTATATCCAAGGCAAGGCTTACGACGTCGCCGCCATGACCCCGCTGGTCAATGAGTTTGATATAGTTATTGTTCCAAAGCCTGATCACAACCGGTTCTGGTGTCGGGGACAACCACCGGTCGGTCATCATACTGCGCCATTCGTCCGGGTTGTGCTTGCCGGTGTTAACCAGGCCCTCGTCTGTCAGGATTTGCAGGATCCGAATATAGGAAACTCCGGGGCAAACCTCTTCCAGCTCATCGAACATGTTCAAATAGGAGGTATTTGCGCCAATAAGTTTGCTATCGGCATCAAAGAACGCAAATCCATCCTGAATGGTCTGGATCGAATGCCACAGCCGTCGTTCGGCAACTTCGATCTTTTCATTGGCGACGTGAAGGTCGGATTTAACCTTTTCATTCTCGTCTCGGACCGTGGCAACTTCGTCTTTAAAGGTGGCAACCTCTGCCTGTGTCGCACCGATTTGTTTGGTCAATGCAAGGGCGTGGCGGCCCAACTTGCGATTAGCAGCCGACAGCTCCGCTTGCTTTAACTCAAGCAAGCGTTCTGCAGCTAAGCGGGCCCGCCGCTCATCAGCAAGTTTATT
Organism: Parasedimentitalea nitratireducens; assembly: GCF_057444295.1. NCBI lineage: Bacteria > Pseudomonadati > Pseudomonadota > Alphaproteobacteria > Rhodobacterales > Paracoccaceae > Parasedimentitalea > Parasedimentitalea nitratireducens. The sequence goes on along the minus strand of NZ_JBYAXC010000001.1, from coordinate 622,577 downwards.
AGCAATGGCCATCCCTGCGGACTCCAACGGCGAAAAATGGGGCGTTTAGACACCCAGTTCAATCCAGAGCGTAAAAAGCGTTCCGAGATAACTACTTTGACGTCCTTGCTATGTGGTTAACTGCGTGCCAGCCTGAACGTGGATTTGGAGGGTGTCATGTTGCGCGCGATATTGGGTGTATTTTCGTTTTTTATCATTGGCTTATCGAGTATTCTTCCGGCGGTGGCCGAGTCGCCGGTTCCGCCGTTTCGATTTGTCGCAACCAAGGATGTCGACTTCTATGGGTCTGATCTGCAAGCGATTTTTGATACGGACCTCCAGAGTTGCGTACGCGTCTGCGCAAGCCAGAGCAACTGTGCGGGTTTCTCCTTCAATTCGAGATCGAATTCCTGCTTTCCCAAGAGCGCAATAGGCCAATCGTCACCATATGAAGGGGCGTTTTCGGCTGAAAAACGCCAAATCCCAGAGTCGATTCGCTCTATGGGAGAGCGACGCGCCTCAGAAATCGACTTCTTGAGGGCGGCTGACTTGGAGCGTGCACGTGATCTGGCACGTGACGTTGGACTGCGTCATCCAGCAGGTGATCGTGGTTTGGATCAGCTGATCAAAACTGCCCGCTCTCGCGCACAAGTGGGGAGCAATCTGGCCGCAATGCGTTGGATGGGCGCTGCTGTTTCAGTGGGCGATCGGGCGGATCTTTGGGCAGATTACGCCGACTATTTGCTGAAGGTTCATAACGATAGCAGCCGACAGAAACGCCTGCTGCGCGAACGGGCCCTATCAGCGGCAATTAACAGCTATTTGCGTAGCGAATCCAAAGGTGGCCAAGTCAACGCACTGATTACGGCGGCCAAGGCGTTGGATGTTCTTGGTCGTGGTCGGGACATGCTACCTGTGTTGCGTTTGGCCGAAGATATCCAACCGCGTCTGGCGACGGCTGAAATGCTCGACAAAGCCATCGCCAAATATGGATTCCGGGTCAGCGATAGCACAATTGAGAGCGACAGCGCTGCACCGCGTATCTGCATCGAGTTCTCTGAGGCGCTTGTCAAAACGGGTGTCGACTATGGCGACTACTTGAAACTTCCTGATGACCGCATGGTGGCCGAAGCCTCAGGGCGCCAGCTGTGTATCGACGGGGCAGAACATGGTCAGCGTTACAGCCTGACACTGCGTCGGGGAATGCCCGCCGCCAGCGGTGAAACATTGTACAAGGATATTGAGCTATCCCACTACGTTCGCGACCGCAGCCCATCGGTCCGCTTCCCCGGACGGTCTTATGTTTTGCCCAAGTCCGATCTAGCTGCGCTACCGATTGAAACCGTCAACCTGACCGAGGTTGAACTGCAACTGCGCCGGGTTAGCGACCGGAATCTATTGCGCGCGGTACAAGAGGGCATGTTTGGCCGCCCCCTGTCTCAGTGGCAGGACGAGTATTTTTCCAGTGACATCGCGCAGGAAGTTTGGACCGGCAGCGCCGAGGTGCAGAGCGATTTAAATCGCACTATGACCACCCGACTGCCATTGGCCGAGGCTATCGAGGGTCAACCGGTTGGTATTTATGCGCTAAGCGCCAAGATCCCCGGAGCCGACCCGTATGACAACCCGGCAGCGACGCAGTGGTTTGTGCTGTCTGATCTAGGGATCAGTTCGATGTCGGGTGCCGATGGTCTGCATTTGCAAATCAATGGCCTGTCTGATGCTATGGCAAAATCCGGGGTCGAGATCACTCTGGTGTCGCGGGCCAACGCGGTGCTGGGCACTGCCATCACTGACAAGACCGGCTATGCCAGCTTTGCTCCGGGACTGTCGCGTGGCCGCGGGTCTGCCGCGCCAGCATTGATATTAGCTCAAAATGGCGATTCGGATTTTGGTTTTCTGTCTCTGACAGATCCGGGATTTGACTTGTCTGACCGTGGGGTAGAGGGCCGCCCGGCTCCTGGTCCAGTTGATGTATTCCTGGCCACTGACCGCGGGGCTTATCGCGCGGGTGAAGTCATGCATGTGACCGCATTGGCGCGGGATAGCCAGGCACAGGCCATTCGTGGGTTGCCACTCATTGCGATCCTGTCGCGTCCGGATGGCGTGGAATACAGTCGCCATATTTCTGATGGCGGTCAGGTTGGTGGCCACGTCTTTTCACTTCCTGTCGGTGTGTCAGCCCCTCGTGGTTCCTGGAGATTGGACATAAAAAGCGACCCCAAGGCTCCGGCTCTGGCCAGTCGCCAGATTTTGGTCGAGGATTTCTTGCCAGAGCGGATTGATTTCACACAAGAGCTGCCCTCGGGGGGCGTGCGTCCGGGCGATAGCCCGCCATTGTCAATCGAGGCCCGTTACCTGTTTGGCGCACCCGGCGCCGGTTTGAAAATTGAAGGCGAAGTCAGCCTGCGCGCAGCTGCAACGGTTGAAGATTGGCCCGGCTATAAGTTTGGCCGCTACGATGATCGCAGCACCACCCAAACCAGCTATTTTGGTACTGATACAACGGATGCCCAAGGATTGGCGAATGTTGGGATCACGATTCCAACAGGGGCGGCTGAGGGTAAGCCGATGTCAGCCACAGTCACAACACGGCTTGCCGATGGTTCGGCTCGTCCTGTTGAACGTCGTTTGACCGTGCCAGTGCGCCCCGAAGCTCCGGTTATCGGTATCAAACCCTTGTTCGAAGATGTTGTCGGTGAGGGGAGCGAGGCTGGATTTGAGATCATTGGCCTAAGCCCCGAACTTGAAGCGATGCCGATGCAGGTGAAATGGACCCTGAACCGGGTTCGAACCCATTACCAATGGTATCAGCTGTACGGTAACTGGAACTGGGAGCCAACAACGCGCCGCACCCGTATTGCAACTGGCGAGGCGACACTGTCTGACGCGCCTCTGTCCCTGTCGCAGCCAGTTGACTGGGGGCGCTATGAGCTGGTGATCGAACGGCTGGACGGCAGCGAGCATGTTTCGGCGGCAATGGATTTCTATGCAGGCTGGTATGCTCCGTCCGATGGGTCTGCTACGCCAGACCGGCTGGAACTGTCACTGGACCGCGAGGCTTATCAGCCGGGCGACACTGCCCAGCTCCGCATTGTGCCAAGGGCTGCTGGGACTGCGTTGATTTCGGTGATGGCAAGCGGGTTGATCGAACGTCACGCGGTTGAAGTGCCCGCCGGGGAAACCGTGATTCCACTGACCGTAACCGACGATTGGGGCAGCAGCGCCTATGTCAGCGCCATGGTGATCAAGCCGATGGAAGGTGCCAATGACAAAACTCCTGCGCGGGCGCTGGGACTGGCCCATGCCAGTATCGAACAACCCGGCCAGCAGTTGACGGTAACCGTGGATGTGCCCGAAGTGGCACGCCCCCGCAGAACAGAAACCGCGACAATTCGTGTTGAGGGGGCCAAACCAGATGACGAGGTCTGGCTCAGCGTGGCAGCTGTGGATCTGGGTATCCTGAACCTCACCGGTTTTGAGAGCCCGGACCCAAGTGCGCACTTTTATGGTCAGCGCCGTTTGGGCATGGAGCTGCGTGATGTCTATGGTCGCCTGATCGATGGTCAAAACGGCGCGCTGGGACGGGTTCGCTCCGGTGGTGACGCCGACAGCGGCATGCGGATGCAGTCGCCTCCTCCAACGCAGGATCTGATGGCCGTGTTCTCAGGCCCGTTGCAGGTGGATGGCAATGGCGAGGTCCAATTCCCCGTAGATCTACCTGCCTTTAATGGCACGGTGCGGCTAATGGTGGTCGCTTGGTCCGGCCATGCGGTTGGACAAGCCGAGCAGGACATGCTGGTGCGCGATCCAGTGGTTGTCACCGCCTCGGCCCCTCGGTTCCTGGCACCCGGCGATGAAAGCCGTGTGTTGCTTGAGGTCGTGCATGCCGATGGCCCAAGTGGCGAGATGCGACTCTCGGCCAAGGCCTTGGGGGTTGGGCTGCAATTGGGAACTTTGCCGGAGAGCTTCAATCTAAATGAACAGGGCAAGGCGGTTCTGGACCTGTTGGTTGTTGCGACCCAAGTTGGCGACCCCGAGATTGAGCTGAACGTGACTACTCCTGACGGCAAAATACTGACGCAGACCCTGCGTCTGCCTGTGCGCGCCAATGATCCGGTTGTCTCACAAACCCGGCGGTTTTCGTTGGGGGCGGGGGATAACTTCCGTTTCAGCGAAGATGTTTTTGCCAACCTGCGCCCCGGAACAGGCAAGGCGGTTCTCTCGGCTGGTCCTTTGGCGAAATTCGACGTTCCGGGACTGCTCAGCTCGTTGGATCAGTACCCATATGGCTGCACCGAGCAGGTCACATCCAAGGCGATGCCGTTGCTGTATCTGTCCTCGGTCGCGCAGGCCTCGGGGCTAGGCAATGGACCAGCGGTGCAGGCACGGGTAGAGGATGCCATTGCCAAGGTTCTGACCCGCCAGGCCAGCAATGGGGCCTTTGGTCTGTGGCGGGCCGAAAGCGGGTATTTCTGGCTGGATGCCTATGCCAGTGATTTTCTGAGCCGCGCACGGGCTCAAGGATACGATGTCCCTGATCAGGCTTTCCGCCAGGCAATGGATAACCTGCGCAACCGGGTGAACTATGCCTCAGACTTCGACAAGGGCGGCCGTGACTTAGCCTATGCCTTGTTGGTTCTTGCCCGGGAAGGCGCTGCCTCGATCGGGGATCTGCGGTATTATTCGGATGTGAAGGGCGAGGCTTTTGATACCCCACTGGCAGCGGCCCAACTGGGGGCAGCCTTGGCGGCCTACGGCGATCAAACCCGTGCCGATAAGATGTTCACACGGGCCAGTTATATGCTGGGCCGGATCAAGCCCGAAGCCTCGCTGTGGCGGACCGATTTTGGCACCAATCATCGTGATATGGCAGGTGTTCTGGCCTTGGCAGCCGAGGCAGGCAGTGATGCCATCAATCGAGATGACCTGAGCAACCGTATCGTTCGTGTTAGTGCGCAAAAGTCCACGCAAGAAGCCGTATGGACCTTGATGGCTGCGCAGGCCTTGATCGATACACCCGAGGAATCGGGCCTGTTGGTTGATGGCCAGCCCGTGACTGGGGCTTTTGTTCAGGTGCTGGAAGCGGATGCCGCAGGGCAAGCGATTGATATCTCTGCAGCTTCGGGGCGAAGCACTGATATCACCCTGACCACGTTAGGCGTGCCTTTGGTCGCGCCCGACGCAGGTGGTACTGGCTTCACGCTTGAACGGGAATACTACACGCTGGACGGCACCCGAATTGATGACCGCGAGTTTGCGGTGGGCGATCGGTTTGTCACCGTTCTGCGCATCATCCCACACGAGGATCTGGGCGCGCGGCTGATGATCAATGATCCGCTGCCCGCCGGGATCGAGATCGACAATCCCAACCTGCTGCGCTCGGGTGATCTGCGTGACTTGGACTGGCTCGATCTGGGCGAGGCCGAGCATAGCGAGTTCCGATCGGATCGGTTCCTGTCAGCCGTAGATTTGCGGGGCACTGGGCGGGTGACGCTGGGCTATATTGCCCGCGCTGTTACCCCCGGCAGCTTCCACCACCCGGCAGCCTCGGTCGAGGATATGTACCGCCCAGCCTATCGCGCCCGCACTGAAACGGGCCGTGTCATAGTCCGGTGACATCTCCGACGAAACCAACTGAGGGGTCCGGCCCGAACTTGAGGCCGGACCGACGAAGGAAATGGTGGGCGCTTGCCTGTACCTCCTTCCTTGCCGTGCTGCTTGTGGCTGGTTTTCAAGTTTTCGACAGATGGATTGACCGAACCGATCTTCCGGTCACTCTCGCCGAAACCTCAACCGAGGTGCGGGATCGCAATGGTGAATTGCTACGCGCCTATCCGGTTGGGAATGGCATCTGGCGGCTGTCTGTTCACCTTGATCAGGTCGATCCAGACTATCTGGCCATGCTTGTGCGGTACGAAGATAAGCGGTTCTGGACACACTCAGGTGTGGACTTCCGGGCTATGCTGCGAGCGGTAGGTCAGGCCGTTTGGAATGGGCGCACGGTGTCGGGTGGCTCTACCCTCACTATGCAAGTAGCAAGGTTGCTGGAGGATGGCAGCACCGGGCGTTGGTCAGGTAAGTTGCGTCAAATCCGGCTGGCTTTGGCGTTGGAACGGCAACTCACCAAGCAACAGATCCTGACCCTCTACTTAACCCATGCACCCTACGGAGGAAACCTTGAGGGGATACGAGCCGCAACCTTGGCATGGTTTGGCAAAGAGCCCCGGCGTTTGACAGCATCGGAGGCAGCGCTGTTGGTGGCACTGCCGCAGTCTCCTGAACGCCGCCGTCCTGACCGAGCTTTCGATGCTGCCCACAACGCACGCGATCGGGTGCTGGTGCGGATGGAGCGGCAGGGAGTGATCGACGCTGATGAAATGCAAATGGCACAGGCTGAGGCGATGCCGAGTCAGATGCAGCCCTTTGCCCAGTTGGCACCGCATCTGGCAGATCGCTTGCTGGCGTCCGACCTTGAAACGCAACGCTTTGATTTGACAATAGACGCCGGTGTTCAGGCGCGGATGGAACAGTTGTTGAAAACTGCCGCCCAGCAAGGGGGCGACCGCCTGTCAGCGGCGATGATGGTCGCGGATTACAAGTCGGGCGAAATATTGGCATCGGTTGGGTCGCCTGGATACCGTGATGACAACCGTCAGGGTTTTGTCGATATGACACAGGCGTTGCGCTCTCCCGGCTCAACGCTGAAACCGCTGATCTATGGATTGGCCTTTGATCAGGGGCTGGTTCATCCTGAAACCCTAATCCACGATGGGCCGGTCAACTTTGACGGCTACGCACCGCAGAATTTTGACGGCGAATTTCGCGGCGATCTGCGGGTGCGCGAAGCATTGCAGCTGTCGCTGAACATACCGGTGGTCAAGCTGACACACGAGCTGGGTGCCCCGCGCATCATGTCTGCCCTGCGCCAGTCTGGGGCTACACCGGAACTTCCCGGAGGCGCACCGGGATTGGCCATCTCAATAGGTGGCATCGGCACCAGCCTGCAGGATCTGGTGCAGCTCTATGCTGGGTTGGCGGCTGGAGGGCAGGGCGCAGCCCTGCGTGTTCGAAAAGAAATCCCAATGGCCCAGCTCGGGCGTTTGATCTCGGACGAAGCGGCCTGGCACTTGATGGACATCTTGCGTGGCCTGTCGCCGCCTCCCGGTGCTCGGGCCAAGGTTTTGGCTTATAAGACCGGTACATCCTATGGGCACCGTGATGCCTGGGCGCTGGGCTGGGATGGGCAGCATGTGATTGGTGTCTGGATGGGCCGGGCCGATGGTACGCCTGTGCCCGGTGCGTTTGGCGGTGATATGGCCGCGCCAATCCTGTTCGAGGCTTTTGGCCGCCTGAAGCCAGATTTCGACCCGCTACCACCGCCGCCGCCCGCAACGCTGATTGTCAGCTCGGCCGAGTTGCCCCAACCTCTGCGCCGGTTCCGTCCTCGAGATGCGACCTTTGAAGAACCTGCCGACGCACCACAATTGGTATTCCCACCTGATGGCGCCCGGCTGGCTCTTCAAGATGCGCCCCTCACCCTGAAGTTACGGGGCGGGGCTGCACCGTTTTTGGTTTTGGCAAATGGACTGCCGGTGCTGCAGGGCGAGCACCAACGCGAATTTGAAATTCCCAATCCAGGTCAAGGCTTTTCGGCACTTGTGGTGGTTGATGGGGAAGGGCGCTCAACCCGTGCTACTGTGCGGGTCGAATAGATCACCTCAAAAACTCCCGCGCCCATACGGTGCATCGGCTCTTGCCGATACGCCATGCCCAACGAGAGTTCGACCACCGTCAGGAGGTCAACGATGGATGGGAGGGCTTGGTTTTGCTACCGCCGCCCTTCGCGCATCCATGCAATGGTTATGAAAAACGTCATCAGTAGCAACACCAACCAAGGCGGTAGCAACTGGGACTGCACCACCGATAGCGTCTCATAGGCATTTCGCGGTGTCAGCCCAATCCAACCGCGCCCAGCTGCGGGTCGCCCGGCCCGGACATCACGTAAAACCGGAACTCCGTCCTGTAAGCGAAGCAAGCCGCCACGCGTGGGGGAGATCACCGGCCTGAGTACGTCAGCTGTTGCAATGGTTTCTTCGAACTCTCGCGGTGCGGCTGGGCCAAGGCCGATGACAGCAGATTGTTCCCCTTCGCTAAGCCGGTACAGGCCAATTTCGGGGCCTTCATATTGCGTCTCCCATTGACCGGACGCTCCTTCGCTCAGTTCAAGATCAACCGTGCTGCCGTCAGGTTGGGTAATGGTGACAGGCCCTATGGAGCTGTCAAGAGTGCGGCGCAGGATACGCATCCGTTGCCCGGTGGCCTCCGCGCTCAGGGCCTCTTCTTCCAGTTCAGGCTCCTTCATCATCCAGTGGGCCAAACGGCGTAGCAACTCAAGCTGTGGGCCGCCGCCTTCATAGCCCCTGCTCCAAAGCCAGGCATGATCAGACGCCAAAAGAGCCACGCGCCCTTCGCCAACACGGTTCAGAACCAGAAGCGGACGATCCTCGAGGCCTGACATGACGGTATGTCCCTGCGGCAGATCCACCTCGATCTGGCGTAGCCAGCGGCCCCAGTTCTCTGAGTTGCCCAATTCGGCGGTGACAGGATGCCGCTTACCCAACTCAGTGACGGATGGTTTGTAGGGTAAATCAACCACACGTGCTGTTGGGCGTGCGGGTAATACAGTGGATAGGGGCGAGCGGTAAATACTGTCAGCTGTCGCAAAGTCAGGCCCTGCCGCAACGAGAACTGCGCCGCCCTTGTTTACGTAACTGGCCACATTGTCGAGGTAGACTGCAGGTAGAATGCCACGCCTTTGGTAGCGGTCAAAAATGATCAGATCAAAATCATCGATCTTCTCAAGAAACAGCTCGCGCGTGGGAAAGGCGATCAGTGACAACTCGTCCACAGGTACGCCATCTTGCTTCTCCGGTGGGCGCAGAATTGTGAAATGCACCAGATCAACCGAACTATCGGATTTGAGCAGATTGCGCCAAGTGCGACCGCCGGGGTGGGGCTCACCCGAGACCAAAAGCACCCGCAGCCGGTCGCGTACACCGTTGATCTGCACCAATGCCGTGTTGTTGCGATTGGTCAGCTCGCCGTCTTCCATGGGCACTGTAAACTGAATGACATTGCGCCCTCCGTGCGGCAGGGTCAGTGGGAGCTCAACGTCACTTCCAATCGGCAGGGAAAACCGCTGGGGCGGGGCGCCGTCGATGGAGATATCAAGCGGAGCTAGTGGGCTATCGTTGGGCGCGGCTCCCTGATCCTCGATCCGCAGGGTCAGGTTTACCGGTTCGCCGATGATGGCAAAGCTGGGCGCATTGCTGACAATCAGGCGCCGGTCCCAATCACTTTCTTTGCCGGTCATCAACAGGTGCAATGGTGCGGGCAGTATAGGCGCCGAAGCGGCATCGTGGATCTGGCCGTCTGACACAGCGATGATCCCTGCAACGCGAGCACGGGGTTCTTCGGCCAGAGCCCCGGCAATTGTGCCCATCAATTGTGAACCGGTGTCGCCTTCGCCATCGCTTAATTTGACGTGTCGCACTTCAGTATTTGGCCGAGCCGCCAGCCGTTCAGATAGTTCGTCCAGCGCTTTGACCATCTGCGCCGAACGGTCAGACAGCAGGTTACTGGCGGTCTCGTCTGAAACAAGCAGAACGATGTCGCTAAGCGGGGATCGATCCTCGACCTGATACACCGGACCAGAGAGTGCCGCGATCAGTATCAGCGCCGCCAGACCACGCAGCGCCCAACCGGATAGCCCCCGCCAAAGGGCAATGCCCACACTAACCAGTGACAAAGCAGCCAGCACCCACAGTAGCGCCCAGTTGACAAGGGGATCGAACAGGATCGTTTGTGTCATTGTCCCAACCTGTCCAATAGCGCAGGCACATGGACCTGATCGGATTTGTAATTTCCGGTTAGAACATGCATCACCAGATTTACGCCAAACCGATAGGCCAGTTCACGCTGACGTTCACCCGCAAAGCCACGCCCAACGGGCAACAAGGCCCGCCCATTTTGATCAATAGCCCAGGCTGCCGCCCAATCGTTGCCGCCAATCACGACCGGTGTGACACCGTCGTTGAGATTGCGAAATGGCATGCCTTCAATTTGTTCGGCATTCGCGGGGGCGGCTTCAACCCAAAGCTCGCCGCGCTGGTGGCGGCCGGGAAAGGCTTGCAAAAGGTAGAAAGTGCGGGTCAGCACATGATCGCTTGGCAGTGTTTCCAGCGGCGGAATATCCAAAGGTCGCGCAAGTTGCTGGAGCTTGCGGGCATTGGCGCTGCTGGCTCCAGACCCTGATAGATTGGCATCGCGGGTGTCGAACAGGATCATGCCTCCGGTTCGCAGATAGCTGTTCAACTTGGCATAGGCTTCGGCCGAAGGCTGTGGCTGATCTGGTGTGATGGGCCAGTATAACATCGGGTAAAAGGCAAGCTCATCCTGTTCCAGATCTACTCCTACCGGAGCCGACGGCTCGATCGAGGTGCGAAAGAGCAAGGTTTCAGACAGTCCACGCAGCCCATTGTGGGCAATCGAGTCCACCTCAGAATTCCCGGTCAATACATGTGCCAATGCCAGTTCAGAGCTGAGATCCATTGGCGCAACGCTTTGCTGGGCTTGGGTCGAGCCAGGAGTTAGCCCAATCGAAGCAGCCAATGCCAAGCCCAAAACCAACCCAGTTACGCGCGACAGATGCAGTAGCCCTGACACCGCCAAAGAGGCAGCGACGTCCAGCATCAAAAACACAAGGGAAAGGCTGAGAAACGCACCACCCAGCGCGCGCTCGGGGGCCGAAAACGCTCCTATAACGGGGACGCCAACAGGCCAAGATGCAGGCAACAGCTCGTCCCCAGGTCGCAACACGTTGCGGGCCAGTTTTCGACTGCCACTGTCATAAAGGCCGGGGCGCAGGTTCGGTCCTGCTGGCGCGTCCATCAGATCGGCACCCTCGACCCCGGCCAGTGATCCAGCATCATTCAGGCGGCCAAAGCCATCAAGAACGCCGAGTGGCGTCCAGGTGGTTCCCTCCAGTTCAGTAGCGGTGGGTGGCTTGGCGGCGGTGGACACCGCCAGTCGCTCCAGCATGTCAACAAACAGGCCGGACAGCGGCAAATTGCTCCACTCTGCATTGGCGGTGACATGGAACAGAACCACTTGCCCCTGACCCAAAGGCTTGCGTGTGACAAGCGGTGTACCATCGCCCAGCTCGGCAATGACGCGGTCAGCAAGGTTCGGATCTGGCTGTGCAACCACTTGCGAACTGACTGTGACTTCGTCTGGGATTGGCAGCCCATAAAAGGGCGATTCTTCGTGGAAAGGGGCGAGCGTCTTTGGTTCTCCCCAGCTCATGGCGCCGCCAAGGCTGCGGCCGCCACTGCGCAACCGCACGGGCATCAAGGGGTGCTCTTGGGAACGTGAGATATCGCTGGCTGCCAACCGAGGCCCGGCAAACCGCAATAGCATCCCGCCACTCTCAATCCATTCGGTCAGTGCTTGTTCCGCGTCAGGCGGCAACTGCGCCATATCTGCCAGGATTATGACATCTGGGTTGGCGGGCAGCAGATCTTCCAGGGATCCCTCGAACAACTCGGCGGTAGGTTGCAGGGCCTGACGCAAATAATGCAGGGGTGACAACAAGATCAGTCCTTCGTTGTCGGTCTGCGAAGAGATCAGCGCCACCTCACGCCGCCGCAGGCTGTCGTCGGTCAGGGCAATCATTCCAGCCGATCCGGCCCCCTGCAGCTCAAACCGAGTGATCCGTGCCCGCAGTTCGGAAGGCAGGATCAGACGGGCGCTGGCAGTTTTGCTTTCTTCGGCGAAATCGGCAGTGGCCGAAGCTAGGCTCCGCATGGTGCCGCCCGGATCTAACCCCTGGGCCAGAATTGAGACCTGTTGCGCCGGTCCGGGCGCACTGCGAATGGCCTTTAGCTCAACAGCGCCGTCTGAGAATTGTGCAGGCAACAGACCTAGAGTATTTGTTGCGGTCTGATGGACTGTCAAATCACCGCGGCTGCGCAGCACGGTGGTCAGCTGCTCTCGCTCGGCATAGTGGACACCATCGCTGAACCACAGGGTATCAAACCCAGTCTCAACGGCGGCAATTTGGTCAAACGAGGCGGTTATCTGTTCAGTTGATGGCTGCCAGGGCTGGGGTAACAATCCAGCCACACGCTTGCGCCAGGCATCGGCAGACTGGAACTGCAGCGGTTCTGGGGTGGTCAGGCGCAACACAGCCACCGTGCGGCCTGCGCGGCCTGCTTCGCCAAGCTGGGTCGAGATTTGTTCGCTGGTTTGCTGCCAGTTGTCTGCTCCGGCCCAGCTTGCGTCCAGAACCAGTAACAGTGGACCACTGCCGGTATCGTTTTGCGCTGGGTTCAGGACAGGGCCGGACAGGCCGATGATCGCTGCTGCAACGGCCAGCATGCGCAGCAGCAACAGCCACCAAGGGGTGCGGTCAGACAGACTGTCGTCATCGCTGAGCCCCAACAGCAGGGTCACTGCTGGGAATACGCGACGGACCGGTGCAGGTGGCACAGCGCGCAACAACAGCCACAAAATTGGCAGCGCCAACAGCCCTAGCAAAAGCCAGGGTGCGGTAAAGCCAATGCCAGCGAAGGTCGTCATGATGTTGTTCTTTCCAACGCGTGATAGAGCCACAGCAAAGCAGACTGGGCGCTGTCTCCGGTATGGTGCAGCCCCATCCGCCAGCCAGTCGCACGGCAGAGTTGATCAAGTGCGTCGCGTCGTTCAGCCAAACGTTCAAGGTAGCGATCCCGCAGGGCCGATGCCTTGAGTGTTTCGTGCCGCATACCGCCACTGACGCTTTCAAAAACGGTGCGGCCCGTAAATGGGAACTGTTCCTCGCTGGGGTCCAGAACCTGTAACAGGACGCCCCGTAGGCCCCGATCTGCGGCTTTGCCCAAGGCCAGTTGTAGCTCATCAAACGGCCCAAGAAAATCAGAGATGAATATGCCACGCGCATGTGGGATCATCGCGTGGTGCTCGGGCGGGGTATAGTCGGTGTCGTCTTCGATACTCAACGCTTCGGCCATACGCAGGATCTGCATGTTGCCACTGCGGGGTGGCAACGTGGTGCCTGTTAGGCCAACCCGTTCACCACCCCGAACCATCAGAATCGAGGCCGCCAGCGCCAGCTTGCGTGCCCGGTCAATTTTTCGTGGCAGGTCGGGCGACGATGCAAATTGCATGGAGCCACCTTGATCGACCCACACATGCACGGTCTGCGCAATTTGCCATTCTCGTTCACGAATGAACTGTTGATCCCCCATGGCCGAGCGACGATGGTCGATCATGTTACGGGCGTCACCAGGCTGGGCTGGTCGGTACTGCCAGAAATCGTCGCCCATTCCGGCACGCCTGCGCCCGTGCTCCCCAAGAAGGACAGATCCAGCCAACTGCTCTGCCTGCACCAGCAATGGCGGCAGGTTACCCGCCTCTACTTCGGCACGGTGCCGGAGCCCAGTGGCTTGAGAGGCGATAGAGCCTGTCACGCAGCGGCCTTGGACCGAGTGATTTCAGCTGCCGTGTCTGCGATCAGTTCAATCAGGCTGTCTCCACGCGCCCGTGCGGCAAAGTTCAGCGCCATGCGGTGGCTCAATACTGGTTGAGCCATATCGATGACGTCCTCGGCGCTGGGGACAATGTGTCCCTGCAACAAGGCACGTGCCCGAACCGCCAACATCAGCGCTTGCGCCGCGCGTGGGCCAGGGCCCCAGGCCACAGTCTGTGCCACCCGCTCAGAGACACCGGGTTCTGTGGGGCGAAACGCACGAACCAGATCCAGGATCAGTTCCATGACTGATTCCCCCACGGGCATCCGGCGCAGCAGGGTTTGCGCCGCTATCAGCTCGTCGGCCGAGAAAACCCGTGTGGCCTTGCTGCCTTCTATGCCGGTGGTCGCCAGAAGAATATCTCGCTCGGTGTCGCGCGTTGGGTAGTCAACATCAATTTGCAGGAGGAAACGGTCCAACTGGGCTTCGGGCAAGGGATAGGTGCCTTCTTGCTCGATGGGGTTTTGGGTCGCCAACACATGGAATGGCTGGCCCAATGAACGATCCTCGCCGGCAACCGTCACGGTTTTTTCCTGCATCGCCTGCAGCAGCGCTGATTGGGTGCGGGGGCTGGCGCGGTTGATCTCATCCGCCATCAGCAACTGGCAGAACACTGGCCCCGGCACAAAGCGAAACGAGCGATGGCCATCACTGTCGGTATCCAAGACCTCGGACCCAAGGATGTCGGCAGGCATCAGATCAGGTGTGAACTGTATCCGGTTTCCGTCCAGTCCCATGACTGTAGAGAGGGTTTCCACCAACAGTGTTTTTCCCAGGCCGGGAAGACCGATCAACAGCCCATGACCACCACATAAAAGGGTCGATAAGGCGAGATCCACAACGCGTTCCTGACCAATGAATTGCCGGGTGATGGACTCCCGCGCCTGCTGTAGCTTTTTCTGCAAAGTCTCAATTTCAGTCATCAGGTCGTCGGGTTCGGACATGACATTCCCTTCCTCGCGAATATATGGTGGTACTCTATCGTGTTGCGGGAGAATGGCAAAACCAATGAGCGGACAAAATCACGTGAGCCCATCTGCCGAGGGCATTGCTGCGTCTGTCAAAGCAGCCCGGGGTGGCGGATTGCCGCCTGTACACCTGTGGAACCCTGCTTTTTGCGGTGATCTAGACATGCGCATCGCCCGCGATGGCACCTGGTTCTACCTCGGAACTCCGATAGGCCGGTTTGAGCTGGTCAAACTGTTTTCGTCGATTCTCAAACGTGAGGACGGCAAGTATTTCCTGGTCACCCCCGTTGAAAAAGTCGGTATCATCGTCGATGACGCGCCCTTTGTGGCGGTAGATTTCGAAACGCGGGGAAGCGGGCCTGAACAGGTACTTAGCTTTACCACCCATGTTGGCGATCATGCTATCGCCGGGCCAGACCACCCCATCCGCGTTGAACGAGATCCCGAGACCGGAGAACCCTCACCGTATGTGCTGATCCGGGCCGATCTTGAGGCACTGATTGATCGCAAAAGTTTCTATCGTTTGATTGATCTTGGCGCCCATCATGATGGGTGGTTTGGCCTGTGGTCGTCAGGCCAGTTTTTCCCGGTCATCCCATCGTCCGAGCTTGAGGAGTGATGAAGTAGAACCTGTGTAGCTGATATCGGCAATCTGTAGCTCAAGGTCGTCAATTGTGCGCAATTTGAATGAAACGCTGCACCACTTGTTACATATCTTGTGGCAGTAATTCATAAGCTCCAACTCCGGACCAGATAGCCTTAATCGCGAAAGGTGCCCAATGCCCAAATTTGCAGCCAACATATCTCTGCTATTTTCTGAACTGCCCTATCTGGACCGTTTCTCAGCTGCGGCAGAAGCTGGGTTTGAGGCTGTGGAAATTCTGTTCCCCTATGAGACCGCAGCCACGGAAACCCAGCGGGCCTTGATGAGTAATGGTCTGGAACTGCTGCTCATCAATGCACCGCCACCAAATTATACCGGCGGGGAGCCTGGGTATGCGGCCATTCCTGGGGGAGAGGATCGCTTTCAACGTGATATCCGCCGGGTGCTGCGCTACGCCGAGGTGCTTCGACCGGGGATGATCCATGTGATGGCGGGCTATGAAAAAGGCGAAGAGGCAAAGCAGACCTTTATCCGCAATTTGCAGTGGGCCGCAGATCAGGCTCCGAAACAACAGTTCACCATCGAACCGTTGAACAGTGGCGACCAGCCTGGGTATTTCCTGGACGACTACAACTTGGCGATCGAAGTGCTTGCAGCTGTGGGTCGGCAAAATGTTGGCCTGCAGTATGATGCCTATCACGCGCAAATGATCCATGGCGACGCGGCCCAGGTCTGGGAGACTTTTGCGTCTCATGCCGCGCATATCCAAATTGGCGCGGCTCCCGCCCGCAGCGAACCGGGGCAGGGACCGGTGGATTTTGAGGCCCTTTTCGCGGCGTTTGATGCCAGTGGCTATCAAGGGTGGGTCAGTGCTGAGTACACCCCATCAACCAAACGAACCGAGGACAGCCTGGCCTGGATGTCCTGAGCGAATGCACGCATTTGTGTGCACAGGCGCACTGGCAGTACCGTTCCAATTGCTGCTACTTTGCCCAGACGCACAACTGCAGAGGCCGCTTTAAATGATCCCAGCCCGCTTTGCCCCGATCCTGTTTGGGTTCATCCTGTCAGGCGTGATGTCAGGTATTGTTACGTTGGTCGTATCACTCAAGAACCTTGGTTTTGAAACGCACACCCTCGGCGCCTGGGTTTCCGCCTGGACTTTCAGCTGGCCCATTGCCTTTGTTGTGGTGCTGGGTGTGGCCCCGATGGTGCGGAAACTTGTGACCAAACTGGTGCGCCAGCCAAGCGAGAGCTAACCAAGGCAGGCGCTCCGGCGATCTACTTGTGACCATCTAGTACTGACGCGGGCAGTCCAAATCGTTGTTTGCATCAATTTCCTGACGCGGAAACCAGATTTCCTTGTAGTCAAACCGAACAACAAACCCACCATTGCCCCAGGCCCACGTTCCTGTGCCCAATACCTTGGAATAGGCATCGCAATCGCGTCCTAGATACATGGTTTCAATACCGGTGATCACTTCGGTCATGACCCCGCTGCCAGAAAACCGAGCAACAGGGTAGCGTGACACCAGCACTGCTCCGTCTTCGTTCAGGCTTGCGCTGTATTGGTGGCCTTCTAGAGAAACATAACCCCAGGCATCTTGGCTTGCGACGGCATTCGGAAGCCCTAAGTGGATTGCGAAGGCTAAAGTGGAAATGACATATTTCATGGCCCGTGATACCCCGCTTGGTCTGTCCAACGCAAAAGAGTGTTGTCAGTCATCTTGATATGGCAAGGGGTATGCAAAAGTGAAGGGGGGCTCCCGCCCGTCATCGGCCTCTTTTCAGAGGCGCTCTTTCCGTTGGGCGTGGCATGAAACGCTCCAATGGAGCGCTTCATGCGGGTGTGATCTGATGTGAGGCCGGAAGCGTTTTAGTGGGCTTCTGCCCAGTTGGCACCGCGACCTGCGTCAACGATCAGCTTAACGTCCAGATGCACCGCCGGGTCAGCGGCGTTCTCCATCACCGATTTTGCCGTGGTGATAGTATCTTCCACAGCGTCCTTGGGCACTTCGAACAGCAGTTCATCGTGAACCTGCAACAACATCCGCGCTGGTAGGTGGGCGATGGCGTTCGGCATCCGGATCATCGCGCGGCGGATTACGTCAGCTGCCGTGCCCTGGATCGGTGCGTTGATCGCGGCGCGTTTGGCAAATCCAGCGCGCGGCCCCTTGGCAGCAATTTCGGGCGTGTGGATCTTGCGTCCAAACAGCGTCTGTACGTATCCGTGCTCCTTGGCGAACTCCACCGTGTTGTCCATGTATTTGCGGATGCCGGGGAAGCGCTCGAAATAGCGGTCGATAAAGCCCTGAGCCTCGGCCCTGGGAATACGCAAGTTGCGGGCCAGGCCAAAGCCGGAAATCCCATAGATGACACCAAAGTTGATGCCTTTGGCTTGTCGACGAATGTCAGGTGTCATCTCGTCCAGTGGCACATTGAACATCTCTGACGCGGTCATTGCGTGAATGTCGATGCCATCCGCAAAGGCCTGTTTCAGCGCATCGATGCCTGCGATATGTGCCAGAATGCGCAATTCGATCTGGCTGTAGTCGAGCGACAGCAGCACGTTGCCCTCTTCGGGGATAAAGGCCTCGCGAATGCGGCGCCCTTCCTCGGACCGTACCGGGATGTTTTGCAGGTTGGGATCGGACGAGGCCATGCGGCCGGTGTTGGCCCCAGTTTGCAGGTACGAGGTATGTACGCGACCAGTGTCGGCGTTGATGTGGTCCTGCAAGGCGTCGGTATAAGTCGACTTCAACTTCGACAGCTGCCGCCAGTCCAACACCCGCGCCGGCAAGTCGTGTTCGGTGGCCAGATCCTCAAGGATATCGGCCCCAGTGGCATAGGCCCCAGTCTTACCCTTTTTACCGCCGGGTAGTTCCAGCTTTCCGAACAGGATCTCACCCAGTTGCTTGGGGGAACCGACGTTGAAGGTTTCCCCAGCCAGCTCATAAATCTCGGCCTCAAGTCCCGCCATTTTCTGGGCAAAGGCGTTGGACATGCGGCTGAGTGTGTCGCGGTCGACCTTGATGCCGTCCATCTCCATCTTGGCCAGCACTGGCACCAGCGGGCGTTCCAGCGTTTCATAAACGGTGGTGACTTTTTCCTGATGCAGCTGTGGTTTGAACACTTGCCACAGGCGCAGGGTGATATCGGCATCCTCGGCGGCATAGGGGACCGCATCGCTAATTGGCACCTTGTCAAAAGTGATCGCGGACTTACCCGTGCCCAGCAGCGGTTTGATCGGGATTGGGGTGTGATCCAGATAGCGTTCAGACAGGGTGTCCATGCCGTGATTATGTTTGCCGCCGTTCAACGCGTAGGACATCAGCATGGTGTCATCAATCGGCGCTACCACAATGTCCTGGCGGGCAAGAATCTTGGCGTCGTATTTCATGTTCTGGCCAATCTTGATGATCGCGGGGTCTTCCAGAACCGGTTTCAGCATCTCCAACGCCTGGGCCACAGGCATTTGTCCTTCGGCTAGATCATCGGACCCAAACAAATCATCCGCAGCAGCCTCGCGGTGGGTCAGCGGGATGTAGCAGGCCTGCCCCGGTTCGACACAAAGCGAGATGCCGACAAGGTTCACCACCATTGAATCGAGACCAGTGGTTTCGGTATCCACCGCCACCCAGCCGCGCTGGTGGATCTGGTCGATCCAAGGCAGCAGCTCTTCGGCGCTGGTCACGCAGGTGTATGCGTCACGATCAAACGGAACCGTTTCGGGTGCTGTAACTTCGGCCGCCTGCGGCGATGCCTCGGGGATGACCGGAGCCTCTTGGCCCAATTGATCGGCCATCCGTTTTGTCAGGGTGCGGAACTCCATTTCGGCAAGGAAAGCCAGCAGCACCTCAGGGTCCGGGTCCAGCACCTCAAGATCTTCGATAGTGAAATCCAGCTCCATGTTGCAGTCCAACTGCACCAGAGTCTTGGACATCTCGATCTGCTCGCGCTTGTCGATCAGCGTCTGGCGACGTTTGGGCTGTTTGATCTCCTCGGCGCGGTCTAGCAACTCTTCCAGTGATCCGTATTCATTGATCAGCAGGGCTGCGGTCTTGATACCAATGCCGGGTGCGCCGGGGACGTTATCGACGCTATCACCAGCCAGCGCCTGCACATCGACTACCCGCTCTGGACCAACGCCGAATTTCTCCATCACGCCATCGCGGTCGATGCGTTTGTTCTTCATCGCATCCAGCATTTCCACGCCGCCGCCAACCAGCTGCATCAGGTCTTTGTCCGAGCTGATGATGGTGCAGCGCCCACCAGCGTCGCGCGCTTGGCAGGCCAGCGTCGCCATGATGTCATCGGCCTCAAACCCTTCGACTTCTTTGCAGGCGATGTTGAAGGCCCGGGTAGCGTCACGGGTCAGCGGAAACTGCGGGCGCAGGTCTTCGGGGGCAGGGGGGCGGTTGGCTTTGTAGAGGTCATACAGGTCGTTGCGGAATGTCTTGCCTGAATGGTCAAAGATCACCGCCACATGGGTTGGCGCGTCCGGGCCAGTGTTGCCCTCGACATAGCGCTGCAGCATGTTGCAGAACCCGGCCACGGCGCCAATCGGCAACCCGTCGGATTTACGCGTCAGCGGTGGCAGCGCGTGATAAGCGCGAAAGATAAAGGCCGAGCCGTCGATCAGATGCAGATGGCATCCCTTGCCAAAAGTTCCGTCCATATCTACTGCTCCTCGGATCGCGTTTTTCGAAGGAATACATCGCATGAATGTTCTTCACCTGCCAGCCGTTGTTTGTGCCCTCGCACTGGCAACAACCACCGCCCGGGCCGAAACCTATGGTGCCCCGAATTGCCCAATGAGTTTGGACAAATTCCACTGCCAGCGCGTTTTCGCGTGCATTAGCACCGAAACAACACGTTGGTTCCTAGGCACTGTAAACGGTATCAAAGACAGTACGATTAGTGGCAATTTGAACGACGGTACGATTTGCACAGGTACGATACCCGGCGATGACGATTTTATGAGGATCGTGACCTTATCCTGCGCTGATGGTCTTGAGACTGAGATCGTAGTGATGGATCCCGTAAAGGGGGCAATTGGTTTTCCCAATGGCCTGGGCGACACTGTTGATGGTGGGATTGTTCATTGGGCATCCGGATACGCGGCGCAGGACCATATTGATGTTCAGACGGGGCAGTTGTTGATGGACGACCCTTGTTCCTAGTTCCCCGTTTTGGGGTCTGTGGGTAAATCCAACGCGCAAAGTAACCTGTTGTAATAGCTATGGAAGGCTGCTTTTATCAGTCGCCAATGGCTATTACATTTTGCTCGGATGATTTATTTAGGACAGTGATTTTATGGAATTTCTAGGAATGAAAGCCCCAAAAGGGCGAAAGTCGATATTTGGAGTGACAACGGCAACCGTTCTTGTGCTTGGTTTGGTTGCATGCGTCCAAGAAACCTCCGACAGCAGCGCGCTTGTTGCGCAGTTGCCAAAAGACTGTGTTCCTAAAAATGGACAACCGGATAGCTGCACGCCGTTGGTGGCCTGTTTTAGCACCGGCGAAGTCATGATTGGCTCCGCAACTGGGTGGCTCAAGGGTAGGTTGTCTGGCCAGACAGAAACAGGTCTGTCTTGTAGCGGCGATTGGCAGGTGCAGAACACCTGGGGGAACTATGGTTCTGCCAATCTTAAATGTTCAGATGGGCGCAGCGGCAAAGCTACTTTTGGCTACGCTGATTTTGCCACGCATTCGGTTTGGGGTGATGGCACCCTTTCCGATGGTACCGAATTTCGGGCATGGACGGGTCCCAATCTTGCTCGCTTCGTCGGCAAAAAGAAGAGCGGTATCCAGGCGTTCTGCGCTCAGAGCGGTTAGGGTAGCTGGCGTTTACACCTGAGTTTCCCCTAGCTGGAGTTACAATTAGGGGCCGTGGGGTGGGATCTACCCGTCCCCTTTATGTGTTAAGTGTACATCTGAAGCTACCAGTGTAGCCATCTCGAAAGGGTGACTGAATAGGGGAGCGGCGTCCAAGCTCCAAACCTTTGTCCGCTGGCGCGTAGCATTCGGCCAACCCATGTGTTGCAGGTGCGCAGGATGTTGAACCAACCTTTGGCTTCGTAGAACTGATCGGTGTCATTAAAGCCGGTAAAGTCGATAGGGCGGGGCTCTCCGTTTGGGTCTTGTCTAAAGCTATCGGCAATGGCTTCCATCAAAGCAGC
Source organism: Parasedimentitalea nitratireducens (assembly GCF_057444295.1). Lineage (NCBI taxonomy): Bacteria > Pseudomonadati > Pseudomonadota > Alphaproteobacteria > Rhodobacterales > Paracoccaceae > Parasedimentitalea > Parasedimentitalea nitratireducens. The sequence goes on along the minus strand of NZ_JBYAXC010000001.1, from coordinate 601,255 downwards.
GTATTCACCGCTGTTCAGTGTGAACCCTGGCAGGTCCAGGTCGTCTCTAAGAGCGCCTATAACATCTACCCGCATGACCGCTCTGTCTCCAAAGATACCTTTGAAAACCGCCCTTGCGGAAACTTGATTATAGCTTCCGACAGTTGTGTAAAAGTCGCGCGCGCCCCAACCGATAACCAGCCACTGCGCATTTGGGTGCTGTAAAGGCAGGTCTGTGTCGTTCAAAAATGAAAAACGCGCCTGGGTGGACGCGTTGAGTGGCAGCAGGAAATCATAGTGAATTGGGCCAGCGACCAGCAGGATCTCGGTGTCAGGCCCATCCCGTTGTGCTGCCGGTTTCAAAGACCCGGGAACAACCGCGCCAATCAGGGCTGCCGACAAATAAAGTGCAACAACACCCAAAGGCCAGATCAGCAGTCGCCTGCCCCAACGGCTCACTTTTCGGCGTGATCTTTGTGCACGTATTTGCAATCGCAATAGCCGCATTCGACCCAACCCAGATCCTCGGGGATTTGGAGATAGACGCGGGGATGGCCCAATGCACCCTCGCTGCCGTCACAGACAACTTTATAGCTGTCGACGATCTTGGTTTCTGGCGCTTGGATGGTCATCGCTGGCAGTCCTCTTGCTAATCCGTTAGGGGCTTTATGAGCCATGGCAAAACTGGGGGCAAGAGCAGCGATGACACAGGATGCAATCCGGCTGACAGGTTTGCGCAAAACCTACAAAGCAGCCAAGGGACAACCCGAGAAGCACGCGCTCAAAGGGGTTGACCTGACAGTGCCGCGCGGGTCGGTGTTTGGCCTGTTGGGGCCCAATGGTGCGGGCAAGTCGACGCTGATCAATATCCTTGCTGGTCTGGTTCTGAAAACCGCGGGTAAGGTCGAGATCTGGGGTTTTGATCAGGACACCAACCCACGCCAATCCCGCGCTGCTATCGGCGTGATGCCGCAAGAGCTGAACCTGGATCCGTTCTTTAGCCCTCGCGGTGCATTGGAAGTACAAGCGGGTCTGTACGGGGTTCCGAAATCCGAACGCCGCAGTGACGAGATCCTGCGCATGATCGGGCTTGAGGACAAGGCCGAAGCCTATGCCCGCACCCTGTCGGGTGGGATGCAGCGGCGGTTGCTGCTGGGCAAGGCGCTGGTGCATCACCCAAACATTCTGGTGCTGGATGAACCCACCGCTGGCGTGGATATCGAACTTCGTCAGATGCTGTGGAACAATATCCGCAAGCTGAATGAACAGGGCATGACCATCATCCTGACCACCCATTACCTGGAAGAGGCCGAAGAGATGTGCGACGAGATCGCCATCATCAATCAAGGCGAGGTGGTCGCGCGCGACAGCACCAGCAATCTGCTGGGTCGGCTGGATGCCAAGGCCATGGTGGTTCACCCGGATGCGCCAGTCACGGACCTGCCCCGGGCATCAGGTATCGAGGCCGAACTACGCAGCGATGGGGCGGTTGTGTTGCGGTATCACGGCAATACCACCAGCGCCGAACAGGTTCTGGCTGCCGTGCGAAACGCAGGGATCACCATTCGCGATGTGAAGACCGAAGAAGCCGACCTGGAAGATGTTTTCCTGGCACTAACGTCCAGCTCTTAGAGCAATTAACGCCGGATCTGGCTAGGCTTCTTCTGAAGGCATTTTGATCGGGTCAAAGGGAACCAGTCCCCTGCTAAGCAGTGACTGGTAACAATCCTCTGCATAGCGATGTGCATAGGCTTCTTTCTCAGTCGACGGCCGTGCCCAGTGCAGGTCTTCAGCGATTTCCGTATCCTCTGACAGTCTCGTGTCTGGATTGAAAACATCTGTATGATGGTGGTGGAAATGGCCAAGCTCATGTAGCAGCGTGCGGTATAAAACTGTATTTCGATGTGCGCTCTCGGTAAGCAGACTAGTAAAGCCGCGCTTGTCTTGCGCAAAGATGTGCCCATCCGAGGCAAGCCTGGTGAGCTCGCTCTGATCGTCTGGGGTCAGCTTCCTCGGCCAATACAACTTCTTCCCATAGTGTTGAGCCTCTAGAACAATGGCGGCACCTGAAAATTTCTCAACTTCCGCGTAATACATAAATCGACCCCAAACCGGGTCTAGCATGGTCTGTTTACGCGTGGGTTGTCGGAACAGGATGAGCTCTGGCAGGGGTTCATCGGTATCCTGGCAGTTTCTGAGCAGGTATTCGACGTCACTGGGTGAACACCCATACCCAAATTCAGACAACGGGTTTTCGTACAGCATACTGAGTTGATTTTGCCCGATTTCTAGCGAGATAATGAGGTCAGGATCGAGCCGAGATTTGTAGTCGGACGCATAACTTCCATACCTGTCGCACCAGCTTTCCGGAATGCGCATTTGGTTGCGACGTTTGAAACCTGAATCTTCGGTGCCAATGCGCCGGTTTCTTCGTACAGGGCGTCTCAAACTTGTGGGTATCCTTTTGTCTCGCTTAGGTGTCGGCTCTGTAATTTTAGCGAGCGAAATGCCTCCGCTCAATCTGGTTCCGGCTTAGGGCGTAACTGATGCCTCTCAACAGTTGGGAGAGGTCCCGCAGCAGGCCACAACGTCCTTATGATTGCCGCAACAGTCTTTGATCAGATAACCGATCATGCCTCCGACGGCGTTAAAATCGACGCGATAGATGATATGGCGAGACTTGCGTTCAGCGGTAACCAGCCCGGCGTTGGCAAGGGTCGACAGGTGAAACGAGGCTCGGGAAGATGCAGCGTCAACCGCTTCGCCGATCTCTCCGGCAGAGGCACCATCGCTGCCCTTGGTGACCAAAAACCTGAGAATGCGTAGCCGTGTTTCTTGGGCCAGTGCGCCCAAAGCCTCGATGACTTGGCTTTCGTTCATAATTCAACTCCTGTTGAAATGCCGTTGACATTGCATTATTTCAACAATACTTGAAATGTTGAAATATCATGGAGATCTACACGATGACACAAGAACTGACAACGCTGAACGATGTGCTGGCACTATTGAAAACCCAAGAGAAAGATCTGCCACTGGTTTTTGCAACTGCCGAGGGTGAGATCGGTGGGGGGTATCATGTCACCGAATTGAAACAGAACACGATCACCAGCATTGATTGCGGCGGCAATGTCGGTGAATGGCGAGAAACCCATGTGCAACTGCTGGATGGGCAGATGGGGACCCATATGAGCACCAGCAAGTTTTCAGCAATTGCGACCAAGAGTATATCACAGGTAAAGCATCTAGCAGATGCACCGCTGTACTTCGAGTTTGGGCTAAAGAACAAAGGTCTTCGACGCTACCAGATCGCATCGGTAACGCCTGAAGCTCAAAAAGTCAGCGTTATGTTGAGCGAAGGGGCGGCTCAATGCAAACCAGTTGCTGCGATAAATTTGATGCCAGCTTCGTCCGCTTATTGCGGAACCGCTAAAAGCCAATCAAACTGCTGCACGTAACTGAGGTTTCGATAGCCATAGGATCCAGTGAAGGCTTTAAGACGCGAAACGCGAGCATACATTAGAGTAGCGTCGTTGCATTGTGGCGCTACGCTTTTTTGGAGATCAATATGAAGACGTTGTTTGTTGTCCCGGTTCTTCTACTTGTGGCGGCTTGCGATGTTCCGAACAATCCAACGCGACAAGCTGCGAATGGCAGTTCTGAAATGCTGTTGCAGGATGGTCGGAACTGCTGGGATAACCAGTGCCTAAACTACAACCCCCGGCGCGGCACCTTTTCGGTCTCGGGCCGTGTGTCCGTGGCAGCCCCCGCCGGTGCGCTCAAAGGCGGAGGCTACATTTCAGTAAGTGGGTTCCAGCAAACCTTTGCTAAGGCAATGCGTGCTCAGTCGCGGGGAGGAGTAGACTGGTGAGCCGTTGGGAGGGCTGATGCTTAGCTCCGATCAACCCGAGCCTGATAACAGTTGTTCCGTGATGATCGAATGTGAATATACGCCACCCGGCGATCGGAAAAGATGATATCTGCCTGGCTCCTCAACTCTGTTTTGGGGGTCACGACACCGGTGCCATAGACGATACGATCATCCTGGCTATAGCCCTTGATCAAATAGTCCGGTGACTGGATGAAAACTTCAGGGATTTGATCGCCGGAATGTTGTTCGCAGGTGTCGGCGCACAGAAATATTGGCCCGGTCTCGGCATAGGGTTGGGCGGATGGAAAAGGGCGGTGCGCCAGAATCAGCATTCCGGCCCCTTTGGGGATGTACTTCAGGCAATGGCGGCAGGGATTGCCACCTCCGTCTGACAAAGTGCGTTCTGGTGTTTGCCCGTGGGCATCCGGCCCGCCATTTTGCAAGGCGCGGACAATGTCGGTTGGCAGAGCAGTGAACTTGGTCATTGGGTGTCTCCTTTGGTTGCTGCCAATCTGACCTAAGTGATCTGTTCAAAGCGACCCGGATCCTGCGCATCTGACCAAAGCTCTCCCGTCCGTCGTCTGCCCCTGACAGGGCGTCCTCCCGTTGGGCATGGCACCGCGCCAAGGCGCGATGCTGTTCGCGCTGAGAACCTTGTTTCCCCCGCAGTTCAGAGGTTGTAGAAGACGGGCAACTATCCCTGAGCCCGGAGCCCCGACATGCCTACGCCCAAACCCGTTGTTTTGTGTATCCTAGATGGTTGGGGCAGTGGTGAAGGTGGTGCAACGGACGCACCGCATTTGGCACAGACACCGACCTTTGATGCAATCATGTCCAAGGGACCGCAGGCACGGTTGATCACCCATGGGCCGGATGTCGGATTGCCCAGCGGCCAAATGGGCAATTCGGAAGTTGGCCACACCAATATCGGTGCGGGTCGGGTTGTGGCGATGGATCTGGGCCAGATTGACTTAGCCATCGAAGAGGGCTCGTTTTTTGAAAACGCGGCGCTGCAGGATTTCATCGCCAAGTTGAAGGCCACTGGCGGGGCTGCTCATCTGATGGGGCTGGTGTCAGATGGTGGGGTGCATGGGCACATCAACCACATCCTGGCATCAATTAAGGCGATTACAGATGCGGGGGTTCCGGTCTGGCTGCACGCCATAACGGATGGGCGGGATGTGGCACCAAAATCCGCGCTGCAGTATTTTGAGACCCTTGAGGCAGGTCTGCCCGAAAACGCACGAATAGCGACCGTGATGGGGCGCTATTTTGCAATGGATCGGGACAACCGCTGGGAACGTGTCGAAGCCGCTTACAGAGCCATGACAGCCTACAAAGATGTCGAATATAGTTCTTATCCGACCTGTGGATTCTTTCCAAATGCCGAAGATGTTGTTGGGGTCGCCTACGACTTACATGAAGATAGCGATGAGTTCATCAAGCCCTCCGTTATTGAGGGTTATGAAGGAATCAAAGATGGGGACGGTTTCTTCTGTACAAATTTCCGCGCAGATCGGGCGCGAGAAATTCTGGCAGCCATTGGGCAGCCTGATTTTGAGGCCTTTGATACAGGCCGACGTCCCAAACTGGCTGCCTTGCTAGGCATGGTGGGGTACTCGGACGATCACAACACCTACATGACGACCGCTTATCCAAAACAAGAAATCGTCAATACGCTAGGCGCTTGGGTTTCACAGCAGGGAAAAACACAGTTCCGACTGGCCGAGACCGAGAAATATCCGCATGTCACCTTCTTCCTAAATGGTGGCAAAGAAGAGCCGGAACAGGGCGAAGATCGTTTCATGCCAAAGTCTCCAAACGTGGCGACCTATGATCTACAGCCCGAAATGTCGGCCCCCGAGGTGACACAGAAATTTGTCGAGGCGATCGAGGCTGGATATGATCTGGTCGTAACCAACTTTGCCAATCCTGACATGGTTGGCCACACTGGTGATTTGCAGGCCGCAATGAAGGCCTGTGAGGCAGTTGATCATGGGTTGGCGCATGTTGTAGCCGCACTTGAAAAAACAGGCGGCGCTATGTTGGTCACTGCAGATCATGGCAACTGTGAAGTGATGGTGGATCCCGAAACCGGTGAGCCACATACCGCCCATACTCTTAATCTCGTACCGCTGGCCTTGGTTGGTGGTCCCGAAGGTGCCAAGTTGCGCGACGGGCGGCTGGCCGATCTGGCACCGACACTGCTAGAGCTGATGGGGCTGGACAAGCCTGAGGAAATGACCGGAAAGAGCCTGTTGGCATGATCTTACGTGCTGCATTTTTTATTCTGTTTCTGTCGGGAATTCCTGCAATCGCGGCGGAAAACCCGGCCAAGGCCGCGCGGCGAGCAAGTGAACAGTTGGAAGCGGCGACAGTGCAGCTGCAAGATGCCGAAAGTGCGCGTGATCGGGTAAGGGCGTTGACTGAAACCGTGCGCGCCTATGAGGCGGGTTTGGCGGCGATGCGTGATGGGCTGCGGCAGGTGGCCCGACGCGAGGCACAGCTGCTGGCGCAGTTAAAAGCGCGAGAGAGTGAAGTGGCAGATCTACTTGGTATTTTGCAGACCATTGAAACCTCAGCTCCGCCCGTGCTGTTGTTACATCCGTCGGGGCCTCTGGGGTCGGCGCGCTCTGCGATGATGCTGGCCGAAGTCACACCCGGGTTGCAGGCCCGCGCCGAAGCCTTGAAGCTGAATTTGGAAGAGGTGCAGATGTTGCGATTGCTGCAGCAAAACGCAGCCAATACACTACAATCCGGACTGGCCGGGGTGCAGCAGGCGCGTGCTAAGCTTTCAACAGCAATTGCAGATCGTACAGACCTGCCTCGTCGGTTTGCGCATGACCCCGTTCGCACGTCCATTTTAATCTCGTCAACTGAGACACTTGAGGGTTTTGCCAGTGGGCTTGCCCATATTGTTGAAGGTGAGATCGCAGAAATCGGCGCTGACATCAGTGATCAAAAGGGAGAGGTCTCGCTCCCAGTGCAAGGATTGGTCTTGCGAGGCTTTGGGGCCCAGGACGCTGCTGGTATTTCTCGTCCCGGATTATTGATTGCTGCGCGGCCTCGTGCGCTTGTGACCTCGCCCACGGCCGCCACTATTCGATATCGAGGGCCGCTGTTGGATTTAGGGAATGTGGTGATTCTGGAACCGCAACCTGATATGCTGTTTGTGTTATCCGGGTTGGCCGAAGTGTTTGGCGAAGCTGGTCAGGTCATCCCAAAGGGCACTCCGATAGGGCTTATGGGCGGACAAACCCCAGAAATTGGTGCGATATTGTCACTAAGCGGTGAAGGGGCTGGAACTGACCGGTCAGAAACGCTCTATATAGAGGTCAGAACAAATGACAGCCCCGTGGACCCAGAGATCTGGTTCCGCACCGACAAGGATGGATAAAGGTACATGAAAAAGTTTGCGATGGCAGCTGTCGGCGGTACGCTGGCGGGAATCCTTGCGACGACTTACGTGGCAGGACCGCTGCTGGCACAAGAAAACGCCCGCTCAGCAACTGTCTACGAACAGCTTGACCTGTTTGGTGACATTTTTGAGCGTATCCGCGTCCAGTATGTCGAAGAAGTCGATGAAACCGAACTAATCGAAGCGGCCATTGGCGGCATGCTTTCGTCGCTGGATCCCCACTCCAGCTATTTGTCGCCTGATGATGCTAATCAAATGCGCGTGCAGACACGTGGTTCGTTTGGCGGCCTTGGTATCGAAGTCACGCAGGAAGAAGGCTTTGTCAAAGTTGTGTCGCCTATGGATGGCACCCCGGCGGACGAGGCTGGCATGGAAGCTGGCGACTTCATCACTCACGTAGATGGTGAAAGCGTGCTGGGCCTGTCACTGGACGAGGCAGTGGACATGATGCGCGGGCCCGTTGGGTCTGAAATCATCATCACTGTTGTGCGCGAGGGTGAAGAAGAGCCGTTTGATGTGTCGATCGTTCGTGACACCATCAAGCTGACTGCCGTGCGCGCCCGTACCGAGGGCTCTTCGGTCGTTCTGCGGATCTCTACGTTCAATGACCAGACAACGCCAAACCTGATTGCGGGCCTGAACGAACAGGTCGAAGAGGCAGGTGGCATTGAAAACGTCAACGGCGTGATCCTGGATTTGCGGAATAACCCTGGTGGTTTGTTGAATCAGGCGATCCGCGTTTCCGACGAATTCCTGGACAGCGGTGAAATTGTTTCGACTCGTGGCCGCAACCCCGAAGATGGTGAACGGTTCAACGCAACAGTGGGTGATCTGGCCCAAGGCCTGCCGATTGTTGTGCTGATCAATGGCGGTTCGGCTTCGGCATCTGAGATCGTTGCCGGTGCGTTGCAGGATCACCGTCGTGCGATTGTTGTGGGAACCAAAAGCTTTGGCAAAGGCTCGGTGCAGACCGTTATGCCGCTGCGCGGTGATGGTGCGATGCGTCTGACCACAGCGCGGTACTACACCCCGTCGGGTCGTTCGATCCAGGCGCTGGGCGTTTCCCCTGACATCGTGGTTGAACAGCCGCGCCGTGCCCCAAGCACAGACGAGGACGAGGCAGATACCCGTCGTTCCCGGTCCGAGGCCGATCTGCGCGGCAGCCTGAACAATGACAGCCTGTCCGAGGATGAAATTCGTCAGATCGAAGAAGATCGCGCCAAGGCAGAGGCCGCAGCCGAGCTTCGCGAAAACGACTATCAGCTGGCTTATGCAATCGACATTCTGACTGGCATGTCGGCTCTGGCTCCAGGCAAATAAGTTCAACGCAATATTGCACACTAAGGGCCGCCCAGTTGGGTGGCCCTTTTTTGTGCTATTGTTGTTCAGGATCACAATTTTAAATGGACGCCCGATTTCCGGCGACGGGGCGGGTTCACATTGGTTATCAGAGCTGCATGATGTTTGACCTACCCGATGCCAACACCCTGTACGATGCGCTGCTCGCCCGAGATGCCAGCTACGAAGGGCGCGCCTATGTTGGCGTGACTTCAACAGGCATATTTTGCCGCCTGACCTGTCCGGCGCGCAAACCAAAACCTGAAAACTGCCAATTCTATGCCACAACGGGTGGCTGCATCGAGGCGGGATTTCGCGCCTGCAAGCGGTGTCATCCACTGGCTCCGATGGCCGCTGCTGACCCTATTGTGGATCGTCTGCTCAAGGCGCTTGAGGCGCGTCCCAGCTACCGATGGTCTGAAGGTGACATCGCCGAGATGGGCTTGGATGCCTCAACCGTGAGACGTAGCTTCAAGCGTCACTTTGGCATGACTTTTCTGGAAATGGCCCGACAGCGGCGGCTGCGCGAAGGCTTTACCGCACTGAGTTCTGGGGATCCGGTCATTGCGGCGCAGATAGATGCGGGCTTTGAGTCGGCCAGTGCCTTTCGTGAGGCCTTTGGCCGGTTGTTGGGGAAATCGCCCGGCCAGTTTTCCAGCGATGCCTTGCTGCAAGCGGACTGGATCGAAACCCCACTGGGATCGATGATCGCGGTAAGCTGTCAACATGCGCTGCATTTATTGGAGTTCATAGATCGCAAGGCACTGCCTCGAGAGCTGGCCAAGTTGGAAAAAAATGTAAGTGGTGGCATCGGTTTTGGCCGCCCGGTCCCTACGACACAAGTGGCAAAGGAACTGGGGCATTTCTTCTCGGGCGAGCATGCGGATTTCAAAACCCCATTGGCACAACATGGGACTGCGTTTGAACAACAGGTCTGGCGCGCGTTGAGAAACATACCAGCCGGTGAAACCCGCAGCTATTCGCAGATCGCACAGGCCATCGACCGCCCCTCAGCTGCACGCGCGGTGGCGCGGGCAAATGGCAGCAATCAACTGGCACTGGTTGTTCCTTGCCATCGAGTGCTGGGGGCAGATGGGACATTGACGGGATACGGCGGCGGGCTGTGGCGCAAGCAGCGGCTGATTGAAATTGAAAATAGTTACAGAGGTTCGAAATGACGAAACAATCACAATTGGCGCAGGATTTTGCCGCGTTGCATGTGCCGGGAAATCCACTTGTGTTGTACAACATCTGGGATGCAGGCAGCGCGGCTGCAGTGGCCAAGGCCGGAGCCCTAGCTGTTGCAACGGGAAGCTGGTCGGTGGCCGAGGCACAAGGGTACAGAGATGGTGAGCAAATTCCGCTGTCATTCTTGGCTCAGATCGCCGAGCGCATCGCTCAGACGGTGGATGTGCCGCTTAGCGTGGATTTTGAGGGCGGCTATGCGACAGGTGGCGCAGAGCTAACCAGCAATGTTGCCAAAATTATTGCAGCGGGCGCAGTGGGTATCAATTTTGAAGATCAGATCGTTGGGGAAACTGGGCTTTATGGTATCGACGAGCAAAGCGATCGGCTGCGTGCTGTTCGTGCGGCAAGCGATGAACTGTTCATCAACGCGCGAACCGATTTGTTTCTCAAACAAAAGGATACCAGTCAGCACGCGGGGCTTCTGGAGGAAGCGATTGATCGTGCCAAAGCCTTTGCCGCGGCGGGTGCCAGTGGCTTTTTCGTGCCGGGCTTGACTGATTTGGATTTGATTGCGCGCATATGTGACGCCAGTTCGCTACCCGTCAATGTTATGATGCGCGGCGAGGGGCTGATACGTGAGACAGTGGCCAATGCCGGTGTTGCGCGCACCAGTTATGGTCCGCAGCCCTTTGCCTGGGCTATGCAGGACGTAACGGACCGCTATCAGGCGATCACTTAGGTGGTTTCCAGGCAGTGACGGCGAAAAGCCCGTTTCAGCATATCTAGCTCTGCGCGCAGCAGTTCGACTTCGGCGCGCAGGTCATCGGCTGCAGCTTCGCCTGCAATTAGTGTAAAATCGCCCAACTTGGTATCGGCTACCGCATCATAAATGACAAAGCTGTGCACGCCATCAGCCAAGGCATGGCTTGGCACGGTCACATGTAGATCCCATTCTGTCCCGGTGCCGCCTTCCTTCAGGGTTACGCCATCAACCAATTGATCCAGCAGGCGCACCTGGATTTCCGGCCGCGCCCCGGTGTCGGGTGCGTTGCTCAACTTGCCTTCCCAAACGCCGTTGCTAAACCGGATCTTGGTGAGTGTCAGATCGCTCATATCTATGGTCCTCAAATGGCGGCGCGTAGATGACGTGAGAACGTCAGATCCCTCAGGATCACTTGGTTCATGTCAGGGGATTCAAAAATCAGATCGAGCCAGATTTTTTCAATCCGTTTTTCGTTGAGACGAGAATAGGCAAGATCGAATTCCACCACCACGCCAGCCTCGCCCTGTGGCAATTCCCGCACCAATTGCTCGGTGTTGGGGCCGTGCTTGATGTTCAATCGTGCAAATATTTCCTGCGGCTTCTCGGTTTCGATGATGGTGTCGATGCGTACCAAGTGCTGACGGGTCATGCCCTCTGTCGCACCGGGTGGCAGGTCAATGACCAGTGACAGAAACGACCCATCAAACTTGAACACATCCATGCGCAGCCCAAACGGAGCCAGGTCCTGCTCTCGTGTGTTTCGTAACTGGCGCAGGGTCAGTTCCGAATAGGTGCAATCGTGAAACAGCTGGACTTCATCCCCCAGTTTGGACTTGGACGGGACCGAAGAAATGCCAGGAACGGGCAAAGGCCCCCGCCATAGGCTAGGGCGCCACGACCAGTCAGTGCCATGGGGTTTAGGGAAAAACGAGGATCCGATCTGCGGCAAGGCCAAGCGCCCCTCGGCCACGTGCAACAAGCGATCCAAATGTGTTCGCAACTGTCGTGCCCGGTTGCGTTGCCCACGCAGCTCGGACAGCGTTGTCTGGTCGGCCTGGCGTGCATCCCGGCGCCAGTGACGTAAGGCGCGTTGATGAAACAGCCTGTCCAAAATCCCGCCCATAATGCCCTCGAACTGTTTGGCAGGCGCTTCTTTACCCTGCATTTGCCAGCAATGTAACGTTAGTTAAACAAACGGGCAATTCGCTTTCGTTCCATTTCAGCACTTCATCAAAACCAATTTTTCATGCCTGTAACGCGTGGAGGTTTGGCTGACTTGAAATTGGGTATTTTCCTGCATACCGTCAGCACAACATACATTGACCGGGCTGAATATGGTTCCCCATGACATCCCCTAAGAGTTCTTTTGTGCAACGTTTCAAACCCCGTTCAGGGGGGCCGTGGTTCGAATGGAGTAAATGATAATGCCAGCCAGACATGCCTATGACGCGCACGAGGCACTTGTTCAAACAGCGCGTCGGCATCCGCAGCTATGGCGCCTACTCGTTGGCTTTGTGGTTATGGTTCTGGTTGCCTATCTGTTGTTCTGGATCGCGAATTCCTTTCTAACGGCCGCCTTTCCGGGCCCTTGGCACGATGGGCTGATAGATGGGTCTAACCCTGCGGCGATGCTGGCACTGCTTGGTGGGTTTGGGTTTATCATCGCTGGCATAGCGGTGGCCGCGGGCCTGATGCAAAAGCGCTCGCTATTTAGCATCACCGGTTCTCCACGCTTGTTGGTGAAGCAGTTTGGCCGGGTCAGCCTGTATCTGATGGCTTTGGGTGCTGCTATACTTGTGTTGCCGCCCTATCAGATGGGCGCCCCAATGCAGCCAAACTTGCCGCTGCTGATTTGGCTTGCATTGCTCCCCTTCTCGCTGATGGTTTTATTGGTGCAAACAGGTGCCGAAGAAATTCTGTTTCGGGGCTATATCCAGCAAACGCTCGCGGCACGATTCCGTCACCCCTTGGTTTGGCTGCTCGCACCGTCAATCTTCTTCGCACTGGGCCATTACCTGCCAGCCGAGGCAGGTGACAATGCCCTTTTGATCGCGTGTTGGGCTGGTTTGTTTGGTCTGTTGATGGCAGACCTTACCGCCCGCTCTGGAACATTAGGGCCAGCAATTGCAGTTCATTTCTTCAACAATTTTACTGCTTTGGTTCTGTTTGCCTCGCCTAGCAGCCTGAATGGGCTCGCGCTGTTCCTACTGCCATATGAGATGTCCGATGTCGAAGCTCTGCGCCCTTGGATGGCGGTAGACTTCGTGTTGATGATGATCGGCTGGCTTGTTGCGCGCCTTGCGATACGCCGCTGATTGCATTTATCGGCGTAGGGCCTTATCTGGGGGTCAAACTGCCCCAGCAGAGGCCTGCAATGAACTGGATTACAAATTACGTCCGGCCGCGGATCAATTCGATCTTCTCGCGCCGCGAAGTCCCCGAGAACCTCTGGCAGAAATGCTCAGAGTGCGGAACCATGTTGTTCCATCGCGAGTTGAGCGACAATCAAATGGTCTGCACCAACTGTGATCACCACATGGGAATCACACCGCGTGCCCGCTTTGATGCGCTGTTCGATGGCGGTATTTTCACAGAAATTGCCGTGCCCGAGCCTGTTGCCGATCCGCTGAAATTCAAGGATCAGAAACGCTATCCTGACCGGATGAAGGCAGCACAGAAAAAGACCGGCGAAAAAGAAGCCATGCTGGTGGTCGAAGGCGACATCGGGCGCACCCCGATTGTGGCCGCTGCCCAGGACTTCTCGTTTATGGGCGGTTCCATGAGCATGTATGTGGGCAACGCAATTCTGGCCGCTGCTGAACGCGCGGTCGAGCTTAAACGCCCGCTGGTTCTGTTCTCCGCCGCTGGTGGGGCCCGCATGCAGGAAGGCATCTTGGGCCTGATGCAGATGCCACGCACCACGATTGCGGTGCAGATGCTCAAGGATGCAGGCCTGCCCTACATCGTTGTTCTGACCCACCCAACCACCGGTGGTGTCACCGCGTCTTATGCGATGCTGGGCGATGTCCACATTGCGGAACCTAACGCGCTGATCGGCTTTGCTGGTGCACGGGTGATCGAACAGACAATCCGCGAAAAGCTGCCCGAGGGCTTCCAGCGCGCCGAATACCTGCTCGACCACGGTATTCTGGACCGCGTGACCAAACGGACCGAGCTGCGGGGCGAGCTGATTACAATCATCCGTATGTTGATGGACATGCCGCCACAGATTGTTGGCGATCTTCCTGCTCCGGATGAGGCAGATGAAGCTCCAGATGTGAAAGCGGAAGAAACAGCTTCTTCTGAAGAAACACAACCTGCTGCGAGCTAAGCCGCTTGCTTCGCGTCATAGGCAGGTTCCTGTCATGGGCAATCGCCGCCTTCGTTTTGTTTAACGTGGTGGCGATTGTCGTTCTGAACTTCAAAATTGGCCCGAACCCGAATTGGGCAAGGCAGGATATCAAAGCTGTTCAGGCAGAATTGGGGCCGCCCATGGGTGGCACGATGGATGAATACCAGTGGGGACGCGGATTTCCGTCAGACAACTTTCCTTTGGTAATAAAAGGCCTTTCTGTGTTCGTGCATCCAGTTGAGACAGGGGATGGTTGGCAACAACCTGTTGCGCGCGCTCAACCATTCTGGATTTTTTACTTCTTTGTCTCTTTGAATCAGAGCTACGAACTTGGGTACAGTCGTGGCCTGTTCTGTTTCTGGAACGAACACAGCAAGCGATGTGATAATTGGCTATGACACAAGACACCTCAGACGTAATCCTCGCCCGCATGATGGCGCTACACCCCAAGATCATTGATCTGACACTGGACCGGGTATGGAACCTGCTGGCAGTCCTGGACAACCCACAGGAAAAGCTCTCGCCCGTCATCCATCTGGCCGGCACCAATGGCAAGGGCTCGACCCAGGCGATGATCCGCGCCGGTCTCGAAGGGGCTGGCAAAACGGTTCATGCCTATACATCGCCTCATCTGGCCCGTTTTCACGAACGTATCCGTTTGGCTGGAGAGCTGATCACCGAAGAGCATCTGACCAAGATCCTCGACGAGTGCTACGAGCAGAACGGTGGTGAAACCATCACCTACTTCGAAATCACCACGGTGGCTGGCCTGCTGGCCTTTGCCCGCACTCCGGCTGATTACACCTTACTCGAAGTCGGGCTTGGCGGGCGGCTGGACGCCACCAATGTGATCGACAAGCCAGAGCTGACCATCATCACCCCTATCTCGATAGACCACGAGCAGTTCCTGGGCGACACACTGACCAAAATCGCCACTGAAAAAGCAGGGATTATCAAGCGTGGAGTTCCTTGCGTGGTTGGCCCGCAATCTGATGAAGCGATGGAGGTCATCGAGGCCACCGCCGCCCGACTTGGCGCGCCGCTGATTGCGCATGGCCAACACTGGCATGTGTATGAAGAACATGGGCGACTGGTGTTCCAGGACGAACGGGGACTGCTCGATCTGCCACTCCCTGCTTTGCTGGGTGCCCACCAAATCCAAAACGCCGGTGCCGCCCTTGCCTCCCTGCGCCATCTTGGCGCTGACGAGGCTGCCTGCGAATCCGCGATGACCAATGCCAGCTGGCCAGCGCGGATGCAGCGATTGAAAAGTGGTCCGCTGGTTGAAACCGCGCCCAAAGCAGAGCTTTGGCTAGATGGCGGTCACAACGCCGCTGCAGGACAGGCCCTAGCGGATGTTTTGGCTAAACTGCCCAAACGCCCAACCCACCTGATCTGCGGCATGCTCAACACCAAGGATGCAACCGGCTACATGGCCCCATTGGCCAAACACGCCGACAGTCTGACTGCGATCTCTATCCCGGACGAGGTGAACACTCTCCCAGCCGAAGACACATCAGCCGCCGCTGCCAAGGTTGGCATGATAACAACCACCGCCGACAGTGCCTCTCTGGCCCTCGCTGCCATAATTGCGCAAGATCCAGGGGCGAGGGTGCTGATCTGCGGGTCGCTCTATCTGGCTGGTGCCATCCTGCGGGAAAACGGCTAACCCTCAGCGCGCCAATCCGCTCTTCATCTGGCCGCAAATATCCTAGGGGAGGGGTGGCTTGCCGGACCCGGGGGCAGGGCCCCCAAATAAGACAGTGGGCAGCGCCCCTTGTTGCGAGGTTGTGAGCTGATTGCTCTAGTCCTCGTGTCCCCAGTCCTCGCCCTGCATTTCACGCAAACGGCTGGCGGTGCGCTCAAATTCAAACGTGCCTTCACCTTCCAGATACAACATCTCGGGCACTGCAGCCGCCGAGCAAATCAACCGCACTTGAGCTTCGTACAGGGCGTCGATCAGGGTCACAAAACGCTTTGCTTCGTTGAAATTGCTGCGCGACAGGCTGGGGATGTCCTCTAGGATCAAAACCTTCACCTCAGCCGCAATCGCCAGGTAATCACCGGGCCCCAACATCTTGCCGCAGAGGTCATAAAACGCCGCCCGGGCGACCCCGTTGCGAAAGGCGGGCAAGGTGACTTCGCGCCCTTTGACCTGCAGCACGAGGGGCTGCGCCTCACCGCCAGACAGATCATGCCAGATCGTTTGAATGGCCAAGGATGCCTCATGGTTGTTCGGCGTGAAATAGACCTGCGATCCCTGCAAACGGTCCTGTCGATAATCAGTTGGGCTGACCATCTCCCAAGTTTCCATCTTGTCCTTGATCAGATCAATGAACGGCAGGAACAGCTGTCGATTCAAGCCGTTCCTGTACAGATCGTCCGGCACCCGGTTGGATGTGGTCACCACCACAACATCAGCCTCAAACAGCGCTTCGAATAGGCGACCAACTATCATTGCATCGGTGATGTCGCTGATCTGCATTTCGTCAAAAGCCAGCACCCGGACACTTGCAGCCACATCAGCCGCAACCGGTGCCAGCGCATCCTCAATCCCGTTCTGGCGGGCCTGATGCATCGCGGCATGAATTTCCTGCATGAAGGCGTGGAAATGCACACGCCGCACCGGGATATCACCCAGGCTATCGACAAACAGATCCATCAGCATCGACTTGCCGCGACCAACACCACCCCACAGATACAAACCTTTTGGGGCAGGGGCGGGTGTTTTCTTGCGGAACACCCCCCGTTTGATCGGTGCCGCCCGCAGCCCGTCGCTGATCCGGTCGAACTGAGGCAACACCGCCTCTTGTGCAGAATCAGAGCGTAATTCGCCCTTGGCGATCTTGTCGGTATACAGCGTTGTCAAATTACTCATCCGTCAGCCATAGCGTGGCTCGGAAAGCTTGAAAAGCACCACGGGCTGTCACCTCGACAGGTTCACATCAAATATGCTTATCCATAACAACAAAAAACCTGATTTGAGCAGCGGGTTCTGGCCCGCTAGGGTTTCCGAACGCATTTCAGGAGAGACTAATGCCACGCCAAGCCCCCTTGTTTACCCCGGTCCTGATTGTTGGCTGCGTCATCATCATGGTCAGCTTTGCGGTGCGGGCCTCGTTTGGTGTGTTCCAGATCCCAATTGCCGAAGAATTCAACTGGGCGCGTAGCGAGTTTTCACTGGCCATCGCCATCCAAAATCTAGCCTGGGGTATCGGGCAACCTATTTTTGGAGCGCTGGCCGAAAAGATTGGTGACCGCAAAGCCATCATTCTGGGGGCCTTGGTCTATGCTGCCGGATTGGTGCTCAGCGCTGGTTCTACCACACCGTTTGAAATGCAGTCCTACGAATGGCTGGTGGGCTTTGGCATCGCAGGAACCGGCTTTGGCGTAATCCTTGCAGTGGTTGGCCGTGCCAGTTCCGACGAGAACCGTTCTATGTCGCTGGCCATTGTCACCGCAGCCGGATCCGCTGGCCAAATCTTTGGCGCACCAACGGCCGAATGGATGCTGGGCTTTCTCAGCTGGCAGCAGATATTTTTGATTTTTGCCGGGGTCGTGATGTCGCTGACACTGACCTTGCCGCTGATGCGGGCTCCGGCCACAGCCTCGAAAGCTGAGCTCGAAGAAAGCATGGGCGCGATCCTGATCAAGGCGTTCAAGGATCCGTCTTATACAATGATTTTTCTGGGCTTCTTTAGCTGCGGCTATCAGCTGGCTTTTGTTACCGCGCATTTCCCGGCTTTTATCACTGAAATGTGCGGCCCGATCCTGCCAGGAGGAGCGCTGCACAACCTTGGTATCACCACCACATCCGCATTGGGTGCTGTTGCCATTTCACTGATCGGTGCGGCCAATGTTGGCGGCACCTTGTTGGCTGGTTGGGCAGGTAAGCGATACTCCAAGAAATATCTCCTGGCCGGAATTTACACAGGCCGAACCATTGCGGCGGCCCTGTTCATCATGATGCCAATTACACCAATGTCTGTGATAATTTTCTCAGTCGCAATGGGATCGATGTGGCTGGCGACTGTGCCGTTGACCTCGGGGTTGGTCGCCCATCTGTACGGGTTGCGTTACATGGGCACGCTTTATGGCATCGTCTTCTTCAGCCATCAGCTGGGCAGCTTTCTGGGTGTGTGGCTGGGCGGTCGGATGTATGACATTTATGGCGATTATACGCTGGTCTGGTGGATCGGTGTTGGTGTTGGGGCATTCAGCGCCATTGTGCACCTGCCGATCCGGGAAAACCCAAAGCCAACCCTGAATGCTGAACCGGCTTAATAGCGACTTCCGATGGGCTCCCGCGCCCGTGCGGTCCATCGGCTTTGCCGATACCCCTTACTGACTTGGGCCTGGCGCCGCTGCGCGGCGCAGCCGGGGCCAGGCCTGGCCCCCGGAGTATTCTGGGCAAAAAGAAACACTGTTCTGGGTAGGCTGTATCAGGACCGTGCTTTCCATTTCTGTAGAATGTGGTGGCTGGTCATCAGGTCCAGATGGGCACCGCCGCCGTTTTTGAACAGGGTGATCTGGTTGGGATCGTTCTGAGGGAATTGGTCGATGTTATAGAAATCACCCAGCACATCGTCGCGTTGGATCACGCCTGCGGCCAGCGGGATCATGAATTCGCCAATATGATCCAGTGTGGTGTCAAAGCTGTCGGTATAGATTTGCGCACGGGTGAGGGCGGTGTCGTCTGCCTCGCGCATGTCGGGGCGATAGGCACCGATCATATTCAGATGCTGACCGGGCTGCAGCCAGTCGCCCTTAATCACCGGAGATGAGGACATGGTGGCGGTGACAATGATGTCGGCATTGCGCACTGCGGCCTCTAAATCCGGCGCAACCTGAGTGCCGGGGCGTGTGTCGACCAGATCCGAAGCCTTGGCCAAGGTGCGGTTCCACACCCTGACTTGTGCCTTGGGAAACCCGGTCGAGAAGGCATCAATCAGCGACCCCCCAACCGTGCCAGCGCCGACGATCAGCACCTCAGCCGCATCCGGGTTGGCCAGCCGCAACGCGCCCAACAGGCTGTCACCTGCGGTTTTCCACTTGGTTACCAGGTGAAAGTCCACCAAGGCCTCAAGCGCGCCGTCCTCGTCTGAGTACAGGTTCACGGCACCGTTGATCATCGGCTTGCCTGCAGCCGGATTGCCGGGGAAGATATTAGCGGTTTTGACAGCTAGCCCCATGCCATCAATCCAGGCGGACCGGCTGAGCAGTGTATCGGGAGAGCGGTACAGAAAGGTATCGCCGATCTCGGCCTTGGGCAGGTCGTGCCCCTTGGCCAGGGCCTCGGCAAATTCGATCCAATCCAATAGGGCATCGCCCTCGCCAAAGCCGATAATGGGAATGCTCATTTGGCCTGGTCCTTGGTCAGTAACCCCTCGGACATAAGCCGCTCAGCCCAGCCCTGAGGGGTTGTAAACAGATGGGTTTGCCAGCCCCGTGCAGCGGCGGCTTCGGTGTTTTCGGGGCGGTCATCGGCAAATAGCAGGTGTTCTGGGTCGACACCACAATCGACTTCGAGCCTTTCATAGATTTCGACTTCGGGTTTTATGGTCTGCATGTAGCCCGAAACATAGCTACGGTCGAATTCAGTCAGCACCGGATAGGCTTTGCAGGCAATTTCAAAGGTGCCGATGCCAAAGTTACTGAGCGCAAACACCGGGGTGCCATTGGAACGCAGGGCGCGCAGCAAGCGGGTAGAGTGAGGGATTTCGGGCGAAGCCATTTGCAGCCAGCTATCATGCCAGAGACGGATTTCATCCTGCCACTCGGGATGCTGATCTGCCAGCCCATAGACCGAACTGCGAAAATCATCGCCACGATCCACGCCGATGTTCATACCGTGCAGGTCGACTTCGGAAAATAGCGCACGGCGACGGTCGGCGCCGATAGTCTTGTCATAAAACCCTTCCGGGTCCCATTCCAACAACACTTTGCCAATATCAAATACAACGGCGTGAATAGGCATGCTTGAATTCCTCATATTATCCGTTAGCACGAGGTCGCGGGCGAATAGCAGGACGGTGAGCCCGGGTTTCTCGCCAGACTGAAACAAGACCCGAGGCAATGATCAAGCCACTGCCGATCCAAACCTGCAAATCGGGCCATTCATTGAACACCAACACGCCCCACATTACCGCCATCGGCATGGCGATATATTCAAACGGCGCCACCAATCCAGCCTCGCACAATCGATAGGCCTGACTGGCCAAATAGCCGCCAATGGACCCGGCAATACCAACGCCGACAATCAGCAACCAGTCACTGGGTGCGGGCCAGATCCATGCGCGCAGGATGAAGTCGATGGCTGGATTGCTGCCATCAGAAAACCGCCCATCACCCAATGTTAGACCCACGATTGCACCAACCACCAAAAAGCCAAGCATGGGATAGAATGCGAGTGTCGAACCCGCCTCGGAGCCGCCCGCCCGTCGGGTCAACACATGTAAGGTGGCATAGCCGCAGGCCCCCAGAAACGGCAGGATCGCAACAGGCTGGAATGTATCGGCGCCGGGTCGCATGATCACCAATACGCCCAGAAACCCCATGGCCACCGCGCCCCAGCGCCAGGGACCGACTTTCTCTTTCAGGAAAATGACAGACAGGGTGGTGACGATCAGTGGTGTGGCAAAGGCAATCGCCACGGCCTCGGCAATGGGCATCAGTGCCAATCCGGTAAAGAAACAAAGGTTGGCGAATAGCACCGCCAGACAGCGCAGCAGGTGCAGACGGGGCTGATGGGTGCGCAGCAAATGAAACCCACCTTCCAGCGGCACAATCACTGTCATCAGAACAGCAAGCGCGACAACAGAACGGAAGAATACCACTTCGTACAGCGGGTAATCGCCGGACAGAAATTTGAAGATCGTGTCGATGACCGAGAACGAGATGCCAGCACCAATGGCGGCCAATATGCCCCAGATGTTGATCTTGGTTTGTGCGCTCATCGGGGACCTCACGTGGTGAATGTCTGATCAGTGGCGCAAAGAGTGGGGAGTGGCAATGGGGGGAGTGGAGGGAATCGTGCGCAGGTCAGGCAGAAAGCCCGGACCGTGCTCGACCTTCCTACAGGAGGGGGCATCTGCAGCGACTGCACCGACCCAGGGTCGGGGGCGGTCCCAAGTTTGATTGTCAGAGAAACTAAACTTAAGTAGGTGAGGTGAAATAGAACTAAATCTAATTAGAGGTGATTGTTTTGTCCGTATTGCAACAAAGGCTGGGTCTATGCTGGTCTGTTTTGTTTATTGCGTTGAGTGTGTCCATTGCCCACTCAAAAGAACCACTCAAAGTAATTTTGCATGCTGCGCCGCCCATGTTCTATGAGTATCTGTTGCTACAAGATGGCGATGAAAGATTTGATAGAAGTGGAGAATGGGTCTCAAGTAAAGAGGCCAACTTTGTTCTTGTTTTCGCCAAGAACAGGGATGACTTGGATCTTGTCCCGGCAAACCGGTTCAATATGTTCAAAGCGCTCCTCCCGAAAATGGATGAACATATTTATGATATTACAGAAAACCTTTCCAAAGAGCCTTTCGAGAGGCGTACTGTGTTGGTTCTTATGGACAGGCTCGAAGCGTTCATCAGTGAATTGGAAATTGAGACCCCAACTGGAGATATAGAAAAAAACCGTTTCCTGTCTTGCTTCTCGGCAGGTTTGGTCGAGGCAAAGTTTTCAGAAACTAGCTGGAATGCGCAACATTTTGGCAATGCCGAGCGCTGCAAAGGGTGGATTGAAGTCGAGGAGCGTTAGCCTAATCTTACTTGGAAATGTCAAAGCAAAGACAGTTGCAGCGGCATTCTAAAAGCCTCTGTCTTGGAAGTTGGTCAGCGAAATTGGCTATGTTGCTCGAGCAGCCGCCCTAATTTCCCGCTCCAGTGCTTCCAGAAACCGCGACCGGTCGGCTTTGGTAAAGCCCTTGCCACTGCCACCAGCCCCCAGTGGGTTGGCGGCGCGCAGATCGGCCATCAGATCTCGCATCGCCAGTTGCTGGCCGATATTGGCCTCGCTGAATGCCTCGCCGTTGTGGCGCAGCACGCGGGCGCCGGTTGCAATGCATTTGGCGGCTAATGGGATATCCCCGGTCACCACCACATCGCCTTTGCCACAGCGTTCGGCAATCCACATGTCGGCAACATCGGCGCCAGCATCCACGATGATATTCTCGACAAATGGATTGCGCGAGGGGCGCAATCCACCGTTAGAAACCACATACATCTTCAGCTTATGGCGGGTGGTGACCCGCTCAGCCTCGTCCTTGACCGGACAGGCATCCGCATCGATGTAGAGCGCCATTACTTTTTGCCCTTACTAGACTTCGCAGCTGGATTCTTCTCCGGCTCAGGTTCGTTTTGGACCTTGAACTCATCCGGAATTGGCATCCGGTTGAATGCATCCAGCCCAGCAATTTTATAGGCCTCGGCTAGGGTTGGATAGTTGAACGTGTTCTGGACAAAGTAATCCACGGTGCCCTGTAGGTTCAGCACCGCCTGGGCGATGTGGATCAGCTCGGTCGCACCTTCGCCGACGATCTGAACACCCAGCACCCGGCGGGTTTTCAAGCTGATCAGCATCTTCAGCATGCCGTGTTCCAGCCCCATGATGTGCCCGCGCGAAGTTTCGCGGAACCGCGCCACGCCAACCTCGTAGGGTACACCGCGCTCCTGCAGCTCTTCCTCGGACATGCCACAGGTGGACATTTCCGGCACCGAATAGATGCCATAGGGGTACCAAGGGCTTTCGGGTACGGTAGGGACCTGTAGCGCGTGGCAGGCGGCAACGCGGCCCTGCTGCAAGGATGTTGAGGCCAGCGACGGATGACCAATCACATCACCAGTGGCATAGATATGCGGCACATCGGTCTGGTATGTCTTGCGGGTCACGCTGATCCGTCCGCGGTGGTCTGTCTTCAGCCCAACAGCGTCGAGGTTTAGCCCATCGGTATTGCCCATGCGCCCGGCTGCAAACAGCAGCATCTCGCCACGCACATGGCGGCCGTTTTCCAGCGACACTTCGATATGTTTTCCAGTGTCTTCGATCTTGTCGATGGCAGAACCAAGACGCAGGTCGACACCGTTTTCACGGATCTGGTGCGTGAAATCCTGAATCAGAGTACTGTCGATAAAATCAAGGAAAGTGTCGCGCGGTTCAACCAAGGTTACCCGCACATCCAAGGTCGAGAACATGGTGGCATATTCCACCCCGATCACGCCGGCGCCAACAACAATTAGCGAGCGCGGGATCTCGGCCATCTCAAGGAACTCGTCGCCGTCTACCACGGTCTTGCCGTTGAACGGTACATAGTCCGGGCGATAAGTACGGGTACCTGTGGCGATCAGGAAGTTCTTACCGGTGACACGCGTGGTGTCTCCAGCCTCGGTCGCAACCTCAACCTCGTTGGGGCCAACAAACTTGGCCAGTCCGGGCAGCCATTCCACATGGTTACGGTTGAACTGGTGCTCCAACACGTCAACTTCGTGATCCAGCGTCATATGCAGACGCGCTTTCAGATCCTCGGCGGCGATTTGGTCTTTTACCCGGTAGGACCGGCCATAAAAACTGCGCTCGCGCCAACCGCTCAGGTTCAACACGGTTTCGCGCAGGGTTTTCGATGGCACGGTTCCGGTATGGACAGAAACCCCGCCTAGCCGGTCTTGTCGGTCAATAACCAACACCTTACGTTTCAGTTTGCCGGCTTGGATGGCGGCGGTCCGACCCGAAGGGCCAGAGCCAATGATCACTAGGTCATAGTCGTATTCAGTCATGGATCAGTCCCGGTAAAGCGCTTCGGCGTGGAATATGATGTGCTCTTCGATAAACGAGGAGACAAAGAAATAGCTGTGGTCGTAGCCACGCTGCAAACGTAGCGTGCCCTCCTGACGTCGTGCTGTCATGGCCTGCGCCAAGGCTTCGGGTTGCAGCAAATCGATGAACTGGTCCGTTGTGCCAGTGTCGATCAGGATCGGGCCGTCAAACCCTGTTTCCAGCATCATCAGCGTTGCGTCATGACGTGCCCAGGTCGCCTCGTCTTCACCCAGATAGGCAGACAGCTGCTTGCGCCCCCAATCACTGGCGCTTGGATTACAAATTGGCGCAAAGGCTGAGACTGAGCGGAACCGCCCCGGTAGCCCCATTGCTAGTGTCAACGCGCCATGCCCGCCCATCGAGTGGCCGGTAATGGCCTGACGGTTTAAATCCACTGCGAAATTGTCGCCCAGTAGGGTTGGCAGCTCGCTCGCCAGATAATCCCACATATTGAAATGAGGTGCCCACGGAGCCTGGGTTGCGTTGAGATAGAAACCCGCACCCTGACCCAGATCATAGGCCTCGTCATCGGCGATACCCTCACCACGGGGGCTGGTATCAGGGAAAACCAGCGCAATTCCTTGCTCTGCCGCCCAAGCCTGTGCGCCCGCCTTGGTCATAGCGTTTTCATGGGTGCAGGTCAGCCCCGACAGATACCACAACACAGGTACCGGCCCGTCGCTGGCCTCTTCGGGCAGGAACAGACCAAAGGTCATGTCGCATTGGGTTGCCGTGCTGGCATGCCGGTACACACCCTGTGTGCCGCCAAAGGCTCGGTTTTCTGACAGAGTTTCCATCAATCGCCTCCATATTTTCTGGACACATCGCTACCCGGCAGCGGCCCAAGGGTCCAGAGGAGGCAGGGGTAATGCGCGGAATTTTGGCCAGAATCTGAGCAGTTGAGCCCCAAAGGCCCCTCTATGGCAGTGATACCAATGTGCCCACCCAGGTAATGACAACGGGTACGGTCAGAATCGATGCCATGGTCGACAACAGAATCGCCGCCGAAACCCGTTGCGGGGCCACCCCATAATGCTGCGCCAGCATATAGACGTTCCCGGCCACGGGCAGCGCCGCCGCCGCAATCACCACGGTGGCAGAATAGGCATCCAGCGGCAGCAGCCACAGCACTCCAATTGCCACAAACAGCGGATGCAGCGCCAGTTTGGCAAAGCCGAGCCAGGCGGCAATCTGCACGCGCTCGGCAGATTTGTCCGCCAGCGAGGCGCCAATTGCAAACAACGCCCCCGGCGTTGCCGCGCCGCCAAGAATAGTTAGAAACTCATTCGCTGGGGCTGGGATCGGCAGCGCCAATGCTGACCAAGTTAGACCTGCACAAATTGAAACGATCATCGGATTTTTGACCAACCCAGTTGCAACCAGTTTCAGCGTATCAAGCCCCAAACCCGATCCTCGACCAGCGTTGATCAGGATCACGATCAGCGAGGAAAACACCACAAGGTCCACGCTCAGCACCAGCATCATCGGCCCGATTGAAGCCTCACCAAACAGGATCACCATCATTGGCAAGCCGAGGAAACCAACATTGCCAATGGCTGCGCATTGCGCCTCGACGGCCGCAGTCGGCATATCCAGCCCGCGCAGCGCCGCAACCAACGTCACTAGCAGATAGACAGCCAAAGTCCCCGCCAAATAGCCAAGGATCAACCGCAGATCAAAAATCTCGGCAAAGGACAGGTTGGCCGCAAAGCGGAAAATCATCGCCGAAAGCGCAAAATAGAACACAAATTTGGTGAGATAGGCGGTCGCCTCAGCGCTGAAAAACCGTGTGCGCCCGGCCCAATAGCCCAATCCGATAATGGCAAAAAAGGGGAGTGTTCTAAAGAAGATCTCGATCATGCGCCAAGTGGTAGCGTGCTGGGCCGCAAAGGCAAAGCAGGAATAGCGGCCCAAGCCCTCCCGCCCGTCGTCGGCCTCTTGTCAGAGACCTCCTCCCCTTGGGCCGCGCACCACGCCAAGGCGTGGTGCGGCAGCGCTCAACATGTAGGCAGCACATTTGAGTTGGGGGATAGTCCTTCTTTTTGCCCCAAATACTTCGGCGTGCGGGGTCAGCCGCCCACGCCGAGATCCGCAGCTAGCTCTGCCGGGAACAGGATAAAGGGCACGTCAGCAATATTGGCCGCGCGGGCGATGCGCCATTCAATGCGCCCAAAGTCACCGTCACGGTCGATGATCACCACTACAGGTTCCTTGCCGGTGACCTCGGAGGCAAACAGCGCCTGTTGAACGCTGTCGAGGCTGCTGCGCTTGTCGAGACCAAATTCGATCACCCGATTGGTGTTTTCACAGTCAACCCGGATACTGGCCGCACCGGTGGGATAGGTGAAGCTGTGGGTAACCTCTGGCGTGCCACCAAACATGGCGCTGCACAGCGCGGCAATAAAAATACTCTCGGTCATGGGTTAGGCTGCTCTGTTTTGGCTCGTCGTTTTATGGTTGCACCGGTGCAAGGGTGACAGTTTTTGTGGATTGCTTTGGCGGACCCTAGGTCGATTATCTGATTATTGCTATCCACTACCAATCAGAACGCCTGCTCCAAGAACCAAGGCCCCACCCACAACCACTTGCAGCGTGGCGCGCCAAAACGGGGTTTCCATGTATTTGTTCTGGATCCAGGCGATGGCCCAAAGCTCAACAAATACCACCGCAATGGCTATGGTTGTGGCCGTCCAGAAATCAGTGATCAAATAGGGCAGGGCATGGCCGAGACCACCAACGGTGGTCATCACGCCTGATGCAATACCGCGTTTGAGCGGCGAGCCGCGACCCGAAAGGGCTCCGTCATCCGAGGCCGCCTCGGTAAAGCCCATCGAAATACCGGCCCCCACGGAGGCAGCGATGCCAACCAGAAACGTTGTCCAGGTATCTTGGGTCGCAAAGGCGACTGCAAAGATGGGTGCCAGAGTCGACACCGAACCATCCATCAACCCCGCCAATCCCGGCTGCACCCAAGTCAAAATGAACTGGCGTCGCGCGGTATCGTTCTCTTGGCTCAGCGTTTCGCTGGTCAGATGCGTCTTTTCCAGATCATCCGCTGCATGCTGGTGCCCGGCCTCTTCGGCCGCCAGATCCCCCAGCAGCTTGCGCGTTGCAGCATCGCGGCTGCGCGCCGCCGCCGCCATGTAAAACCGCTCGGCATTGCGTTCCATCGCTTTGGCTTCGTTGCGGATCTGCTCCAGGCTTAGCGACTCTTGCAACCAAACCGGGCGACGGGTGTGAAACCCGGCCACATGTTCGCGACGGATCAAGGGAATGGTTGCCCCAAACCTGTCCTGAAACAGCGAAATCAACCGGGCGCGGTGCTGGTCTTCCTCAACAGCCATGCCTTCAAATACCTTGGCGGTGGCGGGGTATTCACTCCGCAACCGCTCGGCAAAGCCACGGTATATCCGCGCGTCGTCTTCCTCGGACGAAATGGCCAAACTGATGATTTCCTGTTCGCTCAGCTCGGAAAAATTCTTGCGATGTGAGAAAAAACGCATGATCACCTCTTTTAGAATGATTCTAGAAGTATCATCTTTGTGAGAGGACACAAGCCTGTGTGAGAATGGTTGTTGAAGGCAGCCCTGACAGGCTAAGTTACAGCAAATGACACGCGCCAGCGCTTTGAAGGGACTTCAATGAATCAGCCAGCCACTATCCTGCGGACCGGCCGCAAATTTGATCAGGTGCTCGAAGGCGCGCGGGATGTGTTCATGGCGGATGGCTTTGAGGGCGCAAGTGTGGATGACATCGCCCGGGCTGCTGGGGTCTCTAAGGCCACATTATATAGCTATTTCCCGGACAAACGCCTGTTGTTCATGGAAGTGGCCCGGAACGAGTGTGCGCGGCAGGCCTGCGACGCGGTTGATATGGTTGAAACCTGCTGCACGCCGCAGGAAGCCCTCACGGTGGCTGCGCGGCAAATTCTTTCGGTGATTCTTTCGGACTTTGGTCAAAAGATGTTCCGTATCTGCGTGGCCGAGGCGGACCGCTTCCCTGATTTGGGGCGCCAATTCTATGAAAGTGGCCCGATGATGGTTCGGGCTCGGGTCAAAGAGTACCTTGAACAAGCCACCGAAAGGGGAGAGCTGAAGATCGAAGATTTTGATCTAGCAGCTGACCAGCTGGCCGAATTGTGCAAGGCAGACCTATTTCCGCGGATGGTTTTCAACATCGATACCGAATTCAGCGAAGCCGAACGCGAACGGGTCATTGCAGGTGCCGTAGAGACCTTTCTGGCGCGTTACGGAACTTGAGCTTGGCTTAGTCACCAGCGCGGATTCCTGCTCGTGTTTCAGAAAGGGAAACTGCAACGGCGCGACAAATGTACCGTCGCAGACAGGTATACGACCTAATGCGTAATAAACTCATTGGGCTCAGTGCGATAACTGTCATGGCAGCTCAAGCAGCTTTGCAACATGTTTGGCAAGGTGCGACGCAGTCCGTTGATGTTGTTTACGCTGAGCTGTCTGGCCGCGTCTTCGGCCAGTTCAGCTTGAACCTCAAAATCGCTCCAGTAAGTCCAGATTTCGGGACGTGCATTGGTCAAGGGATCCCAATGTGGTTTTTTGAACCGCCGGGCGATATTGCTGTTGGTTTTTATCAAAGAGCGTCGGGCAGCGCGGGCCTTGTCGCTCTGAAACGTCACCCGTCCTGCCATCATATCGGTCAGGGTGGCGATTGCAGCCTGGGCCGTCAACATGAGGGCAACCCGCTTTTTTACGCCCTTATCAACAATTTGCTCTTGGGCGGTCAGACCCGGAGTGGCCAAGGTCAGGGAAACCGCCAGAGCAGAGAGTATGGGAATGTATAGGATACGGCGGTTCATTGCTGCCCCTTTTGGTGAAGTTGCCCAATGGGTCGGTTTGAATAATGTGCAAAATTAACGAACATTTGTCATCCTGCCTAAGTGCTAATCTGTAAAAAATGGTCTTGTGACATATTCTTTATGCGCGCCCGTTCTCTGGGCTCTCTATAAGCTATCAGTTGTGCGACTATCGCGCGGTTAGGTTATTTCTGCGTTAAGCCACGAGATGAATTCGCTTTTTCTGGGCGGGTTGTAAGTTTGGCTTTTGGGGAACGATGATTTGGCCCATCGATCTGCGTCAAAATGGCCTGCTCAAAGCTTCGTTACGGGTCGAAGTCTTTTCGATATGGAGCCGGTGTAAATTGGGCTAAACTCGTCCTATGGAAACTCCACGATTTGATATTATTGGCCAGGCCATCGGTGATGCCAGTCGCACACGCATGCTGTGTGAGTTGATGGAGGGGCGGGCCTTCACCAACAAAGAGCTTGCAAGTGCAGCAGGCGTTACCCCGCAAACCGCCACGGCACATCTTCGGATGTTGCAAGACGCGGGGTTGGTGCTGTCCGAAAAAAGCGGCCGTTGCGTGTATCACAGATTGGCCGGGCCAGAGATTGCACAGGCGCTTGAACAACTGGCTGCCATTGCCCCGGCCGATAGCCTGTATCGGGCTCAACAGCGCAAGGCGGGCAGTTTGGCCACCGTTCGCAGTTGTTATGACCATCTTGCCGGTCCACTCGCGGTGAGTTTGACAAATGCATTTCTCACGCGTGGCATGATGACCGAAGAGCAAGGAAGATATTGCGCGGTTCCATCCGAGTATTGGCACCGCATCGGTGTGGTCTTGCCTGACGGCGATACACGGGACGTCTTTGCCCGCCCTTGTTTGGATTGGACTGAACGTAAGCACCATGTTGCAGGACCGCTGGGTCGGCAAATCTTGGAGTATGGGCTACAGGCTGGATGGCTTCAGCGTCACAGTCATAAACGCGGGCTGATTGTCACAGCGCCTGGTCGCCGGGCCTTTGATGAGATCCTGGATCTTTGTCCCGAGACCCTGGCTTTTGGGTGATCTCAGGTCAGAGCTGCTTGACCTGACTACCTCTGCAATCCCAATCGGGAATTGCCAAACTTTGCAAAGAGGCTTGATTTATACGCCGTTTGCGGCGACTCTTATTACATGAGCTTTCAACACACCCCGTCGTTTCCAAGCCCATCTGCCCCCCTTCAGGTTGCCTTTGACAGGCGAGAACTATCGGTGATTATGTCCCTGTATGGGCGCATGGTGTCTGCTGGTGAATGGCGGGATTATGGGATTTCTTGCCTGCGTGAATTGGCCGTATTTTCTGTCTTCAAGCGCACGGCTGAACACCCCCTGTATCGGATTGAGAAACGTCCCAAGCTGCGTCAGCGGCAGGGCATGTACTCGGTTGTTAGTATGGACGGGCAAATCCTGAAGCGTGGGCACGAGCTAAAAACAGTCTTGCGGGTTCTTGAGCGCCAGCTGATCCGGGCGGTAAAGTAGAGCCGCAGTTCAGGGCTATTTTTTAGGCTAGCCGCCGGTGCGATGTTACCGGGCCATCGCCTTGTTCCAGAATGCGATCAATAGCCGACAGCAAAGGTTCCAGCGCCACTGCCATGTGGTGCACATTAGCGTGGATCAAAGTGTCACTGTCGCGGACAAATGCCACATGGCCTTTCCAGAACAGCAGATCGCCGCGTTGATATAACGCTTTCTCGGGTAAGGCTTTCCCCAAAGATGTTTCCTGCGGGCCAGTGTCGCCGGGGCAGGGGATGCCACAGGCCAGCAATGCCACCTGCACCAGCCCCGAACAGTCGATGCCAAACCGACTGTTGCCGCCCCACAGATAAGGTGTGCCCAGAAACAGTTCTGCCACTGCAACCGGATCATCCAAATAGGTGCCAATGGGCGCAAGATGGGATGTCGGCACAAAGCCATCTGTTGTTTGGGCAAAGCGGCCGTTTGGGGACAAAACCTGCACCCGGCTGCCCAAACTTAAGCTACATGTTTCGCGCGATTTGAAATCAGGCTGTGTATAGACATGTGTCGCGGCACTGCTCACCCAATGCGTGACAGGATTGATTGGGCCCAGACAACTGCTGGGTAGATAACCAGCGTAACCGTCTTTCACGGCCTCGACCTGCGCCCAGCCATCGCTTTCATCTTTGACAACAACCAGATCCCCCAAAATCAATTGACGGTCACGGGCGCCATCCGGTGCGCGCAACAAGTCAACAACAGGTTGGGTGATCTGGCTTTGGTTCATAGGTTCAGCAATCCGGGCAGGGCCGCAAACAAGGCACGTGTGCCTTGGCCCGCGCCGCCTTTGGGTCGGGCAGGGGCGGCTGTTGGGTTCCAGCCATATATGTCGAAATGCACATAGCGGCTGTCACCGGCAAAGCGCCGCAGGAACAAAGCCGCCGTGATCGATCCGGCAAAGCCACCTGCTGGCGCGTTGTCGAGATCGGCAATTCCGGGTTCTATCTTGGCCTCATAGGGCTCGTGGAATGGCAGTCGCCAAACCGGATCGGCCATCGGTGCGGCCGAGGTCGACAGGGCTGTCGCAACCTGTTCGTCATCGGTGAAAAAGGGCGCCAAATCTGGCCCAACAGCTACGCGCGCCGCGCCAGTCAGTGTCGCCATAGAAATAAGCAAATCCGGCTTGCCCTCATCCGCCAGCACCAATGCATCTGCCAATACTAGTCGGCCTTCCGCGTCGGTGTTGTTGATTTCAACCGTCAGACCCTTGCGCGAAGTCAGGATGTCGCCGGGTCTAAAGGCGGAACCGGACACGGAATTTTCCACCGCAGGAATCAAGACCCGCAACTGCACTGGCAGGTTTGCCGCCATGATCATCCGGGCCAGCCCCAGCACCGCCGCCGATCCGCCCATGTCTTTTTTCATCAACCCCATGCTGGCACCGGGCTTCAGGTTCAGCCCGCCGGTGTCAAAACAGACGCCTTTGCCAACCAGCGTTAGCTTGGGCCCTGTGGAGCCCCAATTCATGTCAATTAAGCGTGGGCGACGGTCTGAGGCACGCCCAACTGCGTGGATCATCGGCAGGTTCTTATCCAGCAGCTGCTCATCCAGTGTCACCGAAACAGAAGCGTTGAATTCCTTGGCCAGGGATTCGGCTGCGGCCTGTAGCTCGTCTGGCCCCATGTCAGAGGACGGCGTATTAATCAGATCACGGGTCAAACATTCCGCTGCCACCAGCGATTCAATAGCCGCCGAATCAACACCCTCAGGGGCCACAAGCGCTGCACCCTTTGCGGCCTGGCCGCGATAACGATCAAATCGGTAACCGCTGAGCAACCAGCCAAAGCACTCGGTTTCCAGCGCCTGCTGATCCAGTCCTGATGCTATGGAATAGGTGCCCTGGGGCAGCTTCTCGGCAGCCCCGGCAATAACAAATCGACGTCGGGCGCGCTGTGCAGCTGTGCCGTACCCGGCAAGCGCCATACTTGGCTTGCCGTCGGCCCCCGGAACCACCAATACCTGACCACAGGCGGCGGAAAAACCGTTTGCCTGTGCCCAGTCTGCGACCTGTTGGGGTTGTTGGTCCAACCAATCTGCACATCCATCTTGTTCGATAATGTGAACAGGAATGGCTTGTTCAGTAGGCAGGGCAAAGACAGGCGGCATCACGATACTCCGGATGTGGGGACAATATCGCCCCAGAGTATCTGGCACCACGCTATCTGCAAGCCCTGCTTACAACTGTGTTTTTGGTTTTGATCAGACCGACAGGTCTTGCTGTTCCCAAACTGCCGTCAGCGAGCGTTCACCGATCCGCAACAACCGGAACAGTGTCGCGGAAATCGCGGCCTGGTCTTCGCTGTCAATTGCGCCAGTCACATCGCGCGCAACACCCGCCATGGCACACATGCCAATCTGGTCCGCAATCGCGATCAGCGACCGCGAGCTTTTGCGCAGGTTTGGCATGTCAGCTTGCCGCCACAGACGCTCACAATGCGAAAGCCGCACTGCCAGTTCTTCGATTGCACGGCACACGACATCTTCGGCGCCTGCCTCACCCAATTGGGCGTAAAGCTCGCTTAGTTTGCCCGGATCAAGCCGGACCGTTTCGTTGTGCATTACTGTAAGTACGTTAGCCACTATGGTCACCCTAAATATCTGTACCCCCACGGCACGGGACCAAAATTGACCTTTACTGGTTTTCAAAAGGTTTCTTCAGGGTGATCAAATGCCTCGAATTTGCTAACAATGCAGTGTATCAGCCCACCGGACTATCAAACTCAGGGATCGACAAATGGATTTTGCCAAACCTCTGCCAAGTTATCTTGTGACACGTTATCACGGATGGAAGGCCACTTCTTACGAGGAAAATAAGGGCTGGTATCGCCGATTAGCCACCGAAGGACAGCGCCCACGCGCCATGGTTATCTCATGTTGCGACAGCCGCGTGCACGTCACTTCGATCTTTGGAGCCGACCAGGGCGAGTTCTTTATCCATAGAAATATCGCTAATTTGGTCCCACCTTTCCAACCCGATGGCGACCATCACGGCACCAGTGCCGCGATTGAATATGCGGTGACGGCACTTCAGGTCTCACATCTGATCGTTTTGGGCCATTCACAGTGTGGTGGTGTGCAGGGCTGCATCGACATGTGCAAAGGCGAAGCACCGCAGCTGGAAGAGAAAACCAGCTTTGTGGGTCGCTGGATGGACATATTGAAACCCAAGTTCGAAACCGTTGCGGATATCGAAGACCCAGAGCAGCAGGCGCGCCAGTTCGAACGCCAGTCGGTGGTTGCTTCTCTTGAGAACCTGATGACCTTCCCGTTTATCGAGGAACGGGTGAAGTCAGGCGAACTCAGTCTTCATGGGTTGTGGACCGATATCGGCGAAGGCGGTTTGGAATGCTTTGACCCTGAACAGAAATCATTCAGCCAGGTTTGACGTCAGTCAACTTGATCTGTGCGGCGGCGCGGGTATAGCCCCCCGCCGCACCATCGACAAAATGCACATGGTCATCCCGCGTTGCCGACGGCACAATACAGGTGACCATGGCTTCTTCCTGCTCATGCACCCCAAAACGGATATGGCCATCTTCCCTGGCCTGTTTCAACACGTCGACCAGTTGATCGCGCGTATGTGAATCGCAGTCGAGCGTCATCTTCAATCCATCATCAAACTTGCGGAAATCTGAGTTGACGCTCAGCATTGTGCGATAGTGGCCAGGATCAAATGACCCAAATCTGCGACCGCTCCAGAACATCAGCCCGGCCACCGCTGTGTTCAGCAACAACCGAAGAGTTCTTAGTATATGGGGCACTCTCCCCCGTGACATATGTGATTCAAGCGACAATCCTGGTGGCGGATACCCAAGTGGCGGACCTTTGGTTGGAACAGGATGGCCGCTCCGATCAAGCTGACGCGCCAATGTGAGCACCTCGGCCACGATCTTGGAAAATGTCGGGCTGCCTTTTTCCTGAACGGGCAGCATCACCAGCGACAAAATCGAACCATGCTGCGCCTTGATATTGCTCCACCGACAAGAAAGACCGGTCAAATCTGGGGGCGTGAAATGTTCGGCAGGCTGGATGGAAAAGACACCGGCCTTCATTTGCCGATCTGCCCAGCTTAACCCGCCACCATTAAACATCGCATAGTCCACCAAGTCTGAAACTGCATGGCGCGCCACGCTGACCTCCAATCCCTCGGCGTGAATTCTTGCAACAGGTAATAGGGCCGCGCGCAACTCGACATCAAACTCAGAAGATACCCAGCTGCGCAGGTTCGATAATACGTCACGACAGATGGCCTCTTCATCAGCGGGCACAGCAAAAGAGGCCCCATCGCCGCCAAACACATATGGAAAGACACGCCCAAGCATTGCGTTGGTCAATGCAGATATGACCGAAGCCCCGATCATATTAACAGTCTTGTATCGCCCGTCTGCGATCAGCCCGGTTGAGCTGACAATGTCGCAGCATCCAACCAGCCAGTCGCTTGGCAGTGGGGTGTAAGTCTTGGCTTGTGCAAGATCGAAAAACTGCGTTGCAAACGGCAGGTTCTTATAAAAGCTGTCTGTTGCCATGCCCAACCTTCGCTGCTCATCCAGCAACAGACAAGTTGATTTTGCGACCAGATCTATGGGCTCGCCATGGGACGCAATCACGGGATTGCACAGTTATTAGGCACAAAGTCACTTATCTGCACCTAGCCAAGGCCTTTGACGCTTCTGACCTTTCCGGCAGGGGTATTTCCCGATAAGGAATCGCAGCCGGTCATAGGACCGGTTTTTATTTGGAGAGATCATATGGGTTATCGCGTCGTAATCGTCGGCGCCACGGGCAACGTGGGCCGTGAAATGCTGAATATCCTGGCTGAGCGCCAGTTTCCAGTTGATGAACTTGCCGTTGTGGCAAGCAGAAGATCATTGGGAACTGAGGTCAGCTTTGGTGAGCGAACTTTGAAAACCCTGGACCTGGATACCTTTGATTTCACCGGTTGGGACATGGCTCTGTTCGCCGTAGGCTCCGACGCGACTAAACAGTACGCACCCAAGGCCGCGGCTGCAGGCTGTGTGGTGATCGATAACTCGTCGCTGTACCGCTATGATCCGGACGTTCCGTTGATCGTGCCCGAGGTGAACCCCGAGGCTGTTCACGGCTATGCCAAGAAGAATATCATCGCCAACCCCAACTGCTCGACCGCGCAGATGGTTGTGGCACTGAAGCCTCTGCATGACCGCGCCAAGATCAAACGAGTTGTTGTCTCGACTTACCAGTCGGTCTCCGGCTCGGGCAAAGATGCGATTGATGAGCTGTGGAACCAGACCAAGGGCGTATATGTCCCCGGTCAGGAAGTTGAACCCAAGGTCTACACTAAGCAGATCGCGTTCAACGTCATCCCGCACATCGATGTGTTCCTGGACGATGGCTCCACCAAAGAAGAGTGGAAGATGGTCGCTGAAACCAAGAAGATTGTTGACAAGGCGATTAAGGTCACAGCTACCTGTGTCCGCGTCCCAGTCTTTGTCGGCCACGCGGAATCCATCAACATCGAATTCGAAGATTTCCTGGATGAAGACGAGGCCCGCGACATCCTACGTGAGTCGCCAGGCATCATGGTGATCGATAAACGCGAAGATGGTGGCTATGTCACACCTCTGGAATGTGTTGGCGACTTTGCCACCTTCATCAGCCGTATCCGTCAGGACAGCACAATCGATAACGGTTTGAATCTATGGTGTGTTTCCGACAACCTGCGCAAAGGTGCTGCCCTGAATGCAGTGCAGATTGCTGAACTTTTGGGACGTGAAGTTCTCAAGAAGGGCTAAGCCGACCTATCCTTTTGGACAAGGGGCACCTCGAAAGAGGGGCCCCTTGGTCTTTTGCACGAATGGTAAAGGTGCATATTTGAGGCTAATTTAAAGTTACAGGTAATTAGTTTCGGAGGAACACGTTATGTTCGCCAAGCATAGCATAGAACAGGAACTACAAGACGTAACATTCAAGCAATCCGCATGGGCCAGTGCAAAAACAACAAAAAAAGAGCTGGACACCGAAATGGCAGTATCGCTGCGGAGCTACCTATATGAAGAGTTTATCAAGGCTCGGAGTTGGTTTGACTTGCGTCGTCGTCTAAAAGGCAAGGGCTTCTATTTGAAGCAAGGCGAAACAAGCGTCCGTCTAAGAGACGCTTACAGCAACGTAGACATCTGCTCCTGCCGTTTTCTGGGCTTCCCTTCAAAACAGCTCAATTCCAAGTTCGTGACATTACGTGAGGCGGTCGCGGCTTAACCCCCTAAAAATCGACAATAACAATAACAAGAAGTAGTAGATCGGCGTAATACGGGACAGTTGAATACCACAAAGACCGGCCACAAGAGCAATAACAATAGGTTCGGTATTCATGCAATCAAAGACACAAGGAAGCTTTCGGGTTGCTTTCTTGTGTTTTTTCTTTTGGGGGCCATGCGTGTAAGTCGTACTGGACAGCGGTGCGGACAAAAAGCCCCCCTTTGCAAGGTACACACCAACAGCCGTATTGCTGAGATAAGAACGAGATAAATAATATTTCTGACAACTCTATTTCATCAACCTGTATCAAAAACTCTCGATGACATAGTCACACAAAGCAAACCGCAGTGGATGGAACTCTGGGCCGCTTCGCGGTGTTTCCTCTTGGTCAGGGTGTTTGTGAAGGAAGATCACTAAAATTGTTATGAAAATCCGGTGGTTTACGCCTAAAGACACATCCCAGACTATCCTTTAGGTCAGCGCTATCTTCCAAAGAGGGGCACCATCGCCCTTTGCACGTATCGACCGCTGGTAGTCTTTCACGCTAAATTAATATGCATAGAGACACACTATAACGAAGGAGACGGTCATGTTTGCCAAGCATAGCATAAAACAAGAAATTCAAGACGTTACCTTCAAGCAATCTGCCTGGGCTAGCGCTCGTGCCACCAATCGTTGGGACAGTGAAATGGGCATTTCGCTACGGATGTATCTCTATGAAGAATTCGCCAAGGCATGCAGCTGGTTTGACTTGCGTCGTCGCCTGAAAAGCAAGGGTTTCTATCTCAAGCAGGTTGATAATCGCGTCCGTCTAAGAGACGCCTACAGCAACGTAGATATCTGCTCTTGCCGCTATCTCGGATTTCCTTCAGCCGAACTTACCTCCAAATTCGAAGAGATCCGGGGCACAAAGACAGCCTAAAGAGTTTCAAAACCGGCAGACCAAAATAGACCGGTACGAAAACAAACAAAAATCGGGACAGTCAAAAACTGAACAGACCAACAAAACAATCGCAGGCCAATAATAAAAACAAGAGCAGGCGGTCAGGTTCAGATGAACAAGCCCAGGGGAGCTTTCGGGTTGCTTCCTTGGGTTTTTTCTTGTCTGGGACAAGGCGTTACGGCCCGCCCTTACAAGACTTGATTTAAAGTCATGACCTTGCAAGGTTAGCCTCAGAATTTATTGAGGTTTTCCATGCGTTTTTCACTTTCCCTATTGGTAGCCCTATCCGCCACTGCAGCCTGGGCCGATACCATCCCCGTTCCCAGCGCAGTGACCACAGTCACCATGTATCCCGACAGTGCAGCCATCACCCGGACCGCTGCATTTCAGATCCCGGCGGGTAAACATCGACTGGTTATCCAAAGCGTGCCAGATACCGCCGAACTCGAAACCCTGCGCATTGATCTGACAGGAGCCCGCCAGATCGGCACGGTGTTCCGAGATGAATATGCGCTTCCGCAAAAGATTGGCGATCCAAGGGTCGCGGAGGCGGAGGCGCGTGTTGAGGAGATCGAACATCGCATGCAGGCGGTCAGGGACGACGCCACACGTGCCGGTCTCAAAGGAGAGGCCGCCGAGGTCTCGATCGGATTTCTGCAACAGCTAGGCGAAAACGAAGGGTTGGCCCAGGCAGGTCCCGATACCTTGCGTGACATTGCTCAGATGATCTCTGCCGAGGCCGAATCCGCCGGGCAGGCTGTCCTGGACGCCGAGATTGAAGCCCGTCAAATTGAGCGCCAACTGCTTGCTCTGGAAGAGGAGCTTGCCGCAGCTGAACAAATGCTGGAAGCCATCGACCTGGAAACCGAAGATCGTTTGTATATCGCGGTCGAGGTCGAGGCAGATGAGGCCAGCGATGGAGAAATCGTTCTGAACTATCTTGATGGTGGCGAGAGTTTTTGGGCTCCGGTTTATGACTTTAGGTTGGAAACCGGCGATGCTCCGCAGCTGACAATCGAGAGAGCGGCCTATTTGCAGCAGGAAACTGGCGAAAACTGGACCGATGTCACTCTGGTTTTGTCGACGGTGGAGCCAATCGGACAGATCGAGCCTAGCAAGCTGCACACACGCCAGCGCCGAATCGAGGAGCCGCAGCCAGAGCCTCCACAATCTGAAATGGGGGCATATTCCGAACCTGTAATGGAAGCTCCGGTCATTGTAGAAGGGTCGGTATCCCGGTGGTCTTCCGATTCTGACGGTCCCGGCGTGACCTATGTGTATGGGGAACTAGTATCAATTGCGTCGGGTGCGGATATCATGCGTTTGGAACTGGATGTGCTCAGCGAACCGGGTGAGATCACCGCCCGAGCCGTTCCAATGCGTGACGAAGCCGCTTACCGCGTTGTTGAATTTACCAACTCAACCGCCGAAGAGCTTCTTTCAGTAGAATATGCGGCGCGTTATATTGATGGCGTCTTCATCGGAGAGCGGAGTTTCGAAGGTCTCGCCGCAGGCGAAGAGGGTGAAATCGGATTTGGTCCCATCGACGGCCTGAAAATCCGCCGCGATGTTTTGGGGCAGAACGAGGGTGGCCGCGGTATCATCTCGCGCAGCAACGAGCAGGTGCAACAGGTTGAGATTGAAATCGAAAACCTGACCGATCAGACTTGGCCGCTGCAAATTCGTGATCGCGTGCCCTATACCGAGCAGGAAGATCTGGAAATCACCTGGTCCGCCACGCCGCACCCATCCGAGGAAAACCTGGACAAACGTCGTGGTATTCTGGCCTGGGATTTGGACATGGAGCCGGGTGAGACCCGCAAGATCAGCCTAGAAACCACCCTCAGCTGGCCCGAGGGCATGGAGCTGCGGTGACGGCGACCAAAGCTGGAAATACCGTGCCCGGCCAATAAGCCGGGCGCGCCTGGCCTTCCCCCCGGGAAGGCGCTTCGCACCTCCCCAAGGTCAGTCGCTAACCTTGAAGCAACTCAGACCTCGTGGCCCTATTGGGCTTGCCACCGCGAAGCCAGCGCCCGCGCGCCCTGCGCCAGTATCAGCACATCAATCCCAACTGCCAGAAACTGAGCATCCATGTCGGCATAGCCCTGAATGGCGTCTTCTCCGATGCCCAGCACGCCGGGCGCTTTGCCTGCTGCCTTGATCCGGCTCAGCGCGTCTTTGATCACCGCCTGCACTTCGGGATGGGCCGAATTGCCCTGAAACCCCATGTCGGTCGACAGGTCCGCCGGGCCGATAAACACACCGTCCACGCTCTCGACCTCTAAAATTTCATCCAGCGCCGCAATGCCCGCTCGATTTTCCACCTGCAACAACACGCAAATCTCCTGATCTGCGGTTTTCACATAGTCACTGACCGACCCAAACATCGTGGCTCGCGCAGCCGTTGCGCCAACCCCGCGGGTGCCATGTGGCGGATACTGGCAGGCCCGCACAATGTCGCGTGCCTGTTCAGCACTTTCCACCATCGGAATCAAAACCGTCTGCGCCCCAGCGTCCAGTGCCTGCTTGATAATCCAAGTCTCGCCCACTGGCACCCGCACCACCGGATGGCTATCGGATGCCGCAAGTGCCACCAGCTGATCGCGGATCGAACGGATGTCATTTGGCCCGTGCTCGCCATCAATTACCAACCAGTCAAACCCGGCCGTGCCCATCACCTCGGCGGTAGCGGCCTCGGCAAAGCTCATCCAGCAACCAATCTGGCGCTGACCGGACGCAAGCGCCTGTTTAAACGTGTTTTTCGGAGCAGCCATAAGAAACCCTTTCAGGCAAAAGCAATATCAACAGACCCAAATGGGCCAAAATCGGCGGAGATTTCACTGCCCGGTGGGCACTCGATGGGGCGAATAAACGACCCGGACAAAACGATATCTCCGGCCTCGATCTGTTGTCCATAGCTCGCCATCCGCCGCGCCAGCCACAAGACGGATGTCACCGGATCATTCAGCACCCCAGCCCCCAACCCGGTTTCCTCA
This sequence comes from Parasedimentitalea nitratireducens, assembly GCF_057444295.1. Lineage (NCBI taxonomy): Bacteria > Pseudomonadati > Pseudomonadota > Alphaproteobacteria > Rhodobacterales > Paracoccaceae > Parasedimentitalea > Parasedimentitalea nitratireducens. The sequence goes on along the minus strand of NZ_JBYAXC010000001.1, from coordinate 560,996 downwards.
ACCGTACCATCTCGGCTGACAATCGCGCCAACCCAACGAAGGTCATGGGAATCCACGGCGTGACGTTCCGCGCCTAGCACAATCCCCGCATTGGCCGCATTGTCACTGATGGTATCGGTGATAATCCGCGCCTTGCCAGTGGCGGCGTCTGCGCGCTGGATGCGGGTGTCTAAAATCTCCAACGAGGGCACAACCCACTCGGTTGCCTCCAAAACATCCGCGCGCGTGCAGTGCTCTCCAGCCAGCGGGGCCTTCATGAGGAACGCAATCTCGGCCTCGATCCGCGGTTGAATAAACCGCCCCGCGGGCACGGTTGCGCCGTTTTCAAACAGCATATCATCCAGCAACACGCCGCTGTCTGGCGTGTCGATTTTCAGCGTATCCTGCATTGCCCGGCTGGTCAGTCCGATCTTCCAACCAATCTTGCGCCGTCCCTCAGCCAGTTTGCGCGCAATCAATGCCTTTTGCACCGCATAGGCATCATCCAGCGTCATCCCCGGATAGCGCAGTGACAGCAGCCCGCATTGCTGCCCCGAGACTTCGGCCTGAAACAGGGCCTCAGCCGCCTCGCTGTGTTGGTCCGGAGTCATGCCTCGTCCTTTACCGTGTTCATCAGCTTGCCAATGCCTTCGGCCTCTACCTCGATCACGTCACCGGGCTTCAGGAACCGAGGCGGATCAAACCGCGCACCGGCCCCAGTGGGGGTTCCAGTCACGATCACATCGCCGGGTTTGAGGGTGCAAAAGGTCGAGATATATTCGATTTGACGGCGGATCGGGAACAGCATCCGGCTGGTGCGATCATCCTGACGCAGCTCGCCATTCACATGAGTCGTCAACCGGATGTCATCCAACTGTGCGGGCGCGGTAAAGGGCACCAAATGTGGTCCCATCGCCCCCGATTGATCCCAGTTTTTTCCCTGTGTCACGTTGAACTTAGCGTGCCGCACCCAGTCGCGCAGAGTGCCTTCGTTGCACAGGGTAATCGCGGAGATATGGTCATAGGCATCCGCCTGCGAAATCCGCCGCCCGCCTTTGCCAATCACAATGGCAATCTCGCCTTCGTAATCCAATTGCGGCGTTTCCGGCGGTCGGATCAGTGGCTGCTCGGCTCCGCTAAACGAGCCGGGAAAGCGGATGAACAGCGACATGTTGGGCGGGGCCTCTTGCCCGTCCTTGTACTCGGCATTGCGGGCGGGGAAATTGACACCCACACAGATGATTTTCTCGGGCGCGGGGATCGGGATCTGATACTGAAAACTGCCGCTGGCATGGGTCACATCGCGCCCCTGCGCCGCAACCGCCAGTAGGTGCAGCCCATCCGCCTCGATCACCTCACGCAATGTGGGCCAGTTGGGGAAATCTGGCGACAGGGCAATCATGCCCTCGTCCGCTACCGCGCCGTAGAAACTCTGCCCATCAACGGAATAGGTCGCAAAACGCATCAGTTTAGCCCCCGTGCAATCTCGGTGATGACATCATAGGCCATCATCACATCTTCTTCGGTTGCCTCAAAATGACCCGCCTGGAAACGAATGGCCAACACACCATCAACACGAGTCTGGGTCAGGTAAATGCGCCCGTCGTCATTGATGGCAGTGACCAGCCGCAGGTTCAGATCATCCAGATCCGTCGCGCCCTCGGGCGCATAGCGAAACGTCCATAGCGACCACATAGGCTTGGTGACGATCTCAAAACCCGGAACAGCACCCAGCTTGTCGTGTAACGCTCGCGACCAGGTCACATGATTGCGGATGCGGCTGCGCAGCCCCTCCAGCCCATAGGCCCGGATCAGGAACCACAGTTTCAGCGCCCGGAACCGACGACCCAGCGGCACCGACCATTCCGAATAATTGACAATCCCATCCTTGCCGTGGGTCTTTAGATACTCTGGGCTGATCGCCAGCGTGCGCGTTAGATCCTCGGGTGAGCGAACAAAATGCACCGATCCATCAAACTGCCCGCCAATCCATTTGTAAGGATTAAAGACGATCGAGTCTGCCTCTTCTGCACCCGCCCACATGGGTTGGAATTCGGGGCATATCATCGCGTTACCGGCCCAGGCCGCATCGACATGCAGATAGAGATCATTTCGTTTGGCGATTGCACTCACGGCGGCGATGTCGTCGGTTGCGCCTGTGCCAGTGCCACCAACACAGGCGACAATTCCGGCCGGAATCATGCCATTCGCCTTATCCGCAACAATTGCGGCTTCTAGCGCAGCGGGGTCCATGGCGCGGTTTTCACCAATGATCGGGATGCGAACCAAATTGGCCTCGCCGATGCCAGATATCCAGATCGCCCGATCAATCGAGGTGTGAACTTCGCGCGACGCATAGACCCGCAGCGGTTTCTGCCCCGGCAGCCCTTCGCTGTTGCCCCGCCATTTCAACGCGCGCTCTCGCATTGTCAGAACCGCGGCAAGCGTTGCGCCGCTGGCGCTGTCTTGGATGACGCCTGAGAATGCATCGGGAAGCCCCATTGCCTGACGCAACCAATCCAGCACCCGGGTTTCCAGCTCGGTTGCCGCGGGTGAGGTCTGCCACAACATGCATTGCGCCGACAGGTTGGCGATCATGTATTCGGCCAGCACCGATGCGGGCGTTGCATTGGTCGGGAAGTAGGCAAAGAACCGGGGGTGCTGCCAATGGGTCATGCCCGGCATCACGATCTGTTCAAAGTCTTTGAACACGTCTTCCATGTCTTCCGGAGACTCGGGCGCGGATGCAGGCAAGGCGTTCAGCACATCACCCGGCTGCGATTGCGCCCGCACCGGCCGATCGCGGATTGTACCGTGATACTCTTCTGCCCAATCTGCGGCACGACGGCCCCATTCGGAAAATTCATCCCACTTCAATTTCTCTTCCTTCCGTTTGTGCCAAAGGCACGGACAGCGCCCGGACCGACCCCAAGGGGAGGGCGCTTTACACCCACCCCTCGGTCCGGGCTCTGTCCTTGTGTTTCGCTAAGGTGCAATAATCGGCTGCGCTTTCAAAGCACTCTCAACCACATCTGCGCCTTCAAATGCTGATCCTTCCTCAAACCAACTGCGTGGCGCAGCGGCGCCCCACAATGTCTGGCGCTGCGGATCGGTCAACGACCACTTGATCGGCTCCAGGTCCGGGTCACAGGTCTGATAATCCGAGCAGTAAATCTCGATCCGGTGCCCATCAGGGTCGCGGACATAGAGGAAGAAGGCGTTAGAAATTCCATGCCGCCCTGGCCCACGCTCGATATTATCGACATAACCGGTGGTCGACATCAGATCCAGCAAGTCGATGATATTCAATGGGTTCGGTACCCAAAACGCGGTGTGATGCAGCCGCGGACCCAACCCATTGGTAAAGGCCACATCATGCACGCCGCCCTTGCGATGCATCCAGGCGGCCCAGGTTTTGCCACTCTCGTCATCTGCGGTGTATTCGGTCACCCGGAACCCGATATCGCCATAAAACGCAACCGAGGCATCCACATCGGCGCTGAACATGTTGAAGTGATCAATGCGCAGCGGCTTCACCCCATTGTACAGCTTGTACTTCTGATGAATGGGCTCCAACCGCTCCATTTTGACATAGAACTCCAGCGGAATGCCCCAAGGATCCCGCGTGCGCAGGCAGCGCCCCATATGCGGGCGATCGACCCATTCCACTGGCAAGTCTCGTGAGGCAAAGAAGTCTGCTGCCTTGTCCAAGTCCGGCTCATCATAGAGCTTGAACCCCAGTACGCCGACCTCGGCCTTATCCGCCTGCACCAGCACAATGCAGTGATGGCCGCGTTCTTCCATTGCACGCAGGTAGATGCGCTGGTCGTCTTCATGGGTGACCTGCAGTCCCAGCGTATCGACATAAAACGCCCGCGAGGCGGCAAGGTTGGTGACCCGGTATTCAACATGGGAAAGCCGTACGATGTTGAATGGTGGGTAGAGGTTAGGGGCGGGAATAGGCATTAAAGTCTCCTCCGAAGGCGCGTTTCCGGGAAAGGTTCAGGCGCCAAGGCGCGGGATGTTGTGGTGGCCAAGGGCAAAACCAATGTGCTTTTGCTCCATGTAGAAATCAAAGCTCCAGTCGCCGCCGTCACGGCCTATTCCGCTGGCTTTGACGCCGCCAAATGGGGTTGGAAGGTGGCGCACGTTTTCCGAGTTCACCCAGATCATGCCGGCCTCCAGATGATTGGTGAACCGCAGCGCGCGGGTTAGGTCATTGGTCCAGACATAGCCGGTCAGCCCGTATTGGGTGTCATTGGCCATCTCCAAGGCTTCTTCTTCGGTTTCAAAAGTGATCTCCGTCAGCACCGGACCAAAGATCTCTTCCTGCGCAATGCGCATCTTGTTGTTGGCATTGGTGAACAGGGTGGGGCGCACGAAATAGCCTTCGTCGCCTAACCGCTCACCTCCCGCCGCGATGGTGGCCCCGTCTTGTTTGGCGATCTCAAAGTAAGACGTCACCTTGTCAAAATGTTCCTGCGCAATCAGCGGGCCGACCTCGGTCTGGGGATCCAGCGGGTGGCCAACACGGATGTTATTGACTCGCTCAACCAGTTTGCCCTGAAATTCCTCGGCAATGGTGTCCTGCACCAGCAGCCGTGATGACGATGTGCAGCGTTCGCCGTTGATTGAGTAGATCATGAAGATCACCGCATCCAATGCCCGGTCCAGATCAGCGTCATCAAACACCACCACCGGGTTTTTACCGCCCAGCTCCAGGTGCATCCGTTTCAGGGTATCCGCACCCTGTTTGGTGATCAGCGATCCAGTCCGGCTTTCGCCGACAAAGGCAATCGCCTTGATCGCCGGATGCTCGGTCAGCCGTTTGCCGGCGTCCTCACCATACCCATTCACCAGATTCCACACGCCAGCGGGTAACCCAGCGTCGTGTGCGATTTCGGCCAGAATACGGGCGGTTAGCGGGCTGAACTCGGCGGGTTTGTGTACCACGGTGCAGCCTGATGCCAGCGCCGGGGCAATCTTCCAGGTCGACAACATGAACGGTGTGTTCCACGGGGTAATCACCCCAACCGGGCCAATCGGAACCTGTGTTGTAACGTTCATCAATGTGGGCGATTGCAGGTTCTTGCCGTCCCGCGCAGCTGTCACCTGATCAGCGAAATAGCGAAAGTTCTCGGCCCCGCGCAGGGCAGCTTTGGACATGAACCGTAGCGCCTGCCCTGTGTCCCAGCATTCGCAAAACGCAATCTCTTCGGCACGTTCAACAATCAGGCCGGCAATGCGATGCAGGATCTTCTTGCGTTCCAGCGCGGGCATGTCGCGCCAGGCTGGAAAGGCATCTTTGGCGGCCTGCGCCGCGGCATCGATATCTGCAACACCACCGCGGGCTACCGAACAGATCACGCTTTCATCCGTTGGAGATATGGTCTCAAAACACTCACCCGAAGCTGCGGGCAGAGTTTCACCAGCAATCAGGTTTTGAATACCCGTCTGGCGAAATCGCTCCAGATAGGTGTTGAGCTTGTCTATGTTGTTGTTCAAATCAGTCATCAGATCTCAATCTATGTCAGATGGTCACGAATGGTGCCGCATTTTGGCGAAAGTTCAGGATCGATGTCGCGCATCTCGAGGGATAGCGCGACAGAGCGCGTTTGCATCGTTGGTTCCAAAAAAGACTGCGCAGCCGCGAATATCTGGGCCGTAGCCTGTTTCCGGGTCTCGATGTCGCGCCCGGCTCGCAGACGCACCGAGATATCAATGTAACCATGATCCGGGTTACCATCGGCAATTGAAACATGATTGGCGGCTATGGCACGCACCCGTATTCCGGCCAGCGGAAAGGTGCCCGTTTCGATGGCGACATGGCGTAAGCGGTCGCAAAGACTGGCAAAGTCCACATGTGGCTCTAAGTTGGCAGAGTAGTCCAGTGTGATATGTGGCATGCTGTGTATTCCATTAATTGCTTAACATGTGTAGTAATTTTCTGATTGGAAGTCAAGATCGGAAAGATCAGCGCAGCAATTGCCTTTGTGGCCCTGTAAGGTGATAATTAGCCATGACAAAAACTATGCCAACCACCAATCGCTCGTTGCCAATTGCGTTGCTGCGCGCCCGTGAGCGGGTGATGGGGCCAATTCGCACACTGCTCAGCGATGTTGATCTGACTGAACAGCAGTGGCGTGTCTTGCGTGTGGTGCAAGAGCGTGGGGCGATTGACCCGACCCAGATTGCCGAGCATGCCTGTTTGTTGTTACCCAGCCTGACACGGATCCTGCAAAAGCTGGAAGACAAGCAAATGATCAGCCGCGAGCAGGATCAAAGGGATCGTCGTCGGCAGGTGATCACGATCACCGCAATAGGCGAGGCGCTGATCTCGGATAATCTAGAGGCAAGTCTGGCGTTGGCAGCTGATACGCGATCTAAAATGGGCGAGGATCGTTACGAGGCCTTGTTGGATCTGCTGAACGAGCTGGACCGGATTGATCTGTAGCCCCTAGTTTGGAAGCCGCAAAAAAGCCTGCACATCTGCCACGTTGGTCCCGGTGCCTCCGGTGACCAAAAGCGCATCCGCTGCGCCAAGTGCGGCATTGCTGTCATTATTGGCAAGCAGCGCATCCGGATCCAGTCCAGTCCGGTGGATGCTCTCCCAGGTGTTGCCAGTCACAATCCCGCCAGCCGCATCCGTGGGCCCATCACGACCATCGGTGCCGCCGGACAGAAACAGCCAATCACCTGTCAGCTGCGCGGCCCCAAGTTTGGCGACCCTCAGGGCCAGTTCCTGATTGCGACCGCCGCGTCCGGTGCCTTGTATTTGTACCGTGGTTTCGCCACCAAAGATCAATGCAACAGGGCGATCAGTGGGGGCCAATTGGGCGGCGGTGATGATGGCCTGGGCTGCATCTTCTACATCTCCAGTCAGCTGGTCGCTGACCACCTGTGCGTCCCAATCGTTTGCAGCCTCCAGCATCGTTTGCAAGCTGTGGCGGTTGCTGCCGATCAGGGCGTTGGTGGCTGTGGGCAGCGCGATTGAGTTAGCCTCAAGCGCGCTCAGGTGGGTTTTTACCGTCTCGGGGGCGGCCTCCCAAATCCCAGCATTTTGCATCATGCCTTTGGCCTCGGCGCGGGTGCCAATCGGCGATACGCTGGGCCCCGAGGCAATGGCGCGCAGGTCGTCGCCAATAACATCCGACAGGATAAAGGCCGTGACTGGCGCCGGGGCCGCATGGCGCAGCAAACCGCCGCCCTTTAGGGCCGACAGCTGCTGGCGGATCAGGTTCATCTGGTTGATGTTCATCCCAGAGGACAGCAGCAGTTTGTTCACTGCGACCTTGTCATTCAGCGTCAATCCGGGTGCGGGGGCTGCCATCAAGGCCGATCCACCGCCTGAGATCAGCGCGATGACACGGTCCTTGTTGGTGGTGGTTGCCAGCAGATCGATCACCGCTTGTCCCGCAGCAGCGCTGCCATTGCCGGGAACGGGGTGGTCCCCACAGATCGTGGTGGCCCCCGCAATTTCGCACAGGTTTTCCGGGTTGGTAATGGAAAGGGCGACACGTGGTTCGGGTATCAGCTCCAGCGCTTGGCGCATCATCGGCGACGCAGCCTTGCCGATAGCGATGATGATGTTGCGCCCGCCTTGCTGCAAGTCAGGCAAAGATGCCTTTGACAGGGCATCCCTTAGAGCAGCGGCAGGGTCCGCGCGTTTGACTGCGGCAGAAAACAAGGAAAGCGCAGTGGCGCGAAGGTCGGTCATAAAGGCCCCGTCAAAAAATGTACCCAAGCCTGATGCTCGCACAAACGATGCCCTTGTGCCTGAAAGTGTTGGGCGGCGTCAATCACCAGGATTGGGTATGCCTGCCCGTGTCAGGAGTGCCGTTTCCGCATCTTGGGACCGTCGGTTGTGATCGAGTGTAGCGATAGCGTGTGGTCTGCATTCTGCATCCGGTGGCGCAACATCTGGCGCAGCAGACGCATCATGTCTTGCTGATATTCGGGTCTGTCCGCGACGTTTTCAAACTCGCCTGCGTTCTGGTGGTCAAACAGCATCGGCGGCAGGTCGGCGGCGAACTCCACTAGCGTGAACCTCTCATCGCGCAGGATACCAAGAGATGAGTTGCTGGCATTGGTGCCGAGCGCTTGCTCCCAAAGGGTGGGGGTCTCGGGATCGGAAAAGTCCAGTTCTGAAAAGGAATAGTGCCGCCAATCGGATGGGATTTCACCGCGCAGCAAGGGCAGCAGTGACTGACCATCCATCGCATTGGGGATCTCTTGCCCAACCCAATCCAGAATGGTTGGGGCAAGATCAATCGACTCGGTAATTTCAGTCACCACAGCCCCGGCGCGGTCCTTGTTCCCGGGCTGCCGGACGATCAGCGGCGTGTGATAGGCCGCATCATAGACCGAGAACTTGCTCCAGCTATGGCGATCGCCCAGCATCTCACCATGATCTGCTGAGATCACCACCAGCGTGTTATCTTCTTGCCCGCTGTCTTTCAGGAATTGCAACACCCGGCCAATATGGGCATCCACTTCGGTTGCGAGGCCTAGATAGATGGAGCGCAGGGTTTGGGTGGTTTCATCCGAATCCTCAAGGTCAGGGAATCCCATAACACAGTCCGAAGGTTTGTAGGTCTGCTGTGTTGGGCCAAAGAAGGGGTGCACCGCCGCCTCGGCCTCGGCACTGGTGAGGCGCGCGGGCAGGGGTAAGACTGACGGATCATACATGTCATTATAGGGCGCTGGGGCCACCAGCGGTGGATGTGGGCGGATATAGGTCAGATGGGCAAACCAGCTTTGCTCGCCGTAAGCCGGCATGGTGGCCAGAAACTGATCGGTCAGAAACGCGGTGTCACTATGTTCGGCACGATACATCGCCGGGTCGTTCAGTTTAGGCGCGCCACCGGTGGGTGAGACAGGTTTGTAGACATCGGCATAGCTGTCAAAATGATAGCCATTGTTCAGCAGATGTGAGCGCCACGGATAAGACATCTCCAGCCGCATCTCGAGCATCTCGTGAAATCCGTTCATCGGGTACTCATAAGTGCGCACTGCTGGATCATTGGGGTGATAGGCGCGGGGGTCTTGCGAGCTGTCGGTATAGCCAAACAGCATCGGCAAATATCCGGCCTTGCGCATCTCGGTGGCGATGTTGGGTGTGTCGTGCCGCATCGGGGTGCCATTTCGCACCGAGCGGTGGTTCATTGCGTATTGCCCGGTCAGCAGCGAGGCGCGCGACGGGCCGCAGGGGTTCACCACAGTATAGTTACGTTCAAACGTGACCGCGTCTTTCATAAAGGCGCGCAGGTTTGGCAGCTCCACGTGGTCAGCCAGCGCGCCAAACAGGCAATCCGCCCGCATTTGATCAATCAGAATGAACAAAACGTTCTTGGCATCAGACATGGCGCACCTCTTTCACCGCTCTGGTGTTAGATAAACGCGGAAATCAAACGGTGAAAGGTCTGTTTGCGTCAATTTTCAGCCCTAGTTGACCGAATTTGCGGGTTTTTGAGGGTCTTGTCTTGCTTGATGTGGGTTTTTGTGTAGTTTTGGGGCATCTGTTGACCATGAAAGAGCCGCCTTTGTCTGGCACACAATCCCTTTCCCACCGCGAGCTTGAACTGCTCGGCGCGCTGCGTCGGCTGGGTGGATCTGCCCGCAGTGCCGAGCTGGCCAAAACGCTGGACGTGTCCGAGGAAACCGTGCGGCGAACGATCAAGGCCTTGTCCAAGGCTGGTGTTGTATTGCGTGTGCACGGCGGTGCCCATCTGGTGGGGGCGCAAAGTGAGCCGAGCTTCTATCACCGGTTTGGGCAGGATTCGGCAGAAAAACAGAGGATCGCCGCGCGTGTCGCCAAAGTGATCCGAGATGGGATAACGGTGTTTCTGGATGTCGGATCCACCACCGCCTATGTGGCGGAAGCGCTGCGGCAGAAATCAAACCTGACCGTTGTGACCAACTCGATCGGTGTGGCGCAGGCGCTGGCCAATCATAATGGCAATCGCGTGCATCTGTTGGGGGGCGAAATGCAAAGCAATCAACGCGGCACCTTTGGCTTTGTGGCCGAGCAACAGGCCCGGCGGTTTGTCTTTGATGTGGCTATTCTGTCGGCAGATGCGCTGACGGCCAAACACGGCGTGCTGTATCAGATCGCGCCCGAAGCGCAGCTGGCCGCTGTGGTTTCAGGCTGTGCTGAATGCACGGTGCTGGCTTTGGCGCATACCAAGTTCGATGAAACCGCACCGCATCGTGGGCCAGAGCTTGGCAGTTTGAATCTGGTTATCAGCGACAAGGCTCCGGGTAAGAAGCTAACCGCCGCGCTGGCGGCTAGGGATGTTGGCATAGAAGTTGCCAAAGACAAAAGTGGTGACGCAGACAAATAACGCGGATGGGTGACAGGCCGCAAACCGCGAACGAGTGGAACAAGAAATGGCGATTGTAAGTTTTTTGATGAGTTTGGCAGGGGCAACCATGTTGCTGTTGTTTGCAGTGCGGATGGTGCGAACGGGCATTGAACGCAGCTATGGTGCCTCGTTTCAGCGGGTGCTGACCGGGCAGCGTAGCGTCACACAGGCGAGCATGGTGGGGCTGGTTCTGGCCATCGTATTGCAAAGCTCGGCCGCTGTTGCGCTGCTGACCTCGGGTTTTGCGGCCAGCGGGTTGCTGAGCTTTCCAACCGGGCTGGCGATTGTGCTGGGCGGCGATCTGGGGTCGGCGCTGATTATTCAGATCCTGTCGTTCAAACTGGATTGGTTGGTGCCGCTGTTGCTGGCAGTAGGCGGCTATATGTTCGTCAAGGTCGAGGCCCGCAAAGCCCGCCAGATGGGGCGGATCCTGATGGGTGTGGCCTTTATTCTGATTTCGCTGCGGTTCTTGCGCGAGGCAATGGACCCGATTCGTGACAGTGCGTTTTTGCCAGCTATCGCGGAATATCTGGCACGCGATTATGTAACGGCGTTTCTTGTCGGCGCCGCGCTGGCCTTTGTCATGCATTCATCCGTGGCGGCGATTCTGATGTGCGTGACCCTGGTGCAGATCGATGCCATCCCCTTTGCGGCCGGCTTGTCACTGGTGCTGGGGGCTAACTTCGGCTCGGCCTTTATTCCGGTTTGGCTTAGTCGCGGCATGACATTGTCGGCGCGGCGCATTCCCTTTGCCAATATGATCCTGCGTGGGTCTTGGGCTGTTGTGGCACTGTTTGCTGTCAACATAGCCCTGCGTTCGGGCGTGCTGGGCAATCCGCAAGGCGGACAAATGCTTGTGTATGCACATCTTATCTTTAACGCCTCGCTCTTGGTGCTGGCCCTGCCGGTATGTTTCTGGTTCCAGGGCGTGATGGAGCGCCTGATGCCTGACGCTGCTGTGAAAGAGGAGGCTGAAGTTGCAACTGGACGTCCGGCAAGTGCGCTGGATCTGGCCAATGTCGGCCCTCCGGCTCAGGCGCTGTCTAGTCTAAAGCGCGAGTTGTTGCGGATGTCGGGGCTGGTTGATTCAATGTTTCGCCCAGTGCTTTCCTTGTACGAAAGCGGCGACAAAGAACAGATCAAAGCGGTTCAAGAGTTGGATCATGACGTCAACGACTGCCTGTCGGGCATCCGTTCGTTTGTGGCCGCGATCCCGCCCGAAGAGTTTGGTAAAGCTAATGCCAAAACAGCCCGGGACATGGTTGAATACGCCATTCGGCTGGAAACGGCAGGGGATGTGGTGGCCAAACGGCTAACGGTTCTGGCTGGTGAAATGCGCAAGAAAGAGGCTGGCTTCTCCAAGGAGGGCTGGTTGGAACTGACGCGTATGCACGAGAGCATCATGGCCAATCTAAGCCTAGCCTCGAATGTGCTGATTTCCGACGATTTGGAAAGCGCGCGACTGCTGAGCCTGGAAAAAACCGAGCTCAAGCGGGCCGAACGGGATAGCCGCAAGCGCCATCTAAAGCGATTGCAGAATGGCGCCACTGATAGTTTTGAAACCTCGGACATACATCTGGAAACCCTTCGGGCGCTGCGCGAGTTTAATAGCCATATTGCAGCTGTTGCTTACCCTGTTCTGTACAAGAATGGGCAGCTCTTAGAGACTCGGTTGATCGAGGAAATGCAACGGGAACAGGTTGAAACTTGAATGCCGTTACATCTGCTGGACGCTAATTAATGCATCAATTACAACAATGTGCAGGAGAAATTGTAGCACTTTGTGGGGGTGACGTGATTGTTAGTTGTCATACGGCTTTTACAACGTTGACGTATGGCCTTTGGTAAGCGCACACTGCAATTGTAACTACTTTGTCGCGGACTCGTTATAGGCAGTATGCCGGTGGGCGTCGCGACAACTGGACCGATTTGAACAATGAAATTCCGAGTCTGGTCTTATCAATTATTGAAACTGTCACTGTAGGAGACCTCCAACCATCCGCAAAACTGTTTGCTCATAAAAGCAAGAAAAAAACTAAAACAATCTTCCAACGGGGAAAAAACGATAATGACTACTAAATCATCAGTAACCCGCCGCTCGCTGCTGAAAACAGCAGGCGCAGCAGCACTGGCAGCTCCGCTTTATTCCAAGAGCGCATTGGCCTCTTCGGGTGAAATCAACATCCTGATGTGGTCGGACTATCTGCCGCCAAAATTCCTGGCAGACTTTGAAGGCGCAACTGGCATCAAGGTGAACTACACCGGTATCGGTTCGAACGAAGAAATCATCAACAAGATGAAGGCCACCAAAGGCCAGGGCTTCGACATCGTATCGCCAACCAACAACCGTTCGCTGCAGTGGGGCCCACTGGAGCTGCTTCAGCCGTTTGATCTGAACAAGGTCAACATGGACGCTGTGAACCCATCGATGGCCAAAATCGGCACCGATGCATGGAATTTTGGCGACGCAGGCGCACATTGGCTGCCGCACATCTGGGGTACCGAAGGTATCGCATACCGCACAGACAAATGGCTGCCAGCTGGTGATGCACCATCTTATGGCGACGTTTGGTCGGAAGAAAACGCTGGCAAGACCATGGGTCGCGCGCACTCGATGATGCTGGGTGCTGGCCTGTACATGGAAGCTTCGGGTCAAATGGATGCCGGTTCTGTCTGGGCTGCATACAACGACGAAGACACCATGCGCAAAGTCTGGGGTCAGATCGCTGACTGGTGTGTTGAGCGTAAGTCGCGCATCAAGCTGATCTGGAACGACGCTGATACTCAGAAAAACGGTCTTCTGAACGAAGGTGTTGTTGTTGGCCAGACTTGGGATGGTCCACCACTGGCACTGAAATCTGCTGGTGAGCCTGTTCACTACCAGGCACCTGTCGAAGGTGCGATGGCTTGGGTTGACGGCATGTCCATGCCTGTTGGCGCCAAAAACATCGAGCAGATCTACGCCTTTATCGACTTTGCTTATGGCAAAGAAGCAGCTGGTGTTGCGATTGATAGCCACGGCTACAACTCGCCAGTTCTGGGAGCGGATACCTTCTCGGGTGACGTTTACAAAAAGAACTTCGCCGAAGCCTATCCTGGCAGCAGCTTGGCCAATCTGAACCCATGGCCTGCTGAAGCTCCATGGTATGCAGACGTACGGACCGAGTTCGTCAACAAGTTCAAGAGCGCCTAAGCTTTTGAATCTGTGGCCCCCTCTGTCTGGAGGGGGCCATTTTCGCGCCTATGGCGCAAATATCAAAAATGTAAAACTGGATGCAGCCTGAGAGAGCCGGTGGAAAACCATCGGGCTTGTGCTGTGCTGCACCGAGGGGGAAGCCACATGAGTGCTGGGGTTGGCGTAAATCTTGAAAATCTCTGGATCCGATTTGGAGATTTTGTCGCGGTTCGCGACGCAAACGTGAATATTAATGGGGGCGATTTCTTTTCGTTCCTAGGGCCGTCGGGTTGCGGTAAAACAACCATTCTAAGAGCCGTGTCCGGCTTTCTTGAGCCCAGCGAAGGCAATGTGCTGATCGGTGGCAACAACATGAAGGGCATTGGCCCAAACAAACGCCCCACTGCGCTGATCTTTCAGAACTTGGCGTTGTTCCCTTTGATGAAGGTTTGGGAAAACATCACCTTCTCGATGGAAATCAAGGGTGCCTCGGCCAAGGAACGCCGCAAGCGTGCGGACGAGCTGCTGGATATGATTGCTCTGTCCGGTCAGGGCGATAAGCTACCGTCGGAACTGTCGGGTGGTCAAAAGCAGCGAGTTGCGATTGCACGTGCGCTGTGCGCCGAGCCTGATGTGCTGCTGCTGGATGAGCCGCTGTCAGCGCTCGACCTTAAACTGCGCCAACACATGCGGTCTGAATTGCGCGAAATTCAGAAACGAGTTGGCATTACCTTTATCTACATCACCCACGATCAGGGCGAAGCCCTGACCATGTCGGACAACGTTGCAGTGATGCGCGCTGGTGTGATTGATCAGATTGGCGATGGCAAAACCATCTACAACGATCCAAACACTGCGTTTGCGGCTTCGTTTGTTGGCGAAAACAACGTTTTCCGCGGCACCGTCAAAAAGGTCATTGGCAACGAAGTCATGATCAACACCAACCGGTCCGGTGATCTGATGGCGCGTATTTCGTCCAGCAATGTGGGCAAGATGAAAGAGGGCGATGATGCGATGTTGTTCATCCGTCCCGAAGCTTTCTCGCTGGCGCCGCTTGGCACCCAGGGTGATCACTTTGTGACTGCTGGCGTTACCAAAGAAGAGTTCGAAGGCAATGTCTTTAACATCTTCATGGAAGGCGAAGGCGGCAAGGAAATGAAGGTTTCACTGCCCAACCTTGGTCAGTCGTTTGAAAGCCACAAGGGTGAACCAATGACCCTGGAGTATGATGTTCATAACGCTGTAGCACTGCCTGCCGGCGTGCTGGCAACGGAATAGGGGGGCTTGAACAGATGCCCCGTTTCCTAAGGGAATACTTTAACCGCAACGGCGTTGGGCTAGGCTCGATCATGTTGGGCTTGGTCCTGTTCTGGACCATTGGCCTGATCATCCTGCCCCAGTTGTCGATGCTCGACTTTTCATTCCGGCCGAACCTGCCGCCGCCTGAGATCGGTGGTCCAAAGGATCTGTATACGCTGGAGAACTACAAGTACCTGATTTTTGGCCCCGAAGGTGGCAGTCAGGACTATAACGCGGTCGATCTGAAGGTGTTTTACCGCACGCTGATTGCAGCGGTTCTTGTGACCCTGTTCAATCTGATGCTGTGTTATCCGATCGCCTACTATCTGGCGCAGACCAACGGAAATCACATCCGCATTCTGGCACTGATGTTGATCATCCCCTACTGGATCAACGAAATTCTGCGGGCCTTTGCTTTGCGGATTATCTTTGGCGAAAGTGGTGTGCTGAATAACCTGTTGGTGGGCGCGGGAGTGTTTGACACGCCGTTCGACTTTATCCGCAACGACATCGCGCTGTATGCGGGTCTGGGCTATGCCTATATCCTGCTGATGATCTTCCCGATCTACAACGTGATCGAAAGCCTGGATCGTAACCAGATCGAGGCGGCACGAGACATGGGCGCCAGCTGGACCCGTATTCATCGTCGGGTGGTTATTCCCTATGCCAAGCCGGGGATCAGCTCGGGTTGTACCATGGTGTTCATGCTATCAGCCGGTGCGCTGGCTGCGCCACAAATTCTGGGCGGCCCAAGCAGCCTGTGGTTTACGCAGCTGATTTACCAGCAATTCAATGACAACAGCGACTGGCCACAGGGCGCTGCCTATGCGGTTGTTCTGCTTGTCACCTGTATCTTGCTGGTTCTGGCATTGATGCGCGTGTTCAAGGTGAACATGGGGGATATCGGCAAATGAAGAACTTCTCCTTTATGCGCCTAAGCATCTGGTTCTACCTGGTGATCTTCTTCGCCTATTTGCTGGGACCTCTGGTGATCATGTCGATCACTGCCTTCAACTCGCCCAGCTTTCCGCGGGCGGCTCCATGGGAATGTCTAACCTTTGAATGGTTCTCGGCGCTGTTTCAGGACGAACGTATCCTGAACGGGATCTGGAACTCGATCCTGGTTGGTCTTGGTACTGTAACACTGTCGGTGGCGATGGGTTTGGCTGGGGCGCTAATGCTGACCCAGATCTGGCCCAAGCTACGAGCGACCTATTACACCATCATCATTGCGCCCATCTTGGTGCCCGGTGTGGTAATTGGTATCTCGACCCTGGTGTTCTGGGATCGCGTCAACCGTATGCTGGGCCTGGATGCTGATAGCTTCCTGAGCAGTGGTTTGTTCTTGACCATCATCGGCCAGTCCACCTTTATTGCCAGCTACTGCATGCTGGTGCTGGTGGCGCGTCTGCAGCGGTATGACAATGCCCTGACCGAAGCCGCGCTGGACTTGGGGGCAAGCCATGCGCAGACCTTCCGCAAGGTTCTGCTGCCGTTCATGCGTCCAGCGATTGCTTCGGCTGCGGTGTTGGCGTTCTTGGCTTCGTTCGAGAACTATAACACCACCACGTTTACTTTTGGCGAATACCCAACTCTGACCATCGAGCTGGCACAAAAGGTACGCTATGGCATCACCCCGGCGATTTCGGCCTTGGCCTTTATCATCGTGTTGCTGACCGTGTTTGCAGCCCTGTTCAACGAGGCAAAGATCCGCCGCAATGAACTGGTCGCTGCAGCGCGCAAAACCGCCACAGTGGAAGAACTGGAAACTGGCAAGCTTCGCCTGCCTGGTTTCCTGAGCTCCAATGTTGCGGCGGTGTTGCTGGTGGTTGTTGCCATGGCGACAATTGCGGTTGTAGGCACAGCGACGGTCTATAGCCCGGCGCAGTGTATTGCGGACGTGAAAGAGCAGAAGAAGCTGGAAACAGACCTGCGTATTCAGGAACTGCTTCAGCGTCGTGCCGAAGAAGCCGCCCGCAAGGCAGCTGAAGAAGGCGCGCAATCGGATCAGGCTCCTGCCACCGATACAACGCCGGCGCCGTCCAACGACTCTGGCTTTGGCAATGTCTTCGATCCAGGATCCTTGCAAGACGGGGGAACCGAGACACCTGAAGAAGAGCCAGATAACTCTGGGTCTGGTAGTGTCTTTGATCCCGGAAATCTGCAAAGCAACTAAAACATCAGGGGCGGCCTTAGGGCCGCCTCTCTGCATTCCGGGCATACGGAAACCCCAGCTGGGGGTGCTCCCCGCCGGTTTTGATCTTTCCAATACTGTTTGTCGTCTGTGCAGTGATAAGAGAGGCGGTACCGCCAAAGCGGATGCGGACGGGGATCAAACCCCGCGTGCTAAACGTTGTCTCTGCGCGCCCCGATGGTGATGGGACCCTGTTCCAAGTGCTGGGGTTGATAGGCCCAGCGGTATTCGCGAATGGCTGCACCCTGCCAAAATTGTTCTGATAAGTCGTAACCAGACCGTACGCTGGGTACGCAACACCCTGGGGTGTGGCTGGGTTAGAATGAGTATTTTTGGGCAAATATAAGCAGGGGGAAGGGGTTTGGCGCAGAGCGAAACTTTAAAGATTGCAGGTCACTGAAGAGCTATCTGAATTGGGGCCTTATCGATGGCGTGAAAGTTAGCTGTGAACCCAAAGTTAAGTGTGTGTGGACTTGAACTCACAGAGTCACCAAAGTTAACCTATTCAATATGTTTATCAGATTTGTTAGTAATAGAACCCATCCCAATATCGATGCAGAACTTGGCATGTTTGCAGCCCGCGACTATGTTGATTTTTCACAGAAAAAAGGGAGTGTTCAAAGAGCCCATGACGAAGCTTTTTATTGGTTCAGCGCAGATGGCGGTGGCGGATTAACTTATCCTCGGCTCAAAGGGAAAGTTCGTACACCCGACGTTAGAAAATCGTTATTTTGGTTTCGAGAAGACGCTAAGTTCTACAGTCGTGAGGCTGGTAGCGTTATTGTTCGGGCGCGCGAATTGGCATCTGTCCTGTCACTTGCCGGGTGTGAAATTCGCGAGTTAAGAACTAGATCTCCGGGCAAGATAATTTGGGAAGACAGCCGTCAAGTACTCGCACTGCCAGATTCCGAAACCGTTCCCAAGGCGTTCTGAGGTGAAAAGCTCATGCCCAAGACGGGGCGAGGTGGAGTTCCACATCTGGGGCGACGCGCTGCAGATCGAAGTTGTCTAGAACCCTGTCGGTAACAAACTCGTCTACCTGCGAAAAGGCGGCCACCCGGTGCGATGCCCTGCGGTTCCATTTGCTGTGATCGGCGACCAGCATGACCTGGCGCGAGCAGGACTGGATCACGTTGCTGACCTCGGCGTCGAATTTCTTGTAGTCCAGCAGGCCAAATTCGGCATCCAGTGCACCTGCACCGATCACGCCGTAGTCAGCCACAAACTTGCTGTATCCGTCTAACACCGAGGCCCCGGTTAGGTCGCGGTCTTCGTGGCGCAGTTGGCCGGCGACAACATGAACCTCGCAGGTGGGCGCGTTGCACAGCACTGTGGCCACCTCGAGATTGTTGGTGACGATGGTCGTGTCGGGGGTGTGGGCCAGCGCTTCGGCGACGTATTGCACCGTGGTGCCGATCCCCAGGAGCACGGTGGATCCGGGCGGGATGCGGTTGGCTGCGGCCTGGGCAATGGCGCGTTTGGTTTGCTCGTTCAGGGTGGACCGGGCGCGAAAATTGAGGTTCACCGGATTTGATGGCGGCGCAACACCACCGTGTACTCTACGCGCTAGGCCCTGATCGCACAGGTCGTTGATATCGCGGCGGATGGTCTGGGTGGCGACGTTGAACAGATCCGACAGGTCGTTGATCGACAGTAACCCGGCCGAACTCAGCCGTTCGACAATTTGGCGTTGGCGGTCGTTGAGATCTGTCATGCTGCTCATGTGGCTAACGTTTGTTGGCTAGATGGAAGGGGCAATCCAGTCGGGCGCAATGCCGCTGGCAGTGATGAATTTCTGGACGTCGAGCCCGGCGAACAACCCGTGGTCGGTAATCAGCGCAGCGGTCCAGCCGTGGGCGCGGGCCCCTAAAACATCAGTGTGCAGAGTATCGCCAACCATGGCAATGCGGTGCGGGTCAATGTCTGGCAGGCGTCGCTCAACCGCCTCATAGACCGATGGGAAGGGTTTGCCATGAAAGATCACTTTGGTTCCCAGACGGTCTTGCAGGTCATGGGCATAATAGCCCGGCTCCAGCGATAGCCCGTGTTCACGCGGGGCCACCAGATCGGGGTTGGCCACCACCACAGGGCGCGGGTTGCGGCGCAGGCTGTCGTGGAGCAGGGCCTGACGGGAGGCATTCCAATCCGCAGCGCTGAGCATCAAGAAAGCCTGGACCCGGTCATAAGCGCGGAAGTCATCAGTCATGGCTTGGGCATCAACCATCAGGTCGTTCGGGGCAAACCCCGGAGGGGCGATGACACCCCATTTGCCTCGCGGCAGGGCAGCAGTCAAAAACGCTTCGCAGACATCGCGGCTGGAGATGATTTCATCCGGTGAAAATTCAAATCCCAACCGGGCGAATTTGGCCTGGGTTTGTTTGCGGGTAAAGCTGGCGGCGTTGGTGAGTACCAGAACTTTCTTTCCCATCGCGCGCAGTTGCTGCACGCGGTCATGCGCGCCTGCGATCGGGGTTTCGCCCACGTTCAAGACCCCAAAAGCGTCGAATACAAAAGCATCTGCCTGATCGGCCAGTTCGTGAAGGCCGGAGATATGGTCACAGGCACCTTCAGCCGGGGCTGGGGGCAGCCGGTTGCGAATTGCCTCGTAGCGGTCAAAGGCCTGATCCGGGGTCATTGCAAATGGTCCTCCAGTGGCTGGGACTGGTTGGAGTTGATTTCATCGCGCAGTGAAATGGCTAGCGCTGGGTCGTCGGTAATGATGCCGTCGACACCAAGCTGCAGCTGATGGTGCAGGTTGGCCGTATCGTTGACGGTCCAGGTCATGACCTGCAGATTCTGGTCCTGTGCTTGGCTTAACCCGTCAGCATCCAGATCCTTGAAGTAAGGGCTCCAGATGGTGGCACCGGATTGGGCCAGTAATTCCGGGATCGGGGCAAAGTCTGGATCCAGCCCGTCAAGCCAGGGAGAGCCGGGATAGACGGTGCCATCGGGATGGGTGCTGCGGTGGATCGACAGATGGGACCGGCGCAATTGCGGATAGTTGCGGGCAGCGGCTGAGAGGATCTGCCAATTGAAGGCATGTAGGTAGCTTTGCTCGACCATGTCCTGTTGTTGCAGAATGTCGGCAACGACCTGAACAAAATCCTCGGCGCTGATCTGCGGGCTTATGGTGGGGCTGTGTTTAAGTTCGACCAGCAGCTCCAGGTCCCAGGGCTGTTTCTTTACCAGCTCTAGAAACTCAACCAGTGTTGGGATGCGGCAGTTGCGCAGTGTTGCTTGGCTAGGATGCTTTTTGTCGTGGGCGCTGCCGGGACGAATGCCGCCAACGTCATAGCTGCGCAACTCATCCAGCGTAAGCGCGCTGATGGCTGGGCCTTCGCCTTGTAGCCATTCACCGCCGGCGTCACGGGTGGTTTCTGCCGAAAGGCGGGGGTTGTGGGTGACCACAGGCACGCCATCGCGGGTCATCAGCAGATCGAGCTCTAGCCCATCTACGCCGACATCGATCGCGTGCTGAAACCCCGCCAGAGTGTTTTCTGGCATGGCCACCGGGGCGCCCCGGTGACCAAATATTTTTGGCGGCTGGCTCATGCAGGATCCCAGTTCAATCGCTGACCTGTGGTGCCATCAAACAGGTGGATATGTTCCTGCGCACAGCTGAGCGCGATGCTGTCGCCACTGTCGCGGGCCTGCACCCCGTTCAGCCGTACGGCCAGTGCGGTCTCTGACCCTAAAAGTGTACCATGTACAACTGTGTCAGCCCCTAGTTGTTCGATGAATCCAACCGACAGATCGATCTGAGTTTCGCCTTCGGTGCCTTGGTGCAGGTGCTCTGGGCGGACCCCAATCGCGATGGATTTTCCTGCCGAAGTGGGCAGTTCTGCAGCAAAATCAACCTGATGGCTGCCGTTGATCTGCAGGCTGCGACGGTCCTGGCTGACAGTGCCTTCGAGTACGTTCATGGCCGGGCTACCAATGAAGTCAGCCACAAAGCGCGACGCGGGACGCAGGTACAAATCCATCGGTGTACCGATCTGTTCCACCTTGCCATCACTCATTATAATGATGCGATCAGCCAGGCTCATCGCCTCAACCTGGTCGTGGGTCACGTAGACAAAGGTTGCGCCCAGACGCTTGTGCAGGGTCTTCAACTCAGCGCGCAATTGGGTGCGCAGTTTGGCGTCGAGGTTGGACAAAGGTTCGTCAAACAAGAACACTTTGGGGTCGCGCACGATGGCGCGGCCCATCGCCACCCGCTGACGCTGACCACCTGAAAGGTTTGCCGGTTTGCGGTCCAGATACTCCTCAAGCCGCAGGGTGCGTGCAGCCTCGGCGATACGCTCAGCAATCTGAGCCTTGGGCAGGCCTTCGTTTTTTAGGCCGTACTCCATATTACCGCGCACCGACATATGCGGGTACAGCGCGTAGTTCTGGAACACCATGGCGATGTCACGCTCGCCGGGCTCCAGATCATTGACCCGGCGGTCGTCGATCTTCATATCGCCCGAGGTGATGCTTTCGAGCCCGGCGATCATCCGCAGGATGGTGGATTTACCACAGCCCGACGGGCCAACCAGTACGATGAACTCGCCATCTGCAATCTCGACATTGACGTCGGATACGGCAGTCACATCGCCCGGGTACACTTTGCCCAGAGATTTGATGCTTAGAGTGGCCATTTATTTCTCACTTTCAACCAGCCCTTTGACAAAGAGCTTTTGCATTGCAACGACAACGATAACGGGGGGGATCATGGCCAGCACAGCGGTGCCCATGATGTAATGCCAAACCGGCAGGGCTTCACCTGAATTCACCATGCGCTGGATGCCCATGACGACGGTGTAATTGCTTTCTTTGGTCGTGATCAGAAGCGGCCAAAGATATTGGTTCCAGCCATAGATAAACAGGATGATAAACAGAGCCGCGATATTGGTGCGGCTCAGCGGAAGCAGGATATCCCAGAAGAACCGCAAGGGGCCGGCGCGATCAATGCGTGCGGCCTCGACCAGTTCATCCGGGATGGTGAGGAAGAACTGACGGAACAGGAATGTGGCGGTGGCCGACGCGATCAGCGGAATGGTCAGGCCAGCATAAGTATCCATCATCCCCATTTTCACCACTACGTCTAACGTTGGAAAAATTCGCACTTCGACGGGCAGCATCAGGGTGATGAAGATCATCCAAAAGAACCCCATGCGGAACGGGAATTTGAAGTAAACAATGGCATAGGCCGAGATGATCGAGATGGAGATTTTGCCAAAGGTAATGGCCAGCGCCATGATCAGGCTGTTGAACATCATCGACCCAATCGGCACGCCGCCGGCCTCGGGCAGGCCGCCAGCCAAAAGCTGGCTGTAGTTTTCCCAAGCGCGATCACCAAACCACAACGGTATGGGCGAATGGCTTAGGGCTTCGGGGCCATGGGTCGAGGCAACCAGTGCCATCCACACGGGGAAGCACAGGAACAGCACACCAAGGATCAGAACCGCGTGGGTGATGAAGGTGAGGAATGGGCGATTTTCAACCATCAGTACTGCACCTTACGTTCGATATAGCGGAATTGGACAAAGGTCATGACGATGACCATGCCCATCAGGATCACCGATTGCGCGGCAGAGGAGCCATAGTCTTGGCCTTCAAAGCCAGTCTTGAAGACCCGGAGCACCAGAACAGAGGTGGAGTCTACCGGGCCACCCTCGGTGGTGGCGTGGATCAGCGCAAACGTGTCAAAGAAGGCGTATATAAGATTGACCACCAGCAGGAAGAATGTGGTGGGGGTGAGGAGCGGAAAGGTTATGGTCCAGAATCGGCGCACAGGGCCAGCGCGATCAATGGCAGCTGCCTCGATCATGGATTTTGGGATCGACTGCAGCCCGGCAAGGAAGAACAGGAAGTTATAGCTAACCTGTTTCCACGCGGCGGCGACAATCACCAGCAGCAGGGCCTGATCGCCGTTTAGATAGTGGTTCCAATCTATGCCAACACCTTTGAGCCAGTAAGTCACAATGCCCAGGCTTGGGTTCATCAGAAAGTACCAGATCACCCCGGCCAGGGCGGGGGCCACGGCGTAGGGCCAGATCAGCAGGGTGCGATATCCGGTTGCGGCCTTGACCACCCGGTTGGCGGCGACGGCCAGACCCAGTGAGATCGACATCGCCAATGCGGCAACTGAGGCGCCGAAGATCAGCGTGGTTTTAAACGACCGTAGATAGCCGGGGTCTTCGAACAGTTCGATGTAGTTCTGCATCGCGACCCATTGGCGCGAAAAGCCAAAGGCGTCTTCGATGAAGAACGAGCTTTCGAGCGCCTGATAGGCGGGCCAGAAGAAGAAAATGACGGTGATCGCGATCTGCGGCAGGACCAATAGATAGGGCAGCAGCCGAGAGCGAAAGACGACACGCTTTTGCATGCGGAGGAACCTTTGGGGGAAGTCGTGACAGTTGGGAGGCCCCGGTAGGGACCTCCCGTGTAAGAAGAGTAGCCGGGGCTATCAGTTGTTGGCGGCTTCGAACTTGCGCAGCAGTTTGTTGCCACGCTCCACTGCGGCATCCAGTGCAGCCTGAGCGTCTTTTTCACCGGCCCATACGGCTTCCAGCTCTTCGTTGATGACATCGCGGATTTGCACGAAGTTACCAAAACGCAGACCTTTGGAGGCTGGGGTCGGGGTGTTCAGGCTCAGCTGTTTGATGGCGGTGTCGGTCATAGGATCAGATTCATAGAACTTCTGTTCCTGCGACAGGCCATAGGCGGCTGTGGTGATTGGCACGTAGCCGGTTTCCTGGTGCCAGAATGCCTGCTGCTCGTCAGCGGATACAAACTTAAAGAAGTCAGCAACACAGGTGTACTCGGGCTGTTCGTGACCGGTGAGCACCCAAAGTGTAGCACCACCAATGATCGAGTTTTGCGGCGCGTCAGCAACGGCTGTGTCGAGCGGCAGCATGGCCTGACCAAATTCAAACCCGGTGATGTCTTTCTTGAAACCACCGTAATAGGCCGAGGAGTTGATCCACAGAGCGGTTTCACCGTTTACAAACTGGGCGCGGCTGTCACCACGGCGACCGCCGTACACAAAGGTGCCGTCTTTGCCCATGTCAGCAATACGCTGGATGTGGTTCACAACGGCTTCGTTGTTAAAGGTGAATTCGGTCTTCAGCGAGGCAAAACCGTTGTCTTCGGAGCCCAGCGGGAGGTTGTGCCAGGCCGAGTAGTTTTCGATGTTGGACCAGGACTGCCAGCCAAACGAGAAGGGCTTGGTAACACCGCTGTCCTTCAGGGCTTTGGCAGCCACTTCAACTTCGTCCCAAGTGGTCGGAACATCAACACCAGCGGCATCCAGTGCGGTTTTGTTGTACCACAGAACCGGAGTGGAAGAGTTGAACGGCAGCGACAGCAGCTGGTTTTCGGTGTCGGTGTAATAGGACACAACAGCTGGCAGGTATGCGGACTGATCAAAGTCTACGCCAGCGTCTTTCATCAGCTGGTGTACAGGATAGATCGCACCCTTGTCGCCGGCGGCCATCATGGTGGCGGTGCCCACTTCAAACACCTGCACGATGTGCGGCTGCTCGCCAGCGCGGAAGGCGGCGATCGAGGCGGTCATGTTTTCGGTGTAGTTGCCTTTGTACACGGCGTTGATCTGGCAGCTGTCAGATCCGGCGTTGTAGTCGGCAGCAAATTTGTCAACGATCTCGCCCAGCTGGCCACCCATGGCGTGCCAGAATTGAACTTCGGCTTTGTCAGCCGCGGCGGTGGTTGCGGCCATGGCCAGAACCGTGGATGCCGAGAGAATGGATTTCAGTTTCATTTCGATCTCCTACGACCGGAGCCGCGTTCATATGAACGCGGCGGGTCCCCTGGTTTATGTGTTCTGCGGGTTCAAATGCCCACTTGGTGCAGTGTAAGGCGCCTTTGTGACGCTCATGTGAATGCATATGACGTTCAGATGAACATTTGAGTCAAGCAAAAGGTGAGGGTAAAGCCCTAGGATCACGCAAAAATGTTGATTTTGCGCGGTAGGTTGGGTGGTGTTGGTGAGATCTGCCCAACCTTCCGATGCGGGAAGGCTCGGCCGTGTCCGGGTTTGAAGCGCGCTGTTAGGACACGAAGCCGGTTATGCGTTCAACAACCCAATAGGCGGCGATGCCGCCGATGCCATAGGCAAAGGCAGTATTGGCCAGGCCATCCCTGCGGTGAAGCTGCGCGCTGACCGCAGGTGCAAGTTTTGACACCGCGACATACAGGCCAAGCACTGCCGCAACAAAAGCCAGTTGGCCAAATTCCACACCGAGGTTGAAGCCAAGCAGAGCCATCAGCAGGTCACTTTCGGGCAAGCCAATTTCGCGCAGGGCACCGGCAAAGCCCAAACCATGCAGCAGACCAAACGAGAACG
This sequence comes from Parasedimentitalea nitratireducens, assembly GCF_057444295.1. Taxonomy (NCBI): domain Bacteria; kingdom Pseudomonadati; phylum Pseudomonadota; class Alphaproteobacteria; order Rhodobacterales; family Paracoccaceae; genus Parasedimentitalea; species Parasedimentitalea nitratireducens. Next base: position 535,635 of record NZ_JBYAXC010000001.1, on the reverse strand, counting down.
ACACTAACCAGGGCCAACGTTCTGAAAGCCGCAGGCCATTTTCCTGCCGTTTGGCCAGCTCTACCGCCAAGAACACAATGGACAGGGCAATGACGGATTCAACCGGCGGGCTGGGAACCGTCAGCCAGCCCATCGAGGCGGCGGCCAGAGTGATGGAATGCGCCACGGTAAAGGCGGTGATTGCGCCGACCAACCGCCATTTGTCCCGGATCAGCAAAAGCAGGGCAAAGACAAACAGCAGGTGGTCAAAGCCTTCCAGAATGTGATCAGCACCAAGCAGGATGTAATCAAACAGCACCCGCAGCGCGCCGGGGTTTTCGGGCAGGGCAAAGCCGGGTTGGTCAGGTGTCAGGCGGGTGGTGAAGCTACCGCCGTCTGCCCCCTGATAGCGGACAAGCACATCGGTGTTGGTGCGTTCCAAGCCGCTGATCAGGACCTGTTGGCCAATCAGTCCACCGCTGCAGTGCGCCGTCCAGCGCGACACCCAGGCCGCGCCGTCACTGCGTGGGGCGGGTGGGCTGCGCAGATCGCAATTGTCGGGCAGCAGAACATCCATCGCCATTGGCTTGCCTTTGACGTCGGGCTTGCGCCAGAACAGGCTGTGCGCCTCGTCTGATAGGGCGTGAATTTCCAGATACCCGGGTTCAAGCGCGTGGGCCTGTGCTTGGGTGGTGCCAAACGTGGCCAGCAGCGAAATCAGGGCCAGCAGGCGCAGCATCATGAATTGCCGCCTGGGCTTGGTAGAATGATCTCGTAGCCTTGACGCAGGGACTGGTAATACTGTTCCAGAACCTCCTTACGCTTGGCGCTTTGCCAATCCCCCAGAACCCTGTCGGCGATCTGCTCGAGTGGGGGGAGCGCTGCGGGGGCGGTGTCGGTGATTTGGACCAGATGAATCCCGTAGCCTGATTTTACCGGCCCGGCCCACTCACCTACGGATAATGCAGATAGTGCCGTTGCAAAGCCGGTGCCAAAGGCGCTGTCCAGCGCGCGGGATTGGGTGAGATCAAGACGGGCAGGCAAAAGGCTGGGTTGTCCCAACTGTGCCGGATCTGCCCCATCTGTGAGTTTCGCGAGGGTGGCGGCGATGTTTTCGGAACCAACATTCTGGCCAAGGTAGATCTGGTTCAGGGCAAATTGCGGAGCACTTTGATAGTCAGCGGCGTTGGTTTGATAAAACGTTTCAAGCTCGCCCTCTTGCGGTTCTATGGCCTCGGCGATCGAGGCGGCAAAGAACTCCATTTTCTGACTAAGGCGCCGATTAATCACCGCATCGTTTTGATCCATACCCAATTCGAGCGCGGCCCGAACCAACACCTTTTCCCGGATCAACTCTTGGGTCATGGCGCTTAGCTCATCCGGTTGCGGTTGCCGTTTCCAGGCGGCTTCGAACTGCGCGTTGAGCGTCGCCAGATCAGCCTGTGTGATGACAATCTGGTCGCGGCCTGGTGTGGGCGGTGTGTCATCCAGTATCGAATAGGCGGCAAAAATCAGCCCCCCGATCAGAAGAAAGTGAACCAGGGGTTCCTTGACGATGCGGGCAATCATACTTGCGGCTGTCCGTTAATTTGGGAGAGAGAATGCCCCGCGACATATCGCGGGGCAATTCGGTTCTAGCCTTTGGGGCTGTACCAGATGGGTGAGGTATAGGCGCGTTCCTGTTGTTCGGTTGGCGCGCCTTCGGGCAGGTCGACGCCGTATTTCACAACGTCATACAGATACCAGGGGGGTGTTGGGATCTCGAGTACACGGGCGTAGTAGAACGCGCGCTGGTTGGGATCAAAGTCCGGGTCTGTCCAGGTGGTGACCAATTCGGCCGCGCCAATGGAATTGGCCCAGGTGGCCGAGGCTACATCAACGGTGCTGCCCACCGCCGGGACTTTGCCGTTGGCATCGGCTTCGCGGTTGTCGGACCAAGCCACGTCATAGACCTTTTCGTGGGTGGTGTCGTCGGCATCCAACCAACCTTTGATGATCTGCACTCGGTCTAGATTGGCACCAATTGGATCGCGAAGCGCTGCCACCAGGAAGCTGGGGGCCTGACCCTCTTCGGGCGCGATGAGATTTGCCCCCATAGGTACACCCTTGGCATATCCAACAGCGGCCACATCGCGGCGGCGCAGGTCATTTTCCGAGAAATCGTAGCCGCCAAAGAAGCGCACCGTCATCCGTGGGCCGGTGGTGGCGTAAACCTCTTTGCGGTCCATGGCGTCAAACAGCGACGCGCGGGTGTTGTCCTTGGCCCAGACTGCCGCAAGCCCGGATGAGACCATTTGCCATGCATAGAGCGCGCCGTTTTCGTTTTCCATAAAGGCATGTTGCAGACGTTCGGCACTGGGCTCATATCCGGCGTGTTTGCCAAAGAAGTTTTCTTCCTCGACTGCGGGCAGCGAGTTATGCGCATCTGTCGCGCCGATCATGCCAAACTGATAGGGGTTGGTGCCAAAACGTTCTTCGAGCAGCAGACCGTTCTTGAGTGCCTCGCGGGCGTACTCACCGGCCAGCATGTCGTCGGTTTTGGCTACAGACAGGTCCAGATTGCCGGCGTCCCAAGTGCCGTAGTCGGCAAATTCATCGTCGGGTGACAAGAAGGGGTGCGCCTCGCCGTCACCCTTGATCTGGGTGACCTCATAGATGCGTTCCCATTTGGCGCGTTGTTCGACATAGAATTCATCGATTTCGCGGCCAGTGTACTGGGCATCCACCGGGAACATGATGCCATTGGCCAAGTTGCCATTGTGGGCAAATGTCATTGCCGCACCGTTGGTTTTGGCCTCGTAGTTGGTCAGATACTCATACAGCTTCAGCGGATCGGTGCTGCCGACGGGCTCTTGGGTGGTAAAGGGGACCACCTGACGGGCGCGGTCGCCGTTGTCGCGGAAGATCACGTTGCGGTGCATGTTGCCGCCCTTAACCAGTGACGTCCATTCAAAGCCGATGAAGGCGGTGAAATTTCCCGGTTCATTGTATTTTTCGGCGGCGTCGATCACGTCGCCCCAGATGGTGGCATAGCGTCGTGAGCCGGGGGAGTAGTTGGCGAACATTTCCGGGTCCATCTGACCCTGTGAGAAGGTGCCAATCAGATCAAGAGTGGCGTCCACGGCGGTTTGACCACCTGCGTTAAACCCTTCGGCCCAGCGGGCGCCCTGTTCGTATTGGGTGACAATTGGGGCTGACGCCAGAACATCGGTGATCAACCCCAACCCATCGGAGTGGTCAGTGATTGCCAGCCAATCCAGTGGTCTGGCTAGGCGAACTTCTTGACCGGACGAGGCAGTGACTTGTTCTCCACGGGCAAAGCGATAGGCCGCGTCTAGGCCAAGTCGGTTTCCGAAACCGCCAGCGTCCATCGACAGGGCGGTGTGCAGGTGGCTGTCGCCCCAGAGTGGGCGTTCAGGAAAATTGCGATCAGCGTAGGGAGAGTAGGGCGCGCCTTCGGGGAAGAGGTCGTTTAGTTGACCCTCACCGGCACTCATTTCCTGAGCAGACACAAGAGATGGAGAGGCGAGAGAGAAGGCTAAGAAAGTCGTAGACAATAGCAATTTTTTCATCGGGAAACTCCGGGTAATCAAAAACAAAACGCGAGTGAACCAAGTGCTATTCACGCAAGACAGGCATGTTGGACGGTAGAGGCAATGCGGCTATCGGGCAAGAAAATGTGAAAATGGTACAATAGGCGGTGCAATTCTGCGCGTTCTAACGCCTAGTGGGCGGTGGCCAGGGTACATACTCTGGAATGTACCCTGGAATACAAAGAATGTGTGCGCTCGGCCGGGGTACAATATTTTGTGTGGAATTTCTGCATGGCTTCCACAGGGTCAATTGCCCTAGATCCGGCGGGAGTGTTCGAATTGTCTGCTTGGAGTGGCCGGTCGAGACTGAACATTTTTATGTTCTGCACTGAACGCATCCGCTGTTGGGATGCTGTTCGGTGACTTGGTCGGGCTAGGAAGATTCGAACTTCCGACCCCCTGTACCCAAAACAGGTGCGCTACCAGACTGCGCCATAGCCCGACCGTGAGGGGCGGAATAGTCGGATGGTGGCGGAGATGCAAGAGTAATAATCTAGATTATTTTCCAGAAGATTTGCGTCGCAGGATAAGAGAGATGTTGAGGCCACCGGATGTGTAGCCTCGGGTGCGGGTTTGCAGCACGGGCGTGTTGCGGGACCGGCCGCCTGCGGCCTCGCGGATGACGATGAAAATCCCACTAAGAATGATGATGCCAGCGCCAGTCAGTGTGCCCATATCAACGGCTTCTTCGAACAAAAGAACGCCGAACAGGGTGGCCCAGATGATTTGGGAATACTGCATGGGGGCGACGATTGCAGCCTCGCCGATGGTATAGGCGCTGACCATCAGCAGGGTGGCACAGAAGCCGAAGACCGCCACGACAACAAGCCCGCCCAGCTCGGCTGATTGCAGCGGGGTGTAGACAAACGGCAGGGCCAGACCCATGGCCAGAAAGGTGGTGATAAGGGGGTAGATCATCAACACGACCCGCCGTTCATTGCTGCCGATTTTGCGCAGGATGACTGATTGCAAGGCATTGCCAAGCGCCGCCAGCAGGGCCGCAGCATGGCCCCAGCCAAACGTGGTACCGCCAGGGCGCAGGACCACCATAACGCCGACGAAACCGATCAGTACGGCAAGCAAGCGGGGCAGGCCGACCCGCTCGTTTAGAATGGGAATGGACAGCAATGTGACCAGTAGGGGGGTGACAAACAACAGTGCATAGGCCTGTGCCAGGGGAAGCTGCGAGAAGGCGTAGAACGCACTAGCTGGCACTACGGAGACGGCTAGGGATCGAGCAGTCATCCACCAAGGGTGATGGGGACGCAGATTGCCGTGGGTAGGATCGCGGACCAACATCAGTGTGACCAGCGGGAACGACAGCAGGCTGCTGAAAAACACCAGCTGGAAGGGGGACATACTGGCGCCGAGGAATTTCACTACCACGTCGTGGGTCGAAAAAATGGCGTAGCCCAACAGAGCCAGCACTGCAGCTTTGAGATTCATGGGCACACCACGGGTATTGAGTTTCTATGCGAGGTTAGACGCGATTCTTAAAGCGCCTGTAACCAGCCTATAGCGCTAACGACGGTGCGGATACATGAAATAATTCGGAAAGTAGGCAGCCCCCGGTTTGGCCAAACCGAGGGGAGGCATTAGATTTGAGTTTCAGTTGTGGTCAGAGGAGCCTTCACCTCTAAGTTTTCGGAAAACCCAATAGATCGGCATCAAGAGTAGGAACCAAAACTTTTTTAGGAAAATCAGACCTACGGCCAGCAGTCCAGTTTTTGCTAGTGCCTTTCCTGCAATCAATCCACCGATACCTACTGCCGCAACCTTGTCGACGGATGGGTTGAAATCTGCATATTTCGCACCGTCCGTAAAAGAGCTCATTGCGGCGACTTCAGGCAGGGCCGCCTTGATTTGGGGTAGCTGGGAGATGTCTGCGACAAAATTTAACTGCAAAACGCCTTTGCGCCCAAGTGCGCGAAGATTGTAATTCAAAGTGTTGGTTTCAGCACCGGAAAAAGCGAGTTCCTTTGCCCAGTGTAGCTTTTTGGTGGTTGCATCGTAATTTGGAGGCACTGCCCACCCGACAAGTTTTATGGTTTCAAAGTTGTTTTGAAGCCGCCAGGTGTTTTCCTCGCTGATGTCCGATTTCATGGTCGAAAGCAGGTCGTCATAGTCGATTTTGGCTGCATCCTTGTCCGAGACGTATCCTATTGGGTCCCATGAAATCACTGCGCCCCAGCTGTCAGCATCCGTAGGTAGCATGGTTGCTGGAAATATCATGCCAAGGGAATCGCCGTTTGGATTGCCCCACAGGTCCATCAGCACCTTTTGGGAATCAGCGGGGCTGAGGTAGTAGTAATCGTCGGGTACCATCAATTTAGCTTGGTTCCCTGGCAGCGATATTTCTCCCTGCTGGTAGTCCAAGTCTTCCATCATCTGCGTATATTGGTTGGGCTCGTTGAAGGTTACACCCGGGAATAGTTCGTGGAAGGATTTGGCCTGCGCGGGCTGAGACAGGCCTAAGAAGGCCGCAATCAACAAAAGGTGTTTCATCGTAATTCCTTGCGAAGTCGAAATAATTTGCCCGAACCTTAAGCGAGAATAGGTTAGTAGGCAAAATTAAACCTCTACAACGAAATTGGGCTGCCAGCATGGCAGCCCAACGTAGTTTAACAGCGGTTGTTACTTTACAGGCTGGCGTCTAGTGCAGCCAGGACTGCGTCGCCCATTTCGCTGGTGGAAACGGGTGTTGCACCTTCTTCGCCCAGCAGGTCAGCGGTGCGGACACCATCGGCCAGTACGGCCTCAACCGCAGCTTCAAGGCGGTCAGCCTCGGCGCCTTGGTTAAAGCTGTAGCGCAGCGCCATAGCGAAGCTGAGGATACAGGCAATTGGGTTGGCTTTGCCCTGACCCGTGATGTCCGGAGCGGAGCCGTGTACCGGTTCGTACAGGGCCTTGGGGCGGCCACTTGCCATCGGTGCACCAAGCGAGGCCGACGGCAGCATACCCAGCGAGCCGGTCAGCATGGCGGCGCAGTCAGACAGGATGTCGCCGAATAGGTTGTCGGTCAGAATGACGTCGAACTGTTTAGGCGCACGAACCAGCTGCATGGCGCCGTTGTCGGCGTACATGTGCGACAGCTCGACCTCGGGGTAGTCGGCGGAAACACGGGTGACAACTTCGCGCCACAGGATGCCGCTTTCCATCACGTTGGCTTTTTCCATCGAGCACAGTTTCTTGCTGCGCACCATCGCCAGTTCGAATGCAGAGCGGGCTGCGCGTTCGATTTCAGACTCTGTGTAACGCTGGGTGTTGATGCCAACGCGCTCGTTGCCTTCTTCAAAGATGCCACGAGGTTCACCGAAATAGACACCGGAGGTCAGCTCGCGCACGATCATGATATCCAGACCGGCGACCAGCTCTTTCTTCAGCGAGGAGAAATCAGCCAAGGCGTCAAAGCACTGGGCCGGGCGCAGGTTGGAGAACAGATCCATTTCCTTGCGCAGGCGCAGCAGGCCACGCTCGGGCTTTACCGAGAAATCCAGGTCGTCGTATTTTGGGCCGCCAACAGCGCCAAGCAGAACAGCGTCGGCTTCTTGGGCTTTGGCCATTGTGTCGTCGTGCAGGGGCACGCCGTGGGCGTCGTAGGCCGCGCCGCCAACCAGATCTTCGCTGACGTCGAATTTCAGATCCCGCTTTTCACCGTACCAGTCGATGATCCGGGAAACCTGGGCCATGACCTCGGGGCCAATGCCGTCACCGGGCAGAATCAGAATCGATGGGTTGGTCATACGGATACTCCTTGAAAAAGCTGGTAGGGGAGTACCCGTTGACGCCTGCGGGGTCAATAACAGCAGGGTGTGGAACAGTGCCGTTGAGGGAACAAAAATGAGCGCCTTTGGCGCGCTGGTTGCCTCGTTGACGACCGTTCGGTCGTCGCCTCGGGGAAGGGCGCTGAAAGGTGGGGGCTATTGTGGAGGAGGTGTTAAGGCGGCTTGTTGCAATCCTTCGGCCAACAGGGTCCAGACTTTGGTGATGCGGGGTGTTTGACGCATGATCTGGTGGGCAGCCAGCCAGACCTGCAAGGGGGGGATTTCGATGCCCAGGTCCAGTTCCTGCACCAAGGGATCAGCGCGGCCAATGGCGGTTTGTGAAAAACCGATGCCGCAACCGACGCGGACCAACTGCCAATAGGTGGCCTGGTTGTCGCATCGGGTGGCGAAGTTGCTGCGCTCCATGGTCCAGCCGAGGGCGCGGGTGGTTTGCAGGATCAGCTCGTTGGTGTCGTAACCGACGAGATCGTGTTGGCGCAGCTGGTCAGGAGTTCGGGGCGTGCCTTTGCGTTTGATGTAGCTGTGGGCCGCAAAGACGCCAAGCTGCAGATCGCAGATGTGGCGGGTGACAATATCGAGCTGATCGGGGCGATACATGCGCACGGCGATGTCGGCAGCGCGGAACAGCAGGTTTTCGCTGCTGTCCGAGGGCACCAGTTCCAGCTCAATCAGGGGTTCCTGTTCGCGGATCTGAGCAAGGATGGGGGGCAGGATGTAGTGCGAGGCAAAGACGCTGGCGGTGATGCGGACGGTGCCGCTGAGCTGTTGTGAGCGGCCAGCGACGCTGAGCGCGATGGCGTTCATTTGGGCCTGCATTTCACGCGCCATTGGCAGCAGTTGAGCGCCGCTGTCAGAGAGGTGCAAGCCGCGGGCGTGGCGTTCAAAGAGCTCGCATTCCAGATCCTGCTCCAGCGATTGAATATGGCGACCAAGGGTGGGTTGGCTGCGGTTCAGCTGTCGGGCAGCGGCAGAGAGCGAACCGGTTTCAGCAACAGCCAGGAAGCTTTGGATCAGGGACCAGTCGGGGAGTGGGTGGGATACATCCATTCATTTATGAATACACGAGCTTTGGTTTTGGTCAATGTTCCCGGCTTTCGTGAATAGGTAGGTTGTAGGCAGCGGAAGAATGGAGATTTGCTTATGACACGTACTGTATTGATCCTTGGGGCCTCGGGCCGGTTTGGGCGCGCTTGTGCGCTGGCCTTTGCTGAGGCGGCTTGGCAGGTTCGGAGTTTTGATCGTAGCAAGGATGATCTGCAGCAGGCCGCAAGCGGCGTGCAGGTGATCGTGAATGGTTGGAACCCTGACTATCCCGACTGGGCCGCACAGGTGCCGGGGCTGCATGATCAGGTGATCGAGGCGGCGCGGATGAGTGGGGCCGCGGTGATTGTACCGGGCAATGTCTATGTGTTTGGTGAAACTACTCCGGGGCCGTGGTCAGAGGCGACACCGCATCGTGCGGCGAATCCATTGGGGCGGATCCGGGTTGAGATGGAGGCGGCTTATCGGCGGTCGGGTGTGCAGACCATTGTGCTGCGGGCGGGAGATTTTCTGGACACCGAGGCCTCGGGCAATTGGTTTGATGCGATCTTGACTAAGACTTTGGCCAAAGGGCGGTTTACCTACCCTGGTAATTCGGACTTGCACCATTCCTGGGCTTACTTACCGGATCTGGCACGTGCTGCGGTGGCGCTGGCGGACAAACGGGACGCGTTGCCGGATTTCGCGGATGTACCCTTTGACGGGTATACGCTGACCGGGAGAGAAATGCTGGAGGCGATAAACCGGGTGAGTATTCGGCAAGCAAAGTTGAAGCAGATGTCGTGGTTGCCGCTGCAATTGGCACGACCGTTTTGGGCGATGGGGCGCTGTCTGCTGGAGATGCGGTATTTGTGGGACACGGCACATCGGATGGACAGCACGTTGTTTGACGATTTGTTGCCAGGGTTTCGGCATACGCCGATTGAACAGGCTATGGCATCCGCCCTGCCGTCAACGCTGGTCGAGGGCAATGTCGATCCAGACCAGCCGGTGGCGGCTGGCCAGAGCGCTGGATTGGTCTGAGGGCCAGTGAACCCCGGTGTCGATGACTTTGAGGTCGGACGATGGCAGCAGGTAGTCGACCCGCATCCGGCCCGCGCGCTGCCATTCGACCGTGTTCAGGTCGGCCTCGGCGCTGGTGGGTCGTGGGTCTTGCAGGCGGGGATCGTTCAGAAGGGCGGCGATGGCTGAGCGGCGACCGTCACCCCGATTGGGGGCAAGGTTGGCGCCACCTGCGATGATCAGCGGGGAGGTCGGGATGGCGCCCAGGGTTCCGTCTAGCAGCACCTGCCACATGCGGATTTCATCTGCGTTGCGGAGGCCGTTGCGGTCTTCGGGGCCGTCAAACAGCGGGGGACCTGCCTGAAAGGTCAGTAGGTTCAGAGTATCGCCACTAGGCAGTTTCAGTGGCACAACCCAGTGGGAGCTGCTGGACAGGCGCTGGGCCTGTTGGGCCTGTTCAGATGGGAACGGGCTGCCATCGGGGTGCTGTGGGAGCAGTGCATCGGGCAGGTCGCGCCAAAGAAGCTGCGACAGATCCCGTGCATTGGCGTGATCAATTGGCAGGCGCGACAGCACAGCATTGCCGTCTTGGCCTGTAAACGCGCCGTAGCCTTGGGAATCCCTTGGGGTGCCACGCTTGCCATCGCCATCAAGATCAAGACCGCTGGCCAGGCCCGAGTTGGGCTGAAGAGCGAATAGATGGGGGTAGGGGGCGCCTGCTTGGGAGAGTTGCTGTTGCAAGGCCTGCAGTGCGCGGTTTTCAAAGTCCCAGTCGATACCCTGAAGAACAAGCACATCCGGGTTTATCTGCGCAATGATTGTAGTAACCGCGTTGATCTGGGGGGCGCCGCCGCGAGCTATATCGCGCAGCAACAGGCCAGGTCCGTCGCGGGATAATTCGGTGTTGAAGGTAGCAATCCGCAGCACATCGGCGTGACTGGGGGAGGTGAAAAGCAGCAGGAGGAGTGCTGCCAGGATCCTCATGCGGCTTGCAGCGCCTCGGCGTTGGCATAGGCACGGCGGCGTTTTTGTTCGATCAGCTCGGCCACGCGCAGCATTGCCATCCCGCGCATCAGGAGCGAGGCCGGGAGGAAACCCCATAGACCAATCATCCAAACCAGAGTGTGAGGGGTGCCAAGAATTGCCGGCTCCAGTGCTGCAAACAGAAGTTTAACCGCTGCAGGAATGGCAAAGGGGAGTAACACGCCGAACATCATATTGACGCGGCCATCGCGCTGTAGGCGTTGCACCACGTCACCGCCGGTGGTGGGGTCGAACAGAGGCAGGTTAATCCAAACGTTGAACGCGCCGTTTGCCACGGGCCAGTTGCGAATATGGATGACAAAAAAGAAGGCCGCAGCACTGATCAAGCCCATGACATAAGACAGGGCGGCTGTTGCACGCACCATGTTCACGGTCTCGGTGGCCGTATGAGAGGGCAGCAACAGGGTGACCAGGTGTACCGGTGAGTATGGGAAGTCTAAGACCGCACCGAGTTTGCCAGCAGTGCCGTGGATGAGGGTTGTCAGGCCAGTGGCATCATGTGGGTGGCTTGCCACCAGGCAAAGAGCGCCAATGGTCAGCAGCAGCGATAAAAACCGCATGCGATTTAGCGGCGGCGCTTCTCGAAATTCGATGAAACTGGGAAAGCTTGAGTAATATTCGGCAAAGATCAGCATGCCGAGCAATAGGGCCATCAAAGCCACGATTTCGGTTGAGTCGGTGGCGAAATCGGGGAGTAGAAATGACGGCATGGCAATCAGAAATGCCACAAGAATACCGCGCATTGCTGCGCCTGTTATGCGTGCTAACACTGTTCTTCCCCTTCAAACTGGACAGGTCGATACGTTGCCGAGCCTTTGTTCCACTTTGACGCAACCCTGATAGATCAGGATCGCTGTGCCTCATTTGCGCCCCATTTGTGCCTTGTTTCGCAATGCCTCTCAAGATCAGGGCGTAAATTATTGCCCTGAATCGATATTTTGACCGAAGTACTGGTGCGAGAATGCATCATGGAACCCGCTGTATATAGGTGTAATTGGAGGTTCGATCTATATGTTGTGTGCAGCCTGGGGTGCGCCATAGGCCGCCTTGGCAATTAACCTCTGTGACAATGTGTCATTGTGTTGAATGCACTTGGGGCGACTAGCCCTTTTGGTTTCGGAACGAAAGGCCAATCACAATCAGGCCAAAGCCGTTCATCATCAGCTCGATTCCCAGCATGATCCCAAGGAAGGTCAGAGATGCGGCAGCGAAGTTGGTCCAGATGTAGCCAGCGAGCAGAATGGAAACTGCGCCCGACACGATCATTGGCCAAAAATAGCTGGTTTCACGTAGCTTCCAGGCAAAGACCAGCCGGACGATACCGCTGGCAATCAGCAGGACCAGTATCAGCATGGTCAGCGAGATGGCCCCTTCAAGTGGGTTGAACAGAAAGTTGGTGCCAAGGAAGGCCATCAGCAGGCCCATCAGGACGCCAAATACTTTGCTACCTGTCGACTCGGTGCTGGACACGCCGCCTACGACCTGGAGCACGCCTGATGCCAACAGAACTGCGCCAGTTAGGGTGGTGACCGCCAAGGTTGCTATGACGGTATTGCCTAGGACCAGAATGCTGAAAACCAGCGAGAGCGCACCTAGTAACATCCATTTTGCTGAGTCTGGCATGATATTTCTCCTGAAAATCTATTCTCATAAACCCGCGACCCAAAGTGATTGAGGCCAATGTGGTGCCACTATGGCCTAAATTAAGCGCGTGTGCAGGGGGAATTATTCTGGAGTGCGTGTCTGGATGTTATGCATCGGCTGAATGCCGCGTGCTGGCAGGGGGAGCGAGGCTCATATGTTACGATCAATCATTCGGCGATCGTGATTCGCCGTATTTTTGAGAGGAGTAATGAGTTTTGGCCTATGTTACTTTGACCCTTTGGTCTGCCGAAGAAATGACAGACGAAATGATCGCTACTGCAAATGATAAATACGTTCCGCTGGTTATGTCGGTTGGGGCGACGGGTGTGCAGATGGTACGCACTGGTGATTTAACGATGTGTGTGATTACCCAGTATTCAGATGCGGCAACGGCCGCTGCGGCTCAGGAAAAGATTGCTGAGGTTCGAAAAGAGGCGGCGGGTGAGTTTTCCATGACTATGGAAGGTGTTCACGCCGGGGAAGTGTTCGCTAGCGACTGATCTAGCAGAAACCGTACTAAAAAAGGCCGCCCATTTCTGAGCGGCCTTTTGTTTGTCTTAGGCAATTCGCCAGATCAGACCCAAGGGCGTGCCTGCGCAGCCTTTTCTTCGAACGTGTCGATCGAAGCCACTTTTTCCATGGTCAGACCGATGTCATCCAGACCTTCGAGCAGGCAGTGCTTTTTAAACGCATCAACGTCGAACTTGATCACGTCACCATCGGATGTGGTGATTTCCTGGGCTACCAGATCCACGGTCATCCGCGCGTTGGCGCCTTTTTCAGCGTCAGCCATCAGAATGTCGACCTGCTCTTGTGGCAGAACGATTGGCAGGATGCCGTTCTTGAAGCAGTTGTTGAAGAAAATGTCAGCAAACGATGTCGAGATCACACATTTGATGCCAAAATCAGCAATCGCCCACGGTGCGTGCTCGCGTGACGAGCCACAGCCAAAGTTGTCACCGGCCACCAGAATATCAGCATCCCGGTACTGCGGTTTGTTCAGTACGAAATCAGCGATCTCGGTGCCGTCGCGGTTGAACCGCATCTCGTCAAACAGGTTCTTGCCAAATCCGGTCCGCTTGATCGATTTCAGGTGGACCTTTGGGATGATCATATCGGTGTCGATATTGACCAGCGGCATTGGGGCAGCGATGCCCTGGAGTTTTTCGAATTTTTCCATCTTGCTAGCTCCTTATACCAGCTCGCGTACGTCGGTCAGCTTGCCGGTCAGTGCAGCTGCGGCGGCCATTGCAGGGGACACCAAGTGGGTGCGGCCCTTATAGCCTTGGCGACCCTCGAAGTTGCGGTTCGAGGTCGAGGCACAGCGCTCGTGCTCGGACAGCTGATCGGGGTTCATTGCCAGACACATGGAGCAACCTGCCAGACGCCATTCAAAGCCAGCCTCGACAAAAATCTCGCCCAAGCCTTCTTCTTCGGCCTGTGCACGAACCAAGCCGGAACCCGGAACGATCATGGCACGCATGCCGTCTTTGATCTTTTTGCCTTTGACCACATCAGCCACGGCGCGCAGATCTTCGATGCGGCCGTTGGTGCAGGAGCCGATAAAGACGGTGTCGATTTCGATGTCGGTCAGGTTGGTGCCGGATTCGAGGCCCATATAGTCCAGAGCCCGCTTGACCGCGTCGACCTTGCCACCGGTAAAGTCTTCAGGGAACGGAACCTTGGCGGTGATTGGCAGAACGTCCTCGGGCGAGGTGCCCCAGGTCACAACCGGCTGGATGTCTTCACCTTTCAGGGTGACGACCAGATCGAATTTTGCACCTTCGTCGGTGAACAGGGTTTTCCACCAGTCCATCGCAGCTTCCCACTGGGCACCCTTGGGGGCGTGGGCACGGCCGTTGACGTATTTAAAGGTGGTCTCGTCCGGAGCAATCAGGCCAGCGCGGGCGCCGCCTTCGATGGCCATGTTGCAGACGGTCATGCGACCTTCCATCGACAGATCACGGATTGCTTCGCCGCAATACTCGATGACATAGCCAGTGCCGCCGGCGGTGCCGGTTTCACCGATCACAGCCAGGGTGATGTCCTTGGCGGTCACACCCGGCTGCAATTTGCCAGTGATCTCGACCTTCATGTTCTTTGACTTTTTCTGGATCAGCGTCTGGGTGGCCAGAACGTGCTCAACCTCGGACGTGCCAATACCATGCGCCAGTGCGCCAAATGCGCCGTGCGTCGCGGTGTGGCTGTCGCCACAAACCACGGTCATGCCGGGCAGGGTCCAGCCCTGCTCTGGGCCGACGATGTGCACGATACCCTGACGGATGTCGTTCATTGGGTAATAGTGAATGCCAAATTCCTTGGCATTGGAATCCAGCGCGGCAACCTGAATGCGGCCTTCTTCGTTTTCGATGCCGTTGACGCGATCTGGCGTGGTGGGCACGTTGTGGTCTGGAACTGCGATCGTCTTATCCGGTGCGCGAACCGTGCGACCGGTCATACGCAGACCTTCGAACGCCTGGGCGCTGGTGACTTCGTGAACCAGGTGGCGGTCGATATACAGCAGGGTAGTGCCGTCTTCTGCTTCATGCGCAACATGCGCATCCCAGATTTTGTCATAGAGCGTTTTGGGGGACATGTGTCCTCTCCCGTCTTGTAATTTTTAGAGGCTAGCTGAGGGGCGGGCGGGCATTATAGCCGGGCCAGCACCGAGCGGGCGGCGCCATAGAACCGCTCGCGCAGGCGGGCGCGATCTTGCAGTTCGATTTTTTGGGCCGGTACTGGGGTCATGCCTGTCAGTTATAGGGGCTGGCAGGTGCAATCAAGGGTTTGCCACAGCCTAGCGTGGTAAACAGGGCAAAGATTGGCCAGATTCCTTGTATGCATGGCTGCTACCCTCTTCGCTCTGTCGTGCAGATCGGGCACAGAGGCGCCTTGATTCGCTTCAAATCGTCCCGGCCTCGTTGAAAACCGGTCTGAGGCTTGCTATTTTTGTCCTATCCCCAGCGCCGGGGGACGGACGGCGCGCAAAAAGGAGGACGATGTCCTGTCACCCGAATCCGAGGCGGTTGAAACCGCTGACCAAGGAGCTGCTGTGATGGCTGCTCAATCCCGACCAAGCAGCGATGAGTTGCTGGCCCATATCCTTACCTCGCTTGACGAAGACAAAGCCGAAGATGTTGTGCAGATCGATCTGCGCGGCAAGACCGAGATTGGCGACTATATGGTGATTGCCACCGGTCGTTCGACTCGTCAGGTTTCTGCGCTGTCGCAAAAGCTGGCTGAGCGGATCAAGCAAGACTATGGGTTTACCTGTAAGACTGAGGGCCGTGATACTGGCGACTGGGTTCTGATCGATACTGGCGATGTGATCGTCCATATCTTCCGCCCAGAAGTTCGTGAGTTCTATCAGCTCGAGAAAATGTGGCTGGGTGGCGATAGCGCCGTCTAAGCACTGATGTTGGATTGGCCCGTGCAGTTGCGCGGGCTGAGGTTGGGGTAGACCGCTGTGCGTGTGCATCTTTGCGTCGTTGGCCGCCTAAGGGCAGGCCCCGAGAAAACTCTGATCGATGATTATCTGACCCGGTTTGACCGTAGCGGCCGCGCAATGGGGCTGGGCCCCGCGCGCGTGGTCGAGGTTGAAGACAAGAAAAACGCCGGCATGGGCGCCGAGGCGGCACTGCTGCGTAAGGCCCTGCCCAAGGGTGCAGTGATCTGTACGCTGGATGAGCGTGGCAAGGTGATCTCCTCCCCCGATTTTGCCCAGAAAATGGCCGGATGGCGTGACACTGGGTGTCAGGACCTGGCGCTGATCATTGGCGGGGCCGATGGCATTGACCCCAGCCTGCGGGCCGAAGCCGATTTTTCAATCTCCTTTGGCAAGATGGTCTGGCCGCATATGCTGGTGCGGGTGATGCTGGCCGAGCAGATCTATCGGGCGGTTACGATCCTGAGTGGCAGCCCGTATCATCGGGTCTGACACAGCTGAGCGCGCCTGAGGGCGCATGTATTCAAGATAAGAAGATCAGGGCAGGGTGACGGTTGTCATTTGGTTTGCCCAGCCGTCGACCAGGCAGCGGGCCTGAATTTGCACTTGGGTCGTGCCATCCGGGATCTGAACATTACCCAGGGAACGGGTAAAGGGTTGTTCCTGCACATGGGGATGCGCCAGAACCCGAAGGCCTAACTCGTTACCCTCCATATCCAGCACGCGCCAGCCATCGGCGTAATGATCCCAGCCGGTATCAGGATGCGATAGGGTGACGTGGAATTGCCAGCCGCTGCCAAAGTGCTGGGCTTTGACATGTTCGATATTGGGATCATCTGCCAAAGCAGGCATCGCGATGGTGGTTAGGATCAATGTAAGAAACTGTTTCATACCGGCACCCTAGCGGAGCGATATGAAAAGAGGACTCACGTTGTTGTGTCTGGTGGAATCTGCATCAGGGTTTCGCGTGATTGCGACACAAACTCGCGGCGGTAGAGCATGGCCAGGGTGATGACTATAGCACCGATAAGGGCAAAAGCCCCTGCCAACCAAGCCACTGCGGCTAAGGCGAAATAGGTCGAGCGCATACCGCGATTAAAGCTGCGGGCGGCGTTGATGCTGATCTCAGCGGCCTGGGCGGCGCGGGGATAGGCCTGATCGCCATCCGGCTTGTTGGGAACCGCGGCCATTATGACGGCGCAATAGCCAAACAAGCGGTGTGCCCAGACGTATTTCAAAAACGCATTGGCCAGAAACATCAGCACCAAAAGCAGTTTGATCTCCCAGACAAAGGCAGGGATCTGATCAAGAGTGAGGTCGCTTGCAAGGCCTTGCAATTGTTCGGTGTTGCCGATCAGGGCGAGGCCGCCGCCAATAGCAATCATCGCCGCCGAGGCAAAGAAAGTGGCCCCCTGACGCAGGCTGCCGATCAGTTGCGCATCAAACACCCGCGGTTCGCGGGTGACCATCTGGTGCATCCAGCCGCGACGGAAGTCCTCCATCAGGATCGAGACCGAGGGGCGGCCCGGAGCGGGATTTTCGATACGCCAACCGATCCATATCCAGCCCCCGACTAGCAGGGCTAAGGCCACAAAATCAAAGGAGGAAAACAGGGCGAGGCGGTCAATCCAGATCATGGCCGCACTGTAGCGCGACAAGTTGGTTCTTGCCAGCGGGTATAAATTGGTAATATTATTTTACCAAAGGAGAGTCTTGATGCAGATGCCATCCCCAAATACTGCGATTCTGGCGCGCAAAGCTGAACTGGTTGCGAAGCTTGCAGCGGTTTTGCCCAAAGATGCGTTGATCCAGGATGAAGCCGAGACACGTGCCTATGAGTGTGACGCGCTGACGGCTTATCGTTGTCCGCCGATGCTGGCGGTGTTGCCGCGCACTACGCAGGAAGTCTCGGATGTTTTGCGCATTTGCCACCAGATGGGGGTGCCGGTGGTGCCGCGTGGGGCGGGGACATCGCTAGCGGGCGGGGCGCTGCCCACAGCCGACAGCGTGATTCTGGGTGTGGCGCGGATGAACGAGGTGCTGGAGACGGATTACGACAACCGTATTATCCGGGTGCAGACCGGCCGCACCAACCTGAGTGTGTCGGGCGCGGTTGAGGAAGAGGATTTCTTCTATGCGCCGGACCCATCGTCGCAGCTGGCCTGTGCGATTGCCGGCAATATCGCGATGAACTCAGGCGGGGCGCATTGTCTGAAATATGGCGTGACCACCAACAATCTGATGGGTGTGACCATGGTGATGATGGATGGCACTGTGGTTGAGATTGGCGGCGCGCATCTGGATGCCGGAGGCTTGGATCTGCTGGGGGTGATCTGTGGCAGCGAAGGCCAGTTGGGCGTGGTGACCGAGGCCACGCTGCGGATTCTGCGCAAGCCCGAGGGCGCGCGGCCTGTGTTGATTGGTTATGATAGCAACGAGGTGGCCGGCGCCTGTGTGAGTGACATCATCAAGGCAGGTGTTTTGCCGGTGGCGATCGAGTTCATGGACCGCCCCTGTATCGAGGCCTGCGAGGCCTTTGCCAAGGCGGGGTATCCGATGTGCGAGGCGCTGTTGATCATTGAGGTCGAGGGCAGCCCGGAAGAGATCGATCATCAGTTGGGGCTGATTATCGAGATTGCCCGGTCTCATAATCCCGTGGAGCTGCGCGAGGCGCAGGATGCGGATGAGGCCGGGCGGATCTGGTTGGGCCGCAAGTCGGCGTTTGGCGCGATGGGGCAGATCAATGATTACATGTGTCTGGATGGGACCATCCCGGTGACCGAACTGCCCTATGTGCTGCGGCGGATTGGTGAGTTGTCCAAGCAGTACGGGTTGGGAGTGGCGAATGTGTTCCATGCCGGGGATGGCAATATGCATCCGCTGATCCTGTTTGATGCCAACAAGCCGGGGGATTTGGAGCTGTGTGAGGACATGGGCGCCGATATCCTGAAGCTTTGTGTTGAGGTTGGCGGTTGTCTGACCGGTGAGCATGGTGTTGGGGTCGAGAAGCGGGATCTGATGTTGCATCAGTACTCACCTGAGGATCTGGAGGCGCAGCTGAAGGTCAAAGATGTGTTTGATCCGCAGTGGTTGCTGAACCCGGCCAAGGTGTTCCCGCTGTCAGTGACTGAAAGTCGGCGTGCTGTGGAACTGAGCAAGTGATGGGGGCTTTGCCCCCAAACCCCCAGAATATTTAAGGCCAGATGAAGAAGATGATGTTGAAGCCGAAATCCGAGACAGAACTGGCCGAAATGATTGCTGGAGCGGGTGGCCCCTTGTGCATTCAGGGCGGCGGAACTCGTGGATTTGAGAGTGACGGGCAGGTGTTGAGCACCAGTGGGCTAAGTGGTGTTGAGTTGTATGAACCGGGAGCGCTGACGATGGTGGCGCGGGCGGGAACGCCGGTGGCAGAGATTGAGGCCCTGTTGGCGGAGCATGGGCAGCGGCTGGCGTTTGAGCCGATGGATCATCGCGGGCTATTGGGCACTGATGGCGAGCCGACAATCGGGGGAGTGTTTGCCGCCAATGTGTCGGGTCCTCGGCGTAATCAGTGTGGGGCTGCGCGGGATTTTCTGCTGGGGGTACGGTTTGTCGATGGCGTAGGCCAGGTGGTCAAGAATGGTGGCCGGGTGATGAAGAACGTCACGGGCTATGATCTGGTCAAACTGATGGCGGGCGCGCATGGGACGCTGGGAGTGTTGAGCGAGGTGTCGTTCAAAGTGCTGCCCAAGCCGGAATGTACCGGAACATTGGCCTGGCGTGGGCTTGGATGGACTGCGGCGTCGAAGGTGTTTAGCGAGGCCCTGAAATCGCCATATGACGTGACCGGGGCAGCGCGGCTCCCTGCACCTGCTGGTGGCCACTCTACAACACTGATCCGAGTGGAAGGGTTTGAGGACTCTGTAAAGTATCGGTTGGCGCAGTTGAGAAAACATTTTGCAGACCTGACGCCGGATAAGCTGACAATTGATGCGTCTGAAAATACCGACTATTGGCGGTGGACCCGGGATGTTGCCCCGTTTGCAGGTAAGCTAGGAGATGTGTGGCGGACATCGGTCAAACCCACGGACATGATCGATGTGACTGGAAAGTGGGACTATGATCACGTGGTAGACTGGGGTGGCGGGCTGATTTGGAGCTTGGTGCCAGAGGGGAAGGACTTTCGGAAGGTTCTTGGGGAGCTGAATGGGCACAGCACCTTGGTTAGGGCGTCACAGGAAACGTTCGGCCGTTTGGGGCAGTTCCAACCTCAGCCCGCGCCGCTGGCGGCGATTTCAGCTGGGCTGCGGGCTAAGTATGACCCGCGAGGGATCCTTAATCCGGGGCTGATGGGATGAGTGAAATAGAGCAATGTGATTGCCCCTGTTGTGGCGCGGGTGGTGCGTTTGAAGCGCCTGGCCACCACGACATCTGGACGACCTGCGGTTGGCAGGACGACCCTATACAGCGAGTACATCCGGATTATGAAGGCGGAGCCAATGATCAGTCTCTTAATCAGGCCTGCGCGAACTACCTGAAGCACGGCCACAGTGATCCTCTTCAACCTTATTGTACGCCAGACCAATCGGAATAAGCCATGCAAACGACATTCACCAAAGAGCAGTTGAGTGACCCTGCGATCGAGCGGTCAAATGAGATCCTGCGGTCCTGTGTGCATTGTGGGTTCTGCACGGCGACTTGCCCGACCTATCAGGTGCTGGGGGATGAGTTGGATAGCCCGCGCGGGCGGATCTATCTGATCAAGGATATGCTGGAAAACAACCGGGTGCCGGATGAGAAGACGGTGAAGCACATCGACCGATGTTTGTCCTGTCTGGCCTGTATGACCACTTGTCCGTCGGGCGTTCATTACATGCACCTGGTGGACCATGCGCGGGCCTATATTGAGGCGAACTATAAACGGCCGTTTAGTGATCGTGCCCTGCGGTGGATCCTGTCTCGGATCTTGCCCTATCCGGGGCGGTTCCGGTTGGCGCTGCTAGGGGCAAAAATTGCGCGGCCGTTGCGCAACCTGATGCCTGATCCGCGGTTGAAAGCGATGTTGGAGATGGCGCCGAAACGTATCCCTCCAATCAGCCGTAATGACAACCCGCAGAGTTTTGCCGCTGTGGAACCTCGCAAGAAACGCGTGGCGCTGATGACGGGCTGTGCGCAAAAGGCGCTGAATACGGATATCAATGATGCCACTATACGTTTGCTGACGCGGTTGGGATGCGAGGTTGTGGTGGCCGAGGGCGCGGGGTGTTGCGGTGCGCTAACCCATCACATGGGGCGCGAGGATGAGAGCCATGCGGCAGCGGCAAAGAACATTCACGCTTGGGTGGCGGAAATGGATGGCGCGGGGCTGGATGCGATTGTCATCAACACCTCGGGCTGTGGCACCACTGTTAAAGACTATGGGCATATGTTCCGCAATGACGCCTTGGCGGAGGATGCGGCGCGGGTATCGGAACGGGCGATGGATGTATCCGAGTTGTTGATGCAGTTGGATTTGCCCATGGGCGCAGACAAGGGGCTGACTGTGGCCTATCACGCGGCCTGTTCCCTGCAGCATGGCCAGCAGATCAAGACACATCCCAAGACCCTGCTGAAACGGGCTGGGTTCAAAGTGGTGGAGCCTGCGGACAGCCACCTGTGTTGCGGGTCGGCCGGCACCTATAACCTGATGCAGCCAGAGATTTCGGGGCAGCTGAAAGAACGCAAGGTGCGGACCTTGGAGGCCAAGAAGCCCGACGTGATTGCGGCAGGTAACATTGGCTGCATGATGCAAATCGGGTCGGGGACGAAGCTGCCGATCATGCATACTGTTGAGTTGCTGGACTGGGCAACCGGGGGGCCGCAGCCGCCAGCGATGACCGAGCGAGGCAAGCGGGGGCCGGACATCCCCGTGTTGCGTTGATCACGCCCATAACAATTTTAGGAACTGGGGCTGTTCACAACCGGGCTTTGCCGTAATTTTGCCGCGAGGCGCCATTAACTTGTGATTCACTGGCGCGGTGGAGGCGAGCTTTTTGCGACATTGGATCTTGGCATGTGTGACGGCGCTAGCGCCATTGGTGGCAGCGGCACAAGACAGTCGTCTGATGCGAATGGACACCACCGACGCTGGCCGCGACTGGCAGGCGGTTGGGCGGTTGGATGTCAATGGTGACGGGTTTTGTACCGGCGCGTTGATTGCCCCGGATCTGGTGCTAACAGCTGCGCACTGCTTGTTTGACGCAGAGACCAAGGCACCTATCCAGCCTGACACCATCGAATTTCTGGCCGGTTGGCGTAATGGGCGGGCGTCGGCTTATCGCACGGTGCGCCGCGCGGTGATGCATCCGGATTATATTTATGACGGTGAGGTTTCGACTGACCGTGTGCGCAATGACATTGCGCTGCTGCAGTTGCAGCGGCCGATCCGCAATACCACGGTCACCCCGTTTGAAACCGACGTGCGGCCCCGCAAAGGAGCGCGCATCGGCATTGTCTCCTATGCGCATGACCGTTCAGAGGCCCCATCGCTGCAGGAAGTTTGCGGGGTGATGTCGCGCCAGCAGGGTGTGTTGGTGATGTCATGCGATGTTGATTTTGGCTCATCTGGCGCGCCGGTGTTTTCATTTGACGGTGACAGGCCGCGGATTGTGTCGGTGGTATCAGCCAAGGCCGAGGTCGATGGTGAACTGGTGGCGCTGGGATCTGCCCTGGCAGAAGAGCTGGACCTGTTGCAAGCACAGCTGACCGGGGTGCAAACGGGTGGACGCCTTCCGCCGGGAGTTGGCCGTGTGACGGTTGGCGGTGCACGCAACAATACCGGGGCCAAGTTTATTCGAAACTGAGCTGACAACGCGGATCAGTTGCGGGTTCTTGAAAGTCCAAAATCATTGCATATCTGAGTTCTACTGGATCGCCGCTGAAGGGATCCGGTGACGAAATGCCTGTCCCAAGAGGGAAGGCGCACACTGATATCGCTCTGAATGAGGATGAGACATGCGTACATTTGATTTTGCCCCGCTGCACCGGGCTTCCATTGGCTTTGACCAGATCGCGGATCTGATGGATCGGGCCCTGAGTTCGGACGGAACCCAACCCAGCTACCCCCCTTACAATATCGAAAAGACCGCCGCCGATGCCTATCGGATCTCGATTGCCGTTGCGGGTTTTTCCGAGGATGACCTGAACGTCGAAGTGAAGGAAAACGGGCTGATCGTGACGGCCAAAAAAGCACCCGATGACAGCGAGCGCAGTTATCTGCATCGTGGCATTGCCACCCGCGCGTTTGAGCGGCGATTTACCCTAGCCGATCATGTGCGGGTTACCGGGGCCAGTCACGCTGATGGAATGCTGCATATCGATCTGCAGCGCGAGGTGCCAGAAGCCCTGAAACCCCGCCGTATTGAGATCTCACCAAAGAGCACTAAGTCTAATCTGGTAGAGGATAAAACAGTCAACTAACGTGTTTCCGGCTTGCTATGAGCAGGTGACGCATCAGATCGGTCTTCTGCCAGAGATCGTGTTAGGACCGGTGTAAACTTCTTTCCCTAGTTAACCGGGACTGGACCCCCCTTGGCGCCCACCAAGGGGGGTTTTTCTGTGTCGTATGTTACTGGCTTAGACTATCTGCCAGACGCATCAGTTGCACGGCCTGGGCGCGGTAGCCAAAGGCATCGGTTTCTTTGGCGCCATTGGCCAGATCAATCGCCTGTTTGTAGGACCAGTTACCCAAGTAAGGGCTGCGTTGCAGCAGCTGGCCAAAGCCCGCAATTGCACTGGCGAATTGCATGTCCGGTGTTGCCACGCCGCCGGGCAGGATCGGGGTTTCGATCAACTCGCTGGTGTCGTTTCCGGGGCGTTTGTAGCGCAGCCGCAGGAAACCGTATTCTTCGCTGGTAGCGGTGACTTCCGCGGGCTGATAGCGCAGCGGGTCACTCAGCCGGGCTGGGCTGCCAACCGGTGTGACCTCGTAAATCGCGGTCACGGTGTGGCCAGCGCCGATTTCGCCGGCATCCACGCGGTCGTTGTTGAAATCCTCACGGCGCAGGGCGCGGGTCTCATAGCCGATCAGACGGTATTCAGCCACCTGGGCCGGGTTGAACTCTACTTGGATTTTGACGTCGTTGGCGATGGGGAACAGGGCACCGCCGAGTTGGTCGACCAGAGTTTTCTGGGCCTCGGATAGAGTATCAATATAGGCGGCCTGGCCGTTGCCGTTCTGCGCCAGCGTCTGCATGGTGGCATCGTCCAGATTGCCGCGGCCAAAGCCCAGCACCGAGAGATAGGTTCCGGTTTCACGTTTTTTGGAGATGAAGTCCTTGAGCTCGTCCGGGTCGTGGATGCCGACGTTGAAGTCACCATCGGTGGCCAGAATGATCCGGCTGATATCGTTGTCACCCGACATGGATTCAGCGGTGGCATAGGCCTGTTGCAAGCCAGCCTGACCAGCGGTGGATCCGCCCGCGTCGAGCTTATCAAGTGCCGCCATGATGGTAGAGCGGTCGCTGGCTGGGGTTGGGTCAAGCACCTGACCAGCAGAGCCGGCATAGGTGACGATGGCCACCTGATCGGTGGGGCGGAGTTGGCCGAGCATGAGCTGGAAGCTTTGTTTCAGTAGGGGCAGCTTGTTGGCGCTGTCCATGCTGCCGGAGGTGTCGATCAGGAACACAAGGTTCAGCGGTGGGCGGTCTTCGACTGCGGATTTTTGCCCCTGCAGGGCGATATGCACCAGTTGCGTTTCCGGGTTCCACGGGGTGTTGATCACCGTGGCCTGGGTGGAAAACGGCTGATCGTCTTGTGGTGCAGTGTAGTCGTAGGGGAAGTAGTTCACCATTTCCTCGATCCGGACCTGTTCGGGGCTGGGCAAGCGGCCGTTGTTCAGGCTGGAGCGGAGGATGGCATAGGAGGCCGTATCCACATCAATCGAGAAGGTCGAAACCGGCTCTTCGGTGGTGATTTTCAGCGGGTTGGGTTCAGCCTCGGGGAAGGCCTCGGTATCGGGTTCTGGCTGGATGACCTGATCATGGTCGGCATAGCCGGGAGCCGGGGGAGCAATGGTGCGCTTGGCCAAAGAACTGGGCGCGACGACACCGGCCATGGGCGGTGGGGCGCTGGCTGTCATGGGGGCTTCGGCGAGTTCCATCACGGGTTCAGGCGCGGCCATCAAAGCAGAGCTGTCGTCGGCAAGTTGAGCTTCCATCTGGTCTACAATCAAGCGTTCTTCGACTTCGGCGCGTGCACGTTGATCGGTTTCCGTTACTCCGCGAGCTTCGACCAGATCTAGTCGCAGACGCTGTTGCAGGTCGGGGAGATAAACAAACAGACCTACAGCAACCATGGCAGTGGTGGCGGTCATCACGTGGCGGGCGGAAATGGATTTCAACATATCAAATGCTCCTCTGAACAGGCCCTTTTGCGGGCGATCAGAGGTGAAACGGGGCTGCGCCGTGGATTCTTGGCGGCGGGCAAAGTTTTTTTCGGCCAGAGCGATATTTTCTGCCTTGCGCGCGGCATCTGGCGTCGGCGTGGCGGCGCGCATTGCGGATTTCAGATCGTCTAGGTCGTCAAAGGGGTCGCTCATGATGCGTCCTCCTGTTCTTTCAGGGTGCGCAGGTGCTTTTTGGCTTCGGACACCCGCCAGCTGATGGTGCCGGGGGACACGTCGAGGATTTCGGCGGCGTCGGCGTGGGTGACGTCGTCCAGTATCAAGGCCAGTGTGTCGCGCAGATCATCCGGTAGGGCGCGCATGGCCCGGGTGAGCCAGTCGAGCTGGCTGTTGGTGTCGGCAATCGCAGCCTGACGATCCACTTCCCAATCGCCCCAGCCATCAGCGGCCTTGTTACGGGTGGCGGCGCGGCGGCGTCGGTCGTGGGCGGCGTTGACAACCACTTTGTATAACCAAGTGCTGAACCGGGCGCTTGGCTGGTAATGTGCCATCTTGTCGGGCAAGGCGGCGCAGATGTCCTGGGTCAGGTCTTCGGCTTCAGCCCGTTGGCCAGTGAGGCGAAAGGCCAGTGCAAACACGCGATCGTAGTGGCGACCCAGCAAGGCGGAAAAAGCCTCGGTATCGCCATTTGCTGCAGCCGCAGCCAGTTGCTGATCATCCACCGTCATACGCATGTCATAGCTTGTAACGCAGGTGGATGGCGAGTTCTTGGTTAGGTGTGAGGTTTTTTCGGCAGGTGTTGATCAGTTTTGAAAAGATGTGTTTTAAATGCATGATTTGTCACCAGAAATGTCCCGTGACAGTTGAAATGCCGAAGCCAATGTTGAAACTGGTCAATGTGCGAACCAATGACGACTAAGAAGGAAGACGAAATAATGGCTGATCAGGTTGAGTTGGTTCAATCGAGCTTTTCAAAGGTTTTTGGTAAGAAGGCGGTGCTTTCCAGCAGAATTTACGCTGAGCTGTTTGACCAGGTTCCGTTTAGTCGCGAGTTCATGCAAGACACGGCGTCTTTGCAGAAAGAGGGATTTATTTCCGTTCTGATAAGGCTGATGCAGATCCCGCAGGTTGGTTCGAGTGCTCAAAAACGCATGGATGAGCTGAGGGCAATGCATCTGGAAATGGGCATCACTCCACCACAAATCGAACAAACCAGGGGAATTATTGTCCGCGCATTTCGAGATGAATTGGTTTCGGATCTGACACAGGAAGAGCTTGAAGCCTGGGAGCAGTCGATTGGACGCTTCTCCGCGGATTTATCGGCGGGACTGTAATAGCCCCGCCAAAGTAATTTAGATCAGACTGACATGCAGATGTATTTCATCTCCAGGTAATCCTCGATGCCGTGGTGGCTGCCTTCGCGGCCCAAGCCAGACTGTTTGACGCCACCGAATGGGGCCAGTTCAGTTGAGATGATGCCAGTGTTGACGCCAACAATGCCGTATTCCAGCTCTTCGGCCACCTTGTACACGCGGCTTAGATCTTTGGCATAGAAGTAGGATGCCAGACCAAAGATGGTGTCATTGGCCAAGGCGATGACCTCATCCTCGTCTTCAAACTTGAACAGTGGGGCCAGCGGGCCGAATGTTTCATCTGTGCTGAACAGCATGTCCTTGGTGGCGCCGGTAACGATGGTTGGCTGGAAGAAGGTGCCGCCCAGTTCAGATGGGTTGCCGCCCAATATGACCTCGGCGCCCTTGGCGGTGGCGTCGGCGATGTGGTCCTGCACCTTGGTCACTGCCTTGGCGTTGATCAGCGGGCCAAAGTCAATGCCATCATCCAATCCATCGCCAATGTTCATCTTTTCAACAGCGGCTTTTAGCTTGGCGGCGAATTCGTCATAGACACCGGCCTGCACGTAGATCCGGTTGGCGCAGACACAGGTCTGGCCGTTGTTGCGGAACTTGCACATGATCGCGCCTTCGACGGCGGCGTCGATGTCAGCGTCGTCAAACACGATGAACGGAGCATTGCCGCCCAGCTCCATCGAGCATTTCATAACCGTGTCAGCGGCCTGACGCATCAGGATGCGGCCGACCTCGGTTGATCCGGTGAAGGTCAGTTTGCGCACCGCGTTGTTTTCGCAGAACTCCAACCCGGTTTCCGAGGCATTGGAGGATGGCACAACGTTGAAAACGCCTGCCGGGATGCCTGCACGATCAGCCAACACGGCAATCGCAGTGGCGGACAGGGGGGTCAGTTCAGCGGGGCGGGCGACAAAGGCACAGCCAGCAGCCAGCGCAGGGCCGGCCTTGCGGGTGATCATCGCGTTGGGGAAGTTCCAAGGGGTGATCGAGGCGGCAACGCCGATGGGCTGTTTCAGCACGGTGATTCGTTTATCGCGCTGGTGGCCGGGGATGGTTTCGCCGTAGATGCGCTTAGCTTCCTCGGCAAAGAATTCGATAAACGAGGCGCCATAGGCGATCTCGCCACGGGCCTCGGCCAAGGGTTTGCCCATTTCGGCAGTCAGGATCACGGCCAGGTCTTCCTGGTTCTCCATCATCAGGTCGTACCACTTGCGTAATACGTTTGCGCGTTCCTTGCCGGTCCATTTGGCCCAGTCTTTCTGCGCAGCTTCGGCCTGAGCGATGGCACCTGCGACCTGTGGGCGTTTGATGTCAGCGACCTGAGCGATAACATCACCACGGGCCGGATTGGTGACGTCAAATGTACCGTCGCCGTCAACAAATTGGCCGCCGATATAGGCGCGTGCTTCCAACAGGCTGGGGTCTTTCAAAAGGGAATGAAGTTCGGTGGTGGTGTCGAGCATGGGGGCCTCCCGGAATTGATTTGTCGGATGCAGAGCAGTTGTGTGTTGATATGTCCAGAAAGATCCATGAGTCCAGAATTTGATCAAATATTCGTGCTGTAATTTTTGATAGTGCACGATCAGTAAGAATATTTGACATTTGGACCCAGCGAATATCCTTTAGGCCTAAAGAAATTCTTGGGGGATGGATATGGAATTGGACGACGCATATAGCAACGGTGCATATATCGATGGCGCAGACACGTATCCGCCGCGCTGGGCAGCCGAGGCTGAAGCACTACGGGTAGTGCTGGGGGAGCGGGCGAAGCTGGACATTCCCTATGGCGAAAGCGAGCGCCAGCGGTTTGATCTGTTCTTACCCGAAGGAGAGCCCAAGGGGATATTTGTCTTTGTCCACGGCGGGTACTGGCTGCTGTTTGACAAGAACAGCTCGTCTCACCTAGCGGCCGGGATGCTGGCGCAGGGATGGGCGGTGGCGATGCCGTCGTATGATCTGTGTCCGGACGTTTCGATTGCTGATATCACGCGTCAGATTGCTGCTGCGGTTACCTGTGCTGCCAGAGAAGTTGACGGCCCGATTTCGTTGGCGGGGCATTCTGCTGGCGGACATCTGGTGGCGCGAATG
The DNA here is from genome assembly GCF_057444295.1 of Parasedimentitalea nitratireducens. NCBI lineage: Bacteria > Pseudomonadati > Pseudomonadota > Alphaproteobacteria > Rhodobacterales > Paracoccaceae > Parasedimentitalea > Parasedimentitalea nitratireducens. The sequence goes on along the minus strand of NZ_JBYAXC010000001.1, from coordinate 507,286 downwards.
CTGGACAAAGGCCTGTTGCCTGCCGAGGTAGGGGAAAGACTGCGCAATGTGGTGCCAATCTCGCCTCTGTCGGATCTGCGACCATTGCTGCGGACCTCGATGAACGAGAAGTTCCGGATGGATGAGGATGCGGCCGAGGCCGAAAGTCCGATTCTGATGCAGGACCGCTATGATGCCTCCGTTACCGTTTGGGTTGGCGCGGATGAGCGCCCGTCGTTTCTGAACCAGGCGCAATGGTTGGCGGATGCCTGGGGCTGTGATCAGAAAATTGAACCGGGAAGGCATCATTTCGACATCATAGATGCGCTTAGCGACACCAACAGCGAAATGGTCGCAATTCTCACAAAATAAAACTTGCGCGGCGGGGAAATCCGCCGCAATTTCCAGCCAAGGGCCAGGCGATGGCGTCGCCGCATGAGATCCATGCTGCCCTATATCAAAAAAAACCGTCCTGAACGCCGGGACCTTTCTTGTAAGAAGGAAGGGTCGAACATGACTTCACGTCCTGAAATGTATCGTTTTCACAATGGTGAAAAAGCACCTTTGCAGTTTGCCGAGGCTGAATATGCCAACCGCGTTGCGGGCCTGCGCAAAATCATGGTGGACAAAGGCGTTACCGCTGCTGTTTTCACCTCGATGCACAATATCTCGTATTACTCGGGCTTCACTTACTGCTCTTTTGGCCGCCCCTATGGGCTGGTTGTCACCGCTGACGAATGCGTGACAATTTCTGCTGGTATTGACGCGGGCCAGCCTTGGCGCCGCTGCTATGGTGACAACATCACCTATACCGATTGGCAGCGCGACAACTACTGGCGGGCGATTCTGTCGGTATCTGGTCCAGACGCAGTAGTGGGCTATGAAAGCGACCACCTGTCGTTGCTACAAAAGGGCAAGCTGGAGCATTACCTGAAGCCTAAATCCACCGTGGACCTGTACGAGGCCACCATGGTGCAGCGGATGGCGAAATCAGAGGCTGAGATCGAGATGATCCGCCAGGGAGCTGCGGTTGCTGACGTGGGTGGCTTTGCCATTCGCGATGCGGTCAAGGAAGGCGTGCGTGAGATCGACGTGGCGATGGCTGGGCGTGACGCGATGGAGCTGGAGATTGCCAAGCGTTTCCCTGATGCAGAATACCGTGACAGTTGGGTCTGGTTCCAGTCGGGTATCAACACCGACGGTGCCCACAACCCTGTGACAGCGCGCAAGTTGCAGCGTGGTGATATCCTGTCGTTGAACACTTTCCCGATGATTTCCGGCTATTACACTGCGCTGGAGCGGACCATGTTTGTGGGCGAAGTGGATGCCGAGAGTTTGAAGATCTGGGAGGCCAATGTTGCGGCCCATGAATATGGCATTTCACTGCTAAAACCCGGCGCTAGCTGCGCCGAGATTACCCACAAGATCAACGCCTTCTTTGAAGAGCAGGATTTGTTGCAGTACCGCACCTTTGGCTATGGTCACTCGTTTGGGGTGCTGTCGCATTACTATGGTCGTGAGGCGGGTCTGGAGCTGCGCGAGGATATCGACACGGTGCTGGAACCTGGCATGGTGATTTCGATGGAGCCGATGCTGACCATCGCTAACGGTCAACCCGGTGCCGGTGGCTACCGCGAGCATGATATCTTGGTGATCCACGAAGACGACAACGAAAACGTCACCAAGTATCCATACGGACCAGAGTTCAACGTTGTTGGGTGAGCAGGCTTCCCGGAAACGGTCCGGTGGACCGTTTCGCCTGTGAACGGGCGGAGCCCCGGCGACGGGCTTCTCCCGTCCGTCGATCACGCATCTTAGATGCGCTCGTCCCGTTGGGCCTGGCACTGCGCGTGGCGCAGTGCCAGAAGGAGATTGCTGAGAAGCGCCTTAGGGAACAGGTCTGCCCCTAAGGTCGCCAATTCGAGTTTGTTTTCAAGAGCCGCGTCAAGGGCAAGCCGCTGCGCGGGCGCTGATGCGCCCCTTGACCCGTCGCGATTAGAAGCTCAGGTGTCTACTGAGAGTATTGGTTTTGGCATTTATCAGAAATTTAGTGAATTTGATTTGAATGACATGAATGACTTTCGCGACCTAGAAGAACTGTTGGATGCCAATGGGTGGACTGTTCGTAGTCGTGAATTTGGACAAGAGAACTGGTGGATCTCGCAGATCTGGGAACTGACGTCGAAATGGACACCCGTTGGACGGCAGGTGTTTTTGAACTTTCTTATTGATCAACAGAACGATGGGACGCCACGAGAAAATGACGTTTGGTGTGTAGAGATTACTGAGGAATGGCCTGTTGAGGCGCATTGGTCAGCTGATATTCGAACCTCTCCAAAGTGGCCAGAACGGTTGAAGGAAATCATTGCCAAGGTGAATGAGCTTAGGTGATTTCTGGAACTTTAATAGGTCAATGTTCTTCGAGGCTACACAGCATCGTTTGAAGCCTCTGTTACCCCAAGCTCGAACTCACAGAATTGTTCATACTGCAGATTCACATCACCCCCAGAAATTGTCAGGACGCCCAGATTAGAGGCCTCTTTGGCGGGCTGGAAAGTTTCCCATGTCCAGGCAGGGCGTGGGGCGGGAGCTTGCAGCGCGATCGAGCGCATGGTGGCAAAGGGGATGCCGCGTATGGTGCCGGTGATGGGGCGGTGGACGTGGCCAATGAACAGGTGTTTGACGCAGTTGTATTCGGAGATCAGGTTGAGAAGGGTATCGCCGTTCAGCAGATTTTCGGTGTCTTGAATGGGCAAGTCCAACGGCATTGGCGGGTGGTGCATGAACAGGTAAACCGGGGTGTCGCCCGCGTTTTGTAGGATGTTTTGCAACCACGATAGGCGGGCGCTGCACATTTCGCCTGCGTCCGATCCGGGTTTGAGGGTGTCCAGGCAGGCAATTGTGCCATCCGGGGTGTCCAGCCTGTACTGGACAAACGCGTCCTTGCAGGACTGCGGTAGGGGGAGGTGGTCGCGGAGCAAGGCGCGGTCGTCGTGGTTGCCGACCATTGGCATCACGGGGATCGACAGGGTGGACAGCATGTCTTGTAAAGCCCGGTAGCCCGCGTCGGTGCCACGGTTCACCATGTCGCCGGATATGACGCAGAAATCGGCGTCGTGGTGGCGCTGGTTTATATGGTCGATGGCGGCCTGCAGGCGGATACGCGGATCGTGGCCCATCAAGTCGCCTTGGTCTGCGAAATGTGGGTCGGACATCCAGATGATTTTGACCATTGTGCTCTCCTGCGGAAATTCGAATCTCAGATTACGAGATCAATTGTAGGCAGAGTAGGTGAACCTTCTCGCGAAGGTCGAGCAGGGACGGCACATTTTTGTGCAGCAAGCGCCAAGTTTGGCCGTCCAGCCCATTTTCTGTCGGAGCTTAACCGGTTCCGCGCAGGCTTCTGAGAAGATCGACGCTTGGCTTGCCGGTGATCGGCAGCCCAACGCTTTGCTGATAGGCGCTGATGGCGCTTTCGGATTTCTTGCCGATCACACCGTCGGCGCCTTCGGTGTCGAACCCCTTGGCGGTCAGGCGCTGTTGCAGTTCTTTGCGGTTGTCGAGCGTCAGGCCGTATTCATCGGGGGGGAAGGTGCCACGGATGGGCGGGCCACCGTTGATCCGGTCGCTGAGGTGGCCGACGCCAATCACGTAGCTTTCGGAGTTGTTGTAGCGGGTGATCACCGTGAAGTTGCGGAAAGTCATGAAGGCGGGGCCGTTTGGGCCGGTCGGTGCAATGATCGAGGCCGCGCCATAGTCGGGCACGGAGCGCCCGTTCATGTCGAGCACGCCAGAGGTGGCCCAGGCAGCAGTGCTGCGGCTGACGCTGCGGCCAAAGGGGCCTTGGAACCCTTCCGGCAATTTAACCTCGACACCCCAAGGTTGGCCTTTGGTCCATCCGGATTTTTTCAGGTAGTTGGCGGCCGAGGCCAGGGCGTCGGTGGGATCATCCGACCAGATGTCACGGCGGCCATCGCCACGGAAATCGACGGCATAGGCTTGATAGGTGGTTGGGATGAACTGGGTGTGTCCCATGGCGCCGGCCCAGCTGCCGGTCATCCGGTCGGGAGAGATGTCGCCATTTTGCAGGATGCGCAGGGCGGATATCAGTTGTTTTTCAAAGAAGTCACCACGCCGCCCATCATAGGCGAGAGTAGCGGTGGCCGAGATCACCGGCACCGAACCGCGCCGGGCCCCATAGCGGCTTTCCAATCCCCAGACGGCGGTGACAACGTGGGATTCAACGCCGTATTGCGCCTCGATCTGCGATAGCACCTGACCGTGTTTGGCCAGCATGGCCTTGCCGTCTGCGATGCGTTCATCCGAGGCGGCGATGGCGATGTAATCCTGAAGCGAGCGTTTGAATTCGGTCTGGTTGCGGTCGCGTTCGATCACGCCGGGCAGGTAGCCGACATTGCGCATGGCCCGGTTCAGGGTGGATTCCGTTATGCCCTTGGACAACGCGCGGGATTTGAAACCCGCAACCCAGGCGTCAAACATGGGGTTGGGCGCTGGAGGGAAGGCGGGTTGGCTGCGGCTGGGGGAGGGCGAAGCCGTTATGCTGTTGGTACAGGCCGACAACGCCGTTGCCGCCAGCCCGGTCAGTGCTGTGCGTCTGGTTAGGATCATGATACCGCTCATTGCTCATTATTATTGTCCCCACCCTGAAGCGAGTGGAGACAAACGGCAAGTTGCTCGGCGGTTCTTGGCCTATTGGTTGGGGAAGTAATCCTCGCAATCGCCGTCGCGATAGACGTCGGCGGTGCAGCAGTGCAACCCGCCACCAAATGCATAGGCGTCGCGCAATTCGACCTCGACCACTTCCATGCCCAGCTTGTCCATCTGCTCGGCCTGGTAAACCTCGGACTTTTCAACGCAGACGGTTTTGGGATCCAGTACCAGGACGTTCATGCTGAGCCAGGTTGAGGAGTAACACAGCGGCGGTGGGGTGTTATGCGCAGGCTGCGCACTGTCGACGATTTCCCAACCGTTCTTGTTGAACATTTCGCGCTGGGCCTCGGGCAGGCGGCGTTGCGGGTTATTCAGGATCAAACCGGGGCGCAGCGGGGTAAAGGTGGCGTCAATATGGATCGGGTAGGGGTCACCGGGGAAGTTCACGGTGTGCACGCGATGATCCGGGAAGTGACGGCGCAGCCATTCGATGCCTTTCAGGTTGGTGGTGAACCCGTGCTGCACCACCAGATCCTTGCCAAACCGCAGCACATCGGCGGCGTCGAACAGGGGTTCTTCCTCGGTGGTGACAAAGAACTTTTCCTCAGCCCACTGCAGGCGCTTGGTATCGCCAATTTTGTCGCTCAGGTAATCGGGATGATAGTCGGCATCGGTCAGGCGGGGCTTTGGCGCGGCCTCGTGGCGGAACTTTGGGTCGTCCTCCCAATACTGTTTCAGCAGCGGGCGGTAGTTCAGATATTCAAACCAACGGCAACGATAGGACATCGTTGCCTCGAGCATCTCGTGACCAACCGTCAGCAGCACGTCACGCGGAGGCATGCAGCCAAACTGGCTTTCGGTGTGAAAGTCAGGTGTCGTCACCGGCTTCGAGTGATCGATGGAATTGGGACGGTCAACTTTAATGCCCAGGCCCTGCAGCTGGCTGGCAAAGTTGTCGAGCAACTCGTTCGCACGGTCGATGGTTTCCTGTGGGCGGCGGCCCCACTGGCCACGCATGTCGCTGTCTTCGGGGACTTTAGCCTCGAGTGCCGGTTCTTCGGGTGGGATGTGGCAATCATCGGCGCGGCCTACGATCACATGGCGCAGCGTGTCCCATTCGTTCCAGCTTTTGACTTCGGTTTTATCTGGTGACCAGGCCATGAGCCGTCTCCCGTTCTGCGGAAGACCAAAGGCGGGGCCCTCAATCTTCCGATTGAAAGTCCCGGCGTACAGGAACATGAAAAGATGCAAGAGGCTGTGTGCTCTCCGGCGACGCCATCGCCGTGTGTACAGACGTGTGTATACCATCGAAAAATCAAGCGTGAAAGACGTTTTCGAGGCCGTGTCGGGTGGGCGTTAGATTCCTTTTCGACGCAGAAAGCGCTCCACTCTTGGGCGAAACCGGCTCCAACGGGCTTTCCTCTTTCCATTGTGCGGCCTGTCTGCAACACTTGCGCCGAGATTTTGCAAACTGCCCCGCAATCTGATGTAAATTGAATTTACATCCCCATGTAGAGGGCAAGGAATTTTAAGGGAGAGAGGGAGATTATGAGCAATTCCCAGTTTGACGAGATGGTTAAAGAAAGCCAGGCCAAGGTGACAGAGTCGCAGGCCAAGATCGAAGCCCTGACCTCACGTATTGAAGCGGCGCGCAGCAAGATTGATGCGGGTGAAAATGCTGACATCGATATTGAGAATGCAACTCTGGAAGATGTGCATGCCCATACCGAAGTGATGAACAGCAATATTGCTGAATTGATCATGGGTTTGGATGATGTGACCTCGGCGTTCTCGCAGGATTTCGACGAGATGCGCAACAAGACCGGCTGGGAGAGCTTTGTTGGTGTGTTCAGCGCCGGGAAATCGGACTCGATGCGTCAGGAACGGATGCGTACCGCCAATATCGACGACAAACTGCAGGACTTGATTGCCAAGTCAGACACTATTGTTCAGCTGCTCGAGGGGCAGCTGGCCGTTCTGGATGAGCAAAAGGAAAAGGTACAGGTCAACCTGACCAAGACCTTGGACGAGCGTGAGTTCACCGTGCAGGAGCTGGAGAACGTGCGGGCTGAGATTCTGGCGCTGGATCCCAAGATCATCGCCCTGGAAGGCAAGATCTCGGTTGAGCAGGACGCCGCAGCGCGCACCAAGCTGGAAACTGAACTGGCGGATCTGAACGCGGGCTATAACGCCATGGTGCAGGACGAGCAGGTCAAGCTGGCCAAGAGTCAGACGCTGGAGCGTTACATCGAGAAGGGCAAGACCTGGGTCGATTCACTCCAGAACCAGGCGGCGACGCAGATGGTGCTGATCAACAAGCTACAGACAGACACCCAGCAGCGGGTAGTGCTGTATGATGCGCTGACCAAATCGTTGAAGACGGCGCAGCAGCAGGACGTGGCGCACCGGATCAACGAAATTGGTGTGAAGACCGATCAAGAAGCACAGACTGCAATGGCGGCGATTGGGTCAGCGACCAACAAGAAAATGGCCGACATGCTGGATGCGCACGAGGACCACATGGTGTTTGCCCGCGACGTGCTAGAGAAGAAGGCCAAGGCGGATGAGCGCTTTGCCCGCCGGTTTGCCAAGATTGTCGAGAAGCATGACAAGAACCTGTATGGGGGTTCGTAGTCTAAAGGTAGCGCTCTATGCCTTTGTGCTTCTTGTGGCCGCCTTATTTATTGCGTGCATTTTGGACGTGTTTGGATGTGGTGTGGAAGCCGAGACTTGTGAAACCGTTAGGCGAAATTTCTGCCGTGTAGTCTCTCGTGGTGTTGGAAAGTTTATCGGCACTGCATTGAAGGCATTATGACCATGGTTTTGTGCAGGCGATGTCTGACTGGAATTGGGGGAGTGAAATGACCTGCAAAGGACAGTGCTGGTCCGCGGGCGGAAGCGAAGCGCTCGTCGTTTTTGCCAAAGGCAAACCTGCGGTTTCACCGGGGGTGGGCGCTGACCGTGCCGCAAGCGACACGGATGAAAACGCTGCTATATGAAGTTTTATGCTGACCAGTCAGGGAGATAGGAACTCTTGAAAAGAGAATTTGGGAAATTGATTGCCGATGCGATTTTTGGCCCCCTTGAGGCTTGGAAAATCTTGTTCCTATTAACTGTGGGGTTGGCCGTGGATTGGTCGGCAGGGAGCAACAGGCTGATCAGTGTTTTTCCCTATTCGCCTTGGGTGGTCTGGATCGCGGTGCTAATTTTATGGTGGATTGTTATCCTGATGGCCCTTGCAAACCGGCCCAATCGGAAGCTGCCAAAATTCGAGGATAAGGTCGATGACTGACCCAGCAAAAGATCACACCGGCCTAAGCGATACCTTCGCCTCGCGGCGGTATTTCAAGAAGTTTGAGATCATCACGGAGCATCTGACACGCGTGGCCGGCACGATGCAGGCTGAAGGCGGATTGGGTAAGCATGATGTTCGGGCGCTGACTGGCTACCTGATGCGGCTGAACTTCACCTTTCGCGCGCTCAGTATGAAATACCTGCTGGTGGGGCGTGACACGGGCCGTTTCTTTGGCTCGCTGGCGATGGACAAACGCGACAGTGGCTTCCCGGTGGCGGCTGAACTGATGACCATGGCCAATGACGCGCAGCAGGCCGAAGGGCATCTGGCCAATATGCCTTCCGAGGAACAACTGAAAGACGACATGGTGCGCCGGATCATCGCCGACCAAGAGGTGCCAACCAAGCTGCAATTCGCGCTGTCACAGCGGCTCTATTACGAGGAGCTGCTGAAGGGTGAACTGTTCTGGACACAGAACGACCCCGAGTGCCAGTGGCTGGGCAAAGCTGACGGCGAGCGCCGCAAGTTTTTGGTGCATTGGGCGGCCTATGACAGTCAGGTCAACCTGCCGGTAATCTACCTGATGGAGCTAGAGGACAGCGGTAAGACCTCGCTGCCCAAGGACCAGTATCGCTGGCCTGAGGTGCAGGCGCATCTAATGGCGCAGGGTTTGGCGGGGCTGAAGCTGTTGACCATCGCCAAGGGCTTTGATGAGGATTTTGACGACCTGCACCCCAAACGGCTGCGGCGGTATCACGTGGGGCCGATGTATTCCTCGGCCTATACCGAACAGTCCGGCCCGCTGCGCCGGGTGCTGGAGGACGCGGAGTCGCCCGAGGGGCAAGACTGGGCGATGGCCTGGACCATGGAAGAGTTGACCAGCGAGGATGTACGGCAAGAGCGGTCAGGCTGGTTTGGCAAAGTGGACCGCGAGGTGTTTGCGCTGGATCCCTTTGGTGGGCGTGGGGCCGATACCGGTGCAACGCAAACCCAGCGGTCGATCATCTTGCCGCAACGGCCGTTTCAGGTGCTGGCCGAGCAGGACCCGCCCGGGTTTGGTGATGTGCGCAAATTTGTGGTCAGCGATGCCGGACAGGTGTTGCGGTATTAGGTTTTAGGCCTCCGGTGGGGATATTTTTTAACAGATGAAGCCTGGAAGGAAGGGGCGGATTTTATGGCAGAAGACTGGGAACGGTTAGCAGATTTGGTTGCTTCCGCAGGAAAAAGGCCGGGAATGTTTGTCGGAGAAAGCGACAACATTCTTGCGTTCAACGCCTTTCTTACCGGTATGTTTGTTGCGGCAAGCCCAACCTTGATGTCGGAATTTAAAGGCTATTTGGCAGATCGCTATGGTGAGGGACAGTTGGGTAGCTTTGAGTTGATTGCATGGACGAAGAGACAAAACTACCCGTCGATTTCGGAACGAGATCTGATTGTCGAAATTGCTAAGGTGGTCAGAAGTTTTTTGCAGCACAAAACTGGGCCGAAGGTGCCTACTTAGTGGCTTTCAAGAAAAGTGACGACCGCCAATTTATGGATATTACCAAGACCCAGGAGACCTAAATGAGCCTAACAAGCGATCAGATGGAACTGCGTGAAGACGAGATCCAAAAGCATTACGCGGCTGCGGCTGTGATGTTGGAGGGGTTTGATCACACACCGCGAATTGCCAAGGCCAAGGTTGAGGCCGTAGCGTCCGAGCGCTCGCCGGGGATTGCGCGGACGCGGCGGTTTCGTTCGACGACTCCGGGGTTGGTGACACGCTCCACTGCGCGGCCCGAGGGCGTGCATCTGGTGGCGCGGATCGAGGCGGCGGATGATGATGATCCGCTGACATCCCCACTACAGGCAACGGCGCAGCATGTGTTGCGGAGGGCGCTTGCAGTGGCCTTGGCTGTGGGCGAGGCGTACTCGGAGGCATCTGGTTTAGCTGAGTTGAAGCGGGCCAATTTGGCCGGGTCGTTGGATGCGGGGCGCAAGGGCGAGTTTGGCGAGCTGCTGGCGGCGGAGGCGCTGGCGGTGGCGCATGTGTTTGCCAATGCGACCGCCTATTTACTGGCACCACACGCGAGTGAGGCTCAGGTAGAAGTTGGCGATGCTGAGGAGCTGTTGACGGATCATGCGCAACTGGCCTTGCACGGTGCGCTGTGGGAGTTGGATCAGAAGCTGGCGCAGTTCGCGCCGGATGATGCGGCGTTGATTGCGACCGTTGCCGCCTATGCCGAGCAGCTGATGGAGAAGGCAGCGCTGCGCGCGCAGAACGCGCCGCGGCTGGCTCCGTTTACCGATGCGGCCTGGCATGTGGAGGCAGACGATCTGACCATTCGCGGCTTTGAGCCGGCGGCCAAGGCCAAGTCGACCACCCTGACCATGACGTTCAAGAAACCGCACGAGGTGGTGGGAAACCATATCGCCAAATATCAGGCGATGAAGCTGTCGAAAATGCTGATGGCCTATGACTTTGACCGTCGCCTGAACCCCTTTGCCGAGCTGGGCGGGTTCATCTTTACCTTTATGGGCGATGGCAAACCGGGCACCGGTAAGACCACGCTGATCCAGATGATGGCGGGGCTGGTCAATGATTACTGTCAGGTGGCGGGCTACCCGTTCCGCTATCAGAACCTGAGCACCGATAATATCGACAGTTATCAGGGCAAGTCGGGGCAAAACGCCAAGGCGTTCATCAATTCGATCATCGACCCCGCTGCGATTGGCTTTGGCACCATTGATGACATTGACCAGCTGGCGGGCAAACGCGGTGACCGGCAGTCCTCGGCCGGGCAGCTAGAGATAACGGCCGTGCTGATGGAGAGCTTTGCTGGCGCCAATACGGTGGTGCGGGGCAATTGCACCTTTGGCATGTTCTCGAACTATCCGGAAAACGTCGATGATGCGCTGCGTCAGCGGGCTGGGGCGCGGTTCCTGGTGGATGGGCCGCAGACGCGCGAGGATTATGTAGACATCTTGAACCTGCTGATGGGCAAAAACCACAACATCCCGCTGGGTGAGCACGAGCCGTTCGCTGCGCAGGAGATCAAGAAAGCCGTGGCCAAGTCGTTTGAGGCGCATGCCAAGCCGCAGGAACCGGGGTTGATGAACGTGTTTGATCGCGCCGAGAGCCAGATTGGCGGCCTTGATACCATCGCCAAGCTGGGCAGCTATCTGAAGATGATCCAGCAGGCGGATGAGCGGTTTACGGGCCGCGCGATCAAGAACATCACCGACGCGGTCAAGGTGCGGGCGATGGATTTTGAGCTGCCGGATGAATGGATGGAGAACCCCGAGCTGTTCCTGTTCCGCGATTACGACGCCAAGAAAGCGATGATCGAGGAGCTGCGGGTACCGATCACCGTCGACATGGTGATCCAGGAGATCAACCGCTATGCCGACAGTGAATTCCGTTATGCCGATAAATCGGACGAGGTGGCGATTGACGGCATGGTGCGCGATTTTACCCGTCAGGAAGAGGCCAAGCGGCGGTACCTAGAGGAGAAGGGGTGATGGGCCTGCTCATTCTGGTCTTTGCTCTCTTTGTTGGTGTTAGCGCGTGGTGTGGTGTCGCTGTAGCTCGCCGTGCACGTCCTGTTGGCATTTCACTGCTGCAGATTGCGTTGCTGTGTTTTGCCTTTAGCTACATCTTTGGAGCGCAGTTCAGCATTTGGAGCATGGGAGCATCGCTTCAGGATCAGAACTCTCTGTTGCATGTATTTGGACCCGGCGGGATGCCGGATGTGTTTCTAAGCTATGCCCTGCTTTGGTTTTTTCCCATCATAACGGTTTCATTGGTTGCTTACTTTGTCGTGAGACGGCGATATGCGGAGATGAAAGGATGTTGATGCGCCTAATGACACGCTGGTGGTTCTGGCTATTACTCGTGCCTTTTGTTCTCGGGTCTGCTGCAATGCGGTTTATGCCCAGTCTTGAGGTGGTGGAAAATCCTGACTTCGATTTCTACGCTCGTTGGGGACAGTTCATTGGTGCAGTGATCCCAATAGGAATCACAGGTTTTGTTTTTGTAACTGCCATCAGGCTTGTATCGCGGTGGCGTCATGGGGATGGCTAACGTGTTTTCCGCATCACGATATAACCTGCCAAGTGTCACCCAAGCCCCCTCTCCATGGGGGGAAGGGAGAGGACTGCGCCGCTTAGCCGCGCTGGTTTGTGGGATTGAAGGGTGATGATACGATGAACGATACCTCAATATCCTTGTTCAACACCGGGTTGCCTATGATGATTATTGGGTTCCTGGCCCTTGTTGTGCCACGGCTGCTTGTTCAAAAAGCAACGCGGTCCCATTTAGCCGTTGCGATTGGGATAATGATGGCTTGTGTCACTATGGCCTTATTGTCGGCAGGTGTATTTTTCCTTTTTGACAACCGCAGTTATGATGCGTTGGCTGGAGCGGGAGGGTATTCTTTGACGCTGCAATTTTTGTTTGACGCATCCTGGAAGGCGGTAATCCTGTGGGCTCCGCTGATCTTGTTGACTTGGTTGAATTTGGCGCAGCGCGTTGAACGGTTGCGTGGGCAGGATCTGTCCGAAAGGGGGCATTGATGAAACGTCTTATCCAATACGGACTGATGTTCGGTAACCTGTTCCATGTGGCCTCACCTGCTTTGGTAGAGCGCTATAACCGTGCCCTGCAGCATCTGACTGGCAAGACCACCGCGCTGACGGATTTTCACGTGGATATCTCGGGCTATTCACCCGAAATAGGTGATGAACTGGGCGATGATCTGTATCTGAACCATGCGGGCGTGAACCGGCAGTTTATTTTGCTGAGCACCGAGCAGAAACGCTCGCCTCTGTTGAACGAAAAATTCTCGGTCAATCGCGATATTCTGCGCCGCTTTATCGTGGACAACGAACGCCAGCTGTTTGCCCTGACCGCGACGGACGCGGTGGCGGGTGAGCTGGTAAACTCGGTCTTTGAAATCGACACCCCGGCGCGGTTGTTTGACATCCATAAGATCGAGATCGAGGCAGACACCACCAAGGGCACCCTGCGCCATGCCACGCATCTGGGGGAACTTGTGGACCGGTTCAAGGGCGAGGATGACGCCTGGTTTGACGATGTTCTGATTGCTGAAATGATCAGCACCGCCAAACAGACCGGTGACATTACCCGCAACCCGGTGAAGCTTAAATACGAGGCGTTTCAGCAGGACAATTACTGGACCGCGCATTTTGGCGGGCTGTATCTGTTCCAAGGGGTTGAGCACCCGGCGATGATTGCTAGTGGCGACAAGCCGCACGGTGAGCTGCCGATTAAATATGTGTTTGATATGGAAGAGCGAAACCGGATTGCCAAGTTTCTGGATTACAACGGGCTGGCCGAGCCAGTGGTCAAGGCGCGTGGCGTCGATGGCGCGGCGATCCTGCGGCAGAAGATGGATTTTATCGCTGCCGACGCGCTGGCGGCCAAGGGGCATGATCTGACCGGGATGCACCGGTCGAAACTGCGGCGGCTGACGGCGCAACATGCCAGTGACCTGCCCGAAGAATACGAGGGGCTGGCGGCCATGGTGCGCTGGGCGGACGGCGGCGGTAAATGGCCCCGGATCAGCTCGGACCATCCGGCCTATTTCTATTCCCTGCGGGCGGCAGATACGCCGGATCGGGATCTGGTCAACATGCTGCTGGCCGAGCTGACGCAGCTGGACATCCGCCAGCTATTCATCTGCCACAAGGCGCTGTTTTATCAGCTGTACCGCGATTGGCCGGATGCCAAGAAAGCCTATGTTGTGCATTTCTTGGCCAATGAATACACCGTGGACAAGGCCGGTGCACGTGACGCGCTATTTGGTCATGAACCTGATATGTCAGGGGAGGATGCGCCAGTGGTCAGCCGTGGGATGCCCAAGGTTCGCGCGCAGGATCGGATGGTTAGGCGGGTTGGCCCATGGGGTTCGTTGACCCGAGACAGGAGACGCTAGATGTTTGCGCTGCTTCGCTTGATGGTTGTTTTGCTGATCATTCAGACCATTGCCTATGTGGTGATCTCGATCTATTCGCGTGCTGTTCGCAAGGCTAAGCTGAAGCGGCATTGGAAGGACAAAAACCTGACCATCGACCGGGATGCCTATGTTGAGCGCGGGCTGAAGAAATACGATAGCTCGATCCGGCGCAAGCTGATCTTGCTGGTCTATATTATTCCACTGGGGGCGATTGGGCTCTTGGTTTATACCACGAATTTCATGTGAGGGGACCACGATGGTCTATGTAAAATGGGTGTTCACAATCACCTTTTGGGTGCTGTTTATCTCGGTGCTGCACTACACGCTGCCACAGCACGATGTGGTGCGCGTGGTCTCCACGGATGTGCGACGCGTAGATTTTGGCGAAAACGCACTGTTCTGGTCGCAGCAGGACACGGCGCAGGAAAGTGCCACGACGACCAATCGTGATGTGCGGTTTGTCGAGACGTTTTATGAGAACGGTCGCCCGATGGTGTTTCGCAACGAAGATACCGGCTGGAGCTGGCCGCCTTATTTTAAGCTGGACAGTTCCAACCTGCAGGCTGAGCTGACGGATCTGGTGTCGACCAAGGAAAACCCGCAATGGGTGGTGATCCGCCACTATGGGTGGCGCAACCAGTTCATGACAATTTTTCCCAATGCGGTTTCGGTTAAACCGGTGGATGGGCCTGGCTATTCGGCCATCAACTGGTTCAACATTGTCTTCCTGACAATGCTTGCAGCCCTGTTCTGGGCGGTTTACGTGCGTTGGCGGCGGTTCAAGAAGGCGCGCATTGATCCGATGGTCGAGGATGTGGAAGACAGCCTTTGCGCGGCTGGCGATGCCATATCGGAACGACGTGGCCGGATCCGGCGATGGTTGGATACCTGGAAAAAGAAATGATCTGGGCCGCCGATTGGGCGGCTCTTTTCATTCTGTAGGCTGAACTCACTTTACCCCGGGTTTGTGTCAGTCCTCAAACAGATGGCGCGTTTGGGCAAGCTTTTGTCCCTTGTCGTGGGACACGCTGAAAAACTCCATCAGCTTGGCCGCATTGGCCTCGGTGCTGTCGGACTGGCGAATTCGGTTAAGCCGGCTGAAACCCGCATCGCGAATGCGATCGGATTCGTGGGTCATGTCGTTTCGGATCGTTGGCAGCAGGCGCTCGAGCGTGAGCTTGGATGTGCGCTCGCCCGCCAAGCCAACGCGACGGGCGTGACCAATAAGATAGTCATCGGTAAAGTCACACTCGATTTGCAGCAATCTGGTCGAGGAGCGATCTGAGAAAAAGTCGTGCATCAGATCCAGGTTCGCGGGATCCATGCAGACGGCCAGTCGATCACTTTCGTAGTATTCAAACAACATGCGCATCAATGCGCGGCGATGGCGGGCGCGTTTCCCCAGCGACGACTGAATGCCTCCAAGATCAGGTAGCGGCGTGCCGTCTTCATCAAATAGATAGTCAATGGCAGGGATGTCGGTTTCGTGGCGCACCTGATCCATCAGGCGCTTGGCCACATGCCACTTTTTGCAAACCACGATCATCAGCTCGCGTTCGCGCCCCAGCGAGCTTTCGGTTTCCCAGAACCGCATGGCAAACCGTCGACCGATGCGGCCTTGCCCAGAGAGAAATTTGTAAAGGCTGCGGCCCTCGTTTGAGATCTGAAAATTGACATTCTTAGAAGCATAGAGTTTGCCTAATCGCGCCTTCAGCTCTTTTGCATCAGGGCTGATTTTACGGGCAAACAGGAAATCTTGGCTTAGCAGCAGGTCATAGTGATCGTTGTGAAACGTCACGGGCATCCCGTAGTCGGTGAACATCAGGAAGGTGAGTGTGCGGGTGTCGATTTCATTCTCGGGGACGAGGTGGCGCACCAGTGTTTGGAAAAATGTTTCGTCAGGAATCCAGGTGGTGCTGAAGAAGCGCATCACGTCTTTGCGTTTGCGGGTGAAATCCAGGATCCACTCAACTGTCCGGCGCCGTAGGCACCACCATTGGCTGCCGATCTGCACCTGGATGTCGTTGGGAATATTCCGTTTCAGGCCAAGACGTTTTTGCAGTTCAAGTGCCCAATAGAACAACGTTTTGTGGGTGCGTTCGTTGAGGTAGTGGCGATAGATCAGCCGCTCCTCTTTCATCCCGGTTTTGATCCAGTCGCTTTCGAAGAAATCGAAACTCTCGATGAAATCGCGGTCGTTTCCATCAAGGAACTGGTGGGCGTACTCTGCAGTTTTAACGGCCATACAGTCGCCCGACAGCATATAGAAATGGGTGGCGCGAGGATATTCTTCGACAGCGGCCTGAACCGCCAACAGCGTGGCCTGCACCAACGACCATTCCCCCCAACCGCATTTGATACGCTTACGTGAAAAAGTAACATTGGGATTATGATCCAAGGCTTCGCGGATCATCGCATAAGATTCAGAGGCAGCGCTGGCATCAAAGTGAATCGCCATATAATCGCCAGCGGCTGTCAATTGTTCAGCTTGCTGGATGATCGCATCGGGATCTTTATGGCAGAGCAGAATATAAGCGATTTTTGCCATAATGGAGACAGTGCACCCGATTTCTTTTCATTGTACCTCTTGATAAGGCTGAACACTGATTGAATAAACCAGTTAGTTCTGGTTTTTGCATATAGATATCTGCAATCGTCAGTAGTCGCGAGCAAGCAATACCCTGTGGAGGTTAGAGCATATGGGATTTCCGGGCACTTGGATGACCGAAAGTGAAAGCGTTGTGTACCGTGTGGTGCCCAAATGCGCCTGCTCGACCATTGGTCAGATCATGTATTATTCCGATCACGGAGCATTTTTTGACGGAGATATTCACGACGCCAAGTCTGGTCTGCACAAGTGGGCATTGGACGACAGCCAGGGACCCATCACCCGCAATGTGCAGGGGCACCGATCGTATGCCTTTACCTGTGTGCGCAACCCTTACACGCGGGTGCTTAGCTCGTTCTTTGACAAGATCTGCGGCATTCAGCGCAATGGTCGCCGTTACCGCGGCAATCTGGTGCCCAAGCTGACCTATGAATACGGCATCGAAGTGGGGGGCGACGACGGCAAGCAGGAGTTTGACCAGATCCGCAGTTTCCGCCGGTTCTTGCTGTTTGTGCGTGACACCATCCGCTATCGTCGCCCTATGGACCCGGACATCCACTGGTCTGCCATGTCGGGCCATGTGTCGACCTTTATCCGGAACGGCGGCAAATACGATAATATCATCTGGACCGAGTCGTTTAACGACGGCATGGGTGATGTGCTGGGGGGGATTGAAACTCCCCAAACCGTGGATCTGAGTGCGATCCCAAGGTTCAACGAAAGTGAAGGCCACGGCCCTAAACGGGCGCATCCAGTCGAGGACTATTTTGACGATCTGTCGATGCACCTGATCTATGAAGTCTACAAACGCGATTTCGAACTGTTCAAATATGACTTTGAGGATCCGTCGAACAAGATGCCAATTGGCGAGATCGATCTGGACGAGGTGCACGCCAAGCTGGGAGAGTAGAGGGCAAACCGTTTTGTTTAATTGCTCTTGCGTGAATTGCTGCTCGGCATCTTATGAAGGAGCGGTTTTAGCCCTGTTGGGTAAAGTTCGGGCCCGCCGATATCGAGAGTTTCGATGTCAAACCAACGAGCGATGCATTCGACGCCGTTGTCTTCCTTAAATGTTACGACATCCCTGTTCAGGTCGAAACTATCAGGAAGCTGTATTTCGGCGGCAAAAATGACTTCGTGGCCTGGGTGGCCTTCATGTTGGTATATATTCTCTAGAATAAATGGGTCTCCGGATATCTTGATGGATACGTTTAGCTCTTCGAGAAACTCTCGCTTTAGAGCCTCTTGCCAAGTCTCGCCAAACTCAATTGTACCGCCTAATGGCCGTACTCCTTTGAGATGGCCTAGATCATTATAGACTTCAGCTGCCAAGAGTTTTCCAGCCCGCCAGTGAAGGCCAATTGCCTTTATCCGAATGCCGTTGTGTGGTCGCCATTTGGTCATTTCGGAGCTCCTAGATTAGTTGTTTCGTCGGCTTTTTTGGTCGGACTGAAACAAAAGTAACCAACAAAGCCGCGCCCGTGATGATACCAGCCCCAAGCAAGCTGTTGGTGCTGGGCCATGTGGCAAACAGCAGGATGTCGAACCCAAGCGCCCAAATCAGCCCGGTGAAGTCGTAGGGCGCGAGGGTGGAGATCGGCGCGCGGGCGACGGCCTCGTTTGAGGCGATGTGACCGACGCCGCCGATCAGTCCGGCGAGGATAAGCAAAGCCCAGTCAGTGTCGGCAAGGGATGACCAACCAAAGGGGAGGGTCGCCAAGCCAACCAAAGCAGCAACGACAGCAAAGTAGAAGGCTATTGTGGATGAACTTTCTGTGGCGGTCATGGTTTTGGTGTGGACCCGCACAAAGGCCATGGTGAGGGCAAAGCCAAGTCCGGCCAATACGCCGTAAAAAACGTCAGGCGACGGACTATGTAAGGCATCCCATAGCAAGATGATGACGCCGCCAAATCCAATGATGGTAGCTACTATAACAGACCTCGAGAGGTGTTCGCCCAACAAGAGCGCAGCGAGCGGAAGCGAGAGCACGGGCGTCAGAAATGCTAGAGATTGCGCGTTGGCAACGGGTAGATAGGCCAACGAGATGAAGGATAAGCTCATGGAAAACGCACCCAGCAGGTTGCGCGTAACGTGTAGGCCCGGGCGCTGGGTGCGCAGGGCACTGGGCCACTCACTTCGGATCAGCATGTACAGGCAGATTGGGATCAATGCGAAAGCTGAGCGGTAGAAGATGATTTGGCCAAGCTGGGCCGAGCTGCTGACTGCATGGATACAGGCGGCCATGGCGGTGACCAGAAACGTGGTGAAGAGTCTAAGCCCGATAGCCCATAATAAAAGGCTGCGGTCGGTGTGTTGGGAACGCACGACGAAATGACCTGTTACCTAAAAAGAACTCTGCCCGCCGGAATGCGTGGCGGGCAGAGGAAGCTTGATCAGACTTGGCGCACGGCACCTTTGGCGGCGCTAGTGGTCAGCTTGGCATAGGCCTTGAGCGCGGTGGATACCTTGCGTTTGCGAGGCTCGGCTGGCTCCCAGCCTTTTTCGTCCTGAATGGCGCGGCGCTGGGCCAGAACCTCTTCGGAGACTGCCAGGTTGATTGAACGGTTCGGGATGTCGATCTCGATCTTGTCGCCGTGTTCAACCAGACCAATGGTGCCGCCCTCGGCCGCCTCGGGCGAGACGTGACCGATGGACAGGCCAGATGTGCCGCCCGAGAAGCGGCCGTCGGTCAGCAGGGCGCAGGCCTTGCCCAGACCTTTGGATTTCAGGTAGCTGGTTGGATAGAGCATTTCCTGCATGCCGGGGCCGCCACGGGGGCCTTCGTAGCGGATGACTACTACATCGCCTTCTTTAACTTTCCCAGTCAGGATGTCGCTGACGGCCTGGTCTTGGCTTTCGCAGACATAGGCAGATCCGGTGAACTGCAAGATGCTGGCATCCACGCCTGCGGTTTTTACAATGCAACCGTCCAGAGCGATGTTGCCGAACAATACGGCAAGACCGCCGTCCTGGCTAAACGCGTGTTCCTTGGAACGGATCACACCGCCTTCGCGGTCGGTGTCCAGTTCCTTGTACCGGTTCTCGGTCGAGAAAGCCTGCGTGGTGCGTACGCCGCCCGGTGCCGCCTTGAACAGCTCTTCGGCTTCAGGGTTGTTGGCGACCTTGATGTCCCACTTGGCAATTGCCTCACCCATAGTGCTGGAGTGCACAGTGGAGACATGGTTATGCAGCAGACCCGCACGCGACAACTCACCCAGGATTGAGAAAATGCCACCGGCGCGGTGGATGTCTTCCATGTGGACGTTTTCGATGTTTGGGGCGACCTTACACAAGCAAGGCACCTGACGGCTGAGCCGGTCCATATCGGTCATGGTGAAATCCACTTCGCCCTCGCTGGCGATGGCGAGCAGGTGCAGCACCGTGTTGGTCGACCCACCCATCGCGATGTCCAGCGACATGGCGTTTTCAAAGGCGTCGAAGGTGGCTATGTCACGCGGCAACAGGCCTTTTTCTTCGCCCTCGTAGTGACGTTTGGTGATGTCGACGATCTTGCGGCCAGCCTCAAGGAACAGGTGCTTGCGGTCCGCATGGGTGGCGAGGGTTGACCCGTTGCCAGGTAGCGCCAGACCCAGCGCCTCGGCCAGACAGTTCATCGAGTTGGCGGTGAACATGCCGGAACAGGACCCGCAGGTTGGGCAGGCGTTTTCTTCGATGTGCTGAACCTGCGCGTCCGTCAGGGTTTCGCTGGCAGCGGCAACCATGGCGTCGACTAGATCGATTTTGGTCATGTCCAGGTCTTCGATGTCGATCTTGCCGGCCTCCATCGGGCCACCAGACACAAAGATCACCGGGATATTCAGACGCATGGCAGCCATCATCATGCCGGGCGTGATCTTGTCACAGTTCGAGATGCACACCATGGCGTCGGCACAGTGGGCGTTGACCATGTATTCGACCGAGTCAGCGATGATTTCGCGCGAGGGCAGCGAATAGAGCATGCCGTCGTGGCCCATGGCGATGCCGTCGTCTACGGCGATGGTGTTGAATTCCTTGGCAACTCCACCTGCGGCCTCAACTTCGCGGGCAACCATCTGGCCTAGATCCTTGAGGTGGACGTGACCCGGTACAAACTGGGTGAACGAGTTGACGATGGCGATGATTGGCTTGCCGAAATCGTCATCCTGCATGCCGGTGGCGCGCCAGAGGCCGCGGGCACCCGCCATGTTGCGGCCGTGGGTAGAGGTTCTTGATCGGTAAAATGGCATTTTGCTGTTTCCCTTTATTTGCCCTCAGGGACACGATTTGCGCAACAAACGCAATATGTCGGGGCGGTGTTTGGTTGTTTTGTACCCTGTGGGCCGGTTTTTGCTTGTTCTAAGAGGTGACGGTTTGGCGTTTGGAGTGGCGTATTCGAGCGCTAAGCGCCTGATTGACGATCATTCCCAGAACCAAGGCCCAAAAAGCGGAACCGATTCCAAAGAAACTGATGCCGGAGACCGTGCTCATGAATGTGATGAGCGCCGCCTCGCGGTTTTGGGTGTCGGACAGGGCGTGGGAGAGGCTGTTGCCGATGGTCGACAGCAGCGCGAGACCTGCGATGGTGGCGACTAGAGCTTTGGGGGCGATCAGGAAGAGGCTAATCACGGTGGCTCCACCAAGGCCGACGAGACAATAGAGCAGCCCGGCGATAACGCTGCTGAAATAGCGTGTTTTAGGATCGTCGTCCGCCTCAGGGCCTGCGCAAATGGCAGCGGTGATGGCGGCCAGGTTAAAGGCGTAGCCGCCGAATGGAGCCAGTAACAGTGAGGCGAGGCCAGTGACCGTCAGGCTGGCGGATACAGGCGGCTGGTAGCCCGCGCTGCGTAGGGTGACGACGCCAGGCATGTTCTGCGAACACATGGTGACGATGTAGAGCGGCAGGCCAATGCCGATCAGCACAGGGAGCGAGAAGCTGGGGCTGACAAATTCGGGCATGCTGAGGCTGAGGTTCAGTTGCTGCATGTCACCGAACGATCCGGAAAACGCGGCCCAAACACAACCCGCAAGCAGGACAACCGGAATATTGTAACGCGGGAAGTATAGGCGACCTAACAGGAATGCGGCTCCCATCACAGCGACCAGCGCGGTTTCATCATTCAGCGCGGTAAAGGCTGACAGGCCGAATTGAAACAATATGCCAGCCAGCAGGGCGTTGGCGAGTGTATCAGGGATCAGTTTTGTCAGGCGTTCGAACCATCCGGTGAGGCCGGTCAGTGTCAGCAGCGCGCCACAGAATATGAAGGCACCAACGGCCTGATCTAGGGGCACATCTTTCAGGCCAACTGCCAGTAAAGCCGCACCGGGGGTGGACCAGGCCGTTAGGATAGGCATGCGAAACCAAAGGGACAGCACAAAGCTTGTCAGCCCCATGCCGAGACCAAGTGCCACCAGCCAGCTGTTGGCTTGGGCCTGAGTTGCGCCAACTGTCTCAATCGCCTGGAAAATGATGGCAACCGAACTGGTGTAGCCGACCAGAACCACAATTGCGCCAGCTGCAAAATGCGAAAGCTTCAAACTCTTCAGCATGTGGGTTTTCCTTGGCTGGTATGTCGGCTAGGGTGCGTGCGTTATAGCGCACACTACACATCGTGCGCTATAACGCACAAGGTTTTTTTGACAGGCGAGTAGATGAGCGAAGAATCCATCCCCCTTAATCTGCGCAGCATTCGGGCTGAGGCCGGCCTGAGCCTGTCAAAAGCGGCAGAGCTAACAGGGGTAAGCAAGGCGATGCTGGGACAGATTGAGCGGGGTGAATCGAGCCCGACGATTGCGACGTTGTGGAAGATCGCCAAGGGGTTTCATTTGCCGCTGACGGCGCTGATAAATGAAACCGCGCGGATGACCGGCAAGACCGGTGGCGTGTTTAGAACGGTTCAGTTTCCCGGCAGCATTGCGGTGAAAATTGTATTTCCGTTTGACCCGGCGCTGAGAGCCGAGACCTTTCATGTCAGCCTGCAACCGGGACAAAGCCATGAATCGCAGCCCCATGATACCGGTGTGACCGAAGAGGTCTTTGTGCTGGAGGGAGAGATGGAGGTTCTGCGGGATGGGGACTGGGTGCCTTTGTCTGCCGGGCAAGGACTGCGGTTCGCCGCAGATGCGCCCCACGGTTATCGCAGCACGCAGACCGGCGCGGCCTTCTTGAATATGCATCACTATCGCCAAGCTGTTTTGTCGCAGGGCAATTCCTAAAAATATCAACTGCTTCACTTGCCTCTGGACACAGTTGACCATAGCAATTTTGGCTGCAGAACCAGAAACATGTGAAAGCAATCGGAATGGATACAGTTCGCGGCAGCCTGTTGATGGCATTGGCGATGGCGGCCTTTGCGCTGGAAGATATGTTTATCAAATCCACCACCCAGAGCCTGCCGGTTGGGCAGGTCCTGATACTGTTTGGTCTGGGAGGCATGGTGATCTTTATGATCAAGGCGCGTGCGCAGGGGCAGCGCATGTTTCACCCGGCGATTTGCACGCGCCCGCTGTTGTTGCGCTCAATTGCAGAGGTGACAGGGCGGTTGTGTTTTACCTTGGCGATTGCATTGACGCCGTTGTCGTCGGCCTCGGCCGTTTTGCAGGCGACACCGCTGGTGGTTGCCGCCGGAGCCGTGGTGTTTTTTGGCGAAAAGGTTGGCTGGCGACGCTGGGTGGCCATTGCGGTTGGCTTCTGCGGTGTGCTGCTTATTCTGCGACCTGGGCTGAGTGGGTTTGAACCAGCTTCAATGTTTGCCGTAATTGGTACGCTTGGGTTTGCTGGGCGAGATCTTGCAACGCGCGCTGCACCACCGTCGATGTCTAATCTGCAATTGGGTGTTTATGGGTTTGCGATGCTCATTATCGCTGGCATCCTGTCACTCGGCTGGACGGGAGGCGCGAGCTGGCCAAGCTTGCAGGTTTGGGGGCTGTTGCTGGCGGCTACTGTGATTGGGGTCATTGCGTACAACGCCCTGACTGGAGCCATGCGGTTGGGCGAGATCTCGGTTGTTGCGCCGTTTCGCTACACGCGGTTGATTTTTGCCATGGTGTTGGGGGTCTTGGTCTTTGGCGAACGTCCGGATGTGCTGACGTTAATAGGCAGCGCCATAATTATCGGCAGCGGTCTGTTTACGGTGCTGCGGGAGCGCAAGGCCCGGTAACGCGGTTGAGAGGCGCCATCAGGCACCAGAAAATCCGATTGGTAGAGGCAGGTTCAAGGCCTTGAGAACCATTTCGCTTTGACGAGTGACACCCATCTTGCCAAAAATCAGTTTCAGATACTGCCGGGCACTGGCCTCGGTTAAGTCAGCCTGTTGCGCTGCGTCACGCAAGGAGAGCCCGTTGACCAAAAGGTTGGCCAAGCGTGCCTGACTGGGCGTGAGGCTGTACATTCTGCTCAGCAGTTCGTGTCGCGTTTCCACCGGTTGCCGTGGATCGCGAATAATCAATATTGCTAATGGATCGCGCAACCCGGCCCAGCCGGACTTCAGATGGTCGCCAAAGAGGGCTGCGACCAGAACGGCAAGGGGATCGCGCCCAGAGGGCCGATCGATCTGGAGGGGAATACCGCCAACCGAAGTTCCGGTTCGGGCCTGACTGACGACACTTCGTATGGCGGTTCTTAAGGCTGATCCGGACTGACCTGTTGCAATTAGGCGGCCATTGGTAACAGTCAGCCCGTCGCTATCGCTCTGCAGGTCTTGTGCCGTTCGATTGCTGAACCTCAAGTGTCCCGATTGATCAACCACACATAGGCCAACGGCCATGCCATCCAACGTATCGGCCGCGATATTGCGCTCGAAATCGATCGTGTTGATGTCTCGTTGTAGCAAGATGGCGCGATTTAAATGTGGGATAAGTTCTTGAAGGAGGTAACACTCAGAACTGCCAAACCGGTTTTGCGACTTGTTGCGCAGGGCCAAAAAGTAAGACAGCGATCGGGTTTCTTCGGTCAGGTTTACCCCAATCGAGTATTCGACGCCTCCGGGATCAAGAACCTCTTTATAAACCTCTGTCGCGTGCAGTTCGTCATCGCTGATGTTCATTCTGCAATGAATAGGCTTGAAAGGGTTTTGTGAAAAATAGGGCAGACGTGGGTCTTGGGGCATCAGTTCGTCGTATTTCTGGTAGTGCGCTTCGTCCCACTCATATCCATGCAGCCGACTGAACGAGAGACTGTGATTGGTTAGGTCATGATGTCCAATTTGGGTGCCTTGTGACTCGAACAGTAGAGCTGCTTCAGATAGAAAAGCAGGCCATTTTGCGGGGTCACAGGCAGCTGCGTATAGGTGATCAACAGTTTTAAGAAGCTGGCGGAGTTGTTCGGTCTGAATTTGCATCTTTGTTTGGGGCGCCTTTTCAACTGGAAATCTTAAGTGGGAATAGGGACGCACTGTAGAGCAATGCCTCGATCTTGGAATCTTTTCGGTACTCAACCCAAAGAATAACTAAGTCCATTCCCAAATGTGAACTGTCAGCAAAACCACACTCACGTAGGACGGAACTCTGAGCAAGAGTGCCTCGTGACTACTGAGGCTGGGGAAAGTAGCGCGATGGTGAACAAAAAGGCCAATAAGGCTCTGGAGAGTGTTGCTGGATCGAAGCGGTCTTATGGCACTTAGATCTCTGCGTGAACGCGTGATACAGACCCTATCTTTTGAAATTACGGGTGTGGTGGTGGTGTCGCCACTCTATGCTGTTCTAGCAGGAGCGCCGATGGCCGACGGGGTTACGTTGATTGCGTTGTTTTCCGCTGTCATCCTTGTCTGGTCCCCGCTGCACAATTACGTTTTCGACCGATGTGAACTCAAATTCGCGAACCGGCTTGCCAGCGACAGGCCGCATAAGATGCGTGTATTCCATGCGTTCTCGCATGAGGTTACTGCGGTGATGATCACGTGTCCCTTAATGATGTATGTGGCAGGGCACAGCTTTCTGCAGGCGTTGTCATTTAATCTGGGACTGACCCTTTTTTATGCTGGATACGCGTATGTGTTCCATATTGCCTATGACAAGCTGCGCCCCGTGGCTTGTCCTGCTTTGGTGCGGACACAAGGGGGGGAACTCCAAAATCAGCAAGTTACCGGGATCTAACTTCGAGAAGCGCTTGCACGCCATCTTGCGTCCAGTCGTCGTCGGGCTTACATCTGCACTCCATGGCCCAGAAAAAGAAAACAGATCCGAACTATAAGGTTATCGCCGAAAATCGCCGCGCGCGGTATGATTACGCGATCAATGATGACCTGGAGTGTGGCATCATCCTGGAAGGGTCAGAGGTTAAAAGCCTGCGGATGGGGGGATCGAACATCGCCGAAAGCTATGCGGCGGTTGAAGATGGCGAATTGTGGTTGGTGAATAGCTACATCGCGCCCTATGAGCGGGCTAAGACGTTTAAACACCTTGAGCGCCGCCGCCGTAAATTGCTGGTGTCGCGCAAGGAAATGTCCAATCTGTGGAACGCGACCCAGCGCAAAGGTATGACGTTGGTTCCTATCGTGATGTACTTCAATCACAAGGGACTGGTGAAGCTGAAGATCGGCATCGCCAAAGGTAAGCAGAACCACGACAAGCGGGCCTCGGAGGCCAAGCGGGATTGGTCTCGGCAGAAGTCGCGGTTGATGAAAGATCACAGCTAAGGGCAAGACGTCCTTGTCGGTTTGCACGGGGATAAAAATGATACGTCTTCGTAAGATGCAGACTGATGAGTTTCAGGACTATCTTGCTTATTTCATTCCCGACTATGCGGCCGAAATCTCGTCTAACTACGATATCGATCCTCCGTCGGCCCGTGCACAGGCGGAGCAAGAAGTCGTGGCGGATCTCGGGCAGGGGATTGATAGTCCGGGGCAGGACCTGTTTTGTATCGTGACTGGCGAAATCAATGATGACACGGTTGTGGGGTATTTCTGGTGTAAGCCGGGGACTAGGACAGTTTTCATCAGTGATTTTTGCATTCTACCACCACATCGTGGAATGGGTTACGCTAGGGATGCGCTAGTGGCGCTTGAGGCTGAATATGCTGGGGCTGGACATTGCGACATCAGGCTGCGTGTGGCTGCAGACAATGACCGGGCGCAGCATCTGTACCAAGCTGCTGGGTTTCAGGTGACGGGTTTCAACATGAGGAAATCCCTTGCTGAAGGGTGAAGTGAATAAATTCACCGGAATTTCTGCCCAATCCCACCGCCAAGAGCCTAAAACCTCATGTCTTTTCCTTGCGACTCCTTGCGGCCGATAGTAGGCCTTGGACAACGCGCCTAGGGAGAAATTCATGCAGGACGATCCGAAGACACTTGTTTCCACTGAATGGCTGGCAGCTCATCTGAAAGATCCTGATCTACGGTTGTTGGATGCTTCGTGGATGATGCCCGCGCTAGGGCGTGATGCGCGCGCAGAGTATGACGCAGGTCATATTCCTGGCGCGCGGTATTTTGATATCGATGAGATTTCTGATCACCGGTCAGAGCTGCCGCATATGGTGCCACCAGTTGAGAAGTTCATGTCGCGGCTGCGCGCCATGGGAGTGGGTGATGGTCACCAGGTGGTGGTTTATGATGGGCTTGGCCTTTTCTCGGCCGCCCGTGTTTGGTGGTTGTTCCGGCTGATGGGGCAATTCAACGTTGCCGTTTTGGATGGCGGGTTTCCGAAGTGGAAAGCCGAGGGGCGAGAAGTTGAAGACATGCCTCCGGTGATCCGGGATCGCCACATGACAGTGCGGGTGCAAAACCAGATGGTGCGCGATGTGACGCAGGTTTCGTCCGCCTCCAAATTGGGGGATCATGAAATCATTGATGCCCGCGCCGCCGAGCGGTTCCGTGGTGAGGTCCCTGAACCTCGTCAAGGGCTGCGCGCGGGCCACATTCCCGGATCCAAAAACGTACCGTTCACGACGCTGTTGAATGAAGATGGCACCATGAAGCCTGCCGACAAGCTGCGTTCGATTTTTGAAGCCGCAGGGGTGGATTTGGCCAAGCCAGCTATAGCCACTTGCGGATCGGGCGTTACTGCCGCTGTTCTGAGCCTGGCGCTAGAGCGTATCGGCAAAAACGACCATGCCGTCTATGACGGCTCCTGGACCGAATGGGGCGCCTTTCCTACCTTACCCGTTGCAACCGGAGAGAACTGATGTTCGAAACCCTGAAATCACAGCCCGCCGACAAAATTCTGGCGCTGATGCAGAAGTTCCGCGAGGACCCGCGCGAGAGCAAAATTGATCTTGGCGTTGGGGTCTACAAAAATGCTCAGGGTGTGACGCCAGTGATGCGGGCCATCAAGGCGGCCGAGCATAAGCTGTGGGAAGAGCAGACCAGCAAGTCTTACGTAGGTCTCGTTGGGGATCCGGCCTATTCCGATGCCATGATCAAGCTGATCCTGGGTGGTGTAGTGCCACGCGACAATATCGCAGCGGCAGCCACTCCGGGCGGTACTGGCGCAGTGCGTCAGGCGTTTGAATTGATCCAGATGGCTAACCCTTCGGCGCGGGTGTTTGTGTCCGATCCAACCTGGCCCAACCATGTTTCAATCTTGAACTACGTTGGCATTGAAACTGTCACTTACCGCTATTTTGACCGCGAGACCCGTGGCGTAAACTTTGACGGTATGATCGAAGACCTGAAAACTGCGGTCAAAGGTGACGTCATCCTGCTGCATGGCTGCTGCCACAACCCAACAGGTGCCAACCTGAACGAGGTGCAGTGGAAAGAAGTCATCGCGCTGATGAACGAGCGCGGCTTGGTGCCGATGATCGACATTGCATATCAGGGCTTTGGTGACGGCCTGGAAGAAGACGCGACCGGTGTGCGGTTGGTGGCTTCGGGTACTCCCGAATGCCTGATCGCGGCGAGCTGTTCCAAGAACTTTGGCATCTATCGCGAGCGGACCGGTTTGCTAATGATGGTGTCGAACGATGCCTCGGCGCAGAAGCTAAATCAGGGTACACTGGCATTTTTGAACCGCCAGAATTACTCGTTCCCGCCAGATCACGGTGCGCGTTTGGTCACCATGATCCTGAACGACGACGCCCTGCGCGCTGATTGGGCGGCTGAACTGGAAGAAACCCGTCTGGGTATGCTGAGCCTGCGTCAACAGCTTGCGGACGAGCTGCAGCGCTTGTCTGGTTCTGACCGCTTTGGCTTCCTGGCGCAACACCGTGGCATGTTCTCACTATTGGGTACCTCGCCTGATCTGGTTGAACAGATGCGCGCAGATGATGGGATCTACATGGTCGGTGATAGCCGGATGAATATCGCCGGACTAAATGCCGATACGGTACCAATCCTGGCCAAGTCGATCATCGACGCCGGCGTCTAGGCAAGCCGACATCAAAACAAATACAACGCGCTTTCCGTTGGAGAGCGCGTTTTTTTGTGTCGAATTCCTGGGGGGTAAAGCAAAACGCGGCCCCCGAAAGGGCCGCGTCGGCTTCATAGTCATCCGTGAGTGGATTAGAGTTTGGAGAACTCGGGGTAGGCTTCCATCCCCAGTTCCGCCATATCCAGTCCGTTGATCTCGTCCTCTTCTGTAACACGAATGCCAACGATGGCTTTCAGCGCTAGCCAGACCGCGGCCGAGACTACGGATACAAAGATACCGACAATCACAACAGACTTCAGCTGGACGAAGAGGGATGCATCAGGGTTGCTCAGCGGCACAACCAAAGTACCAAAGATGCCAGCAGCCAAGTGAACTGGGATTGCACCAACAACATCGTCGATCTTGAATTTGTCCAGCAGCGGAACAACAAGAACCACGATCACACCACCAGCAGCACCAATCAGTGTGGCCATGCCCAGCGACGGGAACAACGGTTCAGCGGTGATAGATACCAAGCCAGCCAGCGCGCCGTTCAGGATCATTGTCAGGTCAGGTTTCTTGTACATGAACTGTGTCAGCAACATTGCGGCGACGGCTCCACCAGCGGCGGCGGCGTTGGTGTTGGCAAAGATCCGGCTAATGTCAGCAACATTTGCGGCAGTGTCCATATAGAGCTGCGAGCCACCGTTGAAGCCGAACCAACCGAGCCACAGAATGAAGGTACCCAGAGTTGCCAGCGGCAGGTTAGAACCTGGCATCGGAATAGTTCTGCCAGCTTTATACTTGCCGATACGTGGTCCCAGGATCAGTGCACCCATCAGGGCGGCCCATCCACCAACCGAGTGTACGACTGTTGAACCGGCGAAATCCTGGAAACCCATTTCCTGCAAGAAACCACCGCCCCACTTCCAGGAAGCCTGGATTGGGTAGATGAATGCGGTCAGGATGATCACAAAGACCAGGAACGGCCACAGCTTAATCCGTTCTGCCATAGTACCTGATACGATCGACGCAGTGGTTGCGCAGAACATCAGCTGAAAGAAAAAGTCGGAACCAACCGAGGCGTAGGTCAGGTCTGGCTCCATACCGTCCAGGCCAACCGGCTCAAGCGAGGTCATAGAAAAGGCGCCAAGGATGCCGTTGATGGTCCATCCATCGCCGGGGTACATCAGGTTGTAGCCAACGACGTAGTAGGCAATTGCTGCAAATGAAAACAGGCCCATGTTCTTGGTTAGCTGCATGGTCACGTTCTTGCCGCGAACCAAGCCCGCTTCGAGCATGGTGAAACCAGCAGCCATCCAGAACACCAGGAAACCGGCGATCAAGAACATGAAGGTGGTAAAGATAAAGCCGATTTCACTGTTCGGAGGGGTGACATCAGCGTCTTGGGCAAAGCCGATCGCGGGGAGCGCGACAAGCGCTGCAACGGCGAGTGGGAGTTTAAGGGAGTTCATCTGATATTCCTTCTTGGCCGTTCGCTCAGAGTGCTTCCAGATCTGTCTCGCCGGTGCGCACCCGCACCGCCTGAGCCACATCCAGCACAAAAATCTTGCCGTCACCGATCTTGCCGGTGCGGGCTGTATTGGTGATGGTTTCCACCACCTGGTCGGCCTGATCTGCCGCCACTACGATTTCTAGTTTCATCTTGGGCACAAAATTCACTTCGTACTCTGCGCCACGGTAAATCTCGGTATGGCCCGCCTGTGCGCCAAACCCCTTGATTTCGGTTACCATCAGGCCTGCAACACCGATGTCGGTCAGCGCTTCGCGAACCTCTTCCAGCTTGAATGGCTTGATTGCAGCTATGATCATTTTCATCTCAGCATCCTTTCCCCAGGTCTCGTGCCTTGGTCTCTGCAGCCCCAAACAAGCGGCTGGCCTGAGTCGGGGGAATGCCTGGAGCGGGGTGAGAGCTGGTTCTTGGATGAAAGGCGCAATAAAAATGCTCAAATAATAAGCTTTGCCTAATTAATAATCGCAACGTGAAGCTGTGTTGGCTCAAAAACTCCCCCTCAACAAAGTTTGACTAACGGGGTATGGTGCTGAAAACGGGCACACCGAGCAGGATATTGGCATGGCAAAAGGATCAGGGCGCAAGCCGCTGGTGGCAGACAAACGCTATTCGACTGGTAGCCGTAAGGCACCAGCACGCAAGCCTGCAGGCAAATCAAAAAAACAATCCGGCAACTGGCTGGCGCGGTTGATTGGTGGTGACAAGATCGCCGAGAACAAGCCTAAGTCACGCAAGTCTCCAGCACGTAGGCCAGCTGCTCGGAAGGCGGCCCCTCGCAAGTCCACGCGAGGTAAGCCCAAGGGTATTCTGGGGCGTATCGGCGCGGCCTTCTTCGGGTTGTTTAGATGGGTGTTTGGCTTGTTCTGGGGATTCACCTGGCGCATTGGCATGGTGATGACGCTGCTGGTTGGGTTGGCGGTGGGCTACCATTATTTGCAACTGCCCGAACTCGCGACGTTACTAGATGGTCGCGCACGCGGTTCGGTTACCATGTTGGATCGCAACGGCGACGTTTATGCCTGGAGGGGAGATCAATTTGGGGGTGTTGTCACCACCCAAACGGTTTCGCCGCATCTGAAGAACGCCATCATCGCCACCGAAGATAAGCGGTTTTATGGACATTTTGGCATCTCACCACGTGGCGTGGCCAGTGCTGTGCGGATCAACTTGCGTGAAGGCCGTGGGCCTTTGTCTGGTCACGGTGGCTCAACCATTACCCAGCAAACAGCCAAGCTGCTGTGCTTGGGCGTGGTTTATGACGCCGATGTTTGGGAAAGTGAGCGGGCATATGAGTCCGACTGCCGACAGGGGTCGCTTTGGCGTAAGGTCAAAGAGGCCATTTATGCCATGGCGATGGAGACAAAATACTCTAAAGACGAAATTCTGACGATCTATATGAATCGCGCCTTTCTTGGCGCCGGGGCACGCGGGTTTGAAGCGGCCAGCCAGCGTTACTTTGGCAAGTCAGCCGCCGAGGTTGACGCCGCAGAAGCCGCGATGTTGGCGGGTTTGCTCAAGGCACCAACACGCTATGCGCCGACCAACAACCTGCAGCGCTCGCAAGACCGGGCTCAGGTGATCGTTGGGCTGATGGAAACTCAGGGCTATTTGACAACGGCGCAGGCACAGGGCGCGCGAGATAATCCTGCGCAGCTAAGCGAGGCCGCCGCTGCGCGTGCCGGAGGCTATTTTGCCGATTGGGTGATGGATAAGATCCCAAGCTTCTTTGGCGATCAAACCACCGAAGATGTGATTATTCGAACGACGCTGGACCAACGCTTGCAGACCGCCGCCGAAGAGGCGATGGCTTACATTTTTGAAAATAAGGTGCGCGAAGGGTCTAAAGCGCAGGCCGCGATTGTGGTGATGAGCGCCGATGGTGCGGTTCGCGCCATGGTTGGTGGGCGCGAAACCCGTGTGTCAGGTGTGTTCAACCGCGCCAGCCAAGCGCAACGGCAAACGGGTTCCGCTTTTAAGCCCTTTGTCTATGCGACCGCGTTGGAATTGGGATACTCACCACTGGATAAGGTGTTGGACGCAAAGTACTGTCTGAACATTGCCGGATCCGGGCAGTGGTGCCCCAAGAACTACACCCACAAGTTCTATGGTGAAGTGACACTTGCGCGCGCGCTAAGGGACTCGCTGAATATTCCGGCGGTCAAAGTTTCCGAAGCTGTGGGGCGAGATTTGGTTCGCCAAGTGGCAGGTGAGTTTGGGCTTTCCAGCGATCTGGCGGATGGTCCGGCCCTGGCGCTTGGTGCATCGGAAAGTACTCTGATTGAGATGACCGGTGCCTATGCTGGTATCCTTAACGGTGGCTCTTCGGTGACGCCTTATGGCTTGGTTGAATTGCAGCTGATGGGCGATGATGCACCGGTGATCGGCACCAGTGGTGGTATGGGCGAACGGGTGATCCAAAACAGCGCGGCCCAGCAATTGACCTGGATGATGGAGAAAGTGGTTTCGGAGGGAACCGGAGCCAGGGCGCAGTTGCCGGGCTGGCAGGTGGCGGGCAAAACCGGCACCACTCAGGCGGCGCGGGATGCCTGGTTTATTGGCTTCACGGCCGAGTATGTCGCAGGCGTTTGGATGGGCTACGATGACAATACACCGCTGTCAGGTGTAACCGGTGGCGGGCTGCCCGCCGAGATTTGGCGGGAAACGATGATCCGTGTGCATGAGGGGCTGACACCTGTGGCGCTACCTATGCAAGCCCCACAGCCGATTGCGCCTCCAACTCAAACCACCCGAGAGCGTCGCAACAATGGCGGCAAACCTGGTCAGAACGTTGGGCGCGCGGTGGACAATTTCTTGAAAGAATTGTTTGGCAATTAGTGCCCCCGCAAGTGGGGCTCCTGCCCGTCGCAGGCCTCCTAACCAGAGGCCCGCCCCCGTTGGGTCCGGCGCCGCGCAAGCGCGGCGCAAGGTGGCAAAGTCGACCAGAATCACCAATAGGCTGCGCTGACGCGGCAGCCATTGATCTAGGGAAGCGGGTGCGGAGAGAAGGGCAGGCACGGCAGCGCGTGCCGTGCTCAGACTGTTTGGAATGGGCGCGGCAAGAGCGCTTAGCTCATCTTTTTGAGATCCGATATCAGCTTGTCGATGTTGCCTTTGCGCTGGTCAAGCATCGCGCCGATTTCTGTACGTTCGGTCAACAGCAGGTTCACGCCTTCGATGAACATATTGAAAAACTTATCTTTGCCGGACTTGTCTGATACCAGAAAAGTGACTTCGAACGGAGCTTGGCCCTGCAGTTTGGCGATGGACTTTATTTCATACCCAGCCCGGATCTTGCGTGCGGATTTCACTTCGATGTCTCCACCGATGAATTCACGGAAACGCCTGCCATATTTGTGCGAGATATAGCCTTGAAAGGCTTTGGTGAAGGATCGCATCTGGGCCTTGGATGCGCGACGGCCGTCAACACCAAGAGCATATTGCGCCATAATTGGTACATCAGCGTAGCGAACAAAGATCTTTTCAAAATCCCGGATCATGGCCGCTTCGGATTTTCCGGATCCAATCACCTTGTTGATATCGCCCACAACGCTGCCGACCAGCGCTCGGGCTCCATCCTCACTGATTGCCAATGCAGGCAAAGGCAGCAGTGCCAAGCCTAGGCCCGACATGGCCTGGGCGAAGAAGGAGCGGCGGCTGAACAGTTTATTCGGCATAGATGTCCTCATAAGGGTCAGAGTAGGGGTCGCCATAGACACCGTCATAGGCTTCTTGATCGCCACCCAGCTCAAAGCGGCGGTTTTGCAAGTAGATCAAACGGGCCTGAGCATAGCTGTCAGCACTTTCATATAGGATCGAATCTACTGTTGCTGAGTAATTACCGCGATCCCCCATTCGGCGCACGATCTCAGCGTAGACACCTATGTTGTCGGCGGGGTTTTGCCGGGCAAAGGTGATTGGGTTTGTGAAAAAGTCTGCGACAACGCCAATGGCATCGCGCGATGTCGAGGGCCCGTATAAGGGAAGTTCGACATATGCCCCTTCGCCAAAGCCCCAAACATGCAGGGTTTCACCAAAATCCGTATCAACACGAGGCACTTTAAAATCGGATGCGGGATCACCCAACCCGGCAATTCCAAAAATGCTGTTGATGAAGAAGCGTGACACCGCAATGCCGGATTCTTTCAGGTTGCCCTGCAACAGTGCATTCACAGCTTGACCCGGCATCGATAGGTTTTCAGCGAATAGGCCGAAGCTGGTGACCATATCTGGCGGAATGACACTCACATACCCTTTGGATGCTGGACGAAAAGCAACCCGGTCAACGCCAAGGTTGAAGTCGTGGATCGCTCGGTTGACGCCTTCATATGGGTCAAAGACATCGCCCGCGGCGCGCGCGTCGGACCCTTGTCTTGCACATCCAGCAGTTAATCCAGCCAGTAGTAGAGTAACCAGAATAAAAATTTGTCGCAGCGTTAGCTTCATTCGCCTCAGTGTCCGTCTATCAGCAGCAGGCCCTCAGCCCGCCACTGATTTATAGGTAATCAGTAGCGTTCCCAGAGGGAGGATGTATTGTTTGTTCCCTTGTGGCAGATTTAGAACATATTTCAAGTTAACCTGATGTGTGTAACGGTACCCTATAACCGGCACTTACGACGAGCTACTGCAGGCGCATTATGACAAATCAACAATATAAAAATGGGTTAGACGAGCTAACGGGCATACGTCGCCGCAGTCGCAGGCTATACTGGGCCGTGGGTGTTTTCAGCTTTTTTGCCAACATGCTGATGCTAACCGGGCCTTTGTACATGATGCAGGTCTATGACCGGGTGCTGGGCAGCCGGTCTGAACAAACACTGGTGGCGTTGTCGCTGTTGGTGGTGTTTCTTTATGGCATGATGGGCCTGCTGGATTATTCCCGCGGGCGGATCATGGCGCGGGTTGGCGCGCGGTTTCAGGCGGCGTTGGACAGGCGGGTATTCGACGCGATGATTCGCCGCTCGGCGGTGGCGCCGGATCCGGTGGCCCAAACAGGGCTGTCTGACTTGGAGTCGGTACAGCGGTTGATGGCTTCTCCGGTGTTGATGGCCGCATTTGATCTACCGTGGACCCCAATTTTCTTAGCTGGGATCGCGCTGTTTCACCCTTGGCTGGGGCTGCTGGCTATCTGTGGCGGAGCCCTATTGGTGTTCATTGCTTTATTGAACCAGCTTTTTTCGCGGGTACCTCAAATGGAGGCCAATATAGCGGCGCACCGTGCGAGCCTGATGTCCGAGGAAATCCGTTCGGAAGCTGAAATGATCCAGTCCATGGGGATGCGAGGGGCAGCATTTGGTCGCTGGAAAGTAGCCCGCGAGGCTGCCTTAGTTGAAAGCGTGGCTGCCAATGATGTTGGCGGCAGCTTTACCTCGGTCACCAAGACCCTGCGGCTTTTCCTCCAATCCGCGATGTTGGGTTTGGGGGCATACCTAGTGCTGCAGGGAGAAGTTTCCCCCGGTGCGATGATTGCTGGTTCGATCCTTCTAGGGCGGGCGCTGGCGCCAATCGAACTCGCATTGGGCCAGTGGGTGCTGGTACAGCGGGCAAGAAAAGGCTGGCATAGCTTGGCAGAATTGTTGACCAAGGTTCCTGAAGAGGACGAGCGACTGGCGCTTCCCAAGCCCCAAGCGCGGCTGGAAGTGCAAGCCGTGACCGTGGTGCCCCCCGGAGAAAAAACGCCACAACTTAGGAACATGTCCTTCGCACTGGGACCAGGGCAGGCGCTTGGTGTGATTGGTCCATCGGGTTCGGGGAAATCAACATTGGCTCGGGCATTAACTGGCGTTTGGAAGGCTGCGGCTGGGACCGTACGTCTGGACAGTGCAGCTTTGGATCAATACGCGCCAGATGTCTTGGGCCAACACATTGGTTACTTGCCACAGCGGGTTCAGTTGTTCGAAGGGACAATAGCGCAGAATATCGCGAGATTGTCGGAAATGCCCGACTCCGAGAAAGTGGTCGCAGCAGCAAAAAAGGCTGCCGCTCATGAGATGATTACGAAGTTGCCCGAGGGTTATGACACCCGAATTAGTGCGGGTGGTGGCCGTTTGTCTGGCGGTCAAATGCAGCGTATTGCCCTGGCGCGAGCTCTCTTTGATGATCCGGTTATTGTGATCCTGGATGAGCCAAACTCTAACCTAGACAACGAAGGGTCCGTGGCGCTGAACATGGCCATCAAGAGTTTGAAATCCGAAGGGAAGTCCGTGTTGATCATGGCGCACAGGCCAGCTGCAATTCAAGAATGCGATCTGTTGTTGGTGGTCGATCAGGGCAATCAAACCGCCTTTGGGCCCAAAGATCAGGTGCTACGCCAGATGGTAACAAATCATGAGAAAATCCAAAAGACGGCTGCAGCTGCAGCGGGACGGGCAAAATGAGCGCTGAACGTACCTGGTCTGCGCGACGGCCAATGATAGTCGGTCTGCTGGGTCTTCTTCTTTTGGTTGGCGGATTTGGCACCTGGTCTGTAATGTCTTCGATTGCAGGCGCCGTTGTCGCCAGCGGTCGGATAGAGGTCGATCAGAACCGACAGGTAGTCCAACATCTGGATGGCGGCATTGTCTCTGAAATTCTGGTTGAAGAAGGTGATACCGTTAACGAGGGGGCAACCTTGCTGCGGCTTGACGCCAATCAGCTGCGCTCACAATTGGTGATCACCGAAGGGCAGCTGTTTGAGTTAACCGCTCGTCGAGGGCGATTGGAAGCTGAGCGAGATGACGCGGCAGAGGTTCAGTTTGAAGCCGAGCTGATGGAACTCGCCCAGACCCGAACTGAAGTAGAAGAGTTTATGGCTGGGCAACTCCGGTTGTTCCATGCACGCCGTGAAACGGTTGGGCGAGAAATCGAACAGCTAGAGAAGCGTCGCGCGCAAATCAGGGATCAGATCAAAGGTATTAAAGCCCAGCAAGAGTCGTTGGCTCTTCAGCTAGAACTGATCGGCGAAGAATTGGCTAACCAGCAAACTCTGCTTGATCGAGGGCTGGCACAGGCTGGTACCGTTTTGAACCTGCGCCGTACGTCTGCTGATTTGCAGGGCTCTCTGGGAGAACTCATTGCAACCGAAGCACAAGCCGAAGGTCGCATAACTGAAACTGAGATTGAGATCCTGAAATTAGGAACGCGCCAGCGCGAAGAGGCCATTACCCGGCTGCGGGACCTGCGGTATCAGGAACTGGAACTGGCTGAGAAGAGGCGATCGTTGATAGAGCGATTAGAGCGTTTGGATATTCGGGCCCCTGTATCGGGAATTGTCTATGGGCTTCAAGTTCACACTCCAAGATCAGTGATCCGCCCAGCTGAACCCGTTTTGTACTTGGTGCCTCAGGATCGCCCATTGGTCGTTGCGGCGCAGGTGTCGCCTATCAATATCGATGAGATTTATGTTGGCCAATCGGTCACGCTGCGGTTCTCGGCTTTGGATCAACGACAAACCCCGGAACTGTTTGGCACTGTCATGCAGATTTCGGCGGATTCGTTCGAGGATGAGGCCAGTCGTCAGCCCTATTATCGTGCTGAAATCGAGTTGAACGAAGGCGAAATCAGCAAGCTGCCCGAGGGAATTGCACTGATCCCCGGCATGCCCGTTGAAAGTTACATCCGCACCGCAGATCACTCACCACTTTCGTATCTGATCAAACCACTGGCAGACTATTTTACCAAGGCATTCCGCGAAAGCTGATTGCCGCCTGCATTTTTGCTCTTTTCGCTGCTGACCTTCCCGGTTAGCGTCGCCGCGAAACGCATCTTGGAGGATTGATGTCATGAGCATTGAGGCAAAACTGAAAGAACTGGGTGTTACTTTGCCCGACGCTCCGGCTCCGGCGGCCAACTATGTGCCGTATGTTGTTGCGGGCGACATGGTGTATATCTCGGGTCAAATTTCGGCTGACGAGAATGGCCTGATCACTGGAACACTGGGCGACGACATGGATGTCGAGACTGGCGCGGCTGCGGCCAAACGTTGTGCCATTGCGCTGCTGGCCCAACTTAAGTCAGCCTGTGGTGGGGATCTTGATCGGTTGGTGCGTGTGGTCAAGCTGGGCGCTTTTGTGAACTCAACCAGTGATTTCACTCAGCAACCAATGGTGATCAACGGTGCGTCGGATTTCCTTGTCGAGGCGCTAGGCGATATCGGGCGTCACGCACGTTCTGCCGTCAGCTCACCTTCGCTGCCGCTGGGTGTTGCTGTCGAAATTGATGGTGTGTTCCAGATCAAATGAGACCAACACTACCTGACGCCTTCATACGTATTCCTGTAGCACATCGTGCTTTGCATGATGTGAATGATGGGCGTCCTGAAAACAGCCGCGCGGCTATCCGCGCGGCGATTGTTGCCGGTTACGGGATCGAGATTGACCTTCAGCTGAGTGCTGATGGTCACGCTATGGTTTTTCATGACTATGAACTCGATCGGCTGGCAGATGGGACAGGCTTGATCAACCTACGTAGCCGTGCCGAGGCACAAGCCATTCCGCTGAAAGGTGGCGATGGCGAAGGTATTCCCGATCTGCCGGAAATCTTGGAGCTGGTCGCTGGGCAAGTGCCGTTGCTGATCGAGCTGAAAGATCAGGATGGGCTGATGGGCGACAAGATCGGCCAGCTAGAACAGGTGACGGTCGACGCGTTAAAAGACTACAACAGGCCTGTGGCTCTGATGTCCTTCAATCCTCACTCAACAGCTAAGTTGGCGCAATTGGCACCTGAATTGCCCCGTGGAATAGTCACCAGCGCCTATGATCCAAGGGATTGGCCGGAACTGACACCAGAAATCTGTGACAGGCTCCGCGATATTCCGGATTTCGAGTCGTCGCAGGCCTGCTTTATCAGTCACGAAGCCTTTGATCTGGATCGCCCCCGGGTGCAGCAGATCCGCGACAGCGGTGTTCCGGTTCTTTGCTGGACCATCACGTCAAGAGAAGAAGAACTTGCAGCACGCGCTTTTGCCGACAACGTGACCTTTGAAAAGTATCTTTCAGAGCTGCCGACTTGATCGCCGGATACCCCTGCCCAAATAGTGCAGGGTAGGGGGAGATATGGACCAAGCGCAGATCGAAATTCAACTGCTCAGCTCGCTGGAGCAGATCCCTGCTGCCCAGTGGGATGCCTGCGCTTGCCCGGAAACTGCGGATGGCGCGCGCGCATATGATCCGTTCACCACTCATCGGTTTCTCAAAGCCTTGGAAGATAGCGGCTCGGTGGGGCGGGGAACCGGCTGGCAGCCGCAATATCTGACGGCTTATCTGCAGGGGCAACTGATCGCATGCGCGCCGATGTATGCCAAGTCGCATAGCCAGGGTGAGTATATCTTTGATCACAACTGGGCGCATGCATTTGAGCAAGCGGGTGGACGCTATTACCCAAAACTGCAGATGGCGGTGCCGTTTACGCCGGTTACGGGGCGCCGGTTCTTGACGCTTCCAGAGTTCGAAACTGTGGGTCTCTCGGCGTTGGTGCAGGGGGCGGTGCAGCTTGCAGCCAACAATCAGCTGTCGTCGCTGCACGTTACATTTTGCACGGCAGCAGAAGCCGAAGCAGGTAAGCAGATGGGATTAATGCCGCGGCTGACCCAGCAGTTTCATTGGCTCAATCACAACTACCGCGACTTTGAGGGTTTCCTCGCCAGCCTCTCGTCACGCAAACGTAAGAATATCCGCAAGGAACGCGCGCAGGCCCAGAGTTTTGGTGGCGAGATCGAAGTGCTGATCGGCGGTGATCTGCAGCCCCAACATTGGGATGCTTTCTGGGAATTCTATCAGGATACTGGGGCCCGCAAGTGGGGGTCTCCCTATCTCACACGCGCCTTCTTCGACATTGCGCACGAAACTATGGCGGATGACATGGCGCTGATCATGGCGCGTCGTGACGGTCGGTATGTCGCTGGGGCGTTGAATTTCATTGGTCGAGATACTCTGTACGGGCGATACTGGGGATGTGTTGAGCACCACCCCTGTCTACATTTCGAATTGTGCTATTATCAGGCTATGGACCTAGCCATTGAAATGGGGCTTTCCCGGATCGAGGCTGGGGCACAGGGGGAGCACAAGCTGGCGCGCGGGTATTTGCCAACGCAAACACATTCCTTGCACTGGCTGGGGGATCCGGGGTTTGCTGAGGCCGTGGCGCGCTATCTGGAGGCAGAGTGTGCTGCAACCGAAGAAGAGATTGAAATATTGACCGACTATGGGCCATTCAAGAAACACGTCGTGGAGGAACAGCAATGACCGAGAAACTGTCTGAGGCAACCCGTGGACCGCTGTTAGACCCTTTGTTCCAGACAGGTTGGGCGATGGTTGATGGTCGCGATGCAATCACCAAGACGTTTGAGTTTAATAGCTTTGTGGATGCCTTTGGCTGGATGACTCGCGCTGCTATCTGGGCCGAGAAATGGAACCACCACCCGGAATGGAGCAATGTCTACAACCGGGTGACGGTGGTGCTGACCACACATGATGTTGGCGGGGTCAGCACACAGGACGCCAAATTGGCGCGCAAAATGGATAGCCTGATCTAGCCGGGGCTATTCTTACATCTCGGCGAGCAGACCCTCACCAGCGGTGAGTTCACAAACCCCCGGCCCTTGCTCCATTTGGAGGATTTTCACCACGCCATTTTCCACCAGCATGGCATAGCGCAGTGAACGGGCAATCAAGCCTGCTGGAGGTGCATCAAAGCGCATGCCAATGGCCTCGGTCAGGCTGCATTCCGCATCGGCAAGCATGGTGATCCCTGCTTCAGTTGCACCGGTTTGTGCGCCCCAACTGGCCATGACAAAGGGGTCGTTGACGGAAATACAGATGATTTCGTCAACGCCTTTGGCTGTAAATTGGTCTTTTGTGCGGATAAAGCTCGGCACATGGGCTGAACTGCAAGTTGGGGTATAGGCACCGGGGACGGCAAAAATCGCCACTTTCCGGTTCTTAGTTTTATCGGCCATAGAAATGGGCTCGGGACCATTTGGGCCCATCTGTACCAGGTTTGCATCTGGCAGTTTTTCACCAACTGAAATCATCTTAGTCTCGCTACTTCTAATTGCGTTTTGGTTCTGCCCGCATATAGGCTTCATCAAAGAAAGTTACCGGAACAAAACAGAGAGGCAAGAGCAAGATGAGCCACATCGTCGTGATCGGAGCAGGGCAGGCGGGGTCCTCGTTGGTGGCCAAACTGCGCAAAGATGGGTTTGACGGGGAGATCACTCTGATCGGAGCCGAAACTTCGTTGCCATACCAGCGCCCGCCTTTGTCCAAGGCTTATTTGCTGGGCGACATGGCACTGGAACGTCTGTTTTTGCGACCTCAGAGCTTTTACGACGACAACAATATCACATTGAAGCTGGGACAGCGGGTTACGTCCATTGATGCTGCGGCCAAAACTGTGAGTATTGGTGATGAAATCATAGCCTATGATCAACTCGCCCTGACCACTGGATCGGATCCGCGTCGCCTACCTGCTGCAATTGGCGGGGATCTGGATGGTGTGTTTGTGGTGCGTGATCTAGCGGATGTCGATGCGATGGCGCCATCGGTCGTCGAAGGTTCCCGCACTTTGATTGTTGGCGGTGGCTATATTGGTCTTGAAGCAGCTGCCGTGTGTGCCAAACGCAAGGTAAATGTGACATTGGTTGAAATGGCCGACCGCATTTTGCAGCGTGTCGCGGCGCCAGAAACTTCAGACTATTTCCGAACGTTACACGGCTCACACGGTGTTGATATCCGCGAAGGTGTGGGGCTGGAGCGGCTGCTGGGCAGCGACGGCAAAGTCACCGGTGCGGTGTTGACTGATGGAACTGAGATTGAGCTAGACTTTGTCGTGGTTGGTGTGGGTATCGCCCCTGCTACGCCGCTAGCAGAAATGGCCGGTGTCACATTGAACAACGGAATCGAAACCGACGCTCAAGGCCGAACGTCGGATCCGTCGATCTGGGCTGCTGGTGACTGTGCCTCGTTCCCGTATCAGGGCAATCGTATCCGTTTGGAAAGCGTGCCAAACGCCATCGATCAAGCCGAAGTGGTTGCCCAAAACATGATTGGGGCGGAAAAAGTATATGTAGCCAAACCCTGGTTCTGGTCCGACCAGTATGATGTCAAGTTGCAGATTGCTGGGCTAAATACGGGCTTTACCCACGTTGTGACACGGCAAGGCAAAGGTGTGTCTGTGTCGTTTTGGTATTTCAAGGATGACCAACTGCTGGCGGTTGATGCCATGAATGATCCACGGGCCTATATGGTTGGCAAGCGGTTGATCGACATGGGTAAAACCTGTGATCCGCAGAAGGTTTCTGACCCGGAGACCGACCTTAAATCATTGATGAAGTCGTGAGGATAATTGCCGGAGACTTTCGCGGCCGGGCGTTGGCATCGGTCGGCAAGGGCGATGCAGGCGCACACCTGCGACCCACTACAGATCGCGTGCGCGAAAGCCTGTTCAATGTGCTGACCCATACCGGCATGATCCCGGATGGGCGTGTACTAGACTTGTTCGCCGGCACCGGTGCACTAGGGCTAGAGGCGCTGTCGCGTGGGGCGTCTTGCGTGACCTTTGTTGATGATGGCCGGGTGTCTACCGGGCTGATCCGCAAGAACGTTGGGATTACCAAAAGTCAGGACAGTACCAACCTGATCAAACGCGACGCACTGAAGCTGGGCCCCAATCCAGACGCGCCTTACGATCTGATTTTCCTGGACCCGCCCTATGGAAAAGGATTGGGAGAGAAGGCGCTAGAGCATGCGGCGGCTGGAGGCTGGATTGATGATGATGCCCTGATCGTCTGGGAGGAGAACACTCCGATGGATGCACCCGAGGGGTACCAACTGCGTGATAGCCGCAAGTATGGCGACACCCATATCACCCTGATGTGGCGAGCTATTGTGGAGTAAATTGCAAGCGTCGAGAATTGATTTGAGTTAGAATATTCAAAACTAGGACCATTATTATGCCCAAAACCCATCCAACCCCAAAGCTGGTGATATTTGACTGCGACGGCGTGCTTGTCGACAGTGAGATGGTTTCAAATCAGGTCTTGGTGAGCAGCCTTGCAAAGTACGGACTGCAGCTTGAACTTGCGGAATGCATGGATCTGTTTGTCGGTGGCACCATGACCGGAGTCATGGCGCAGGCGCAAAAGCTGGGTGCAAAGCTTCCTGCGTATTGGGTGGAAGAGGTCTATGAGGAGACCTATGCCAAGCTACAAGAAGGTGTGCCGCTGGTGGCAGGTATTCCCGAAATATTGGCGCGTCTGGATCGCGAGAATATCCCCTGTTGTGTGGCCTCCAACGGCAGTGAAGGCAAAATGCGGATCACTCTGGGTCAGAACGGATTGTGGGACCGATTTCACCCCTCGGCGATGTTCTCAGCGCATACACTGGGCGTGGCCAAGCCTGAGCCCGGCATGTTTCTGGCAGCGGCCAGCCATTTTGATGTGCAAGCGCGGGATTGCTTGGTGATCGAGGATAGCGCCAGTGGTGCCATGGCAGCGTTGCGTGCGGGGATGCGCTGCCTGGGCTACGCACCCGAGGGGCGTGGAGAACGGCTGGTTGAACAGGGGGCTGAGCTGTTTGCCGACATGGCGCAGGTGCCTGGCTTGATCGGATTGGCCGAGGCTTAGGCGCCTTTTGGCTATTCGTAGGTGAAGCTGGATAACACGCGCCCACCGAGAGTTTCTGGCAGTTGTTTTGGGCCGTCCATCGGCACTAGAGTTCGGCTGATATTGTGCAGGATAAAGTAGCTTTCGGCGCGGTCAGGGTGCGGGATCGCAACCATTTGCAAAACGATTGGGCCATTGACCGGGTCGGTATAGGTTCCCAGCA
Source organism: Parasedimentitalea nitratireducens (assembly GCF_057444295.1). Taxonomy (NCBI): domain Bacteria; kingdom Pseudomonadati; phylum Pseudomonadota; class Alphaproteobacteria; order Rhodobacterales; family Paracoccaceae; genus Parasedimentitalea; species Parasedimentitalea nitratireducens. Next base: position 463,175 of record NZ_JBYAXC010000001.1, on the reverse strand, counting down.
CCTCGGCTGCGCGCATATTGTTGACTGAAATCTCGCGCGAGCTGATGACTTTGGCGTCGGTGAAGCCTTTGACTGCGGTAGGAAAGGCTGACTGTGCCAAAGCCTTGGCCGCAGTCCGCAGGCGGATTGGCATTGGGTCAACGCTGCCCTCTGGAATGGGGAACGTTGCGTTCACCACGTGGAAATTTTCTACAAATTTCCGTCCCTCCGGATCTTTGGTGGCAAAGGTGAATTTGACGATGCCGCCATCGGGGCGGCCATCAGCGATCAATTCAATGTCGTTGCGCACTGGGATTTCCAGCGCAAAAGGGACCTCGATCGGGATATTGTACCGGGCGGTATAGTCCTCATTGAACCGAAAGATCTTGTTGAGGTACGCGCCTTCGTAGCTGAACAGATTAAAGGAGACGCCCGTGTCCTGTGCCTGCGCAACGGGGGCGGTGCCTAAGACAGCAATCAATCCAACGATGGTTCTGAACGACATACCCGCCCCCTATCTGAGATAGGGAACAGGTTAGAGCACTGTGCTGGCAGGTCAAATTTCAGGCGGGGCGGTCAACACCACGCAGGGTTCGATATTACCCGTAAGTCGGGTGGTATTTTCCACCGGGCGACAAAGTAAAGATCTCAAACCCGTCAGCGGTGACACCAATCGAATGTTCGAACTGAGCAGAAAGTGACTTGTCACGGGTCACTGCAGTCCAGTCATCGGCCAGGATTTTTGTTTCCGGACGCCCCAGGTTGATCATCGGCTCGATGGTAAAGAACATGCCTTCTTCGAGTGTTGCGCCAGTGCCAGGGCGGCCATAGTGCAATACGTTTGGCGGCGCGTGGAACACCTCGCCCAGACCGTGACCGCAAAAGTCACGTACAACGCTCATCCGCTGGCTTTCGGCGTAGATCTGAATGGCGTGTCCGATGTCGCCGAAAGTGTTGCCCGGTTTGACCGCCTCGATCCCTTTCATCAAAGAGTCGTGGGTCACCTGGATCAGACGCTCGGCCTTGCGCGATAATTTACCAGCCACATACATGCGGCTGGTGTCGCCAAACCATCCATCGACAATCACCGTGACGTCGATGTTCAGAATGTCGCCATCCTTCAGCTTTTTGTCACCGGGGATGCCGTGGCAGACTACGTGGTTTACCGAAATGCAGCTGGCGTGCTGATAGCCCTTATAGCCGATGGTTGCTGACGTAGCACCCGCGTCTTCGACCATTTTGGTGATCATCCCGTCGATCGCGCCAGTGGTTTGACCAACAAATACATGCTCCGCGATATCATCCAAAATCCGCGCAGCCAGTTCACCGGCCACGTGCATGCCGGCAAAGTCGGCCTGTTGGTAAATGCGAATGCCGTCCTTGGTTGTCCGGCCACCGTTTTTTTTCATCAAGATGGGCTCCATCGCTGCAGTCTTAGACCGCTATGTAAGGGTATTGGCACCAAAGGGCCATAGGCAGTGATGCCACACGATCTAGGTGGCAGAAATAGCGGATCCCAGAGTAATCTCTAAGGGTGAAATATTGGTTGTATAGACTAGCTTTTCAACGCCTGCTTTCTGGGCCTTGGCAAAGGCGTTTGCATAGGCCGGGTCAATGTCCGCCGCTAGTTGGAAGCTTTCGCAATCGGTGCGCTGCACCAGATAGAGCATCACCGCCCGATGCCCCTGTTGCACCATATTGGTCAGTTCGCCCAGATGCTTGGTTCCACGTTTGGTCACACTGTCAGGGAATTCCGCCACCCCCGGCTGCCGCATCAAGGTGACGCTTTTAACCTCGACATAGCAATCGGGTAGACTGGGTTGGGTGAGCAAAAAGTCGATGCGGCTGTTCTCGCCGTATTTCACCTCGGGACGAACAGCCTCATAAGCGGCCAGCTCGGGGATTTGCATGTTTTCCAATGCCGCGCGCAGGGCGCGATTTGGGACCGAGGTATCAACACCGGTGAAATGGCCGTTCTCATGATCGACCAGCCGCCAGCCATAGTTCAGTTTTTTCTTTGGATCATCATTTGGCTCTAGCCAGACCCGCATGCCAGCTTCCGCCAGCCCCATCATTGACCCAGGGTTGGCGCAGTGGGCGGTGATTTCTGTTCCATCCGGCAGCTGGCAATCAGCCAGAAACCGTTTGTAACGACGGATCAAGGTGGCGGGGATAAGGGGCGCGGCAAATTTCATAATGCCTGCCTATCGCACCCCCGCCACTTGTCAAAGCATCAGTTGCGGCCAGCCATCACGCCGCCGTCCACGTCCCAGATGGCGCCGGTCACCCAACTCGCTTGATCCGACAGCAAATGCGCAACGGTTGCGGCGACATCTGATGGGCGACCAACGCGGCCAACCGGGTGGAATGCATCAAAAGCGCAGGTCAGGGTGCCTTCGATCTGGTCGGGGTCGATGAAAGCACCATAGATCGGGGTGACCACAACTGCCGGAGAGACGGCGTTGACGCGGATGCCATGCTCGCCCAGTTCCATCGCTAAATGCTGGGTCAGGGAATGCAGACCAGCCTTGGCCATGGAATAGGCCGACGACGGTGTCGCCTTGATCGCTTGCTTGGCCCACATCGAGCCAATGTTGACGATAGACCCGCCACCGTTCGCCTTCATATTCTCAGCAACAGCTTGCGTGATGAAAAACGTCGCCCGGTTCAGTCCCATATAGGCGTCATAGTCTTCGCCGGTATGGTCCAAAAATGGTTTAGGTGCAAAAATACCGGCCGCGTTCACCAGTTGGTTGATTTGGCGCTTGCTGGTTTTTAGTTCGGCGGCAAAGGCATCTGTAGCCTGCGCAACCGACAGGTCCAGTTGGACGGTGTCGACCAGATCACGCAATTCAGTCTTGGTCGCGGCCAGTTTCTCTGCCGAGCGGCCAACCAGAGTGACGTGCTGGCCCTGTGCGACCAAATGGCGGGCTGTTTCCAGGCCCATACCGCTGGAGCCGCCGATGATGAGTGTTGTGGAGGAGGAGGCCATATTGCTGTCCTTTATGCTATCTACCTATCGATAGGTAGATGTATTGCGGTTGCGAATAGATTCGTCAATCCCTATCTTCTGGTAGGTAGATAAGTGAGCGCAGCAATGACCTATTCCGAAACCGCCAGCCGTATCCTTGACAGCGCCGAGCAAATGGCGCGGCAGGGGGGCTACAACAGTTTTTCTTTTCGTGAGATTGCTACCGACATCGGAATCAAGTCGGCCAGCGTGCACTATCACTTTGCCAACAAAGAGACCTTGGGTGCTGCCTTGGCTGAGCGGTATACCAACCGGTTTCTCGAAGGCTTGGGTGAGCCGACTGCCGCCGGACCAGGCGAAATGTTGCGCCGTTATGCGGACAGTTACCGCCACGCGTTGTTGGAAGATGGGCAAATGTGCCTCTGCGGCATGTTTGGTGCGGAAATCAGTGACCTGCCTGACCCAGTCGCGCGTCAAACCCGCGCTTTCTTTGAACGAAATATTCAGTGGGTTGGCCAGGTTTTCCAAGAGCAGGGGCTCAATGAAACCGACGCCGAGACAAAAGCAGCTTGCATGATTGCGGCCCTTGAAGGTGCGATGATCCTGTCGAGAAGCCTAAAGGATGACGTGCTGTTTGACCGGATTGCCGCTGGCTACATGTGACCCGGCAACTGACTGCTTGCCCCTGCTGTCTAGGGGCGTATCTTGCCCGCAAGCCGCCGAAGGAGAGAGACAATGCCAAACCCCACCGCCGCCATGCTTGTCATCGGGGATGAGATCCTTTCGGGGCGTACCCGCGACGCCAACATGTATTATCTGGCAGGTGAATTGACCAAACATGGAGTTGAGCTAGCCGAGGTTCGCATTGTCAGCGATGACGGTCCCTCAATTGTCGCGGCGGTTCAGGCGTTGTCGGACAAGTTTGACCATGTGTTCACCAGTGGTGGAATTGGCCCGACCCATGATGACATCACAGCTGATTGCATTGCTCAGGCCTTTAATGCTCATATTGATGTGCGCGATGATGCGCGGGCGCTGCTGGCCGAACACTATAAGAAGTCAGGCAGTGAGTTGAACGAAGCCCGGTTGCGTATGGCACGCATTCCGGATGGTGCAACGCTGATTGATAATCCTGTTTCGGTCGCGCCAGGTTTTACTTTGGACAATGTGCATGTGATGGCCGGGGTTCCATTGGTGTTCCAGGCCATGGTTGCCTCGGTTCTGCCGACAATCACTGGCGGCCAGCCGATGCTATCGCAAACTCTGCGAGTATTACGCGGTGAAGGGGACATTGCGCCAATTCTCGGTGCTCTGGCTGAAAAATATGATGATCTGTCGATTGGCTGCTATCCGTTCCAGAAAGATGGCGCCTTTGGTGCCAATATCGTGATCCGTGGGACCGAAGGAATACGGATTGATGCGGCAATGACCCAACTGGCCAAGGAGATCGACCTTTGACAACAGATCCGCGCTATTACGATGTTGTCGAAGCGACTTGGCCAAGTGCTCAAAAAATGACTGCAGGCCCAATTGTTGTACGAGAGGGGCAGGGTGGAGGCAGCCGGGTTTCATCGGCCACCACCAATTGCCCTGTGACGGACGATGACATCGCAAGGGCCGAAGCTGCTATGCGCGGTTTGGGACAGGTGCCCCTTTTTATGATCCGTGCAGGCGACGCCGAATTGGATGCGCAACTAGAAAAGCGCGGATACGTGGTTAAAGACCCAGTCAACATGTGGGCCTGTCCAGCGGCGATGTTGGCGGATATAGACATACCGCGCGTGACCACATTCTGTGTATGGGAACCGCTGGCGATCCAGCGTGAAATCTGGGCCAGCGGTGGTATTGGCCCCGAACGGGTCGCTGTGATGGATCGGGTGCAAGGTTCCAAGACCGCATTGCTGAGTCGCAACGATGACAAACCTGCCGGCGCTGGTTTCTGTGCCATTCACGATGGTGTGGCGATGGTTCATGCGCTGGAAATTTTGCCCCATCAACGTCGCAAGGGGATGGGTGTCTGGATGATGCGCCAGGCGGCATATTGGGCGCTGGAAAATGGTGCTGATACCCTCTCAGTGATTTGTACCAAACGTAACGAGGGTGCAAACGGGCTCTATGCTTCCCTCGGCATGACCCTTGTGGGACAGTATCACTATCGTATTTTGTCGAACGGGGATTAAACCAGAATGACTGACCAGACCATGCCGACCGCGCTGGACCTTCCGATGGTGGACCCGCTGCCGCCGGAAACGCAAAAGTACTTTGATATCTGTGTCGAAAAACTGGGTATGATCCCCAATGTGCTGAAGGCAAACGCCTTTGATATCGATAAGCTGAACGCCTTTACCGGCATGTACAACGACGTGATGCTGGCCGATAGCGGGCTCAGTAAGCTGGAACGCGAGATGATCGCGGTGGTGGTCTCGTCGATCAACAAATGCTTTTACTGTCTGGTGTCTCATGGCGCAGCGGTGCGGCAGTTGTCCGGCGATCCGATGCTGGGTGAAATGCTGTTGATGAACTATCGGGTTGCGCCGCTGGATGAGCGTCAACGCGCGATGCTGGATTTTGCCGCCAAAATGACCACCGCCAGTGCTGAAATCTCTGAGGCGGACCGCCAAGGCCTACGGGATGCTGGTTTCAGTGACCGCGACATCTGGGACATCGCCAACGTGACTGGTTTCTTCAACATGTCGAACCGGGTGGCCAGTGCAACGGCCATGGTGCCAAACGACGAATACCACAGCCAATTCCGGTGATTCGCGTACTGTCCATATCCTTTGCTTTGGCCTTGGCAACAACTGCAACCTCGGCAAGTGAACTGACCTTGCCGGCTGGGGCGCAGCTGCTGTCTGAGCGGCCAAGTGCGTTAGCGCGATACTCTTTGCCGGTGGGCCCCGCCGCAGAGGATGTCGTGCCAGTCCAACAGTACGAAGGGCAAGTCCTGCGCCGTACCTGGATGATGGGGGGCGATGCCACATCGCTGCAGCTGTTTGCTCCCATTCGTGAACAGTTAAAGGCCCAAGGCTACGATATTCAGTATCAGTGTCAGTCTCAGGATTGCGGTGGGTTCAATTTTCGGTTCGGAATTGAGGTTGTGCCAGCGCCAGATATGATGGTGAACATTGGGGATTTCCAGTTTCTGTCTGCGACCAAGGGAGAAATGCAAGCTCTGTCACTCTTGGTGTCACGATCTGGAAAGACCACGTATTTTCAGGTCATAGAAGTTGCCCCGCCTAGCGCTGATTTTGTACCGGTCGCTCCGAGTGAAGAGATCGCACCAGAACAACAGGCTCCGGAAAAGGCAGGGAACTTGATCGGAGTGCTGAACTCTCAAGGGCGCGCGGTGTTGAGCGACCTTGAATTCGAAACGGGGTCATCTCGGTTAGGTGTGGGCCCGTTCGAGAGCCTGGCAGAACTGGCCGATGCTTTAGGTGATAACGCCAAGATGCGCATTTTGTTGGTGGGTCACACCGACAATATTGGGGCGTTGGATAAAAACACAGCTCTGTCGCTGCAGCGGGCCGAGTCCGTCCGGGGGCGCTTGCTTGAATTACTCGACGTTGACAGCGCGCGCGTCGAGGTGGCCGGGGCTGGCTACATGGCGCCAATGGCGGGCAACCAGACACCTGAAGGGCGCGAAACCAACCGGCGGGTCGAAGCGGTGCTTCTTGCCAATTAGAACCGTTATTTGAAGTCCGAACTAATTGTCAGCATTTCGCGCTACAATAAAAAAGCCCCGCGTCAATACGCGGGGTGAGTTGGTTTCTCGAGCGAGAACAGGGAATTGGATTACCAGTCGCCGGGGCCTTTATCGGCAAAGGCATGAACCAGGAAATCAATAAAGGCGCGAACCTTGGGCTGGGTGAAACGGCCCGGTGGATAAACTGCATAGATGCCTTGGGTTTCGCGTGGGAGCGAAGGCATCACGTCTTCGACCAAGCCTTCAGCCATTGCTTCGGAATACAGGTAGCTGGGCAGGTAGGCGATGCCGAGGCCCGAAATCGCAGCATTTAACAATGACTGCCCGTCGTTAACGCTCAGCCAGCCCGCAGTGCGAACCTGGCGTTTTTCACCCGATGGCGCAGTCAGCTTCCACATGTTGCCGCTGGATTGGTTCGAATAGTGTAGCAACTTATGTGCATTCAAATCGTCGATTTTTTGCGGTCGGCCAAACTTTTCCAGATACCCCGGCGAGGCGATCATCCGTTTGGTGGTCTCGGTCAATTTCCGGGCACGCAGGGTGCTGTCTTCCAGCTCACCAATGCGCAACGCCATGTCGAACCCTTCGGAAATCAGTTCAACAAACCGGTTGTTTAGCACCATGTTGACAGTGATGTCGGGGAAATCGGTCAAGAAATCGGACAGCACAGGCGACAGGTGGTTGACGCCAAAATCGGTGGCGACGGAAATTCGCAACAGCCCCGATGGCGCGGATTGCATCGAGGTGACCAGCGCATCCGCTTCACCTGCGTCATTCAACACACGGCGGGCACGATCGTAGTAGGCCAGACCAATCTCAGTTGGCGACACACGGCGTGTAGTACGGTTTAGCAACCGGGCCCCCAGTCGCGCTTCCAGGCTGGAAACATGTTTCGAGACCGCGGACTTGGAGATGCCCATTTTGCGCGCAGCGTCGGTAAAACCACCTTGATCCACCACGTTGGCAAAGGCTTCCATTTCTGTCAGTCGGTCCATCTCATTCCCCTTGGAAATACATTTCTTGAGGATGTGAATGACGGTGAAATTGGGCAACTTCTGGGCGCTGGTGGGATAATACCGGGGTTTTCGCAGGATCGTTGAGTCATTGGAAACGATCGGCGGGGGTATGATCGAGTCGGGAATTTGAGCGAATTCTGTTCATGCCCAAGCTGCGAACAGTCACTGTCGAATGATAGCGACTGTTCGATCCGCAACGAAGCGTTCCGGTGTGATCTTTGCCTATCAGAGGTTCCTGCAACAAAGGAGTCCCAAATGCTGACCTGTATCATTCGCTATCAGATCGACCCGACCAAGAAATCACAATTCGAGCAATACGCCCGCAATTGGGGGCAAGCCATCCCGCGCTGCGGCGCCGAATTGATTGGCTACTATGCCCCACACGAAGGCTCAACAACGCTGGCCTATGGGATCTATAATGTTGCCAGCTTGGCTGAGTACGAAGCGTATCGGCAGCGTCTGGCGACTGATCCTTTGGGGCGTGAGAACTACGAGTATGCGCAAAAGGAGAAGTTCCTGTTGCGCGAAGACCGAACCTGGCTGAAATTGGCCTCTTCCCCACACGGAGCCACCAAATGATTGCAGTCTTGTTCGAAGTTCGCATTGCTGAGGGCCGCAAGCCCGATTACCTGCAAGTCGCGGCGGACCTGTTGCCATTGTTGCAGCAGGTGGATGGGTTCATATCGGTTGAACGGTTCCAGAGTTTGACCGACCCGGACAAGTTGTTGTCGCTCTCTTTCTTCCGGGATGAGGAGGCCGTCGCCCGCTGGCGCAACCTGTCTGAACACCGCGCAGGGCAAGACAGTGGTCGCGGCGGCATCTTTGCCGACTACCGCCTGCGGGTGGCCAGTGTCATTCGAGACTACGGCATGGAAGACCGAGAGCAGGCCCCCAAGGACAGCCGCAACATACACGGTCGAAGCTGATAACGTGGCTAATACGCTTTGGTGCGATCAACGAAAGTTGGTTCGAGATTTTCAGAGAAACAACAGTCGCTCCACCCGTTTGGCCAAGATGGGTGAAGTGATTTAGAAAGATAGGCAACCGTGCAGATTACAGATCCTACAATATTTTCTTATAAAGAAATGGGTATCGAGGAACTTATGCAGTCAATCGACGAGCTAGATGGAGATTTTCTTGTCGCCTATTCGTTAGATCCTGATGGTACATGCTCTGACGATATTCTCGTACTCGAAATAGATAGCTATACCGATGTGGACGATGAGTTCCTCGACTTCAAATGTCGTAAATTCAATTGGGAAGTTGATCTTTTCTCATTGAAGAGAGTCAAAGAATTCGCACGCAATCAATCTGGTTGTGCTTCCATTGACATGCTGGTGGAAGCAGCGAAGTATTATTTGATAAACCGAGCCTATCGTCCGCTGCAAACCTAAGATCCAAGCTGAACCGTATCGGGCGTTTGTTGTAAGCTAGACATAAGTCGTCACTTACATCCAGTTGGCACGGTGCTCACCGCATTTTGGCGAGCACCAACCTAATCAGAACGAAGCCGCCAAACGTGTCCCTTGATTGATTGCCCGCTTGGCATCCAGCTCGGCTGCTACATCGGCACCACCAATCACATGACAAGACACGCCTTGCTCGGTCAGCGTGTCAGCCAGCGAACGTTCCGAGATCTGTCCTGAACACAAAGCAATAGTGTCTGCGGGTACAATCGTTGGGTTCTCGCGCGCCTCGCCAAAGCTGATATGGAGCCCTTCGTCGTCAATGCGCTCGTAGTTGACGCCGCCGATCATTTCGACCTTTTTCATTTTCAGCGTGGCGCGGTGGATCCAGCCGGTGGTTTTGCCCAAACCCTTGCCGTGTGCCTTGGCCTTACGCTGCAACAGCGTAACCTTGCGGGCTGGGGGTGCAGGTTGCGGCCCTTCTGGTGCCAGTCCCGAGCGATGTTCTTCTGGGTCAGTGACACCCCACTCCTTCATCCAGAGCGGCAGGTCGGTGGTGGGGCTGTGTCCTTCCTCCAGTAGAAACTCGGACACATCAAAACCAATTCCGCCGGCGCCGATTACCGCTACGTGCTCACCAACTGGGGCTTTGCCGCGCAGCACGTCGATATAGGTCAGCACGTTGTCGCGGTCTTGGCCCGGAATTTGGGGGTCGCGCGGGATGACGCCAGTGGCAATCACCACCTCGTCAAACCCGGTCAGATCCGTAGCACTGACTTCGGAGCCCAAATTCACCGTGATCCCGGCCTTGGCGATCATGGTGCGGTACCAATCCACCAGCCCCCAGAACTCTTCTTTGCCCGGCACCTGCTTGGCCATATTCAACTGGCCACCGATCTCATCCGCCTTATCAAACAGCGTGACCGAGTGACCGCGTTGCGCGGCGGTCAGGGCCGTCGACAGGCCCGCCGGTCCAGCCCCAACAATGGCCACGCTTTTTGCAATGGGCGAGGGCGCAATCAGCAGCTCAGTTTCATGACACGCTTGAGGGTTGACCAAACAGGACGTCAGCTTGCCGCCGAAAGTATGGTCCAGACAGGCCTGGTTGCAGGCGATACAGGGGGCGATTTGATTGGCTGTGCCGTTCATGGCCTTTTTGACGAAATCCGCATCCGCCAGCATGGGACGCGCCAGCGACACCATGTCGGCACATCCGGTGGCTAGAACCTCCTCGCCCACTTCAGGGGAGTTGATCCGGTTTGAGGTGATCAGCGGGATGTCAACCTTGCCCATCAGCTTTTTGGTGACCCAGGCAAAAGCCGCGCGGGGAACGCTGGTGGCAATGGTGGGAATGCGGGCCTCGTGCCAGCCAATGCCAGTGTTGATGATGGTGGCCCCGGCCTTCTCAACCTCGATCGCCAACTGCACCACCTCGTCATGGGTGGACCCATTGGGCACCAGATCGATCATCGACAGGCGGAAGATAATGATGAAATTCCGCCCCACGGCCTCGCGCGTGCGCCTAACCACTTCGATAGCCAAGCGCATCCGGTTTTCATAAGACCCGCCCCAGCGGTCAGTGCGCTTGTTGGTGTGGGTGACGAGGAACTGGTTTAGGAAATACCCCTCAGACCCCATGATCTCGACCCCGTCATAGCCTGCCTTTTGCGCCAGCATGGCGGCATTGACGATATCGCTGATCTGCTTCTCGATCCCGTCCTCGTCCAGTTCGGCCGGAGGGAAGGGAGAGATGGGGGACTTTACCGCACTAGGGGCAACACATTTAGGGCCATAGGAATAACGACCAGCGTGTAGGATCTGCATTGCAATCTTGCCACCCGCCTGATGCACCCGGTCAGTGACAATAGAGTGGTTCTTGACGTCCTCGTCGGTGGTCATCATCGCCGCACCGGGCAGAACCGAGCCTTCCAGGTTGGGGCCAATACCGCCGGTGACCATCAGGCCAACCTCGCCACGTGCGCGCGCCGCATAGAACTCCGCTACTCGGTTCCAGTCGCGGGTCTCTTCCAGGCCAGTGTGCATGGAACCCATCAGCACCCGGTTCTTCAGGGTGGTAAAGCCGAGGTCCAACGGCGCCAGCAGGTTTGGGTACTCAGTCATCACACTCTCCCTAAGATCTGCCGGACAGAATTGCGGCGTTGCAGCGATTTGTCACCCGAAACGCGGCGTCAACCTCTTGTGCGACGCCGGGGCATGGGTACACAGTAGCGCCACAGATCAGGAGAGTAGCATGACACCGGATGAAATCGCCAAACTGCCCTACCGCCCCAATGTGGGGGTGATGATGATCAATGCAGATGGTGATGTCTTTGTTGGCCAGCGCAAGGACCGGTTCGAAGACGCCTGGCAGATGCCGCAGGGCGGGATTGATGAAGATGAGGATCCGCGTGTCGCAGCTCTACGCGAGCTGGAAGAGGAAACAGGTGTTGCGTCTGCACTGGTTGAGATTATCGCCGAAAGCGATGGCTGGTTGCCCTATGATCTACCCCATGACGTGGTGCCCAAATTTTGGGGCGGCAAGTATCGAGGGCAAGAGCAAAAGTGGTACCTTATGCGCTTTACCGGGAGTGATGATCAGGTCAACATCGACACTGAGCACCCTGAGTTCTCGGCTTGGTGTTGGCAGCCGGTGGATCAGCTGGTCGACAAGATTGTACCGTTCAAACGCGAGGTTTATGCTCGGGTGGTCAAAGAGTTTCAGGAGCATTTGTAAAATGAAATTTCTCACAGCTGTACTCTGCCTCGCGATGTCAGCTGGGTCTGCAAGCGCACTGTCTTGTGGTCCTTGGGGAGCAACAGATGCGTATTTGGCGGCTGCCAATTCCTCTGCGACCTACATCGTTGTTCAAGGCGAATTGCGTTTCGACGAGGAGCATTTGCCAGACGCGGGTCGTTCGCAGGGCAGCACAGTTTCGCCTGTTACGCAGCTCAGCGCGCAGCTGAGCGGCAAGCAGTTAGCGGATACAGGGTTTAACCACCAATTTGCGTCGGACATTACCTTAGAGGTCCGGTGCTTGGGCCCTTGGTGTGCAAAGCCCGTGGATGGCCGTGAGTACCTAGCCTTTTTGGAAGCGCGGGGTGGCGGTTATGTGCTGCAAATGAACCCCTGTGACAGTTTTGGATTGGCTGGCAAACTCGACGAGCGGAGAGAGCAGGTCATGAGTTGCCATGCCGGTGGAGAGTGTGAGCCTTCAAAATTTGGGCCGTAATCTAGGTTCGGTTCAGGCTGGTCCTGACAGGCCGTAGCCTTAGCTTGCTCTGTCCCAGCCACACACTGAACAGGGCGAGCAGCGCGCCTGCTCCTTGGCTTGGCGATAGCGTTTCCCCCATGAACACCCAACCAAGGACAACAGCTGACAGCGGGCTGAACACGCCAAGTATCGAAACCGAGGCTGGATCAATCCGGGCAATGCCACGGAACCAAAGAACATAGGTCAGTGCTCCACCAATCAGCCCAAGATAGGCGAGACCAAGCAGGTTTTCAGGGGTGAAGGAGGGGATCTCAGGTGTTACCCAAAGCGCAACCGGAAACAACAGCAGTCCCCCAGCCGTCATTTGCCACGCGGTAAAGGTTAGCGGTGGCACTGGTGGCTGCCATTTGCGGGTCAGGACCACGCCTGCGGCCATTGATGCGGCTCCGCCTAATCCAGCCATAATACCAACGGTGTCCAGTTGCGCATCAGGCGTCAAAAGCAGCATCGCAACGCCTGCAATTCCCAATGTCGCTGCCAAGATCTGGCTGCCGCGAATTTCGGTTTGCAGTACCATCCCGGACAAGAAAATAACTATGAGCGGCTGCACTGCGCCAAGTGTCGCGGCGACGCCGCCGGGCAGGCGATAGGCCGAAATAAACAACATCGCCCAAAAGATCGAGAAGTTCAGCGCTCCCAGGATCAGGATTTTCCCAAGCCAATTCAGCGGCGGCAGTTGCCGCACAATCAACAACAGCAACAACCCGGCGGGTAGTGCGCGCAGAAACGCGACGGTCATGGCCGAGTGCTCTGGGAGCAGTTGGGTAGTCACGATGTAGCTGCTGCCCCAGATGGCGGGGGCAAGTGCAGTGAGCAACAAATCTAAACGTTTGGACATGGGGGTCTCCTTTATCTTGATGTCGAGATAATGATTTAAATCTTGACGTCAAGATAAAATGTGGTGAGAAGAAATTATGGACCACGTAGATTTCATTACCCAGCAATGGGCAAAAGAGCGGCCTGACCTGGATGTCACGGCGATGGGGATCATTGGGCGCGTTGCGCGGCTGTATCTGGCGTACCAAAAGGAAATGCACAAAACCTTTGCCAAATATGGGCTGAACGCTGCCAAGTTTGATGTGCTGGCAACACTGCGCAGGGCTGGGGCTCCGCATACTCTGTCACCTGGTGCCTTGCTTGAGGCCACGATGGTCGCATCCGGTACAATGACCAACCGTATCGACCGGCTTGAAGCTGATGGTTTGGTACAACGAACCGTAAACCCCGAAGACAGCCGCAGCTTTCTGATCGCCCTGACGGACAATGGGCTGACCTTGATTGATGGGGTCGTCACCGAGCATGTCAAAACGCAGGCTTCGCTGATTGCCGAATTGGAGACATCCGAGGTCGAAGCATTTCAAGGGTTGCTCACCAAGGCACTGGTTGCTGCGGACCTAAGCCAAGAGGCTTAACAAAAAGGCCACCCGATTAGGGGTGGCCTCATGCATCTTTAAAATAGCCTTAGTTGATCAAACCAGACCTTCTGCCTTGAGCAGCGCCAGCATGTTAGCCTCGGGGCGTGGGCCAATGTGGCTGATCACTTCGCCGGCACAGACACAGCCGATTTTGGCACAGGTTTCCAGATCACGACCATTGGCCATGCCAAACAGGAAGCCAGCCGCAAACTGATCGCCAGCGCCGGTGGCATCAACAGGCACAACCTTGTTCACCGGAACATCAATACGTGTACCTTCGCTGACCACGGTGACGCCATCACCCGAGCGGGTGCAGACAACCAGTGGGCAGATCTCTGCGGTTTGTGCCAGAGCGGATTCCAGATCATCCGTTTCGAACAGCGATTTGATTTCGTCTTCGTTGCCGATCACATAGTCCAGCTCGTCCTTGATCAGCGACAGGAAGTCGGCACGGTGGCGTTCGACACAGAATGGGTCGGAAATGGCGATACCAGCCTTGCCGCCGCCTTCGTGGCAGCTGCGTGCCGCTTCCATAAATGCAGTCTTGCCTTTGTCCTTGTCGAACAGATAGCCCTCGAGGAACATGATCTGGGCTTGACCCGCAACATCCTTGGATACGTCAGCCGAGCTTAGCTCGGAGGAAATGCCAAGGTAGGTGTTCATCGACCGCTCACCGTCTGGCGACACAAAGATCATCGACCGCGAGGTCGGCAGCTCGCCGCCTTCGACCGGAGGGTTGACGAAATCAACGCCATCATCCTGCATCGCCTTGGCGTAGAACTGACCCAGCGCATCATCGTGCACCCTGCCGATGAATGCTGCGTCCAGACCCAGCGCGCCTGCGCCGGCAATTGTGTTGGCCACGGACCCGCCCGGTGTCTGAACACGGCCTTCCATCGCTCCATACAGCACTTCGCCGCGATCGCGTTCGATCAGCTGCATGATGCCTTTCTCGATCCCCATAAGGTCAAGAAAGCTGTCGTCGCTCTGGCTGATTACGTCCACAACGGCATTGCCGATGCCAACAATCTGGTAGGTTTTCATAGGTTTTTGTCCTCAAACATGCACAGGTCGCGGATCAGGCAGGTGCCACACAGCGGTTTGCGTGCTTTACAATGATATCGGCCGTGTAAAATCAGCCAGTGATGGGCGTGTTGCTGAAAATCAGCGGGAATATTGTCTTCAATGGCGCGTTCAACCGCATCGACATCCTTACCCGGCGCAATACCAGATCGGTTGCCAACGCGATAGATATGGGTGTCTACCGCCTGTGCAGGCTGCTGCCACCACATGTTCAGAACCACATTGGCAGTCTTGCGCCCCACTCCTGGCAGTGACACCAGCGCAGCACGAGAGTTGGGGACTTCGCCGCCGTACTCGTCCACCAAGATCCGTGACAGCTTGATCACGTTCTTGGCCTTATTGCGGTACAGGCCAATGGTTTTGATGTGCTCGATCAGCTGTTCTTCGCCAAGATCTAGCATTTTTTGCGGCGTATCGGCGATCTGGAATAACGCCTGGGTGGCTTTGTTGACGCCAACATCCGTTGCCTGTGCCGACAGAGCTACAGCCACGACCAACGTATAAACGTTGACGTGTTCCAGCTCACCCTTGGGTTCGGGCTCGGCTGCATGAAACCGCGTAAAGATCTCGCGGATTGTATGATAATCGAGTTGCTTGGCCATCGCGCGCCTTAATGACGTGACGGGCGGTATATCGCAACGAGAATCCGAGAAGTTCGCTAAGGCGGGTTAACTTTTGTGCTGGTCCGCAACAGCCACCGCGCCAAATTCAGCCGGTGTTTCATCTCCGCCCTTGGTAAAGGTGGCGACGGTCAATTTCAGCGCATGATCCGGAAAACTGGCAACCAGATTGGCACAAAATGGGCCACAGCCAGAATGGCCGATAATTCGCCCAGCACTGCCAGCCACCCCGATCATTACCCCCAAACCATATCCAATTTAACTCCAGACACGGCCCGGTATGGGGCCATCGCGCATTTGTTGGCAAAACATCAACTGGCGCGAAGTTTCGGATAATAGCCCTGGGTCCATCAGTGCCTGCAATGTTTTCGCAGCATCAAGCGCGGTTCCCACCAGGCAACCGTGGTACACCCAGCCCGGATGATATCCACCCGCATTGTCCCAGTGGATGGCTTCAAAATCTTCGGGAACCTTGGCGACTCGTGTGCCAAGCTCCAAGGGGCCGAAAATCTCGGTCTGCATTATCTCTGCAAGCGGAGCATCGTGAACGCGTTCCAACACTTGTCGTAACAAAAGGTAGCCAACATTGGAGTACAGCCAGCGCGAACCGGGAGCAAAGGCCAAGTCGGAATAGCTGACCTCATCAAGCAGACGTTCCGCCGACCACGGCGTCTCACCAGCGCTTACGGCTGACTTGTATCTATCCAGCGGTCCGTAGTCTCGCAGACCAGCCCGGTGCTGCAAAATCTGGAGCAATGTGATGGGATGCCCGTCATGGGGCTGATCAAGATCCAGTTTGTCAGCTTCGACCAACCGTAGAACCAATGTTGCGATAACCGGCTTGGTAAAGCTCCACCACGGGAACAGGGCGTTAGGTGCGTCGTCCTGCAAGACATTCCCTTTTTCGTTGAGCACTGCTGAAATCAACGCTGCCTCCTGTTTGTACCCTAGTCTTCTACCCGCAAGTTTCGGGTCGCTTGTTCACAAATAGCTACCTAATCTGAAAGCAGATGACGACAGGAGATGCGGCGATGAATATCCAGGCCAATGAACAAAGCTACCACTATGGTGTCATGCGCCGCGCGATCGAGCTTATCGACGAGGGCGGCGAAGACCTCTCATTGGATGAACTGGCACGCAAAATGGATATGAGCCCGGCGCATTTTCAACGGCTTTTCTCGGCTTGGGTTGGGGTTTCTCCAAAACGCTACCAGCAATACCTGCGTCTGGGTCATGCCAAGGCGCTGCTGAACGATCATTTCACCACGCTGGGAACAGCCCATGCTGTGGGGTTGTCGGGATCAGGGCGGTTGCATGACTTATTCTTGCGCTGGGAGGCGATGAGCCCAGGAGAATACGCCCGCAAGGGGCAGGGGTTGCGGATCAGCTATGGCTGGTTTGACAGTCCATTTGGCTTGGCCTTGGTTATGGGAACGCCCAAGGGGATCTGTGGCTTGGCCTTTGCGGCAGAAACCGGCACCGAGGCCGCGATGGAGGATATGGCCTCGCGTTGGCCCAATGCGGACTATGTCGAAGATGCCGACATGCTGCGCCCTCTGGTGACAGCTGCCTTTGAACGCAAAGGCGAAACCAGGCTGCACATGATCGGGGCACCTTTGCAGATCAAGGTCTGGGAGGCCTTGCTGCGCATTCCATCAGGTCAGGTCACAACCTATTCCGAGATTGCCCAATCGATTGGTGAACCGCGCGCCCAACGTGCTGTTGGAACCGCTGTTGGCCGCAATCCAGTCTCTTGGCTGATCCCCTGCCATCGTGCCCTGCGCAAGTCTGGTGCGCTGGGCGGGTATCACTGGGGGTTGCCAGTGAAACGCGCCATGCTGGCTTATGAAGCGGCCCGGGCCGAAGGGTAAACGCCTACTCGGCAGGGCCAAGCGGGCTGCGTGCTCCAGTTGGTGAACGTCTCACAAGCTTTCGTCTAAGCCAATGTTTTAATCGTTGCCCTGGCCGGAATGGCAAGGCCGCATCCTTTGGCCGCATCTGTGCCTGTTTCTGAGCATGAAGCCGGGCGTGGTAGTCTTTTTCTCGCTCGTGCGGTCGCTTGGGGCGTTGCGTTTCCCAGGCCCCCAATTGCAGGGTCATCATCACTTTGTGGTCGAAATAGCACATAATTGTCTCCTTGGATCACAAGCAAAATACGCAGAAGGCCACTGACACCCTGTTGTCAGTAGGGTCTGATAAGGTGTCAGCAGTCCGTACCCGCCAAATCTCAGGATTCCCATGCATCGCTCAAACCGATTGTTCGAAATTATCCAAATCCTGCGCGCCAGTGATCGCCCGGTTACGGCCGAAAGACTGGCGGAAACTTTGGAGGTCTCCGCTCGTACGATTTACCGCGACATAGCATCGTTGCAGGCTATGGGTACGCCGATCGAAGGCGAGGCCGGGCTGGGCTATATCATGCGCCGTGGCTACGATCTGCCACCGCTGAATTTTGACGCCGAAGAGGTGGAAGCACTGCAGGTTGGTCTATCGATGTTGGTGCGCACAGGTGACAGTGCGTTGCAGCAGGCTGCTCAGCGGATCTGCCACAAAATAGAAGGCTTACAGGCCGGTGCCGATTGGTTGCGTGTGGCGCCTTGGGGGGCAGCACCCGATGATCCGGCGATGGGCTGTGTGTCACTGGCAGGCCTTCGCGACGCAGTTCGAAGCGAGCAGAAGCTGCAGATCACCTATCGCGATGGAGACCAAGTCGAGAGCCACCGTACCATCCGTCCTGTGGCTCTCATCTACCATTTGGATTGCACGATGCTTGCTGCCTGGTGCGAGCTTCGTGGAGCTTTTCGCCACTTCCGAAGTGATCGGATCTGGCAATGCACACCGCTGGACGAGAGCTTTTCCGGGCAAAGTGCGGCCCTGCGCAAGCTATGGGCCGAACAGCATTCGTGGGAAGACGGTGGCGCAGCCGAAGCGGCAGAATAAGGATGGCCTTGCGCGGGGAATTGCCGATCTGAAAGGGGTTAGGGTTGAGCCGACAGGCATTAGCCCTGATATACTAGGGCAAAAGACGCGCGACAGGCGCGGTTTCGAGCAGAAAAGGCCATAACATGACCCTCGTGAAATTCTCTACCGCAACCGTTTTGGTTGCTGCCCTAGGCCTGAGCGCCTGTACAGACCCGGCGCAGCTGGGTGACTATAATGGTGATCCAAAGCAAAACACCAAAGGTGGCGCTGCCATCGGGGCGCTGATCGGCGCCGGTATCGGCGCTTTGTCCAACAGCAGCAACAAGACCGCAGCTGTCGTAGGTGGTGCGGCGATTGGTGCCGTGGCGGGTGGAGCCATTGGGTCGACTCTCGACAAGCAGGCCGCAGAGCTGCGCGAGCAACTGGCCAACGAAGATATTACCATCGTCAACACAGGTGACCGATTGATTGTGTCTCTGCCAAACGATCTGACCTTTGCCACCGACAGCTATACCGTCAGCCCTGCGGTGCAATCCGATTTGCAGCGCGTCGCGAATAGCTTGCTTCGCTATCCTGATAGTTCAGTCCAGGTAATCGGTCACACCGACAGCGACGGTGACGCCACCTATAACCAGGGCCTGTCAGTACGCCGCGCCAATGCTGTGGCCGATCAGATCCAAGCGGGCGGAGTTCCATACAACCGGGTTCAGACAATTGGACAGGGTGAAGATCAGCCGGTTGCCAGCAACCTGACACCCGAAGGCAAGGCGCAGAACCGTAGAGTTGAAATCGTGGTTATTCCACAAGCCAGCTAATTCATAACCGGGCCGCTTGATCCAAGCGGCCCTACTTTCCTTTGCGAAAGTTAGGCTGTAATTGCAGCCGCACATAGCGCACAAGCGTCTCAAAATGAAACGCGGCGTTCTGGAAAAGATACTTGTCGACATCTGCAGAACCACCGCTATGCGCGTTCTTCAAGGTTCGCATTGCTTGCGCTGCAGTTTGCACATTTTCGGAACGCTCTGTTTCAGGCGTTGCTCGGATCGCGGCCGCAATTGCCTTTTTCTGTAAGTCATGCAGCTCGGTCACAATTGCCATCGCATCTTGATCCGAAATGGCTCCTCGTTCATTTCGTTTCAGCAATTGGCAGCGGTATGTTCGGCAGGTTTCGGGGCGTTGGTCATAGCAGCCACAGGCACCGTCGTCGCCCAGCTGTGGGCACGGCAGACGCATACGCAGATTGCCATCGCGCAAAAACACCTCAACCCGATCCCCCAGTTTTTCAGCTTCATCTGGTTCTATCGGGAGACGTGCAAAAAGCGTGCCGTTACAGCAAAGCGAACAGGACACACACAAACCATCTGACATCTCAAACCTCTGTTACACAGCGCATTTTGAAGTGATTTCATGGAATTGTACGCGCGCTGGGGTTAATGTTTTGCACATGTGCACATAGGTTGCGCGGGGTTTGGGCTTTTGTATTTTGCCCCATCGCGTAAATGTCTGGACCAACAAATGTGCGAACAAAGGAAACCCAAATGCCTGCTCCAGTTATTCTGACCCTTTCCGGTTCCCTGCGCCGTGAAGCCTCCAATCGCAAACTGCTGGCCGAGGCAGTACGAGTGTTTGGCGATGCAACCCATGTCGAGGCAGACCTGAACTTACCGCTGTATAATGGCGATGATGAAAACCGTGATGGAATTCCTGCGATGGTGCAAAAGCTGGCGGATCAGATGGCTGCGGCTGATGCCGTTATCATCTCGACGCCCGAATATAACAAAGCCCCATCCGGAGTGCTGAAGAACGCGCTGGATTGGGTCAGCCGCACCGATGGTCGTCCCTTGGCAGGCAAACCACTGGCGGTCATGTCGGCAGCAGCCGGTCGCGCCGGTGGTGAGATGGCGCAGGCGATGTTGCGGACCATGCTCATCTCGTTTCAGCCACATGTGATCGCAGGCCCCGCCGTGCATCTGGCGGGATCGGGCAGCCAGTTTGACGAGGCAGGCCATCTGACCAGCGATCAGTATTTGACGAGCCTGTCGGCCTTGATGCAAAACTTGCGCAAGGAAATCTAAGGCCGGGGAAAAAAATATGGGCGCACAATCCGAAAACATCGTCACACAAACGGATGTGATGGACCCGGATCGTGCGTCAGCGTTGCAAATCGCGCTGGGTCAAGAGGTAAGCCTTCAGGCTAACAGCCCTTTGCCGCCCTTCTTTCACCAGCTGTATTTTTGGTCGCCTCAGCCCGCCGCAGAACTGGGTCGTGATGGCCACCCCCAGGTTGGCGGTGCTCTGATCCCCGATCTGGGGTTGCCACGTCGTATGTGGGCCGGGGGTCGCCTGTCTTTCTCCAGCCCCCTCTGCGCAGGTATTACGGCTGAAAAACGCTCGGTGCTAGAGACCGCAACCCAGAAAACTGGGCGCACCGGGCCCTTGGGGTTTGTCACGCTTAGACACGAAATTTGGCAAGGCGGGCAGCTTTGCCTGACCGAGTGGCAGGATCTGGTCTATCGCGAAGACCCCGATCCCTCCGCCCCAAAACCTGTTGCGCCCCAGGCGCGTCAGGACGAGACCGTTGCGCAAGAGGTTTCATTCAGCTCAACCCTGTTGTTCCGCTATTCTGCGCTGACCTTTAACGGGCACCGGATCCATTATGATCTGGATTATGCTCGTGATGTCGAAGGTTACACCGGGTTGGTGATACATGGGCCACTGTTGGCGCAGCACTTGATGTTACTGGCAATCGAGCAGCTACGTGAATTGGCTGAGTTCTCTTTCCGCGCCTCGTCGCCGCTGATGCACTTCGAAACAGCTACCCTGTGCATCAACGGTAACGACCTATGGGTGCGCGGCCCGGATGGGAGGCAATGCATGAGCGCGACTGCGATGCCGAAATAGCGCTACAGGTTATCCTCGACCCGGAACCCATCGGGGATTGCGTCAACTCCGTCCAGCACCAGATCCGCCATCACACGCGCCACTTTGGGGGCCATGCCAAAACCGATCTTGAAGCCGCCATTGGCGATAAAGTAACCGGGGCGATCCGGATAGGCCCCCAGCATTGGCGCACGGGATTTGGAGCGTGGGCGGACCCCGGCCCACCGCTCAATAACCTCGGCCCCATGTAACACCGGCATCAGCGTCAGGATGCGTTCGATCACATTGTCTAACAGCTCGTCGGTTTCGTGTGGATTTTCGAACTCGCGCTCACTGGTAGACCCAATCGCCAAGGTGCCATCTGAATGGGGCACCATGTACAGATTGTCGGCAAAGATCTGCGGCACGTCACCGGCATCAAAACGCAGCAGGGCTGACTGGCCTTTCACTCCGGTGCCGATGTTTTTGCCAAACTCGACGTTCAGTTCCTGCAACCCGGCATAGCCCTTGGCATGGATCACCAGACCTTGATCCTCGGCTTCTGGTACAACCTCAATCCCCATAACGCTTAACCCGGCAATCAGGCTAGCCCCGGCACGGCGGGGCGCTATACGGGCGGTCAAAGTATCATGGATGACAAATCCTGTCGGGCTGGGCGGGGACCAGGTTCCAAGATCAGAAGACTTGCAAACCGCCCATTCCGCCTCACCCTGCCATAACTCGCGCGCGGTCTCGGCGCGTCGCTGGGCCAAGGCCAGCGCTTTATCATCCTTGATTGGCTGCAAACGACCGGTACGGCCATATCCGGACGAAACGCCCCCGGCGGCCTCTACTTCGGCCCAGAAATCTTTGGCCATCAGCAGGCTTTCAAACTGAAAGGCCTTTTTGGCGTTCCAGTTCTCGGGCGCATGGGGGGCCAACGCGCCGACCAACCCTCCGCTGGACCCCGAGGCTGCGCCATGCGGATCGATGACCTGCACTTTAGCCCCGCGTCGGGCGCAGACCCAGGCGATTGTCAGCCCAAAAGCTCCCGCGCCACGCACTGTCACGTCTGCCATTGCCATTTGTCTGCCCTTTCGCCAAATTCGCGCCGTTCCAGACTACCATTTAGGGGATAATCACATGGCAGACCAGCAGGCGCGCCTCAGCTGGCGCGACGGGACCATTCCGGTGTCCGATCAATTCGATGACCCCTATTTCTCGCTTCAGGGTGGTTTGGCTGAAACCCAGCATGTGTTTCTGGCTGGTAATGACCTGCCAGCGCGGTTTGCGCCGGGGTTCCAGATTGCCGAACTGGGCTTTGGCACCGCCCTCAGCGCCTTGACCGCTTGGAAAACCTGGGAAGAGGCGGGCATGACCACACCCCTACGATTTACCAGTTTCGAAGCCTATCCGATGGCACCTGCCGAAATGGCCAAAGCCCTTACTGCGTTCCCCGAGATCGCACCTTGGGCCGCCCGCATGTTGCCGCACTGGCAGGTGGGCGGCGTTTGCGATTTGGGCACTATGCGGCTCGAAGTGATCATTGGCGACGCCCGAACGTCGCTGCCAGAGTGGACAGGGCAGGCCGATGCCTGGTTTCTGGACGGGTTCTCGCCTGCCAAAAATCCAGAATTATGGCAGCCAGATCTGATGCAGCACGTGGCGGATCACACCAAACCTGGCGGTAGCGCGGCAACCTATACCGCAGCCGGTTTTGTGCGCCGTGGGCTTGAGGATGCGGGATTTGAAATTACCCGCGTGCCCGGTTTCGGGCGCAAGCGGCACATGACAAAGGCACAACTGAATGACACAGGTCAGCACTGAACAGACCCAAACCAATAACGTGCCAATCGGCATTGTGCTGATGATCGCCGCAACGGTGGTTTTTGCCCTTCAAGACGGTATCTCGCGTCATTTGGCGGGCACCTACAACACCTATATGGTGGTGATGGTCCGTTACTGGTTCTTTGCGGCATTTGTCGTGTTCCTGGCGCAGCGCGCCCCCGGGGGGATCCGCGCTGCGGCAAAGACGGACCAGCTCGGACTTCAGATTTTTCGTGGTGCTCTGTTGGTGGCCGAAATCTGTGTCGCCGTTTATGGCTTTACGATTCTGGGGCTGATCGAAAGCCAAGCCGTATTTATCTGCTATCCATTGCTGGTTGCTGCATTAAGTGGCCCGGTTCTTGGCGAACGGGTGGGTTGGCGGCGCTGGTCTGCCATCGGCGTGGGTCTCATTGGCGTTTTGATCATTTTGCAGCCCGGTGTTGGCGTGTTCGACCCCGCTGCCCTGATCCCCTTTGCCTCGGCATTAATGTTTGCGGTCTATGGCCTGCTGACACGATATGCCGCCCGCAAAGATAGCACAGCCACAAGTTTCTTCTGGACTGGTATTGCCGGGGCTGTCTGCATGACGGCTGTTGGCATGTGGTATTGGGAGCCGATGGTAGGAAACGACTGGTGGTGGATGGCGCTGCTTTGCGTTTCTGGCGTCACTGGGCATTGGCTGTTGATCAAATGCTATGAGATGGCCGAGGCAAGCGCGGTACAGCCTTTTGCCTATTTCCACCTGATCTGGGCGGCCATGCTTGGAATTGCGGTGTTTGGCGAAGTGATCCGGACCAATGTGGCCATTGGTGCCGGGATCATTATTGCTGCGGGTCTGTTCACCCTATGGCGCGAACGCGCTAAGGGTTGACCCCATTAATTCATGTGAGAACGGGATGGGCAGTGGGGGCTTGCCCAACCGCGCCCGATAAACTGGTAGGCTCTCGGTGACACGCATGACGTAGTTTCTGGTTTCGTTGAACGGGATGTGTTCGATCCAGTCGATGATGTCTGGCCTGCCATCCCGTGGGTCACCATAGCGCTCCATCCAAGCGATGGGCCGTCGAGGGCCGGCGTTATAGCCCGCTGACATCATCACCACGTTGCCGTTGAACTCACCGGCCAAGCCCGCCAAGTAGTTGGCGCCCAATTTGGCGTTATAGTCCCACTCGACGGTCAGTCGTGATGTGGCGTGCTTAGCAAGAATGCCAAGCTCGGTTGCCACCAGTTTCGCCGTAGCGGGCATCACCTGCATCAGTCCCCGCGCACCAGCACCACTGATCACCTTGTGGTCAAACTCACTTTCGCGACGTGAGATGGCCAAAATCATATCCATGGCCATGGGCAACCTCACTTTTGTGACCGCATGCAGCGGGAAATAGGCCCCATACAATTCCATGCTTTGGCGGGCCGCCCGTTTTGAAATCATCACCGCCAAATGAGACTGGCCCATTTCAACAGCCATCATGCCCAATTGACGCGCCTGGGTTTCATTCAGGCCTTCCACCAGATGGGTCAGAAAACGCTCGGCCAAATCCAGCTCTTCGGCCTTCAGCAAGAGTAATCCGGCTTTCAGAACCGATGAGTTGACGAATTCAGCCTGTTTCCAAGACGGGATCTCGGGGGGATTGTTCAGGTCCGGGTCAAACGGGCGGCCGATTTCTTCGGCGGCCAATAGCCCGTAAAACGAGGTCTGATAGTTTGCTCCCAATGCATAGGCTTCGTGCGCCTTTTCCGGCTCGTCCATGGCGGCATAGGCGCGTCCCAGCCAGTAGCCGCCTCGACCAATAGAAATCGGGGTTTCGATCGAATCCAAAAATCGATCAAAGTGGCGGATGGCCGTCGCTGGATCGTTAAGTTTTCGCAGGGCAATATAGCCTGCCAGCCATTCAAGATCAGAATAGCTGTACCCAATGTCTGGCGTAGTGAAATGCCGGGCCGCCAGTTGATAGGCGCGTTGGTGGTTGCCGTCCCGCATGTCCTGACGCGCCAGATCGCGACGTCGTCGCGCCCATTGTTCTGGTTCACCCAGACCTGATGCACTGGCACTGCGTTCCAGCATCAGCTTAATCGCATCTTCACGGCGTTTTTTGCGGTCGCGCCAGGCGAACCGATCATAAGCCAGCCCAGCTGTATCTTGTAGCTTGGCCGGTATTGCTTCGATCTTGGTATCAACGCCGGGCGCGCGTTCCTGCAGGGCAATACGTGCCACTGCCAGCTTGCGTTCGCCTTCTGGGACCAACGACAACATGCGTTTCGAGCTCACCAGATGGTTATCCCACAACAGACGGTCCAGCCGTGCCGCATGGTGTGGTTTCAGCAATTTGGAGAAATCCTTGAGATAGGCCGCTTGGATGGCAGACCCCATCGGCATGGTACGCCATGCCTTCACCAAATTGACCTCAGCATCGCCACGGTTGTCGCTTGCGATCAACGCACGGGCAAGGCTTAGCACGCCCTCTGCGGTCTGCGGTGCTGTGCTCTCATAGAACTTCAGCACAACCTTGGTTCCTGCCGCTGCAACAGCTGGTTCACGGCGCTTTCTCAGATAGGCCAGCCCCGGCCAATCAGGGCGACGCGCCAGAAATTCTAGCGTGTCATCAGCTGATCCCATGCCTTCTCGAAGCCGGTGCCATTCAATGACATCCGCCGCCACACCACCCGGTTCCCCGGCCTTGCGCGCGGCCTCGTCCCATTTCTCGGACCGCATCAAATCCAGCGCGGCTCCTAACTGTGCTGATGCAGGAGCAACCCAGAGCGTAGAAAATAAGGCCAGAAGAGCCAGAATGCGTGTCATCACTTGCATTTCCCAATGAACCAAGGCTAGAGCGGGCTACGATAATCTGTGGATCGCCGGGTTCAACTCAATTCCTCGGCAGATCCACTTGGTCGGCGGGTGGTTGCCCGCCCGGGAAACACAGCTAAAGGAGCGTGCCCATGTTCAAAGGCTCTATGCCAGCCCTCGTCACTCCGTTTAATAACGGCGAGTTGGATCTGGATACGCTCAAACACTTGGTCGAGTGGCAAATCAGCGAAGGCTCCACCGGTCTGGTCCCAGTTGGAACCACCGGCGAAAGCCCAACCCTGACCCATGACGAGCACGAGAGAGTGATCGCTGAAGTGGTCAAAGCAGCCGCTGGTCGCGTGCCAGTGATCGCAGGTGCCGGGTCAAACAACACGGTTGAAACGATTCGTTTTGTGGAATTTGCCAAGGAAGTCGGCGCCGATGCCGCGCTGGTAGTGACGCCGTATTACAACAAACCAACCCAACGTGGCTTGATGGCGCATTTCACCGCCGCACATGATTGTGCCAACATTCCGATCATCATCTACAATATTCCCGGCCGTTCGATCGTCGACATGACTCCGGCTACCATGGGTGAGCTAGCCAAGTTGCCAAACATCGTGGGCGTCAAGGATGCCACTGGTGATCTGGCCCGTGTCAGCCAGCAGCGCGCCAGCTGTGGTGCTGATTTCATCCAACTGTCCGGCGAAGACGCCACCGCGTTGGGCTTTAACGCTCACGGGGGTGTTGGCTGCATCTCGGTCACAGCGAACGTGGCCCCCAAACTCTGCGCCGAATTCCAAGCGGCAACTCTGGCAGGGGATTATGCTAAGGCACTTGAGTATCAGGACAAGCTGATGCCCCTGCACGAGGCGATCTTTATCGAGCCGGGCCTGGTTGGCGCTAAATACGGCCTGTCGAAACTGGGTCTGTGCAGCGAAGAAGTTCGCTCACCTTTGACCGGTTTGGAAGACAGCACCAAGGCCGCCATCGACGCCGCAATGGCCCACGCTGGCCTGCTGTAAGCTTAGCCAGTCTTAGAATAGCTAAGGCGGCCTCCATCTGGAGCGCCGCCTTTTTCTTGTCGCCGACCCTCTGCTACAGGGGGCGTATTTTATTCTGGTGCGCGTTTTTTGCTGCAATAAATTTGTGCGGTTCTGTTTTCGCGGATTTTGTTGCTATGGTAAATAAACCAGCTATTTGGCGAGCTATCGCTAATATTTCCCTGTTTCGGCAGGTCTTTGTGAGGGAGTAATACTATGAGAGTTTTCTTCGGCCTGGTCGCTTTTTTCTTAGCAACACTTCAGGCAACTAGTGATGCCGCCGCCGAAACCTGCGTGAATGATGCGTGGTACCCGGGTCAATACGAACTCTGCGTCAGCTCTGTTCTCGCTCCCCAGGGTAAGAACACCTATGGCCCGCGTCACCTCAGCCCGCGCGGCGAGGGCAACGGGGCATGGTGCGAAGGCGTCAAGGGTAATGGCATCGGCCAGACCATCTCTTTCCGGTTCCAGGAAGGGCCACAAAATGTCTCAATCATTGATCTGTTGAACGGCTATCAGAAATCGGACAAGCACTACCGCACCAATGGCCGCATCCGCAGTGTCGCGATTTCCAGCAACAAAGGGCAGCTGGGTGTGTTTGAAGTTCCTGACATCAAATACGCCAACATAGAATTCCCCCAAGGCAAGTATCAATGGCTCAAGCTTGAGGTGCTTTCGGTGTATCCTGGCACAAAATACCATGACGTTTGCATCACCGGCATTTCTCCGATGTAGGTCTGGGCTGGATCGCTAGCTAAAACTAAATGAAAGAAATACACGATCGCCCGAATAATAGGCTTCGTTTTCAGTGCCGAAACCATATGTGATTTCACTTTCTGAAGCGTTCAAGAACTGTATTTCAAGATTTTGCACGTCCCGCCACTGGGCTGCGCAATCCAAACCCGGGCGGCGATAGTGGAAAATGCTTCCGCCTCCGTCGCCCCAATTCAGCATTGCCGTGGTGTTCGTGTACTCGTCATTTACGTAAACTTCGGTAACAGTCAGAGTTTTGAGACCATCAGGAGATGGAAGGCCAACCAAGATTTTTTCGGTGATGTTAAGCCGTTTTTTCTTGCGACGTTTCTTGGTGGGGCGTGGTTTGCTTATTTGCGACAGGAAATGGTCTAGCGCCTGGCGACGGCCGTCAACATCAGTCGCGCTTGCATCTCTTTGCTGCCAGTTCTCGAGGTTCGCGCCCGACACAATGATTGTTCTGACCTGTCCGAGCAAATCTTCATCCAATGACTGTGTTTCCCACTGTGCCAAAGCAAGCGCAAAAAGAGCTTCGTGAGCATCATCGGTATCGACAAAGGCATCGGCATATTCTTCTCGTACTAAGCGCGAGCCCTGTTCAGGTGTCCCACCTTCGTTGTAACAGTCGTAGAAGCTTTGATAGATGTCCTGAAACGTATCGTCGTGACCAATGTCATAAGACCAGGTGCCCATTTACCCTCTCTTTCTCTTAACCCTGGCGGGTATCCTGTTTTGCTGACCATCAACCGCTCTACTGGTCAGGATGAGTGCCCCAACCATCGAATTCTGCGTCGTATGCGAACCCGGTTCGGCACATGGTTTCAGTCCATTCAAGTACGGTGCCTTCATTCATAGTGATGGGGGTGGTCCATCCTGTGACAACAAACTGGTTACTATCACTAGTTGACGGGCCGTATTCACTTGAATACCCGAGCGCTTCCATCTTGTTGCTCAACGATGCGGCTTTCGTTTTCGTATCCGTAAAGAAGAAATACTCCAGCCTCAGATGCGTCTCTTCTGTGACGTCGTATTTGTACAACTTGCGAAGAGTATCGGGCGTCATTGCCAACTGGTGAGCAAGATTCTCCTGAAACTGTTCGTCGGTTCGAAATTGACACGCGATAGCTGAGCTGTTGATCAAAAGGCCAAATAGGCCAGTCAGTATAACAATAAGTTTTTCATAGGGGCAGGTTAGGGGCGGCTTCCAACTTCGTAAACTGTGAATTTTTGAGCGGCGATTGTTTGGGCTAAACCTCAAATTCGCGAGCCAGTTTCACCAGCGAAACGTCTCTCCGCTTGATAACTACGGGATATGCCTGCATCAGCCTCGACTTTCACATTTCGGCGCATTTTTGTGCGCATGCTTAAATCAGCGGTTAAATACCGTTCAGTTTTCGAACCGCCGTGATTTTACCCTGCCACTAACAAAGGTGCCTCTTTCCTTTGCGCCACCAAAACGGTTCATCGCTTTGACGTTGGAATCCAAACGCGAACGGAGAGAGATATGAACGGTGCAGATACCGCTTGGATAATGGTCGCAACGGCATTGGTGTTATTCATGACACTGCCGGGGCTGGCGCTTTTTTACGGCGGGCTGGTGCGGGCGCGAAATGTGCTCAGCGTGTTCATGCACTGCTACGCCATCGCTTGCTTGATGAGCGTTTTGTGGTTCGCCTTTGGTTATACAATCGCGTTTGGTGACGGCAACGCCTATTGGGGCGGCCTCGGTAAGATGTTCCTTGATGGTGTCACCGTCGATAGCCTGTCCGGCACCCTGCCAGAGGTTCTGTTCTTTGCCTTTCAGATGACATTCGCAATCATCACACCTGCGCTGATTGTTGGCGCCTATGTTGAGCGCATCCATTTTGGGTTTGTCATGGTGTTTTCCGGCCTGTGGATGCTGCTGTGCTATGCACCCGTTGTCCACTGGATCTGGGGCGGCGGCTTTATGGCCGATGGTGGCATCTTTGGTGATGTCGGCGTCAAAGACTTTGCTGGCGGTATCGTGGTGCACGAAACTGCAGGTATCGCTGCCTTGGTTCTGGCGGTCATGCTGGGCGCGCGTAAAGTGAGAAACAAGCCACCACATTCACCAACATTTGTGATGCTGGGCGCTGCCATGCTCTGGGTTGGCTGGTTCGGCTTCAACGGTGGTTCGCAACTGGCCGCTGATGGTGGTGCCGCGATGGCGATCACCGTGACACATATCTCTGCCGCTACAGCCTCGCTGACCTGGGCGCTGTGGGAGCGCATTAAATACGGCAAGGCCAGCCTTGTTGGCATTGTGACCGGTACTATCGCTGGTCTGGCCTCGATCACACCCGCCTCTGGTTTTGTTGGCCCTGTCGAAGCGATGATCATTGGCGCAATTGCTGGTGTCATGTGTCAGGAAGCCGTGAACCTGATCCGTAACGTGTTCAAAATCGACGACACATTGGATGTGTTCGCGGTTCACGGCGTTGGCGGTATCTTTGGTACCATCATGATCGCAGCCTTTGGCGAAGGTTCCTGGGCTGCACAGCTCGGCGCACTGGCAATTGTCGGCGTTTTCACCTTTGTAGTGTCTGTTGTTCTGGTCAAGATCACCGCCCTGATCACACCCTTCCGCGTCTCAGAAGAGATGGAGGTCAACGGCCTTGACCTCGAAGAACACGGTGAGCGCGCCTACGAATTCAATTCGTAAGACAAGGTCATCATTTTCCAGACCTCGTATGTAGAGGGCGTCCGATCAGGGCGCCCTTTTTACGCTCCCAGCCCGAAATCTATGAGATAACCAAAGCTGTTTGGTCAAATATCCAGGGTCACTTGAACAGGGCTGCATAGCGAGGTGCAAAATACTTAACGAAAGACCTTAATTCCTTACGCCGGTAAGCCTGTGGTGAAACAAGTAGCACATGTGGTCGGCTAAGTTCTTCGATGGGATCAGAGCATTGAACAAGAGTGTTGTCCTTCTCTGATAGGCGAATGTTGAGCAGCCCCAAACCATGGCCAGCCTTAACAGCTGCTATCATGAGGTCGACTTCACTGTAGGTCATAGAGATCTGAGCCGGAAGAACGTTATTGATCATCCATTCATGCAGGTCGCCTGGAATGCCTTCACGCAAGAACGTTACAAATTGGTGTCCATCTAGTTTGTCCACCGAGGGTGGGACCCCATGTCGTTCAACATAATGCTTGGATCCGTATAGTGCCCATTGGGCGGTACTGATGTTCCTGCGTATGAGGCTGGCATCGGGTTCATTTCTGGAAATACGCAGCGCTATATCTGCCTCACCGGCCATTAGGTCCAAGGCATTCAAGCTGGGTAAAAGTTCAAAATCGACCTTTGGGTGCAAAGCGGAATAAGCACTGAAAATATTCATCACACGAGGTGAAAAATTACCGCTGTAGGCTGTAATTCGAATAGGCCTCGTACAGGACAGTTGCTCTGCCCGCGCCTCCAGCTCCAAAGCCGCCTTTTCCATGGATGTAGCCAAGGGATAAAGCTGCCGCGCCGCTTCTGTTGGATGAAACCCTCTCGTATCCCTCTCAAATAGCGTTATGTCAGTTTCGTGTTCCAAAACTTCGATACGACGTGCGACGGTCGGTTGGGATAGGCCCAGCTTGTGAGAAGCCGCAAGGGTCGAGCCTTCACGGTAGACAAAAAGAAAGGCACGAACGTCTGACCAGTTACCAATGACACTCTTCATTTTTGTATAGCAGCACAAATTTTGGCCAGATACCAGTGTGCCGGTCAGTCAGCTATTCTTGGTAGATAAGCCGCAATGCAGGGAGTAGAGCGATGACTAGCTTCGCCATACGGGGTTCTTTCCTAACACATCTGGTATCATTTTCATGGCTCAAGCGAACCAAGCGTCGCCCTGAAACTAGTACTCCGGAGGAGGCGCGGAACAGGCGGGATTTTATCCAGCGTACCTTGACTGCTCAGCCTGACGCCTTCTCTAGTGAATTGGACGTACAGGTGCTGATGCAGCTTTTCCCGGGGAAATTCTAGTCCAACAACGGTTGCAAGTGTTCGGTCTTGTCTGGATTGCGGACCACGTAAATACGGTGGATCTTGCCATCCACGATCTCTAACGAGCTGGCTTGCACGATGCCATCGGCCTCGTGGCTGATAATGGCAGGCAGGCCGTTCAACTGGCACACTTTCCAGTCCTTGGGAATAACACCACCTTGCTTGCGGACCAGCCCCTCGATGAGCCGCATCGTACGGTCGCGCCCATAGATGGGGTTCAGTGCCGCCATCGCCTTGCCGCCGCCATCCGAGATCAGCTGCACGTCTTTGGCCAATAACTGCATCAGCGTTTTAGTGTCCCCGGTTTTTGAGGCGGCAAAGAACGCGCGGGCCACGTCTTCACCTTTCTGTTTGTCTACATGTGCCCGAGGTTTCTCTTGTTGCACATTGCGACGAGCACGTGTTGCCAGTTGCCGACAACTGGCCTCGCTGCGCCCAAGGGCCGAGGCAACCTCGCCATAGTCGCAGTCAAACACGTCATGCAGCAAAAACGCCGCGCGCTCTAGCGGGGTCAACCGCTCCAACGCCAGCAAAAGGGCGACGGATACATCATGATCCAGCACCTCAATCGCCTCATTGGTCACAACAGGTTCGGGCAGCCATTCCCCTGGATAGACCTCACGCTTGGCCCGCGCAGATTTGAGCTGATCAAGGCACAGCCTTGTGGTGATCCGCATCAGATACCCCACAGGGTCGCGCACCGTCTCCTG
Organism: Parasedimentitalea nitratireducens; assembly: GCF_057444295.1. NCBI lineage: Bacteria > Pseudomonadati > Pseudomonadota > Alphaproteobacteria > Rhodobacterales > Paracoccaceae > Parasedimentitalea > Parasedimentitalea nitratireducens. The sequence continues at coordinate 430,796 of NZ_JBYAXC010000001.1, read as the reverse complement.
TGCAACCAATTGCCAGCGTAGATAGGCATCTTGCAAGATGTCCTCGGCGTCACTGACGGTGCCCAGCATGCGATAGGCGGCCGCAAATAGTCGCGGCCGCGCGTCCAAGAAACTGTCAGTCTCGGATGTATCAGTTTTGGATGTCACGCGGCGTTTGCCTCCTGCGCCACAGGATGTGGTGTGGCAAAGCCGATGGCAATACGGTTCCAGGCATTGATGGTCGAAATTACCAGCATTAGGGCCACTTGATCCCTCGCTTCAAATTGGGCGGCCACTGCATTGTAATCCACTAGGGGTGCCCCAGTCGTTTCGATCCGGGTTAGGGCTTCTGCCCAGCCCAAGGCCGCGCGCTCACGGTCTGAAAACAGCGAGGATTCATGCCAGGCATTCAGCAAATGCATACGGTCTTCGCTTTCGCCATTGGCGCGGGCAACGTGGGTGTGCATGTGGATACAATAGGCGCAGCCGTTGATCTGCGAAACGCGCAGTTTCACTAGCTCAATCAGATTGTGTTCTAACCCGCTGTCCTTAATGGCGTCTTCCATTGCCAACATTGGCTTTAGCAGATCAGGGGCAGTGGCAAAATAGTCTAGGCGTAGTGTCATCGTCGGTTCCTTTTGTTGACGTCTCAGGAACAGGACGAGGTAGCGATCAGGTTTGTGACACGGGACCTAAAATAAAATGGGGCACCCGATTTGGGTGCCCCTGAATGTTTTAGCGTTTGCCGTAGTACAGGCCGACCACATGTTCGGCCTCGGCAAAGAACAACCATCGCGAACAAGCAACACCAGCCGTATGCGATAGAACGGCAATGGCGGCGATTGTGTGTTTCAGCGCCAGTCCTTCGACTGGAAGCAGTAGCAGCAGAACCGGCAGTGCAAAGCCCAAGCCAAACCCGATCATCCGCAGTTTCTGACTGTGCTTGCGTCCCACCACATGCACAAATTCGCGCAACAGGTAGTTGGATCCGGTATGCGGCGGTTCAAACGCACGCACCGCACCACGGTCACCCAGCCCAGTGGCTGTCTCCATAGTGGTGCCAGACTCAGTAAACGCCTTGTCGCCATAGGACCAGTAGCCCAGCTGGACCAATCCAGCGATGATCAACAGCGCGGTTGCCATGGTTTCTTGACCCGCCAACAAGGCTCCGCCCGCTAGCGAAAAGCTGATGAACATTGCCGGGGTCAGAGGCATGTTCCAGCGCGGAATGGTCTTTAGCTGGGCATAGATCATCGAGGTGGTGAAAACCGTCGCCAAGCTAAGCACCGCGCCGATAATGCCAAATATGGTCCACTGGCTGTCGAAGAAGACAGTACCAATGGCATAGAGCCCCATCACCAACAGGGCACCAACAGCACAGCAGCCTTCGCGGCTCAACCAGCTGGTTTTCCACTGGCTAAACGCTTTGATCGCCCGTTCGGGGTGGCCCAGGTGAAAGGTCGAGGCCAGCAAACCGCCGACTGCCAGTGCATAGGCAATGGCAAAGAACACAAATGACACCATGCCGGTCACATCTGGCATGCCAAGGCCAAGGAAGAACAACAGCCCAAAGCCAAGGCCGGACAGGGTGGTGAATAGAATAACAGAAGGTGCCGGATGCATCAGTTCGATCCTCCCGAAGTTTGGCCAGGAAGTTTGTCGAGCGCCTTGTCCAGCCAGCCCAAAAAGCCACCTGCTTCTTCGGCAACCGGGGCCAGCAGGGGCGCCAGAATATCAATCTGATCTTCCATCTGATCCTTGGGGCGCGGTGGCAGGTATTTGTTCACTGGCTTGGTGCCCATTTCAGGCATCAGGTCCATGCCATCACGTTCGGCCACCAGTTTCGACACATCGCTGTCAGGGTCGCCCAGATCGCCAAAGTGCCGCGCGCCAGCCGGGCAAGTACGCACACAGGATGGAACGCGGTCCACTTCTTCGAGGTTCTCGTTGTAGATCCGATCTACACAGAGTGTGCATTTCTTCATTACGCCGGCCGCCAGATCCAATTCGCGCGCACCATAGGGGCAAGACCAGGCGCACAAGCCACAGCCAATGCAGTTGTCTTCGTTGACCAGTACAATGCCGTCCTCGACACGTTTGTAGCTGGCGCCAGTTGGGCAAACGGTGACGCAGGGCGCGTCTTCGCAATGCAGGCAGGACTTGGGGAAGTGGATCAGTTGCGCCGCCGGGGCCGGTTCAGAGCCACAGGCCGGTGGCTGCACCTCAAACGAATGCACCCGGTTTAGGAATGTGCCCGACGGATCAGCGCCATATGGATCTTGATCCGACAGCGGTGCACCATAGTTTTCGGTGTTCCAGCCTTTGCAGGAAATCACGCAGGCGTGGCAGCCAACACAGGTGTCCAGGTCAATGACCAGCCCCATCTTGCGCTCGGTGGAGTTTGGTAGTTCGGTCATTTGCCTACTTTCCACTTCAGGTCTTTGGGGCCGGTACCAACCGGGGAATTAATTGGGTCAAGCGCTGGCTGGCTCTCAGCAAAGTCGTCTGGCGCACCAGCCTTTTCGATTTTAACCTTCAGGTCAAACCAGGCGGCCTGCCCAGTGATCGGATCAGAGTTTGCCCAGCGAAGACCGTCGCCCTTGGGCGGCAGCAACTCGTGGATCAGGTGGTTCAGCAAGAAGCCTTTGGTGGCCTCTGGCGCGTTCTCTTCCAGTGCCCAGGCACCCTTGCGTTTGCCGATGGCGTTCCAGGTCCAGACGGTGTTGTTGTTCAGGGCCGCCATCTCCATCACAGGCACAGTGATTTCACCATGGGGCGACGAGACCTTGGCCCAGTCGCCATCCTGCAACTGGTTCTCGTGCATCAGCTTGGTTGGTACATACAGTGGGTTACGTCCGTGCAACTGGCGCAGCCAGGCGTTCTGCGATCCCCAGGAGTGATACATTGCCATTGGGCGTTGGGTCAGCGCGTTGATGGTGAAACCCTCATTGCCGGTCTGATCGGTGTCATACCAGATTGGCAGCGGGTCCATTGTCGCTTTGATCCGCTCGCGCAGATGCTCGGGAGGTTGCCGCTCGCCGTGGCCTTCGGCGGCCAGTTGGAACTTGCGCATTGGTTCCACATAAAGTTGGAACAAATAAGGCTGCGGGCTGTCGTAGATGCCCATGCCCACGGCCCAGTCCTGATAGGCGGTGTTCCAGGGTTTGTAATAGCTTGCCTCGGGTTCGATGTGTTCGACAAAGAAGCCACCGTTCTCGATGTATTTGTCCAGCTGCTCCGGGTTGACCTCACCCCGTCCGGCTTGATCGCCGTCTTTACCCCGGAAGCCTGCAAGTGGGCCAATACCCGGCTTGCGCTCGTGGTTGACGATATAGTCGGCGTAGTCCTGATACTTGGCGCTGCCATCTTCGTTGGTGAAACCGGGCAGTTTCAACTTGTTGGCCAGTTGTACCAGTACGGTCTGGAACCCGCGAACATCACGGTCAGGTTCAATCACCGGCCAACGGATTGCATCTGCCGCGCCGTCGGCCTCGCAAATCGGGCGGTCCAGCAGCGAAATACAGTCGTGCCGTTCCAGATAGGTGGTGTCGGGCAGGATCAGGTCAGCATAGGCCACCATTTCTGATGAATAAGCATCGGAATAGATGATGTTCGGGATCACGTAATCACCGTTCTCATCCTTATCGGTCAGCATGTCGATCACGCCGCGGGTGTTCATGGACGAGTTCCACGACATGTTGGCCATATACATGAACAGCGTGTCGATCTTGTATGGATTGCCAGCATGGGCGTTGGAAATCACCATATGCATCAGCCCGTGGCTGGACATCGGGTTTTCCCAGGTGAACGCCTTGTCGATCCGCGCCGGTGATCCGTCTTCTTTCAACATCAGATCGTTGGGGCCACGGACAAAGCCCAGGTGAGGGCCATCCAGTGGGCAGTCGGGTTTTACGCCGCAGTGCGGTTTTGGGTGGGCCTCAACCGGCTTGGGGTAGGGCGGCTTAAACCGGAAGCCGCCGGGGACCTCAACCGTGCCCAGCAGGATTTGCAACACGTGCAGCGCGCGGCAAGTCTGGAACCCGTTGGCATGGGCCGATACACCGCGCATCGAGTGCATCGACACCGGGCGACCAATCATCTTGCTGTGCTTCTCACCGCGAAAGTCGGTCCATTCCTGGTCCAGCTCAAACGCCTCGTCAAAAGCAACGCGGGCGATTTCACCAGCAATGGCGCGGATGCGTTTGGCCGGGATGCCACATTTGTCTGCAATAGCTTCTGGGGCGTATTCGTCGCTCAGATACCGTTCTGCCATCTGGTGGAACACCGGGCGGTGGGTCAGGCCATCCACAGTGTGGGTTGCTGACAGGTCGGGGCGAACACCGGTTTTGTCAAAGGCGGTCAGCTTGCCAGTATTGCGGTCGATCACCAACGGTTTGTCGTCGCTATCGCGCAGGAATAGACCCTGTTCCGGGCCCTCGGATGCGTTCACCAGAACCGGAGCATTGGTATAGCGCGACAGGTAATCCAGATCGATCTTACCGGCTTTCATCAGCACATGGACCATCGACAGGATAAACAGCCCATCGGTGCCCGGAGTGATGCCAACCCATTCGTCGGCAATGGCGTTATAGCCAGAGCGGATCGGGTTGACGCCAATCACCTTGGCGCCACGCGCCTTGATCTTGCCCAGTCCTGCCTTGATGGGGTTGCTGTCGTGGTCTTCGGCGACGCCGAACAGCATGAACAGCTTGGTGTGATCCCAGTCCGGCTGGCCGAACTCCCAGAACGCACCGCCCATGGTGTAGATCCCGGCAGCGGCCATGTTGACCGAACAGAACCCGCCATGCGCCGCATAGTTTTGCGTGCCAAAATTCTGCGCCCAGAAACCGGTAAAGCTCTGAGATTGGTCACGACCGGTGAAGAACGCCAGTTTTTCCGGGTTGTTCTTGCGGATTGGCCCTAGTCGGTCAGCGGCAATATCAAGCGCTTCTTCCCAGCTGATCTCTTCGAACTCGCCAGACCCACGCGGGCCCACGCGTTTCAGCGGTGCCTTTAGGCGTGAGGGGGCATTGACCTGCATGATACCGGCCGATCCCTTGGCACATAGAACGCCTTTGTTGACCGGATGGTCGCGGTTGCCCTCGATATAGGCGACCTTGCCGTCCTTCATGTGTACGTTGATGCCACATCGGCAGGCGCACATGTAGCAGGTGGTTTGGCGCACCTCGTCCGAAACCTTGGGCGAGGTATCAATAATCGGCTGTTGGTGCGTCATGATGGATCCTGTTCGGGTTATTCTTGCTATGCCGCGATAAATTTCGCGATTGTTGGCTGAAATCGGGAAACTTTTCCAGTCCCGGTTGTTAAATTCCGTCACCCGTTCCCTGAGATTGCAGAACGGTCACGGCTATCATTTGCGTAACATCTTCGGCGTTGCACCCGCGCGACAGGTCGTTGGCGGGTTTTGCCAGCCCCTGTAGAACTGGGCCAATGGCAGCATATCCGCCCAACCGTTGGGTCAGCTTGTAGCCGATATTACCGGCGTCCAAGTTGGGGAAGATCATCACATTGGCCTGTCCGGCCACCTGTGATCCGGGGGCTTTGCTCTCGCCCACGGATGGCACAAAGGCTGCATCAAATTGCATCTCGCCATCAACACACAGGTCTGGTTGATCCGCCCGCAAAGCTGCGGTTGCGGTTATAACCTTGTCGACTGCCGCGTGGCGTGCGCTTCCCATGGTAGAGAATGACAACATGGCGATCTTGGGCTCGCTACGCAGTAAACTGCGACAGCTTTGGGAGGATGCAGTTGCAATTGCGGCCAGCTCTTGCGCCGATGGATCAATCACCAGCCCGCAGTCCGAGTACAGCATCGCCCGGCCATTCTCGGCAGTTTCGGGCGGGTACATCAGGAAAAAGCTGGACACCATGGCGGCATCGGGGGCCATGCCAATGACCTGGATCGCGGTGCGCACAACATCCGATGTGGTGGCTACTGCGCCACCAACCGTGCCTGTCGCATGGCCGCGGCGTACCAGCATAGCGGCATAAACCAGTGGCGATTGCACCGCCTTGCGGGCTGCGTCTTGATCAATGCCCTTGTGCTTGCGCAATTCATAGAACGCAGCCGCAAACTCATCTGTTAGTTCTGAAATAGCTGGGTCGTGAATGGAAAGTCCGCTTGCAGCAACACTTCCGCCAACGGCTTCTAACGCAGCTTCGACCTCTGCGGTTGGGCCAACCAGAATGATATTGGCCAATTCAGCCTCGATGGCTGCTAGAGCGCCCGCAACAACACGGGGATCGCTGCCCTCGCTGAGTGCAATGACGGGCTGTTCCGCTGATGGTGTTGCCTTTAGCAAATCTACAGGAGCCAGAGTTGTGGTCATACGATCACCCTCACGATGTTGAGAATGGAAAATGCGGTCAGCAGCAGAACCACGACCTTGCGGAATTGATCCTGCGAGGTGGCCGAGAATTTAAGGCTGCCAGCCCAGATGCCCAGACCGAGGATGGGAAAGCCCAGTACGATGCCAGTCACGGTGCCGCTGCCAACCAAGCCGTGCGAGGCCATCACAGGCAGGGTCATCAGGTCAATGCCGGTCAAAAAGACAATCATGGTTGCGCGGAACACGGCGGGCGGAACCGGCTGAGCCGATAGAAAAGTTGCTACGGGCAAGCCGCCAACGCCGGCACTGTTGGCAATACCAGCGGCCATGCCCACGGCCACATTGCCTGTGCGCCCGATGGGGCGCTCCAAACGCCAACCGCTCAGAAGGATCAGGCTCAGCACAAGGATCAATGCGGAAATGGCAATGCGGGCTTCTTGTTCACCCAGCCGCGCCATGATGGCCACAGCGGGAACAACGGCGACAGCGGAACCGGCCAGCAATGCGATGGTTCGCTTCCAGTCGATATGGGCCCGGATGCCACGTGCCTGAAACAGCGTCATGGCGATTTCGCAGCTGAAGACCACTGGGATCAGTGGCAGCGGGTTGGTCACCAGCGCTGCAAGAATGATGAAAATAGCTGAAAATCCAAAGCCGGAAAAACCTCGGATATAGGCCGCCACAAATAATGCGGCGGCCAAAAAGGCCCCTTGGCCGGTGGTCAGGTCAAAGGGCAGTGTCATAGGCTTAGGCGCCTTTTTGCGGACGCATGTCGTCAGCCGAGATGCCAGCAACTTCAACCGGGTTTTTCATCGCATCGCGACGGAAGGGCTCACCCAGTTCCTGGTTGATCATGGCTTCGATCAGAGTGGTGATACCCTGTTTCTGATCTTCACAAGCCTGACGCAGCGCATCTGTCAGCTCGTCCATAGTGCGGGCGACAACGCCTTTCAGGCCACATGCATTGGCGATACCAGCATAAGACACTTTGGTGTCCAGCTCGGTGCCGACAAAGTTGTCGTCGAACCACAGAGTCGAGTTACGCTTTTCAGCACCCCACTGGTAGTTGCGGAAAACAACCTGGGTCACACCCGGCCATTCTTCGCGACCAATGGCGGTCAGCTCGGTCACAGCGATACCAAATGCGCCGTCACCCGAGAAACCAACAACCGGAACATCAGGGCAGCCGATTTTCGCACCAACAACCGCAGGCAAACCGTAACCACAGGGGCCGAACAGACCTGGTGCCAGGTACTTGCGACCTTCTTCGAAGGAAGGATAGGCGTTGCCGATGGCACAGTTGTTGCCGATGTCGGACGAGATGATCGCGTCTGCAGGCAGACCCGCCTGAATGGCACGCCATGCTTTACGTGGGCTCAGCCAATCTGGCTTAGCTGCGCGGGCACGCTGGTTCCATGTGGTGCCTGGATCGTCCTGCTCTTCGTCCATCGACGACAGTTCCTGCGCCCATACCGATTTGGTGGTGGCGATCAGGTCCTTGCGTGCGCCGCGACCTTCGTCGCCAGCTGTGCCGGATAGTTTGTCGAGGATCGTGGTCGCAACAGACTTGGCGTCGCCTACGATGCCAACGGTGACTTTCTTGGTCAGGCCAATACGATCAGGGTTGATGTCGACCTGAATGATCTTTGCGTCCGTGGGCCAGTAGTCGATGCCATATCCAGGCAGGGTCGAGAACGGGTTCAGACGGGTGCCCAGTGCCAGAACAACGTCAGCCTTGGCAATCAGTTCCATGCCGGCCTTAGAGCCGTTGTAGCCCAGCGGGCCTGCAAACAGCGGGTGCGAGCCGGGGAAGGCGTCGTTGTGCTGGTAGCCAACGCAGACCGGGGCGTCCAGACGCTCGGCCAGTTCGATCGAGGCTGGGATTGCGCCGCCGATGACAACGCCTGCGCCGTTCAGGATGACTGGGAATTTGGCGTTCGACAGTAGTTCGGCTGCCTGGTTGACCGCATCCGCACCGCCAGAGGGCAGTTCGAAGTCAACCACTGCTGGCAGATCGATATCAACAACTTGGGTGAAGTAGTCACGCGGCACGTTGATCTGGGCTGGTGCCGAGTTGCGCTTGGCCTGCATGATCACACGGCTCAGAACTTCTGCCATACGAGTGGGGTCGCGCACTTCTTCCTGATAGCAGACGCAGTCAGCAAACATGCGCATCTGTTCCATTTCCTGGAAACCGCCCTGACCCATGGTCTTGTTGGCAGCCTGTGGTGTGACCAGCAGCAGCGGAGTGTGGTTCCAGTATGCGGTTTTGACAGCGGTCACAAAGTTGGTGATGCCGGGGCCGTTTTGCGCGATCATCATCGACATTTTGCCGGTGGCGCGGGTGTATCCGTCAGCCATCATGCCGCCGGATCCTTCGTGGGCACAGTCCCAGAACTGAATGCCTGCTGGCTCAAAGATGTCGGAAATCGGCATCATGGCTGAACCGATGATACCAAAAGCATGTTCGATGCCGTGCATCTGAAGCGTTTTTACAAAGGCTTCTTCGGTGGTCATTTTCATCGTTAAATTCTCCTGATGAGACGCCAAATGTGCCGGCAGGATGCCGGAGATTACATTTGGTCTAAGATGTGGTGCGGTTTGCCGTTAGGGCCAGTTGCCTTGGCGGCTTAGAGCCAGTCTAGGCGTTCTGCAACGCATTGGCGAGTAACGCCAAACCGGGCTCAATTCGGCTCTCGGAAATTGATGAATATCCCAGCCGATAATAGTTGTGACAGCGGTTCTCTGCGGCAAAGAACGGGCCTCCTGGTTCAACAATCACGCTTTGCGGCATGAGATTGCGCGCCACTTTAGACATATCTACCTCTGGTGCGGCCTGCATCCACATAGACGACCCGCCATAAACACCACTGCCAGCGATGGTCAGCCCGTGTTCTGTAATGGCCTCTTCCATTACAGAACGGCGCCGATGCAGTGTTTTGGCAGTCCGGCGAATCTGCGCATCGTAGTGACCGAGGGACAGAAAATAGGCCACGGTGCGTTGGATATGGCCAGGTGGGTGGCGCAAGACCGAGGCACGCAGCGCGCGGGCTTGACGAATGAACGGCTCAGATCCAACCAAGTACCCCAATCGCAAACCAGGAAACAGCGATTTGGAGAAACTGCCGACGTAGACCACACGGCCATCCCGATCCAACGACTTCAACGCTGGAGACGGGGCCGAGAGGAAGGACATTTCAAACTCATAGTCATCTTCGACAATCACCGCATCAATGTCACGGGCGCGATCAAGCAAGGCCCGCCGCCGTTCCATTGGCATCGTGGCCGTGGTTGGGCTTTGGTGGCTGGGGGTGGTGAAAATGACATCGGTGTCATCGCTGATTTGTTCTGGGGGAAGACCATCACGATCCACCGGAATGGTGTCGATCTGACACCCGTTGTGGGTCAGCTGATCGCGCAGAGTGTAGTAACAGGGATCTTCGATTGCGGCCTTACGCTCTGGGTCCAGCAGAATCTGACTGACCAGCCACAACGCATTCTGCGCTCCCAGCGTGATCAGGATTTCTTCGGGCCGCGCGGTGATTCCACGCCGAGGCAGGGTGTGGCGGGCGATATATTCAATCAACAACGGGTCGTCCTGATCGAAATAGTCGGTGGTCAGTGCTGCAAAGTCCTTTTGACCCAGCGCCCGCAACGCGCACAGCCGCCAGTTCGCGTGATCAAAAAGTGATGGATCAGCTTGCCCATAGATGAATGGGTATTTGTAGTCGCGCCAGTCCTGCGGTTTGCGCGGTGTATCCCCGCCTGTGAATTCCCGTGCAAGCGCCCGCGACCAGTCCACCGTATCCTCTGCTTTTTCCGGTGGTGTATAGCTCGGCGGTACCGGCGCATTCTCGGATACAAAATACCCTGACCGCCCACGCGAGGTCAGATAGTCATTCGCCAGCAACTCGGTATAGGCCAGTGTCACAGTGATTCGACTGATCCCCAGATGCGTCGCCAGCTTGCGCGACGAGGGCAGTTTCTCCCCCACATGGAACCGACCAGACAAAATACCCTCGGCAATCATCTGCTGAATCTGCGCCTGAAGGGTGCCGATAGAGCGGGGGCTTAGAAAGAAGGTATCAACGGAAATTGCCATGTTAAGCACTCTGAGTTGGACTTAAATTGGAGACAATCTGGACTTAGCGGCTGTGTCAAGAAAAGTTTGCAGTTGCATTGCGGGCAATAAAACCATAGAACTAGTTTTATCGATTTAAAGTGAGGTGGTGAATATGCAATGGGAAGAGGCCGCACAGGGCTTTGCTGCAATGGGGTCCGAATCGCGTCTGCAGGTGCTGCGCGTTCTGATACGGGTGGGGCATGATGGGTTAACGGTTGGCGACATCCAGCAACGCAGCGGTATCGCACCATCCACGTTGGCGCATCATTTGAAGTTCCTCACCGGCGCTGGAGTGGTTGAACAGCAGCGTGACGGGCGGTCAACTATCAACCGCGCCAATTTTGATCAGCTAGAACAACTGGCTGGCTTCATTCTCAGCGAATGCTGTGTAGATGCAGCAAGTGAGGCAGCAAACGATGACTGACGCAACACAACCCAACAGCCGGGGGCTGACCATATCCAAATGGCTGAAAACCCCATGGGCGCTGATTGTCGCAATCCTGGCTCTGGTCGCCTTTCTTGATCCTGGAAACCTGCGCACAGTGATCGAGTTTGCATCCCTGGCACTGGTAAGCACAGGCCGCTATATTCTCTTTGCTGTGTTGTTGCTGGCCTATCTCAAGGCGACTGGCGCCGAGGTCATGGTCGCCCGGGCATTTGAGGGTCGCGAAACACGAATGATTTTCATGGCCGCGCTGTTTGGCGGATTGGCCCCGTTCTGCTCGTGTGAGGTGATTCCCTTTATCGCCGGTTTGCTGGCACTGGGCGCCCCCTTGTCTGCGGTCATGGCCTTCTGGTTGTCGTCTCCGCTGATTGATCCGCCTACCCTGTTGATCACCGCTGGTGCCCTTGGTTGGCCCTTTGCCATTGGCAAGGCTGTAGCCGCAGTTGCGCTGGGCCTGTTTGGCGGTTTCGCGGTTCGGGGTCTTATGAAGGGCGGACTGTTTGCATCGCCGCTGCGCAAAGCGCCAAGCACGGGCTGTGGCTGCGGTAGCTCAAAAGACAAAGAGGCAAAACCAGTCTGGAAGTTCTGGCAGGAACAGCCGCGTCGCGAGCATTTTCGCGCCGAGTTTATCTCGAACGGGATTTTCCTGCTGAAATGGCTGGCCCTGGCCTATGTGCTTGAAGCACTGCTGGTTAGCTATGTCCCGGCAGATCTAATTGCCACTCTGGTTGGTGGAGAAGGTGTGACACCTATTGCCATCGCTGCTCTGGTTGGAATGCCCGCCTATCTAAACTCCTATGTTGCACCGCCCTTGCTGGCCGGTCTGATCGAACAAGGGATGAGCTATGGCGCAGCGATGTCCTTTATGGTGGCCGGTGCTGTCAGTTCGATCCCAGCAATGTTGGCGGTCTGGTCGCTGGTCAAACCCCAGGTCTTTGCCACCTATCTGGTTTTGGGTGTCAGCGGGGCCATTGTCTCGGGGATTGTTTTCCAGATGGTGTAAAACAGAGCTGGGCGGGCGCTCCCGCCCAGCTCGGATTAATCAAAGATGGTCCCTCGCCGTTGGGGCCGGCGCCGCGCTTTGCGCGGCGCTTTTACCGTTTCAGTAGCGTTGCATCTGAAATTCTAGGTGGGCCTTAGTGGTGGGCCAGTCTGCGGCGGTGATCGAATAGACCGCCGTGTCGCGGATGGTTCCATTGGCCATGATCATGTGCCTGCGCAGGATGCCGTCGAGCCGGGCACCAAGCCGCTCGATCGCGCGACGGCTTTGGCTGTTGATGACATGGGTGCGGAATTCCACCGCAATGGCATCCAGCGTCTCAAAGGCATGGTTGAGCATCAGGAACTTGCATTCGGTGTTCAGCCCCGTCCGTTGAACTGACTTGCAATACCAGGTTGAACCGATTTCGAGCCGTCGGTTAGAGTGGTCGATGTTCATATAGGTGGTCATTCCCACAGCGCGGCCCGATGCATTCAGAATGGCAAAAGGCACCATGCTGCCGCTTTCGCATAGGGACAGGCGGCGGTCGATCTCTGCAGGCACATCACCTGGCGCTGGTACCGTAGTGTACCACAGCTTGTGCAGTTCGCCGTCGGCGCTGGCGATAGCCAGATCAGCGGCATGATCGTGGCTTAGTGGCGCAAGGTTTGCACTCTTGCCCTGAAGGGGTACTGGGGTGGCCCACATCCTGTTTGGTCCTTTATCCTAACGTCATGTCCCCAAATGTAGGAAAAGCGGACCTAACAAAAGATCCGCTTTTTGAATTTTCTACAAGACCAGTTTGGGTCGTTCCAGATTAGGCAACCGCTTTGTTCTTCTCAACGGTTGCGGCAGGTTCCAAAGTCAGACCCAGAGTTTCACAAAGCGGCAGACGGCGCGCAGCAAAGGCAGTGGCCCGCACCCGCAGGAGCGACAGGTTTTCCTCGGCGGTTTCCAGCACGCGTCCATCCTTTTGCAGCCGCTGCCCCTGTGGGGCAAGAATACGCCAAGCCAATTCGGCCCAGTCCCCGGGTGTTTTGTGCCCTTCGCTGCGGGCCAGCAGGAACAGCTGCTCAAGCCGGTCCAGCGCAATACCGCCGCCAGTGACGGGCGAGGCAAAGAACTGCAGTGTCTCACTCTCTTCTGACCGCTTGGCGACTTCCATGTTAAAGCGGCGACACCGTTCGGTGCGGTCTGCCAGGCCGTCTTGGGTCAGGCAGGGCACAAGATAGCCATCACCGATCAGCAAGGTCAGCATGCGAGAGATATCGCCCCATTGCATCTCGCCAAAAACACCGCGCTCTAGCAGCTCACGGGCGGTCATTGGCCCCTGGGCCAGCGCGGTCAGAACCGGGCCATATTGATCTTGCGCCATCGGAATCTCACCGCGACACCAGGACAGCTTGATGGCGCTTCCGCTATATTGACGGGCCAGGGCCAAAGGCGTTTTGAACCAGGCAGCTACTGCGCCGCGTTCACTATGCTGCAGCTTGCCTTTTACAAAAACGTCAGTGCGGAACTGCTCGTTCAGCAGGATGTCACGCAGGCTTTCGCGCTGCACCGGATCGCTTTGGGACTGCAACAGGTCAATCTGCTGTTCGGTGAGCGAGACTTCATCCACATGATCCCGCGGGTCAGCCGCACCAAGGAATGACAGTTTGGCTTGGGACATGTCAGCCGCGACATCCTCAAAGTGGAACGGAGTCCAGTCCTTGTTGAAATACTCATGCGCCAGATAGCTGGTCGTCATGGATTTCATCTTGTCCATCTTCTTGGTCAACGCCGGGTTGCCGGTAAAGTAGTCGGCTCCGCTTTGCTCCAGCTGGCCTGCAAACTCCATCGCCGCTGCGATGCGTTCACCCAGTGGGCCTGTTCCCTGATCGGCGTGGTTGGTCAGGATACGGCGCAGGGGCAGGGCGGGGGCCCAGCCGGGCAGGGCGTTGTAGCTGATATAGACCATGCCGCCGGGTTTGAGCCGTTTGGAGATAAAGTCGGTAATATGCTGCTGATGTTCCTTGGAGACCCAGCTGTAAACGCCGTGCAGGGCGATGACATCAAAGTCTTTCGGCAGGTTTGCTTCGTCACCGAAATCTTCAAAAGACCGCTCATAGAAATGAACATTTTCCAGCTCAGCATCCCGCGCCAGGTTCGACGCGCCAGCCATATGGGCCGGGTTAAAGTCCATGGCGTGAAATTCGATATGCGGGTTTGCGGCGGCTAGCAGGTTGGCTGAAAACCCCTGTCCACACCCCAACTCGCAATATGTCAGACTAGGCTGATCCAGACCGTGATCATGGCCGCGTGACAAGGCGCAAAACCCAAGGTGTGATGGCGCTAGCTCGCGGAAGAAGTCAGATGTGTAGTCAATGTCGGCTACATAGCCAGAGGTCCAGTCGGTCATCAATTGCCCCGTCAGTGAGAAGTGTAGGTGTGTCTCGTTGGGCAAATTTTATATAAAATGTTGAGGATCGCGTTAACGCGGGCGCGAATGTTACGGGGGCAGAGAATAAATCTGAGGCGCATCAACGGGACACAAAAAAACGCCCCGTTAAAAACGGGGCGTCAGTCAGCATCTTGCCACCCCAACCGGGGCGACGAGGAGATTCTTAGCCAAATACTGTTGTCAGCGCTTTGTCGACGCTATCGGTGATCTGGTCGATGTCGTCCGCAGTGGCAATCAGTGCTGGCGAGAAGCACAGCACGTTGTTGCGGCCAGGAACGGACTTGTTCGACATGCCAATGATCACGCCTTGAGCGCCACATTCAGCTGCAACCTGAGCAACTTTCGCCTCGGCTACCGGTTCCTTGGAGGTACGATCAGCAACCAGCTCAACGCCCAAGAACAGGCCCTTGCCGCGTACATCGCCGATAACTTCGTGTTTCTCCATCAGCGCCTGCAGGTTGCCCATCATGCGGTCACCCATGGCAACGCAGTTTTCCAACAGGTTCTCTTCTTCGATGATGCGCATGTTTTCCAGCGCCGCAGCTGGGCCAGCAGTACAGCCACCAAAGGTCGAGATGTCGCGGAAAAAGCCAAGCGGATCGTTTGGATCATCTTTGAACATGTCAAACACAGCTTCGGTGGTGACGCACAGCGCGATCGCGGCATAGCCCGAGGCAACGCCTTTGGCCATGGTGACGATGTCCGGCTTGATGCCGTACTGCTGATAGCCGAACCAAGTGCCGGTACGGCCAACGCCACAGACCACTTCGTCGATGTGCAGCAGGATGTCGTATTTTTTGCAGATTTCCTGCACACGACCCCAGTAGCCGGGAGGAGGCGTGATAACACCACCGCCAGCAGTCACTGGCTCCAGGCACAGTGCGCCAATGGTATCAGCACCTTCGCGCAGGATGACTTCTTCGATCAGGTTGGCTGAGGCAATGCCGTATTCTTCGCTCGACAGGTGATCTAGGCCCTGCTCGTGGGCGCGGTATTCCATGCAGTGTGGAACGCGGACAAAACCAGGGGCCAGTGGGCCATACTGCATTACTCGCTCGTCCTGACCGCCAGCTGACATGGTGGCCAGGGTGCCGCCGTGATAGTCACGATCACGGTACAGGATCTTGTGCTTCTTGCCGCCATAGCGTTTGTGCGCAATCTGGCGCACCATCTTGAAGGCCTTCTCGTTCGCCTCCGAACCAGAGTTGGTGTAGTACACGCGGCTTAGGCCCGGCATCTTCGAGATCAGTTTTTCTGCATACAGCGAACCGGGGATAGAACCGGCGGTCTGGGCGAAATAGCACAGCTTCATCAGTTGCTCGTGCACCGCATCGGCGATTTGCTCGCGGCCATAGCCTACGTTGACTGTCCAAACGCCACCCGAAACGGCATCCAGGAATTCCTTGCCGTTCTGATCCCAGACTCGCATGCCCTTGCCTTCGACAATGATGCGCGGGTCTTTGGTTTCAAACTGCTTGTGCTGCATCAGGTGATGCCAGACGTGGGCCTTGTCAGCATCAACAATGTGGCTGATGTCGTTTTCATTGAAGGTACCGTCCATGACATATCCTTTCCGCAATAACTGTATTGGTGTTTTGCGCCCCGCCTGCTTTCAGTCAGAGTCGCTTCATGTTCCAGAAACGCCAAAAGTCGCGCAGGCCGTAGGTCCAGATTATAACCGGCTCTGTGTCCAGTCAGGAGACTGGCCGATTGTTACTGGTCAAACAAAGTTGCAGCGCAAGCTTATTGCCCAGGCTGAAAGAGCATTTGTTCTTAAGTTTCCCAATTGAGAACACCTTAGGCTGCCCCCATCTGTGCAACAACATAGAACTCACAAACGCCAATGGCAGGCTAGGAGGCCAAACATGGCAGATTATCAGGTGACAGTTGCACCAAATGGGGCGCGGCGGGGGCATGCAGATCATGCTAATCTACCGATAACCATGGACGAGATCGCAACCACAGCGGCCGAGTGCCGGGCCGCGGGTGCGCATGGCATTCATCTCCACGTTCGTGATTCCGCAGGCCAGCATAGCTTGGATGCGGGGCGATATCGCGAGGCCATCGCCGCAGTCGAAACCGCTGCCCCCGGACTAGCCATTCAAATCACTACCGAAAGCGCTGGGATCTATGACGTCGCGGAACAGGTTGCCTGCCTGCAAGCGCTCCGCCCGGCTTCAGCCTCTATCGCGCTGCGCGAGATGGCGCGTGACCCGGCCTTGGCAGCACGAGCCTATGCAATCTGCGCCGAAGCGGGAACCAAAGTGCAGCACATAATCTATGACCCCTCGGACATCGACCAACTCAGCCACTGGTACCAAGACGGTACCGTTCCAACCCAGATGCGTGATGTGATCTTTGTCCTTGGCAAATATCAGCCACAGGTGCTGGCCCAGTCCTCAGACCTGCAGGCTTTTCTTGCTGCAACCACCAACATGCGCTTCAACTGGAGTGTCTGCGCCTTTGGTCGCCATGAGCACGCCTGCCTGCTGTCCGCCATTGCTGCGGGTGGCAATGTACGGGTTGGGTTCGAGAATAACATTGAATTTCCAGACGGCAGCCCGCTGCCTGACAACGCAACATCTGTTGCTACTTTGATCAAGGCCGCCGCCAAGGCAGGCCGCATTTTGCAAGAGGTTTAACGATGAGCCATGTTTTCCCCCGCCACACCAAGTCCGACTTGCCAACAGCTGTAGGTGGCGATGGTTGCTATCTGATTGATGCCAATGGCAAACGCTACTTCGATGGCTCGGGCGGCGCGGCTGTTTCCTGTCTGGGGCACTCCGATGCCGATGTCATCAAGGCGGTGCAGGACCAAGTCGGCACACTGGCTTTTGCCCATACCAGCTTCCTCACGTCTGATCCGGCTGAGCAACTGGCCGACCTGCTAATAGCAAACGCACCGGGTGATCTGGACAGGGTGTATTTCGTTTCCGGTGGGTCCGAGGCGACCGAGTCGGCGATTAAACTGGCCCGGCAGTACTATCTGGAAAAGGGCGAGACAGAGCGCCGCCACGTCATCGCTCGGCGACAGAGCTATCACGGTAATACTCTGGGAGCCTTGGCGGCGGGTGGCAACGAATGGCGGCGGCAACAGTTCTCACCGCTGCTGATCGACATCTCTCACATCGCGCCTTGTTACGAATATGCCGAGCGTCCCGAGGGCGAGAGCGCCTATGACTATGGCCAGCGCGTCGCCAACGAGCTGGAGGAGGAAATCCTGCGACTTGGCCCTGAAACCGTCATGGCCTTTATGGCAGAACCCGTGGTTGGGGCCACATCGGGTGCGGTGCCTCCGGTCGAGGGGTACTTCAAACGTGTCCGCGAGATTTGCGATCAATACGGCGTGCTGCTGATCCTGGACGAGGTGATGTGTGGCATGGGTCGCACCGGCCACCTGTTTGCCTGCGATGCGGATGGGGTCGCGCCCGATATCCTCTGTATCGCCAAGGGCTTGGGGGCGGGCTACCAGCCTATTGGTGCCATGCTCTGCTCCAAACAAATATATCAGGCGATCGAGGGCGGCAGCGGCTTTTTCCAACATGGTCATACTTACATCGGCCATCCGGTGGCCACGGCAGCCGGGCTGGCGGTGGTCCGCGCCATGCTGGATCGCGGGCTGGTCCAGCGCAGCGCAGAGATGGGTGAAAAGCTACAAGCAGCCCTGACCGACCGTTTTGGTCAACATCCCCATGTGGGTGACATCCGGGGCAGGGGGCTGTTCCGCGGCATTGAGCTGGTTGCAGATCGCAACAGTAAAACCCCGTTTGATCCTTCAGTCGGGCTGGCCAAAAAGATCAAAAAAGCCGCCTTTGAGGCTGGCCTGATCTGCTATCCGATGTCCGGCACCCGCGACGGCGTCAACGGCGACCACATCCTGCTGGCGCCTCCGTTTATCATCACAGATGATCAGATCGGCGAGGTGGTGGACAAGCTGGAATTAGCAATCGGGCAGAGTTTGACCTAGGGCAGGGCCACGCTTGATCTTGGGAAGGTGTCAAACGCCTTCCCACAAGCCCGCCTGGTTATCCGAAGAAATTGGGAAAACGAAGTGTGCCTCAGGCCGCATCACCCTTCCGCCAGGCATAGCGTGTTTGCGGCTTTACCGGTTAAACGCCGACTTATCCCAATCAGCTAACAATGCTCCTAGTTCCAATCCCGCGATTTGGGCTATGAGGTCAATTTCCGCGTCATTCTGCAATTCGTCAAATTAGCCTTGGAGCTTTCTATCCTTATTGTAGCGCTCACCAATTATACTCACGGTAACTACTTCCCGTCTGTTAAGACGTCAAAAATTTTTCCAAACCAGTACAACGTTAGAATTGTCAGCGTCGAAATAAAAGTAGAGGCATCTATTATCTCGAACCAAAAGAAGCAGCTGTCAAAAGGAGTGAACCCAGATAACGGGTGGTTTGACGAGCAAATTGCCGCCCAACAGAAATATTGTTTTTTTCACTCATTTTCGTTCCTGCGGTCGCGGTAAAGGCGTTAAATGATGTGTATGGTTACCATGCCGAAACGCAAGCACTAGAATTTGCCAATGTGTAAGCCCCATCACCGTTTTCGCCACACCGAGATGTGTTTGCGGCTCAGCCTGTCAAACGCCGACCTGTCCCAATCCGCCCAGCGATGCTCCAGCTCTAACCCAGCGATTTGCGCCATGAGGTCAAGTTCGGATGGTCAGATTGGCGAGGTGGTGGACAAGCTGGAGCTGGCGATCAAGGCGTCGCTTTGATTACAACTGGCATCAGTTAAGGCAAAGAGGGGTAGGGCATGAACCGGCGAGGTTTTGTGATCGGAAGCAGTGCGCTGACAGCGGCAGGCTTACACGGCACAGCAGGCTTGGCAAACCCGCAATCGGGCTTCTACGTCCCGCCCGAAGAGGCTCCGCACCAGCGGACATTCATGCAATGGCCCGTCAGCCGGCGCGTGTATTCTGATCGTGGCTTTTTGGAGTACACTCAGGACACCATCTCCAACATAGCCAATGCGATCTCAGACTTTGAACCAGTGACCATGCTTGTCGCGGCGGGGGAACAGTCTAACGCCCGCCACACACTCTCAAGCGCAGTCGAGCTGTGGGATATCCCAACCGAAGACCTGTGGTGCCGCGATGCTGGACCGATATTTGTTATTGATGGTAAGGGTGGGCTGGCTGTCAGCCATATCCAGTTCAACGGCTGGGGGCGCAAGCAAGTTCACCGCAACGATGGCCGCATTGCCGAACGGGTTGCCGACCGGCTGGGGCTAGAGTTGATCCCAACGGGCCTAATGGGTGAGGCAGGCGGCGTTGATCAAGACGGCCACGGCACCTTGCTGGCGCATGAAAGCTCGTGGGTGATCAAGAACCGCAATCCTGGCCTGTCGCGCGCTGAGGTTGAGGCGCGCTTGCTAACTGCCTATGGCGCAGATCGCATGATCTGGAGCGCCGGGGTCAAAGGCGAAGATATCACCGACTATCACATCGACAGTCTGGCCAGATTTACCGGGCCAAAGCGGGTGTTGATGAACCTGCCAGATCACCCGGAACCCGCCGATCCCTTCCACATCGCTGCCCTGGAAACCCATGATGCCCTGATCGCAGCAGGGCTGCAGGTTGAAGTGATCCCCGAGCCTGAGAAACGCCGCGTGAACAGTTATGACTTTGTCGCTTCCTATGCCAACTGCTACGTCTGCAACGGCGCGGTGATTGCAGCCCAGTTTGGCGATGCCGAGGCCGACGCAATCGCTGTCGACGCCTTGAAACGCCACTATCCCGGCCGCGAGGTTGTGACACTGAATGTTGACGCGTTGGGTGAGTTGGGCGGCGCCACGCAGCAGATGCCGCAGGTGTAGCGCATTGATCAGATCCGGTTTTACTCACAAATCGCCTTGAGCGCCGCCCAGTCATCGGCATCCAGCGCAGCAGTGCCGCTTGAATGGTCTTCGGCATTGGCGCGTGCGCGCTCAGCCCGTCCGCTGGTCACTGGATGGCTCAGCAAATAGGCTGGAACGTACTGAGTAACGGGGCCTTCCAGTTCCTCTACCTGTTCAAAGAAATCAGCCATTCCCAGCGTGCTGATGTCCGCTCTGTTCAGCATTTCCAGGGCGAATGTATCTGCGTCGGTTTCGATGTCGCGAGAGTAGCTGGAGTGTAAGATGTTGTCCGCAAGCACCGCCATGGCCGAGCCTCCGGTCACGTCCCCCAGTATCAGCGCCAGTATGCCAGCGGACCCAGCAGCGCGCAGGCTGTTTCTGGTGGCGTCCCTGCGTTCAACATGTCCGATCTCATGCGCCAGAACTGCTGCAACGGCGTCGGGGCCGGTGGCTTCCTCCAGCAATCCACGTGTCAGGACAATCTGCCCGCCGGGCGCTGCAAAGGCATTGACCATGCCGCTGTCAAATACACTCAGTTCGAGCTGATATTCCAAATCGACATTGTCGGTCAGCCGCGCAGTCATCTTGTTGAGCGCATCAACGCCCTTGGGGTTGCTGCAATGCAGATCACCCATCGCACTGCCACCCAGAAAACGCTCAACCTGTGCAACGATTGTTTTGCCAAACACCACTTCCCGCTCGATCGGGATAATACGCGCCAGGGTATCCGCCATGTTGGGCAAGACAACAAATAACATCAGAAACACCGCTGCAACCGCCGCAGTGGCCCGATAAAACAAGCGCTTGTAGCTGCCGGGGCGCAGATCTGACTTGAACAGATCAGGGCAGGCGCTTTCGAGAACCGCAATGAACTGGGAATCTTCGATGGTTAGCCGCGCTAGGCTGCGCTGTGTTTCATCATCTGCATTTTGGTGCAGGGACAGAACCAAAGGATCACCAGGCTTGCTGCGCTTTTCCGCCCGTAGATCAGCCAGCGGCCAGAGCAGGCCGCCAGCGATGGTTTCACCGCGAATTTCCAGGACGTCACCAGATGGAGGCAGGGTGGCATCAACGTGATGCCGCCTTGAAAACTCTCCATCAAAATATGAACCCGTCGCGCTATGCACTAGATGGCACCGCCAATATCGAGCGCTTCGGCAAAGCCCTCTGCGTCGGCACCGGCATCGGTGTCTCGCTGGAGAATGTTGGCGAGTGCGGCCTTGTTTTCCAGCGTCACATTGTTGATCACATGCCCAATGATGGGCTGAATGATCATCGACAAAATAGCGGCGTTAAACGCAGCAAGCATGATAAGATAGCCTGCAAAAATCCCAATGCTCATCATTATCCCTGTCGCACTAGACATCTGAGTAGTACCGGCTGCAGATCCAGCAATTGCAGCTACGATGCCGACTACAAGGAACATAGCGATGGCAAAGACCAGTCCCAAGACAAACATTCCAAGCAGAACGGTCCCAACAATAGTTGCTGTCTCTGGTTTGGCGACGAATGTGATTTCACCACCCAGCGTCTTGTTTTTTGCCAGGTATCTGAATGCATGAACGCGATAGGACACCATGCCAACCAACAGCCAAACATAGCCGACAGTTCCACATACCATGATCAGACCTGTGGACTGTGCCGCAGCGCCAACAACCATTCCTACCACCAAAATGAGGAAACCAATGATGAGATGTTTCATCGCCGCATAAAGCTTGGTCCACCGACCGTTTTGCTCAAATTTGGCATCGCCATACCACGTACGGTCCGTCAGGTATTTTTCCAGCTTAAAGGTCATCAGCGGCAGGAAAATGCCTAGGGTCACAACGGTAAGGAGCCAATAGGCCATCGTCCGCCAGACATAGCCCCAAGCGGCTTTCTCAGCACCAAAACGAATACCTTTCCAGCGGGTGCGTGCCAGTTTGTAGCGTCGCGCACGGTAGGCCGCAAAGAACATCAGCGGCAAAATCGCCAGCATCGAGGCATAAATCGCAACAACCTGAGTGATGGCTTGCTGCGTCGTCTCAGGCTCGATGAACATGCTTATCCCAAAATAGAACAAGCCAATTTGCACCAGGCCCATGTAGATTGCCAAAATGACAATCGCAACCAGGAAGCCAAGGAACTTTTCAAGTCCGGTGCCGGTGTATTCAAAGGAATCACCGTCAAGCGTTGCCGAGGACCAGATATATTTGCGAATCCGTGTTTTTGCCCAAAAACGATAAATTCCCAGCGTCAGAATTGTGAGTATCGAGGTCATTAATGCCAGTTTGAAGAGTTGCGGATTTTTCCCGTGGTAACGCCCCTGGGCAGTTGTGCTTTCTTGTTGTTCCATAAAGGCCTCGTGGAAATGTATTAATTAATAAGCAAATTCTTATGTTTAGAGCCGGATTGTCGGCGATACTTCTTACGTGTTGGGCTCTAAAAGTAAAGACGCGTGCATTTCTACGATGCCGCTCGTTGCCAAATTGCAAAGGGAAAGCACAGCAAAAGCCATGACCTGCACACGTTCAATGCTAACAGCGCTTCTATGGTAGAGAGGGTTTGGTGGAGCCTAGGAGGATCGAACTCCTGACCTCCTCGCTGCCAGCGAGGCGCTCTCCCAGCTGAGCTAAGGCCCCAAACCGAGCCGCGTGATGTTGCCGTCCCGCGGTGTGTGGCTGATTTAAGGGACGATGGCGCACTCCGCAAGAGGAAAATGCGCCACCATCTAAGCTTTTTTTCGAAGTGCCAAATTCGGGCTCCTCAGGGTGAAAAAGCACACCCTCCTATCATCACGACAGATTAGGAATCGTCGTCGTTTGTGGCGACATCCGCGATTTCTTCCAGAGGTACAGTATCCTCTTCGTCGTCATCATCCAGAACGTCATCGCCCAGATCGATATCGGATGTGTCGTCATCATCCAGCACGGTTTCCTCTGTGCCGGTGTTTTCTTTGGCCTTCAGGGTTGCCGCATCCGCTGCATCCGCTGCAATCATCCGGCTCTTGCCGGTTTCCAGTTCGACCGCTTCGCCCGTATAGGGGCTAATGATCGGAGATTTGTTCAGGTCGTAAAAGCGCTTGCCGGTGGTTGGGCAGATGCGCTTTACACCCCATTCTTCCTTGGGCATGTGTATCCCCTCGATTAATGCTTGAGTCTATCGACGATTCCGACGACCTGCCATATGAGGTGGGAACTGTCAAAGCCTTTAGTCTTATAAGGGGCCCCAATGGCCGAACATCTCCTGCCTGGGAACCCTCCCGTTCCGCTGACTTTGCGCCGTTCCCCACGTGCGCGGCGGATTAGTCTGCGTATATCGGCTTTGGATGGCCGGGTCACTCTGACGCTGCCCAAGCAGCTGCCTGAACGCGAAGCGCTGGAATTCGCCGCCGAGAAGGAAGACTGGATACGGACCCATCTGGCGCAACACCCCGAAGTGATTGCCGTTGAAAGGGGGGCGTGTTTGCCAATTGATGGGCGGGACCGCCGCATTGTAGGGGCAACGGGCAAACGTGTTGTCCTGCATGAGAATGAAATCGAAGTGCCTGGCGATCGTCCGGCCAAGGTGTTGCAACGGTTTTTGCGGGAACTGGCCCGGGACCGGCTGGCCGCAGCCTCAGACCATTATGCGGCCGCCCTTGGTCGCCCGTATTCCAGAATCACCCTGCGTGACACCCGTTCGCGATGGGGGTCATGTTCATCAGATGGGGCGCTGATGTATTCTTGGCGGCTGATCCTCGCACCAACCGAGGTGCTGCGTTATGTCGCCGCCCACGAGGTCGCCCACCTGGCGGAAATGAACCATTCGCCCGCATTCTGGACCGAGGTCGAAAACTTGTTTGCCGACTACCCCACCCCACGGGATTGGCTAAAGCAACAGGGCAGCAGCCTGCACCGATTCCGCTTTGATGTGTAATGAGTGTCGTCCGCTGACTGGTTGACGACAGGCTTTTTTGTGATCACATAGCCTTATGATCGTTTCCCCACGCCCCTCCGAAGTCTCCTCTTCTGCGCATGACCGGGTCTATCGCACCTTGCGCACCCGAATCATGCACGGCGAAATCGCCCCGGGCGAGGCCCTGACCCTGCGCGGTATTGGCAAAGAGTTTGAGGTCTCGATGACCCCGGCCCGGGAATCCGTGCGCCGATTGGTGGCCGAAGGCGCGTTGTTTTTGTCCACCTCGGGGCGGGTGTCGACCCCGGAACTCAGCAATGAGCGCATCGAAGAGCTGGCTGCCCTGCGCGCCTTGCTCGAGGTGGAGCTCTCAAGCCGCGCCTTGCCCCGCGCCCACATGGCGCTGATTGACCGGTTGCAAAATATCAATATGACCGTGGCCGAGGCGGTGTCGAAACGCGATGCGGTAGGGTATATCCGCTCCAATCTTGAATTTCACCGCACCCTCTACCTGCGGGCTCAGGCTCCGGCGATGCTGGCCATGGCCGAAACGGTCTGGCTGCAGATGGGGCCGACGATGCGCACCCTGTACGGACGCCTGCGCCGTACCGAACCGCCGCATAATCACAAGCTCATCATTGCTGCCCTCAAGGCCGGGGACGAGCCCGGCCTGCGGCTGGCCGTGCGGTCGGATGTAACCCAGGGGTTACGGATGTTGGCGGGGTAGGGTGCCCTGCTGTTTTGTGATGCAGCTCATGGATTAATTTATGCGAAAAATTATCAATCAAAAGCTTTCGATACTAAAGTGGTTTGGTCAGAAACCTTCTGCGCGACCAGGCGCCCCGATTAGTTTGAAGCCCGAGATGTTTCTGCCTGAAGCGGGCAAACTCTCCGCGCATCTTTTCGAAAACCCTCTGACTGGGGTAAAGCGAGATCTTTACTGGAGTTTCAAGTTTCGTTTTCAGCCATTCGAGTATGAGGAGGAACAGGAAGAACCGGGCCTGTTGGTCGATTGGCTGACCTTTAATAATCCTCAGGATGTATTTCGGTCCAAAATGGAGGTCACAAGCAAGCGCAATCCTGATGGCGAGGCCTCTTGCTATTTTCAAGGCACCCATCTTAGCGCTGCTCAGTGGAAATTTGAATTCGCACCCATTCCGCAAATCCGCAAATGGACCTTGAACTATGACCTGATGGTCGATTTTTGGACGGTGGAAGAAGAGGGGGAGACGAATGTTCAACTCGCCGGTTCAACGGTGTTGGAGTTTGGGGGATTTGATATCGTGAAAGATAATTTTTCGCCTAAGGTCGGCAATGCGCAGGACGCGATTGATTTGTTATCCCAGCACATCACTCTGGACCCTGAGCTGGAATGCGAAGACCGAGATTTTAAATTTGTGATCAAGTAGAACCGGCTTCGCAACTTACGGGCCTCTACAGCAGCCCAGCCTCGAAGAGGGGCTCAATCAAAGATTGGTTGGAACCGGGCGGGCCTGGCACCGCGCTGGGGCGCGGCGCCAGGCCAAGTTCGCAACTGGAATGAACCAAAAATGCTTCAGAAGAGAGTGGAAGAGGGGGTTGCCTTCACATCATTTCTCTTGCGATTTGATGGGTATTGCAAAGGCGTGTTGCTGGGATTTGGCTATTTGATTGAAAGTTAGACCATTATGAGCAGACCTTTTGCATTCACAGGGGATCCAGACATTGATCGCCACCTGCAAGGAGCGCTTGGCAAGCTCAAAAGAAAGCAGTTCTTGTCTTGGCTTGTCATCCTAGCAATGTCCGGGTTGGCTGTTTGGGCGGCTATTGTTTTGGCCCAATTGAACCCAGATGAGCCGCGTTTGCCATTCTTGCCGCTGATTGCAGTGTTTGTGGGTGTATATTTGGTCAGTAAGAAGCTTAATAAAGCATTCTCAACTGAACTGTTGCCATCTGTGGCCGATGCAGTTGGTTTGGAATATGAGCAAGAATTCTCTGCGGTGCAGGACTTGGTAGATACAGGGCTGCTTCCTCAAGGAAAGGTCCAGCGGTCTGAAGATTGGCTGAAGGGTGATTTTGGCGAGGTATCAGTGACCAGTTGTGATGTTAGGATTACAACAAGGGAGCGGCATCCCAAGACTCTTTTTAGCGGTTTGGTTGTCTCGTTAAAACACACTGAGAACAGAAATTGGTTGGTGGTCACAACACCTGACAGGGCACGCACCGGACCATCCGGACGGCCATTGGTGGGTACACGAAATCTGGTTGAGACTGTCCAGAGGAAATGCCCGCGCGGAGAGCCGTTTACAGCCTTTGCTAGCGACAAGGATAAAGTGAACTATCAAGGGTTCGATGACTATCTTGATGCGGTTCTTCGGCTAAATGCCGAGCTTGCAAACTGTCAGCTGTTTTCTTTGGTGCGGTATTGGGATGAATCCCACGTCGCCTTGTCCTGCGATGGAAATCCAATGGCCTTGGGCGGGTTGTTTGTCACCCGTTCAAAGTTACAAACACAAGTAGCGAAGGCGGTATCGGACATGCAACTGGTTCTTCAGGTTGTGCAAATCTTATTGGAGGCGGAAGCGGCTGAAAAGAAATGAGAAAGGTGGCATTGCTGCCTTCTACGCCATACAGTGTAGTCACGCGGGACCATTTTCAGTTAAGGGTAGTTTAGGAATATGGCAGTGACGCAGTTTTTTGCAGGATCTGTGTGGCGGGTAACTGCAAGTATATTTCTTCTCCTTTCTGCCTGCGGTCCTAATGTCTATGACGAGATCGAGTTGATGCCGTCGCCCACGGTCTATGCCGAGGCTGGTTTTGACCCCTATTCCAGTATTACCGCAGAAAACGTTGCCGAACGCGCCCAGCTTTTCTATGCAACCGACCGAATGCCATCTGATCCAGACGATCCACAAGCCTTTTACAACAACACACGCGGTCACCTGTTGCGCACCGGTGTTGCCAATGTACAGATCGATCCTCCCCTCAATTCATGGGAGGATATTCGGCGTGTGACCCTGATGGGAGAGCGCAACACGAGTTATAAGCTCCGGGTGTCGCAGGTGTTTGAGACCGGCGTGATGCCGTTCAGCGCGACCAGCTACATGGAAAACCCACCCTTGCAGCAAGATATGGACGCTGCGGGACGCCGCTTTGCTCGGCAGGTCGAACAGCACCTTGCCACCACCGAGAATAAGGACATTTTCATCTACACCCACGGCTACAATGTGGATTTCGACTACTCCACCCTTGTGTCCAAAGAGTTGCAGCATTTCCTGGGGTATCAGGGCGCATTCATCAGCTATAATTGGACCGCAACGCCCAGCAGGCTGGCTTATTTCCGCGACCAGGAATCGGCCATGGTGACACGCCGCAACCTGCGATCGCTTATTGAATACCTGTCGGCAAACACCAGCGCCCGCCGTATCCATCTGATCGGGTATAGCGCCGGGTCAAGGCTGGTGTTTGAAACCGCCTATCAAATCGCCCTGCAAGCGGAGCCAAAACCGCGGCTGGGGCGTTTGATCCTGATCAGCAGCGATCTGGACCGCGATTACTTCTTACAGGCGATCGAGGATGATCTGTTGGATGCGGTCACCGATCTGACGCTTTATCAGTCGCAAACAGATTCAGCCCTGGCCATTTCCAAGTTTGTGTTTGGCCGGGAACGGCTGGGACAGGCGTCGGGTGATGCGGCAATACAGCCCGCTGCCCGGAAAAAACTTTCGGAACTCAGCAATCTGCACATCATCGATGTGACCAACGCCGAAGAGGCCAGTGTTGGCAACGGTCACTGGTACTTCCGCTCATCCCCCTGGGCCAGCAGCGATCTGTTCATCTCACTGCTGACAGACCGCGCGCCGGGTGAACGTGGTCTGGCCCGCCCACCGGGGGAGGTTGTCTGGAGCTTTCCATCGAACTACCCGCAAATCCTAAAGCAAAGCAGAGCAACCCATTAAGGCCGACGTCCGCCTGGCCAGGCGGATTTGACTAACCGCACTTAGAAATCACACAAAGTATATCCTGTACGAGTGACACTGCAGCATATCACGCAGATGTACTGCCATTCCTGGTCTCAGGGATTGCTATGTCAAAAAGGTATGCCCGCGCATCATCAAGCTCCAGCGGCCTAGAGAAATAGTATCCTTGCCCGATACGATCTACACTGCCCTGGATCAGTTCGACTTGTTGCTCAGTTTCTATCCCTTCGATTACAAGCTCGACACCGAGGCTCTCAGCCAGTTCTGCGATATGCTGAAGAAGTTTGTGATTGTCATTGTTAAGTTCAATGTCACGTACAAACTCACGATCAATTTTGATTTCGTCAAACTTCATCCGCAAAAGATAGGCAAGCGACGAATAACCCGTTCCGAAATCATCCAGTGCGACACGCACACCTATTTGGCGTAATCTGCTCAGAACATCTTGAACAAGCTTCCAGTTCTCGATGGCAGCGGTTTCAGTTACTTCAATTGTCAGCCGGTCGGGTTGTAGCCCGGTTTCCCACAGAACATCCTGAATGTCCTCCAGCAAAGAGCCGCTGCGAAAGGTGTTGGCAGACAGATTTACAGCAACCGGAATATCGACGCCCGTTTCCATTTCCAATTTGGTAGAAAAACATGCAGCCTCATGCATAACACGAAGATCGAGATCCCTGATGGCACCGGTATTTTCGGCCACCTTAACAAACTCATCGGGTGATATATCTTCACCGTTCAGGCGCCACCGCGATAGAGTCTCAAACCCTTTAAAGCTGCCATCGCGCAGCAGCACCTTTGGCTGCATCACAATGCGGAGCTCACCTTCATGAATCGAGAGTGGCAAACGGGCTGCAATCTTGTTTTGACGTATTATAGAGTCATCAATTGCCCGATCAAAAAGCTGATAAGTGTTTTTCCCGCGACCTTTCGCAACATAAAGTGCTGCGTCAGCAGATTTCAGCAGATCTGATGGTGTGTTTGAATGGATGTTCGCCCAAGTGGCGATCCCGATTGAGCACTTGGGGACCATAAGCCATTTTTCAAATTCCGAAGGCTTGGACATCTCATTCAAAATACGCTGCGCCATCGCATCCGGTTCGCTTGAATGGCATTCCGAATCCCATACCATTGCAAATTCATCGCCACCCAGACGTGCCACAATGCCATTGGTTCCCTGCAGGCATTCTTTCAAACGAGAGGCAACCTCGACCAATAGGGCGTCGCCGGCTGCGTGACCCATTGTATCATTTATTGTCTTGAACTCATCCAGATCAATCAAAGCAGCGTTTAGGTTTTCTTTTTGAACACGCTTTAATGCCTCGCACAAAAAGTCGTTAAAAAGCTTGCGGTTAGGCAGCCCGGTGAGGGAATCGTGAGACAAAAGGAACTTTTCCTTTGCTTCAGCTTCGTTCTTCATTTTTTCAATGTGCACACGAGATTCCAGCCTCAGCACATTGATGTTGTGGTTCCGTTCCCGCGTGGCCAGCAGCCAGAAAATGATAAGCGAAGAAATAAACCACAAGGCAGAATATCTGATGTCGTCGATAAGGTTGGTGGTTAGATCTCGCTCGACGATATAGGCGCCCATAACGTCGCCAATTTGGTATGCCTCTTTTTGAAGCAAGTCATTGTGGCAGCTTACACAGCTTTCAGTGTTGGCAATCGACGGAAGCACCGTACGCCCAATCACGCGATTTCCTTCAATCCGGTGTTCCTGAAACGCAGGCGATGTGGGGTTATCGACAAATCCTTCTATGATCGCTTCGAGCCGGGGGTTTTGTTCTGATATGCCAAGTTCAAGGCCGGGCCGACCAGGCATCCTCACAGATGTGTTTTGCCTGTCACTATTGCCGGGATCCGAGTCGCTAAAATGCTCTATTCCCAGTCGTCGGAAAGTCGCAGGTACGGGCGCACCTTCGCCCCTGTTTTGGGAAAAAACCGACACAAAGCTGTTTGTCATTTCAATGAGTTGTAGGCGTTCCCGTTCATTGATTGCTTTTTCTTCCGTCCAGGCAAGGGTGAAATACCCAGCAGCCGTCACCGACGCAGCCAAAATCGCCCACAAGAAAGTAGCACGAACATTGTTTCTCACTGGCTTTGCCAAATTTCCCTGCACCACTTCACCCCACTTGCGATAACTTTACGGGCATACCAAAGGCTATGCAGATTAATCCAAAGTGAAATATCCAGTCCCACGATGAGTGAAACACCGAGTAATTTATCGGCTTTTTCCTTAAATCAGTGCAAGCCGCGAGAGTAGCATGTCGCCGGGCGCAACCTAAAGAACTGCGTTGCTTGCAAGCGTGTTAGCGCACTTTTGCTTTGATCTGCGATCAAGCTCCTAAGCCATCAACGATGAACGGCAGGGGACGGCATGGTCTCGATAGGTTTTGGTCTGTTGAATAATAAAAGCCCCGAACCTTTTGGTCGGAGCTTTCTAAACTGCGAATTTAGGGAAGGGCCTAGGCTGCCAACCCCTTGGAGCCAAGCTCCAGGTATTTCTTTTGGCGGTCCTTGATCAGCGCCGGGCCGTCCATCGCCTTCATCTCGTTCAGCAGGCCCTGGATGGCTTCGCCAACGGCGGCAATTGCTGATTCGCCATCGCGGTGTGCGCCACCTTTGGGTTCAGCCACTACGTGATCGGCCACACCCAGCTCTTGCAGATCTTGTGCCGTCAGGCGCAGCGCTTCGGCAGCTTCGCGCATTTTCTCGGCGTCTTTCCACAGAATCGATGCACAGCCCTCGGGCGAGATCACCGAATAGACGGAATGTTCCAGCATCGCCACGCGGTTGGCGGTGGCAAAGGCGACTGCCCCACCAGATCCACCTTCACCGATGACGACAGATACCAGCGGCACACCGATCTGCAGACAGGCCTCGGTAGAGCGGGCAATCGCTTCGGACTGGCCACGCTCTTCGGCCCCTTTGCCAGGGTAGGCGCCTGGGGTGTCGACCAGGGTGATCACCGGCAGGTTAAATTTGTCAGCCATCTGCAGCAGGCGGATTGCCTTGCGGTAGCCTTCGGGGCGCGCCATGCCAAAGTTGCGCTCGATGCGCGATTTGGTGTCGCTTCCTTTTTCATGGCCAATCACCATCACCGGCTGGTCGTTGAACCGGGCCAGACCACCCATAACCGCGTGGTCATCGGCAAAGCTACGGTCGCCCGCCAGCGGCGTATAATCGGTGAACAGCGCCTTGATGTAATCTTTGCAATGTGGACGCTCAGGGTGACGCGCCACCTGACATTTCCGCCAAGGGGTCAGATCCTTGTACAGATCGACCAGCAACTGTTCAGCTTTGGCATCCAGTGCTTCGGCTTCAGCCTCAACATCCATCTCTTCGTTGGCCCGCGCCAAGGCGCGCAGCTCTTCAGCCTTGCCTTCGATCTCAGCCAGGGGTTTTTCAAAGTTCAGATACTGGGTCATATAGCCTCACAAGCGCCGAATTTATCGCTATATGACCTCAGGGCGGCTCAGATGCAACTGTTGGAGGCGTTGGATTGCCAAGTAGAGCCATTTGCGATGGGGGATAGAGCGGGCAAAATGACATAATCAGTTTCAACTCAGCAAGATTTGTAAGCCCAGCCCATGCCAGATCTGCGGGTGACTAAGGAGCAGTAAGACCACATGCCAAACAGTTACGAAGACCGGATTCTGCGGGTGCTCAGCTATATCCATGACAACCCCGCCGGGGATTTGTCGCTGGATACGCTTGCTGATGTCGCCGCCATGTCGCGGTTTCACTGGCACCGGGTGTTTCGCGCCATGACGGGTGAGACCTGTGCCCAGGCGGTGCGACGGATTCGGCTGAACCGGGCCTCGATCTGGTTGGTGAATGATGACCGCTCGATTGAACAGACCGCAGCGGATATCGGCTACCCGAACACCGCCAGCTTTGCCCGAGCCTTTGCCGAGATGTTCGGCGCGCGCCCGGCCAGCTATCGTGCGGCGGGTCGTGTGCTGCCTCCGGTGTCGATGCGCAAATCAGGAGATTTCAGAATGTATCCCGTTACCATCCGCGATGAACCCGCTCGCCGTCTGGCCTCACAGCGCCATGTCGGGCCGTACTACGAAATTGGCAAAGTTTTTGAAAACCTTGTCGCCATTTGCATTTCGCGCAACCTGTGGCCCGATGTGGCGGGCTTTGTTGGCGTTTATTGCGATAACCCCGAAGAGGTGCCCGAGGACAAGCTGAACAGCCGCGCCGGGATGATCTGGCAGGGGGATACGATCCCCGAGGGGCTGGAAGAGTATAACCTTCCCGGCGGCAAAACCGCGGTGATGACCTACAAAGGTCCCTACGCCGGCTTGGCCGAGGCCTATCAAACTCTGTTTGGCGATTGGCTGCCAAACTCGGGCGAGGAGCCCGCAGATATGCCCTGCTACGAGATCTCGCTGAACTCGCCCCGCGACACCGCGCCCGAGGATCTGCTAACCGAAATCTGCCTGCCGTTGAAGTGAAACCATGACTGACAAACTTGATTTTAAACGCGCTTTCAAAGCCGAGTTTTCTGGCAAAGCCGGGCGCTGGGATGACTTGGTGATCCCCTCCATGCCTTACGTGATGATCGACGGGCAAGGCGATCCCGGCGGGCCAGAGTTTAGCAAGGCCATCGCCGCGCTCTATCCAATTGCCTATGGTCTGAAATTTCAGTGCAAGGCGGCCGGGCAGGATTTTACCGTCCCCCCGCTCGAAGCCTTGTGGATGGCGGATGATCCCACCGTCTTTGTCCGCAATGATCGTGACGCTTGGGTCTGGACGGCTATGATCCGCCTGCCGGACCATGTGACGCCCGAATCGTTGGAGCAGGTGCGCGAGACGGCGTTGAAGAAGCTCGCGAAGAAGAAGGATGCGCCAACCGATGTTGAGACCATGGGGCGGGTGTATCATGGCCGACTAGACGAAGGCCGCTGCCTGCAAACTCTGCACGTCGGGCCCTACTCGGACGAGGCCCCGACGCTGGCCCATTTGCATGACGAGCTGATGCCGGGGCAGGGGCTAACTTTTAACGGCCCCCACCACGAGATTTACCTAAGTGATGCCCGTCGTGTGGCGCCTGAAAAGCTAAAGACAATTCTACGCCAACCCGTTGCGCCGGTTTGAAACCAAAAAGGCCCGGCGCAAACGCCGGGCAAGGTTCAGGATGGTCTCGAGGTAAAATTCTTAGCTGGGCCAGAGCACCGGATAGAGCGACGCCACTAACAGCACTGCCATGGTCCAGTTGAATGCCATTAGGCGACGTGGATTGGTCAGCACCCGTGCCATCTGTTGGCCAAGCACCGTCCACGAACTAACCGAGGGCAGGTTGACCGCGCCAAACACCACACCCACCAGCAGGATTGCAGTAAGGGTCTGGTCTGGCGTGTAGGCACTGATAGCGGTCAGCGCCATCGCCCAGGCTTTGGGGTTAACCCACTGAAACGCCGCCGCCTGCACAAAGGTCATGGGCTTGCCACTGGCCTCACCCGCTTCGGCTGGGCCGGCATTGGCGATTTTCCAGGCGAGATACAGCAAGTAAACCACGGATCCGACTTTCAGCACTGTGTAGCTAACCGGATAGGCGTCAAACACCTGCACCAACCCGGCGCCGACCAGCAGCACCATGAACACAAAACCCAGCGCCACACCCAACATATGCGGAATGGTCCGGCGAAAGCCGAAATTGGCACCCGAGGCCATAAGCATCAGATTGTTTGGTCCCGGCGTGATCGACGAGACAAAGGCGAAGAGCGCAAGCGCAAGAAAGAGATCATAAGTCATGCACTAAGGTTTGCGAAAAATGCACCAAATGTAATTGCGTTTTGCAGCGTTAGCGGTCTATTTTCACAACTAATGGCGAAAATGGACCGCATAAACCAGCAGATATTGCATGAGCTGTCTTTGGATGGCCGCATCAGCAACCTGGAACTGGCTGACCGCGTTGGCCTGTCGCCCTCGGCCTGTCTGCGCCGGGTACAGGATCTGGAGGCCGAAGGTATCATCACGGGCTACCGCGCCGTGCTCGACCGCGAGGCCATGGGCGCAGGCTTTGTCACCTACATTGCAGTGGGGCTGGGGGATCACACCAAGCACGCGCAACATGCGTTTGAACAGGCGATGGATGCGGCATCGGAAGTAGTGGAGTGCCACAATATCACCGGCACTATCGAATACCTGCTGCGGGTCGAATGCCCGGACCTACCCAGTTACAAGCGGTTCCATACCGATATTTTGGGCACCTCGCCCTATGTGACGGCGATTACCACTTATGTCGTGATGGGCTCACCCAAGGACCTGCGCGCATAAGTGAGGCAGGGTGTTGCGTACCCAGCGTACGCACCTGTTGGGCCAGATACGCATCAGGGGCAAGGGCTGCAAAGGTGGCGCAATGCACCTCGGCGGTATGGAAAAGGGTGAGGTCTGTCATATTGAACAAAAAGCTAAGGGACGGGGCTGACCTTGGGAAGGTGCAAAGCGCCTTCCCGGGGGGAAGGTCAGGCGCGGCCCGGCGGTGCCGGACCAACACGGTGATTACTTGCCGGCGATCAGTTCTGACTGCGCCACGATCACCTCGGCCTGTTTGATGCTGGCGATGTCGACCAGACGGCCCTTGTATACCGTGGCGCCTTCGCCATTGGCCTTGGCGGTTTCCATCGCGTCCAGAATCTCGCGGGCCTCGGTCACCGCGGCATCAGATGGGGTGAATACCTCGTTGGCCAGCGCAATCTGCTTGGGGTGGATGGCCCACTTGCCAACCATGCCCAAGGTGGCCGAGCGCAGCGCCTGAGCGCGGAAGCCTTCGTCATCGGAAAAGTCGCCAAAGGGACCATCAACCGGCAGCACGCCATGGGTGCGGCAGGCCGCAACAATCGCAGTTTGCGCCCAGTGCCACGGATCCGACCAATGCTTTTCGCCTTCGCGCAGCATGTAATAGTTTTCCTGGGTGCCGCCGATGCCGGTGGTCTGCATCCCCATCGAGGCGGCAAAATCCGCAGCCCCCAACGACATTGCCTGTAGGCGAGGAGAGGAGGCTGCAATCGCCTCAACATGGGCGATGCCGGCGGCGGATTCGATGATCACTTCGAAACTAATCGGCTTGGTCCGGCCCTTGGCACGCTCAACAGCCGTAACCAGCGCATCCACGGCATAGACATCCTCGGCGCAGCCCACCTTGGGGATCATGATCTGATCGATCCGATCACCAGCCTGCTCCAGCAGGTCCACCACGTCGCGGTACCAGTACGGCGTGTCCAGCCCATTGATCCGCACCGACATATACTTGTTGCCCCAGTCGATGGTGTTCAGCGCCTCAATCACATTGGCGCGGGCGGTGTCTTTGTCACTGGGGGCAACCGAATCCTCAAGATCTAGATTGATCACGTCCGCCGCTGAGGCTGCCATTTTTGGGAACAGTTTGGTATTCGATCCGGGGCCAAACAGCTGGCAACGATTTGGACGGGCCGGAGCGGTGGGCTGAATGCGAAAGCTCATGTGCTGATCACCTGCTGAGTAATGAAGTTACGATTTGATCTCGATATGTGGTATTAAATTGCGCAGTGTCGCGCAAGTCTTATTGTGCGAATGCAGCAATGCAAGCGCAGCAATGGCCGTGATAGCGCCACCAAACAGCAGGATCAGCGGTCTTTTGTTCCGATGTGGGAGATTCATCGGATATTTAGCGCGGACACGGGAGAAACGTGCAAATGACGTGGGGCGCAAAAGGTATTTTGGGAACTCATCTTGCTGGGGCTGAATTATTCTCGCGCGGACAAAGAAATTCCATGGAGTGCCCCGAGATGATCGAGACCCCTTATCTGCTGTTCCTGGGTGACGCACCCGATATGTTGGCCGCCAAGGTTGCCATTGGTATCCGTGACTGGCGCCCGGACAATGCCGTAGGTCAGTTCCGTCTGCCCGGTTGCGGCGCGGATCTGGGCCTGACCGAGATGTCTTTGGCCGAAGCCAAGGCCGCCGGTGCCAAAACGCTGGTGATTGGTGTGGCCAACCGCGGCGGCATCATTTCGGCCGCGTGGAAAGAGGTTCTGATCCAGGCGCTGGAAATGGGTTACGATCTGGCCTCGGGCCTGCACAACCTGCTGCGCGACGAAGGTGATTTGGTCGCAGCGGCGCAGACCCATGGTGGCACCCTGCATGATGTGCGCGTTCCGACTGTTGGCTATCCAATTGCCAATGGCGTCAAGCGCACTGGCAAGCGTTGCCTGGCCGTCGGCACCGATTGTTCGGTTGGCAAAATGTACACCGCCCTTTCGGTGGACGCTGAAATGCAGAAACGTGGCATGAAATCCACCTTCCGCGCCACTGGTCAGACCGGTATCCTGATCACTGGCCACGGTGTGCCACTCGATGCAGTGATTGCTGACTTCATGGCCGGCTCGGTTGAATATCTGACCCCCGACAACGATGCGGATCACTGGGATCACATTGAAGGCCAAGGCAGTCTGTTCCACATTTCATACTCTGGAGTGACCATGGCGCTGGTGCATGGCGGTCAGCCAGATGCGCTGATCCTGTGCCACGAGCCAACCCGCGACCACATGCGTGGCCTGCCGGGCTATGATCTGCCGTCGCTGGAAGAGCTGCGCGACACCGCGCTGCCGCTGGCCCGCAAATCCAACCCGGCCTGTCAGGTTGTTGGCATCTCGGTCAACACTCAGCACCTGAGCGAAGACGAGGCCGTGAGCTATCTGGCGCAGGTCGAAGAGCGCATGGGGCTGCCAGCGGTTGATCCATATCGTCACGGCGCCGAGCGTCTGGTAGACGCGCTTGCCGCGATCTGATTTGTAAGGGGCGTCTGGCAGCAGACGCCCTTTTTCTGTCATAAGGATGAAGACATGAAAATCACCGTGACGTCAGACGTCTTTAAGCTGGCACAGGTGTTTACGATTTCGCGTGGGTCACGCACCGAGGCCAAGGTGCTGACAGTGAAAGTTGAAAAAGATGGCGTAACCGGCTGGGGCGAGTGTGTGCCCTATGCGCGTTACGGTGAAACTCTGGACAGTGTGACGGCCGAGATCGAAGGCTTGCCCGCCGCGTTTACCCGAGACGAGTTGCAATCGCTGCTGCCCGCTGGGGCTGCTCGCAATGCGGTAGACTGTGCGCTGTGGGATCTCGAAGCCAAGCAAGCAGG
This sequence comes from Parasedimentitalea nitratireducens, assembly GCF_057444295.1. Classification (NCBI taxonomy): domain Bacteria; kingdom Pseudomonadati; phylum Pseudomonadota; class Alphaproteobacteria; order Rhodobacterales; family Paracoccaceae; genus Parasedimentitalea; species Parasedimentitalea nitratireducens. The sequence continues at coordinate 393,659 of NZ_JBYAXC010000001.1, read as the reverse complement.
CAAACGGGTGTGGGAACTGGCCGGATTGCCCGAGCCTAAGCCGGAAATCACCGCCTATACCCTGTCGCTGGCCAGCCCGGAAGAGATGCAGAAACAGGCGACTGAGAATGCCCATCGCCCGCTGCTGAAAATCAAATTGGGCACCCCGGACGACATGCCCCGGCTTGAGGCGGTGCGCGCCGGCGCGCCCAAAGCTCGTATCATTATCGACGCCAACGAAGGCTGGTCAGCCGAGGTTTATGCCGATCTGGCCCCGCATCTGGTGCGATTGGGTGTCGAGCTGGTAGAGCAACCCTTGCCCGCTGGTGAAGACGACGCGCTGACCGGAATCGAACGCCCGTTGCCAGTTTGCGCCGACGAGAGCTGCCATGACCGCACCAGTCTGCCCAAGTTGAAGGGCAAGTATGATGTGGTGAACATCAAGCTGGATAAAACCGGTGGTCTGACCGAGGCGCTGAAACTGCGCGAAGAGGCGCTGGCGCTGGGCTATGAGGTGATGGTTGGCTGTATGGTTGGATCGTCGCTAGCAATGGCTCCAGCAACGCTGCTTGCACAGGGCGTGGCATTTACAGATCTTGACGGGCCGCTGTTACTGGCTGAGGACCGGGACGAACCCTTGCATTTTGACGATGCCGGAGCGCACCCGCCCACACCGGCACTCTGGGGCTAATGGTTGAGATTTTCCAGTCCAGGAAAAACCCGACGACCGGGGAGACCGTTGTCTTTGAAGACGACGGTCATGCTGGATACGCCTACTGGTGGGCTGGAGAAGGCAAGGGCATTTTGTCGGATGTCTGGCTGTATAATCGGGGGGCGACGCCTGAAGAACTGGCAAAGCAGATGTCAGGTGGCCAACCTTTAAACTCGGCGGAGTATGTTGACACGGAAGCGATGTCGGCGGCGAGATTGCCGTCCTCAGATGTGGATGTGGGAATAGTTTGGGTTGATGACACCCGGGCCAAAGTATTGGTTTTTGGCGATATCTGGGGGCTGATTTATCGGCAGGTTAAACCGGGGTACGCGCGTTTTGCCCAAACCAAAGGGCCGCTCGCCACGCCCTTGCCGTTTGGGAGGTGAATAAATGGGACTTGGCATAACAGTTGGTGCTTTGGCGGATCTTCTGGAATATGACCCCGAAGGTGCAGAGTGGGTGCAGCAAGAGCTGACTGCTGTGAATCTGGCGTTGCAGGATGCCTGGACAGGTGAGCACCTGGAGCCTGAGCGCACCCGCCCACACGGGCACTCTGGGGTTAAGTTTGGCTATTTAGTTTCCCGTCTTAGGCAGGCTGTGTTGTCCTTTAGTGTGATGTTGTATCGCGAGATGGCCGGCGGGAATTCCACATCAATACACAACTCGAATGTAGTGGGGCCGAGGCGTTTGTACTCAATATCGGCGGCAAATGCGGTGAGTTGGCCGGGGTTGTCTGAGCACGAGAGCGGAGACAGGGTTTCGGGCAGGTTTGTGCGATCGACACCGCGGCAGTGTCGAATATCTCCGGCCAAGTTGCGCAGATCAGAGATGCGCCAGTTGTCACGTTGTTCTTTTTTGCCTTGAGCGGGGCCGCCGACAATCAGGATCGAAAGGAGAAAAGACATGACAGCGAAGCCGATTAGTCCACGTGCTGGAGTGAGCAGCCAAATGCTGATGGAGTGGCCTTTTTCCTGTCTGAAATAGCCAAGGACAATCCCGGCAACCAATGCCACAAGGGCAGATTTTGCGAGAAACCGCGCGGTGACTGAACCATCAAGAAAGTTATAGATCAGAAAGAGGGCGTCGCCCATGAGGGTGAAGACAGCAATCAACATGGCCAGCGATGACAGCCAGCGGCGTATGGTGCCGTGCCGACGAGATGAGTCCGCCTTGGCCGCGCGTTCGTCGAACCGGTTCATGTACCAAAAGGCGGGTGCAAAAACGATGATGGCGGCCATCCCCCAGCGAATGCCGCTTGCGGCGTATCGATCTGTGTGTCCAGTCTCGGGAATCCAGAAATGTGTCTGAGTGAACAGCAGAGCGAGTGTATTGCCGGCCACCATGCCAAAGGCCACAAAAAGCAACGCGTAAAAGAATGCGTCTTTTGCTGCGGTGGAGCGGTATGGTCGTGGAACCGGGCCGGCATTTGGTTTGTAGCTCCAGCCGTCAAGCGCGGTTTTGATTTCCTCCGGCGTCCAGTTGGATTCTTCCAGGCAGGTAGAAATTTCGTCTCGCGTCAGGCCTTTGCTGAGTGCGGACCGTATGAAATGAGAAAGATCGTTTGGAATCTGCATGAAAATCACCCAATGTGAACACCGTTCACCCCTCATTACATGAACGGCGTTCACAGTCAACTGAAACCTTCGCCGCAATGATTTTGCGGTGGCAAACCTCTTGAAACTTTGGGCTTCACCATTCAATGACTGGGGCCGGACCAACGAAACATTATAGCCAAGAAAGACCTGCTGCATGACCCGCACCGTATATGTAAACGGCGAATACCTGCCCGAGACCGAAGCCAAGGTCTCGATCTTTGACCGTGGCTTTCTGATGGCCGATGGCGTCTATGAAGTGACCAGCGTGCTGAACGGCAAGCTGATCGACTTTGAAGGCCACGCCGTGCGCCTGCAACGGTCGCTGGACGAGCTGGAGATGCAAGCGGCTTGCTCCAAGGAGGAGCTGCTGGACATCCACCGCCAGTTGGTGGAGCGCAACGGTATTGTCGAAGGTCTGGTGTATCTGCAGATCACTCGTGGGTCGGACGGCGACCGGGACTTTGTGTTTCCATCTGCCGATACCAAGCCGACCATCGTGCTGTTCACCCAGAACAAGCCCGGTCTGGCCGACAACCCTGCGGCCAAGAAGGGCGCCAAGATCATCTCGATCGAGGACATCCGCTGGGGCCGTCGCGACATCAAGACCGTGCAGCTGCTGTACCCGTCGATGGGTAAAATGATGGCCAAGAAGGCTGGTTGTGATGATGCCTGGTTGATCGAGGATGGTCACGTCACCGAGGGCACATCCAACAACGCCTATTTCGTCAAGGATGACACTATTGTTACCCGTCCTCTGTCCACCGACATTCTGCACGGTATCACCCGCAAGGCAGTGCTGCGCATGGCGGCAGAGGCTCAACTGAAAATCGAAGAACGTCTGTTCACTATCGACGAGGCGAAAGAGGCGGATGAAGCCTTCACCACCTCGGCCAGTGCCTTTGTGATGCCTGTGGTTGAGATCGACGGTGTTGCGCTGGGCGATGGGACACCGGGCCCAATCGCCAAGCGTCTGCGCGAGATCTACCTGGAAGAAAGCCGCAAAGCCGCGATCTGATACCTGGTTCAGCGCGACCATTCAAAGCCGCCCAATTTGGGCGGCTTTTTTGTTGGTCCAATCGTCATGCTGTGTCTGAGCCGATGGCTGGACGCAATTCTGCTCAGACATAGTTATTCAGATGGACTGAGGGCCAAGTATTTATCCAACTCGACACTGCCTAGGCCTTTCCTGAGACTTGATTGGGGACCAAGATAGTCTGAATATGCAGGAGAGTGGTGATGACCCGGGAAAACAGCTGACTGTGCTCTTAATGGGGGACGGGAAAGGTGGAGATGAAACATCTTCTGGTGACGGTGCTGACTGCGTTGATCATGTCTTTTGCTTGCAAACCGACGCTTGCAGAACCTGTTAGGTTTGGGATTTTTGACTCTGCTCCTTACGTTCTCTGGGATGATCCAGAAGGTCGGCGCGGCCTTCTTGTTGATATCAATACTGCCATCGCTGCTAGGGCCGGAATTACTATAAGAAACACGTTGCTTCCTATCGCTCGGATTATGAAGGATATGGAACGCGGTGTTTCCGATTGTGCAATAATCGTTCAAACACCTTGGGCTATGGGCAAACTCCTTCAGGTGGCTGAAATCTACAATCGGATGGATCTGATCGTTGTAACTCGTCCTGAGCTGTCAATATCGTCCATCGAAGGCTTACATGGGCTGAGCTTGGCAAGACTGCGTGGATCTTTCAAGAATTCGCCAATTTCTACCGATCCTGACATCGAGCATGTTTTAACGAACAGCTATCAGCAAAGTGTGAATATGCTTATGGCCGACCGTGTCGATGCAATTGCTGGCTCTGCGATAAGTATTTTTAATGTATTTTCGGTCGAAAGCATCACCCGAGGGGATATTGGGGACATCTTTCCGTTTGAGCGAAGTAGCTTGTGGTTGCAATGCGCCAAGGGGAAGTTGTCCGAGGAAGTCCTGACAAAATTGAAACTTGCTACTGAGTCGCTGCGGTTGGAAGGTGTTTTCGAAGACTTGGTCGAACGTTACATTCCTCCTGAGTTTAAGTAGCTGACAACTGAAGACAGAACGTGGCCAATCTCGTGCGCTAGGCATGTATCTGGCCCAGCGTTTATTCAGCGGCGACAACTCCAACTTCGATTGCATAGGCCTCCCAAGCTGCAACAAGTGTCGCCAAAAGTTCTGGTTGTTCGGTCGCAAGATCCTTGGTTTCCCCAGGGTCTTCCGCAAGGTTGAACAGGTGCCAGTCTCCATCGCCATAAGGGGCAGGGACCATTATAGCCTTGATGCTGCCTTGACGCATCCATTTACCGCCGCCCATTTCACCACCGGCCAATTCATCTGGGCCGTAGAGTACGGGAGCGCCACCGGTGAGAAGCGGCAGCATAGAACGACCTCGTGGAGGTTCGATTTGGCGTCCATCAAAGGTCTCAGGATATTCGCTACCACTCAAGTCCAGGAGTGTTGGCAGAATATCCCAAACATATGCAAAGGCGTCGGTTGTCTTGCCTTGTGGAATGCCGGGGCCAGAAATGATCAGCGGTACCCGAATGCCACCTTCGCCAACCGTCAATTTGAAACGGTCAAGCGGACCACTCGATGCGCTGGCGAAGCCGGGGCCGTAGGCATAATTGGATCCCGGATGGCCAAGGTTTTCCAGACTATGGTCAAACATGGCGACGAACTCGGGCTGGTCCGCACCGGGGTAATCCGTTGAATAAAAGGGATTTGACCCGTTGTCGGACAGAAAAACGATTACTGTGTTGTCCAACTCGCCAATATCATCAAGAAAGTCGACGACACGACCATAGTGATGGTCCATTGCGTCAACCATTGCGGCATAGACCTCCATTCCGCGCGCCTCTGTCTGGCGGTCCTCGTTGCTGAGATCTTGCCAGGGTGTAATAAATGGCAACTGCGAAGGCATAGTTGCGTTTGGATGAACAAGCCCTCGATCTAGCGCAGCTTGCCTGCGACGTTCCCTTAACAGGTCGTAACCGCTGTCGTAGCGACCGGCGTATTTGGATAGCCAGGGTTCAGGCGCGTGCAGCGGATCATGTGGAGCCGTAAACGCTAAATAGGCAAGGAAGGGTTAATCATCTTCGCGATCTTCCCTGATCATATCCATCAGCATATCCGAGTAACTGCGGCTGGAATAGAAATCTCCGGGCAGCGTTTCAATCAATTTGCCGTTTTGGGCATATTTTACGGGGTGGTCTTCGGGAAGGATTCCCAGCCGGTCTGACCAGTGGCTGGCACCACCGACCAGCATCGTAAAAGTTTGTTCAAATCCACGATCATACGGCAGAGTTCCCACCTCGTGGCCAAGGTGCCACTTTCCGGCCATGTAGGTGTGGTACCCTTGTTCGAGCAAAACTTCGGCAAGAGAGGCGACCCGATTGTTCAGGTGGCCTTCATAACCCGGCTGACCAATTTGATTAGGCGCCAGTAGCTCACTCATCGTGCCGAGGCCCGCAACGTGGTTGTCGTTTCCTGACAGCAACATCGAACGGGTTGGTGAACAGGAGACTGACGCATGGAAATCGGTGAACATCACCCCGAGTTCGGCAAGTGCATCCAGGTTGGGCGTTTCAATTTCCCCGCCATAGGCCCCGATGTCGCTCCACCCCAAATCATCAGCCATCACTAGCAGGATGTTGGGGCGCTCATCGGCCAATGCAGCGCCGGAACAAGCCGCGGAAAGGGCAACGATGGCGTTTATAGTTAGGGTTTTCATAATCATTTCTATCAACCTCTAATGACGCGTTTGGGTGGGAAGCTGCGCGGTGTAGATGTGTTTGGTCGGGTCTGAAATTAATATGTGTGCTTCACTGTAGGCGCTAAATCTGATTGGTGTCGATATATTCTGATGTCGCAGCTGTGTCGGATATGCTGAGTGGCCTGTCCTTTAGTGTCGACGGTTCGCAGCCCCCTATGCTTTGTGGGTATCATAGAGGCTGCTTGGCAGTAGCTTTAGTTGACAGTTGAGCCAATGTTGGCGCACCCCTTAGCCGTCCTTTTGAGGGCGGCTTATCTGATGCAGGAGTAGATCTGTTCAATGCCTGACGCTGGTACTTCATGGCGGGCCGTGACTGCGGTGTTCATTCTGAGTGGCGCCCTGTTTGGGGTTTGGGCCTCGCGTATTCCAGCGGTGGCCGAGCGGTTTCAGCTCAGCCCCGGTGAGCTGGGGGCGTTGCTGCTGTTGCTGGCCGTCGGTGCGATTCTGGCGTTTCCCTTGGCTGGTCGTTATGCGGATCGGCTGGGTGCTGCCCAGGTTACGCGCTGGCTTGCTTTAGGCAACATAGCAGCCCTGTTCTTGATTGCCCTGTCCCCCAGTTACGGGATGTTGGCGCTCTCATTGCTGTTGTTTGGGGCGACACACGGGGCGATGGATGTGGCCATGAATGCCTGGGCTGCCGAAGTCGAACGCTACATCGGCCGCCCTGTGATGTCGTCTTTTCATGCCATGTTCAGCCTTGGGGCGGGTCTTGGGGCCGGGTCGGGGTTCTTGGCCGAAACATATGATGTTGGCATTGCGCTGCACTTCATAGGTTTTGGTGCTGTGGTTGGGACGCTCTCACTGTACTTTGCCCATGTCGCTTGGCCTGCGAATACCCAAACCCCTGATGTGGCTGGTCCTATATTCAGATTGCCCAAAGGGCCGCTGTTTCTGGTGGGGATTGTCGCCTTCTGCTCATCCCTAGGCGAGGGCGGCATGGCCGATTGGAGTGCGATTTTTCTGGTCTATGTCACCGAAGCGTCGGAGGCCGAGGCGGCGTTGGGCTATACTGTGTTCTCGGTTGCCATGGTGGGCATGCGCCTGATGGGGGATATTGTGGCCCAACGACTTGGGCCTGTTGGGGCTGCGCGACTGGCTGGATCGGTGGCAACAGTCGGTGTGCTCTGCGCGGTTGGCTTTGCTTCGTACGGCATGGCGCTGGTTGGATTTTTCTTGATGGGGATCGGCTATGCAACCGTTATGCCGCTGGCCTTTTCCCGCGCCGCAAATGACCCACATGTCTCGCCTGGCGCAGCGCTCGCTTCGGTGTCAACACTTGGCTACGGCGGGCTGCTGCTGGGCCCGCCGGTGATTGGCTTTATCGCCGAGGCCACGTCGGTGCGTGTGGCATTTCTGACCTTGGCCGTCTTGGCGAGTTTGATTGTTGTGCTAAGCAAGTCGGTTTCAAAACCAGAGCTTTGAGTGCGATTACACGAAAGGCAGTTGAGACAGAGATACCTCTCGGAGAGGGCCCGCTGCAAAGAGGCTAAGCCCGTGGGCATCGGCTGCGGTTTCGTTGCTCACTAAGCCAAGCCCGATGTTTTTCTGCAACCGTGGTGAGTGCACCATTTCGGTGATCAGACCAACCTGGGTGTTGTTGTAATAAACAGGCTGTTGCTGGGCTGAGGTCTGAATTGGCTCGCCGGAGATGACAAATCCGGTAAAGCGGCGTTTTACGCCTTCTGCTTTGATCCGTTGCAGGGCACTGCGACCTACAAAATCTTCTGGTGTGGAGAAATCCACCAGCTTGCCCAATCCCAGCTCAAACGGGTTGGCGGGAAAGGTGGTGTGACGGGCATCTGCGCCATAGGACAGCAGCCCGCTTTCGATACGCTCAACATCATTTGGCGCGCCGGGGCCGATGCCATACTTCTGGCCTGCTGACTTGATGGTTTTCCATAGCTCGGTTCCGCGTGAGCCATCGGTCAGATACAGCTCAAACCCGCCCTGTTTGGACCAGCCTGATCGGGCAAGGACAAGCGGGATGCCGTTCAAACTGGTTTCGTGAAAACCAAAGTACTTGATCTCACGCACCCAGGCTCCAAACAGATCGGCAATCAGGTCGTTGGCCAATGGGCCCTGGACTGCCAAGGGTGAGGCATCGGCTTCAAATACTCTGACATCCATGCCACGCTCGGCGGCGATGGCGCGGGCCCAGAGCTCGATATCGCTGTCGGCGATGGACAGCCAATACCGATCCTCGGCCAGCTTCAGCACAACCGGATCATTGATCAGATCCCCGTCATGATTGCAGATCGGGACATAGCGACCCTGTCCGATGGTGATTTGGCCTGCGTCACGTGTGGTGAGATACTGCACCAAAGCCCCGGCATCGGGGCCGGTGATCTCAACCTGGCGCTGCGCCGCGACATCCCACATTACGACCCCGTTGATCAGGCGGTCATATTCCCCCCGTGGATCGCTAAAATGTGCTGGGCAGAACATGTGATTGTAAACTGACATACTTGCCAGCCCATCGGCCTGTGTTGCCTCGAAATAGGGCGAGGTTCGGATATTGGGGGCCAATGCGATTGAGAAAGTCATCTTCTGTAGATCCTTGTTTACAGGCCGCAAAGCGGTTGCTGGCATTAATCTTAGGCGATTGGTGTTGACGGATGTGGTCAAAATCAGCAAATTTCTGGAGATTTTGACCACTCCAAAAGGCACGACATGGATCACCTGGACATTCGTATTCTGGAGGTTCTGCAAACAGACGGCACCCTGACCAAGGGAGAATTGGCCGAGCGTGTTGCCTCGACCCCGTCGACCTGTCTGCGGCGGGTGCAGCGGTTGGTGGATCAGGGCTATCTGGATCGCTGCGTCTATCTAGCCAATCCAAAGAAGCTAGAGCGCGGTATCCGGGCTTTTATCACCGTGGTGTCCAAGGATCATGGCGGGCAGAAAACCGAAGGTTTCATCGAGCGGCTGGCGCAAGAGCCGTCAATCACATTGGCCTATGGCACTACCGGAGAGGTCGACGCTGTGGTGCAGGGGTATTTTGCCGACCTCGAAGAGTATCAGGCCGTCTGCGCGCGCTTGTTTGACGCTGACCCTGACGTCGAGCGTTATACCACGTTCTTTGGTGTGCAGAGTTTCAAGGACACAACCGAGATCCCGGCGGATGCTTTGGCACGGCGGTTGGAAGGGATCTAAGTGATGGTGGCATAAAGCCGCTGCACGGCAGCCATGGCGGCCTGTGAGACCGTGCAATCAGCTGCGGTTTGTGATTACGTGCGGGCATGGATTTATTCGAGCGTTTCATCACCCTGTGGGTTGTCATTGACCCGATTGGCACCATCCCGGTTTTTATCGCAGTAACCGCAGGCATGGCGGCGGCAGATCGGCGCAAGACGGCGGTGCTGGCCACCGTGGTCAGCATTGGCGTTTTGCTGTTTTTCCTCGCCCTTGGGCAAATCCTGATCGACGCGCTGGGCATCAGCCTGCTGTCGTTCCAGGTGGCGGGGGGGATCGTGCTGTTCTTGTTTGCCCTGACGATGATCTTTGGTGAATCCAAGCCCGACAGTGACAGACATGCGGCAGACGGAGACGTCAGTCAGGACGCAGCGCCGTCGCCGGCTATATTTCCATTAGCGGTGCCATCGCTGGCCTCGCCCGGAGCAATGCTGGCGATTGTTCTGCTGACCGACAATGCGCAATTTGGAGTAGGCTATCAGGTGATAACCGGCGTGGTTATGGCGAGCGTTTTGGCGGTGGCCTGTCTGTTCATGTTGTTGGCGGATCCGATTATCCGGGTCATTGGCAATTCAGGCGCGGCGATCATCAGCCGGGTCATGGGTATGATCCTGGCCTCAGTAGCAGCGGATTCGGTGCTGTCAGCGCTGATAGAGATTATGCGCACAGGTTCTTTGTGATCGGAGCCGAGGGTTTCAGAACCGGAGTGTTTTGGTGCTACAGAAAAAAGTTCAAATTATTTTGTCACACATCCCGCTGCCCGCGTGTCTAACCTATTAGACAACAGCAAGGGACAGCCACATGAGCCAGCCAATCAATGACACCGTGACCCGCGCCCAACAGGGCGATGCCCGTGCGTTGGAGCAGTTGGTGCGACAGATCCAGGATCGTGTGCATCGGCTGGCAATACGGATGCTGGTGGACCCGGGGTTGGCGCAGGATGCCACGCAGGAAATCCTGATCCGGGTGGTGACCAAGCTGTCGACATTCAAGGGCGACAGCAAGTTTGAAACCTGGGTCTACCGGGTGGCGACGAACTATCTGCTGACCGCCAAGAAAATGCTGGCGCGCGATCCGGGGCTAAGCTTTGAGATGTTTGCCGAAGATCTGTTGGATGGGTTGGTGGATGACAGCGCTGCTGCGCCCGAGGACCACGTGATGCTGAACGAGCTGCGGGTGCGCTGCACTATGGCAATGCTGCTGTGTCTCGACCCAAATCATCGTGCCGCCTATGTGCTGGGGGATATTCTGGAGCTGGACCACCGCGAGGCTGCTGAGGTGCTGGACGTGCCTGCGGCCACGTACCGCCAGCGCCTGTCGCGCGCGCGGTCCAAGGTGCAGGGCTTTACCGCCAAAAGCTGTGGTCTGGCCAATACATCGGCTGCCTGTTCCTGTCCGCGCCGCCTGCCTGCGGCACTGTCTGCCGGACGGGTCGGGGCGGACCCGATTGAGCTGAGCCAAGGGGCCCCTTCGCACCATGACGTCCGGGCTATTGCTACTCGGACCGAGGCCAGCCTGGTTGCGGTGAAACTGCAGCAGGCCATGGGCCCGATGGCATCACGAACAGATCTGGCAATACGGGTTCTGGAGATTGTGAATCCGCCCGACACCGCCTGACCACTCACTACCCAAATCACTGAAACTGAAAGGAAGATCCCTTGAAACATGCAGCCGCATGGCTGGTGGCGCTTGCGCTATCGACCCCTCAACTTTTTGCAACAGAAAGAACCAACATGACCCAAGATGAAACCCAGGTGCTGAATGCCGTAGAAACCATGACCGCGGCCTTTTCGGCCAAGGATATCGAGACCGTAATGCAGGCCTATGAGCCGGGTGCTGTGGTGGCCTTTGAGCCCGGCCAGCCTATTGGTGATCCCGAAACCCTGGTGGCGATGTTCACGGGGATGTCGGGCATGAGCCCTCAGTTCACCTATGCGGGTCACGAGGTCATGGTAGCGGCTGACACGGCCCTGCACATCGCGCCGTGGGAGATGACAGCCACCGGGCCGGATGGGGCAGAGATCCGGCAGTCAGGCCTGTCAGTTGCAGTATTGCGGCGTCAACCTGACGGATCCTGGCGCATGGTGATCGATAATCCGCATGGCAGCCATCTAATGACCGGCGTGGCTGAATAGAGGTCGACACAGACTGTAAATTGGCGGTGTTTTCGTCAGGCAAAAAGGGTGACGCCGACTACAACTTGGTCGGCGTCTTCCGGCCCCATGTTTCTTAGGATTGCAAACACCGCGTCGTCAGATGCGATGGTGATTTCTCCGCTGCTTTCGTCAAACGTTTTGGTCAGATTGACAGCTGCTACAAAAGGATCGGAACCAAACTGCTCTTCGGACAGCATCAGCATTATACCATCGTCATTGGTGTCGAGATCCTCGATGACAACAGGATCTTGGCCATTGTCTGAGTAATAGTGCACATGGAAAAGGTCCGTCTCGGCCCCACCGATCATGATGTCGCCGTTCTCGCCATGTAAATGATCACCACCATCGCCGCCATTCAGGGTGTCGGCATCTTGAGTACTCCCTTGGTCCAAGGCCGCCAGGTAGTCGTTTCCATCACCACCTACAAGTAGATTTGAACCGTTGCCATCAATGATGTGGTCGTGGCCACCACCGCCGTATATCGTGTCGTCGCCATGGCCAAGCGCGCTGCTGTCTTCACTGTCAGACACATCGCCACCTAAACCAAGATAGATGAGGTCATCGCCGCGTCCGCCAAGGATGCCGTCGTGCCCGGCACCACCGTGCAAGGTATCGTCACCGTCTTCACCATTCAGGAAGTCGTCGCCGTTATCGCCATGCAACAGGTCATTGCCGGACCTGCCTTCGATGCGGTCATTGCCGTCGAGCCCAGTGACATGTTCGGCGCTGTCATCGCCAGAGAAGATGTCGTTGTCGTTGGTCAACTCAATGGTGTTATCAAATTCAGCTTCGCTATCGGCTGAGCTGCTATCATCGTCGTCTGAATTATCATTGATAAGAAACGCTATTCCCAAAAGGGCAGGTAAAATGAACAGTGCTAGCATAAAGGAAACTCCAAAACATGCGCTACACCTATAAGTTGATTGGAGTGCTGTAAAATTTTGAGTAAAATTGCGGCTAACTTGGAAGCAGTGAGGTGGGGTGGGCACTATTGTTGCTGCGTTTGCGGCGGGCGCTCCCGCCCGTCGTTGGTCTCCTTGTAGGAGACCGGCCTTCCGTTGGGCGTGGCACCGCGTAAAGCGCGGTGCCACGCCCAAGTCGGAACGGGGGATCGGCAGAGCCGATACAGCGTGAGGGCGCGGGAGCCCTACGAGCTGGGGCAAGGCTTGATTAAGCCTTGTCGGTGACGTTTTCCTGGAACGCGACTTTGAATTCGGCTTGTTTTTCGGGGCTGGCGTCGGTTTGGTAATTGGCTTTCCATTCCGCCATGGTCATGCCGTAGTACGCTTCGCGTGCCTCGTCCTTGGTCATCTCGACGCCACGTTCGGCGGCGGCTTCTTGGTACCAGCGCGACAGGCAGTTGCGGCAGAAGCCGGCCAGATTCATCATATCGATGTTCTGCGCATCGGTGCGGTCTTCCATCAGGTGTTTCTGCAGGCGGCGAAAGGCAGCGGCCTGGACTTCGATCTCGGTTTTCGGGTCCATCGGTGTGGGTCCTTCAATGCAAATGCGTCCGCCTGTGTGGTAGCAAGCGGACGCGTGGCGTTCAATGTGGGTTGTTTTGTCGGCGTTACATCAGTTTCAGTGCAATATAGGGCGCGATACAGAACACCAGCACGACAATTTTGTAACTGGCGAGATAGGCAAAATAGGCCTTTTTCACCTCACCTGTGTCGAGGCCCAACATGCCAGCGTGGATGGCCGCGAACTTCTCGCGACCCACCAGCAGCATTGCGGTTGTGAATGCCAACAATCCAAGGTTCAGAACAGTCATCCAGCCAAAGAATGTGGTCAGAGTTTCAAGTGTCATAAGTCCGTCCTTTCTATGTGTTTCTCAGCAATTCCCTTATCCTGAATATGGGGATGCGGGGGCTGTGTCGCAATGATGTGTGTCAATTAGATCACCCGTGTTGACGCAGAGTAAGCTTGGTTCAAAAGCCTGAGGTGCTTAGGGCGCGGGGCAGGGCCTCGGCCAGCTTTTCGGCCCATTCGCGTTGCCCCTTAGCCTCGGCAATCAGGTCATTGCGCAGCTCGATCAGTGTATTGGGGCGCCCGTGGGTTGACGCGTGGGTGTCGATGGCATCACCGGGCAGATAGCCGGTGTAGGGTTCGTTCACACCAACCGGGGCGTCAGTGTGCGCTTTGAGGTGCTCCACCACGTGGGGCGAGAACTGCTCGCCCTCGGGGAACAGGATGCCGATTTCCCAGGGGCGCTGTGGGCGGCCGCGAAGCTGGGGTGTGAAGGAGTGAACCGAGATGACCACCACGTTTTCACGGTTCGCCAGTTCTGACAGCGCCCGGTGATAGGGGCGGTGACAGGCGTCGAGCCGACGTTCCCGTTCAACCTCGCAGGCGTGGCGGTTGGCCGGGATGATGGTGCCATCATACAGCTTCATCAGCAGGGTTGGGTCGTCTTCACCGCGGTTCGGGTCGATCACAAGACGCGAGAAATTGGAGGCAATCACAGGGGCGTCCAGCATCTCACCCAGATGTTTGGAGACCTCGTAGGCGCCAACGTCATAGGCGATGTGACGCTCCATATCCTCGCGTGGCAGGCCCAGGTCGCCATTATTGACAAAGGGTGGCACAATGTTGGTGGCGTGGTCGCAAGTTATGAGCCAGCGGGCGGGACGGTCAGCGCCGTGAATAAAGTAAGGTGTGTATGTCATCTGCCTGTCATCTCTTTTGTGACATCTATAGGGGAGTTGCGGCCAAAGGGGAATTGCGCGATAAGCAGCCCGAAATGTTTGCGATAACAAAAACGAAATCCGAAGGAGCCCCCTATGAGACGACAGCGCAATGTAAAGATTGTTGCCACCCTAGGGCCGGCCTCGGAAACATACGAGACTATTCGTGCATTGCACGAGACCGGCGCGGATGTGTTCCGTTTGAACATGTCGCACGGTAGCCATGAAGAGATCGCCGAGAAGCACGCGATTATTCGCAAGGTCGAGGCGGATCTGGATAGTCCGATCTGTATTCTGGCAGACCTGCAAGGGCCCAAGCTGCGTGTGGGTGTGTTTGCCAATGGCGAAGAAGAGCTGGAGATTGGCGCCAAGTTCCGCATGGATCTGGACCAGGCCGAAGGCGATATCAATCGCGTGTGTCTGCCGCACCCAGAGATTTTTGAGGCGCTTGAGACCGGTGCGCACCTGTTGGTCAATGATGGCAAGATCCGCCTGGTGGTTGATGCCTGTGGTGAAGATTTTGCAGACTGTACCGTTGAAATTGGCGGCACGATTTCGAACCGCAAGGGCGTGAATGTACCGGATGTTGAACTGCCACTGGCGGCATTGTCCAAAAAAGACCTCTCTGATTTGGAGTTTGTTTGTAACCTGGGTGTCGACTGGCTGGCCCTGTCGTTTGTGCAGCGGGCCAAAGACGTGTTTGAGGCGCGCGCATTGGCTGATGGCCGCGCGGCGGTGCTGAGCAAAATCGAAAAACCACTGGCAGTCGAGAACTTTGCTGAAATCCTTGATGCCTCGGATGGTATCATGGTTGCACGCGGTGATCTGGGTGTGGAACTGCCGGTGTCGGCTGTGCCGCCAATCCAGAAACGCTTGGTGCGCAAGTGTCGCGCTGCGGCCAAGCCGGTGATTGTGGCCACGCAGATGCTGGAGAGCATGATTGAAAGCCCGATGCCGACACGCGCCGAGGTGTCGGATGTGGCAACTGCGATCTATGAGGGCGCGGATGCTGTGATGCTAAGCGCCGAGTCTGCGGCTGGCAGCTATCCACTTGAAGCGGTGCAGACGATGGACAATGTTGCCGTCGAAGTTGAAGCCGACCCGACCTATACACAGATTATCGCATCCTCACGCACCGCCAAGGGGACCTCGGTTGCTGACGGGATTGTTGCTGCGGCGCGTGAGATTGCTGAGAAGACCGACATCAAGGCAATCTGCTGCTTTACTCAAAGTGGAACCACCGCGCTGCTGACTGCGCGTGAGCGTCCAGGCGTGCCGATTATCGCGCTGACATCGATGGAAGGCACCGCACGACGCCTGGCGCTGAGCTGGGGCTGTAACTGTGTGATGACCCCCGGCCAAGAGCGGTTCAAGGGCGCTGTTGTCTCGGCTGCTCGGGCCGCGCGGGCCGGTGGGTTTGCCAGCGAGACGGACCAGATCGTGGTGACTGCGGGTGTGCCGTTTAATGTACCGGGCACCACTAACATTCTGCGTGTTGCCCCCTGTGATGAGCGTTTGATTTACAGCACCGATCCGGAATAAGCTGATCCTCGTTTGATGAGGTGATTGTTATGGATACCGATTTGGCCCTGATTTTGGGGTTGGTGGTCCTCGGGTTTTCGATCCCGTCGATCCTATCTGCGATAAGCGAGAGACGGCCCCCGCGGGCCTCGGTGCTAACCATACTAATTGGCTTTGGGTTGTTGTTCTATGCAATGACAACCCATCCCGGCGGCTATCAGATTGATCAGATCCCGGATGTGTTTTTCGCAGTAATCGGCAGATATTTCTGAGAATCATCTTGCTCTTGTTGTCAGGCTTTCGTAAAGGGCAGCTCTGATCGCGCGACCGGCCGAATGTGGCATGCCGTGTTGCGTGAAAACCGAACCCGAACCATAGGAGACGGAAATGCCCAAAATGAAGACTAAGTCGAGCGCTAAAAAGCGCTTTAAGGTCAGCGCGACCGGTAAGGTCATGGCAAGCCAGGCTGGCAAACAGCACGGCATGATCAAGCGTACCAAGAAATTCATCCGTAACGCACGCGGCACAACTGCCCTCTCAGCTCCTGATGCGAAGATCATCAAGAGCTTCATGCCCTACGACCGTTAAGAGGAGCACGTAATATGTCCCGCGTAAAAGGTGGTGTTAAAACCCACGCCCGTCATCGGAAAATCGTCAAGGCAGCCAAAGGTTACTACGGCCGTCGTAAAAGTGTCTTTAAGGTAGCTACGCAGGCTGTCGACAAGGCCAACCAGTACGCAACTCGCGACCGGAAGAATCGTAAGCGGAATTTCCGCGCACTGTGGATCCAGCGTATCAACGCTGCTGTTCGTAGCCACGACGAAGCCCTGACATACAGCCGTTTCATCAACGGTCTGAACCTGGCCGGTATCGAAGTTGACCGTAAGGTTCTGGCTGACCTGGCCGTACACGAGCCCGAAGCATTCGGTGCCATCGTACGTCAGGCACAGGACGCACTGGCTGCTTAAGCGCCAGAAGCACACTAATAGATTTAAGGCCGCTCCATCGGGGGCGGCCTTTTTCGTTTGTAGAGTTCAGTCTAAGTTCACACCATGAATGTGACCGGGGGCAGATGTGTCGTTTGATCTTAAAAGTCTGGAATTGTTTGTCCGGGTTGCTGCACTGGGGGCGATTGGGCGGGCCGGGATGGAGTTCAATCTGTCGTCGACCAATGCAACGCACCGGATCAAGGCGCTCGAGGCTGAGCTGCAGGTGAAGCTGCTGAACCGCACCACGCGGGCGGTATCGCTGACGCCTGATGGTGAGGTTTTTCTGGAGCATGCCAAAACCATTCTGAATAGCGTTGAAAATGCGCGAACAGATTTGTCCCGGACGACACAATCGGTGTCGGGGATGGTGCGCGTCACCGCCTCGGCTTCGTTTGGGCGCACGCATATTGTGCCGTTTGTGCCCGAGTTCTTGCGCCTTTATCCTGAAGTGCAGTTGGATTTGAACCTGACAGATGCGGTCGTTGATATCGTGGAGCAGGGCTATGATCTGGCGTTTCGGATGGACAAACTGGCACCGTCTACACTGATGGCGCAGAAAATTGATGGTAACCCGATTATCCTTGTGGCTTCGCCAGAGTACCTTGCGCAACGGGGGACACCTGAGCGCCCCGAGGATCTGCGCAATCATGATTTTCTGGCCTTGGGAGACCGTCAGGCCTGGCATTTGTTTGATAAAGATGGCGGCGAGCATCGGGTGCGCGGGACTATTGCCGCGCGTAGCAATTTTGGTGATGCGCTGATCGAATGGGCGATGGCGGGAATGGGAATTGCCCATGCTGCCCTGTGGCATGTTGGCCCCGAGATCGAATCTGGCCAGTTGGTTGCTGTGTTGCCTGAGTATAAAGTTCTGCCGGGTCGCAATATTTGGGCGGTACGTCCGCCAGGGCGCTTGATGCCGGTCCGGGTGAAGGTTTTTCTGGATTTCATGCAGGCGCAGATCGTTGCAACCAACCAGAAAAACTATGGGGCGATCCTCCCTGAATTATCCCGATTTGTGGGAAAATGATTTCCTGATTGTGTCAATAGTCGCAGGGGGGGCGGTGGATTAGGTCTGTGCTCAGATCAAATCGGAGATGCCAAATGAAAGACCTAGTCAACACAACCGACGTTCAAAACCAGATTGTCGAAGCTTTTGAATTCCGCCACGCAGCCAAGGTTTTTGACCCCGACCGCAAAGTCAGCGACAGCGAGTTTGGTACCATTCTGGACGCTGCGCGTCTGTCGCCGTCGTCCTTTGGGATGGAGCCCTGGCAGCTGTTGATTGTTCAGGACCCAGACAAGCGAGAGCTGCTCCGCCCGTTCACATGGGGGGCAAGTGGTGAGATGAACGGCACCGAGGGTCAGCTGCGGACTGCTAGCCACTTTGGCATTTTTCTGGCCCATACCGATGTCACCATGTCGCATGAGTCTGAGTACCCATGGAAGCATGCGGTGGAGGTGAAAAAGTTCCCCGAGGAGGCTATCGCAGGTTTCAAAGGTGCCTATAGCAAGTTCCGTACCGATGATTTCAAGATCGAGACCGAACGCCAGACAACGGACTGGGGCGCGCGTCAGGCCTATATCGCACTTGGTAACGTGATGACTGCGGCGGCGATGATGGGGATCGATTCCTGCCCTATCGAAGGCTTCGATGTCGCCCAGGCAAGTGCAACTTTGGAGGAGCACTTTGGAATTGATCCCAAGCTGTACAAACCTGCCGTCATGGTGGCCTTTGGCTATCGCGCTGGACCGCCGATGTTCCCAAAAACCCGACGCGAGATGGATCAGATTGTTAGCTGGTTCTAATCGGCTACGTAGATCGTTTTTGAAATTGTGAGATCAGTGAAGTGCAGCCCAACAAACCGGGCTGCACTTCTTGTTTGAGCTCCGGTCACCGCCACAGCTGCGATAGTTCGGCACCAAGCAGGATGTTGGACACCTGGCTGCCAAAGGGACGTGAGCGAAACCTGTGGTCCTGTTCCGCCTGAGCCATGGCCTGCTGCGCGGTGCTGAGAAAGTCGTCAGTGTAAATTCCAAGCTCTTTGACCTTGGGGAGAGCGCTGTCGAAATCCTCTTTGATGATCTCCATGGGATCGCGTGAAGTCTCTTCTGGCGGGACGGCTTCCAAGGCGGGGCTGCGGAACAGCTCTCCGCTGGTATCTACGTCCTGTCCGAGATTGGAAAACCGCCTGCGAAAGGCGAGTGAGGCGGTGTCAAAGCCCGGGTAGTCTTCTTCGAATGGGGCCTGCAGCAGATCGGGCGCCATATTGGCGATGATGTCTGCCAGAACCAGCCCCATCTTCCAGTCTTCGGCGGTGCAATGATCCGAGGCGGCTCGCAGCAGTTGGCTGGACAATGGCGTGACGGCATTGAACATGCGCGACCGCCGCCCGTGGTGCATTCTGTCGCGGTAACTGCGGTAGAGCAGGGTGAATTCATCGCAGTCGGAATAAGCCGTTTTTCTTTGATGTTCGAGATCTGACAAAAAGCGCTGCAACAGTTCCTTGCGGGTGGTTTCGCAGCCAAATCTTTTGGTGGCGCGGTTAAAGTAGGTTTCCACATCTGGCGCGGAGCCAAAGGAGCGGCGATAGCGATTACTTTCGCCGCCGTGACCGCTGATCCAGAAATGAGTAGAGTCGCGATAGACAATCGGGAACATGATTTGGTGGTAGGCGCCCAGATGCTGGTGCTTCCAGGCCTCATACCCGTGCGTGCCGTGGATGCTTCGCTTGCCCAGTACATCTTGGGCGCCACGGTTTATGTCGATCCCAAGGTTCGTGCAGATGTCCCGTGAAATGTCAAAGTCGATGCCAGCGGTTTCGCGTGAGTTGAAGTGGACGCGTTCGTTGAGTGAGGTGCCCAGCAGGCGTGCGGCAAACAGCATGAGCGCCATCACGGTTCTGGAATCCCGTCCGCCGGTCA
Organism: Parasedimentitalea nitratireducens; assembly: GCF_057444295.1. Lineage (NCBI taxonomy): Bacteria > Pseudomonadati > Pseudomonadota > Alphaproteobacteria > Rhodobacterales > Paracoccaceae > Parasedimentitalea > Parasedimentitalea nitratireducens. The sequence goes on along the minus strand of NZ_JBYAXC010000001.1, from coordinate 374,143 downwards.
GGTCACATGTGATATCTGCATCCGATTGCAACATGGTGCAGCAACGGCCGACAGCGGTGATCAGATAAGTCCGCAGCGCTTTTCGATAGCGGTCTTCATCCTCAAACCTCGGTTTCTGGGTCCAGATTGGTTCAACCGAGACGGTGTCCCCGTTTGGGTCGTGGTTAATTGCAATTTGCTGACCGGGGGGGAGTAGCTTAATTTCTTTGACCCCCATCGACAGGAGAGAGGTCTGAAAGCCAAGAGAGCGTTCGATGCGGTGCCCATGCAGGCTGAGCAGGTCAGGCGTTAAAGTACCGGAGCCGCGGTGCACGTGTCGTGCTAGCGTCAGGAAGGAGTTGGAAACAGCCCAGTTAGACCCGCTTTGATACAGGAATAATGTCGAGTATCCGCCAAAATCGGTGCCAATGATTGTTCGGTCACCTTGCCGGTTTACAACCACATACGAGCCATCTTGGCCTGGCTTGATCACCTTGTGTCGACGGGCTTTGAATTTGCTGTAACCGGCGTTGCCGCAAATCATATCCACCCCGTCATAGGCAAACCCATGCAGCGCATGATCTGGCAGAGCGGTGTCGGGCGAAAAGACTATGGTCTCGTTCTGGATGGCTATTCCTCCGGCTGGTTTTTGGACGTTCCGGGGTATTCACTTGATATTGTTAGCCTATCTAGTTCGATTTTTCACGTCGTTTTGTTTTTTCTCTTTTCGGGCCAAATCTGGGGGGATTTGAGAGGGATATTACTCAGGTTGTGACATGATTTTCCGCCCTAGACCTAGCAACAGCGCGGCCCCAGCTGGCCATAGGACCCAAGGGTATCCGCTCCAGCTAAATAGGTTCACCATGGCAAGGGCCGTGATGATGACCAGTGTCTTTGCGGGGATGATGCCGCGGATTGAGGCCGGGATCAGGTGGTCGCCCCATTTCAACCCGGCGACAGTTGCTGCTGCAAGGATCGGCCAATGGGCCCAGAGTGATCCGCCTGTAGCCAAGTTGACAAGCACCAGCGCGCCGCTCAGCAGGGCGAGAAGCATTGCAAGGCGGGCCAGAGTGATCTCGGGGCGGGTGGTGTGTTCGGTGGCGACGTGGAGCGCTGCTTTGGGTTTTGCTTTGCGGCGAAAAGACAGACCTGGTTTGCTCATGGCGATGCGATAAATTGGGACATCTTCTGCCAGATTGCGGGGGCGTTTTTCACCTAAGTATTCAAAGCCGATGGTCAGCTTGCTGTGCACCTGATCATAGACTTGTTGCGAGATTAGCACGCCGCCGGGATCGGCCATTGTTTGCAGGCGGGCGGCAAGGTTCACGCCTTCGCCGATCAGGTCGTCACCATCAACGATCACGTCACCTAGATGGACGCCGATCCTAAACTGCAAGCTGCCATCGCGATTGCTGAGTTCGCGTTGCGCCTCGATGGCGCATTGCGCGGCTTCGACCGGTGACGGAAAGTCGGCGATGAAACCATCACCCGCAGTATTGGCAATGCGGCCCCCGTGGCGGGTGATGAGTTTGCCAAAGATATCCTTGGCAGCATTCAGTTCGGCATAGGTGCCAACCTCGTCGGCATCCATGGCCTGACTATACCCTGCAGCATCCGCGGCAAGAATGGTGGTGAGCTTGCGAGTAACCTTGTCGGGCATGGGGTGGCTTCTGTGGTTGTTGCCCTCGCAACATGGGCGGAGCCGCACCATGTTGCAAGGTATCGCAAAAAGGGAAGCCCGTTTTGTTTTAGCCTACCACATCCGAGGTTTTGCGTATTCGGCATAGCCTTTGTCATAGGCTTCGCCCTCAAAGTCTTCCTTTTGTTCTTTGATGAACTGACCAGCCGTTGGCACTTGGCTGCTTTCATCTTCACCGCTCCAGATTTTGGACCGCATTATCGCCTTGGCGCACTGGAAATACATCTCGTCGATGGTGATGACGGCGACGGTGGCGGGTAGGATGTTTTTGCGCTCGAAGAAAGCGCGGGCTTGTTCGTCTGCTGTCAGGACTGCAGTGCCGTTGACGCGCACCACGTTGTTGCAGCCAGGAACCATGAACATCAGGCTGACGCGACTGTCGCGCACGATGTTGCGCAAGCAGTCGATCCGGTTGTTGCCGCGCCAGTCGGGCAGCCACAGGGTTTTGTCATCGGCAATATGCACCACCGGGCCATCATCACCGCGCGGGCTGGCATCGGTGCCTTCGGGGCCCACAGTCGACAGCACGGTGAACCGGGCTTGATTGATCCATTGGCGGTACATCGGGGTCATCTGATCAGCCACTTTGGTCAATGAGGCCGGAACAGGCTCGTTATAGTGGGTGTGCAAAGTCTCTAGATCTGTAATCGGCGTCATTTGGGGCCCTCCTGCGGGCAAATTAGCTTGCCCTTTTGGCGTGATGGGGTCAAATTTCACGCAATTGGGCCAAAATTTTTGAACAATGAAGCTAAGACGTACAACATCCGCTGATGCGCTCCAATCGCTGCCGCACGAGGTGGCGACCCATCGCCGAACATACGGTGATGGCTATGTGTCCAGCTTGCATGCTCATTCAAGGCACCAGTTGGTCTATGCAGTATCGGGCCTGTATATGGCACAGGCGGATAGCACCACCTGGGCGGTGCCGGCCGGATCTGGATTGTTGGTGCCAGCGCATATGCCGCATGAGATACGGATGAGCAGCGAGGTGCAGATGCAGTCGCTGTATGTGGATGTTTCTGCGCCCGGTGCAGACACCATGTGCCGCTGTCGCGTGGTGAGTATTTCGCCTTTATTGGCCTGTTTGATTGATGAGTTGGGGGTGATGGGTAACCCATGGCCGATGCCGTCGCGCGCGCAGCATCTGAGCCAGCTGATCCTGATTGAATTTCTGGTAGCCCCTGTATCGCCTTTGGCTTTGCCATACCCCGCCGATACGCGGTTGCGGCAGGTCTGTGACGCCTTGGTAGCAGACCCGGCCCTGGCGCGCAGCATTGATCACTGGGCGGATGATATCGGGCTGAGCCGACGGTCGTTTACGCGCAAGTTTCAGCTCGAAACCGGGTTGAGCTTTGGCAAGTGGCAACAGCGGCTGCGCTGCCAAGAGGCGTTGCGCAGGTTGGCGCAGGGGCAGCATATGGCGCGGGTGGCGCAAGAGCTGGGTTATGCCTCGGCTCAGTCGCTACGCGAGATGATGCAACGGTTGGTCTGAAAAGACACGCATATCGGGCACAGTGTCATAATGACGTATCTGGAATACTTGCTTTCACCGGCGGCTGTGATAGCAGGGCCTAAGCGAAATTCAGGGGACCGTCATGGACGATCTTAAGTCAAAATATCTAAGCCAAATTGCCGATGCAGGTGATGAAAACGCGCTGGAGACCATCCGGGTCGCCGCCGTGGGCAAAAAAGGCGAAGTGGCGCTAAAGATGCGCGAACTGGGCAAGATGACGCCCGAAGAGCGCCAGGTGGCCGGTCCGGCGCTGAACGCGCTGAAGGACGAAATCAATTCGGCCATCGCCGCGAAAAAGGCCGGTCTGGCCGATGCCGCGCTGGACGAACGTCTGCGCACTGAGTGGCTGGACGTGACGCTGCCAACCCGCGCCACGCGCACCGGTACGCTGCATCCCATCAGTCAGGCTCAGGAAGAGCTGACCGCGATCTTTGCCGAGCTGGGATTCTCGGTTGCCGAAGGGCCGCGCATTGATACCGACTGGTATAACTTTGACGCGCTGAATATCCCCGGCCACCACCCTGCACGGGCCGAGATGGACACGTTTTATATGCACCGCGCCGAGGGCGACGACCGCCCGCCGCATGTGTTGCGTACCCATACCTCGCCGGTTCAAATCCGCTCGATGGAGAAGATGGGCGCGCCGCTGCGTATCATCTGTCCGGGTGGCGTATACCGCGCTGACTATGACCAGACCCACACGCCGATGTTCCACCAGGTCGAAGGTCTGGCGCTGGACAAAGACATCTCGATGGCGAACCTGAAATGGACGCTGGAGGAATTTGTGAAGTCGTTCTTTGAGGTTGATGACGTCGAGCTACGCTTCCGCGCCAGCCACTTCCCGTTTACCGAGCCATCGGCCGAGGTTGATATTCGTTGTTCGTGGAAAGACGGGACGCTGAAGATCGGCGAGGGCGACGACTGGATGGAGATCCTGGGTTCTGGCATGGTGCACCCCAAGGTGATCGCCGCCGGTGGGATCGACCCCGAGATCTATCAGGGCTTTGCTTTTGGAATCGGTATTGACCGTCTGGCGATGCTGAAATACGGCATCCCCGATCTGCGCGCGTTCTTTGATAGCGACCTGCGCTGGCTGCGCCACTACGGTTTCCAGTGTCTGGACATGCCGAGCCTGCATGGCGGTTTGAGCCGGTGACGCTGACTTTCCATGACCGCGGGGCATGTGCCCCGCATCGCGACCGACCCGCCCCCATGGGCGGGCGCGATTGCGCCCACCCCGGGCCGGACGCGATGCTCCGTTTCCGTATTACAGTGACGACACATCTCCCCGAGGAGAAGAACCGATGAAATTCACTCTTTCCTGGCTGAAAGATCACCTCGACACTGACGCATCAGTGGACGAAATCGCCGAGACTCTGACCGATCTGGGTCTGGAAGTCGAAGAGATCAGCAACCCGGCTGAGCGGCTCAAGGATTTTACCCTGGGCTATGTCAAGCACGCCGAAAAGCACCCCGATGCGGATAAGCTGCGGGTGTGCAAAGTCGACACGGATGAGGGCGAGATGCAGATCATCTGCGGCGCGCCCAACGCTCGTGAAGGCATCACCGTGGTGGTCTGTAAGCCGGGCATGTATATTCCCGGTCTGGATATCACCATCGGCGTCGGCAAAATCCGTGGTGTCGAAAGCTATGGCATGATGGCATCCGAGCGTGAGCTGGAGCTGTCGGACGAGCATGATGGCATCATCGAACTTCCCTCGGGTGCGGTGGGTGACAAGTTCATCGACTGGCTGGCTGAAAATGATCCGTCCAAAGTAGATACGGTGATCGAGATTGCGATCACCCCGAACCGCCCGGATGCGCTGGGGATTTACGGCATTGCCCGTGATCTGGCCGCCCGTGGTTTGGGTACGCTGAAGACCAAGGACTACGCTCCGGTCGAAGGCAGCTTTGCCAGCCCGATCAATGTGACTATCGACGAAGACACGCTGGATGGCTGTCCATTGTTTAGTGGTCGTCTGATCAAAGGTGTGCAGAATGGCCCCAGCCCGCAGTGGCTGCAAGACCGCCTGACTGCAATTGGCCTGCGTCCGATCTCGAAACTGGTGGATATCACCAACTTTTTCACATTCGACCAGAACCGCCCACTGCACGTGTTTGATGCGACCAAGGTCCAGGGGGATCTGCGGATCCACCGGGCGCAGGGCGGCGAAACTCTGATGGCGCTGGACGACAAAGAATACACCTTTGGCGCTGGCCAAATGGTGATTTCGGATGACAACGGCCCCGAGAGTGTTGCCGGCATCATGGGTGGTCTGGAAACCGGCTGCACCGAGGACACTGTTGATGTGTTCCTGGAAAGTGCGTTCTGGGATCATGTGCAGATTGCCCTGACCGGGCGGGCGCTGAAGATCAACTCTGATGCGCGTTACCGATTTGAGCGTGGCGTGGACCCGGAATTCACCCTCGAAGGGCTGGAACTGGCGACGCAGATGATCTTGGATCTGTGCGGTGGTGAGGCTTCTGAGGTTGTGATTGCTGGCGACGTGCCGAACCATGCGCGGTCTTACAAACTCGATACTGCGCGGGTGCAGTCGCTGGTCGGAATGGATATCCCCGAGGCTGAGCAGCGCCAGACGTTGACCCATCTGGGTTTCCGCCTGGAAGGCAACATGGCGCATGTGCCCAGCTGGCGCCCTGATGTGCAGGGTTCGGCTGATCTGGTTGAGGAAGTGGCGCGGATTGCATCGCTGACCAAGCTGGTTGGCAAACCGCTGCCGCGCATTACTGATGGTATTCCCAAGCCGGTGATGACACCGCAGCAGCGCCGCCAGCAGATGGCACGCCGCACCTGCGCTGCGCTGGGCTACAACGAGGTGGTTAGCTACACCTTTATCGACCAACCCTCGGCGGCGCTGTTTGGTGGTGGTGATGATGCCACTATGCTGGCGAATCCAATTTCATCCGAAATGTCACATCTGCGTCCGGCGCTGTTGCCTGGCCTGTTGCAGGCGGCGGCACGCAATCAGGCGCGTGGTTATATGGATCTGGCGATGTTTGAGGTTGGTCCTGCATTCCATGGCGGAGAGCCTGGGGAGCAGCACAACTTGATCACCGGTCTGCTGGTTGGACGTAACGGACCCAAAGACGTGCATGGTGAATCCCGTGCTGTTGATGTGTTTGATGCCAAGGCCGATATCGAAGCGGTACTGGCTGCGATTGGTGCGCCTGCCAAGGTGCAGATCCTGCGCGGCGCGCAGGGGTGGTGGCATCCGGGGCGTCACGGCAAGATCTGTCTCGGACCGAAAAAGGTCATGGGTGTCTTTGGTGAATTGCACCCCAAGGTGCTGTCTGAAATGGGCATCAAGGGTGATGCAGTTGCCTTCACCATCTGGCCAGATGAGATCCCGATGCCGCGTAAAACTGGCGCGTCCCGTGGCGCATTGAACCAGAGCGATCTGCAGGCGGTTGAGCGTGACTTTGCCTTTGTGGTGGATGACAGCGTTGAGGCGCTGACGCTGGTCAATGCAGCTGGTGGGGCCGACAAGGCGCTGATCACCAATGTGCGTGTGTTCGATGAATTCATCGGCGGCAGCCTGGGTGAGGGCAAGAAATCACTGGCCATCACCGTGCGCTTGCAACCCAAGGACAAGACGCTGAAGGAAAAGGACATCGAGGCCGTTAGCGAGAAGATCGTGGCCAAAGTGACCAAGGCAACCGGCGGTACGCTGCGCGGGTAATCTAAGTTTAAACTGAGAATAAAGGGCGCGTCCCATTGGGGTGCGTTTTTTGTATTGGTAATGTTTATCCACAAAAGGGCCGCGCCTGACCTTGGGGAGGTGCAAAGCGCCTTCCCGTGGGGAAGGTCAGGCGCGGCCCGGCGGTGCCGGTCAGTGTGTTGTTTTAGTTTTCCGACAAGAACTCAGCCAATGTATCAAACACCAACCGGATACTGCGGCTGCTGTGCAGCTCGCGGTGGGTGACCAGCCAGATCGGGATCATAAACGGTTCGATATCAGGCAGGACCCGCACCATCTCGGGTGTTTTATCGCCAAGAATGGTGCTCATCGGGATGATGCCAAGACCTCGTTTTGCCAGCTCCCACCCCACCAATCCGCTTTCTGAGCCGCAGGGGAAATTCTGTTCGGTTACGGTCATCCCCAGCGGGGCAAGGGCCTCGATCATTCGTTCAGCAGAGCCAAAGCTGATAAGATCGTGCCGAGACATATCTGCGAGTGTCATTGGTGCGCCGTGTTGGTCCAGATAGTCTTGGCTGGCGTAGAAATGGGCGGGCAGGTCGTTCAGTTTGCGGGCAATCAGATCAGGTTGTTCCGGTTGCACGTGGCGTATGGCAATGTCGGCCTCGCGGCGCATCAAATCCCGGATGTCATTGGCGGCGATGATCTCGACGTGCAGGTCGGGTGCCCTGTGCCGTAGCGCATGTACCACGTCGGGCAGGCGGTGGGCTGAGAAGACATCGCTGGCGGTGATCTTGACCCGTCCGGCAATGCTTTGTGATTGCCCTGATGCTGTCAGGGCGACTTGTTCGGCTGCGGCTGCCATCGGGCGCAGATGCTCTAGCAGGTCCAGCCCTGCCTGCGTGAGTTCCAGCTGCTTGCCGATGCGTTCGAACAACAGCATGTCCAACTCAGCCTCTAGCGCGGCGACCTGGCGGCTGAGGGTGGGTTGGGTTTGGCCTAGCTGACAGGCGGCGGCCGACAGGGAACCAGCTTCGGCCGTGGTCAGAAAGGCGCGCAAGTGGTTCCAGTTCAGGTCTTTGGGAAGGATGCTCATACGTTATTGTATAAGCAGCCTGCGATTTTCGGCAATTCCCGTATGGATGAATAGCAGTTAGTTATCGCCCAAAGGAGACAGCCATGCAACAGAGTGCTCAGTTCTGGGACAATGCCGCGGCCAAATACGCGAAGTCCAAAATCGGTGATCCCGAAGCCTATGAGACCACATTGGCGCGGACCCGGTCCTATTTAAAGGCCGGGGATCACGCGCTGGAATTGGGGGCAGGGACCGGAACTACCGCACTGCATCTGGCGGGATCGGTGGCACGCTATACGGTGAGTGATGGGTCGTCAGCAATGATCGACATCGCGCGCGAGAAGGTCTGGGATGCCGGGGCGACCAACCTTGAGTTTGCGGTCTGTGATATTGAGGGCGCGCCGGATGGGCCGTTTGATGTGGTTCTGGCGTTTAACCTGCTGCATTTGGTCGAAGATCTGGATGGTGCCTTGAGCCGCATCCAGTCGTTGGTTAAGCCCGGTGGTTTGTTCATATCCAAGAGCCTTTGTGAGCCAGAGAACGGAGCAAGCTGGAAGTTTCGTTTGTTGCGGATGGTGGTTCCGCTGATGCAGATGATGGGCAAGGCGCCGTTTGTTGCCTTTCGCCGGATGGAAGATTTCGAACGCCAAATCACCGATGCGGGGTTTGAGATCGTTGAGACCGGCGATTACCCGGCCAAGCCACCGAGCCATTTTGTTGTCGCGCGCCGTGTATAAGTGATGATCTCTGGCCGCTTTGCGCTAGGTCGCAAGGCGGAGGGGATATGTTTGAAGACCGCACATCCGCAGGAGAGTTGTTGGCGCTGCAACTGCTGGACATTCCGCTGACCGATCCAGTGGTTTTGGCTTTGCCACGCGGAGGCGTACCAGTGGCCGTGCCGGTTGCGCGCGCGTTACAGGCTCCGCTGGATCTGATTTTGGTGCGAAAGATCGGCACCCCAGGAAATCCAGAACTTGCCTCGGGTGCGGTTGTTGAGGGAGCAGAGCCGGTATTCAACACCACGCTTCTGTTGGCCTTGCACCTTACCCCTGATGATTTCGCAGCCACGGTCGCCCGAAAACGAGATGAGATCCGGGAGCGTCGCCAGCAGTTTCTTGGCGATCAGCCGCCTGTACCTTTGCTAGGAAGGTCTGCGGTGGTGGTGGATGACGGTATAGCCACGGGGTCAACTGTGCAGGCCGCCTTGCGGGGGCTGCAGCAACGCGGTGCCTGCGATGTTGTTGTCGCGGTACCTGTCGCCCCAATGGATCGTATTGTAGAGCTGGAAGGCAGGGGTGTTAAGGTCGTGTGCCTGCTGTGCCCTGATCGTTTCTGGGCGGTAGGGGCCTACTATAACGATTTCAAGCAGGTTTCGGGTGATACCGTTGCCGAGCAACTTGCGGCCTATGCTGAGACCCGCAAATGACCTGCTGTCTGCCTAGTTTAAGTGTTTTATGCGAAACTGTTTTTTGCAGGCCTGCGTGGCTGGCAGCAGTGGAGTGTGATAGAGCGTCACGAAGAGTGAGAAACAAGGGATATTGGCCATGACACTAAGCATTTACCTGTCAGGGGAAATTCACACCGACTGGCGCGAGCAGATCATTGAAGGCGCTAAGGGGTTGGATGTGACATTCAACAGCCCGGTGACCGATCACGGTGCCAGTGATGACTGTGGCGTGGCAATCCTGGGCGCCGAAGACAACAAATTCTGGCATGACCACAAGGGTGCCAAGGTCAACGCAATCCGCACCCGTAAGGGTATCGAGGGTGCCGACATTGTGGTGGTGCGTTTTGGCGAGAAATACAAGCAGTGGAACGCTGCCTTTGACGCTGGCTATGCCGCAGCGCTGGGTAAATCGATCATTGTATTGAACCCACCCGAGCATCAGCATGCGCTGAAAGAGGTTCACGCAGCCGCATTGGCCGTGGCCGAGGAGCCGCATCAGGTGGTTGAGATCCTGACCTATGTTCTGAGTGGTAAATTGCCAGCATGAGTGCACCAATTCTAGAGACGGAACGTCTGATCCTTCGTCCGCATCGGGCAGATGATTTTGATGATTTGGCTGCAATGTGGGCCGATCCTAAGGTGGTGGAATTCATCAGTGGCAAGCCTTCGTCCACTGGTGATTCCTGGTCCCGCTTGCTGCGCTACATGGGGCACTGGCAGGCCTTGGACTACGGGTTCTGGGCGGTGACCGACAAAGAGACGGGCGCTTTTCTGGGTGAGGTCGGGTTTGCCGATTTCAAGCGGGACATAGAGCCGTCGCTGGGTGGCCATCCCGAGTGCGGTTGGGTGATGGCTTCGGCTGCCCATGGGCGCGGGCTTGCGACCGAGGCGGTGAGCCGGATCCACCAGTGGGCGGATGAGGAGAGAGACTGGAAAGAAACAGTCAGCATCTTTCACCCAGAACACACCGGGTCCCATAACGTGGCACGCAAAGTCGGTTATGAGGTCAGCGGCGAGGCCGATTTCGCTGGCCTGCCAACCCTGGTGATGCGTCGGGTAAAGTAGAGACGGGCGCCAGCTTTGGCGCCCCGATCAACGGTTCTTTAATAGCGACAGATTAAGCTGCGGGTTCAACGCACATTTGCGGCAAGCAAAGTGACGTTAGTCAATGTAGGCTCCACTAGCGGAATAATAATGCAGAACCGTCGCAGACAACCTTCTGAGATCACACCTGAAATTGAAGACACTGGCCTCTTTACGACCGAGGTTGGGGAATTTGCGATTGAACTGGTTCCACAGATCAGTCGCAGCAGTCGAAATGACTTGGTGGTTAGAGGGTTTGTTAAAAAAAATATCGCGATTTCAGTTGTTTTTGCTGGCAGACGCACGAAAGAAGCACCTCCGGTGGAGGCGCGGCTAAAGACATTGCTGTCGCAGGCTTCGCGGGCTGCCGCTGTGTCAAAAAAGCCAGCGCCCGATCTGGACAGCATTCGGTTGCCAATTCGGGTCGAGGGATCCTGGCGGCCCAGATTTGAACGAGATGAGTCAGGCTGGGAAAAACGCAGCTATCAACTATTGGCGTCGCGTTGGGGTTTCATTGATCATGATGGCATGACCAGCCTTGGTGGTAAGCCACCAACGGCCTAAAGAAAACGCCCCGCAAAAGCGGGGCGTTCTTTGTTTTAGATGAAGGCTGGAAATCAGCCTTTCTTTTGAATTTCCACGCTGTGCGGATATGGGATCGAGATGCCTTCGGCGTCGAACGCTTCTTTGACCGCTTGGGTCATAGCAAATTTCAGTTCCCAGTAATCGGCAGCCTCGCACCAGATACGAGTGGTCAGATCAACCGAGCTGTCGCCCAGATTGGTGACGCGCACCCATGGCTCTGGATCTTTTAGAACGCGTGTGTCAGCAGCAACCTGCTGCAGAATGATCTCTTTGGCTTTGTTGGCGTCGTCGCCATAATCAATGCCAAATACCAGATCGACGCGGCGTGTTTCGTGATGCGAGAAGTTGGTGATGACCGAGCCCCAGGCTTGGCCATTGGGGATGATAATCTGCACGTTGTCAGGGGTCGCGAGTTCGGTGATGAACAGGTTCAGGTCTTTGACGGTGCCGGATGTGCCGCCAATATCTACGTACTGGCCGAGTTTGTAGGGGCGGAACAGCACCAGCATGAAACCGGCTGCCAGATCGCTCAGGGTGCCTTGCAGCGCCAGGCCGATGGCCAGAGTGGCAGCGCCCATCATGGCGACCAGGCTGGTGGCCTCAATGCCGAACAGGCCCAGAACTGCGATTATGACAACTGCAATCAGCGCCCAGCGGATCATGCTGGCGACAAAGTTGCCCAGAGTTGGGTCGATTTCCGGTGTTGCGTTAATCCGTTTGCGAATAGCGCCTGCGATCATGCCGGCAACCATCCAACCTACGACCAGAACGACAAGCGCTTTGATGGCGTTCAATACCATTGGCCAATAGGCAAAACCCTGCTCTACTAAGTCTTCCATCAAAATCTCTCCGTTTAACAAATTTGGGTGCTGTGATGCATTCGCGCTCCCTTAATGCAGGGTTTTTACTGGGTAAAGACAATTTTAGGCAAATGTTTCCGGCTGGACGTTCGGTAATCGAACGTTTTTGGGGCTGATGGGCACCTCAAAATAGAAAACGGCCCCCACTTGGTAACAGCGGAGGCCGAGATTTGATGGGGTTGCTGTTACTGTTTGACAGCGATGCTAGGCGAGACCACGTCGATGCCCAGAGCCTTACCCACAGCGTAGTATGTCAGCTGACCGGCGTGCACGTTCAACCCGTTCAGCAGGTGCGCATCGTCGGCACAGGCCTGACGCCAGCCTTTGTTGGCCAGGGCCAGCATGAACGGCATGGTGGCATTGCCCAGGGCGATAGTCGACGTCCGTGCAACCGCACCCGGCATGTTGGCAACACAGTAGTGCATGATGCCGTCAACGTTATAGATCGGGTCGCCGTGTGTGGTTGCCTTGGAGGTCTCGAAGCAACCGCCTTGGTCGATGGCCACGTCAACGATGGCCGCACCGGGCTTCATTTCAGACAGTTGGGCGCGTGAGATCAGCTTGGGTGCAGCGGCACCTGGGATCAGAACCGCACCGATAACCATGTCGGCCTCACGAACCAGGTCCAGTGTGGCACCGGCAGTGGCGTATTGGTTTTTGAAGTCACGGCCGAACACGTCGTCCAGATACTTCAGACGGTTCAGTGAACGGTCCAGAACGGTGACATCTGCGCCCATGCCGGCGGCGACTTTGGCTGCGTGGGTGCCAACAACACCGCCGCCAATGACAACAACCTTGGCCGGTGCAACACCAGGAACGCCACCCATCAGAACGCCGCGGCCTCCGTTGGCCTTTTGCAGGGTCCAGGCGCCAACCTGTGGGGCCAGACGACCGGCAACTTCGGACATTGGCGCCAGCAGAGGCAGGCCGCCACGGTCGTCGGTGACTGTTTCATAGGCAATCGCAGTACAGCCGCTTGCCAGCAGGTCATGTGTCTGCTCGGGATCTGGGGCCAGGTGCAGGTAGGTGAACAGCAGCTGGTCTGGGCGCAGCATCTTGCGCTCAACCGCCTGGGGTTCTTTGACCTTTACGATCATGTCCGCAGTGGCAAAGATTTCCTCGGCGGTGGCGATGATCTGTGCGCCAGCGTCGATGTAATCGGTGTCAGGGAAGCCCGAGCCCAAGCCGGCGCCTTCCTGGATAACGACGTCGTGGCCGTGGTTGACCGCTTCGCGGGCAGCGTCAGGTGTCATGCCAACGCGGAACTCTTGTGGTTTGATCTCTGTGGGGCAGCCGATTTTCATGGGTTTTTTCCTCCAAAAACTTGCCCTGATACTAGGAGCATCATAACAGAAAATGCTGCTTTTTTGTGCAGAATAAAAACCTGTGCTTGGAAGAATCTTCGGCTATAAGGTGGTATCTTAGCAAGGATCTTCGAGCAAATGTCACTTGATCAAACAGATCGCCGAATACTTACAGTGTTGCAAAAGCAGGGGCGGATTTCTAACGCCGACCTGAGTGAATTGGTTAACCTTTCGGCATCCGCCTGTCATCGTCGCGTGCAACGCCTTGAGAGTGAAGGCTATATTCGCGACTATGTGGCGTTGCTGGATGCCCGTAAAATGCAGGTGCCTAGCACTGTGTTTGTTGAAATTACCCTGTCGGGGCAGGCTGACGAGGTGTTGGATGCGTTTGAGAAGGCCGTTTCGCGAATCCCTGATGTGCTGGAATGCCACCTGATGGCAGGGACGGCCGATTACCTGCTGAAGGTGGTGTCAGAGAATACGGATGATTTTGCCCGCATCCACCGCCAATATCTGGCGCGGCTGCCCGGAGTGGCGCAGATGCAAAGCTCGTTTGCTTTGCGGACCGTGTTTAAGACCACCGCACTGCCTGTTTGATCAGGCAAATAGGTCTAACAGAGTATCGGCGGGGATCACGCCAGAGGCGTCGTTGTTATCGGTACTGTCGTCGATGACGGTATCGTAGCCCATATCTTCGAGTGCGGCGATTGTCATGTTGGACATGTAATTGCTGGAATTGATGTATCCGGTCATGATTTCATTGCCAAACAGTGCCTCGTCCCAATGTCCGCCTGCTGTACCTGGCCCGCCATCCGTTTCGATCAACACGCCGTTGGCAGACCCGCTGTCCGATGCAGCTTCGGTTGTCAGTTCTGTGTTGTAGTAGGTGGTGGCATTTGTGCCAGTGAAACGCATCTCACCGCTAGCGACCGATCCTGAAGTTAGCCCCATCAGGTCCCACATGGTGCCAAAGCCCAATGTGTGCATCATTTCGTGCAGGACGATGCCAGTCCATAATCCGAGGTCGGCAAAGGTTTGGGCATCGGCGATGTCAAACTCCATAATCCCGGCGGCAGGCAGATAGTTTACGGTGCGGTACACCGTGGGGCCAGCCTGTCCCAAAATGCCCCCGGCACCATCTATCTCGGTGAGTGTGGCCAAGATGGTTATGTCATCGGTTGCGTAACGGCCTCGTGGAATATCGGCGATGTCGCCAAGTATGATGCTGCTAAGGTAATCGGCGGCTTCGATGAACGAGGCTTGCAAGTCAGCGGTCCAGGTGCCTGAAAACTCGACCTCGATGTTGAAGCTGGTGGCCGCGTCGCCTCCGCTGACATACCGGTCCAGCACCGAAGGATCGCCACCACCTCCGTCGTCGTCTTTACCCCCTTTACCGTTTCCTCCACCGTTGCCACCTCCGGCGCCTTCGGGTTTGGCGTGGGTGGGGGCATCGGGCAGGGTTTCGGTTTGTTGACCAGTGCGTTGGCCGTTGGACAGGGCGAATACCAAGCTGTCGGACAATGCAGATGTGTCTTCTTGGAGAGTGGCATTTAGGCTTACTTGCTCCGCTGTTTCCTGACCAAATTCGAAGGTAGAGACAGAGGCTCTGGAAAAGACAAAGACATCATCGTCTCTGGTTTCTGCATCGTTGTTTGCGGGTGACTGATTGAAACCCTGCAGGCCCAATGCACCGGGGTAAAATGTGGAGATTGTCATGGCCAACTCTTGCCGCCTCTAGTTTGGGGCACGTCGCTGTGCGTCGCGTTACATACAGCTGTTAATGTAGCCTGTTTGTTGGGAGTTCCAAAAAAAGGATCGGTGAAATTTGGTGCGGAGCAAGAATAGGCACGTATCATCAAACCGCATCTGTTGTCTTGTTTAGGGATGTGCTCTGATGCCGCAAAATGGCGGAGGCAGGCATGGACTGGGACTATATCGTTGTGGGCGCGGGAAGCGCAGGCTGTGTGCTGGCCAAACGCTTGAGTGAGGCCGGGCACCGGGTGCTGCTGCTAGAGGCGGGCGGCAAGGATAACTACCACTGGGTGCATATCCCGATGGGCTATCTGTACTGCATTGGCAATCCACGCACCGACTGGATGTACAAAACCGCCGAAGAACCGGGATTGAATGGCCGGTCGTTGATTTATCCACGTGGCAAGGTTCTGGGTGGGTGCTCATCCATCAACGGAATGTTGTACCTGCGCGGGCAGGCGGCGGATTATGATGGTTGGCGTCAGCGGGGAAATTTGGGGTGGGGCTGGGACGATGTGCTGCCCTATTTCAAGAAGTCCGAGGATTATGTCGAAGGCCCGTCTGAGATGCACGGCGAGGGCGGTGAGTGGCGGGTTGAGAACCAGCGGCTACATTGGGATGTGTTGGACCATTGGTCCGAGGCGGCGCAGGCCTGGGGGCTACCGCATGTCACAGATTTCAACACCGGCAACAACGAAGGCGTGGGCTATTTTCGTGTGAACCAGCGCGGCGGCTGGCGGATGAACACGGCCAAGGCGTTCTTGCGTACCACATCGGGTGAGAACCTGAAGGTCGAGACGCAGGCGCATACCCGGCGGATTTTGATTGATCAGGGCCGCGCCGTTGGGGTCGAGTATGAACAGGGAGGGCAGGTCAATGTGGCGCGGGCCAAGGGCGAGGTGATCCTGTCGGCTGGGGCGGTGAACTCACCGCAGATCCTGCAGCTGTCGGGGCTGGGGCCGGGTGATTTGTTGCAGGAGCATGGGATAGAGGTGCTGCGGGACATGCCTGCGATTGGGGCAAATTTGCAGGATCACTTACAACTGCGCTGTGCCTGGCGTTTGACCGGAGCCAAGACGTTGAACACGCTGGCGAACTCGCTATGGGGGAAGGCAAAGATCGGGTTGGAATATGCGCTGAAGCGGTCGGGGCCGATGTCGATGGCGCCCAGCCAGTTGGGGGCATTTTCCCGTTCGCGGCCGGATCTGGAAACCCCGGATCTGGAGTACCATGTGCAACCCCTGACACTGGAAGCTTTTGGTCAGCCGTTGCATGATTTCCCTGGGCTGACGGCCAGTATCTGTAACCTGAGGCCTGAGAGCCGGGGCACGGTGCAGATTACCTCGGCAAATCCGAAGGATGCTCCGCGCATTGCGCCGAATTACCTGTCTACCGAGGGCGATCGGCAGGTGGCGGTTGCTGCTATCCGGCAGGCGCGTCAGATCATCAAACAGGGACCGATGCAGCGCTATGCGCCTGAGGAGATGAAGCCCGGTGTGGCCTCGGACGAGGAAGCGGATCTGGTTAAGGCGGCAGGGGATGTGGGAACAACAATTTTCCACCCAACCTGCACGGTGCATATGGGGCCGGATGACACCGCGCCGCTGGACCCAGCGCTGCGGTTGCGTGGGGTCAAAGGGCTGCGGGTGGTGGATGCCAGTGTGATGCCGACAATCACCAGCGGTAACACCAATGCGCCGACCATCATGATTGCAGAAAAAGCGGCGGATATGATCCTAGCTGCTGCCAGATAAGGGGTAATCCTCGCTTTCGGGTTGAACCTTGGGCGTTTTCCGGTTTCCCTAGGGGGATCACCAAAACCTGCGTTCCCAACACGGCTTGGCAGCCTGTGTTAACCCAAAGGAGTCCCAAGTGACCCGCGAAGATGACAGCACTACCCTGGATTGGCTGGAAGATGAACTTCAGGACATGCTGGACGAGGGGATCGAGTTTGAATCCGCTGAGCCGATGTTGACGATGGAGTTGCGCAAGATTTACCGCGCACAGCATCCTGAGATGTTGGATCGAAGTGTGTACTTTCGAAATCTGCTTCGGTTGCAGGCTGAATTGATCAAGCTGCAGGACTGGGTGGTGAAGACCAAATCTAAGGTGCTGGTGATCATGGAGGGGCGTGATGCGGCCGGCAAGGGTGGGGTGATCAAGCGGATCACTCAGCGTCTGGACCCACGTGTGGCGCGGGTTGTGGCGCTGCCAGCCCCCAGCCGTCGTGAGCAGAGCCAGTGGTATTTCCAACGCTACGTGCCCTATCTGCCGTCAGGTGGTGAAATAGTGCTGTTCGACCGGTCCTGGTACAATCGGGCCGGTGTGGAGCGGGTGATGGGGTTTGCCGACGAGGATCAGGTGGAAACCTTTTTCAAGGATGTTCCTGAATTTGAACGTATGCTGGTGCGCTCGGACACAATTGTGCTGAAGTACTGGTTCTCAATCACCGACGAAGAGCAGCAGTTGCGGTTCATGATGCGCATTCACGACCCGATGAAACAGTGGAAACTATCACCGATGGATCTAGAAAGCCGGATCCGTTGGGAACACTATACCAAGGCCAAAGAAGATATGCTGGCGCGGACCAATATCCCCGAAGCGCCGTGGTATGTGGTTGAGGGCAACGACAAGAAACGCGAGCGGTTGAACTGCATAGAGCACTTGTTGTCGCAGATCCCCTATACTGAAGTGTCCAGCGAGAAAGTCGAACTGCCGGATCGCGAATATAACCCCAAGTATGAGCGCCAAGTTTTGCCGGATGAGCTGTATGTTCCTAAGGTGTATTGAGCAGCGCAAACGGTGCGTGCAAGCACGCACCCTACACGTGACGCCGCTGGCTGCGCGGCTTTGCCCTGGGCGGGGATGAATGATGTCTGCGGCGCCGCAGTTTGATGTCGATCTGGCCGCGTTTTGGCAGGATCCCTATCCGGATTTGGCAGAGATGCGGGCGCAGGCTCCGGTCGTCTATGTGCCACAGTTTGGTGCCACGCTGATCACCCGTCGCGATGATATCTTTGCTCAGGAAAAGAAGGTCGAGGTGTTCTCGTCCGAGCAGTCCGAGGGCTTGATGACCCAGCTGATGGGGCAGAACATGATGCGCCGGGATGGGGTGGATCATATGGGTGAGCGCCGGGCGATTTTTCCGACGGTATCCCCTAAGACCGTACAGCGACATTGGCTGGCACAGTTTCGTGCGGCAGCGCAGACTATTTTGGATCGGCTTGCGGAGCGCCCAGGATGTGATCTGGTGCGGGACTATGCGATGCCGCTGTCGGCTGAGGCGTTGAAACTGGTCACAGGGCTGACAAATATGAGCGCGGTGGAAATGGACCGGGTCAGTCAGGGAATGATTGATGGCTGCGCCAACTACGCTGGCGACGCAGACGTCGAAGCAAACTGCCACGATTGCACAGCTTCGATTGATCGGCACATTGACGAGATGCTGGAGGCCGGAGAGGTGCCGGAGCTTTCGTTGTTGGCTGTACAGCAGCAGGCAGGGCTGAGCGAGGCGCAGTTGCGGGCGAATATCAAGCTGGCAATTTCGGGTGGACAGAATGAGCCGCGAGACGCCATTGCGGGCACGGTTTGGGCGTTGTTGCAGCATCCCGCGCAGTTGGCGGATGTGCGGGAAGGGCGCGCGACCTGGCTGCAGGCCTTTGAGGAATACGCGCGTTGGATGTCGCCGATTGGCATGTCGCCCCGGCAGGTGGCGCAGCCTTATGAGCTGTACGGAGTGACGCTGAAGCCGGGAGACCGGGTTTTCCTAATGTTTGGGTCGGGCAACCGGGACGAGAGGGTATTTGCCCGCCCCGATGCGTTTGACCTGCATCAGGATTGCAGCGCTGCCATATCTTTTGGGGCCGGGCCACATTTCTGCGCCGGGGCCTGGATCTCGAAGGCGTTGATTGCCGAGGTTGCGCTGCCGATGTTGTTTGACCGCTTTCCGGATCTTCATCTGACCGGAGGGGCGAAATTTGGCGGCTGGGCTTTTCGCGGGCCGCTGCAGGTGCCGGTGAGCTGGGCATGAGTGAATACCGCTAGCGACAGCCTTGGGCGCTTTCCAGTGATTTGAGGCGTAGGACTTCTTGGCGTTCGGCTGATGTGAGCGGGATTTGACCGGCAGGCAGGCCGACCCGACAGCCCTGATTTGAAAAAGCCCGACGGCCGCGTGCACTTTGGAAGCAATAGACGTTGCTGGCAAAAATTGTGTTTCGCTGCATCCACAGGCTGTCGCAGCTCTGCGGTGTTGGGGCTGTTCTGACACCTGTGAAACGAATCCAGTTTGAATGCGCCCAGCCCTGTGCTCCGGATGCAGTGCGGACATGAAACTAGACACCGTCTTGGCCCAGAACCTGAAGGCGGGTGCCTTCGGTCATCTTCATCAGGCGGGCAGCTGAGGAGGTTGTGCCGCTGCGCAGGGCAAGAAAGCCGTCTCCGTTGGGATCCAGTCTAGCAACTTGGTGGGTAAACGGCCCTGAGGCCGGCGGTTGTGGGATTGCGGCGGGCGCTGGCGCGATTGACGGCGTGGTCTGGGACTGGGTGGGAGCCGCACGTCCGGCCAGAAAAACCTGATCGATCAGAGACGAGTTCTCCCAAGGGATTTGAATGCCTCCGGTCTGTTGGAACACGTCACGGCGCACCTTGCGCATGACTTCGTGCAGGTCGTCATCAGTTGAGGGCAGGTGCTGCAGAAGGGCCTGGGTGAACGGACTGTTCCGACCAACCCCATCCTGGGCCACATTGCCAGGTTGCGTTGAAAAGGCGATGAAGGAGCCGACGCCCGCATCCACCTTGGCCAACCCTCGTGACATGCCACCGATAGAGCGGGGGGTGCCGGGGAGGCTGATTGGGTTGTTGCGACAGGCATCAAGGATGATGATATTGCGGTCGGCCTTGCTCTCCATTAAGGCCAGTATGGTCTGGAGTTTTACCGAGCTGTTGCGAATTGTATCAAGATCTGTGGCTTGTGCACCAACCGGAGAGAGATAGTTCTCGGCCCCCAGTTGGACAGCGTGACCGGCATAATAGAACAGGGCAATATCATCGGGTGCGAGTGATTTTTGAACCTCTTGTGTCAACGAGAGCATTTCGGCGGGGGGTTAGATCGAGACCAAAGCTGACACGGAAGCCAAGGGATTGCAGCGTTCTGGAGATGTCAGTGGCGTCATGGGCGGGATTGTCCAGATCGTTAAAGCCCGGATTAAGATAGTCGGAATTGCCAATCACAAGGGCGACCCGCTCACCTGCAATTGATGCGGTGGCCCAAAATATTCCGGTACATAGTGCAAACAGATGACGGATCATTCAGTTCGTCCTTCTGGGCATGGCAGCGGTCAGAGCAAAACGGTTTGGCCAAATGTATGAGTGTGGCGGTCTTTGGCATTTTGCCCGATGGGTCGAAAAGACTTTGGTGCCTCGGCAGGGGATAGGCTGAGCTTAGTGCGAATTAGCCCCGAAACGACCGCAGCCTTGACCAGATGTTTCAAGGTGACCGCTTTTGTCGAGGGGGGCGGTCAGCTTCGGGATGAGGGCGACAGATTTGGGGGTGCTAGTCGGCCCAAGCAGCCAAGAGCGGGGGAGCCAGTGGCTGCTGACGTTGACCATATTGGCGCGTATTTTGATCCCAGTGTGCAATTTTTGCGTGTGCAGGCAAAGATCCGCCGGATCTGTGGGGCTTGATTGGCACAGGCTAGAAATGCAAACCCCCGAGGTTTTGCCACGGGGGTCGTTTATTCTTGATTGCTGATCACGGCCACTTGTGTGGGAGGCATCACCAAATTGTGCTGTCCAAAGCCGGACGGGCTGCTTAGAGCATGCCTTCGCGCTGTGCTTTCTTACGTGCCAGTTTACGGGCACGGCGGATCGCTTCAGCTTTTTCGCGTGCTTTTTTCTCGGACGGCTTCTCGAAATGTTGCTTGAGCTTCATTTCGCGGAATACGCCTTCACGCTGCAGCTTTTTCTTCAGGGCACGAAGCGCCTGATCGACATTGTTGTCGCGAACACTAACCTGCATGTGGTTTTCACCACCTTTCTAAGTTGAGTTGCAAGGATTTGCAGGAAGTGGCGCTATAGCAAAACGCGTTAAGTTTGTCTAGTTAGGTGCCATTGGTCTCAACGGCCAGATCAGCAAGGAGACCCCAGATGAGTGCGGAACAAAAGAGATCGCAGGACACCATCAAGATGGCCTTGTTGGATGCCGCACTGACGCATGTACCCTTTGATGGCTGGACCGAAGCGACGTTTACGGCGGCGTGTAAGGATGCGGATGTGGACGAGGTGCTGGCACGGGCCTTTTTCCCACGTGGAGCGGTTGATCTGGCACTGGCCTATCACGCGCGGGGTGACGCGCTTATGCTGCAGCGCCTTGAGAGTGAAGACCTGACAGGTCTGCGATTTCGCGACAAGATTGCGGCGGCTGTTCGGTTCCGGTTGGAAGCAGTGGACGACAAAGAGGCGGTGCGGCGCGGCACCACAATGCTGACCCTGCCGCACTATGCCGCCGATGGGGCCAAAGCGATCTGGGGCACCGTGGATGCGATCTGGAATGCGCTGGGCGATGGATCGGATGATATCAACTGGTACACCAAGCGGGCTTCGCTGTCGGCGGTCTATAGCGCTACGGTGCTGTACTGGTTGGGCGATGACAGCCTGGAGCATCAGGGCACTTGGGACTTTCTGGATCGGCGAATTGACAATGTGATGCAGTTTGAAAAGCTGAAGGCGCAAGTTCAGGCAAATCCGCTGTTGAAGCCATTTCTGGCAGGACCCAATTGGTTGGCGGAACAGGTTAAACCTCCCAAGGCTGCGGATGACCTGCCCGGGACCGTGAAGACGCCTCATTAAGGGGAAAGTCTGCTCGAAACCCAAACGCTCCCGCCCGTCGTTTGGGCATTGGAAATGCCCGCCTCCCGTTGGGCGTGGCACCGCGCGTGCGCAGTGCCGCGCCCAAGGCCACAAGGGGGATCGGCATAGCCGATGCACCGCGTGGGGGCGGGAGTGCTTGGTGTTGCATTGCAAGTGTTACCGTATTTGCAGGAACGCGTGGGAGTGCTAGGCGTGGGGCCAACAGAGAGGTTCCCGGATGACTGACACGATGCGCGCGATTGAGATTACCACCCCTGGTGGCCCAGATGTTCTGCAGCTGACAGAGCGTCCGGTGCCTGAAGCCAAGCACGGACAGGTGGTGATCAAGGTGGCCTATGCCGGGGTGAACCGCCCGGATGCCTTGCAGCGGGCAGGGGCCTATGCGCCGCCTCCGGGGGCGAGTGATCTGCCTGGGCTAGAGGCCTCGGGTGAAGTGGTGGCTGTTGGCGCTGGTGTCAATGAGTTTTCAGTTGGGGATCTGGTTTGCGGCCTGCTGCCGGGTGGCGGTTATGCCGAGTATGTGGCCACCCCTGCGGCGCATTGTCTGACGGTGCCCAAGGGATTGGATCTTAAGCAGGCGGCGTGCTTGCCCGAGACCTTTTTCACCGTTTGGTCGAATGTGTTCAGCCGTGGTGGGCTAGAGGCCGGAGAGCGATTTTTGGTGCACGGCGGATCCAGCGGCATTGGCACAACGGCGATCCAGTTGGCCAATGTGCTGGGCGCGCGGGTGTTTACCACCGCCGGGTCGGATGAGAAGTGCCAGGCCTGTCTGGATTTGGGTGCCGAGCGAGCGATCAATTACCGGGACGAGGATTTTCTCGAGGTGCTGCGGGCCGAAGGTGGCGCCAACCTGATCCTCGACATGGTGGGTGGTGATTATATTCCGCGAAATATCAAGACGCTGGCGAATGATGGACGGTTGGTTCAGATCGCTTTCTTATCGGGACCTAAGGTCGAGTTGAATTTTGCCCAGATCATGATGCGCCGACTGACGATAACCGGATCGACGTTGCGACCACAAAGTGATCTGGCTAAAGCGCGGATTGCCGATGAATTGCGCGAGGTCGTCTGGCCACTGATCGAGGCCGGGCGAATTGCGCCGGTGATGGATAGCGAGTTTGCATTGGAGGATGCCGCTGCCGCGCATGCCCGGATGGAAAGCTCGGGGCATATTGGCAAGATTGCGCTGAAAGTGGCGGGTTAGAGCGCGGATCGTTCTGAGAGGCCGCGCCTTAAATGTTCTTTTCCAGACGCCACATTTTGAGCGGTACGTGCCCTTTGCGAACGCCGCTAAGATCTACGCTGAGTGTGTTGACAACGTTCCAGCCGCACTTGGAATAGAAGACACGTGCAGGGTCGTTGCCGACAACCACTGTCAACCATGCGCGCGAAAATGCATTTTGCCTGATCCGGTTTTCGGCGTCCGCCAGGAGCGCCCGACCTAGGCCTGTGCCTTGGTGCTGTTGTGCCACAAAAAGCTGCGCAACCTCGTCATGTTCCGTCATGCAAAGGCCCGTGGGGTGGCCTTGGGCCCCAGCGATGCGCACTTGACCGCGGGCCTTGGTTAGACGTTCTTCAAACCGTGCAAGCGAACTTTCTTGGGCGGGATAAGGTGGAACGAGGTGGTCATGGGCCGCGTGCCAGCCGCCGTGCCATAGTTTTGCAGCGGCTTTCATATCTTCTAAGGCTAATGGTCGAATGCAATGTTGCTTTGTTTTCAAGGTATAAATCTCGGGCTATTTGCTGGGCGTTGTTCGGCCTTGGAAATCAAAAAAATGAGTGTGAAGCGATAATGGCTCTCTGGCAAGATAAGGGGAGGCGCTTGGCCTCCCCACAACTCACTTGGCAAGGTGTTTTGGCGCTATTCTACGGCGCGGCGATACAGGTGCCAGGTGGCGTGGCCAAAGATGGGCACCACTACAACCATCCCCAACAGGAATGGAAGCGCGGCGACCACTAGGCTGGTGCCGATCAGCGCACCCCAAGTCAGTGTCACGAAAGGGCTGGCGCGCAGAACCTTGACTGATGTCGCCACAGCAACTGGCAGGCCGACGTGCCGGTCAAGGAGCAATGGAAAAGACACCACGCTGATGGCCAGAGCGGCCAGTGCAAACAACGCACCAAGGCCACTGCCAACGATGATCATGGCCCAGCCCGCTACAGTGGTGAATGTGGCGCTGACAAAGGCGCCTAGTGACGCGGGAGGTTCTGGGCCCAGGGTCCATGCATAAATGGAATTGGCACAGATCAGCCAGACAAAGAACAGTGCGCCGAGATAGATACCAAGCATCAAGATCGCACCGAAAGAAGGAGAGCGAATCACATCGAGGGCATCCATCCATTTCGGCTCGAACCCCGATTCACGGCGGCTGGACATTTCATACAGCCCAACAGCAGCCACCGGGCCAACAATGGCAAACCCCATGATCATAGGCACCAGCAATGGTAGCAGGTTCATTGAGAACCCCATAACCACCATCACGAGCCCGATCAGTGGGTAGAATAAAACCAAGAACATGGCGTCGCTGCGACATGCGGCAAAGTCATCGACACCGGCCTTGAGCGCATATTTCAGGTCGGACATCTCCAATCGTCGAACTTTGGGCATTTCGCGAGTCATTTCGCTGCCCAATTGCTCGACTGAGGCCGAGATATGGTGGCTGGTGGTTTCAGCGTGCTGGAACAACCAGCTAAGTGGGTTCCCTATTGTCTTTGGCATGAGCGGGCTCCTTTCACTGTCCATGCGGAGAGTGCCGTCTGGCAGTCACTCAGGCAGTCACCGGGCGCGGCACTTGGTGTAATGGTAGAGCGATGAAAGCGGATTTCCTGCTTGTGGCTACAAAAGATAAGGTGAACACCCAAATTTGTTGGCAGAGGTCAGAAACCTCTGCCGCGATCGAGTAAGCGGATACTGGACGAACCTGTTTTAGAGCTACCGAACAGGCGTAAACCTCGCGTTCTTTAAACGGCAGTCCTGGATCACGTCCCGCCCACAGGGGACGGGATCCAGGTCACGTGACAGGCAAATGCGGGCTTCCTGGATGTAGCCATCGCGACAGGTCACGGTGAACATGTCCTTTTCCAGATTCGGATTGGCCTTCAAGAAGGCTTCCTCGACCAGGGTGGCCGGAAAGGTAACTTCTTGATCTAACTTGCGGAAAACAGCGGGGCGTTTGATGCGATCATAGGCCTCACGCATGAGATCATAGTAGCTTTGCGCGGCGAGTCCTGAACAGGTGCCGTGTTTCTTCCATTGGTGCCAGGCCAGGCCCGGGCTGCCCATGATATCGGTCATTTCCCCACTCATTCGGCGCGAGGGCGGCGCCGTGGCGGTGGGGCAATAGCTGGGCCAGCCGCGGTGGAACTGAGGCCAGAGCCCGTGCAGGGTCCAGCCATAATCGTGGCGGTCATCACATTGATCAGAATTTCGCGCGTCGCCTTCGAGTGTACACCAGTTTGGTGACCAGCTGAGCGCGAGGACGTAATAGTCGAACTTTCCGGCCTTTTCGCCATCGGCCTGGGCTGGTGTTGTGGTGAGGGCGCCAAAGGCCAATCCGAGGGCTAAAATCAAGCGATGCATTCTGCTCTTCCTTTATAGAAACATCGCGACTATATAGGGTTCAAGTTCCCCGACAATGGAAACCAGACCCCAAAGGCGGGGCAGCCTATTTCAGGCGGCGGGGAAGATGTGTTGTAAATGGAGAAAAGCACATGGCAAAACCGTTGATGGCCAAGGCAACCGCTGTGTGGCTGGTGGACAATACCACCATCAGCTTTAAACAGATTGCAGACTTTGTTGATCTGCACGAGCTGGAAGTACAGGGTATCGCTGATGGCGATGTGGCGCAGGGCGTAAAGGGGTTCGACCCGGTCGCCAACAACCAGCTGACCCAGGAAGAGATCACTGCAGCCGAGGGCAACCCGCTGCATAAGCTGAAGCTTAAGTTCTACGCTGCTGCTTCGGGCGAAGAAAAGCGCCGTGGTCCGCGTTACACACCGCTGTCCAAGCGTCAGGACCGTCCGGCCTCGATCTATTGGCTGGTTAAGTTTCACCCGGAACTGGCCGACAGCCAGATCTCAAAGCTGGTGGGTACAACCAAGCCAACAATTCAGGCGATCCGTGAACGCACCCATTGGAACATTGCCAACATTCAGCCGGTTGATCCGGTGGCGCTGGGTCTATGTAAACAGTCCGAGCTCGACGCGGCCGTGCAAAAGGCCGTGGCCAAGAAGGCTGCCGAAGGTGGCGTGATGAGCGATGACGAGCGTCGCAAGCTGGTCAGCACTGAGCAGTCGCTGGAGATGGAAGCTGAGCCTAAGATCCCAAGCGGTATGGAAGGCCTGGAAGCCTTTACCCTGGGTGGATCTGACGCGCCTGCAGCTGAAGAGAGCACTGAAGAGAAAGTGGATGCCGACAGTTTCTTCAACCTGCCAGCAGGTGATGGTGATGAAGACGAGGATGATAACGAACACGATCCTCGGTTCTGATCCAATTTGAACCTACACAGAGACCCGGCCTTGCGCCGGGTCTTTTTGTTTTGGCGTGCTTGAATTACCGCGCTGTTCTCATAAGTTGATTTTACTGTTTTGAGTATTTTGGAGAGTGCTCCGTGATGAACCGCCGTGCATTTTTAGCGACGTCAACCGCAGCATTGGCTGTTTCAGCAGTGCCGGGAGCTGCGCAGCGTATTCCTCAACCGGATGATCCGTTTATCAAGTATGATGCGCTAGGGATGGCGGAACTGGTGAAGTCGGGAGAGGTTTCGGCAGCTGAGTTGACCGAGGTTGTAATACGGCGGGCCGAGGCGTTGAATCCAGCGCTGAACTTTATGGCAACACCTACCTTTGACCGGGCGCGAAATAAGGCCGCAGGCGCATCACAAGAGACCCGGTTTGCGGGCGTGCCGGTGCTGGTCAAGGACATGGTGGATTTTGGCGGGATACGGCGCACCGATGGGTCGCGCTTTCTGGCAGCTAATATTCCTGCAAAGTCGGTTGCCTATACCGCTGCCCTAGAGGCATCAGGCCTGAACATCATTGGTACAACAGTAGTGCCCGAGTTTGCCAATGGGTTGGACAGCGAGCTGTATGGTTCAGCGCGCAATCCTTGGGATCTGGAGTATTCTTGCGTCGCGTCTAGCTCAGGCTCGGCCTGCGCGGTTGCTGCAGGTATTGTTCCGCTCGCGCATGGAACGGATGGTGGCGGCAGCAACAGGTTGCCGACCAGTGCCTGCCACCTGTTTGGCTTCAAGCCAAGCCGCGGGCGGATGTTGTCAGGCGAGGTCAATGGTGGACATGATGTGTTTAAGACCAATGGGCCAATTTCACGAACCGTGCGGGACGCCGCCGCGATGCTAGAGGTCTGTGAGGACCCCAATGAGGCTTTGGCGCCAATGGGGTTTGTCGAAGGGCCTGATACTCGTCGACTACGGATAGGGTATACGCGGCAGGGGGCGAGTGGGTTTGAACCACCCGTTGCTGCAGTTGCCACAGTTCAGGATAATGTAGCAGCTCTTTTGCAAGATCTTGGACACGAGGTGGTTGAGATCGACCACCCGATAAATGGCGAGGAATATGCGCAGAAGTTCCGTTGGGCTTTTCTGCCCAAATACGCACCGATGCTGGAACGTGCCATGCAGATCAGTGGGCGGGGACCGCTGGAAACTGGGCTGCTGTCTCACGTGGCGGCGACGATGATGATGGAAGGGCTGGCATATACCCCTGATGAAATCTCACAGGGGCTGGCCTATTTTGACGGCATGGCCGAGATTTACGCTGGCGTGTTCTCTGAATTCGATGTGATCTTTAGTGCGACCTCTCCGGTGGAAACGCCCAAGTATCGATCCATCCGGCACCAGGATGACTTTGCCCATAAAGGCGCGGAGCTGGAGCATATCCTCAGCATGACCTCACCCGTCAACGCCGTTGGCGACTGCGCGATGAATGTGCCACTTGGGTTCTCCGTTGAGACTGGAATGCCAGTTGGTTCAATGTTCCATGCCCCACTGGGGCAGGATGCGATGTTGTTGCAACTGGCTTACGAGCTTGAGCAGGCGCGGCCCTGGGCAGATCAGTGGGCGCCGTTTTCAGCGGCACATATTCCGACTTGATCAGATCTCTTTCCGCGCCCGCATTGCGGCGGTGATGGTGCCGTCGTCCAGATAGTCCAGCTCGCCGCCAATGGGCACGCCCTGTGCCAGGGTGGTCAGCTTGACCTGATCCTGCAGCTGGTCGGCGATGTAATGGGCGGTGGTTTGGCCGTCGATAGTGGCGTTGAGGGCCAGAATGACCTCGCTGATCGCCTCGGCCGGGACCCGGTCTACGAGCCGTGGGATGCGCAACTCTTCTGGTCCAATTGCATCCAGGGCTGACAGGGTGCCGCCTAACACGTGATAGCGGCCTTTGAACACGCCTGCGCGTTCCATTGCCCAGAGATCACCCACGTCCTCGACGACACAAAGTTCGCCATTGGAACGGGCCTCATCTGTGCAGATGTCGCATATTTCGGTTGTGCCCACATTGCCGCAGTTCAGGCACTCGCGGGCGCTGATGGCGACCTGGCTCATCGAATCGGCCAGTGGGGTCAGCAGCAACGCACGTTTACGGATCAGGTGCAAAACCGCGCGTCGTGCGGATCGTGGACCAAGGCCGGGTAGCTTGGCCATCAGCTCGATCAGGATTTCAATGTCGTCAGTGTTATTGCTCATTCCCGCGTCTCTTCGGCTAGATCGTCCGGAGTCTCGCCGGGCAGAGGGATGCGGGACACGGAGAAACCGGCCTGCCGCAGAAGTTCGACCATGCCCTGTTCGCCGGGCAAATGGAATGATCCGATCGCCATAAACAGCCCGCCCTGTTGTAAATCGGGTAGGGCAGTTTCCAGGAACGTTTTGTTACGTTGGTTCAGCAGGTAGTCGTCCGTCCGCTGCAGGTAAAGATCAGCCAGCTCCTCGCCATAGATCTGGGACAGGTAGTGGCGATCCCACTGGCTTGCGAGTGCCAGTTCACCCTGCAGGTAGAACGCGAAGTATACTGCCCGGCTGTCTGTGCCGTACTTTGGGTCCAGATAGGCGCCTAAGACGGCGAGAATTGAAAGGGTCGTGTCCTGATTGCGTGGGTCTTGCAGGTGGTTGTTCAGCGAATCGGCCTCTTCAAGGCCGAGGATTGTTGCACCGCCTATCAGCCCGAGGGTTTGGATCAAGCTGTCCTGATCCGGTACAATTCTGGCAGCGAAGTCGTCGCAGGGATTAGAGAACAGGTTTTCCACCAAATATGGCAGGGTAAGATAATCGGCAGCATCACGACCCCAACCAAGACCGTCGAGACGGGTGCGGATCCAGTCGATGATCACCGGATCCAGCCCGGAGCTGTCAAAGTTGTAGATACTGTCAACGGGGCGGAACAGTTCTTTTTCCTGATGTGCACGGATCGCTTGGCGCGAGGCAAACACCGGATTGAATTCCAGCGCTACGACCCGGGCATCTGCAATCCGCTTTTGCACTATGACCGGAAGGTCCAGAATAAGCGGGGCATTTGAGTGCATCGTACCCCACAGGTGCGAGACGGCGCCATCTGGTGATTGGATACGCCAGAACCGACCATTGGGGTTAGGAGATTGTGCGGCCTTGGTTCGCAGTTCGGCCAGTTGCTCCTGCGAAAAAGCCTGTGGGTCAACCTCTGCCGAGGTAACCTCACAGGCTGCACGGGTCGCCCATGACTGGGCCTGCACGGCAACAGGCGACAGTATTGTCAGAGCGAACAGCAGGGGTTTCAACACGGATTTCAACTTTAGAACGGCAGCTTGACGTCCTTGGGCAGGCCCATGCTTTCGGTCAGGCGCGCCATTTCTTCCTGCGCCTTGTCAGCAGCTTTGGTCTGGGCGTCTTTAATGGCGGCAAGGATCAGGTCTTCGACAACTTCCTTGTCGTCGCCGTTAAAGATCGATGGATCGATATCCAGAGCTTTCAGCTCACCCTTGGCACTGGCGGTTGCCTTGACCAGACCAGCCCCGGATTCGCCGGTAATCATGACATTGTGCAACTCGTCCTGCATCTGGGTCATCTTGGTTTGCAGTTCTTGGGCTGATTTCATCATCTTGGCCATATCGCCAAGACCGCCGAGGCCTTTGAGCATTAGTTCTCTCCTACAGGATGGTTTTGCCTGTTAAATACGGCCGTGCCCCCTGCCATTCAAGAGGAAAGCGGGGTTCAATCAGCTATGGATCGATGTTGAAGGGCGGATATGGAACCGGCGTCGATAGGCCCCAGGGCTAAGGCCAGTGCGGGCCTTGAAAACGCGAGAAAACGCCGACAGGTCCTGATAGCCGACAGTCCAGGCGATTTCACCGACACTGTCGCCGCCGCGTTCCAATGCGGCGCGGGCCTTTTCAATCCGCAGGGCCTGCAGATAGGTGGCGGGGGGATAGCCCGTAGCTGACTGAAATCGGCGCATGAAGGTGCGCAGAGACATGCCAGCCAGCTCGGCCAGCTGCTCGGCCTGCATTTGATCTTGGACATGTTGTTCCATTTGGCGCTGTACGGTCAGGATTTGCATATCGCCATGGCTGCGGTTGGGGCGAAAGCTGGAATAATGGCGTTGCTCGCGCCCGGCAGGGTCGATTAGCAAGTGTCGCGCCAGCCGCGAGACAGCATCGCTGCCGTACCAACGCCCAGTTAGATGCAGGCCCAGATCCAGCCAGGCCATCAGCCCTCCGGCGGTGATGACGTCGTGATCGTCGATCAGTATGTGCTCGGGGCGCAGGTCAACTTTAGGAAAAACGGTTCTAAATGGGTCTTCGAGGGCCCAATGGGTGGTCGCGGGGCGAGCGTTTAGCAGGCCAGCATGGCCCAGCCAAAAGGCACCGGCACAGACGGAACAGGCCAGTGCTCCAGTGTGATGCTGGGTGACGGCCCAATCTAATAACTGCGGTGCATCGGTGCCCCGACTGCCGTCTATTGAGGGCGGGAAAACAAAGGCGTCACAGGGGCGGGTGTCTGGATCGACAGAGTCTATGATACGGATTTCAGGGCCCGATTGATCATTTTGTAAACTTGGAAGCAAGGCGAACATGTCCGTCAGCCCCCATAGGGCCGAACGTTGGACGCTGGGGTAGTTTATCAAAGCGATAATCGGATTTGGCGTGATCGGCATATCTATTGTCATATCTGCCAATCGCGCTGCGGGTCAACCTTGGTCAAAAAGGCTGAGAAACAGCATCAAGGAGAGACCGATGCCCAAGACTGCTCTGATTATTGTGGATATCCAGAACGACTATTTCGACGGTGGCGATTGGCCGCTACACCAGATGGAACGTGTTTCAACCAACGCCGCTAGCTTGTTGGCCAATGCGCGGGAAAAAGGTAACTTGGTGGTTCATATCCGGCATGAAAATGCCTCACCCGAGGCTCCGTTTTTTCGGGCCGGAACGGTCGGAGCCGAGATCCACGAGTCAGTGGCACCAAAAACAGGCGAAGCAGTGTTGACCAAGGCGCGTGCCAACAGCTTCCATGACACAGGTCTGTTGGATCTTCTGCACGAGGCCGGGATTGAAGCCGTCACCATATGCGGCGCGATGAGCCAGATGTGCATTGATGCCACCGTACGTGCGGCGGCGGACTATGGGTTCCAAGTCACTGTGGTCAAGGACGCCTGCGGTGCCAAAGAAATGGCGTTTGACGGAGTTGAGGTAAGCGCCGAGCAGGTGCATGCAGCGTTTGTGGCCCCATTGGCGATGGGGTATGCCAAAGTCGTGACAACAGCCGATTTGCTCACTTGATTCGATTGAAATCTGGGGGCGGCTGGTTAGCCGTCCTCAAACGGATCCCATTCATCCTCGACCTCTGGCAGAGCATCGGCGGCAATCTCAGCCTGAAGCTCTTCGGCGGTGCGGATGCGGGTGATCTTGGCCTTGGGGAAACTCTCCAAAACTGCCTGTACCAGCGGGTGGGCCGTGGCCTCGGCGCGCAGCGCGTTTTCGGCGGCGTCGTTTTTCTCGGCAATAGTCTGGGCATCGCCGTTTGATACGATTGACACGGCCCAACGGCTGCCAGTCCAGTTCTGCAAGCTGGTTCCCAAGCGCGCCGCCAGGCTGGCAGGGGCGCTGTCCGAAGGGGTAAACTCGATCCGTCCGGGTTGGTACGAGACCAGCCGCACTCCGGTTTCTACCTCGACCAACAATTTCACATCGCGGTTGGTGCGGATCAGTTCGACCACGTGTTCAAAGCTGGGATAACGGGCCAGCGCGGCATCGGCTTGTGGGGCTAAGGCCAGCGTTGTGCCGTTGCCACTAGACGCAACAGGGCCTGCGGTGCCAGAGGGACCGTTGGTTTGCATGCTACCCATGGGGGCGCCGCCACCGGTTGCCATTCCTCCGCCCGGTCCGGATGGGGGCATAGGCGGTGGGGTGGGCATGTCCTGCAATTTGCGCACCAGCTCTTCGGGGCTGGGCAGATCTGCGACATGGGTCAGGCGGATCACCGCCATTTCAGCCGCCATCATGGCGTTGGGCGCAGCCGAGACTTCCTCGAGCGCCTTGAGCAGCATCTGCCACATTCGGGTCAGCACCCGCATCGGCAGGGCCTCGGCCATTTTGCTGCCACGGGCTCTCTCATCTGGTGAGACTGTGGGGTCTTCGGCTGCGTCCGGGGTGATTTTCACCACCGAAACCCAGTGGGTAATCTCGGCCAGATCGCGCAGCACCGCCAGTGGGTCTGCGCCCTCGGCATACTGCGCGCCGATTTCGGTGAGCGCAGCGGCGGCATCGCCGCGCAGGATCATGTCGATCAGATCCAGCACCCGGCCACGATCGGCCAGTCCCAGCATGGCGCGCACTTGGTCGGCGGATGTTTCGCCGGCGCCATGTGAAATGGCCTGATCCAACAGCGAGGTCGCATCCCGGGCCGAGCCTTCGGCGGCGCGGGTGATCAGGGCCAAGGCGTCTTCGGAAATCTGCGCGCCTTCGGCGCTGGCGATTTTGCTGATCAGCGCAATCATCACCTCGGGCTCAATTCGGCGCAGGTCAAACCGCTGGCAACGCGACAGCACTGTCACTGGAACCTTGCGAATCTCGGTGGTGGCAAAGATGAACTTCACATGCGACGGCGGTTCTTCCAGCGTTTTGAGCAACGCGTTGAACGCGCTGGTCGACAGCATGTGGACCTCATCGATGATGTAGATCTTATAGCGGGCCGAGGCGGCGCGATAGGCGACGGAATCGATGATTTCACGGATGTCGCCGACTCCGGTGCGGCTGGCAGCATCCATTTCCATCACGTCGACGTGGCGACCTTCCATGATGGCGGTACAGTGCTCACACACACCACAGGGTTCGGTTGTCGGGGTACCGGTGCCATCTGGGCCGATGCAATTCATCCCCTTGGCAATGATCCGCGCGGTAGTGGTTTTCCCGGTGCCGCGAATGCCGGTCATGATGAAGGCTTGGGCGATCCGGTCAGCCTCGAATGCATTTTTCAGCGTTCGCACCATGGCGTCCTGACCAACCAGATCGGCAAAGGTCTCAGGGCGGTATTTTCGGGCTAGGACCTGATATTGGCCGGTTCCGGTATCATTGCCTGCGTCGGTGGTTGTGTCGCTCATGTGTACTCGTGCCGGATTCGGGGTCATTCTGGTTTTGCTTAAGGTAAGCAAGCTGGACCGCTTCGTCCACCGCTGTTGCAGATCGGGCAGGCGAAGGTCGAAATTGTTTTTGCGCAATCTCTAGGCGGCGTTACAGTCGTGCCGTGGATCAGAGAAGAAGAATCCCGGGATGTGGTGGTAACGAGGTGCGGTGATGCAGTTTGAAAGCAAGGAACAGCAAGGTGGGGCGCTGATGATCCACGCTCTGTCGGTCGCTGATGGCATTTTGGCGCTCTGTCCGTTGCCTGGAGCTGGAGGGGATTACTTTGGGGA
Organism: Parasedimentitalea nitratireducens; assembly: GCF_057444295.1. NCBI lineage: Bacteria > Pseudomonadati > Pseudomonadota > Alphaproteobacteria > Rhodobacterales > Paracoccaceae > Parasedimentitalea > Parasedimentitalea nitratireducens. Next base: position 340,416 of record NZ_JBYAXC010000001.1, on the reverse strand, counting down.
CTTGGATCATATCCATGACTGGAGACCTGGACTGGTAATTTCCATGACGACCGAGGCGGAACATGCAGCGGTGGGTGGTTTGACACTTGGAACCGACATCCAGAGTATGGCCAGCCGTTGGGTGCATTTGCCAATTCCGGACTTTAGCCCGCCACCGCCCAAGATATTAGCCCAGTGGCCTTCGGTTAGTCACATGGCGCGCAAGGCGCTGGTTGGCGGTGGGCGGGTGCTGGTGCATTGCCGCGGTGGCTGTGGCCGATCTGGGATGGTGGTGCTGCGCCTAATGATCGAATGCGGCGAACGTCCAGAGTTGGCGCTGGCGCGGTTGCGCAGTGTGCGGCCTTGTGCCGTTGAAACGCCCGAACAGATGCAATGGGCCTATGGGCCACGCCGCCAAGCCCATGACTAAGGCGGATAGCAGCCTGGTTCAGGCTGGCAAAAACGCGGGAATTAGTGTCCGGTTTGTGGCGCGCTGGGAATAACAGCCTTGGCTTGAACCACAGCGCAGGGGCGCTCTGCACAGGGCCCAATAGCGTTTCCATAAGGGCCTGCCGAGAATATGGCGTCTGCAAACTGATTCAGCTGTTGGACGTCGGCGGTTTCAGATACGCCGCAATGGATGCGAATACGATCATGGCTGGCCGAGTATTGAGCCGTACAATCGCGGCTGCACCCAGTGAGTTGCGTGTGGCCGGATTTTTCGAAAAACGGGGTCGTGGTTTTACTCGCCGTAGAAAGTGCCTTGGTTAGGTTTTCCAGCATCCGCAGGGCGATTGGGCAAGTGCGCTTGGTACGCAGGCAGGTGGTTGCAGCATAGTTGTAATTGTCTTTGGTCAAAATCATGACGCCGTGGCTAGCGGCTAGGGGCTTACCGTGTCAACAATTAACTCGCCTTAAAGTCGTGCAGGAAGGGCGCGCAGTACATCCGAGTCGCGACGTACACGAGCCAACTGCCATCCGCCTTGGAGCAGTATGTAGAAATGTTGTGCCGTGGCTTGTGCTTCGTCCTTGGTGTAGCCTAGTCGCTGTGCGTGGTATTCCACTTCTGTAATCCAGCCTTCGAACAAATGAGCTGCGTGGTCTTGGAATTGTTCGTTATCGGGGCCTTCAAACAGCGTCGATGAAATTGGGCATCCGCACCACTTCCCAGCAGAATCAAATATATCTGCCAGCTTATGGCACAGTATTTCTGCCCCAGCGGCAAAGGTGGCGGAAGGTTCGAAACAGGCGGCAATAAGCTGCAAAATCTGGTCCGACGACCAGGTGGCAGAGGCCATTGCCAAGTCTGACTTTCCGTTGGGAAAGTGGTGATAGAGCGATCCTTTGGGGGCGTCGGCTTCTGCTAAGATCTCGGCCAGGCCAACCCCGTGATAGCCCTTGTTGCTGAACAATAGGGATGCGGCGCGCACAAGGCGTTCCTTGGTTGGGCGCGGCTTGGTGGCGGGTTGAGGGGTTGAGGCAACATTCATTTTGGCAGCTTGACACACCTAGACCAATTGGTCCAGAGATGCGAGTAGACCAAATGGTCTAGGAGGATTGACGTGCTGGATTTTGAAACTTTTGACCCGGACGAACAGGTCAAAATTGACGCGGTTAAGTTTGCTGCAGGCAATGCCCAACTGGCCGGAACACTGTATCGGCCAAAGGGTGTTCCCACGGCGGCTGTGGTTCTGAATGGGGCTACAGGTGTGCCGCAGCGATTCTATCGCCACTTTGCTCGTTGGTTGGCTGCGGAACGGGGCATGGCCTGCCTGACTTACGATTACAGCGATTTCGGAGCCTCGGCTCAGCGCCCTTTGCGGCGGTCAGATGCCACCATGGCGCGTTGGGCAATGGTAGAGCAGCCAGCGGCGCGGGACGAGATGCGGCGTCACTACCCGCAGGCTCCGATATGGGTGATTGGGCATTCTCTGGGTGCGATGTTGATGCCATTGCAGGACGGGATCGAGGACATCTCACGTATGATTGTCATTGCCGGTGGGCTTGTTCATCACAATGACCACCCATGGCCCTATCGTGCCTTGGCGCTTAGCTTTTGGTTTGGGCCGGTGCCGCTGGCCGTGAAAATGATGGGATATCTACCCGCCAAGGCGCTGAGACTGGGTGAGGACCTGCCTGCCAGTGTGTATTGGCAATGGCGCAAGTGGTGCACCACCCCAGGTAGCTATCTGCCCGAAATTGGTACCAATTTGCCGCTGCCAGATTGGCAGAGCTGGGACGTTCCGGTGGATTTGTTTGCGCTGAGTGATGATGATCTGATCCCGCCGGACTGTGTCTGGCGGTTGGGGGATGTGTACGGGGACGTGGAGCAAACCCGAACCGAGCTGAACCCCAAGGACTTTGGATTGGACAAGGTTGGGCATCTTGGGATGTTTGCGCGACGCAATTCAGTACTGTGGCCAACACTGGTGCCAGAACAAGGCGCGCCCTAAGGGGCGCACCTTGTATTAGGGTTAGTACCCTTTGCGTCCTTTGTGGGCGCGTTTCATGGATTTGACCATTTTTCCGAAGCCCTTGTCGCGGCGGCGGGACTGCATCAAGGTTTCGGAATTGCGTTCCTCGTCGTGGTGCAGCTTTTTCCAGCGATCAAGGCGGGCCTGCTCCAACTCTCCGGATTTTACTGCAGAGGTGACCGCACAACCAGGTTCACCGCTGTGCGCACAATCACTGAAACGGCAGCCCTGGGCGAGCTCAAACAGATCCGAGAAGACCTCTTCAACACCTTCATCAGCGTCTTTAATCCGCAAGGCGCGCATGCCCGGAGTGTCGATCAGCCAACCGCCATGCACCATGCGCCGCAAGTAGCGCGCTGTGGTGGTGTGTCGACCCTTGGCGTCATCCTCGCGGATGTCGCGCACCGCATCGGCACTGCCGGTTAGCCCGTTGGTCAGGGTTGTTTTGCCAACACCAGATGACCCCACCAAGGCAGCGGTTTGGCCGGGTTTAACCCAGTCGAGCAGTTGTTTGAGATCTTCGGGATCTTTGGCATTCAAGGTCAAAACCGAGAGTGCAGGTGCAAGGGATTCAGCCTTGGCACGATAATCCGCAGCGTCTTCTCCAACATCAGCCTTGGTCAAAACCACCACCGGGTAGCAACCCGATTGATGCGCCAGTGCGAGATAGCGCTCTAGCCGGGCAAGGTTGAAATCGGCGTTGCAGGATGTGGTGATGAACAGCACATCCACATTGGCGGCTATCAGTTGCACGCGGGCGTCCGTGCCGGCGGCACGGCGGCTTAGTTCTGTGTGTCGTTCCAGCCGTTCGCAAACTTGGTTTGCGGTGTTCGCCAGCACCCAGTCGCCAACCGCAAACTCGCCGGTCAGGCGATCGGGAAGCAGTTGGATTTCACCATCTGGGGATAAGCCAGTCAGTTTGTCGCGGTGAACCGCTGAAATGCGATAGGCGGTCAGGTCGCTGTCTGCGTCCTGTTGAGATTGAAAAAAGGAAGACCAACCAAGGTCAGTATAGCTAAGCGTCATGGCTCTGCCTGTATTTGAACATAGAAAGACCAGTGCAGTGGCGTAGGCGCACTACAACGGGGGAAGTTCAGGCAGGGGTTTTGGCTGATAGCCAGATCAGAAACGCGCTGCCCGAAGGGTCTTTGCTACAATCATAAAATCCTCCGTCAGGCTTCTGGAGCGTGGCTCCGGTTTCTGCAAGCTCGGTTGCCGATCAATCAACGGCACCCGAGGGTGTAAGTGAGAGGCTGGACATCGACCCAAGCGGGGCTCGTTGTGGCTGCTTCCTTCCGGATCTGACCAGGTTGGCGAGGCGCTTGCCCGCGCCAACCTCTCGAATCCCGATATAGGGGCCTGTTAAACGAAAGACAAGCGGTGCTTGATGTCGGGTCACAACGGAATCCGAAGCTTTAAGAAACCTTCAGCGGTGATTTGAGGCGGAGGCAAGTCCAAATGGTCGAGTTCATGTAAGTGAGGCCGGGCCGCTGGGCCAGTAAAGACAACAACGTCGGTTCCCGGATGTTTGGTAAAGCGCCATGGGGGCGGGGCTGCTGACATTGGGTCGATAGAATGCGTGCCGTTTAGGTAATCATAAATCACTTGCTGGATGGGTTGCTTGGGCAATGGCAGGTGTTCAGCCTGTTGAATCGCTGCAAAATTTCCACCTCCTCCAGCGCGGTGGCTGTTAAGAGCCACAACGAATTTTTGGTCAGGTGACAAGGGTAGACCGTTCCAATGCGCGTTGCATATGCGATGTGCTGATCTATTTACCAAGTGGCCCGCACCATCGAACCGGGCCGGGCGGGACAGGTCAATTTCATATTCGAGTCCATGCAGGACATCAAAGTTATGCCCGGCACGGTCAGAATCGACCAAAACAGTGTCACGTGTACCAAGCGTCACTTGGTTGAAGAGGCTTGCTGACATTTCCAGCCATTCCAAAACCTGTGCGCCCGACAGGATGGCAGCGCTAAGGCGATTGGGAAAGACATGCAGGTCGGCAACGTGGCGCCGGTATAAGGTTCCGGCAGGGACGTCCGTATAAGAATTTGGCCCAGCCCGAGCGCCGAATTTGCAGGGAGATACTGATGAAAGCAGGGGCAGTCCCTCGGCTGGACCGCCTCGTAGACGAGGGCGTAAAGCTGCGGCCTGTGCGCAGGCGACAAGTGCTAACGCCCGGTCCGGTGCAAAAAAGGTGAAAAAGGAGTGCAAAGATTGGGAGCTATGGCCAACGGGTTGCTGCATCCAAGTCAGGGTGGCCTGGTGGTCTCGGGTCAGAGCAGACACAAGGGGGGCATTCTCAGCAATCTGAGAGGCAAGTTGTCCATCCTGATTGCGGCTGGCGATCGGGCGCAAGCCACAGTCCCAGTTTTCAACCTTCCAGCCATCACCGTCATGACGAAGTTGAAGATCAATCACGCCTAGATGAGAACCCAATGCACCGGGCATCACCACAGGTTTGGAAAATGGAACACTGGGGTCGGGTAAATGTAAATGAGTATGGCCACCGACTAACGCGTCAATGTCCTGCAGCTCGGCCAGTTGGCGTAAGACGTTTTCTGTGTCCGATCCGTCTGCCTTTTGACTGACGCCAGAGTGAGCGAGGGCGATGACCACATCACACCCCTGCGCGCGCAAGGCAGCGCTAGTATCACGGGCCGTCTCTACCATATCAGCGATTTTCACCCGGCCTGCTAGGAGGTGAGCGTCCCATTGCAAGGTCTGCTCGGGCAGTACCGACAATAAGCCGATCTTGAGAGGTGGTGCGCTTGTTGCACCCGGAAGCTGACGTTCCAAGATGGAAGAGGAGACAAAGGGAAGGGGGGCTTCGGGATCTACGGCAGACATATTTGAGCAGATCACGGGGCAGGGGGCTTGGCTTAGTATACGGGCCAGCGTCTCGAGCCCGTAGTTGAAGTCATGGTTGCCAAGGCCAACAGCGTCATACTTCAAGACCTGAAATGCGCGCATCAAAGGGTGAACATCAGTGATGTTGGGTAAGTCACCCAGTGGGGTGCCTTGTAGACCATCTCCATTATCGACCAACAGTGTGGCAGCGCCCAGTTCAACGGCTTCCTTGCGCGCTTTTTCAATAAGCGTTGCGGTGCGCGACAGGCCAACGCGCGGGTTTGTTTTGTCAGCGTAGTAGTCATATCCAAGCAGATTCATGTGCAAATCAGTCGAGGCCAACACCCGTAAGGTGGCCCGCTGTTGCGGCACTGAGTTGCCCTGTTCTGTCAAAGTGCGGTGTTCGATGCGCTTGACGCCTGTGCTATTTGTACCGTCAGTTCTTGGCGGCATTCATGTACCTGTAGAAACCAGCGATCAGCGAGACTGCCTAGTCGCATTTACATACACGTTAAAATAAACTGTCAGCATCCTGCTGCCGGATCGTCTGATCCCGTGAGTGGCTTGGACATTGAACTTTATGTGTGGCAGTCCGTAGGCCAGCGTGCAAGGTGTGACGATTACAGTTGCGTAAAAAATGCACGATTTCGGTGATTTATGACCGGTAAACGCCCCCTTGTGTTGGATTTGGGGCAGATGGGTGAGGGATCAAGTTGAAGCGAGCAGAGCAAGTGACTTTTGGCGGCGGTGGGCTGGATCGCGCCGCGCATATCCGCAACAACGGCAGTGCTTTAGCTGCTGCATGGGCCGATCCTCGGGCATCGGTTCTGTTGGTATGGCAAGGGAAACCTCTGGCACGCTGTAGCGGCAACGGGCCGTCACCAGATGAACTGGCGATGATCAAAACAGCCCATAAGCTGGCAGAGGCGCGGAAAGGTCAGGCTATCTTCTTGGGGCTGATGCCGGATGGAGCGCCACAATTCGCCTGTGATATCAGCGATTGGCAGCCGGATGCGTTGGACCAAACGATGCTGGCCAGCTTTAACGATTCCAGTGAACAGCAACATCCGGACCTGCCTGTGGGGGACGTGTTTACTGAGTTGCGCCGGATGATGGCTTTTCTATCCCCGCTGGAAGCCGAACTTGCCGCTACGGCCAACGCAGTGATGTCTTGGCACAAGAGTCACATGTTCTGTGCGCGCTGTGGCGCGCCAAGCGATATGGTGCAGGCAGGCTGGCAGCGAACTTGTGGTGCCTGCAACACGTCTCACTTCCCGCGCACCGATCCGGTGGTGATCATGCTGATCACCCATGGTGAGTCCGTTTTGATGGGCCGCTCGCCGGGGTGGCCCGAAGGGATGTACTCTCTGCTGGCCGGTTTTGTTGAGCCAGGTGAAACGCTGGAGGCCGCGGTGCGCCGAGAAGTGTTTGAAGAGGCCGGAGTGCGGGTTGGCGAAGTGTCCTATCTATCCAGCCAGCCCTGGCCCTTCCCGATGTCACTTATGTTTGGCTGTGCGGGGGTAGCACTGGGGCGAGAACTGACCATTGATGAAACTGAAATTGAGGATGCGCTCTGGGTTAGCCGGGCCGATATGATGACAGTGTTTTCTGGCGAGCATCCAAGTATCAAGCCATCCAGAAAAGGTTCAATTGCACATTTCTTGTTGCAAAACTGGCTTGCAGATACACTGGATTGAAGAGAGTAATAGCGCATAATCAAAATACAGGCCGACAAGATCGAAGCGGGGAACATATGAAATTTGTAAGCAAAGAAGACATTGAAGCCCCAATTGCCGAGGTTTTTGCGGTTGTCAGTGAGTTCGAAAGCTTTGAGCGCTCGGCAATCCGGCGGGGGGTTGAGGTGAACCGTTTGGGAGATGTCGCAGCTCCCAACAATGGATTGGCCTGGGATGTGCAGTTCACGTTTCGGGGGAGGACGCGTGACATTCACTTGGTCTTGGCGGACTATGAGCCTGTAACCAGACTGCGCCTGTCCGCCGAGGGCGGGGGTATGGAAGGTGGTATGGAGGTTGAGCTGTTGGCGCTGTCGCCGCAGCGCACCCGAATGGTGGCTACGCTTGAGCTGAAACCACGCACTCTGTCAGGGCGGTTGCTTGTGCAGTCGCTGAAACTGGCCAAGTCAAAACTGACCAAGCGCTATAAGTTACGTGTGGCCGAGTTTGCAAAGCTAACTGAAGAACGACTGAGCCATACGGCTTGATTTAGTATAGGGTGCGTGCTTGCACGCAGCACTACGCAGAAGCCCTATGCGGTGCGTGCAAGCACGCACCCTACACATTCAGCTATCGTTAGAATCTGCCGTTATCGGCTGGAAACACCCCCAGAATTTCAATGTTAGTAGTGAAATAGGCCAATTCATCCATCGCAAGTTGCACGTTGGGGTCGTCGGGGTGGCCGTCAATATCAGCATAGAATTGAGTTGCAGTGAATGAACCGTCGACCATATAGCTTTCCAGCTTGGTCATGTTGACGCCATTGGTCGCAAAGCCACCCATCGCCTTGTAAAGGGCCGCCGGGATGTTTCGGACCTGGAACACAAAGCTGGTGATCATCCCATGTGCACCGCGGCGGGCCATGTTGATCTCGGGGGACATAATCACAAAGCGGGTGGTGTTGTTGCCCTCGTCTTCGATATGTCGCGACATGACATCCAGGCCGTAGATCTCACCTGCCAATTCACTGGCCAAGGCCGCGTGGTTCTTGTCACCGCGCTCGGCAACCTCGCGGGCGGCGCGGGCGTTGTCGGGGCTGACGCGACCGCGAATGCTATGTTCCTGCAAGAAGCCGGCACATTGCGGCAACAGCACCAGATGCGAGTGGGCTTCTTGGATGTCGTCCAATGTGGCGCCCGGCACAGTTAGCAGGTTGATGTGAACCCGCACAAAGGCCTCATCCACGATATGCAGCCCGCTGTGGGGCAAAAGACGGTGGATATCAGCCACCCGGCCGTAGGTTGAGTTCTCAACCGGCAACATGGCCTGTGACGCATTGCCGCTGCGCACGGCCTCAATAGCGTCCTCAAAGGTGCGGCACGGAAGTACCTCCATTCCTGGCCGTGCATTGCGGCAGGCCTCGTGGCTATAGGAGCCCAGCTCCCCCTGGATGGCAATTTTACCGGTCATTGGTGCGACTTCCGTGCAAAAGATCTCAAATTCAGCAACTCAAGGGGGTGTCTATACCTTGCCACTTTGAAGGGGAAGCCTTAGACAGCCTGCGAGATAGATGAAATGGACTCGCGATCATGTTTGACACGATGACCCTAACCAAAGCGACCGCAGCTCTTTGTGGCGCGCTCCTGGTTTTACTTTTGGGCAAATGGGCTGCAGAAGTAATTTATCACATGGATAGCCACGGTAAGGCTGCTTATGTGATCGAACTGGAAGAGGCAGGTGATGCAGAAGAAGTAGTAGAAGTTGACTTTGGAGAGTTGATGGCTGCTGCGGATATCGGCAAAGGTGCCAAAGTCTTCAACAAGTGCAAAGCCTGCCACAAGCTGGACGACGGCAACAATTCAACCGGCCCGTTCCTGTATGGCGTTGTTGGCCGACAAATCGCATCAGCTGATGGGTTTGGCTACTCGGGCGCCTTGTCAGGAATGTCTGACGGCACTTGGACTGCAGAAGAGCTGGATGCCTTCCTGGCCAGCCCTCGGAACTATGCCTCTGGCACTTCGATGAGCTTTTCTGGCTTGAAGAAGCAGAGCGACCGGGTGAACCTGATTGCTTATCTGGATAGCCTGGACGATTAATTCAAAATCGTTCTTGAATTTGAAGGCCGCTGCTTAGTGTAGCGGCCTTTTCTATTTCGGGGTGTATTATGCGGGGGCGTTGGCCTTGTAATAATCCCAAGCAACCACTTCACTACCATCAGGCAGAATGCAGATGCCAATCTGGCCGCCTTTGCCGTCACGAATGACGTGCTGGCCGCCTGTTTCCTCGCAATAAACGGCTGCAGGGTTGGCCAAAGCGACAGGCTCTTCTTCTTGTTGTGAGCAGGCGGCAACCCATCCAATCGAGCATACAGTTGTGATTGTCAGGCTGCGAGAAAGAGATTTGCGTAAAAACATAGTTCATTCTCCAAAATTCAATGTGTGGCCGAAAGTGGCATGGCGCACTATGTGATACAACAATGTTGCTGGTGGTCGGCGCTGATTTGCTGAATGCCGCATGTGCAAGCAAAGAAACACGGAATCGCAACTTGAATGTTACCACCCCCGAGCTTTAGCTTGGCGTAGACACACCAGATCGACATGATTTGGGAATGGGAGGACTGGCAGATGAATAAACCCCGCAGCGCCGTACGAGCTCGCGTGATTGATCAAACGGTGAAGCTTCGTGCTTTGTACGCGCTGGCAATGGGACTGATGTTGGCGCTTGGTATCGCTGCTTTGGCGCAGGCTGAGGAAAAGATCATCATCAGCCACGGGTTTTCGGAATTTGGCGATTTAAAGTACGCAGAGGGGTTTGCGCATTTCGACTATGTCAATCCAAATGCCCCACGTGGTGGCGAGCTGTCATATGGCACGCAAGGGACATTTGACAGTTTCAACCCGTACACGCGCAAAGGGCGTGGTGCTGCGCGGTCAACCGAGCATTTTGAATCTCTGCTGACACCATCGTATGACGAAGCAGCGTCCTATTATGGGCTGGTTGCAGAGAGTCTTGAATATCCGGAAAGCCAAGACTGGGTGATTTTTAATATGCGCCCCGAGGCGACATTTTCGGATGGCTCTCCTGTTACAGCTGATGATGTTGTGTTTTCGCACAATATTCTGCTGGACCAGGGCCTGAAATCTTATGCGGATGCAGTACGTAAACGTATCCCCAAGGCCGAAGCGCTGGGGCCGTACCGGGTAAAGTTCTATTTCTCCCCTGATTTTCCCAAACGAGCGATGATTAGCCAGGTTGGCGGCACGCCGATCTATTCGAAGGCTTGGTTCGAGGCGGATCCTGAGAACCGTCGACTGGACGAGCCACGCCTGGATCCCGGTATCGGATCAGGCCCTTATATGTTGGACAGCTATGACATCAACCGGCGTGTGGTCTACAAACGCAACCCGAACTATTGGGGGGACAAGATCAATGTGAACATTGGTCGCCATAACTATGACAGCATCCGCATTGAATATTTCACCGATTCCGTTGCCGCGATGGAGGGGTTCAAGTCCGGTGCTTTTACTCTGCGTCAGGAAGGCAACTCAAAAAACTGGGCCACAGCCTATGATTTTCCAGCGCTTGACGCAGGCAATGTCGTTAAGGCTGACTTCTTTGATGGGGACGTGCCGGGGGCCAGTGGCTTTGTTTTCAATCTCGACAGGCCGCAGTTTCAGGACGTTCAGGTGCGACAGGCTCTGCAGCTAGCCTATAATTTTGAGTGGACTAACGAGAGCCTGCAATACGGATTGTTCCAACAGCGCCACTCGTTCTGGCAGGGGAGCGACTTGCAAGCCACAGGGGTTCCCGAAGGACGGGAGTTGGAGGTGCTGCAGGGACTGGGCGATGCTTTGGATCCTGCAATCCTGACCAGCGAAGTTGTACGCGCGCATGAGTCCAGTCCTAAACGGCAGAATGACCGCCGTAATTTGAGAACAGCCATGAAGCTGCTGGATGCCGCGGGCTGGGCTGTCGGGGACGATGGCATTCGTCGAAATGCCGAGGGGCAGTCATTGAGAGTTGAGTTCCTGTCTGACCAGCCAACTCTGGACCGGATCATTCAACCCTATGTCGACAATCTCGTGGTGATGGGCGTTGACGCCAAATACAACCGAATTGACAACGCCCAGTTTACGTTGCTTCGTCGTGATCGCAATTTTGACATGATGGTGGCCGGATACCGCAACTCGTTGCAGCCCTCGACCGGTTTGTATCAGAAATTTGGGGAAGAAGCGGCGTCATATTCGCTTTTCAATCCAACAGGCGTGCATGGCCCTGATATCGAACCACTGATCAACAATATTGTTGAAGCCAAAACAACCGAAGAACTGCATGCCAACGTGCGTGCATTGGATCGGGTTTTGTTGTCAAAACGGATTATGATCCCGACCTGGTATCTGGGTAAATATTGGGTGGCCTATTGGGACATGTATTCCTTCCCCGAGAATCTGCCGCCTTACGCGCTTGGCTTTGATGATCTGTGGTGGATTGACGAAGATCGTGCCGCAGCGTTGGTCTCCTCAGGCGCATTAAGGTAACTACTTGTCATGGCTGCTTATATCCTCCGCCGTTTGCTACTGGTGATACCCACCCTGTTGGGGATCTTGGTGATTAACTTTGCGCTGGTACAATTTGTTCCGGGGGGGCCTGTCGAGCAGGCTATCGCCAAAATGCAAGGCGGTGGTGATGTGTTCGAAGGTTTTGCCGGTGGAGGCTCGGATGTGGAAGCCATGCGGGATGACAGCAGCAGTGATGGGTATATTGGAGCCCGTGGCCTGGATCCTGAGCTGATCAAGGATCTTGAAGAGCTATATGGCTTGGATAAGCCGCCGCTAGAGCGGTTCCTGCTGATGCTGGGGAACTATGCACGCTTTGACTTTGGCGAGAGCTATTTCCGCAAGATCAGTGTGTTGGACCTTGTACTAGAGAAGATGCCCGTGTCCATTTCACTTGGGCTGTGGTCAACACTCATAGCCTATTTGATTTCGATCCCGTTGGGAATCCGGAAGGCAATCCATGATGGCAGCCGATTTGATACCTGGACCAGTGCTGCAATTATTGCTGCCTACTCGATACCCGGCTTTTTGTTCGCCATCTTGTTGCTGGTGTTGTTTGCGGGGGGGTCGTATTGGCAAATCTTCCCATTGCGCGGATTAACCTCGGACAATTGGGAAAGCCTGAGTACGTTTGGCAAGATCGTAGATTACGCGTGGCATATTGCGCTGCCGGTGGCTGCTTCATCGACAGCGGCCTTTGCAACGTTGACCCTGCTGACCAAAAACTCGTTCCTGGATGAGATCAAGAAGCAATATGTAATCACCGCGCGGGCCAAGGGGCTAAGTGAAAACAAAGTGCTGTATGGCCACGTGTTCCGCAATGCGATGCTGATCGTGATAGCCGGTTTCCCGGCTGTTTTTGTCAGTGTGTTCTTTGGCGGGTCAATCATCATCGAAACCATCTTTTCGCTTGATGGGTTGGGGCGTTTGGGATTCGAGGCCGCCGTTGCCCGTGACTACCCGGTTATCTTTGGCACGTTGTTTGTCTTTGGCCTGCTAGGGCTGGTAGTGGGGATCATCTCGGACTTGATGTATGTGCTGGTCGATCCACGCATCGACTTTGAAAAGCGGGAGGGATAACAGATGGCGATATCTCCACTCAACCAACGCCGCTGGCGAAACTTCCGCCGTAATGGGCGCGCGTTCTGGTCATTGATCATCTTTTCTGTATTGTTTGGCCTGTCCTTGTTTGCAGAATTCATAGCCAACAATAAGCCGATCCTGGTTAGCTATCGCGGTGAAATCTACGCACCTGTGTTCAATTTCTATCCAGAAACCGCCTTTGGGGGGGACTTCCAAACCCAGGCGATCTATCGCGACCCCGAGGTCGAGTGCCTGATCCAATCCGGTGGTGTCGAGGACTGTTTTGATGATCCTGAGGGCATCATCGAACAAATCCAGGCAGGAGAGTATGAGGCCGAAGGATATGAAAAGGGTTGGACCCTGTGGCCGCTGATCCGGTATTCTTACAGCACGACCGTGGACCGCCCTGGCGCGGCGCCACTACCACCCAATTCGCAGAACTGGCTAGGTACGGATGATACCAAACGAGACGTTTTGGCGCGGGTGATCCATGGGTTCCGGCTGTCGATTGTTTTCACCCTGATCGTCACCAGTATTTCCAGCGTGATCGGCATCATTGCCGGCGCGGTCCAGGGGTATTTTGGTGGCTGGACGGATCTGGTTTTTCAGCGGATCATCGAGGTCTGGTCGGGGACGCCGCAACTCTATGTAATCATTATCTTGTTTGCCATTCTTGGCCGCAGTTTTTGGCTGCTTGTCGGGCTGATGATCTTGTTTGGGTGGATGGGGCTTGTGGGCGTGGTGCGTGCCGAGTTCTTGCGCGCCCGTAACCTTGAATATGTACGTGCTGCCAAGGCACTAGGGGTGAACAACGTGACAATCATGTTCCGCCACATGTTGCCCAATGCCATGGTTGCAACACTGACATTCATGCCGTTCATCATTACCGGTACGATTGGTACGCTGGCTGGACTGGATTTCTTGGGATTTGGTTTGCCAACGTCTGCACCTTCTTTGGGTGAGATGACTCTGCAGGCAAAACAAAACCTCGAGGCGCCTTGGCTGGCATTCACCGCCTTCTTTACCTTTGCCACCATGTTGTCACTGCTGGTCTTCATTTTCGAAGGCGTTCGCGATGCATTTGATCCTAGAAAGACCTTCTCATGAGCGCGCTTTTGCAAGTGAACACCCTACGGGTTTCCTTCCAACAGGACGGTAAAACCTCAGTGGCAGTCAAAGGTGTTTCGTTCACAGTTGACCGGGGTGAAACGGTTGCGCTTGTTGGCGAAAGCGGCTCGGGAAAATCCGTGACCGCACTGTCCACCGTGTCACTGTTGGGCGAGAGCGCATCAGTTGAGGGATCGGTTCTCTATGACGGTCAGGAAATGATCGGAGCGGATGCAGAACTGTTGATGGATGTCCGTGGCAATGACATCAGCTTTATTTTCCAGGAGCCGATGACCTCGCTGAACCCGCTGCACACGATTGAAAAACAACTGGCGGAATCGCTTGCCCTGCACCAGGGGTTGGCGGGCGCAGCGGCGCAGGAACGCATTCTGGAGCTGCTGAACAAGGTTGGGATCCGTGACGCCAAAGACCGGCTGGGGGCCTATCCGCACCAGCTCTCGGGCGGGCAACGGCAGCGGGTTATGATTGCTTTGGCTTTGGCCAATAAACCCGACATTCTAATCGCGGATGAACCAACCACGGCGCTGGATGTGACCATCCAGGCGCAGATCCTTGATCTGCTGGGTGAACTGAAGGCCAGCGAGGGCATGGGGCTATTGTTTATCACCCATGACTTGAACATCGTCCGCCGCATCGCCGACAAGGTCTGTGTGATGAAGGACGGCGAGATTGTGGAAGCTGGCCCCACCTCCGAGATTTTTGGCAATCCGCAGCACCCTTATACGCAGATGCTGCTGGCCGCCGAACCAGCTGGCCACCCAGAGCCGGTGCCATCAGATGCGCAAGAGCTGATCAAAACGGATAATCTCAAGGTGTGGTTCCCGATTCATCGTGGGTTTCTCAAGCGCACGGTTGGTCACGTCAAGGCGGTTAATCCGTCTTCTATTTCGGTTCGTGCAGGGGAAACTCTGGGTATTGTTGGCGAAAGCGGGTCTGGTAAGACCACAATGGCGCTGGCGATTATGCGGCTGATCGCCTCTGAAGGTGGGGTGAGCTTTCACGGTGATGACCTGCGCAAGTACTCGACTAAGGATCTGCGACAGTTGCGCAAGGATATGCAGATTGTGTTTCAGGATCCGTTTGGATCACTGTCACCTCGGATGACCTGTGCCCAAATCATTGCCGAGGGCATCGCGATCCACAAGATCGACCCTGACCGAGAGCCGCGTGATCTTGTGGCGGACATCATGACAGAGGTTGGCTTGGACCCGGTGGCGATGGACCGTTATCCACATGAATTTTCGGGCGGTCAGCGCCAGCGCATAGCCATTGCCCGCGCTATGGTGCTGCGGCCCAGACTGGTGGTTCTGGATGAACCAACATCGGCGCTGGATATGACTGTACAAGTGCAGATCGTCGATCTGTTGCGGGACCTGCAACGCCGCTATGGGTTGGCTTACCTGTTCATCTCACACGACCTGAATGTTGTGCGTGCGATGTCGCATCAGGTTGTGGTGATGAAACAAGGTGATCTGGTCGAAGGTGGTTCTGCCGAGGAGGTCTTTGCCAACCCTAAGCATGAGTATACCCGAACATTGCTGGCGGCGGCGGGATAGGTCAGATGGCTGAGGAATTTTCGAAAATTCCGAGCAATTTGCATCGAAGAATATTAGCGCTGGTTGCCGGGGATGGGTCAAATGGCTGAGGAATGCCCCGCTTTGCTAAGGTCATAGCCGTCAAAACTGCGGGCGATCATCCGAGTCAGCGGGCGGGCATTTTCAGGGATGAATAGCCCATCGGGCAGGATCCGCAGGATGTCCGGAAACGCTGCAGCCGCGTCGTTGTACATTTTGATCAGAGCCGTTGGGGTGATGTCAAAATTGGACAGGATTTCCTGCGTATCGATCCGGAAGTCACACATGAGCGCTTCGATCAGACGGGCGCGCAGCTTGTCCTCGCCATGGAACATATGACCGCGCGACGTAGAAAAGCCGCCTTCGCGGATGGCCTTGGTATGTACCGAGGTCGCCGGAGCATTTTGCGCATAGCCTTGCGGAAAACGCGAAATGGATGAGGCCCCAAGACCGATCAGTACTTCGGACTGATCATCAGTGTAGCCTTGGAAGTTACGCTTTAATGCCCCTGATTTCTGGGCTGTGGTCAAGCCATCAGCTTGGGTTGCGAAATGGTCAATACCGATTTCCGCATAGCTGTCCCACAAGAACAGTTTGCGGGCGGTTTCAAACAGGTCCAGTCGTTCTTGAGGGGTGGGCAGTGCCTCAGAAGGGATCATCTGCTGGCGTTTGGCCATCCAAGGGACATGCGCATAACCATACAGTGCAACCCGGTCAGGATTAAGCGACAGTAGTTTTTGAACACTTTCGGTCATGCGCTCCTGGGTCTGATGCGGAAGTCCAAACAGGATGTCGGCATTCAGACTGGTGATGCCTCGTGCGCGGATCATATCAATTGCGTCGCGGGTGATATCGAAACTTTGGATTCTGCCGATTGTTTTCTGGATTTCGTCATCGAAATCCTGAACTCCAATCGACGCGCGGTTCATACCCGCAGCAGCCAGTGCATCCAGTCGTGCTTCGTCGATCTCGTTGGGATCAATCTCAACCGAAAATTCGGCGTCCGGTGCAAATGGAGCGATGTCAGCGACGGCCTGAGCCAGTTGGGTCATCATGTCCGGCTGTAACAGAGTGGGAGTTCCGCCGCCCCAATGCAATCGGGACAGGGTCACACCTTCGGGCAGAACACGGCCCAGCATCGCGATTTCGGTCTTTAAAACTTCAAGATAGGCGCGAACCGGAGAATCACTTTGCGTGCCCTGCGTGCGGCAGGCGCAGAACCAGCACAACCTGCGACAGAAAGGCACATGTATGTAGAGTGAGATCGAGCTGTGCGGCTTGATCTTTGAAATCCAACTGGAAAACCCGTTTGGATCAACGTCATTGCTGAAGTGAGGCGAGGTCGGGTAGCTGGTGTACCGCGGCACTTTGGCATCGAATAAACCGAGCTTGGCCAATTGTGATTTCTGTGTCATCTGGCTAATCTATGCCAAGTCTAACAGGACTAACTTTGACCCAGATCAATTGGGATCCCATATGAATACCCCTAATCTAACCATCGGAAAATGCGGTGATTGCCCGATCCGCCATCGCGCTGTTTGCGCCCGTTGCGATGCCGACGAGCTGATCGAGCTGGATGCGATTAAATATTATCGCAGCTACGAAGCAGGCCAGACAATCATCTGGTCCGGCGACGAGATGAGCTTTGTTGGGTCCGTGGTGTCAGGGATCGCGACCCTCACTCAGACCATGGAAGACGGTCGAACCCAAATGGTTGGCCTGTTGCTGCCGAGCGATTTTGTTGGCCGCCCTGGGCGCGACGGTTCCGCCTATAATGTGGTCGCGACCACAGATATGGTGATGTGCTGTTTCCGCAAAAAGCCGTTCGAAGAACTGATGGTCCGCACGCCACATGTGGCGCATCGTTTGCTGGAAATGACGCTGGATGAGCTAGATGCCGCGCGCGAATGGATGGTGGTCCTGGGGCGCAAAACAGCGCGCGAGAAAATTGCCAGCCTGTTGTTGATCATTGCGCGCCGCGATGCCTCGCTAACACCAGAGGGCGCCAGTAATGTAATGGTATTTGACCTGCCCCTCACACGTGAGGCGATGGCAGATTACCTTGGCCTGACACTGGAAACGGTCAGTCGCCAGATGTCAGCCCTCAAACGTGATGGTGTCATCCAACTGGAAGGCAAGCGCCATGTGACGGTGCCGGATATGGATCGCCTGGTGGAAGAAGCTGGCGATGACAATGATGGTGGTTTCTTGGTCTGACCCCAAAACTCTGACTATCTAAAACTAACGCATTGGCTGATCAGACTGAGGTTGCCTCCTCAGCGGATGTCAGCCAATGCGCGACTTGGCCAACCGGGCTAGAGGGCCGATGTGGCCGCAAGCTCCAAAGTCGCAAGCTGCCGGGCAGGCGGAGTTTGAAATCAAATGGGGCGACCAATTGCCCGTTACTCAGCTGTCGCTCTAGCAGTGCTTTGTGTCCCATCAACACCCCCGCTCCATTGATCGTCTCTTCTACGGCCAGGGCGTAGAGCGAGAAACTGGGGCCACGTGGTGTGATGTCGATTTCGGGGGCTGCGGCGCTTAGCCAGTTGGCCCAGTCCGTTGACCATGTGCTGTCTGACAAGCAGGGAACATCCTGCAGATCCGAGATGTGGTGCAGTTTATCTGCAAGCAACGGGGCGCAGACCGGAAAAATCTCGTCTTGGGCAACGTCTTCACCCCGTGCGGCATCATAGAACAAGCACAGGTCATAAGGCGCGCGTTTCAGGTTTGGCGGTGTCTCAAGAGCTGTGATTGAGATTTCGATATCGGGCGCTGTTGTGCGGAGGGCGGGTAGCCGTGGTGACAGCCAGAATTGTGCAACGGCTGGCAGCGCTGCGATGTGCACCACCTGCGGCGCCGCTTCACTACGTAACAACTGCATGGCATGACCCATCTGGTCAAAGGCCGAGGTGAATTCGGGTAACACGCGCGCACCCAGAGCTGTTAGTTCCACACCTTTGGCGCTGCGGTTGAACAGAGGCGCTCGCAGGCTGTCTTCGAGCGTTTTGACATGAGCAGACACCGCACCAGGACTAACACCCAACTCCAGCGCCGCTGCAGAAAATCCCCCCAGCCTTGCCGCAGTTTCAAAGGCGCGAAGGGCCGTTAACGGCAGTTGTTTGGGACGGGGCGGGGCAACGGGCATCAGCTAAGCCTCAGTTTTTCTAAGCCTAGTTTTTCGTAAATCTGATTTGCGGGCAAGAGCCAAGGTCGCTTTGATGCAGCTGAGGACATTGAAAACCTGAACTGGAGCCTGTCATGACTCACCTAGCCCCACGTGATTGGGTACCCGCTAATTGCGAAACCCGTATCCAAGATTTGGCGAAACGTACGGCCGCTGCCTCTTCGGACCAGACAGCTGCAATGATCACGTCGCTGATCTCCCGGAATACGCAGATTCATGATCACGAGTGTTTTAACCTGAACCCGGCCACGAACGTCATGAACCCGGCAGCCGAGGTCGTGCTGGCACAAGGACTCGGCAGTCGACCGTCTCTGGGCTATCCCGGTGATAAATACGAGATGGGGCTTGAGGCGATCGAAGAGATCGAAGTGATCGCTGCCGAACTGGCGGCGCAGGTGTTTAACGCCCGTTATGCCGAAATCCGGGTAGGGTCCGGCGCGCTGGCCAATCTCTATGGGTTCATGGCGCTGACCGAACCCGGAGATGCCATCATTGCTCCGCCCGCGACAATTGGCGGGCATGTTACCCATCATGCTGATGGCTGTGCGGGGCTCTACGGCCTGACCAGCCATCCCGCGCCGGTAAATGCTGACGGCTATACTGTGGACCTGGATGCGCTGCGTGATCTGGTACTGCGGGTTCGTCCCAAGCTGATTACCATCGGCGGCAGCCTGAACCTGTTCCCGCATCCGGTGGCCGAGGTGCGCGCAATTGCAGATGAGGTGGGGGCCAAGGTGCTATTCGATGCGGCCCATCAGTGCGGCATCATTGCAGGCGGTGCTTGGGATAACCCGCTGGATCAGGGCGCGCATTTGATGACGATGAGCACCTACAAAAGCCTAGGTGGACCGGCCGGCGGACTGATCGTGAGCAATGATGCCGAGATCGCCCAGCGGTTGGATGCGATTGCCTTTCCGGGGATGACGGCGAACTTTGATGCGGCAAAATCGGCAGCGCTGGCCCTGACGATGCTAGATTGGATTGAGCATGGCGACGGCTATGCGCAGGCGATGATTGATTTGTCGCAGGCCCTGGCCCTCGAGATGGCAGCATTGGGCCTGCCAATTTTTGGAGCTGATCGAGGGGTGACACAGTCTCACCAATTTGCAGTGGAAGCGGCAGAGTTCGGCGGCGGTCAGGCAGCTTCCAAGACGTTGCGAAAGGCTGGGTTCCTAGCCTGCGGTATAGGGCTGCCGATCGCCGAGGTGCCGGGAGACATGAATGGATTGCGGATTGGCACGCCCGAGTTGGTGCGCCGGGGGGTGACCCCAGATCACGCATCCAAGCTGGCGTCGCTCGTGGCCCGGGCTCTTCGGTCACCTGAGCCGGAAATGCTGGCGAGCGAAACAGCGGCCTTCAGAGCTGAATTCCAAGGCATGCATTTCGTGCGTCGCTAACATCGCAGTAGGCGTAAGGTGCGTGCTTGCACGCACTTTACACAAGTTGTCAGTGAGCCATGAAAACCGGAACGGTGGCCTGTTCCAGCATGTTGCGGGTGGCCCCACCAAGGATTGCCTCGCGGAAGCGCGAATGGCCATAGGCCCCCATTACGATCATGTCCGAACTAGTATCGATGGCATGACGGTTAATCACGTCGGAAACACGGCTTAGTGTTTTGCTGAGAACGTCGATTTCGCAGCTTACGCCGTGTCGTGCCAGCATTTGCCCAAGCAGGCCGCCCGGATCTGAACGCTCTGGTCCATGTGTTGGTGGGTCGATGACAACGATCCGGACCAAGTCCGCACCGATCAGGAAGGGCAGGGCCTTGCGTATCGCGTTCAAAGCCTCAGGTCCCTCGTTCCAGGCAATCATGACGGTCTTAGGTTGCGAAATCGGCTCTACATCATCAGGCACGACAAGAACTGGCGATTGACCTTCGAACAAAGCGGCTTCGACAATGGGCTCTGCTTCGACGCTGCGGTTTGGGCCATAGGGTTTGCCAAGCACCACCAGATCCGAGAACCGTGCCCGTTGGGCCACGTGTCGGCCCAAATCGGCAATTTGCGCAACGCCTGAGTCGGCGGACCAGTTCACCCCTGACTTCGACAACAGCTCTTCTGCGTGAGACTGTACAGCTGTGGCTTCTTCTTTGGAGCGGGCCAAAGACTCCTGGAGCACCATCGCATTGGCACCAGCGTAGTAATATCCCGTCTGGGTTCGGTCGACGCCTAGGCAAAGAGCCTCTACATGACCACCAAATTTGTCAGCCAGAGCAACGATCTGGGCCATTGGAGCCGCCGCGGTTTCGGTATCCGTCAAAACAGTCAGCAAAGATTTATAGTACATTTTCACCTCACACGCAGAAAGAGTGTCCGCAATCCGCTCACACAATTGCTTTCTGTGTCGAGGCTACACATACTTCGTCGCATTATGTCTTGATGCAGATCAAAGCACACTGACACTTCATTTTGCATCAAGCGGTCAGTCAAAAACCGTTTTGCGCGGCACAGAAACGCGCGGGGCAAGGTAAAGGGACAGAATATGTCTAATTATATCAAGCTTATAACGCTTGGTTTGGTCGTGATCATGTCGATGCTCGCGGCAAACTATGCGCGAGATATAGCTTATATGGTGCATGCGTTTATTATTATGGCCGTATCCGCCGGGCTTTTTCTCCACGTTCTTCGTAACACTGACGAGCCAAAACTGGCCGTTGGTACGGTAGATAATGAATATTTCGACAGCGTGATCCGCGCCGGGGTGATTGCCACTGCCTTTTGGGGTGTTGTTGGTTTTCTGGCAGGGGTGTTTATCGCTTTTCAGCTTGCCTTTCCGGGGCTGAACTTTGAATGGGCCGAAGGTTATGCCAACTTTGGACGCCTGCGCCCTCTGCACACCTCGGCGGTTATTTTTGCATTTGGAGGTAACGCCCTGATCGCAACTTCCTTTTACGTTGTGCAGCGGACCTCGGCAGCACGCCTTTGGGGCGGCAACCTGGGTTGGTTTGTATTCTGGGGCTATCAGTTGTTCATCGTTCTGGCCGCGACCGGCTATTTGCTGGGCGGAACCCAGTCGAAAGAATACGCCGAGCCTGAATGGTACGTCGACATTTGGTTGACCATTGTCTGGCTTGCCTATCTGGCTGTGTTCCTGGGCACGCTGATCAAGCGCAAAGAGCCGCACATTTATGTGGCCAACTGGTTCTTCCTGTCGTTCATCATCACCGTTGCGATGCTGCACGTGGTCAACAACCTGTCGATCCCGGTGTCAATCTGGGGCTCCAAGTCGGTTCAGGTGTTCTCGGGTGTGCAGGATGCCATGGTTCAATGGTGGTATGGCCACAACGCTGTTGGCTTCTTCCTGACTGCCGGTTTCCTAGGGATGATGTACTACTTCATCCCGAAACAGGCTGAGCGTCCGGTTTTCTCATACAAGCTGTCGATCATCCACTTCTGGGCGCTGATCTTCCTGTATATCTGGGCTGGTCCCCACCACCTGCACTACACGGCGTTGCCTGACTGGGCGACAACACTGGGCATGGTGTTCTCGATTGTGCTGTGGATGCCGTCCTGGGGTGGCATGATCAACGGATTGATGACCCTGTCTGGTGCCTGGGACAAGCTGCGCACCGATCCGGTTATCCGGATGATGGTGATCTCGCTTGGCTTTTACGGCATGTCGACCTTTGAAGGTCCGATGATGTCGATCCGCGCCGTGAACGCGCTGAGCCACTACACTGACTGGACCATTGGCCACGTACACTCGGGTGCGCTGGGTTGGAATGGTATGATCACCTTTGGTGCGCTGTACTATCTGGTTCCGGTTCTGTGGAAGCGGGAGCGTCTGTACTCGTTGAAGCTGGTGTCTTACCACTTCTGGCTCGCCACGATCGGTATTGTTCTGTACGCCGCGTCGATGTGGGTCACCGGCATCATGGAAGGCCTGATGTGGCGTGAAGTTGACGCCAACGGATTCCTGGTGAACTCGTTTGCTGACACCGTTGCTGCCAAGCAGCCAATGAACATCGTGCGTGGTTTGGGTGGGCTTCTGTTCCTCTCGGGTGCCGTCGTTATGTGTTACAACCTGTGGATGACCGTTCGTCGGGCGCCGGCCAAAGAGGCCAGCCTGTCCGTCGCGGTCCCGGCTGAATAAGGAGGGCCGGAGCAATGGCATTTCTCGATAAACACAAAGTCCTCGAGACCAACGCGACCCTCTTGCTGGTTTGCAGCTTGCTGGTCGTAACCATCGGCGGTCTGGTACAGATCGCCCCGCTGTTCTGGCTGGAGAACACCATCGAAGATGTGGACGGCATGCGCCCCTACACTCCGCTGGAGCTGACCGGACGGGATATCTATGTGCGTGAAGGGTGTTACACCTGCCACAGCCAGATGATCCGCCCGATGCGGGACGAGGTTGAACGTTATGGCCACTATTCACTGGCGGCTGAATCCAAATACGACCACCCACACCAATGGGGGTCCAAGCGGACTGGTCCTGACTTGGCTCGAGTAGGTGGTCGCTACTCGGATGAGTGGCAGGTTGATCACCTGCGCGATCCTCAGTCTGTGGTGCCAGAATCCGTGATGCCCAAATATGGCTTCCTGGAAAACACAGTCATCGACGGCAAGTATGTGGCTGACTTGGTGGCGACTAATGCGCTGGTTGGGGTCCCCTACACCGAAGACATGATTGCAAGTGCCCAGGCCGATTTCAAGGCACAGGCAAATCCGGACAGTGACTATGACGGTCTGATCGAGCGTTACGGTGACAGCGTCAGTGTGCGTAACTTTGATGGCAAGCCGCAGTTGACCGAAATGGATGCGCTGGTGGCGTATCTGCAGATGCTGGGCACGTTGGTTGATTTCTCGACCTTCACGCCTGATGCAAGTCGCTAAGGGAGGGGCTGATGGAAATCTATACTTTCCTTAGGGAATTCGCAGATAGCTGGATGTTGTTGTTCCTGTTCTCGGTCTTTGTGGTTGTTGTTTTCTGGGCGTTTCGTCCAGGCAGCACCAAAGTTTACGAAGACATCGCCAACATTCCATTCCGCAACGTTGATGCACCTGCTCCGCAGGGCGCCGATGACAAACCCGCCGCAGTCAAGGAGGCGAGGACATGACTAAGAAATCGCAAAAGTTCGAGGGTGATCCAAACACCACCGGCCACGAGTGGGATGGGATCGAAGAGTTCGACAACCCGATGCCGCGCTGGTGGCTGTGGACCTTCTACCTGACCATCATCTGGGGCATTGGCTATACCATCGCCTATCCAGCCTGGCCGATGATTAACCAGGCAACGGCTGGTGTTCTGGGGTGGTCCACACGGGCTGATGTAGCGGCAGAGATCGCTGCGGTGGAAGAATCCAACGCTGCAATCAACGCAAAGCTTGCATCGGTTGAGTTAACCGATATCCAAGGTGACACCGAGCTGAATACTTATGCGACTTCGGCAGGCAACGCGGTGTTCATGACCTGGTGTGCCCAGTGTCACGGATCAGGTGCTGCTGGTGCCAAGGGCTATCCGAACTTGTTAGATGATGACTGGCTGTGGGGTGGCGATATGGAGTCGATCCATACGACCGTTGCCAATGGTATCCGCAGTGATGACAATGACGATACGCGTTATTCCGAAATGCCCGCGTTTGGCCGTGATGAGCTGCTGGAAACTGCCGAGATCGACCAGGTTGTGAACTTTGTCATGTCTCTGTCAGGCGAGGCTCAGGATGCGACCAAGGTCGAGGCAGGTGCTGTGGTGTTCGAAGACAATTGTTCTTCGTGTCATGCTGAAGACGGTACCGGTGACCGGGATCAGGGTGCACCAAATCTGGCGGATGCGATCTGGCTCTATGGTGGCGATTACAAAACGCTAACTGAGACCGTGAACAACTCACGCTATGGTGTGATGCCTGCCTGGAACACGCGTCTGACTGAATGGCAGATCCGCGCTGTTACTGCTTATGTCCACCAGTTGGGTGGCGGCGAGTAATCTGTTCTTTGGCACTCGTGCACCAGAGCGAGTACCGTAAAATGCAGGGCAATGATCCAGGTCAATTCCCTGAAGAACGCAGCGCCAAGGCGCTGCGTTTTTACGTTTGGACAGCGGAGTCTTGCCTGTTGTACCCACGAAATGTGTCGTTTCGAAATCAAAGTCAAACATCCATATTTTTAAGGCGATTTCATTGAAAAAAGCGTTGTTGAACCACAAGTCTCCTGATGAAAATACAGGAGATGTGAATGGACAGACTGGCTGAAATGGCAGCTTTTGCAGCAGTGGTAGACCAAGGTGGTTTTACGGACGCAGCGCAAAAAATGGGGTTATCCAAATCGGCGGTTTCCAAACATGTCTCTAGCCTAGAGGCGCGGCTTGGCGCCCGTTTGCTGAACCGAACCACCCGCAGAGTAGGGCCTACTGATATTGGCTTGGCCTACTACGATCGCGCGCTCCGAGTGTTGAACGATGCAGGTGAAGCTGACGCGCTGGTTTCAGCGATGCAGGCCGAGCCGTCGGGGTTGCTGCGCGTGACCTGTGCCACGGATTTCGGCATTAAGCGATTGTCTCCGTTGCTTGCAGGTTTCCTTGAACGCTACCCGCAGGTCACGCTGGACGTGGTCCTGTGTCAGCGACGGGTGGAGCTGGTCTCGGAAGGGTTTGATGTGGCGGTTCGGATCGGGCCGATGGAAGACAGTAGCCTGCGCACTCGCAAACTAACGGAAACACGGATGCGCCTGTTAGCCAGCCCAGCCTATCTGAAAATGCATGGGCGGCCCCTGACACTCAACCAACTGGCAGATTTCAACCTGATCCATAATTCAAATGTCTCTAGCAGATGTGTTTGGAATCTGATGGCTCCCAATGGAGAAGTTCGGCATATGCGGGCCAAGGGTGGCCTGTGCATCAATGACAGTCAGTGTCAGCTTGAGGCGGCAATTTTAGGGCTAGGGATTGTTTTCCTGCCCGATTTTCTGACCCAAGAGGCGCAGGACGCGGGGCAACTTGTTGAGGCTATGCCCACCCTGGTGCCTCAGGTGCAGGGGGTTTACGTGGTGCGACCCTTTCACAAATACACTCAATCCAAGGTGCGGGCCTTTGTTGATTATCTGGCCGCACATATCTCAAATGGCACGGAACAAGCGAGATTGGAAAGCTAGCCCATGTAAGTATTTGAACTCCGGACGCCTGCACGAGCTGCGTCGCTCAAGCCGCTCCAAATGGCGATACCACCCCAACTGATCACATAGATGACTCCAATAGCGATCACCAATTCACCTGGAAGTGGGCCGACATCGGCGCGTGATATTCCCTGTTCGAGAGAGGTGATCGGGGTGGGGTGCACAATCAGCTTGCCGCCATAGGCAAGCGATTGAATCAACAATATCCACAAATAGTTATGGCGAATTCTGCGGCCAACCGACGTCATATAGCTTACGTGATACTTGGGGTGTATGTAGTCGTTGGCCAACACGTTGTGCCAGTTTTCCTCCATATGCAGGTCGCCTTCATCCAATAGCGGAGCATAGAAGTGCCGTTCTAACCAGCGCGCGCGTGCGCGAAAGACGTTGAAGTAGCGATACCGACGGGCTTCCAGAAGCAGGAAAAAGATGATCAGAATGCCGACCAGGATCAGCGGTAGGGGGGAAGCGTCGGGTGACGAGAAGGTGATGGACAGCGCCACGCCCAGGGTGACCACTGCCCAGTTTGTCGTGGTGTCCAACCGGGTGCGCCAAACGGTGCTGCGATAAACTTCGGCACGATATAGGTGCGCCACGGCACCTATTTCGGCATCAGCAAGGGTCATGCGATGTTTGGTCTGCTTCTCCATAGACATGTTCCCCACCTGCGCTTCTGTATGAGAGTAGGTTTTGTGCACAAAGGGTCAAATAACGCTCTGAGTTTGATCCGGATCAAACAGCTGACCTCAAATCAGTGTTTTAAGATGTACATGACACTTCCGGGGTCTGCGTTATCCCCCTCTCGATCAGATCCGGGGTTGTCCTGAATACCCATCTTGGTTGCTGGCAGCCGGGATGGGGTAAAGCGTCGGCTTTCCGATTTGTTCGCGCGTTTCCTGGAAAGCCGACGCCCTTTCTTAATCTCAGAAAATTTAAATATGGTCATTCAAGATTACAAATCGCCTTGTTCAGAATACCGCGTATTCGGGCGGATGTTCCGTTCCTGCTCTAGCCACCAATGGCCTCCTGGTAGCCAGGCCTTTTTTCGGGGTCTGGCTGTTTTGGCCTCGTTGGACGGTCCCGCGGGTTCCATACGGGTCGCGACCATAAATGCATTGGCATAGATTTTCAGCATGGTTTTGATCTCCTGTTCAGTCGTCTTGCCTCTACAGTTGCCAAAACAGGTGTAAAATGCGACTCATTATGGATGTCTTTGTGTAAGGTGTAGTTACATATGAACTGGCAAGACCTTCCGCCTTTGGCGATGCTCCGTGCTTTTTCAGCATTCACCCAAACGGGGAATGTGACACAGGCTGGTGCCTCACTTAATGTAAGTCACGCTGCCATCAGCCAACATATCCGATCACTTGAAACACACCTAGGCGTCAGTTTGGTTGATCGCTCGGGGCGGGCTTTAGCTCTGACCGCCGAAGGGGACCAATTGGCGCGCGCATTGGATTTGGGGTTCAGCGCTATTGGCGCGGCAGTTCAGGATCTAAAGGGTGCCGACGCTAGCCGCCCACTGCATGTCTCTTGTACCTCTTCCTTTGCTGCGTCGTGGTTGATGCCACGGCTCCCCGGTTTTCAGGCAGCGCACCCTGACATCAATCTGATGCTGGACCCTTCTCCTGAACTGGTCACCCTTAAACCCGGAGGCATTGATCTGGCCATTCGGTTTGGCCAGGGGGGCTGGCCGGGGCTTGAGGATGAGATGTTATTGGCTTCGCCTATGGTGATTGTCGCTGCACCTACGCTGTTGAAGGACAAGAAGCCCATTACTCCGGCAGAGTTGGTCGGGTATCCTTGGCTGGAGGAATTAGGAACAACCGAATCTTCCAACTGGCTTGCAGCCAACGGTGCCGAGGTGTCGAATCGCATCAGTCGGGTAGAACTGCCGGGGAATTTGCTGTTGGATGGCTTAAGGGCCGGGCAGGGGGTGGCGGTGACAGTGCGTCATTTCGTCATGGATGATCTAACATCCGGCCGTTTGATCGAGCTGTTTTGTGAAGCAGAAAACAGTGGGTATCATATCGTGACGCGCCCTAGTGTACTGCGTCCTGCGGCCAAACTGTTTATTAGGTGGCTGCGTCGGCAGAGGGCTGAAGCCCTCTAAAAGATATTTTCCCAATGTTCTTTTTGATCCATGTCAAAGTTGACGTCGGGGGCTTCTGTGACAAGGCTGGAATAAAGCCAACAATCGGAGAGAGTCCGTGAGCGATCCAAATCCAGCCCCTAGCCTGTATGCTGCAAGGGAGCCGATTTTTCCTAGACGAGTGTCCGGTACGTTTCGGAATCTAAAGTGGATTATCATGGCCGTGACGCTGGGGATCTATTACGTCACCCCATGGATCCGCTGGGATCGCGGACCCAGCCTGCCGGATCAGGCCGTTCTTTTGGATATGGCCAACCGTCGGTTTTATTTCTTCTGGATCGAAATCTGGCCGCATGAGTTCTATTTTGTTGCCGGTTTGTTGATCATGGCGGGGCTGGGGCTGTTCTTGTTTACCTCGGCCTTGGGTCGCGTGTGGTGTGGCTATGCCTGTCCGCAAACAGTTTGGACCGATCTGTATATTCTGGTCGAACGTTGGATCGAGGGCGACAGAAACGCCCGTCTGCGGCTGCATCACCAAAAGAAACTGGATTTCCGCAAGGCCCGTTTGCGGGTCACAAAGTGGACAGCTTGGTTGCTGATTGGTTTGGCCACAGGTGGGGCCTGGGTGTTCTATTTTGCAGATGCGCCAACTTTGGCGGTGGATCTGGTCACGGGGAACGCACATCCTATTGCCTATTCGACCATGGCCATTCTGACCCTGACAACTTTCTTCTTTGGGGGCTTCGCTCGCGAGCAGATCTGTATTTACGCCTGCCCCTGGCCGCGTATTCAGGCCGCGATGATGGACGAGGACACACTGGTTGTCGGCTATCGCGACTGGCGCGGAGAGCCTCGCGGTAAGCTGAAGAAAAAAGGCCCTGAGCCGACCGAGACACAGGGTGACTGCATCGACTGCATGGCCTGTGTGAATGTCTGCCCGGTTGGGATCGACATTCGTGATGGTCAGCAAATGGAGTGCATCACCTGCGCCCTGTGTATTGATGCATGTGACGATATTATGGAGAAGATCGGCAAGCCGCGTGGATTGATTGACTACATGGCGGTGAGTGATGAAGCCAACGAGCGTGCTGGGCGTCAGGCTGTAAACATCTGGAAGCACATTCTACGGCCTCGGACCATCATGTACACCGCGCTGTGGTCGCTGGTGGGCATTGGATTGGTGTTTGCTCTGTTTATTCGTCCAGACATTGATCTGACGGTCGCCCCTGTACGCAACCCCACCTTTGTCACCATGTCCGATGGCTCGATCCGCAACACCTATGATGTGCGGCTACGTAACAAGCACGGCGAACAACGTCAGTTCAACTTGTCCGTCACGGGTGATCCAACTCTGCGTATCCAGATCGAAGGCACGCCTTATTCTTCGGTTCCAGTAGAGCCCAACGTCGCACTGTTCCAGCGGGTTTATGTGATCAGCCCCAAAGGCTCGGCACCCTCGACCCAGGACGCAACACCGTTTAGAATTTGGGTGGAAGACAACGCCAGTGGGGAACGGGCCTACAAAGACACCACCTTCAACGGCAAAGGAAACTGAGTGATGACATCTCAAAAGCCGCAGCGAGAGTTCACGGGTCGCCATGCATTGATGGTATTTGGTGGCGCCTTTGCAGTGATCATTGGGGTCAATATCACCCTGGCAGTGAATGCAGTCAGGACTTTCCCAGGCCTTGAAGTCAAAAACTCCTATGTTGCAAGTCAGGAGTTTGATCAACGCCGCAGCGCCCAGGCAGCGCTGGGCTGGTCGGTGTATGCCACGGCAGGTGATGGGCTGGTCAAGCTCGAGATCACCGATGCCGATGGCCAGCCGGTGGAGGTAGCCAAGCTGACCGCAACGCTGGGGCGCGCCACCCACATCAAGGAAGACCAAAACCCGGACTTTCAGTTTGATGGCACGGCCTATGTAGCCCCCGCACAGCTGGGATCGGGGAACTGGAATATCCGCATGGTGGCGCGGGCCAAGAACGGAACAGAATTTTCCCAGCGGGTTATTCTGCACGTTAGGGGCTGATCCGCATGCCTGCTCAACTCCATTCTCCTTCACCAGCCGCCTGTCCTGGCTGTCTCGCCACCCCGCGCGAGGCTGTAGAAGCCGCCCCAGTTGCCGCCCGCTTGGCGCTGTCGCTGCCGGGCATTCATTGCCAGGCCTGCATTTCGACAGTGGAGCGTGGGTTGAACGCGGTTCCTGGCGTCACGTCGGCGCGGGTTAACCTGACCCTCAAGCGGGCCATGATCGAAGCCGAACCCGAGTTAAAGGCTGCGGATCTGATCCCGGTTCTGGATGGGCTAGGCTATGAGGCGCATGAACTGGACCTTGGTGCGTTGACAGCAACTCAAAGCGACAAGGCTGGCCGGGATCTTCTGATGCGATTGGCCGTGGCTGGCTTTGCCTCGATGAACGTGATGCTGTTGTCGGTCTCGGTCTGGGCCGGGGCTTCGGATGCAACCCGCGATATGTTCCACTGGATTTCAGCAGCAATTGCCCTGCCAGCCATCGCCTTTTCCGCGCAGCCGTTTTTCAAACATGCCTGGACAGCCCTGCGGGTGCGGCGGCTGAATATGGATGTGCCCATTGTGTTGGCCTTGGTTTTGGCCTTGGTGACATCACTTTGGGAAACCTCGCTTTCCGGCGAACATGCCTATTTTGACGCGGCGCTAACGCTGACGTTCTTTTTGCTGGCAGGGCGGTATCTGGATTTCCGTACCCGCGCGGTTGCCCGGTCAGCGGCCGAGGAACTCGCAGCGCTTGAGGTGCCCCGCGCAATCCGCGTGATCGACGGAGTAGAGACTGAAGTTCCAGTGGGCGAATTGTCTATCGGTGATCTGGTTCTGGTGCGCCCGGGTGGTCGAATGCCAGTGGATGGCGAGGTGGTGTCGGGTCAGTCCGAGTTGGACCGGTCCCTACTGACCGGAGAAACCCTCCCGGTGTTTGCGGAACCGGGCACTTCGATTTCGGCGGGAGAGGTCAATCTGACCGGTCCGCTGACCATCCGCGCCTCAGCTGTGGGCGAGGATACCTCGCTGCACCGAATGGGCGACCTGGTTGCTATCGCTGAGTCTGGTCGGTCTCGATATACTTCGCTGGCAGACAACGCCGCAAAACTTTACGCACCGGGAGTTCACATCCTGTCGGCGCTGAGCTTTGTCGGGTGGTATCTGTATTCCTGGGATATGCGGACGGCGCTGAATATCGCTGCGGCTGTTTTGATCATTACATGTCCTTGTGCGTTGGGGCTGGCCGTGCCTGCCGTGACCACCGCTGCCTCGGGCCGACTATTCCGCAAGGGGATGCTGATTAAGGACGCGACCGCGCTGGAACGGCTCGCCCAAGTCGATACCGTTGTATTTGATAAAACCGGCACTTTGACCGCAGGTACACCGCAGCTGACCAATCTGGCAGACTTTTCGGCTAAGGAGTTGGGTGTTGCGCTGGCACTGGCCGAGGCCTCGGCACATCCTCTGTCACGCAGTCTGGATCAGGCTGTACGAGGGGCGGGGATTGAGCCAGCCAAGATCACAGATATTCAGGAAGTACCTGGGTTCGGAACCGAAGCCAGATATCAGGGCAAACGCATCCGCTTGGGCCGCGCAGCTTGGGTTGGCGCGACCGCGACTGTCCAAACCACGGCTTGGCTGGACCTTGATGATGGTGCGCCCCGTGGCTTCCACTTCATCGACGCGCCGCGCCCTGGCTCTGCAGAGGCGGTGCAGTCCTTGCTGGATGCTGGAAAACAGGTTCATCTGATTTCAGGCGATGCCGAGGGCGCAGTTCAGGACCTGGCCGATCGGCTGGGGATTGCGAACTGGGTGGGCGAGGCTCTGCCCGAGGATAAGGTTGCGCGCATCCATGCTCTGACAGATCAGGGCGCAAATGTTCTGATGGTTGGGGACGGCTTGAATGACACAGCTGCGTTAGCGGCTGCACATGTATCGATTTCACCCGCCTCGGCCTTGGATGCCGCACGTGTAGCCTCGGATATCGTTCTGCTGGGGCAGGATCTAACACCAATCGCCGAGGCTTGTGATGTGGCTCAGCGCGCCACCCGGCGTATCCGTGAAAACTTCCAACTTGCCACTTTGTATAACGTCATCGCCGTTCCTCTGGCTGTCGCAGGCTTAGCGACGCCGCTGATCGCAGCCTTGGCGATGTCGACCTCGTCAATTACAGTATCCCTAAATGCCCTGCGGTTGAGGTGAACCATGCAAGTCCTGATCTTTCTGATCCCAATTTCATTGATTCTTGGCGGGCTGGGACTGGCGGGGTTTCTGTACACGGTGCGCAGCAATCAATATGACGACCCAGAAGGGGACTCGCGCCGTATCCTCAATGACGAGTGGGATGATCACCCCAAGCCTTAGGATTTTCTGCTGGGGTGGCGGTGCGTGCATGCACACACCCTACACGGTCTAGGTAAAAGGACGAATAGGGCCAATCCGATGAGCGCTTGACGAGACCGAGATTTGCGGGCGCCTCATAGCAGAGCCGCATGTGGTGCTGAAAATCATGTGCGTCGCGGAGATGATGTTCCCAGTATCGACGTTGCCAGATGCCGCGCTCATTCCGGGCCAACTGGCTGGCTGTGTGAGTTTTGCGGGGCAGGCTGCGCGAAAACCGGGTTTTGATCTGCCGCCATCGGGTGGAAAAGTCATGGTCATTCTCGGGCAAAGTCCAAATACACAACATATGATCTGGTAACACCACCCAGGCATCAACATGAAAAGGTCGGGTGCGGCGCGTCAGCCCTACAGCGGCACGCAATGTGTTGATCTCGTCGATCAACACTGTCGATCCTTGCTCAGCAAGACAGACCTTGAAGTGGATTGTCGCGCCAGGGGCGCGGGGTTGCAGATACCGGGGCATGCCTCAGCATCAGTTATTATGGTTAATGAATTCTAAACCAGTGTAGGGTGCGTGCTTGCACGCACCACTGGGATTGGATCAAGAGGGGCCGATTGTGTTGCAAGTCACGTTGCGCGCGCTCAGGCGACGGCAGGCTAGATCTGCGCCCTCTTGGGTCATTCCCAGGAAGTTGGCCTCAAAGCCACGGCTGGATTCTGCCACCTTACGAAGCGAGCCATCCAGCGTTGCCATTTCAGCCAAAGCGGTTCTCAGCAGGACTTTCTCGGCTTGGTAACGGGTTGTATAGCGTCCGACGTTGATGCCCCAGTGCCGACCGCCCGAGGTTGATAGCCGCGTGACCACTACCGGCTCAGGTGCAGCGACGGGAGAGGTTCTTAGATTCGCTGGGCGAGCGACTGGACGAAGCCCCGTAAAGACCGTGGGCTGTACTGCTGCTGTCACAATATTTGTGGGCTGTTCAGCGGCGGCTGGAGCTTGGTTGGTTTCTCTGACCTCAATCACTTGCTCTTCTGCTTCAGCAAGGGCGGCCTGAATGCTGGCCTGCAGCAGATCCTGATTGTTGCCAGTGGCATCATTAGGTGTGTCACCGGGCTCGGGATTTGTCCCGGCTTCGGCCAGCATTAGAACAGTCCCGTTGTCATCGGCCGCAGGGCGGGCTTTGGGGCGCAGGCTGGTCGTGACCAAGCCATTAGGACGAACGGTTTTTCCAGATCCGGCCACAACAGGAGCCTCAATGTTCCCGACGTATCGCGGTAGCGCAGGGCGGCGCAGTCTGGCTTGGCGTGGCGCTTCACGGAAGCCAAGGTCAAGCAGTTGGGCGACTTTTGCGTTGCGGTTGGCGCTTGATTTTCCGCCAAACACAGTTGCAATGATACGTTCGTTACCGCGCTTGGCCGAGGCTACAAGATTGTAACCGGCAGCGTTGGTATACCCGGTTTTGATACCGTCCGCACCGCGGTAGGATCCCAGAAGGCGGCGGTTGGTGTTGTTTACCTGCTTGACTCCTGCGTCGGTCGAGGTGCGTGAAAACAGGTTATAGTACTCGGGATAATCGTACAAAATATGCCGTCCCAGTTTTGTCATGTCACTTGCCGTCGACAGATGTCCGGACTGGGTCAGCCCATGGGCGTTCTTAAACGTCGTCCGCGACATGCCAATGGCTTTGGCTGTGCGGGTCATGCGGCGGGCAAACGCTGCCTCGGTTCCGGAAATAGCCTCACCCAGTGCGGTGGCTGCATCATTGGCGGATTTCACCGCAGCAGCCCGGATCAAATAGCGCAGGGCGATTTTCTGCCCGGTTCTAAGGCCGAGTTTAGAGGGAGGTTCAGAGGTGGCGTTGCGGCTGATGGTGACCTTGGTGTCCAGGGTGATTTCGCCGTTTCGTACGGCTTCGAACACGACGTACAGCGTCATCATTTTGGTCAGTGAAGCGGGATGCAACCGGGTGTTTGCATTGCGCGAATGGAGAACTTCGCCCGTTCGGGCGTCCATCACCATTGCGGCGTATGGTGCTGATCGAGCGACCATTGGCACCAGAATACACAGCCAGAAAGCTGTTAGAATAACCAAGCCCAAACGGGCCGGAAGGATGCACCGAACCTGCGAGATATTTGCCATGTCTGCCTCATGCCGCCGGTTTTCCGGCTGACTTTATTAACTAAGCTGACCTTAACACATCCTTGGAATGTAAGATACACGCGCTTTGGTGCAATCGGCCCCATCCTTTAGTGCATGGGCAATATACAGTAGGTTGGTGCTAGGTTAGCCGCTAGATGGGGCGTTTATTAAGGAAGTGTTACCCGGTTTGCGGGTGTTTTATTGTTCACCTGATGCCTTCCTGCCACAAGAATCAGCTCCTTTGTTTCAGGGTTTATGGGGGCCAGCGGCATAATAGTTGGACAACAGTTCAAGCTCGACAGAAACGTAGCAGGGTTCGGGAATCATTGCTTTGATGCGGGTTTCCAATGTGCAGAGCAAGGCCTTGAAAAACGCGTCGTCGCGATGGGGTCTGGCAAGGACAGCAACAGAAACACAGACATGGCTGTGATGGCAGTGGCTGGTCGGATAACCGCGCCCCTTGCACTCACCTGCGCTGCTGTCGTGTTCATGGATAACTTTTTCAATTTCAGCCAAGATGGCTTTGGCGTCAATGATCAGGTCTGTCGAAAACTTAATCTCCGCGTGCGGCATTATTGTCTCCTGTTTAATAGTCGCAATCAAATAATGTTCAGATCGAAAAGGGGAAAACCACTCGATTTGGGCGCGGCTGAGAAAGAGCACACTAAGGTGGTCTCTGGCAACCTTTAGCCGATTGTAGACACAAGCTCGGCCAGTTCTGACAAATCGCTGAGTTGGTGGAATTTCGGGTCACTTTTGGGCGCATCTTCCTTTTCCAGTTCCCAGATCAGGCTATGCGGGACGTAGGTGCCCCAACCACCGGCTGTAATCATTGGCGCAACATCTGACCGCATCGAGTTGCCAACCATCATGGTGCGTTCCACCCCGTCCGCATGGTTGGAAAAAATGTCCAGATACACTTCGGGTGTTTTCTCAGAAACAATTTCAACGGCATCAAATAGGTCGCCTAAACCGGATTGTGCCAGTTTGCGTTCCTGATCCAGCAAGTCCCCCTTGGTCACCAAAACGATGCGGTAGTCACCAGCCAGCGCTGTGACGGTGTCGCGCGCATGAGGCAACAGCTCGATTGGATAAGACAGCATCATCTGACCAGCTTCGATCAACTCGTGGATCACCGTTGCCGGAACGCGCGCATCGGTCACTTCGATGGCGGTTTCGATCATCGATAGGGTAAACCCCTTAACGCCGTAACCATAGCGCCCAAGGTTGCGCTTTTCTGCTGCCAGCAGCCGTTCATTCAATCTCTCTGGATCCAGATCAACGGGTGTGTGGTCCGCAAGCAATTCGGTAAATTTTTGCTGCGTTATCCGAAAGAAGCGCTCGTTATGCCAAAGCGTATCATCGGCATCAAACCCAATGGTAGTTAAAGTGCGTGCCATTGTATTGCTCGCTTTCTCTTTTCCTCGCCGAGATAGAGGCTATATAAGCGGGTGAAGAATTTCCATGCCTGACCCGGATTGAACCCCTAATGACACTGTTGCCCCATATCATGT
The DNA here is from genome assembly GCF_057444295.1 of Parasedimentitalea nitratireducens. Classification (NCBI taxonomy): domain Bacteria; kingdom Pseudomonadati; phylum Pseudomonadota; class Alphaproteobacteria; order Rhodobacterales; family Paracoccaceae; genus Parasedimentitalea; species Parasedimentitalea nitratireducens. The sequence continues at coordinate 304,701 of NZ_JBYAXC010000001.1, read as the reverse complement.
CGGACCAGTCAGATGACTCCACAGACACCGGAGTTCTCACTAAGACCAAACCAAAGACCCAGCGCCCTCCACGATATAAGGTGTTGTTGCTAAATGACGACTATACGCCGATGGAATTTGTGGTGATGGTGTTGGAACGCTTCTTTGGCATGACCCATGCCGAGGCGTTTGAGATCATGCTGATCGTCCACAAAAAGGGCTTGGCAGTTGTCGGGGTTTACAGTCATGAAATTGCCGAAACCAAGGTTGGTCAGGTGATGGATTTTGCCCGTCGGCAGCAGCATCCGCTGCAATGTACCATGGAAAAAGAAGAATAAGAGGCCGCTCACATGTCCATCCGTCTCTCACTGGCGATCGAGTCAGGTGGTTTTGTTGTGCCTGCAAGCGGCAAGATCGCGGTATTCCTTCCGCGCGCTGAACATGACCTGTCGATGCTGCCGCGCGATCAGGTGACGGTGGTACAACCGATGCGCCCCGATCACGACGTTTTTACCGGTCGCGGTTATGACTGTGTGGCCGAGATCGAGCCGGGAACCGAGATTGCTGCGGCTATTGTATTTCTACCGCGCGCCAAGGCGTTGGCCCGTCACCTGGTGGCTCAGGCCGTGGCGCTGAGCAATGGCCCGGTTCTGGTCGACGGTGCCAAAAACGATGGAATCGATTCGCTGTACAAAGCAGCGCGCAAACTGACCAACCCTTCCTCAGCAGCGGCTAAGGCACACGGCAAGGTGTTCTGGATCGAGGATGACAGGCAGGTTTTTGCCGAGTGGTTGGCAGATGATTTCAGCATTGTTGATGGGTTCTCCACCGCTCCAGGCGTGTTTTCGGCGGATGGGATTGATCCGGCCTCGCGTCTGCTGGTGGATGCGCTGCCAACAAAACTGGGGCGCAACTTGGCCGATCTTGGCGCGGGCTGGGGTTATTTGTCGGCGCAGCTTTTGCAACGGGATGAGGTCATCGAAAACCTGCATCTGGTCGAGGCAGATCACAATGCCCTGACTTGTGCCCGCCGTAACGTGACAGACCCACGAGCGCAGTTTTATTGGGCTGACGCACGAGAATGGAAGCCTTCGCATCTGTTGGATGGGGTCATCATGAACCCGCCGTTCCACACGGGACGCAGTGCAGAACCGTCTTTGGGCCAGGCTTTTATCAACACCGCTGCGCGGGTGCTGACCCCATCGGGGAACCTGTGGATGGTCGCGAATCGGCACTTGCCATATGAAACGACCTTGGCAGAACGGTTTGTTCAGGTCTCCGAGATTGCTGGAGATAACAAATTCAAGGTGTTGCAGGCCAGTCGTCCGAAACGCCTACGCCACTAACCGGGAAAACGCGAACGGTTTTCAAGTCTGCAATTGCAGTTTATTCTGACGGCTGCATTACCCTGACGGAGTCCTAATTTATGTCCTTTTCGATATCCGGCAAAACCGCGATTGTGACTGGTGCAGCCAATGGTATTGGCTTGGCTATCGGCAAGCAGTTTGCCGCTGCCGGAGCCAACGTGATGTTTGCTGATGCGGATGAGGCCGGTTTGATCCGTGAGCTGGGAAATCAACCAGAAGAGGGCAATACCCGCTATTTTGCCGGTGATCTGCGCGAGCGCCTTACCATCGCCAATCTGCTTTCTGCGGCAATAGATGCCTTTGACCAGATCGACATCTTAGTGAATGGCGCGCGTCAAGTGGTGAGCAGTGATCCGCTGGATCCAGACGATGACTCGACCCACATGCTTTTGAATGAAAACCTGCTGCCAACCCTGCGCCTATCGCAACAGGTGGCCAAGCGGATGATGAAGCAGGGTGAGGGGCGTGAGGACAACGGCCCCCAAGGGTCCATCATCAACCTGTCGTCGATTGCCGCACGACGTACCCACCCCGAGTTGATGGCCTACTCGGTGTCCTCGGCGGCGATGGACCAGATGACCCGGTCGCTGTCAGTCGCATTAGCTCCGCACCGCATTCGTGTGAATAGCATTGCCTTTGGATCGGTCATGAGTGCCTCGATGAAGGAGGTGCTCAAGGAAAACCGAAGCTACCGCGAAGACATCGAAGAACATACACCACTGGGCCGCATTGCCTCCCCCACCGAGCTGACCGAGACCGCACAGTTCCTGGCCTCCGAGGCCTCGTGTTTCATGACCGGCCAGGTGGTGACGCTGGATGGTGGTCGCACCTTACTGGACCCCGTGGCCGCACCGGTTCACTAAACCGAAAACTCTACCTCCCCAATTCACGGAAAGTCCTGACATGAGCGCCGAGATGAAGACCGAAAAAGCCCAGGCCGCAGAATGGTTCCGGACACTGCGGGACGAGATTGTAGTGGCATTCGAAGGGCTGGAAGACAGCCACGATACCGGCCCCTTGTCAGATCAGGCACCCGGTCGGTTTGAAGTCACCGAGACGAAACGTGCTGCGGACGATGGTTCGGACGCTGGTGGCGGGTTGATGAGCGTCATGCGCGGTGGCCGGGTGTTTGAGAAAGTCGGCGTTAACGTGTCCGAGGTCTACGGTACATTGGGAGAGCGGGCCCAGAACGCAATGGCCGCTCGTAAGGGTATTCCGGGGATGAAAGATGACCCTCGATTTTGGGCGTCAGGTATTTCGCTGGTGGCGCATATGCAGAACCCGCATGTGCCAGCCGTGCACATGAACACCCGGATGTTCTGGACCCCGCACGCCTGGTGGTTTGGCGGTGGGTCCGACTTGAACCCTTGCATCGAATATGACGAAGACACCCAGCATTTCCATCATCGCCAGCAGGCGCACTTGGATCCGCATGGCGAGGACCTATACCCGCGCCTGAAGAAATGGGCGGATGAGTATTTTTACATCCCGCATCGCAACCGGGCCCGAGGTGTTGGTGGCATCTTTATGGATGACCAGAACAGTGGCGATTGGGTTGCTGACTTTTCGCTGACCCAAGACATCGGCCGCGCCTTCCTGCCAGCCTTTGTGCCATTGGTCGAAAAACGCCGGGTGCAGGACTGGTCTGACGCCGACAAAGACGCCCAGCTAGTGCATCGCGGGCTCTATGCGGAATACAATCTGGTCTATGACCGTGGCACCAAATTTGGACTGGAAACCGGCCACGATGCCAACGCGGTACTGATGAGCCTGCCACCGCTGGCCAAGTGGATTTGAGGGCCCGATTTTCTGACACTATGTAGAGAGGTCAGCTTGTTTATGGCTGACCTTGATAGGATGTAATGAATAAGTTTTTGAATTTTCTTGGCATAATTGCGTTTTCGTTTTCGGTAAGTTGGATGTCAGAAGCGTCGGCAGAGGGCGTCCCTGCCAAGATCAGAATTGAGATTAGTCCAGATGCTTGGCCATGCTTTTCGCTGGAATACGCAGTGAACAGGCGAGAGATTTTTGGGTTTGATATGGCGAGCGACTTTGAGGTCGTCATAGTGGATGGGGCTCAGTTCTTGTCGGGCGCAGAGACCCACGAGCGTTGCCTGGGGTATTCTCAAGAGTGGGAGCGGTCCGGGCACTTTCGTTTGGGTGACCGATATCCAGAGGTTCTTCCGCAAACTGCGCAGCACCTTCAGTTCGCCGAGTTTTATTCGGCACCACTTGCTTGGCGGATCTGGGAGCAAATTAGCAGGGAATATGTAAAACGAGGCGACCAGCGTATGGCCTTCTTTATTTCAGCTGAATTGGTTTTCAAAATTTCTTCTATTTCGGTTGTGTGTGAGGCGGTACCAGAGCTGCTTTCGGATTTCCCTGAGGTTTGCAACTTCGATCAATTACAAGGCGAACTGACTGATGCGGTGGCTGCGTATAAACAGTTTGCAAGCGAGGCTGACGTTAGTCCAGAGGCACGTACCGAAATGACAAAGATCGTTGCTGAAGGTGTAGCTAACTTCGAGGCCATTTCGCGCTGGCCTTAAATTGATTCGCATAGTCAGAGGTTTGCCCAATTGCTTTGCGCGGGCAGCCGCCGATCGTTGGTCGCACTATAGCAATGAGTACATCCACCAGTATGCTGGGCGCAGTCTTGAAGAGTGCTGCCCGGTTGGGCCAGAGGGTTTATGCGTAAACTGATTTTGTTGGTCGCGATGAGTATGGCCTTGGCAACCTGTGCGTCGCGGCCGGAGCCTGAATTGGTGCAACCTGTTCCTCATGTTGCGGCCGAAGCAATGGCGCACCTGGTGACCTATCCTCGATTCGGTGACAGTGACCCGCACGAATGGGAACGGCGCAAGCCAACCTCGTACCCCGTTCACGGCATCGATGTGTCGCGTTGGCAGGGCGAGATCAACTGGCACCAAGCCCGCAGAGCCGGGGTCTCCTTTGCTTATATCAAGGCGACCGAGGGCGGGGACGTCGCCGACCCGAATTTTCATACCTACTGGACCGGCGCGCAGAGGGCAGGGGTGCGGCGTGGAGCTTACCACTACTTCTACTTTTGTCGTCCCGCAGCACAGCAGGCACGCTGGTTTATCAAACACGTGCCCCGTGATCCCGGTGCCTTGCCGCCTGTACTGGACATGGAGTGGACCCCACATTCGCCGACCTGCACAATCCGTCCGGATGGCGCAACGGTCCGGCGCGAGGCCAAGCGGTTTCTGGACATGCTCGAAGCACACTACGGTCGCCGCCCCGTGGTCTATACCACGGTGGATTTCTATCAGGACACGGGTATTGGCCGCTTGGATGGAACCGAGTTCTGGCTGCGATCCGTTGCGGGGCACCCATCCCAAGTCTACCCCGGCGCGCCCTGGCAGTTCTGGCAATACAGTGGCACGGGGCGCGTACCGGGCATTGCCGGGGATGTGGATCTGAACGTGTTCCGGGGCAGCCCCGTAAGCTGGCTGCGGTGGAGCGGGCGACCCGCTCCAGTTTTTAAGTGAGGGGCGCGGGGCTTAACGCCAATCGAAAAATCCGTCACCAGCGCGTTTTAGCAGATTTTCGGCCATCTCGCGGCCCAGCTCGGCACCGTCTTCGATCGTGCAGGTCTCATCCATAGAAATGGCTTCGGAACCATCCGGGCGCAACACCTCGCCACGCAGGCGCAGAGTGTTGCCATCCAACTCCGCCAAGCCTGCAATCGGGGTTTCGCAAGACCCGTCTAGCGCCGCCAGGAATGCCCGCTCTGCGGCCAGTCGCTGTCCAGTGGCCTTGTCATGCAATGCAGCCAGCATATCAGCCACGCGGCTGTCATCGATGCGACGTTCGATACCAATGGCGCCCTGCGCCACGGCGGGCAACATGTCGTCTGTATCAATCGCGGTGGCTGGCACATCGGCCATGTTCAACCGGTTAAGTCCGGCCATGGCTAGGAAGGTGCATTCAGCCACGCCGTCGTTTAGCTTTTTCAGCCGGGTCTGCACATTGCCACGAAACTGCACCACGTTCAGATCCGGGCGGCGGTTCAACAGCTGCGCGGTACGGCGCAGAGATGAGGTTCCAACAACCGCACCCTCGGCCAGGTCTGTCAGCGACGACAGCTTGGGCGAGACAAAGGCATCACGCACATCTTCACGCGGCAGGTAGGTGTCCAGCAGCAACCCTACGGGCTGAGCCACTGGCATGTCCTTCATCGAATGCACCGCAATGTCGATGGCTCCCGACAGCAGGTCCTCTTCGATCTCTTTGGTGAACAGCCCTTTGCCACCCAATTCCTTGAGCGGCTTGTCAGCCGCAATCAGCGCCTGATTATCACCGGTGGTCTTGATCACTACAATCTCAAACGCCTCTTCGGGCAGATCAAACGCTTCGCCCAGGCGGCGGCGGGTTTCATAAGCCTGAGCCAGGGCTAGTGGCGAACCACGGGTGCCGATTTTCAGGGGGACGGCGGGAGAGGGCAGGATCAATGTCATGGCGAAGCTTTAGAACACTTTCAGGCACAGGGGAAACCAGTTTCCATCTGCCTCACCTGAATTGAGCCTGCTTTGACATAGAACAAAGTTAAATGGCTCGCCCAAGCGCTAAGTCGCGACAGATTGCCCGAAGATGCAGGGCGGATGCGGCTTTGCCTTGACAATGGCCCGCGTAACGAAGACCCAAGCGGGCAAGCGAGAGATGAGGACGGACATGGCCGAACAGAAAAAGATACTGCGTGCACTAGCGGGTGAGCAACAGGATGTGCCCCCGATCTGGATGATGCGCCAGGCTGGTCGTTACCTGCCCGAATATCGCGCCACTCGCGCGCAGGCCGGGGATTTTCTCAAACTGTGTTATAATCCGGAACTGGCCGCCGAGGTGACTCTTCAGCCGATCCGTCGCTATGGCTTTGATGCTGCGATCCTGTTTGCCGACATCCTTCTGGTCCCCCAGGCGCTGGGCGCGGACCTGTGGTTTGTGACGGGCGAAGGCCCGCGGCTGTCCACGATCACCACGCAGGCTGATTTTGATAAACTAGGTCCGGTCAGCGACATCGATGAGGTGCTGAACCCGATCTACGAGACCGTCAAAATACTTTCGCGTGAGCTGCCTTCTGAGACCACGTTGATAGGTTTTGCTGGCGCCCCATGGACCGTGGCGACCTATATGATTGCAGGGCGTGGCACCCCGGATCAGGGCCCCGCGCATCTGCTGCGCGAAGAGAATAATGCACTGTTCGAAGCTCTTCTGGCCCGGATCACTGCCGCTACCATCGAATATTTGTCCCGCCAGATCGACTCTGGAGCCGAAGTAGTCAAAATCTTTGACAGCTGGGCCGGCTCGCTGAAAGGTGACGCATTCCAGAAATACGCACTGGAACCCGCCCGTGAAATCACCTCAGCGCTAAAGGCCCGTCATCCCGGGATCCCGGTGATCGGCTTCCCACGGGAAGCAGGCGAAAAATACATCGGCTTTGCCAAGGCTACTGGTGTTGACTGTGTGGCGCTGGACAATTCGGTGTCACCGGAGTGGGCCGTGCAGAATGTTCAGGTTGATGGCTGTGTGCAGGGTAACCTGGCGTCGCGCCATATGGTGACCGGTGGACAAGAACTGGTGGATGAGACCCGAGCCATTGTCAAAGCGTTCACAAACGGTCCGCATATCTTCAACTTGGGTCACGGGATCACCCCTGATGCAGATCCCGATAATGTGCAGTTGATGATCGATACTGTGCGCGAAAGCTGAGCTAAAAAGCCGATGATTTTGGAAAAGCGGGGCCAGTAAAGGCCCCGCTTTTGTTTGTAGCTATGCAGGCTATTGTACGGTTTATGGTGCGGCCAATGGTTGCTCAGTCCCAATTCCGTCTGCCTTGAGGCATGCCAGGCGAATAATTGAGGCAAGCGTCCAGCCGCGTTTCAGGTTGCGGAAAGCAAGTACGTTATGCCGCCTTGTCGCGCCGCGCGCTTTCAGGCATGGGGGGCGTGTCGCAACCGAGAAGGAATTCCGATGGACTATGGCAAATCTGGCAACGCCAAAAAGGGTGGCAACACGCCGCGACATAAGGAACATAACGCAAAAGGGACCGGTAAGAACCCTTTTGGAAAGGACGCGGTCAAAGCCGATTTGCTTGAGCGTATGAAGAAAGCCTCGGCTGCAAGAAAACAGAGCTAAGGCTCAACTCGGTTTTTTGGCGCTGGTTAGCTCGGCCAATATTTCGTTTGTGTGTTGGCCTCGCTCTGGAAGCGGGGGCGCTTTCCAGTCCGGCTGACCAGAAAAACGGGGGGCCGGGGCTGCTTGCAACACGCCTTGAGCCTCGACCCAGGTCCCACGTGAATTCATCGGATGCGTCAGGGCTTCGGTTGGAGTGAGCACTGGTGAGACACAGGCATCCGTGCCTTCAAACAAAGCCGCCCAATGGTCTCGCGACTGCCCTGCAAACAGACCCGTCAGCCGATCTGTTAAGGTTGGCCAAGATGTGCGGTCAAATTGGTTTTGAAAAGCGGCATCTTCTTCCAGCCCAAGCAGGCGTAGAAACTCGGCGTAGAACTTAGGTTCCAAACACTGCACCGAGATAAACCCACCATCACCACAACGATAAGTCCGGCTCCAATGGGGCCCGTCTAACAGGCTCTGGCCGCGGCGCTCCTCGAAACTCCCAGCCTGGCGAAGAGACATCAAAAGGTTCATCATATGGGCTGACCCGTCATAAATCGCAGCGTCCACCTCACAGCCTTGGCCTGTTGTTCTGGCCCTTAGAATTGCGGCCAACATGCCCACGGCCAGATACATCGCACCCCCTCCGATGTCGCCAACCAGTGTCGGAGGCGTAACGGGGGCGGCATCGGCCGGCGAGCTGTACCACAACGCGCCAGATAGCGAGATGTAATTAAGATCGTGCCCTGCCATATGAGATTGAGGGCTGTTCTGGCCCCATCCGGTCATCCGGCCAAACACAAGCTTCGGGTTCAGACCCAGGCAATCCTGTGGCCCTAGTCCCAGCTTCTCCATCACGCCTGGTCGGAAGCCTTCGATCAGCCCGTCTGCAGTCTCGACCAGGGACTTGAATGTGGCGATATCCTCATCATCTTTTAGATCCAGCTCTATAGAACGTTTGCCTCGGTCCAGTATGGACTGCTCGGGCATGCCTGGCGTGACAGAGCCGCCTTTGCGGTGCACACAGATCACATCGGCGCCCAAGTCTGCCAACAACATTGCTGCAAAAGGACCGGGACCCAAGGCCTCAACCTCGATTATGCGAATGCCGTTTAGCATGTGATTACAACTCTCGTTTTGATAGGCCTAGGCTGCCAGAGTAACCGGCTGCTACGCTTAGCGGGCCAGTCAGGAGCATAACTGTCAAGTTCGTCGACGGGGTTGGTTGATGTAACCGCGCGTCATATGGCTATGTGGCTTCCATCTGACGGCGAAATTCCCTGGGTGCCAACCCGGTGCCCTTGGCAAATACTCGGCTGAAATGCGTTGGGTCGTTAAAGCCTAACTCATAGGCAATCCCCGTAGCTGTCAGGTTGGTATAGATCAACAGCCGACGGGCCTCGCGTAGGACCCGATCATTGACCAGTTGTGAGGCCGAGTGCCCGGTGGCCCCGTGTACAACACGGTTAAGATGAGTAGATGAAATAGCCAGATCAGCAGCATAATCGGCAAGGCTTCGTCGCAATCGAAAGTCTCGCTCAACCAGTGTTTCAAACCGCGTGAACAATGGGTTCCCACGCCCGTTTCGGTGGCTTTCCTCGGCCAGATCAATACTCCGGGCCGCAATGGCCAACGCTACCCCACATAATCCGCGCAACGCTTGTGCGCGGCCAAAACTCTGACTCATGTATTCGTTGTTTAGCTGCTGGGCCATGAGCCGAATATTGTCGGGCATTGGAGTAATGCAGGCACTGGCCAGTGGTTTGCGCAGCCCGTCGCCCCCGATCAAACAGTGATCCATCAGGCCTGATGTCAGTGTTACCACCCAGCCAGAAGTGCTCGGGGTGAATTGAAAGCCATGTACAACATTGCGGGGCACGTTGACGATGCAGGGCGGCGGCAATGTGTGGTTTCGCCCATCCAGTTCCGCTGCTCCGCCGCCATCGGTCAAGAATAGAAGCTGATGAAGCCGGGGGTGTCGATGTGGCTTCAACTCCCAATTATGCCGCTGCGAGCGGGCCTGAATGCTTTCAACATGTAGCTCATCCGCCAGTTCAGAGGTCTCCCCAAAAAGGCTGTAATTCTGTATGTGGTGCTTCGCTTCCATGTACGAAATGTACAAGAACTTGCGCGCTTGGTCCATTCGCAAAGCTGCAGCAACGGGTCATATTAAACCCAAGGACACTGGAAAGGCGCGCATATGTCAGTCACGACAACACAGGTTGGGATCATTGGCGGGGGGCCGTCTGGTCTGTTGCTGTCACAGCTTTTGCATCGGCGAGGAATTGATACCATCGTGCTGGAAAAACACACCCGCGACTATGTGCTGGGGCGCATTCGGGCGGGTGTGTTGGAACATGGTTTTGCCAACCTGATGCGCGAGGCGGGCTACGGCGAACGCATGGATGCCGAAGGCGAAATCCACGAAGGCATCTATATAGCGCATCAGGGCCGTATGGACCGGGTCGATCTGGCAAAGCACACCGGTGGCAACTCTGTCATGGTCTATGGTCAGACCGAGGTCACACGCGATCTGTATCAAGCGCGCGATGACATGGGCGGTGTGGTCATCCACCAAGCAGAGAACGTCACTCCGCATGACCTGAAAAGCAGCACCCCCTATCTGACTTATGAAAAGGACGGCGCCCAGCATCGTATCAATTGTGACTACATTGTTGGCGCGGATGGTTTTCATGGTATCAGCCGCAAATCGATCCCGTCTGATGTGCTGCGCGAGTATGAAAAGATCTATCCCTTTGGCTGGCTGGGGGTGCTGTCTGAAACCAAGCCGGTTTCTCCCGAGCTGATTTACGCCCGACACGAACGCGGTTTTGCGCTATGCTCGATGCGCAGCCAGGTGCTGAGCCGCTATTACATTCAGGTGCCGATCACAGACAAAGCAGAAGACTGGACGGACAAGGCCTTTTGGACCGAGCTGAAAAACCGTCTGCCTGACGTGGTGGCGGATAGTCTGGAAACAGGCCCGTCAATTGAAAAATCCATCGCCCCGTTGCGCAGCTTTGTGGCCGAACCAATGCGTTATGGTCAAATGTTTCTGGCCGGAGATGCCGCGCATATCGTCCCGCCCACCGGGGCCAAGGGATTGAATTCAGCGGCCTCGGATATTCACTATCTCTATCACGGGCTGGTCGATCACTATCTCAAGGATGATGACGCCGGGCTCGACAGTTATTCAGAGAGGGCGTTGGCGAGGGTGTGGAAGGCGCAGCGGTTCTCGTGGTGGATGACCAATCTGCTGCACCGTTTTCCCGATGGGGAAGAGGTGGATCGTCGATTGCAGCGCACTGATCTGGACTATTTGTTCTCTTCGGAAGCTGCGCTTGCCTCGCTGGCGGAAAACTATGTCGGGCTTCCATATTGACGTGAAATGAAGGGTCAGGGCGCTCAGGTATCACTCTTGGTGATATCAGATTGAAGATATGCGATTTGGCAGGGCGGTCAAATTGCGGCTAAGACTATGTATGAGTGTTTAGTTGAGCGAGGGCCTGCCATGCATATGACCGACCAGAAAGAGATCGCTGCGGATCCAGCCGCCGTGTATGCGGCGCTTTTGAATCCCGAGATACTTTTGGTCTGTGTGCCAGGCGCCAAAGAGGTGACAGGCTCGGTAGAAGATGGATTTGACGCGGTCGTCACGCAAAAGGTTGGGCCCGTTAAGGCGACATTCAAAGGTCATGTCTCGCTGTCTGATATGGTCGAAGGTGAATCCCTGACCATCAGCGGCGAGGGCAAAGGCGGTGCAGCCGGATTTGCCAAGGGCAGCGCAAATGTTGTTCTGACCGCAAGCGAGATCGGTACACTGCTAACATATGAAGTGGACGCCAAAGTTGGCGGCAAGCTGGCACAGCTTGGCAGCCGTTTGATCGATGGCTTTGCCAAGAAAATGGCCAACCAATTCTTTACCAATCTGCAAGATGCGCTGGCACCCGAAGGTGAAACCTCAGATGCGGACACGTCGGAAAACGAGGAAAAGAAGGGGTGGCTCAAGAAAATCGCGCGCCGGGCCTGACTCTGCGCATTTGCACAGTGCCTTGCGCATTGTGCCTCTGGTGGTTGCGACACTCTGACGCTAACGTAAACCAAACTGATCAGTTCAGAATGGAATACACATGGCGAGCATCCTCTCCATCCGTGATCTACGGAAATCCTATGCCGGTGGGTTTGAAGCCCTGAAGGGCGTTAGCCTTGATATCGACGAAGGCGAGATCCTGGCGCTGCTTGGCCCCAACGGGGCGGGTAAAACGACACTGATTTCCACGGTTTGCGGCATCATTACGCCAACTTCAGGCAGCGTAACCGTTGGTGGTTTTGATATCTTGGACGACTTCCGCGCTGCTCGGTCGCTGATTGGTCTGGTACCTCAGGAAATCAATTTGGAACCATTTGAGACGGTCTGGAACACCGTGCGGTTTTCGCGTGGGCTGTTTGGAAAACCGCGAAATGATGCGCTGATCGAAGACATCCTGCGCAAACTGTCGCTGTGGGATAAGCGCAAGAACCGGATCATGGAACTGTCGGGCGGTATGAAACGCCGGGTGCTGATCGCCAAGGCGCTTAGTCACGAGCCACGTGTTTTGTTCCTGGATGAACCCACCGCTGGGGTAGATGTCGAGCTGCGCAAGGACATGTGGAACATCGTTGCGGAGCTCAAGGCCTCAGGTGTTACCATCATCCTGACCACCCACTACATCGAAGAGGCCGAGGCGATTGCTGATCGGGTAGGGGTGATCAACGGTGGTGAACTGCTGCTGGTGGAAGAGAAAGAAACTTTGATGGCCCGTATGGGGCAAAAGCAGTTAGAGGTGCAGCTGACCACGCCAGTCTCTGAGCTGCCCGAGGCGCTGGCACACCATGATCTGCAGCTGGTGAATGGCGGTGATGCGATTGTCTATACCTACGACACCCATGCCGATCGCACAGGTATCACTGCCCTGTTGAATGATGTCGCCCAGGCCGGTCTGGTTCTGGCTGATGTGCAAACCCGCCAATCCAGCCTCGAAGACATCTTTGTCGGGCTTGTCTCAGGAGATCCCTCATGAACTGGAGCGCAGTCGCCTCTATCTACCGGTTCGAAATGGCCCGGTTTTTCCGCACCTTGATGCAGAGTTTTCTGTCACCTGTTCTGTCGACTTCACTGTATTTTGTGGTGTTCGGCGCTGCCATCGGCAGCCGCATTGATGAAGTCGAAGGCGTGCCCTATGGCGCCTTTATCGTGCCGGGCCTGATCATGCTGAGCGTGATGACACAGGCGACGTCTAATGCGTCATTTGGCATCTATTTCCCCAAATTCATTGGCACGATTTATGAGCTGCTGTCCGCTCCGGTGAGTTTCTTGGAAATTGTTCTGGGCTATGTTGGTGCGGCTGCGACCAAGGCGCTGTTTATCGGTGTGGTGATCCTTGCCACGGCATCCCTATTTGTAGATCTGACCATTGCGCATCCTTTGGCAATGGTGCTGTTCATGCTGCTCACCTGCCTTAGCTTTGCTTTGCTGGGGTTTATCATCGGTATTTGGGCTGGAAATTTTGAGCAACTGCAACTGGTGCCATTGCTGATCGTGACTCCATTGGTGTTCCTTGGCGGATCGTTCTACTCGATCTCGATGCTGCCGCCAATTTGGCAGAAAATCACACTGTTCAATCCAGTAGTCTACTTGATTTCAGGCTTCCGCTGGTCATTTTTTGGCACCTCTGATGTGCCGGTGGGGCTAAGCCTGTTGGCTATTGGCGGGTTTACTGCTCTTTGCATGGGCGTAATCTGGTGGATCTTCAAAACCGGCTGGCGGATCCGCTCGTAACCAAGATCTCCCGCCCGTCGCAGGTACATCATACGAAGTACCGCTCCCGTTGGGCCTAGCGCCGCGCTGATGCGCGGCGCGGTTGCATTGTGGGGAGGGCGAAGAGGCTTGCGCCAAGGTCACTGTGGGCGAGCAGAGTGATTTTGCACTCTTTTAAGCCACTTGCCTGTGCGGGCTGATTATACTTGGCCCGTGGAGGGCTGGTATGAAACACCGAGACGTTATTGAAACAGTCAGCAACAGTTTGAGATCAAATACAGGTATCTGTGCATTGTTTCTAAGCGGTAGCTACGCAAATGGACATGCCGATGACTACAGCGACATTGATTTTGTGTTGGTTGCGGCGGACGGCGCAACAGATGACATTTCTCAGATATGCGGCAATGCCATCAGTCAGGTTGGAGAAATCGTATTGTGGCGGGATCGGACAACTCGGCCCGCTTTGATCAATGCCATCACAGAAGACTGGACGCGCATTGATGTTTTGATCCTGAAGCCTGAGCAGTTAAGGTTCCAGACCCAGAGCAGCCTGACGCCTCTGTTCGATCATGACAGTCTGTACAAGGATCTGCCCGTCGAGACCAAAACGCCGGGGCCAGATCCTGCTCGGCTGCGCTATCAGTTTGAGGAATTTATTCGGATCTTGGGGCTCTTACACCTAGCGGTGGGACGCCAAGAGTACATCAACGGCGTACTGGGGATCTTCCATTTGCGCAACTTGTTGGTGGATCTGTTGATTGAAGAGACCAACGCCCCCAATCGGGGCGGTGTTTTACATCTGAACCGGCTTATCACCGACGAGCAGAAGGAGCTGCTGATGTCACTGCCGCCAGCAGTGCCAAACCTGGACGCGATGATTTCCGCGCACATCGCTTATGCGCAGGTCTATTTACCGCGCGCACGAAAACTTGCCTGGCAATGGGGTGTTGAGTGGCCTGACCGTTTTGAAGCTGTGACATGGCAACAGCTGAGCAAAACCCTATCGCTTGCCAGGCCATATGAATTGGGTTGAGGTCATTTTATTCTATTGCGCAAGTGGGCATGAAGCGTTGCAAAATTGCCCACCCTGATGTGGATTTTGTAGATCGTGACGTTTCAACACCCGCCGATGTCTTGTTTCAGGCGGGGTGGCAATCTACATCGTCGGGATGACACTACCCATTCCCTTTCTTAAGCGGTCGCCGTTGGTGGCCATTGTACGCCTTTCAGGCGCAATCGGCATGCCAGGACGGGGTGCATTGAGTGATGCGACGCTAGCCCCGGTATTGGAGCGTGCTTTTCGTAAGGGCAAGCCCGCAGCCATTGCGCTTGAAATCAATTCTCCGGGTGGCTCACCTGTGCAAAGTTCGTTGATCGGGGCGCGAATTCGTCGCTTGGCCGCCGAGTGCGAAGTCCCCGTTTACGCCTTTGTCGAGGATGTTGCTGCTTCGGGGGGCTATTGGTTGGCTGCAGCAGCAGATGAGATCTGGGCGGACGATAGTTCGATACTTGGATCTATTGGTGTCATTTCCGCTGGCTTTGGTGCGCATGAACTGCTGGCACAACACGGTGTTGAGCGGCGCGTCTATACGGCTGGCAAAAGCAAATCCATGCTGGACCCGTTTCGCCCGGAAAGCGACGAGGATGTCGCCCGGTTGAAGTCTTTGCTTGGCGATATCCATGAGAATTTCATTTCTCATGTGACGGCGCGCCGAGAGGGTAAGCTGACGACCGAACAGGATCTGTTCACCGGTGAAATTTGGCTGGCCCGCAAAGCAACTGAACTGGGCCTGATCGACGGCATTGCCCATCTCAAACCCAAGATGCAGGAACGTTTTGGCGAGAAAGTCCGGTTTAAACGCTATGGTTTAAAGAAACCCCTGCTGAGCCGGGTTGGCGTAATGATGGCGCAAGATACCCTGGCAGGCATCGAGGAACGGGCCGCATTTGCGCGGTTTGGTCTCTGACGTGATCTTCAAAATTGTATCTCTGTTTCTGGTTGGAATGGCTGTGCTGGCGATGTTTGGCAAGCTGCGGTTCCCAGGGCAGAAACGACTAAAATCTGTGCGCTGCCCAAAGTGCGGGCGCTTTAAAATCGGCAAAGGGCCTTGTGCCTGTGAAAAGGGACGGCACGGATGATGATGCCTTGGCTTCTATCGGCATTGGGTCTGGTGATTTTGTTGCTGGCAGGGGATGCGCTTGTTCGTGGCGCAGTGAACCTAAGCCTGCGCTTGGGGGTCCCGGCGCTGATCGTAAGTTTGACAATTGTCGCTTTTGGTACGTCGGCTCCTGAGTTGCTGATCGCAATTCAAGCGGTGGCCGAGAACGCACCCAGCATTGCGCTGGGGAACGTGGTTGGGTCGAATACAGCCAATATTCTTATGGTCCTAGGTATTCCTGCCATTATGAAAGCCCTGCACACCAGCGAGTGTGATAGCCGCAAGAACTATGTTTTCATGCTTGTTGCTTCGGTATTGTTCATCGCTCTTGCATTCTGCGGTGTGTTTACGATCTGGTCGGGATTGGTTTTGTTGGCCGCTTTGGCCGTAGTGCTGGGCGTGGCCTTTAGAGAGGCTCGCGAACATCGGCGCAATGGCATTGAGGATGACCTGGAAGGCATCGAAGAGGCAGATCCCAACATGCCGTATTGGCGTGTATGTGTGTATTTGCTGTTGGGCTTGATCGGCTTGCCTTTGGGCGCTGATATCCTGGTTGATAATGGCACTGAAATCGCCCGAACCTATCATGTAAGCGAACGCGTGATTGGCTTGACGCTGATTGCGATTGGAACATCTCTGCCAGAACTTGCAACCACGGTAATGGCTGCGCTGCGCCGCCAAGCCGATGTGGCGCTGGGTAACGTGATCGGCTCCAATATGTTCAACTTGTTGGCAATCGTAGGCATCGCGACCTTTGTTGGACCGATCCCAGTTAAAGCTGCATTCCTCAACTTTGATCTCTGGGTGATGTTAGGTGCTTCTTTGTTGCTGATCCCATTTGTATTCTTCAAACAAGATATCACGCGCAACTGGGGCTTTGTTTTGACGGGGTTATATTTGGCTTACATGGCTATTATCTTGTGAGTTGAAGACTCCAACGGTGCACTTGGGTCTTTAAGTTTGAATGCCCAAGTGCAGTTCGCTCGTCCAGATTCTGCTTTGCGGGAAAGCACTGGTGCTTTTTTAATTTACAGAGCAACCTTCTTCGTTTCTAGCTGTTCTCAGTGTGGATCGCAGGCAATTCGAGGACAGGATCCAGATTGCAACTAAGAATTGTCAGATGCCCAGATAACACTATGAGATTGGTATAAAGCTAGTCATACTTATTTGGCTTGAGTTGGGTTATTAGTGCGTATATCGCGCAAAGTTGTGCACCGTGTTTGTTGCCCTCGTGAAAGTGTGATAAAAATATATGCGTTTTCAAGCGTTTATCCGAAATTCATTTTTTATCCCGGTGTTATCAATGGGTTGCGAGGTTGCTTAAAAATTAGGCAACAATTGAAATCCTCACATTTTCAGTTGAAAAGACCAAATAGTCAAAAGATATCTCCGTAGTTATCCACAGGAACGGTGGATTTATTCTTGCTTGATCGGCAAGCTTGAACGTTGCAGCCAAAGGCAGAGAATCATATCTCTTGTAACATGACCGATAAATCCTCCGAAATGCCTTCCCAGCAACCACGTGGCTATACCGTGGTGCAAAGCTACCTCAAGACTCTTGATGGCTCTCCTGGGGTCTATCGTATGCTCGATGCCGAGAACCGTGTGCTTTATGTTGGCAAGGCGCGCAATCTGCGCGCGCGCGTGTCGAACTACAGTCGGCCTGGCAACAGCCCACGGATCGAGCGGATGATCGGGCTGACCACTTCGATGATGTTTTTGACAACACGCACCGAGACCGAAGCGTTGCTGTTAGAGCAAAACCTGATCAAGCAACTCAAGCCCAAATACAATGTTCTGCTGCGCGATGACAAAAGCTTCCCAAATATCTTGCTTGGCAAGACCCATGATTACCCGCAAATCAAGAAGCATCGCGGTGCGCGCAAGGAGAAGGGCAGCTATTTTGGCCCCTTTGCCAGTGCCGGAGCGGTCAATCGCACTTTAAACCAGCTTCAAAAGGCCTTCCTGCTGCGCAATTGCACGGATGCCATGTTCGAAAGCCGAACGCGGCCATGCTTGCAGTACCAGATCAAACGCTGTTCTGCCCCCTGTACCGCCGAGATCAGCCGAGAGGATTACGCTAGCAGCGTACACGATGCTGAACGGTTCCTGTCAGGCCGGTCTACCAAGATACAGGAGGAGCTGGCTGAGCAGATGATGATAGCCTCAGAGGCGATGGAGTTCGAACGGGCTGCTGCTCTGCGCGACCGCATCAAGGCTCTCACACAGGTGCAGACCGCTCAGGGCATCAACCCGCGCGGTGTGGCCGAAGCAGACATCATTGGTTTGCACATGGATAGCGGCCAGGCCTGCGTGCAGGTCTTCTTTGTCCGAGCTAATCAAAACTGGGGTAATCAGGATTTCTATCCGCGCATCGGGTCTGACGTGAGCCCGGCCGAAGTGATGGAGGCCTTTATCGGCCAGTTCTACGACAACAAGGAGCCGCCCCGGCAGTTGATCCTGTCAGACGGTATCGAAAACGAAGATCTGATGATAGAGGCGCTCAGCGGTAAGACCTCTCACAAGGTTGAGATTTTAAACCCGCAGCGTGGTGAAAAAGCTGAACTGATAGCGTTCGCCGTTCGCAATGCCCGCGAATCCTTGGCTCGGCGTATGTCTGAAAGCGCCACACAGGCGAAGTTGCTCCGCGGCCTGGCCGAGGCCTTTGATCTGGACGGTCCGCCGCAGCGGATCGAGGTCTATGATAACTCACACATCCAGGGCACCAATGCGGTGGGCGGTATGATCGTCGCCGGACCCGAAGGCTTTATGAAGAACGCTTATCGCAAGTTCAATATCAAGGGTGAAGATCTGGTGCCCGGTGATGACTTTGGCATGATGAAAGAAGTGCTGCATCGCCGATTTAAGCGACTGCAAAAGGAAGACCCAGACCGCAGCAAGGGCCATTGGCCGGACCTGCTGTTGATTGACGGTGGCGCCGGACAGGTATCTGCAGTCGAGGAGATCATGCAGGAGCACGGGGTAGGGGATATCCCAATGGTTGGCGTCGCCAAGGGCGTTGACCGCGACCATGGCAAGGAAGAATTCCATCGCACAGGCCAGCGCCCCTTTGCTTTGCAGCGCAACGATCCGGTGCTCTATTTTGTTCAGCGCATGCGGGATGAGGCCCACCGCTTCGCGATCGGAACCCACAGGGCGAAACGCGCCAAGGCCATTGGAGCGACGCCTCTGGACGATATTCCTGGTGTCGGGGCTAGTCGCAAAAGAGCTCTGCTTGCTCATTTCGGCAGCGCCAAGGCAGTCAGTCGGGCAAATCTCGCTGATCTTAAAGTTGTCGATGGCGTATCTGCTGCGCTGGCTCAGCGAATTTACGATTTCTTTCAGGACAAATGATGTTGCAAATCCCTGAAAACAAGAACGGATCTCGTCTTCATCTGGCCATAAATATCCTCGCCCAAAGCATCTGTCCCTTTAGGGGCAGATTTTGTCAGCATCTGCTTCCCTACCGGGGCAGTGCAAGTTAATGTCCGCGCTATGACATGGACTTTACCCAATATTCTGACCGTACTGCGCCTTCTGGCTGCCCCCGGCCTTGCAGTGATGTTTCTGTATTTTAGCCGCCCCTATGCAGATTGGTTTGCGCTGTTGCTATTCGTGAGCGCTGCACTGACGGATTGGGTTGATGGCTACTTAGCCCGGGCCTGGAAACAGGAAACTAAACTGGGTGCCATGCTGGATCCCATCGCGGACAAGGCGATGGTGGTAATCGCATTGATGGTCATCGTGGGATATTCCTCAATGTCGCCCTGGCTGGTGTTGCCTGCCACTTTTATCCTGTTTCGCGAGGTTTTTGTTTCGGGTCTGCGAGAGTATCTGGGGGATACTGCCGGCACGCTTAAGGTGACACAACTGGCCAAGTGGAAAACCACGGCCCAGATGACCGCCATTTCGGTGCTGTTTGCCCAAGGGATCTTTGAGCATTACTTGGGCATGTCCGCTTGGGGCATGGGCCAGGCAATGGTCGATCAGATCATGCTGGGTGAAGTTGAAGATCTGCAGGGCATTCGCTGGAAATTCGAAGCTATGATCTGGTCTGGCCGCCTGGGCCTGTGGTTGCTCTGGATTGCCGCCGCGTTGACGCTGATCACCGGGGCCGACTATCTGCGTAAAGCAGTGCCATTTTTGAAGGAAAACACCTGATGGACATTCTTTATTTCGCTTGGGTTCGCGAGCGTATTGGCCTTGCCCGTGAGAGTGTTGAAACCACCGCCACAACAGTTGCCGAGCTTGTAGAAGAACTGCGCGCACGTGAAGAGCGTTATGCTGCGGCGTTCTCGGACCTATCAGCCCTGCGCGTGGCATTGGATCAGGATCTGAGCGACTTTGATGCCTCTCTGAAAGACGTGCGCGAAGTGGCGTTTTTCCCGCCAATGACTGGGGGCTAAGCCATGCGTGTGTCCGTCCAAGAAGAGTGTTTTGAGCTGGGCACCGAGGCAGAAGCTTTTGCCCAAGCTAACAGCAGTTCTGGCGCCATTGTTACGTTCACGGGCATTGTGCGCGATGCAGATCAGGGGGGGCTGGTTGCAATGGAAATCGAACATTACCCCGGCATGACCGCCAAGGCGCTGACTGAGATTGCCCAGACCGCATCGGACCGTTGGTCGCTTGGGGATGCGCTGATCATCCATCGCTATGGCCGCTTGGCGCCAGGTGAGCAAATCATGATGGTCGCCACCGCGTCGCGCCACCGTAAGGATGCTTTTGAGGCTGCCGAATATCTGATGGACTACCTCAAGTCTCGCGCTCCGTTGTGGAAGAAAGAAATCCTTGAGGACGGCGCGGCTGATTGGGTAGATGCCAAAGACGAGGATGAGGACGCACTGACCCGCTGGTAGGCCAGCGCTCCCGTCCGTCGTTCGATCATTTCATGATCGTCTCCCGTTGGGCCCGGCGCGACCTGTGGACGCGCGTCCAGCGGCATTATAGCACCCTGAGATCGGGTGTAGGGTGCGTGCTTGCACGCACCGTGGCAATTTAATCGCGGTGAATATGTGACCGCAGTTCTTCGGCCTCTTGTCGGGCGGCACGTAACCCGTCCATCGCTGCTCGCAACTCGGCCTCGGTTTGGGACAGCTGGTTGCTCAGTTCAGCCTCGCGCTGCTGCAAATAGGTGATGGCCTGATCGCGCGTTTCCTCGGCTTCATGCAATTCCTGGCTCATCCGGTCGAGATCCGCCACATCACTTTGCCGCACGCGGGTGAAACGGTGGACCAGCCAATTGGCAAACCACCCCATCATAAAGGCCGCAAACAGGATGATGGCGGTAGTGATGATGAACTCGGTCCTGTTCATTGTCCGGGGGTCTCCTGCTCGGAAGCATCATTGGTCGATGTGGGTGGCGTTTCAGTCGCGGTCTCTGGCGCAGCGGCGTCCTCCAGCGTGGTTTCCTGCTCGGCCGTAGGCTCGGGGCGGATCAAGCTAAAGGTAATGCGGCGGTTCTTCTCGCGGCCTTCTTCGGTATCATTATTGGCAATCGGATTGCTTTCGCCATAACCTTTGGCTGCAAAGCTGGAGGTGAGCACCCGACGAGCGCGCAGCTCGTTCAGAACCGATTGCGCCCGCGCCTGGCTCAGGTTCTGGTTCATCTCTTCGCGACCCTGGCTGTCGGTGTGGCCTTGGATTTCCAACCGGATCTCACCGCATTGCTCCAGGATCACGGCAATAGCGTCCATTGTGCCGCGGCTTTCGGCGGCCACAGTGGCCGATCCCGGTTCAAAGGCAATCTTGCCAAGCGCCTGAATTTTGGCAAGTTCCATCTCACACTGTTCAGGTTCCATTGGCTTGTCTTCGGGCTCGGGCGGGGCCTCGTAGCTGATGGCCAGATCATAGTTTTCGGCTTCACCCAACTTGGCAGACAGGAGCTTTGATATCTCAGCCGTGGTGTCCTCTTGGTGGCTCATCCCGCGCAGCGAAACCTGATCCGGGGTTACACTCAACGATCCGCGCTCAAGCTGGGACAGGGCCTCAAGCCCGGTTAGGACCCGCACGGGCCAGTTGTTGGGCAGGTCAGCAACCACGCGGGTTGCCATGTATACGCTGTCAGAGCCAAAGCGCGCCTTGGCATAACTGTCGACCAGGTTGCGGAGGGTATCGTCACTCAGGCGGCCACGCAGCTGCACCTGACCTTCGGGGCTAAGAGTGGCAGTGAATTCCGGTACGCCGCTGCCCTCGTTGCTTTCATCTTCGGGCTCAGGCAACACGGCATGCAAGGCAAAGACCTTGGGGAGCGACGTTTCCAGTTCTCCAACCACCTGGTCAAACAATTCGTGGCTAACGTCAGGGCTGGCCACCAGGGTGATGTCTGCATTGGCAATTGTCACCGACCCGGTGCCGAGTTGAGCCAAACTGGACAAGCTCAGTTCTGCAGCACGGGCCCAGTTGGGTGAGGGTACGCCCATTCCGATGACGCAATCTGCATCTGTGGTCAAACCTGCGCCGCGTGCGGCGGTCAGGATGCGATCTCGACTGGCTTCGCTTTCGGCTGAACACGCGTCAAAAGCGGCGCCATTCTGATCAAGGTGAAACCGCAAGGTAAACGGGGTGATTACCGGGCGCGGGGCTGCGATATCCAGTGCCAGACGCAGGCCCGGAGGTGCGGCGCGGTACAGGGTCTTTTCCAGTGCTTGCTTTTCCTCGGCACTGTCTGAAATCGCGGTAATAGTGACCTGGCCAGCGACCACCGAAATTTTGGTGCGCGGCAGATGGCGCAGCGCCTCTACCGCAAATTTCATAGCGTCGGACCAACCCTCGGGGGCTTTATAACGCGCTGTCTCAAGCAGATCAGCAACGTGATCCTCTCCAACCAGCCTGGCCAGCTGTTCCACCATCGCCCCACGGCCGGCGCCGGTAGGGATCAATCCGATAATCGAAATACCACCATCGTTGCGCAGAATTTCAACCGAGAACCGAGGCGGGGCCAGATCGGCAGTTGGCGTCACGTCCATTTGGTCAATGATGCGGGCGGCGTCCACCACGCCGCCAACAACAGAAATGGCCGTAAAGCGGGTGGCCTCATCAGGTGCCGTTCCGTTCAGGATCACGCGCAATCCGTCGGCTGTCACTTCGGCCCAGTCATGCTGAGTTCTGTCCAAGGTTCTGCGCACGGCGATTTCGGTGCTGCGTTCAAGCCCTGTGACCGCAAAGCCAGCGGCAACAAGGCTAAGTCCCGCTGCTGCCACAAAGGTCAGGCTGACTATTAGTAGTGAAGAAAGGCGCATAGGCGGGGTAATTGGTCCGAATAGTCTGAGTGATGTCTGGCCTTCTTACCGGTTGAAGGGCTGCGGATCAATCATGCGAACAGGGCAGCGGCAAAGAAGATAAGCGGAATCAGGCCGGTGTCGCGGTTTAGCCGGAACAATTTCAGCAGGTTATCGTTGTTTTCAGTGTCTAATGCGCGCAATTGCCAGGTGAGATGCCAGCCCATCGCCCAAGGTGCAACAAGGGCTATAAACAAGGCCAAGATTGACCCATTGGTTTGCACTGCCCCAATAACCGCCAGCGCCATCAAGCAAACAACACCCACCAAAAAGCGGCGCAGCCACATTGCAGTGTCCCGGCCAAACAGTCGTGCCGTGGATTTGACACCGATTAGTGCGTCGTCTTCGGTGTCTTGATGGGCATAGATGGTGTCATAGAAAAGCGTCCAGGCGATGCCCGCCAGATACAGTAGGACTGCAGGCCAGTGTAGCGCGCCGGTATGCGCCACCCAGGCCAGCATAGCTCCCCAGTTGAACGCCAGCCCCAAAAACACCTGCGGCCACCAGGTGAAACGCTTGGCAAATGGATAAATGGTAACAGGGAACAGCGCCAGGATACCCATGGCAATGGCGGCCTGGTTGAAGCTGAACAGGATCATCGCTGACAGCGCCACCTGTATAATCATCCAGACCACAGCGCCTTTGACTGTTACTTGCCCTGATGGGATTGGACGGGATCGGGTGCGCTCCACCTGCCCATCAAAATCACGGTCGGTGATGTCATTCCAGGTGCATCCGGCACCGCGCATCAACCAGGCGCCAGCCGCACAGGCAACGAAAATCCAGGCATCTTCCCAGCGCGGACTCTGGTCCCACAGCATGGCGAGCGCCAATCCCCACCAACAGGGAATCAGCAACAACCAGGTGCCAATCGGGCGATCTGCGCGCGATAGCCGCAGATAGGGCCGCGTCCATTCTGGCGCACGGGTATCCACCCAATTATCTGTAACAGCGTCCGAAACTTGGCCTTCAAGGTTCGGTTCATCTGGATTAGGGGCGTCGCCTTGCATATGTAGGGCCTCATGAGCGCAAAGATCAGACTGTATGTAGAGCACCCGCTGGGGGCAGGGCAATCGCTTCCTCTGGATCGGGATCAGGCCCATTACCTGTTTGGGGTGATGCGGCTAAGTGTGGGCGGCCAGGTGCTGCTGTTTAACGGGACAGATGGCGAGTGGCTGGCTGATGTGACCGAGGCCAAGAAACGAGCCGGGGTGCTGACCTGTGTCACCCAGACCAAGCCGCTGCAAATGCCACCCGACCTGTGGTTGCTGTTTGCGCCGATCAAAAAGGCGCGCACTGATTTCATCGTCGAAAAGGCCGCCGAGATGGGGGCCGCACGGATCGTGCCGGTGCAGACCGAATACACCAATTCCGAACGCATCCGCCAAGACCGCTTGCAATCCCACGCGGTTGAGGCTGCCGAGCAATGCGGCGGCACCTATGTGCCGGAAGTAGGCGAACTACAGAAACTTGGCCGCTTGCTGGACCACTGGCCTGGGGATCGCCAATTGATGTTCTGCGACGAGGCTGAGGTGGGAAATGCACTTGAGTTGGCTGTCGCGGATAAATCAGACGCGCCCTGGGCCATCCTAATCGGTCCCGAGGGTGGGTTTTCCGAAACTGAGCGCAAACGCCTGCACGCCTTGCCCTATTCCCACGTTGTCAGCCTCGGCCCCCGCATTCTGCGTGCTGATACCGCCGCAGTGGCGGCGATGACACTGTGGCAACAGGCGCTTGGAGATTGGGGATGATCGAATCCCGTCGTGAATTGCACCTGTTCTTTGCGGCGGAAAATTCCAGTGCGGTGATACTGTACAGAGCCAAAAGCGACTTGTTCAGGCTGATCGCTTGGGAAACTCAAGGAGATGTATTTGAGCTAGGCCAATGGATCAAAACTCGTGTCCATGAAAGCCTTTGCGCAATTACGCCGGATGGCGAGTACTTGGTCTATGGTGGAATTCAGCATGGTACCGGCAATCACTTCATGGGGCCTAGCCGCCCCCCGTATTTTACAGCGCTTGAGTACTTTCCAAACTTGGACGCTTACATTGCAGGAGGCTATTTTCTAGACACCGATACGGTAACGCTAAAGTGCGTTGCCCAAGACGGAGCGGACATCGAACTAAATTGCGGCCTAACGTTGAACCGGGAGTGGAAGAACTGGTTGCACAGTTGCGATGGTGAGTATTTTGGTGTCACCAGTGATGAACATGAAATTCTCAGGCAGAGTGTAGATTTAAAACGCGGAAAAATCTCAACATGGAAGATTGCTATCATTGTGAGGGAGGCAGGCTTTTTCGCAAAACGTCCTCGGGTAACCAAGTTCTTTTGGACTGCTCAGGTATGGCGTTCAAACCGATACAAGCGCCATACTAGGGATTGCAAAGGCGAGACCCGCGGTGAAACCGCTACATTTCGACCTGTAACTTGCACTAGCGTTGCAAGTATTTAAACAGCCATTTGGAGACCAGCAATGACCTGGCGCCCCGCACAGGATACGGACCTTGACTGGATCCAGTCCTTTCTGATGGACAACCTGCAATCCTCGATGTTCCTTCTCAGCAATTTGCGAGACCATGGGCTGCATGATCGGACTTCGGACAAGGGCATGACCATCTGGCTGTCGTCTGGTCCGGTGCCTGGCGTATTCGGCATTTCCAACCAAGGGTCGATCCTTCTTCAGTCTCCTAATGCTGATGATGAAATGTGGCAGCGGGCCTACGAGTTGATTGCAGACCGCCCCCCATTGTTTAGCTGCTTTGGCGCAACGCAGCAGGTGCGCAGTTTCCTTGAAGCGTCAAGGTTGGACCAGTTACCGGCCATCCTGAACGAGGACGAACCAGCATTTCGCTTAGACCTGACAGATCTGGTGCTGCCGACGCTCGGTGGTGCGGAGTTAATTCCGCTTTCAGCAATCCCCCGCGAAACAGCTGTGACCTGGCGCCGCAACTACCACCTTGAGGCTTTGGGAACCGTAGAGGCCGAGGCTCCGTCCAAAGCCGAAGCAGATATTGCCAGCTATATCAATAGAGCCAGCCACCGTGCCTTGGTGGTTCAGGGGCAGCCGGTTGCGATGACGGGATTCAATGCAACTTTGCCTTTCGTGGTGCAAATCGGCGGGGTCTATACGCCGCCAGACCTGCGCGGTCGGGGCTATGCCCGTCTTGCCGTTGGTTTGCACCTGCAAGAGGCCCGCGCCAAGGGCGTTGAAAAATCTGTTCTGTTTGCGTCTGGTCCTGCTGCAGTTCGTGCCTATATGTCCTTGGGATACCAACGGGCAGGAGAGTTTACACTTGTCCTGTTCGATACCGCCGAAAGGACGTGATATGAGTTTCATCAGACCCGAAGCCCGCGAGGCAATCTGGCGCTGGCGCGAGATTATTGTGGCCACAGTGGTGCTGCTGATGGGTCTGCGCTGGGTGCTGGGGGCCTATGGCTTGTTGTTCTGGGCTGGATGGATCCTGCTCATCATTGGTACGGGTGTTGCGGTGGTCGGGGCACAGCGCCTGCGCTTTCGGCTAGAACGCGATGGTCCCGGTGTTGTGCAGGTAGACGAAGGCCAAATCGCCTATTTCGGCCCGCTCACCGGGGGGGCTGTGGCACTGTCTGAACTGTCCGTGTTGGCTCTGGATCATACCGCGAAACCCGCCCATTGGGTGCTGCAGCAACCCGGTCAAGAGCCGCTGCATATTCCTGTGAATGCAGCCGGAACAGAGTCCCTGTTTGATGTCTTTGCCAGCCTGCCTGGGCTGCGCACCGAACGCATGCTGGCCGAGCTACGTAAACCCGGTCCTCACCATGTCGTGATCTGGGAACGCAACGCCATTCGCCCTCCGCAGCACAGGCTGCATTGACAGTCGTTGGGATTCGCCCCACCACTGACCCTCCAACATGATTATCCAGTAACGGAGCGCTGCTCATGTCCATTCCTCAGTCCGGTGGCGGCCCCATCGAACATCACGACCAACTGGCGGGTTATCTGGCGGACGGCTGCAAGCCCAAGGCCGACTGGCGCATCGGTACCGAGCACGAGAAATTCGGCTATTGCAAAGATACGCTCAAGCCGCTGCCGTTTGAGGGCGAACGCTCCATCGTCGCGGTGCTGCAAGGCCTGCGCGACAGCTATGGCTGGTCGCCTGTCACCGAAGGCGGCAACCTGATTGGACTGGAAAAAGACGGTGCCAACGTCAGCCTTGAACCGGGCGGCGCTCTGGAACTGTCAGGTGCTCCACTGGAGACCATCCACGAGACCTGTGACGAGGTGAACACCCACCTGCGAGAGGTCAAGGAGATCGCCG
Source organism: Parasedimentitalea nitratireducens (assembly GCF_057444295.1). Taxonomy (NCBI): domain Bacteria; kingdom Pseudomonadati; phylum Pseudomonadota; class Alphaproteobacteria; order Rhodobacterales; family Paracoccaceae; genus Parasedimentitalea; species Parasedimentitalea nitratireducens. The sequence continues at coordinate 277,686 of NZ_JBYAXC010000001.1, read as the reverse complement.
ACAAGATTGGTGTGGGTTTCATCGGTCTGGGCGCAGCACCAATCTGGAACCATGACCAGATGCCGTTGATGCCTAAGGGTCGTTACACCCTGATGAATGACTACATGACCAAAGTGGGGACCATGGGCCGCGACATGATGCGTCGCACCACCACCGTGCAGGTCAACATTGATTTCGGCTCCGAGGCCGACATGGTGCAGAAATTGCGCGTTGCGCTGGCTTTGCAGCCAGTCGCCACCGCGCTGTTTGCCAACTCTCCGTTCTTTGAGGGCAAGCCAAACGGGCACAAATCCTGGCGTAGCCGGATCTGGCGGGATCTAGATGGCGCCCGCACCGGCATGCTGCCCTTTGTGTTCGAAGACGGCTTTGGGTTCGAGGCCTACGTACAATATGCGCTCGATGTGCCAATGTATTTTGTTTACCGCGATGGTGAATACGTCAATGCGCTTGGCATGTCGTTCCGGGATTTCCTCAAAGGTGAATTGCCAGCGCTACCTGGCGAAAAGCCCACCCTGTCAGACTGGGCCGATCACCTGACCACCGCCTTCCCCGAAGCGCGGATCAAGAAATTCATGGAAATGCGCGGCGCAGACGGTGGCCCGTGGCGCCGTCTTTGCGCCCTGCCTGCTTTCTGGGTTGGTCTGACTTACGATCAAACCTCGCTGGATGCAGCCTGGGATCTGGTCAAGGGCTGGGATGCTGAAACCCGCGAGGGCTTGCGGGTTGCGGCCTCGGAACAGGGGCTGCAGGCACAGGTTGGCGACATCAAGATGATGGACCTGGCCCGCGAGGTTGTGGCCATATCAGATGCCGGACTAAAGGCGCGTGCCCGTCCCGGCGCTGGCGGCCTGGTACCAGATGAAACCCATTTCCTGAACGCGCTGAAAGACAGCCTGGAAAGCGGTAAAGTACCAGCTGACGAATTGCTGGAGCGCTATCATGGCGATTGGAACGGTGATCTGACTAAGATTTATGGTGAGTTCAGCTACTAAATCACTCCGGGTTTACATGTAGGGGTAAGGGGGCTGCCATTTTGGCGGCCCTTCGCACATCTGTTCGGTGTGTTAACAAAAAACGCCGGCGACAAGTTCCCCTGCCGCCGACCAGAAACCGTGAATGGTTTTGACTTAGTTTTGCAGCGAGGCCGGCTCCTTATCAGCGATACCTGCCCAGTTGTTATCAGCCTGTTCAATGAAACCAGGAATATCGCCTTCCCAGCGGGTTTGAATGTCTGTTGAGATATTCAGGAATAATTCACCGTCCACAATTTTCCAGACGGTTGGGTCCCCATCAAATTTGAAACCCATCGCTGCTCCAAAGGCGCAGTATCCGCCATATTCGGGCAGATAGGCATCGGGGTTCTGTTCAAATGCAACTTTATTTTCCTCGGACGAGAAACGATAAGTCGCTTCGTTATAAGTGCTGGTAATCTTCCAGTTGCCCTTGGTTGGGGCGCTGTCAGTAAAATAGGCTACTGGGTCATACCCCTGCAGGGCCAGCCCAGTTGAAGATGCGTTTAATTCCACACCTGCAGCCATGACCGAAGTAGCCAAAGCAATTGAAAGCGCAACACCACCCAGGAATGGCTTTACTATGTTCATGAGATTAGTCCTTTTCATAAGTGCCGCATAGTTGATGCGGATCGGTTCATAGTGATTGTGCCACCCTGTATGGTGGTCACTGATCCGAAGTGGTGGGACTAGCCATCACGTTCAAAGCAACTCAAATTGATTGTGCAAATGTAAAAAGCCTTTGTGCGCCAATGCGCTATCACATGTCGGTGTCAAGTCTCTGTGGTTAGGAAGAGAATTTGCGATAAAGCAAGGCAAACACCAATCCCCAGAACGGCGCAAAGAACGACCCAAGCCGCAGGCAGAATTCACCAAATTCAGGATAGCCAAGCAGATAAATGCCTGCTGTTACCAGGCTGTTGACCGTAAACAGCAACAGGGCGCAGGCCCAGGGTTTGGCTGGATTATTCTGCAGATAAAACCACAGCGCCGCACCGCCGAAAATCAGATACTGTAGCCCACCAAACGCTGGGGACATCCCTGCAATCAGTTGTGCAACTGGCAGGACCAATAGCACCTTGTCCAATCCGCCCTTGGCCGCTGGAAACAGCAAAACCAGAGTGGGCTGCAGACCTGCGTACAATAGTGTTAGAGCAATAAGAGCAATGCTGGTGATGATTGGAGCCAGAATTAAGAAGACCAGAAACCTGTTGTCAGGCGCTGCGATTTTGCCAGAGGCCGTCATTTGTTAAATCTCTGTTAAAGCCAGGTTGGGGCGGTGGTAAATGAGCAGCTGAGTATAGGTTTTTGCACAAAAAAGGCTGGCTATTTGCTAGCTTGAGGTCGATTGCTTCTGTGTAATTTCTACAAAGGGAATTTGATTTTTAGATCAAAACGCGCATTCTCCAATTATTCACATCGTTATTTGGAGCAAATCATGCGCGACTTCTTTATCTCCTCACTTGAGAAACTGATCACCGTTGTTGTCATACTTATGTGTATTGCCGTTGTCGTTGGGGCAGGCGGAGCGATGATGGCACCCGAGGGTGGTATTCTGCCTGCAATAGGTGTCCTGATTTTTGGTGGGCTCTACGTTATCCTGATGGGCGGGATGATGTATCTGTTCTTGGGCATCCATGACAATACCAAGCGTACCGCCGAAGCAACCGAACGGCTGGCGCTAGGGCGCTGAAGCTCTGAAATAGGCGCGTTTTTGCGCGCCTATTTCTGCCCGATCTTTGGTTCTGTTCCGGTTCGAATACGGGCAATGTTTGCGCTATGACGCCAGAACACCAGCGCCGCAAGTACAGCCAGTAAGACCGAAGCGCTGCCATATCCGATAACTAGCGCCCACAGCGGAGCGGCTGCGGCGGAGGCTAAACCTCCGATCGAGGAAACCCGACTGACAGCAGCTGCGGCCAGCCAGGTCAGGCAACAGGCAATGCCAACTGGCCAGGCCAATGCCAGTGTCAGCCCCAGAAAAGTGGCCACGGCCTTGCCGCCTTTGAACTGCAGCCAAATCGGGAAACAATGGCCCAGGAACGCGGCCAGACCCGCCAATTGCGCTGCATCTTCGCCAGCCAGAGCACGCGCCAGCAGCACCGCCGCCGCGCCCTTGCCGGCATCCAGGATCAGCGTCATTGCCGCGGCGGCCTTGCTTCCTGTGCGCAGCACGTTGGTGGTGCCGATATTGCCCGACCCAATGTCACGCAGGTTGCCCAGCCCCATGGCGCGGGTCAGCAGCAGGCCAAATGGAATAGACCCCAGCCCATAGCCAATCACGGCCCAAAGCAAGAGCAGGGCGGCAGACGTCTCAAATACTGGCATCAATCTCTCCGATAAGCCGGTTCCCCGGCGACATAAGTTGCCAGCACCCTACCTTGCATCCGCTGGCCGTCAAACGGTGTGTTCTGCGATTTGGATTTCAGCGCAAAGCGATCCATCACAAAGGGCACATCCGGGTCAAACAACAGCAGATCTGCAGGCGCGCCAACACTCAACCGGCCGCTGTCCAGCCCCAACCGCTTGGCCGGGTTCAACGACATGGCGCGAAACAGGGTGGGCAGGTCCAGTTGCTCGGCATGGTATAGGCGCAGGGCGGCAGGCAGCAGGGTTTCCAGTGCCACCGCTCCAGCAGCAGCCTCCTCAAACGGCAGGCGTTTGCTTTCCTCATCCTGAGGCGTGTGCATCGAACTGATGATGTCGATCAGTCCGGTGCGAACGGCTTCGACAACCGCCAGACGGTCCTCTTCAGACCGCAGTGGTGGCTTTACCTTAAAGAAGGTCCGGTAATCCGCCGGGTCCAGCTCGTTCAGCGTCAGATGGTGGATCGAGGTGCCGGCGGTGATGTCCAGCCCATTCCCCTTGGCGCGTTCCAGCGCGGGCAGGGCGCGCGCTGTAGTAATCTGGTCGGCATGGTATTTTGCACCGGTCATTTCCAGCAGGGCTATGTCACGGTCCAGCCCCATGCGTTCCGCCATTGGTGATACTGCGGGCAGCCCGCGCAGGGCAGCGAATTTGCCACTGGTGGCGGCAGCCCCCTTGGACAGGATCGGCTCTTGCGGGTGGGCAATCACCAATGCGCCACAAGACCGGGCATAGGTCAGCGCTCGCGAGAACACCTTGGTATCGGTGACAACCCGGTCGCAATCGGTGAAGGCCACGGCGCCGGCATCCATCAGGAACCCGATCTCGGTCATCTCGCGCCCATCGCGTCCCTTGGTTAGTGCGGCCATAGGCAGCACATTTACCGGTGCATCTGCCTGCGCACGGCGGGTGACGAATTCCAGCACTTCGGGGCTGTCGATGGTGGGCGAGGTATCGGGGCGCGTAACCATGGTGGTGACACCGCCAGCAGCTGCCGCAAGTCCCGCGGATTTGTAGCTTTCCTTGTGCCGTTCGCCCGGCTCGCAAACTTTGACACCAATGTCGACAATGCCGGGGGCCAGACAACGGTTTTTGCAGTCAATGATTTCAACGGCGCCTGGAGGAATCCCCCGTTCGCCAAGCAGAGCATCAAGATCGGTGCCTTCGGGTAAAACGTCAACAATTGTTCCGTCCTGTACCAGCAGATGGCCCGGCGCGTCAGTTCCGGCCTCGGGATCGATCAAACGAGCATTGGTGAAGAGTAGGGTCATGTGTCGTTTTCCCGTTCTGAAATTGGGGCCTGTAGTTTGCGCAACAATCGATATACCTCGTGACCGTCTTTGATACGTTCAAAGCCAATTTGAATGGTGAATTCGCTACTAGCGCCATATTCGTCGCCGACGCCTTGCACTGTTTTCTCGGCGAAAAAAACCGATTGCAGTTGTCCATCGTGTAGTTCTGGAGTTTTACAATCCTGGATCATAAAGGACTGCCGGTACTTGCCGACGAAGGGGATTCTGGTGGCGATAAAAATCTGCTTGGTAGTCACAGTGTACCAAGTATTTTTTTGTTTGCATCTCGGCCAAAACACAGCAGAGGCCCTTATTCCAAGGCTGACCACAAGAACACTAAACAGGAACAACCAAATCGAAGCTATTGTTTCTGGAGGTGTCGCGATTTCTTGGCTAGCTAAACTCGAGCGGAACATTGCCATAAATAGTAGCGTGCCAACGGCAAAGAAGCATCCAAAGGACGAAATGAAAAAGCCAAAAACGGTGGGAGTAAAACTCGGCTTTGGCTGTCCTTGCCACAGGACGTTTTCTCCTGAAGTTAATACGCCTAATCTGAAGTCGCCTACGCTCATGCCTCGGCCCTTTGAATTGCCGCCATCGTTGCTGCCGGATCCGCCTGGTACTTAATCAGATGCTTGTCACCACTCTTGGTGATCACCTGCACATAGCTGCCCATGGTGCGCACCAGTTCGATTTGGTCCAGCGGCACATTGCGTTCGGCTGGGCCGGTCAAATGTGTGTCGCTCAAGGTCCAGCTAACGGCGAGCTCTTCCGAGGCCATATACCAGCCGCGCAACGCGATTGCCGCTAAGCCACCGATGGCGCCAGTCCACACGTGCGGGTTGTCCATCACCCATAGAATGATCATGCCTGCGATCATCGCCAGCGCAGCCATCCAAGCGTGCGACCGAATATAGGCGTCGCGATCGGGCGTGAATGTAGTCATGGCCAACTCGAGATTATGCGCAACAGAACCATCAACACTAGCATCACAACCGCGAACAGGCTGGCGCCAATGCGGCGGGCCTTGGCGCGGCCTTTGCGCGGTGACAGCCGCGGTGCAGTATATGGTTTGGCACTTTCTGTCTGGAGCGGCGTTCCGGTCCACTGGGTTCTGTCTTCGCCATATGCCCCAATGAACGAGATCTGCTCGGCTGGGGTCAGGCGGGTATCCTCTCCCCCAAAGGCGCGCGAGCGGATCAGCAGAACATGACCCGCCAGCGCCATCAGCGTTTCACGGTCAGCCGCCAGTTGGTCGGCAGGCACGCCGCAGCCCTCGTTCAGGTATCCAACAAGCCCGAGGTCTTCGAGATCGGTGAGAGGGAAGATCTCCACCTGATCCAGATTGATATCATCGATGCCCAGCACCTGAGCAAGCGCGCCGGGTTCCCGCAGAAACCGGGCCTGCTCGGGGCGCATGTCCAGATCAAAAACACGGATCAGCCCGCGTTCGCCTGCTGGGATATGGATGACCGGATCCACGCGGATTATCCTGCTACGGCTTGCTGTTCGGCGCGCAGGTTCTGCGCCAACAGGTCCATCGCGGCCATTCGCACGGCCACACCCATTTCTACCTGTTCTTGAATAACTGACCGGTTGATATCGTCAGCGATAGTGCCGTCAATTTCCACGCCGCGGTTCATCGGACCAGGGTGCATGACAATGGCATCGGGCTTGGCCTGGGCCAGTTTGTCAGCATCCAGCCCATAGCGGTGGTAATACTCCCGTTCCGAGGGAATAAATCCGCCGTCCATGCGTTCCTTTTGCAGGCGGAGCATCATCACGACGTCCACGTCCTTCAGGCCTTCGTGCATATCGTCATAGATCTCGGCACCAAATTCGGCGAACTGGCTTGGCACCAATGTTGGCGGTCCGATCAGGCGGATGCGGTTTTCCATCTTGCCCAGCAGGATCAAGTTCGATCGCGCCACCCGGCTGTGGGCGACGTCGCCGCAAATGGCGATGTTCAGCCGGTGCAACCGGCCTTTGGCGCGGCGGATGGTTAGCGCATCCAGCAGCGCCTGTGTCGGGTGTTCATGCTTGCCATCGCCAGCATTCAGCACCGCGCAATTGACCTTTTGCGCCAGCAGATCCACCGCGCCGGAATGCGGGTGGCGCACAACCAGCAGGTCGGGGTGCATGGCGTTCAGCGTCATAGCGGTATCGATCAGGGTCTCGCCCTTTTTGATCGACGAGGCCTGCATCGCCATGTTCATCACATCGGCACCCAACCGCTTGCCAGCGATTTCGAAACTGGCCTGGGTGCGGGTTGAGTTCTCAAAGAACATGTTGACCTGGGTCAACCCTGCCAGCGCATCCGACCGTTTCTCGGCGGCGCGGTTTTGGTCCACGTATTTGTCGGCCAGATCCAGGATCGCGGTGATCTCATGCGGGCGCAAAGGTTCAATGCCAAGCAGGTGTTTGTGGCCAAAAGAGGTGGGGGTCATATGCAGGCTCCGCGCTGGGTCGGGGCTGTTATAGGGGGGCAAGCAGGGGCGGGCAAGATGTTGTGCGTTGGGAAAACAGAGGTGTTCCGAAGGGCGTAAGTGTTGGAATTTGAGTATTTTTGACAACGAGAAGCTGGGGTGTTCCGTATCCCGGGCAAGCGGGGTAGTTTGTCGCTATGGAATCGGCAATGGATTATTACAGCGCACGGGCGCTCTTGCAGTGGCAGGTTGAGCTGGGTGTGACCGAGAGCATCGGTGATGAGCCGGTCGATCGTTACGCGCTACAGCCTACGCCGCCAAAAGCGAAGGCGGATCAGGCGCCTGCGGTGATCAAGCCCAAGGAAGTGGATCCGGTTGAGCAGGCGCAAAAGGCCGCGCGGGCGGCAACTGGCTTGCCCAGTCTGCGGGCCGCTTTAGAGGCCTTTGATCATTGTGATATGAAAAAGGGCGCGCGTAATCTGGTGTTCAGCGATGGGCAGGCCGGAGCGCGGGTGATGATCATTGGCGAAGCTCCGGGCCGGGATGAGGATCGCGAGGGCAAACCCTTTGTTGGCCAGGCCGGGCAGTTGCTGGACAAGATGCTGGCGGCAATTGACCTGTCCCGTGACAAGAACGTCTATATCACCAATGTGCTGCCCTGGCGGCCGCCACAAAACCGCGATCCCTTGCCTGCCGAGATCGCAATGATGCAGCCGTTTCTGCAGCGGCATGTGGAATTGGCCGAGCCTGAGATCTTGGTACTGATGGGGAACATCAGCTGTCAGGCCGTGCTGGGCAATCGTGGTATAACACGCCTGCGCGGTGATTGGCAGCAGGCCTGGGGCAAACCGGTGATGCCGATGTTCCACCCCGCCTATCTGTTGCGTCAAACCACCCAGAAACGTGCTGCCTGGGCGGACTTGCTCGAGGTAAAGGCACGCCTAGGGGCATTGTCGTGAAAATCCTGGCCTTTTCGGATTTGCATCTGGCGCGCGCGCGGGCTGCTGATCTAGTGGCGGCAAGTGTCGATGCCGATCTGGTGATTGGCGCAGGGGATTTCTGCAACGGGCGACAGGGGCTGGATCTGGCGATGGAGCTGTTGTCGGGGATCTCAGTGCCAATGGTTGTGGTGCCGGGCAATGCAGAAAGCGCCGATGAGCTGAGGGCCGAGGCTCTGCCGAACATGACTGTGCTACATGGCGAGGGATGTGAGGTTGAAGGGTTTCACCTGTATGGGCTGGGCTACGGTGTGCCGGTCACGCCCTTTGGGGCTTGGTCCTGTGATCTGACCGAAGAGTTCGCGGCACAGATGCTGGCCGGGTGCACCAAGGCTGACATTCTGATTACCCATTCACCTCCCAAGGGGCTGGTAGATCTGACTTCGGATGGTCTTTCGGTAGGCTCCACCGCCATCCACGACGCAATTACGCGGCTGCAGCCACAACTTGCGCTCTGTGGCCATATCCATGACAGCTGGAGGCAACGCGGGGTGATTGGCCAGACGCAGGTTGCAAACCTGGGGCCAACCGTGAATTGGTTTGAGCTAAATCATTGAAGAGCCGGGTGTCGGGACGACACCATAGGGGCAGGTTCCAAATCCCAAAGGACAAACAACACAATGTCACGCATCGACGAAAGCAAAGACTTCATCCCGGTCCGCATTGCCGTGCTGACCCTGTCCGACAGCCGCACCTTGGCCGAAGACAAATCGGGGCAGGTTCTGGTCGACCGCTTGCAGGCTGCGGGCCATGTGCTGGCCGATCGCAAGATTATGCCGGATGATCGCATGGATATTGCCGACCAACTGCGTGCCTGGGTGGCTGACCCCGAAGTTGATGTGGTGATTTCCACCGGTGGCACCGGGCTAACGGGGCGCGATGTCACGGTGGAAGCACACCGCGATGTCTATGAAAAAGAGATCGAAGCCTTTGGCACCGTGTTCACTATGATCTCGATGAAGAAGATCGGCACCAGTGCGGTGCAATCGCGTGCTACAGGCGGCGTGTCAGGTGGGACCTATCTATTTGCGCTGCCCGGCAGCCCTGGGGCCTGTAAGGATGGTTGGGACGAAATCCTGTCACTTCAGCTCGATTATCGTCATCGCCCCTGTAATTTTGTGGAAATTATGCCCAGATTGGACGAACACCAGCGACGGAAATGACCCGTCTCTGCGTGTAACCTCGCAAACTCTGCCAAAACTTGATAGGTTTCAGCAGGGTATAAAGGGATGCAGCAGGCAGCAATTGCCACCTGAAAGGGACCATAGATGCGCTTTTTGCGGCAGAGTTTGACTGGGATTTTTCTGGTCGCGATGACAGCGGCCTTGCTGCTTTATGCCGGCCAGCTGATAATTGGTGCGGTGCAGCAGCGGATGAGCACCGAACGCAAGGCTCCGCCAGCTCGTGAACGGGTCTTTGTGGTCAATCTTGTCACCGCCGAACTGCAGAATATTTCTCCAGAGTTGATCGCCTTTGGCAAGGTCGAAAGCCGCCGTCGATTGGAACTTCGCACACCGGTGGCAGGACGGGTGATATCGCTGGCTGAAGAGTTTGAAGAAGGCGGCGCCGTGACCGCAGGACAGCTGTTATTGCAGATTGATCCCGCAGATGCGCAATCGGCGCTGGATCGGGCCAAGGCAGATTTACAGGATGCCCGCGCCGAAGAGCGCGAAGCAGGGCGGGCGCTGATCCTGGCGCAGGATGAGCTGGCCGCAACACAGGATCAGGCCGAGCTGCGCCAGCGGGCGTTTCAGCGGCAGACAGATTTGAAATCGCGCGGGGTTGGCACCGCAGCAATGGTTGAACAGGCCGAACTGGCCGCCGTGCAGGCACGCCAAACGGTGATTTCACGGCGACAGGCGGTGTCCTTGGCCGAGGCCAAGGTGGATCAGGCCGTATCCGGCCTGGCAAGGGCCCAGATCAATGTCGCAACCGCGCAACGGGATCTTGCGGATACTACCGTTGAGGCCGAGTTCGACGGCACATTGGAAACGGTCAGCCTGGTTGAAGGGCGGCTGGTCTCGGCAAACGAAAAGCTGGCCGACCTGGTGGATCCCACTCTGCTCGAAGTGGCCTTTCGGATTTCCACTGTGCAATACGCCCGGCTGCTGGATGACACGGGGCAGTTGATCTCAGCGCCAGTGCGGGTGTCGTTGGATGCAACCGGTGCCGATCTGAGTGCCGAGGGTGAGATCAGTCGCGACAGCGGCGGTGCCGGCAACGGGCAGTCAGGGCGATTGATTTATGCCCGGTTGGACGCTGCTGTGGGGTTTAAACCGGGAGATTTTGTCACCGTATCTGTGCGCGAGCCTGTGTTGGAAAACGTGGTTCGGCTTCCGGCTTCAGTGTTGGACGCTGGTGGCGCGGTTCTGGTCCTGGCGGACGAGGATCGACTAGAGCAGCTGCCGGTTCAACTGCTGCGGCGTCAGGGCGATGATGTTCTGATCCGTGGACCTGGCTTGGCCGGGCGTGACGTTGTGGTCGGCCGCACGCCGTTGCTGGGCGCTGGTATCAAGGTGCGCGCGCTGCGCGACGAAGCCACAGCGCAGCCGCAGGCCGAGCTGATCGAGTTGAGTGATGAACGTCGCGCACGCTTGACTGCATTTGTCAAAGGCAACAATCGCATGCCCGACGCGACCAAAAAACGGGTGCTGGGACAATTGGCCGAGGTCAAGGTCCCCGCCAAGCTGGTCAACCGTATTGAAGCGCGAATGGGGGGCTAATGTGATGGCCACCCCTGACATTGCAAAAGTTACCCTGTCATGATCCGCGATCTTCCTCGGTCGGCGGGTGGGCTGCTCAGCTATTTCACCCGCCACAGAACAGCGGCCAATCTGTTGCTGGTCATCTTGCTGGTGCTGGGCGCGGCGGCCATGCCCAACATGCGGGCACAGTTCTTTCCAGATGTGATCATTGATCGGGTGACCGTTTCGGTCACCTGGGAGGGGGCGGGCCCTGAAGATGTGGATGGGGCAATTGTGCAAGCGTTAGAGCCTGCATTGCTGGCCGTGGACGGGGTGGAGTCTTCGTCGGCAACCTCGCGTGAGGGGCAGGCCTCGATCCGGCTCGAATTCGAATCTAACTGGGACATGGCACGTGCCGCAAACGATGTGCAGTCGGCAGTAGATTCCGTGACATCGCTGCCAGATGCCGCCGAAGACCCTAAAGTTACACGTGGGGTCTGGCGGGATCGGGTGACCGATGTTGTGATCTCTGGCCCGTTGGACCCGTCGCAACTGGGGTTGTTTGCCGATGAGCTGACCACCCGACTGTTCGAGATGGGGGTAACACGTACAACTATTCGTGGGGTTGCCGCGCCGCAGACCTTGGTCGAAGTGCCCTCGTACAACCTGATCGCCCATGATGTGACCCTGACCCAGATTGCCGATGCAATTGCCGCCGAAGTGGATGCTGATCCGGCCGGTGACATTTCTGGTGCAAACGCACGCGTGCGCACCGGCCGAGAAAAGCGCAAACCGGAAGAGATCGAAGCGATTGTCTTGCGCTCCAACGACGATGGCTCGGCGCTGACCATTGGCGACGTTGCCCGGATTTCCGTCGAGGGCGTGGATCGCAACCGGTCCTATTTTGTGGGTGAAAATCCTGCGATGTCGCTGCGCATTGATCGCTCAAACAAGGGCGATGCCATCGGCATTCAGCGCAGTGTCGAGGAGGTGGTTGCCCAGATGCAGCTCAGCCTGCCCAAGGGGGTGAGTGTTGAATTGATCCGCACCCGTGCCCAAGCCATTTCCGGGCGTTTGAACCTGCTGGTCGACAACGGCTTGATGGGGCTGATGTTGGTGGTGACACTGCTGTTCCTGTTTCTCAATGCCCGCATCGCCTTTTGGGTGGCCGCTGGCATTCCGGCAGCCATGTTTGCCGCCATCGCCATCATGTATGCCGCTGGCCTGACGCTCAATATGATCAGCCTGTTTGGCCTGATTATCACGCTGGGCATCGTGGTCGATGACGCCATTGTGGTGGGGGAGCATGCCGATTTCCGCGCCCGTCGTTTGGGCGAACACCCGGTTGCGGCATCAGAAAATGCAGCGCGCCGCATGGCTATGCCTGTGTTGGCGGCGACCCTTACTACGATCATTGCCTTTTTTGGCCTGATCGTTGTTGGGGGCAGGTTTGGTGATCTGATCCGCGATATACCTTTTACGGTGATTGCGGTGCTGGCAGCTTCACTGGTCGAGTGTTTCTTGATCCTGCCCAATCACCTGTCCCACGCCATCGCCCATGCCGCCAAAGAACATTGGTACGACTGGCCTAACCGTGTGGTGAACCGGGGCTTTCGTTGGGTGCGGGATCATGTGTTCCGCCGTGTGATGGGTAGGGTGATCTGGGGGCGCTACGTGGTATTGGCGGGGGTCTTGGTTATTTTGGCCAGCCAAATGGCATTGTTCATTGGAGGTGATGTAAAGTGGCGCTTCTTCAATGCGCCCGAACGCGGCTCGGTCACCGGTAACTTTGCCATGGCCGAAGGCGCATCCCGAGATGATACGCTGGCAATGATGCGCGAGATGCAGCGCGCAACCGAGGCGGTGGCAACCCGCTTAGAGCAGACTTACGGCTGGGATCCGGTGGAGTTTGTGCTGACCGAGGTTGGTGGAAATGCCGGGCGGGGCCTAGCCGGTGTCGACTCAAAAGATGGCGATCTGCTGGGCGGGATCAGCATCGAGCTGATTGATGCGGATCTGCGAATTGATGCTGACGGCGAGCCTTATTCGAGCTTCGATTTTGTGGCCGAGCTACAAGACGAAGTGCTCCGCCATCCGATGGCCGAAACCGTGTCATTCCGGGGCTGGCGGTCAGGGCCGGGTGGGGATGCGCTGGATGTGCAGTTCTTTGGCTCCGAAGTGCAGACGCTCAAAGCAGCTAGCGAAGACTTGAAGGATGCGATGTTGCGTTACCCTGAGGTCTCGGCGGTTGAGGACAATCTAGCCTATGACAAAGAAGAGATCATTCTGGACCTGACCCCACAGGGGCAGGCACTCAATTTCACCATCGATGGTCTGGGCCGCGCCCTACGATCACGATTGAATGGTATCGAGGCGGCAACCTATCCCGACGGTCCCCGCTCGGCCACCATCCGGGTTGAATTGCCCAAGGGGGAGCTCACAGCCGATTTCCTGGAGCGCTCGCTGATGCGATCCCCAAATGGCACCTATGTTCCGCTGGCGGATATCGTCTCGGTGACCCAGCGCAGTGGGTTCTCGACGGTACGGCGCGAAAACGGGATTCGGCTCATTTCTGTTACTGGCGATATTTCCGAAGACGATCCCGCCCGCGCTGAACAGATTGTACAGGCGCTCAGCACTGAAATCCTGCCCAAGATCGCAAGTGAGCGTCAGGTTGAATGGCGGCTCAGCGGGTTGAGCAAGCAAGAGAATGAATTCCTGAATGACGCCCGCACCGGTCTGATCCTGTGTCTGACCGGAATCTATCTGGTGCTGGCCTGGGTCTTTGCCAGCTGGACCCGCCCATTGGTGGTGATGGCGGTGATCCCTTTTGGGCTGGTTGGAACCATTTGGGGGCACTATGTCTGGGAGGTCCCGCTGAGCATGTTCACGGTGGTTGGCCTGCTGGGCATGACCGGGATCATCATCAACGATTCAATCGTGCTGATCACAACCATTGACGATTATGCTCAGGATCGCGGCCTGATCCCTTCGATCATCGAAGGCGCAGCCGACCGGCTAAGACCGGTGATGCTCACCACCATGACAACTGTTCTCGGGCTGGCGCCGCTGCTGTTTGAAAGTTCGCAACAGGCTCAGTTCCTAAAGCCAACAGTGATTACTCTGGTCTATGGGCTTGGCTTTGGCATGGTTTTGGTCCTGCTGGTGGTGCCCGCCTTGGTGGCGATGCAGAACGATATCGCCCGACCCATGGCGGCCTTGCGACATGCGCTCAGTTCCTCTGCAACCCGCTGGTTCATGCTGGCTGTTGGCGGGCTGCAAGTTGCTTGGTTGGCACTGACTCTTGGGCAGACTATGGCGATCGGAACTCTGCACCCGCGGATGATTGAAATATGGCCCGTGTTGACGGGAGTCGCCCCCATGCGCGCGGCTCTGCTGCTGTTTCTTGCCGGGGCCTTGGCCATTGCGATCATCAGTTATGTGATGGCAGCTTTGGTCATGGCGCTGCGACCTAAGCGTACTGTTTGACGCTGGTGAAAACACTGTTGGCCACATCGTGATGCGGCTCTATTTCAGCTGTTTTGGGCTTTTTCGCGCATTCGGTGCTGCGCCAATCGGGCCACTTCTGCAACTTGATCCAACAGGGGCAGTCCGCAGGTTTCCAGCTCGTTCACCGAGAGCCAGCAGGCCTGTTCCGCGTCATCCATGGGGCTAGGATCACCAGACCGATACTCACACAGCACCGCCACCAATAAATACTGGTGCTCAACCGCGCCGTCCGCATTGCGCAAGATGACATCGACATTGGTCAGATATTCAAGCGGCTGAGCCGAGACACCGGTTTCCTCCAGTAGCTCACGCGCCGCCGCATCCATTGCGGTTTCACCCAGTTCCACATGGCCACCAGGAAATCCCCACATGCCCGCGCTTGGTTGTTTCCCACGTTGCACCAGGATCATCCGGTCGTGGTGACAAACCACTGCAATGGCCCCTACAATGGGGCGGTCAGCCTTGGGTCGTGGCGCGGTCATCCAGCGGTGCATCCCTGAATATCCACCGCGTGGCGCTTGCCAAGAATCGTGATGCGTAACTTTGAGCGGTCCAGCGCAAAGCCGCCTTTTGTTACGGGAAGGAATTCGGTTGTGGCCACCAGAACCCCACCGTGCCGGTTGCTGGTGGTGGTTCCGCCATAGGCCGCATTGGTGCCTGATTCAATTATGGCAACCTCTGCGCCGCCAGCTGTGGGCATGGTGATATGGGCCTCGACCTGCATGCCGTATTGGGTTGGCGATAGCTTGCATTTTGCAGATTTGACCCCGGCTTCTTTGGCTGAAAAGGGTCGACTGGCCATGGCAGCAGCAATCGTTGGATTACGCGAGGCCTGAAGGTCGATCTGGTGATCAAAAGAAACCTCGGCCGGCACACAGACATCCTTGCAGATGCCAAGATCAACCCGCCCCTTGAGCCGCACAGGTCGGTCGGTCTGTTGCGGGGTAATTTCGATCGGCAACACAAGCTGGTTGGTGTAGCCAATGGTCTGATACCCGCTTGTGTCGAAAACCTCAGGTGTCGGCCAGGTCATCGACAAATCGCCAAGGTTGCGTGAGCCACGCCAGCTAAAGCTGGGCGGGATGCCAGCCTCGCCAGGGCTGCGCCAATAGGTTTTCCAACCCTCCTGCAGGGTCAGACGCAGGGCCCCCATATAAGTCCCCCGTGACGTGAGGCCACCGTCCAGCACCTCGATCTCCACCAAGTGGGTGTCGCCGCTGGCGGACAGGGTCGGGGTGGTCAGGGCCAGTAGCCCTGCGAATGCAAATGTAAGTGCCTGTTTCATGCCTCTATTGATGCTCTGTTGGTGTGGAAATGCCAAGTCACGTTGTGGTTAGTCAGTGGGATCAGAGGGAGATATTGCCCTATCGCTCCAGCGCCCCTTGCGCACAGTCATTTGCCGGGCCATGGTTGATCCAAGGCTAGGCTGACCCAGATATTGTTGCAGAACAGAGAAAGAGCTTTCTGCCGCGGCTCAAGGCTTTGGCAGAGATTGGTGCGTTGAAACAAAGTGGTAAGGGTATATGAATCTCACTGGTAAACTCCTGATTGCCATGCCGGGCATGGGTGATGAGCGCTTTGATCACACCGTGGTTTTCCTGTGTTCACACACCGAAGATGGGGCCATGGGGTTGATCGTGAACAAGACCGCGCCCGAAGTGCAACTGGCCGACCTTCTGCGTCAGTTAGAGATTTCCCCGGATCCTGTATCCCAGGGGCAAATTCCAGTGCGCTTTGGCGGCCCGGTGGAAACCCAGCGCGGCTTTGTCCTGCATACGCCCGATTATGAGGCCAGTCTCAATTCGCTGCACGTGAATGAGACGTTTTCGATGACGGCGACTTTGGACATCCTGGAAGACATCGCAGTGGGCAAGGGGCCAGATCAGGTGCTGATGATGCTGGGCTATGCCGGCTGGGGCCCAGGGCAGCTTGAGGGGGAGATCGGCATGAACGGCTGGTTGACCGCCGAAGCTGATAAGGCGCTGGTGTTTGATATGGGCGATGATGCCAAATGGGGGGCAGCATTGCAGTCCCTGGGCGTGGATCCACTGGGATTGTCCAGCGAGGCCGGCCACGCCTGAGATAGCCGTGGGCTCCCGTCCAGCACTGACCTCCTGATGGAGGGGCATTGCCGGTTGGGCGTGGCACCGTGCCTACGGCCCGCTGTTATAGGTTCTGCTGAGAAGCGCCTTAGGGGCAGGTTTGCCCCTAAGGACGCCAGTGCGAGTGTTTTGCCGATCTGCACCGCGTCAACGAGCTGCGCCCGCGCCAGGGCGCGGTGGCCTCCGGCCATCATTGACCCGGCCCAGACCTGCGGTTGAAGTACCGGTTTATCTGCTGGTTCCGCGCGGCGCAGCCGCGCTGGGGCGGGAGAACTTGGTTTCAGGTTCTGGGAGCTGCGGCGCGTTGCAGTCGGTCGTTGATCGCCTGACCCAACCCATGCATCGGTATGTGGGCGATTGCGATGGGTTTGCTCAGCGCATCCAGCCTGTGCAGATGACCAAACAGGTTGGCGGCTGCCTCGGTCAGATCACCGCTTGCAGAAAGGTTCAAATCACAAACCATAGGGCCAAATCCCAACATCAACTCACCGTTTTGGGCCTGGCTGGCATTTAGCCGGACGCGCTCGTTGGGCGCGTAGTGCGACAGGAGTTGTCCCGGCGCGGTTAACGGATCAGTCACGTCGCGTTGTAGCAAAGGCTGGCCCAGTGCGGCCTCGATGTCCTCGGCGGCCAGCCCACCAGGACGCAGTAACATGGGTTCGGCCCCAGCCAAGCCAATAATGGTCGACTCCAGTCCAACGCCGCAAGCCCCGTCATCCACAATGGCGGCCAGCCTGCCATCCAGGCCAGCCTGCACATGGGCGGCGGTGGTGGGGCTGATCCGACCCGACGGGTTGGCCGAAGGGGCTGCCACTGGCCCGTCTACCAGCGCCAGCAGTCGCTGTGCCGTGGGGTGGGCCGGAACCCGGATCGCCAATGTGTCCAACCCGGCTGTAACCAGCGGAGAAATGCCGTGCCCCTCGCGCAGGGGCAGTACCAGTGTCAGCGGGCCAGGCCAAAAGGCATCGGCCAGGTGTAGGGCGTGTTCATTCCAGATGACGTAACGTTGCGCTGCTTCAATCGACGGTAAGTGGGCGATCAGCGGGTTAAACGAAGGCCGTCCTTTGGCCGCAAAAACCGAGGCCACAGCCTGCCCCTGACACGCATCTGCGCCCAACCCGTAAACGGTCTCGGTGGGAAAGGCGACCAGCTTGCCGCTGCGTAGAAATTTGGCTGCCTGTTGCAGGTCTGGCTCGTTTGAACCTAGGATTTGTGTGGTCTCGTTGTTCATCTTGGTGACGCCGCGTTTTGGTTTGCTTGCGCGGCTTGCCCCGCTAGGTAATCGTCAAGCCTTGATAGATACCGGCTGCGCACAGGGAAGCCAAGCCCGTGCCGCCGCGCCATAGAAAGACAACGCCATGAGCTTCCGCGCCCCCGTTCCCGAGTATGAATTCCTGCTGAACCATGTGGTTGGGTATGGACAGGTCGCAGGAACCGAGCGGTTTGCGGATGCGTCCAGTGATGTGGTCACCGCCATCCTGACCGAGGCCAGTAAGATGTGTGACGAGGTGATCGCCCCCTTGCAGCGCAGCGGTGACCTGGAACCCTCCCGGATGGAAAACGGCGTGATGCGGACATCCCCCGGATTTGCCGAGGGCTGGAAAGCGATTGCCGAGGGCGGCTGGATTGGCATGAGCGCGCCCGAGGCCCAAGGCGGCATGGCGCTCCCGATGGCGCTGACCACAGCCGTGAACGAGATGATGAGCGGGGCCTGCCTGTCGCTGCAACTGGCGCCCTTGATGTCACAGGGGCAGATCGAAGCGTTGGATCATCACGCCAGCGATGCGATCAAGGATCTCTATATGCCCAGGCTGATTTCCGGCGAATGGGCGGGCACCATGAACTTGACCGAGGCCCAGGCCGGGTCAGATGTCGGCGCGCTGGCGTCCAAAGCCGAAGACAATGGCGATGGCACCTATGCGATCTCTGGACAAAAGATTTTCATCAGCTGGGGCGACAATGATTTCTGCGGCAATATCTGCCACTTGGTACTGGCACGTCTGCCGGATGGAGTGCCGGGGACCAAGGGGATCTCGCTGTTCATCGTGCCGAAGTTTCTGCCCGATGAAAATGGCGAGGCCGGTGAGGCCAACAGCCTCAAGGTAGTCAGCCTGGAACACAAAATGGGCCTGCACGGCTCGCCTACTTGCGTGATGCAATACGATGGCGCCACCGGCTGGCTGGTGGGGCAGGAGCACGGCGGCATGGCGGCGATGTTCACTATGATGAACAACGCGCGGCTGGGGGTCGGCGGTCAGGGCATTGGCGCAGGCGAGGGCGCCTATCAGCATGCTTTGGAATATGCACTTGAGCGTAAACAGGGCCGTAGCGAAAGCGGTGCAATCGTTGACCATGCCGATGTGCGGCGGATGCTGATGACCATGAAGGCCGATCTGTTTGCGGCCCGCGCCATCATGCTGTCCTGTGCCGTGGCCATCGACATGCAGACCGCCACGGGTGAGGGCGACTGGGCCACGCGCGCGGCGTTTCTGACACCAATCGCCAAGGCCTTTGGCACCGATACCGGCATCTCGGTGGCTGATACCGGTGTTCAGGTGCACGGCGGCATGGGCTTTATCGAGGAAACCGGCGCTGCACAGTATTTCCGCGATGTGCGGGTGACCGCAATCTACGAGGGCACCAATGGCATTCAGGCCATGGATCTGGTTGCGCGTAAAATGATGGATGGCGGCGACATGGCCAACCGCCTGATCGACGAGATCGAAGAGCAGGCCGAGCGTGCCCGCGCCACCCATCCCAACATGGCCGAAAGCGTCTGGCAGGCCTGTGAAACCCTGCGCGAGGCAACCGAGTGGCTAGTAGCACAGGACAATATGAACAACCGCTTTGCCGGGGCTGTGCCTTACCTGCGCGCCTTTGCCCGGGTGCTGGGCGGACACTTCCACTTGGCTGCGGCCATGGCTGATGTCGGCGGTCCGCGTGAAAAACTGGCGCGGTTCTACATCAATCGGATGCTGCCCGAACACGCCTCGCTGCTGGCCCATGCTCAGGCCGGGGCTGATGGTGCCTTTGCTCTCACACTCGAAGAACTGGCAGGCTGATCATGACCTCTGTCCCCGAAGTTTCCATGCGCCACCCCTGGGAAGAGCCCCCCGCACAGGGCGAAGCGATCGAGGTGGCGAGCGGTGTGCTCTGGATGCGCCTGCCGCTGCCGATGAAGCTGGACCACGTCAATGTCTATGCACTGGATGACGGTGACGGCTGGACGGTGATCGACACCGGGTTTTCATCGAACAAAACACGCCGGGTGTGGGAACAGTTGATGGCAGGTCCACTCAAGGGCAAGCCAGTGAACCGTGTGGTTGTGACCCATCACCACCCAGATCACATCGGCAACGCAGGCTGGTTCCAGTCCGAACATGGCGCCGAACTGGTCACCACCCGCACCGCCTGGCTGTTTGCCCGGATGCTGACGCTGGATGTGCAGGAAGAATGGCCGCAGGAAACATTGGATTATTACCGCAGCGCGGGCATGGATCCCGAGATCTACGACAAACGCGCCGCCGACCGCCCCTTCAATTTTGCCGATGTCGTCTACCCGATGCCGCTGGGGTTCACCCGGATCAAGCAGGGCGATGTGTTCCGCATGGGCGGGCGTGATTGGGATGTGCACATGGGCAATGGGCATGCACCCGAACATGCGACGTTTTGGAGCCGCGATGACAATCTGGTGATCACCGGCGATCAGATCCTGTCCTCGATCAGCCCCAATATCGGCGTCTATGCCACCGAGCCGATGGCCGACCCGCTGGCCGATTGGCTCGAAGCCTGCGAGCGGCTGGCGCCACTGGCACGCGCCGATCACATCGCGTTGGGTGGTCACAAACTGCCGTTTTCACGGTTGCCGCTGCGCATGCGACAGCTGATCGACAACCACCACGGCGCACTTGAACGGCTGCTGGATCACCTCGATACACCCAAAACTGCAGCTGAATGTTTCTCACCTCTGTTCAAGCGAACAATAGGCGAAGGTGAATATGGGCTTGCTTTGGTCGAGGCTGTCGCGCATGTAAACCACCTGTATTGTATTGGAAAACTGGACCGCAGCCGCCGCGCCGACGGGGCCTGGCTGTACCAGCGCAAGGGGTGAGGGCACCAGATGGCCGACGAAATCATGACCACAGCCGAGGCCGCCGAAGCGGCGGCGCTGCCACAATTACACGAGGTCCACGCCGACCCTGAAGCACAGGCCGGGTTGAACGCAGTGCCAGCGGCGCTGAACAAGCCGGTCGAGAAGAAAAGCCAGGCGCGCTGGGCCTATGAGCGGCTGATCCTCTATATCCAGAACTTTGAAAAGCAGCTCGATGGTGAGCACGAGGTTGCCATGGGCTTTGTCGGTGGCGAGGCAGGTGTGCTGCGGATCGAAGGCATGGGCTATTTCGACCCCGATATCATCACCTTTTACGGCACCGATGGTGCAGGCGGTAAAACCCAGCTGGTGCAGCACGTCAGCCAGCTGAATGTGATGCTGCGCGCACTGCCGAAACCGCAACAGGACAAGCCTGCCAACCGCATTGGCTTCAAACTGGCCTCCGACCTCGAAGAGGCCTGATCCTTTCACCTTCGCTTGGTGACGGGTCAACGATGGCCGCAGGCCACCGCGCCCCGGCGCGGGCATGCTCGTTGAGGCGGCACCAAGCTTTTGATACTTGATATGGCTCACTGAGGGGCAGGCCTGCCCCTCAGTGGCTTCTCAGCAATACTCTTCTAACGCACTGCGCCACGCGCAGTGCCACGCCCAACGGGCGGAACGCATCCTTGATGCGTGATCAACGGGCGGGAGCTTTGACAGACCTTTCGTATCCGCTCTTGCGATATCGCGTAGCACATCGTTCTATGACTGCCATAGTGTCAGGAGTGTTGTGTTGAATCCTTTCTCTCTCGTCTTGCAAGCCTACGCCGGAGCCAAACAGCGCTGGCGGCTCAACCTGTCCGTCCATGTCACCCTGCGCCTGCTGTCCTTGGCCCTGATCGCACCGCTGCTCGGGGCCTTGGTCAACCTCGCAGTGTCTTTCTCCGATCAAGCCGCGCTCACCGACCAAGACATCGCCCTCTTCGTGCTCTCTCCGGTGGGGTTCCTGCTGTCCCTGGCGGTTCTCAGCATTGTTCTGGTCGCCGAGGTCACCGGCTTTGCGGTGATGGCTGCGTCGCTCAGATATGAACAACCCAGCCGCTGGCAGACCGCGCGCGTAGCTCTGTTTGCTGTGGTCAGGAAACTGTACGATCTGGCCGTCTTTATCGGCCTGCTGCTGCTCCGCATCCTGCTGCTTTCGGTACCGTTTCTTGTGGCGGGCGGGTTGGTCGCGCTGTGGCTGCTGACCGAGTATGACATTAACTATTACCTGACCTACCACCCACCTGCCTTCAAACTGGCAGTGGCTCTGATCGGAGGGAACGTTGCTGTGCTGGCGCTGCTGCTGCTACAGCGCCTGTCCGCCTGGGCCCTGGCGCTGCATCTGGTGTTGTTCAAAGATATTGCGCCCCGGGGCAGCTTTGCCGCCAGCGCCGAACAGATGAAGGGCCACCACCTTAAACTGCAGCTAGAGCTGGTCGTCTGGCTAGTCCTGCGCACCGCGTTTGTTGCGACACTTGCAGCGCTGGCCGGGATAATCATTGCATGGATGCCAGTTGGCACTGATGCCAATATGCTGCGTGTTTTGTTGCTTGCTCTGGTGGTTATGGCTGTTTGGGTGGTTGGTGACGCTATGGTGTCTGCCATAGCACTGGGCGCACTGGCTCTGATCCTTGATCGCCACTTTGGCGGCGAGAATCCGCCCTTGCCGAGCTACCTGAAAAAGCCACCGAAGCTGCGGTTGGGTCTCTATGGATTTGCAGGCATGGCTGTGGCACTGGGCGGCTTTTCCTTGTGGATGGGGCAGGCCTTGTTTGACGCCGCTCAAACCACTGATGAAGTTGAAATCATCGCCCACCGTGGCGCGGCGGGCAGCAAACCGGAAAACACCACTGCCGCTATTGAGGAAGCCATCGTTCAAGGCACCGATTGGGTCGAAATCGACGTCCAAGAAAGCGCTGACGGGCAAGTGGTGGTAATGCACGACGCCGACCTGATGAAGCTGGCGCAGGTCAATCTGCAAATCCATGCCGCTACGCTCGACGAGATGAGCCAGGTAGATATCGGCAGCTGGTTCGACGCAGCCTACGCTGACCAACGCATCCCGATGCTCAGCGATGTGCTGCAACAGGTCAAAGGCCGTGCCAAACTGCTGATCGAATTCAAGCATTATGGTTATAATGTCGACCTCGAAGGCCGCACCGTACAACTGGTCGAGCACGCAGGCATGGTAGATGACATCGCCCTGATGTCACTCAAATACGGTTCAGTGCAAAGGGCCAAGGAACTGCGCCCCGACTGGCGCGCCGGGATCCTTGCCGCCACCGCCGTAGGCAAACTGGCTGGACTAGATGGTGACTTCGCCGCCGTTCGGGCCGAGATGGCAACGCCGCACCTGATTGCTTCGGTGCATGCGGCGGGTAAGGATCTGTATGTCTGGACGGTGAATGACCCGCTGCAAATGTCCAAATTGATCTCGATGGGCGTGGATGGGCTGATTACCGACGAGCCTGGCCTAGCCCGTCAGGTGCTCGAAGTTCGAGCCGAGCTGAACACGCCGGAACGGATGGTGCTTTGGCTGGTCGAGGAGCTGGGTTTGAGCCTTAATCCCAAGGAATACCGCGATGTCAGCCCGTAGTGTTGTGAAGGATGTAATCTGCAATTCAACGGTGAAACTCTCCGGATCGCTTGCGATCCGGTTCACGCCCGACCCCGCCCGCCAGGGTGGGCGTGAATGGGATAAGTGTTTCAGTCGTTCGAAGCTGGCGTCTATTTCACCAGCCTTGCGCAAAGTTGCGATGCGCCCCTCCTCGGGATCTGGCGCGAACCATCCATTCAACCAGTTCTGTCAGCCTGTGATTGTTGTTCTCTGCCTTGGGTTTGGGATCGGGCAGGCTTCTGCGCAAGACTTGGACCAGCTGGGCCGTGGCCTGGAACTGAAGGCCCACGCCGCATTGATGCAACAAGTTGAGCGGGTCAACGCGCCAGCCCCCTTTACCACAGACGGATGCAGCGGTGGGATGTCCAGTAGCTGGCAGGCCGTTGCCTCCTACTGGCCGCAATTTGCCCGCGACCACCAAGAGCAGCCTCCGTTTGAATCCTGCTGTGTCACCCATGACCGTGCGTATCATAATGCTGGCGGCGCGGATAACGCCTCTGACAGTTATGACGCACGCCTGCAGGCAGACCGGACACTTCAGGCCTGTATCATCGAAACAGGGCAGGACCGTCAGGCCGAACTTGCGGTGAGTTATGGTGTGACCGAGGCGCAAGTGGTCGAAGCCTATGAGCTCTTGGCGGGGAGCATGTACTACTCTGTGCGATTCGGTGGCGGCCCCTGTACGGGCCTGAGCTGGCGATGGGGATACGGGTTCAACCAGTGCTGGAGCCGCAACTAACGCAGATTCTATCACCCTGCGCCGCAATGACGTGGTGACAGGCTTTTTCAATTCCGATATTCAACCCAAAACATATGCGAATAGGAAACGACCCATGGCAGATCACAAGCACGGTTCTATGGATACCACAGTGCAGGAAAACACTTACAACGGCTTCATGACATTTGTGACTCGCTTTTGCGTGGCCATGATTATGCTGGCTGTGTTCCTGGCTGTTTTCGCAACCTGATCGGGGGCTGTCAGTGCGTTTAGTTTTAAAACTGGGGGCTTCGCTTCTGGCGCTGACAGTGCTTGCTGGCTGTGCGGACCAACCCCAGCCCAATGCAACGAACGAGACCCTGGCAGCGGTTGCCTACCGCGCGCCGGGTCCGGCGACGTTGACACTTTATACCATCATCAACAACCGCACCGGTAAAGGTGGTCACACCTCGTTGATGATCAACGCCTCTGAAAGGGTCATCTTTGACCCCGCAGGCTCGTTCTATGCGGATGTTGTTCCGGAACGGGATGACGTTCTGTACGGCATCACGCCGGCGGTTGAGCGCGCCTATCGCGGCGGCCACGCCCGCAGTACCTTTCACGCGGTGATCCAAACGATCGAAGTGACGCCTGAACAGGCCGAGATGGCCTATCAACTGGCAAAAACCAATGGTCGCGTACCCGGCGCCTTTTGTGCCAATGCAACCTCGTCACTGCTAAAGCAACTGCCTGGTTTCGAAGACCTGAAGGTGACCTTCTACCCCACCAAGCTGATGGATCAGTTTGCTGATATTCCGGGTGTGGTGACCGACACATACTATGAGAATGACAGCGACGACCTGCAGGACGGCCTGGCCCGTGGCAATGCCGCGCTGAACGGCTAGGCTTCTGCCTCAAATTGGTGTCTTTCGACCTGCCCTGGAAACGGGGCAGGCCAAGTTTGCCAGTCTCTACAAATTCAACAAAGGCTCCCGCGCCCGCGCGCTCCATTGGCCTATGGCCAATACCGGTTGCGGACTTGGGCGCGGCGCATCGCGTCGCGCCACGCCCAACGGGCGGATGGCACCGCAGATGCCAACGACGGGCGGGAGGACTTGGCTGTGGGAGGGGGCTATCCGATGAGCTGCAACAGGGTGAACAATGTCAGCCCTCCGGCGGCCATGGCTGTCAATACGTTCTTACTGAAATACCCAACGACGAGTGTGGTAACGGCTGCCACCAGATGTGGCAGGCTGGGTATGCCTCCAGTTGGGGCAGGCCAGGCCACCAGCGGGGCAACCAGCGCTGGAATGATAGCAACCGCCGTATAACGCAGGTGACGCATCAACCAGGCGGGCATGGTGCGATTAGCCATCAACCCGATAAAAGCAAAGCGCAGCCCGAAACTGCCGATGGCCAGCCCAATGATGACGGTCCACAGGATGGTTGGATCAATCGTGCTCATTGCGAAACCTCCGCTGCCAGCTTGCGCCGCTCCAGCCACAGCTCAACCTGTGCGCCGATCATCATGCCTACCAATCCCGCCACGATCAGCCCTAGATTATAGGGCAGCACCACGGCAAACAGAGCCGTGATGATCGAGGCAAAACAAGCCGCCAGATGCGCCGCTGTCCGCAGCATCGGGCCGATCATCGCCAAAAACGCCAGTGGCAACACAAAATCCAGTCCCCAACTGGCTGGAATTTGCGACCCAACCATGACGCCTGTGACCGTTGCCATCATCCAGACCGGCGCCACCAACCCATTGGTACCAAAGAAATAGGCCATGCGCTGCGGCACCGTCATCTTTGGCTCGCTCTCGAATTGCACAATCGACAGGGCATAGGCCTGATCCACCGTCAAATAGGCCGCCAGTGCGCGCTGCCACAAAGGAGCCGATCCCAGATAGGGCGTCAGCGAGGCCGAATACATCGCCACCCGCAGGTTCACCGCAAGCGCCGAGATCAACACAATGAACACCGGTGCATTCTCTTGCATCAGCTGCAACGCGGTAAACTGCGCCGAACCGGCAAAAACCGCCATTGAAAAGGCAAAGGCTTCGGGGACAATAAGTCCCGCCTCGGCCGCCAGCACCCCGAACAGCAACCCAAAAGGACCCGACACCAGAATAAACGGCGCGCTGTCGCGAAAGCCCTTCCAGAAAGCCGATTTGGTGGTGGTGAATGGCATGGCAAGATCCTAGGTTAGTTTCGACGAGACCTAAGGCTGATCCGGGGGAGTTTCAATTGGCCAACACAGTGGATCTGAAAGAATATTTGATCGCGCCCAACCCGGCCAATACCAGGCTGACCCGCGCGGTCACTGGCGTGGACCACAATGGCGAGGCTAGCCAGATTTCGGTGGTCGAGGAACGGCCGCTGACCATCTATCTGAACGGGCAGGAAATTGTCACGGCGATGACCATTGGCGACTACCCCGAATACCTGGCGCTTGGCTTTTTGCGTAACCAGGGCATGCTGCGCGATGACGACGTGATCACCGGGGTGGATTATGATGACGATCTTGAGGTGGTGGTGGTCCGCACCGAGATTGAAACTTCTCACGAAGAAAAGCTGAAGAAAAAGACCCGCACCTCGGGCTGTGCGGTGGGCACGGTGTTTGGCGATATGATGGAGGGGCTGGAGGATGTGAAACTCCCCGCCACCCCGGTCAAAACCTCGTGGCTGTATTCATTGGCCAACAAGATCAACCGCACGCCGTCTTTGTACCTCGAAGCCGGTGCCATTCACGGCTCGGTGTTGTGCCATCAGGACCGCCCACTGGTCTATATGGAGGATGTGGGCCGCCATAACGCGGTAGACAAGATTGCCGGCTGGATGGTGTCGGAACGTGCCCAGGCAGCTGACAAGATCATGTATACCACTGGGCGCTTGACGTCTGAGATGGTGATTAAAACCGCAATGATGGGCATCCCTGTGCTGGCCTCACGTTCCGGGTTCACCGCTTGGGGTGTGGAGATCGCCCGCGAGGTCGGTTTGACATTGATCGGTCGCATGCGCGGGCAGCGGTTTGTGTGCTTGTCCGGCGATGAACGGCTGGAACGGGACGTGGATCCGGCGACGGTGGCGGGTGAGGATAAGAAGCATCGCAGGAAGAGCGCTGAATGAAATACGAAGGGCAGTGCCTGACCTTGGGGAGGTGCAAAGCGCCTTCCCGGGGGGAAGGTCAGGCGCAGCCCGGCGGTGCTGCCGGATGGGATAGGAATTTGTTGAGGCACTATTGGAGACACTTTAGATGAGCGAAAAAACATTTAACTTAGTGTTGCAAGGACCGATGTGTCCAAAGCTGATGTCGCAAGCCATCAAGCGTTGCCCCCGTCCAAAATTTTTCAAGAACATGACGTTCTCGCTGCTTTTAGTTCCTATGCTTGAAGGAGCGTTGCTTGCCATGGGAGGGATCGTTCTAGCTTTCATGCTGCTCAATAAAAACCATTTTCCTCAACAATATTTAGGTGTTGCTGCACCTTTACTGGGGAGTGTTTTGGCTATCTGCGTAATGAAACTATCTGCGCATGTGAAAAAATCGTGGCAGTTGAGGCAGATGCTGAAATCTCCGATCTACAGCGGCGACACAACTTTTGAATTATCGCCGAAAATGCTGAGAATGAATTCGGAAAACGTGGAGTGGAACGTTCGGTGGCCTGCGATTGAACACGTTGTCAATGAGCCAGCGGGCATGTTCTTCTATTCTGGATTTTTCACATATGTTTTGCCCAAGTCAGTGCTTGCAACTGGGCAGGAAGCGGAGATTTGGGATGCCATTGAGGATTGGCGAGGAAAGGACAAAAAATCATGACCAAACCCCTCGGCATAATCCTCGCCGGAGGCCTCGCCACCCGAATGGGCGGCGGTGATAAAGGGCTGCTGCAGCTTGGCGACCAGCCTTTACTTTCCCATGTCATCGAACGCCTACGGCCACAAGTTTCGGGGGTGGCTCTAAATGCCAACGGTGATCCCGGCCGCTTTACAGACTATGATCTCCCCGTTGTGGCCGACAGCATCCAAGGCTACGCTGGGCCACTTGCAGGTGTTCTGGCTGGTCTGGACTACGCAGCCACGCAAGGCGCAGATCATATCGTCACCGCCGCTGCCGACACGCCGTTCTTTCCGCAGGATCTGGTCGAGGTGCTGCAACTTGCCGCCAAAATGGACGACACCAATATCGCGCTGGCCGCCACGCCGGACCCCGAGCGCGGCACACTGCGTCAGCCAACCTTTGGCCTCTGGCCGGTTGCTTTACGCGAGGACCTGCGCGCGGCCCTGAACGATGGGGTGCGCAAAGTGGTACAATGGACCAGTCGCCACAATGCTGCCGACGCCATGTTCCCTAATTGGGACTACGATCCCTTCTTCAACATCAACCGCCCTGAAGACCTGCAAAAGGCCGAGGCCATGCTGGCAGAACACTCATGAAAATCTACGGCGTCACCGGATGGAAGAACTGCGGTAAAACCGGGCTGATGGAGCGGCTGGTGGCCGATTTCACCGCGCGTGGGCTGACGGTCTCAACCATCAAGCACGCGCATCATTCGACCGATGTGGACCAAGCCGGCACCGACAGCCACCGCCACCGACAGGCGGGCGCGGCCGAGGTCATCCTGGCCTCGCGCCAACGGGTCGCCATCATGCAGGAACTGCGCGGCGCTGAAGAACCTCCACTGGCCGACCTGCTGGCGCGCCTGTCCCCGGTCGATCTTGTGCTGGTCGAAGGCTACAAGCGTGAACCCCACCCCAAGATCGAGGCGCACCGGGAGGCTGCTGCCCAGCCCCTGATTGCCCCCGATGATCCCAGCATTCACGCGGTCGCTAGTGATACCCCGCTGGATCTGGATCGCACAGTGTTCGACCTGAACGATACCCGCGCGATTGCAGACTTCATCCTGTCAGAACTGGAACTCACAAACGAGGTCCCGGCATGATCAAGCCGCCACCGCTCCGTAACGATTGTTTTGCTCTGCCAGCCGGGACCCACTGGACCCCAGTGGACGAAGCCTTGGCCACCCTGCGCAAACGCCTTGGCCCGGTGACAGCAAGTGAAGTGTTGCCGCTGGATCAGGCACTGGGCCGAGTGCTGGCTGAGGATGTCACCGCTTTGCGGTCGAACCCACCGCTGCCCAATACAGCAGTCGATGGTTATGGCTTTGCAGGCCCGATGGCTGAAGGTCCGCAGATCCTACCGCTGGTGCAGGGCCGAGCTGCCGCCGGCATCCCGTTTGACGGCACCGTACCTGCTGGATCTGCGATCCGGGTGCTCACCGGGGCAGCCCTGCCTGAGGGTGTCGATACGGTTATCCTCGAAGAAGACGTGACCTGCGACGGCAGCCAGATTGCCTTTCACGGGCCGTTGAAGAAGGGCGCCAATGCCCGTCGCGCCGGCGAGGATGTTGCAGCCGGAAATGTCGTGTTCCCCAAAGGGCGTGTCGTAACCCCCGCCGATCTGGCGCTGGCCGCCGCAACCGGCCTGTCCGAACTGCCTGTGCGCCAACAATTGCGAGTAGGGGTGTTGTCTACTGGGGACGAGTTGGTTGAAGTTGGGCAGACGGCTGGCAAGGGCCAGATCTATGACGCCAACCGCCCCATGCTGCTGGGTCTGCTGCAGCAAATGGGCTTTGCCGCCGTCGACTTGGGAAAGGTGCAGGATGATCGCGAGGCATTAGAGGCGCGACTGAACAGCGCAGCCGAGCAGGTTGATGTCATCCTCACCAGCGGCGGAGCCTCGGCGGGGGACGAAGACCACGTCTCAGCCCTGCTGACCGAAAAAGGTGCAATCCAACACTGGCGTATCGCGCTGAAACCCGGCCGTCCGCTGGCGCTGGGGATGTGGCAGGGCACGCCGGTGTTTGGCCTGCCTGGTAACCCTGTTGCGGCACTGGTCTGCACGTTGATATTTGCCCGCCCTGCCTTTGGATTGATGGCCGGGGCAGGTTGGTCTGAACCACAAGGGTTCCAAGTGCCCGCTAGGTTTGAGAAACGCAAGAAACCTGGTCGCCGCGAATTCTTGCGCGCCCGCATGCGAGATGGTCAGGCCGAGGTCTTTGCCTCCGAAGGTTCTGGCCGGATCAGCGGTCTCAGCTGGGGAGAAGGACTGGTGGAACTGGATGATGGTCCTGCTCATATCCGCCCAGGCGATTCGGTGCGTTTTATCCCCTACAGTAGCTTCCTGATGTAATCCAATGTCTCCCGCCCGTCACTGGACCTGACGGTCCGCTCCCGTTGGGCCAAGCGCCGTGCGATGCACGGCGCGTCACCGCTGGTTGCGACACCTTGTATAGTAACAAGCCGTTGCAGAGCGGGCGACTGTGTTTGCTTGCTACAGAAATATCCGCAAGAGGCCGCTGCGCATGGCGCAGCGCCACGCCCAACGAGAGCACTTCATCGCAGATGTAGATGCGATGGGCGGGAGCCGTTGGTGAGATGCTAGTCGAAGGTTCCAGCGACGCGGCCCAACAGCATAAAGGCCCGTGCCGTGCGGGTTTCGCTGAGGGCGGAAATCTCGGTATCCGATGCTTCGCTTTCAAATTGCGAGAACATTTGATCAAACCGGCGCAGGAAATGGTGTGCAGCATCGCGGAATATCGGGTCCTGCTTCATGCGCGCGGCTGTCAGTGCCAGTGATGTCCGATCACGAATGCCGCCAAGCGCCGCCACCGGACGGCCGCGCGCGCCCTGGGCAAACTGGCGCCAGATCTCGGGGCGGGCCATGTCGGGGCGCAGGTCATCCATATAGATGCCATCCTGGCTCAGTAGGGTCAGCACGTCCTGTGCCGCCTGGATCACCTGCGAGGCCTTGCGGTCCTGCAGCGCCTGACGCAATGCGGCAAAGCCATCTTCGTCTTCTGCTGTTTCGGGGAAGTTGAGCGCCCGGATGAACTCGGTCATCGGCAGGGTTGGCGCGATATCCTCGGCGGAGGTGCCCAGGGCCAGCAAACCCTGATCTTCGGCCGGGGCCTCTGGTTCAGTGGCCGGAATCGCCGGTCTTGGTGTGTCGCGCCTGCTGGATTGGAATGTCGCCAGCGTGGTCTCAGTCTTGCGGGTGGCCTCGGCAATCTGGTCAAGCTTCTTGCTGACCGAGGGTTCGTGCCCGGCCGAGTTCTGTTGCTGCTGCATGAGATAGGCGGTGCGCAACCCGTCAATGGCTGCATGCAACCGCTGGCTTTCTTCCCGCATGACCTTGCTGGACCGGATCGCAGTTGCCGCAACCCAAGCCATCACCACCGGCATCAGGACCGCCAGGACCGCCACCAGTTGATACAACCGGCTCTGATCAAACGTGTCCCCCGTCGCGGAAAAACAGAACCAACTGGCAACAACAATCCACAGCACGCTCAACACCAGTGCCACGATTTCAACCCGGCTAAAGGCGCTGTCGCGTGGTTGGTCATACAGCCCGATCGACGGGCTGTTACTGCTGTTTTGTTCAGATCTGGGTCCGGTCATGACTTGGGCTCGACGTCAGAGATCAGGAGTATTCGATATTCAGGATTTCATAGGACCGCTGGCCGCCGGGGGTGCGGACTTCGACGCTGTCGCCCTCTTCCTTGCCAATCAAAGCGCGGGCAATTGGCGACTTGATGTTCAGCATGCCGTTTTCGACGTCCGCTTCATACTCGCCAACGATCTGCCAGGTTTTTTCTTCATCGGTGTCTTCGTCAGCCAAAGTGACCTTGGCGCCAAATTTGATGGCTCCGGACAGTTTGGCCGGGTTGATCACATCGGCAAAGCTGATCACGCCTTCCAGCTCTTTGACGCGGCCTTCGATAAACGAGTGCTTCTCGCGGGCCGAGTGGTATTCAGCGTTTTCCGAAAGGTCGCCATGCTCGCGCGCCTCAGCGATGGCCTCGATAATGGCCGGGCGCTCGACGGTTTTCAGCTTCTTCAATTCGGTTTCGATGGCGGCAAAGCCCGCCGGGGTCATTGGAATTTTGTCCATGTGACTTGGTCCAGATATCTATAACAGTTCGTGTCGCTTTCAAAACCGGCGCCCCGATGCGGAGAGCAACGGGGCGACGACTTTAGTTGACATTTACCTGACCCAAACCCGGCCCCAATTGCAAGGGCTAGGGGGGCTAGTTGGACCGTCTATTCCGATTGTTGCGCAGGTTTAGCGTAAAACTGCTCATTCAAGCGGCTTAAGGCGTGTCGTATTGCACCAGTTCATACTCAATCCGGTCGTTGTCGTGGAAATAGAACCGACGCCCAGGTTCATAATCTCCGTGGTTCATTGTTGTGAACCCGGCTCTTTTCACCGCCTGCTCGGATGCATCCAAGTCTTCAACAATCAAGGCGACATGGTTCAACCCGCCAATGGTTGTATAGCTAGAGCCCTTGGCGCTGGCGGTTTCGGGAGGACGATACAGCGCAAGATAGCTGTCATCGCTGCCCACATGCACGGTGTATCCGCCATTGATCGCTTCGCCAGACCAGCGCACATGCCAGTGAAACACCTCGCACATCCAAGCGGCGGTGGCATCCGGGTCTGAAACGGTGAAATTGCTGTGTTCAAGAATTGCGGGCATTTCAAAAAGCTCCTGTTTGCTTGCTGTTTTGACTTGAGTCGACTCACCGTAATTTCTAAACCTAACTTTAGGTCAAGGTATTTCTTTCACAAAAATCAGGAGGCTGCGATGTCAGCACTCAGCGGTGTCTCAATTGGCTATCTGGCAGAGCGAACCGGCTTGGCGGTTTCGGCCATCCGCTATTACGAGGCGCAGGGCCTGATCGAACCTTGGCGTAACAGCGGTGGCCAGCGCAGGTTTCACCGCGCCGACATCCGGCGGCTCAGTTTTATCATGATCGCCCAGCAAATTGGCTTCTCACTGCCCGAAATTCGCGGCTTTTTGAAATCGCTGCCGGGCGGTCGCACCCCAACGCCTGCGGATTGGACAAAAATCTCCGAAGGATTTCGGGAGCATTTGGATCAACGCATCGAAACCCTGACACAAATGCGGGACAAACTGGACGGCTGTATCGGCTGTGGCTGCCTGTCCCTGCCAAAATGTGCGTTATACAACCCGCAAGACCGGGCTGCGCAAAAGGGGCAGGGGCCACGATACTTGATGGGAGATCGCGCCGAGACGGAAAACGACCCCTGAGTGACGGAAATTGACACACTTTTTTCCCTAAATACCTGTTCTACGGTGGCCTAACGTAGAGTTTGGATTGACCTCGCCATCCAAGGATGGCTTATCAGTCGCGAAACAATGTTGCGCCCAGCGGGGCCGGTAGCGAAATATAGCCAAGGAGCGCCTGATGGCCGAGTTTGAACGCGAAGCGATGGAATATGACGTGGTGATCGTTGGGGCGGGTCCGGCTGGTCTGTCCGCTGCCATCCGTCTGAAACAGCTAGACGCCGATCTGGATGTTGTTGTGCTTGAAAAGGGCTCAGAAGTTGGCGCGCATATCCTGTCGGGCGCGGTGCTGGATCCCTGTGGTCTAAATGCGCTGATTCCCGACTGGAAAGAAAAGGGCGCGCCGCTCAACACTCCGGTCAAAGAAGACAATTTCTATATGCTGGGTGAAGCAGGCCATGTCCGCATCCCCAACTTCCCGATGCCGCCGCTGATGAACAACCACGGCAACTATATCGTGTCCATGGGCAACGTCTGCCGCTGGTTGGCCGAACAAGCCGAAGAAATGGGCGTCGAGATTTTCCCCGGCATGGCCTGTTCCGAACTGGTGTTCGGCGACAACGGCGAAGTCAAAGGCGTCGTTGCGGGTGAGTTCGGCAAAAATGCCGATGGCACCCCTGGCCCCGGTTATGAACCCGGAATGGAGCTGCACGGCAAATATGTCTTCCTCGGCGAAGGCGTGCGTGGCTCGCTATCCAAGGAAGTCATCGCCAAATACGACCTGCAGGCCGGTCACGAGCCGCAGAAATTCGGTCTCGGCATGAAAGAGATCTGGGAGATTGACCCGGCCAAGCACAAGGAAGGCTCGGTCACCCACACCATGGGTTGGCCTCTGGGCAGCAACGCTGGCGGCGGCTCGTTCATCTATCACTTGGACAACAATCAGGTCTATGTGGGCTTTGTGGTCCACCTGAACTACCGCAACCCGCATGTCTTCCCCTACATGGAATTCCAGCGCTTCAAGCATCACCCGATGGTGGCTGACCTACTGAAGGGCGGCAAACGTGTGGCCTATGGCGCCCGTGCAATCACCGAAGGCGGCTATCAGTCGATGCCAAAAATGGTTGCACCCGGTGTGGCGCTGCTGGGTTGTTCGGTGGGCATGGTCAACGTGCCGCGCATCAAGGGCAACCATAACGCCATGTTCTCGGGTAAAGCCGCAGCCGAGGCCGCCTTTGCCGCGATTAAGGCAGAGCGTTCCGGTGATGAGCTGACAACCTATGAAGTTGAGGTGCGTCAGGGCGTAATTGGCCAGGACCTGAAGAAGGTGCGCAACGTCAAACCGCTGTGGTCCAAGTATGGCCTTACTGCCTCGCTGATGTTGGGTGGCATGGACATGTGGACCAACACGCTATTTGGCTTCTCGTTCTTCGGCACAGTCAGCCACGGTAAAAACGATGCGCTGGCGACCGAAGAGGCCAGCAAGCACAAGCCCATCGACTATCCAAAACCCGATGGTACCCTGTCGTTTGACCGCCTGACCAACGTCAGCTTTGCCATGACCAACCACGAGGAAAGCCAGCCCTGCCATCTGCAACTGGGTGATCCGAATCTGCCAATCAGCGTCAACTTGCCCAAGTTCAACGAGCCCGCTCAGCGCTATTGCCCGGCTGGTGTGTACGAAATCGTGGAAAAAGATGGAAAACCTGACTTCGTGGTTAACTTCCAGAACTGCGTCCACTGCAAGACCTGCGACATCAAAGATCCCAGCCAGAACATCACCTGGGTCACCCCTCAGGGCGGCGATGGGCCGAACTATCCAAATATGTAGGTTTTGAACCAACTTGTGCCGATTGCGCCCCGCGTGATCGGCACAAATTATTAAGGGTGCAGATAATTCACCAACTCGGAATTGCCGGCGTCACGCAGCCTCAAATTCAAATTTCTTGAACGCCGTCGTCATAAGCAAAAAACCGTGTATTGCCGCTCTGCACCAATCGCCGCCATTGCGTCCTGCGGCCCGAGCGCCTAGCTTGTTATAAAACACGTATAGCGAGGCAATCGATCCGGTGACTTTTCCCTTCCGACGCGCCGCAACTGCGGCTTTGGCCTTTTCTATGGCATTTGGCACAGTAACCCCAACCTCGGCTCAAGAAGCTGCAGGGGCTTATCTAGCGGGCCGTGCTGCAACGCTCGATAGCGATTTTGGAGCTGCTGCGGACTATTATTCGCGAGCATTGGTCCACGATCCACAAAATGCTGTCTTGATGGAAAGTGTTGTCTTCGCGCAGTTGGCCTTGGGTGAACTGAAGCGGGCTGTGCCGGTTGCCCAGCGGATGTGGGAAGAAGGCATCAACAGCCAGGTTGCCAATATGGTGATGGTTGGTGGTCTAAGCCAGTCTGAAGACTATCAGGCCCTGCTGGAACGTGATCTGGATAAGCAAGGCATTGGCCCTCTGGTTGATGGTCTGGTCATAGCTTGGGCGCATTTGGGCGCCGGTGATCTGACCCAGGCACTCGCGTCATTCGACAGCCTTGCGGAAGACGAAGGTTTGCGGGTGTTTGCGCTCTATCACCGTGCATTGGCGCTGGCCTCGACAGGTGACTTCGAAGCCGCCGAAGCGATGTTTGCCGCTAACAACGGCCGGTTGACGCTGATCACACGTCGGGCCGCATTGGCTCGGGTGCAGATCCTGTCTCAGCGGGGCCAAAACGAGCAAGCCCTTGATGTCCTAGCAGATGCTTTTGGGACACATCTTGATCCGGGTCTGACCAATATTCACGACCGGCTTGTCGCTGGTGATCAGTTGCCCTTTACGCAGGCCGCGTCAGTCACCGACGGGATCGCCGAGGTGTTCTTTACCGTTGCTTCAGCCCTCAGCGGTGAAGCTGCAGATGACTATGTGCTTGTCTATTCCAGAATGGCCACGGCACTTAGCCCACAACACGTCGACGCGGTGCTGCTGAGCGCCGAGTTGTTGGATAATCTCGGCCGTTATGAACTGTCGGTGGCCACCTACAACCAGGTGCTAACAAGCCATCCAGATTATCACGCCGCAGAAATGGGCCGCGCCGAGGCCCTGCGCCGCGCTGCCAAGCCTGATGCAGCCATCGAAGTATTGAGCCAGCTGGCACGCGATTTCCCAACTCAGCCAAATGTCTATTCTTCGCTTGGCGATCTTTTGCGACAGCAGGAAAACTACACTGATGCTGTAACCGCCTATGATAACGCGCTGGAATTTATGGATCCCGAAAGCGCTGCACGTTGGTTCCTGCTTTATGCGCGCGGCATCAGCCACGAGCGTTTGCAGAACTGGGAACAGGCTGAAAAGGATTTCCGCGCCGCTCTGGAAATCAACCCAGACCGCCCCGAGGTACTCAACTACCTTGGTTATTCGCTGGTCGAAAAACAGATCAAACTGGACGAGGCTCTGGATATGATCCAGCGCGCCGTCGATGCCCGCCCGGATTCAGGTTATATTGTCGATTCCCTGGGCTGGGTCCTGTACCGCCTTGGCCGCTATGACGAAGCGGTGGAGCGTATGGAGCAGGCGGTTGAACTGATGCCGGTTGATCCGGTGGTCAACGACCATCTGGGTGATGTGTTCTGGGCCGTGGGTCGTTATCTTGAAGCGGAATTTCAGTGGAAGCGGGCGCTGTCCTTTGTGGATCCCGAAGATACCGACGCCGAGGCCGACCCGGATCGCATCCGCCGCAAGCTTGAGATTGGCCTGGACGAGGTTTTGGCCGAAGAAGGCGAAGAGCCGCTGAAACTCGCCAATGACGGTTGAGGCCTTTGCCCCTGCCAAGATCAACCTGACACTGCACATCACCGGACAACGAGACGACGGGTATCACCTGCTTGATAGTCTGGTGGTGTTTGCAGATGTTGGTGATCAGATTGTGATGTCACCGAAAGACGATCTGTCAATCAAGGTCACTGGCGAATTTGCCGAAGGTGTCCCTACAGATCAGCGCAATCTGGTCTGGCAGGCAGCCGATGGCGCAGGCTGGACCGGACAGATCAGTCTGGACAAGGTGCTGCCTCACGGTGCTGGCATTGGCGGCGGCTCGTCCGACGCTGCCGCAGTGCTACGGGCTCTTTCTGCGCAGGGGTTGCCTGTTGCAAAAGAATTCGAGCTATCGCTCGGGGCTGATATTCCTGTTTGCAAGGCAGCGCGGGCCTCGCGCATGCAGGGCATTGGCGAGCAGATCAGCCCCGTTAACCTGCCGAAACTGCCCGCGCTGCTGGTCAACCCCGGAGTGCGTGTCCCTACCGGAACTGTCTTTTCTAAGTTGGCATGGCGAAATAACCCTCCAATGCCGTCGTACATTCCTGACTTTGAGACCCCGGCCAACGTCGCTGGTTGGCTGAAAGATCAGCGTAACGATTTACAGGTTCCAGCCGCTGCGATTGCTCGGCCAATTGACCAAGTGCTGTCAGGCTTAAATTGCACAAGAAATTCGATTTTGGTGCGTATGTCGGGATCTGGGGCAACTTGTTTTGCGCTATATCCGACACTGAACGCCGCACATTATGCAGCTGAGGAAATCAGTTCGGCACATCCCGATTGGTGGGTTCAGCCAACGATTTTGTCCTGAGCGCTCCCATAGGGCGCGCCCCCAATCCAATCTAGTTCAGCCGTGCAACCACGTAATCAGCCAGATCATTTAGCATCTGCCGAATGGGGTGCTCTGGCAAAACGCCCAACGCCTCTTTGGCTTTGTTGGCCCAGACATTGGCATCATCGCGCGTTGCAGACAGGGTGTCGTATTTGCCCATCAACTCCAGCGCATGTTCCAGGTCACCGTCTTCCTGGCGCCCCTTCTCGATGGTCCGCTTCCAGAAATCACGCTCTTCATCCGTTGCCTGCGCCACGGCCTTGATCACCGGTAGTGTCAGCTTGCGCTCTCGGAAATCATCGCCAACGTTTTTACCAGTGGCTTTGGCGTCGCCTTGGTAATCCAGCAAGTCATCGGCAATCTGAAAAGCAATCCCAAGCGCGTCACCGTAATCAAACAATGCCTGAACCTGCTCATCATCAGCACCAGCAATCACGCCGCCCACTTCGGTTGCCGCCGAAAACAGCGCCGCCGTCTTGCCGCGCACAACCTGCAAATAGATGTCTTCACCGGTCTTAAGATCCTGCGCTGCGGTCATCTGCAGCACCTCGCCCTCGGCAATCGTGGCAGAGGCATTGGCCAGAATGTCCAGCACCCGCAGCGATCCGGTTTCCACCATCAGCTGGAAACTGCGCGAAAACAGGTAGTCGCCCACCAGAACTGACGACTTATTGTCCCACAGCAGGTTGGCAGTTGGGCGACCACGACGCTGGCCGCTCTCATCCACCACATCGTCATGCAGCAGGGTAGCGGTGTGAATAAACTCAACCGTTGCGGCCAGTTTCAGGTGATGCTCACCCTGGTAACCACACATCTTGGCTGCGGCCAAAGTCAGCATCGGGCGCAGGCGCTTGCCGCCGGCCTCAACCAAATGGGCCGTTACTTCGGGGATTCGGGGCGCATGTTTTGATGCCATCCGGGTACGGATCAGCTCGTTGACCGCCGCCATCTCGTCGCTCAGGGTCGCTGCCAGCAGCTCGTGTGGCTTAGTTGTCATGCTCTGATTCATCACATTCCCGATTGCAAGGCTCGACAACCTGCCAAGCTTGCCCTTAGATCCCATCTTATGAAGGAACTTTTGCGCAGCACCGACCCGACCATCATGGCCTTTGCCACCGCCCTTCTTCAGGGGGAGGATATAGACTGCTTTCAGGTGGACGTAAATATGAGCATACTCGAAGGCGGCATCGGTATTTTCCCGCGCCGTTTGATGGTGCGCGTCGGCGATCACGCCGCCGCCGAGCGGGTCATGCGCGACAATGAAATCCCTCTGGGTATATGACCTTGTTCGACGACAGCGCGCTCAGCTGTAATGAATTTCTGGGCGGTCAGGTTCGACTTTGGCAGCCCCGTGATGGCTATCGCGCTGGGGTCGATCCAGTGTTGCTGGCGGCCAGCATTCCAGCCCGACCCAACCAGCGCGTGCTCGAGCTGGGATGTGGGGCAGGGCAGATCCTCTTGTGCCTTGGCACGCGGGTTCCTGACTTGCACCTGACCGGGGTTGAACTGCAACCCAGCTATGCCGCCTTGGCCCGGCGAAACGCTGCTGAGAATAAGATTGCACTCGATGTGCACGAGGCAGATCTCAGCGCCTTGTCGCAGGATCTACGCCAGCAGCAGTTTGATCACGTCATCGCCAACCCGCCGTATTACGCGCGCGGGGCCCATAGTTCGGCCGCGGATCCGGGTCGCGCCACTGCACTTGGAGAGCAAACGCCGCTGTCCACCTGGATCGAGGTGGCAGCAAAGCGTTTGGCCCCGCGGGGGTATCTCAGCATGATTCAGCGGGTGGACCGCCTGCCAGATATGCTGGCTGCCTGCGAGGGGCGGTTAGGCTCGATCGAAGTGTTGCCATTGGCGGCCCGTGTCGGTCGCGCGCCCGAGCTGTTGATCCTGCGCGCGCGCAAGTCTGGACGGGCCGCATTTCGCCTTCACGCGCCGCTGATCCTGCACGTAGGCGAGCGTCACGAGGCAGATGGAGAGAGCTACCGCCCCTGTATCTCAGCCATCCTGCGCAAGGGTGATGCGCTGAAATGGCCCGTTTAC
Source organism: Parasedimentitalea nitratireducens (assembly GCF_057444295.1). Taxonomy (NCBI): domain Bacteria; kingdom Pseudomonadati; phylum Pseudomonadota; class Alphaproteobacteria; order Rhodobacterales; family Paracoccaceae; genus Parasedimentitalea; species Parasedimentitalea nitratireducens. The sequence goes on along the minus strand of NZ_JBYAXC010000001.1, from coordinate 238,091 downwards.
CGATAGGTCCCCGCGCAGTCATGCTAGTTTTAGATGAATCGCCAGCAATAACTGGCCGATCTTTGCGAATAACGACAATTCAATGCGCCTGCAGCGTGACAGTTCCTTTGTCTTATGGTCCACTCATTGGGCAAACTTAGCTCTAAGGAGGACTGCCATGAGCATCAGCTCGCATCTGGTTGAACTAAAAAAGAAGCACGAGCAACTGAGTGAAGAGGTCGAACAAACGCAACGCGCCCCGGGCTCAAATGATTTGCAAATTGCCGAGATGAAAAAGCAGAAGCTGAAACTCAAGGAAGAGATAGAACGACTATCACATGTCGAACTGACCTGACCTAATCACGGGCAGGGACCTCGCGGTCCCGCCCAATGCGTCAGAGCGATACCATTGCACAAGGACTGCCGCGACGGATGCGCCGCGTCAGGACAAGGATGGGCTGGCGCGTGCAGCTACAACTGCGCCCAGGGTGATCAACCCGGCCGCTACAGCCAAGCCCCAGGATGGGGCCGCAATGCCCGCAATCACCAAAACCAATGTCGACAACAGCGGTGCCCCGTATGAACTGGTGCCCAGCATCTGAATGTCGCCCTGCTTGACGCCGATATCCCAGACAAAAAACGCCAGTCCAACCGGCCCAAGCCCCAACAATAGGGTCGATGTCCAACCCAGTGTACCAACAGGCCATACAGTGTCCTCAACCGCGAAATGCAGTCCCCAAGAGGCAACAGCTGACACTAGGCAAAACACCGCAACCGAGCTGGTTGGGGCTGTGCCGATCATCCGTGATATCACCGAATACCCAGACCATGTCAGCGCACAGAGCAGGGCAAGCCCATAGCCGGGCAGGAATTGCATTTGAAATCCGGTACCGCCGCCCGCAATGATCGTTGCCGCGCCAGCAAAACCCAGCACCGCACCGATCAGATGACCGCGTCGCAGGTGTTCGCCTGGCAACAGGCCGGACAGCAGCACAATCAGCAGGGGCCACAGATAGGCTATCAACCCGGCCTCAGCCGCTGGTGCCAGACGCAGGGCAGAAAAGTACAACGCGTGGTAGCCAAACAGTCCGACAGATCCAAAAGCATAGATTTTCCATGACACCTTGCGCAGTTGCCCCAACTTGCCACTTGCAGCGGTCCAGATTAGGCCAAGTGCACCGCCAATGCTAAAGCAGATCGCATTCAACAACAGTGGCGGTGTTGGGGCCGAACCAACTGTTAATAGCGCAAGTAGTGCCCACAGCAAAACTGCGATGAAGCCAATTGCGGTGGCCTTGGATCTGGTCATACGGGGGGGATGTCCTCAACAGGGATAATATCAAACTGATCCGAGATATGAGCGGTTTTTTCAATCTCGGCAAGAAACCAATCGCGGAACGCTGCGATTTGTGGCCGGGTCTCAGCCCCCGGCAGGCACAGAAACCGGAATCGCCCGTTTGTCTCGATTGCGGTTTTAAACGGGGCAACCAGACGTCCATCCGCCAGATCCTTTACGATCATGGCGCGCCTTCCCAGCACCGCGCCGACGCCAGCAATCGCTGCATCAACCGCATGGTCCGCGTTGGAAAAATGAGTGCCGTGAACCGGTGTGTAGTCCAACCCCATAGCGCGAAACCAAGTTGTCCAATCACAGGCTGGCCGCAAAAAACTGATCGAATCATCGTAAATCAGCGGCGCATTTATCAGGCTTTCAGGTGTTGGATACTGCTCGGCCAGTTCCGGTGTCATAACCGGGGCCAGCCATTCCTTGCGCACCGGTATGCTATATAGCCCTTTGTCCTCGCCATCGCCAAAGCGGATTGCGACATCCACATTGTCACGCGTCAGATCCAGTTTGCGCAGCGTCGCAGAAAAACTCAGATCAATCTCGGGGTGCGATCGCGCAAACTCATACAGACGCGGCGCAAACCACTTGGCTGTCAGGGCAGGGCCTGCGGTCACAGTCAGCGTGGTGTTATCCTGCAGTCGCAGTGCCTCGTTCCAGGCTGCGTTTAGCGTCTGAAACCCCTCGGCCGCACCGGGGGCCAGCGCTTTGCCAGCCTCGGTCAGCTCCACCGCCCGATTCAGGCGGTGAAACAGCGGTTGCCCCAGATGTTCCTCTAGCGATTTGATCTGAAAAGACAGCGCCGCAGGGGTGACATGTAATTCATCCGCTGCACGCGAAAACGACATGTGGCGGGCAGCGGCATCAAAGGCACGCAGGGCAGTAAGCGGAGGAAAACGGGCAGACATGCTCACATAAGTAATACTTAACTGAAGCTGTGAAAAGTCTCGTTTGTGGCTTTTGTCGTCCAAAGCCATATTGGCTGCAGATAAAGAAGACTAAACCGAAGGAGAGCAAAATGCTGGAATATAGCGCCAACGCTGCCACCCGGGATGCAATTGCTCGCGCCCACGCCGAGCGGGGACAAATGATGCGCGAGATCTGGACCTGGCTGTTTCGCTCCCGCCGGTCCACCGGCGCTGCGCCCCTCGGTGCGGTGAGCTAATCGATCACCAGATTTCCCGCTGAGCGCAGCGCGCGCGTTCTTACGGGATACAGAAAGGGCCGGTCCAAATGGACCGGCCCTTGTTTGTTGTTGGTCAGTGCTTAGACGAAGAACTGACCACCGTTGGCCGAAATGGTCGAACCATTGATAAAGCCCGAGTCTTCAGACGCCAGGAACGCCACACAGCGCGCGATTTCTTCTGGCTCACCCAAGCGGCCAGCCGGGATCTGGCCGATGATCGACTCGCGCACTTTCTCGGGTACTGCCATCACCATTTCCGTCGCAATGTAACCGGGGCAGATCGCATTGGCGGTGATGCCAGCACGGGCACCTTCTTGCGCCAGGGATTTCACGATGCCCAGATCGCCTGCCTTGGTCGCGGCATAGTTGGTTTGGGCAAACTGGCCCTTTTGACCATTGATCGAGCTGATCACGATCACGCGGCCAAACTTGCGCTCGCGCATGCCAGGCCAGATCGGGTGTACCGTGTTGAAAACGCCGGTCAGGTTGGTATCGACCACCTCATGCCACTGTTCTGGCGTCATTTTGTGAAACGGCGCGTCGCGGGTGATGCCGGCATTGGCCACCACGATATCAATCGGTCCCAGCTCTGCCTCGACCTTGGCAATCCCAGTCTGGCTGGCCTCATAGTCGGCGACATTCCATTTGTAAGTCTTGATGCCGGTCTCTTCGGTAAAGATCGCGGCGGCTTCGTCATTACCGGCATAGGTGGCCGCAACATTATAACCTTCGGCCTTAAGTGCCTTAGAGATCGCTGCGCCGATTCCGCGCGAGCCACCGGTGACGAGAGCTGTTCGTGCCATATGGAGAATCCTTTGGTAATGGTTCACTGGGTAATCTTGGTACTGTTTTAGTCCTACATGCGCAATTTTATTGCGCAAGCAAAATAATGCCGCAGCGCCGCATAAATTGTCGCATGCGCTATGTGACATGGGTATGAAAAGCATAGCCGCAAGCTGTTAAACTACGCAATATGGCACGCTAAGCGGGTTTGTGCCTAATAAATCATCGCGACATGGTGGTGTTGCAAAGAAAAAGGGCGCCCAACGGACGCCCTTGTAATTAGCTTATGTTTTGAGTCGCTTACGGGCGCTCAACACACATGGCAACACCCATGCCACCACCGATACACAGAGTCGCCAGACCTTTCTTGGCGTCGCGTCGCTGCATTTCAAACAGCAATGTGTTCAACACGCGGCAGCCCGAGGCCCCAATGGGGTGACCAATGGCGATGGCGCCGCCGTTGACGTTGACGATTTCAGGGTCCCAGCCCATTTCCTTGTTCACAGCACAGGCCTGCGCAGCAAAGGCTTCGTTGGCTTCGACCAGATCAAGGTCGCTGGCGCTCCAGCCAGCTTTGTCCAAGGCTTTGCGGGATGCATAAACCGGGCCAACACCCATGATCGACGGGTCAAGGCCCACGGTGGCATAGGATGCAATGCGTGCCAGAGGTGTGATGCCACGCTTTTCAGCGTTGTCAGCTGACATCAGCAGGGTCGCCGCCGCACCGTCGTTCAGGCCCGAGGCATTGGCCGCTGTGACCGAACCGCCGTCGCGCACAAAGGCAGGGCGCAGTTTCTGCATGGCTTCGATAGTGGCGCCGTGGCGGATGTACTCGTCACTGTCGACGGTGATATCACCCTTACGGTGCTTCACGGTAAAGGCGGTGATTTCGTCAGCAAATTTGCCAGCCTTCTGCGCTGCCTCGGCTTTGTTCTGCGAAGCAACCGCAAAGACATCCTGCTCATCGCGCGAGATTTCGTACTTGTTAGCAACGTTTTCAGCGGTTTGCCCCATGTGGTAGCCGTTGAACGCATCCCACAAACCATCGCGGATCATGGTGTCGATGTACTTCATGTCACCCATTTTGTGACCAGCGCGCAGGTGTGCGGCATGGGGCGACAGGGTCATGTTTTCCTGACCTCCAGCAGCAACGATGTCGGCGTCGCCCAGCATGATGTGCTGAGCACCCAGTGCTACGGCACGCAGGCCTGAACCACAAACCTGGTTAAGGCTCCAAGCGGCGGATTCAATTGGCAGGCCAGCATTGACGTGGGCCTGACGGGCGGGGTTCTGGCCCTGAGCAGCGGTCAGCACCTGACCAAGAATGGTCTCAGACACTTCGCCACGTTCAACACCGGCGCGTTCAACAACGGCTTGCAGAACGGCTGCGCCCAGATCGTGAGCTGGGGTGTTGGCGAAGGCTCCGCCAAAGCTGCCGACGGCGGTACGCGCGGCGGATGCAATTACAACATTGGTCATTTATATGGGTCCTCTGCCATTAATCATGTACCGGAAAATGGCACAGTGCCGGGCATCCATTTTGCAGTCGCAGCACTAGCATTTCCCTCCCTTACTGGGCTTCAAATACGTTTTGCTGCAGGTGCAGCAATTGGCAGCGTGTCTCAGACAGGGGGCTTGAGTCAATTGTGCAAACACAAAAATACCCGATCCGATGGCGGACCGGGTATTAATACTGAGCTTTGATCCGCCTGAGATCAGGCGCTTTTGCGCTTTTTCATATCCTCGATCCACGGCGGGCTGACCGAAGGCGCGCCGAACAGGAAGCCCTGGAAGCAATCGACACCAATGGACATCAGGAACTCGGCGTCTTCACGGCTTTCAACTGATTCAGCGACGATCAACATGTCAAATTGCTTGGCAATCGACACCAATGCGCGGGTAACAGCCTGGTTGTCATGGTTGGCATGGATGCCTCGAATAAACTGGCCATCAATCTTGACCGCATCAAAAAAGAACTCGCGGAAATGTTTGATGATCGAAGTGCCTGCGCCAAAGTTATCCAACGCAAAGGCGATACCATGTTCCTGCATCCGGTCCATGAAATCGATTACAAGCTCGGGCGTGGCCATGGCCGAAGCTTCGGAAATTTCCAGCACAAGACGCTCACCCAATGTGGCATCTTTGCGCATGAACCGCTCCACAACCCGCATCCAGCGGCCGTATCCGATAGACCGGGCCGACATATTAACGGACAGGCGAATGTTCTTGTTGCGGTTCAGTGCCCTGAACCCATGTTCCAGTGCCAGACAATCCAGCACCCGGCCCATTTCCTTGTCTTCAACCACCGGCATGAATTCCCGGGCTGGGATCACGCGGCCCGTGGCATCCAACACCCGAATATAGCCCTCGTAAAAGGCAACATCCTGCGGCGGCATCGCTTGCATCACCGGCTGAAAGGCAAGCATGGTTTGGTTGTGCTTGATGGCTTCTTCGACCATGTCGAGTGTCGAATGATCCCGGCTCACCACGGCGGCGTTCAAAGGGTTATCAGACCCTTCCTGCATATCGGCCTTTTGCAGATCGATCTTTTTTTTGCGCCTTTTATTCACCTTCTGGCCCTCATCACTGGTCTGAGTCTGTTTGCGTTACGCATCGACAGACACGATCCACCAAAAGGGTGAATCAGCGATTAAAGATTGCATTTTAACAAAAGGGGAATCCGGGCATCAGCAGACCCCAGCTATCCTAGATGGTTCTGATTGATTTTGCCCTAATCGCGGGAGGTTACCCAGCCATTGCCATCCGATCAGTCTGCGGCAGCAGTTCCTGTTGCACCACCCGCTGAACAAAGGGCACCAGCCCCTCGGGGCCAGAGGCGCGGTCCTTTAGATGGATGCAGACATCAGGCCGCAGCGAGGCAATGATGCCAACCAGATCACCGCGCACGTCGTCGTCCAACCCAGCCCCCATGATCACACAGGCAATCCGGGGTTCAGATTCCAGTTGGCGCACCACTTCGCCGTGGTCATGGGCCCCCAGCCATTCAATGGGCAGGTGGTCCAGCTGTCGGGCCACATTGCCAATGACATGCGGTAACCGGCCGATCAGTAAAACAACGGGATGCATGGGCTATCCTTTCCACTTGCTGCCCTCTCGGCACAATTGAGAGGGCCACAAAAGACAAGATAGCGCGTTATTATTCCTCGGCGATCAATGCCTTGAGAATCTCTTTGGCACTGTCCGAGTTCCAATGGGCATCGCCGCGAAGCCGGGCAATCTCGCGCCCCTCGCGATCCAGAATAACGGTGATCGGCAGGCCCAGCACAGCCATTTCTCGGGCCAACGCCTGTTTCGGGTCCTGATGGCGGGGCAGGTTGGTGATGCCGGACTCATCAAAAAACTTTACGATACCAGCGGGTGTGTTGCGACCGGTGGCCAGTGTCAGCACCTCAAAATCATCACCGCCCAGTTCGGCCTGTAGTTCTGACAGCATCGGCATTTCGGCTCGACAAGGGGCACACCAGGTGGCCCAGAAGTTCAGCAAAACGATCTTGCCCCGGTAATCCGACAGCGATCCCATGCCGCTTTCGTCTTCCAGGTGGAACTCCTTGTCCGAGGTCTCCTTGGGGGCGCTGTGAAAGTTCAGCTTCTTCATATCGCCGACACGCATCGCTTCCAGCTCAGAGATGTCGAGCGCAAGGGCAGCATTTGCACCCAAGCTCAGGGCGATATAAAGGGGGATCAAACGTAACAGACGCATTTTAGCTCCGGGTATCCTACCATGACAGACCAAACCTCGAACCAGATGTGGGGCGGCCGCTTTGCCGCTGGCCCGGACGCGATCATGGAGGCAATCAATGCCTCGATCGGATACGACCAACGGATGGCGGCGCAGGACATTGCCGGCTCGCGGGCCCATGCGGCGATGTTGGCCGCAACAGGCGTGATCACCGATAACGATGCCGAAGCGATCAGGGAAGGCCTGCTCACCGTTTTGTCAGAGATCGACAACGGAACTTTCCAGTTTTCCACCGCGCTGGAAGACATTCACATGAATGTGGAGGCCCGTCTGAAAGACATCATCGGCGAACCAGCAGGGCGCTTGCACACTGGCCGGTCGCGCAATGATCAGGTCGCAACCGATTTCAAACTCTGGGTGCGCGATCAGCTGGACGCCGCCGAGGCTGGCCTGCTGGCACTGATCAAAGCACTGCTGGCCCAGGCCGAGGCCGGAGCCGATTGGGTTATGCCTGGCTTTACCCACCTGCAGGTGGCGCAGCCAGTTACTTGGGGCCACCACATGATGGCCTATGTGGAAATGTTTGGCCGGGATCTGTCCCGTGTGCGTGATGCCCGTGCTCGAATGAACGAATCACCCCTGGGTGCTGCGGCGCTGGCTGGCACATCTTTCCCGATTGACCGCGACATGACCGCCGCCGCGCTGGGCTTTGATCGCCCCGCTGCCAACTCGCTGGACGCTGTTTCAGATCGTGACTTTGCGCTGGAGTTTCTGAGTGCCGCCTCGATCTGTGCCGTGCACCTGTCGCGCTTTGCCGAGGAACTGGTGATCTGGTCCACCGCCCAGTTCCGCTTTGTCACCCTGTCGGACCGGTTTTCGACCGGGTCATCGATCATGCCGCAGAAAAAGAACCCGGATGCCGCCGAGCTGATCCGCGCCAAGGTGGGCCGGATCTTTGGCGCCAACACCGCGCTGATGATGGTGATGAAGGGCCTGCCACTGGCCTATTCCAAGGACATGCAGGAAGACAAAGAGCAGGTCTTTGACGCCGCCGACAACTGGATGCTGGCCCTGGCGGCGATGGAGGGCATGGTGAAAGACATGACCGCCAACCGTGAGTCTTTGGCTGCCGCTGCGGGCTCTGGTTTCTCGACTGCGACCGATCTGGCTGACTGGATGGTTCGGGTGCTGAAGGTGCCGTTCCGAGACGCGCACCACGTCACCGGTACACTGGTCGCCATGGCCGAAAGCCGAGGTTGTGATCTGCCGGATCTGAGCCTGGAAGACATGCGGGGGGTTCACACGGGCATTACTGAGGATATCTTTACTGTGCTTGGCGTCGAAAACTCGGTAAACTCGCGCATGTCCTATGGCGGCACTGCCCCGGCGCAGGTGCGTCAGCAAGTTGCTCGCTGGACTGAGGCGTTGAACGGCTGATAGTGCCGGATTTCGAATGTGAACAGGAGGCCTGAAGATGCGCAAATGGAGTTTGATCTTGCTGGTTGCCAGTAGTCTGGCCGCCTGTGGTGTTGATGGAGAACCGGTACAGCCTTCGGTGAGTGCGGGTGTTGGCGTATCCAACAGCGGCGTACATGTCGGCGGTGCCGTTGGCCTGCACAAGGGACCGTTGAATATCTACCTCGGGTTCTGAACTTACCCTAGCTCTCCCGCCCCTGCGCGGTGCCTCAGCTGTCACTGAGCCGCCTTGCAGCGTTGGGCCCGGCGCCGCGCTTTGCGCGGCGTTGTCTTTTCTGCTGAGAGGTTCCTGAAGGGCAGGACTGCCCCTCAGGAACCAGTTCAAGTGTGAAGTCAGCCATCCCCGCCTCAAGGATAAACCGCGCAAGCGCGGCCGCGATGCGGTCCTTGACCCGAGGCTGGCAAATCGAGGGAAGGGGGGCAAAGCGCCATTTCGCACAGGCTGCGCCAATGTCAGATTCTGAATTTGGATCGACCGAATATCATCGAACGTGGCAAAGCAAGTCGGCTAGGAGTTCGTCATTTTCCGTTCTGTTCTATCGCCGGTTTATGCTGCGCCAATTTTCGTCTTCGATCCGTTCGTTCTCGGAAATTGTCCGGTTCACCAGGTCTAAGTCCATCGCTTCCATTCCCAGTGGAGGGTTCTTGGGGTCGAATGTTGTGGGGCGGAACAAAGCTATTAGTTTTCGGAAGAAGGTAAACATCACTTGGGCACCTTGGTTATTAATTAGAGCGCGCTCTTGTCGCGGAAGCTTTCGCCGATGTATTTCAACGACAGGCCATTCCTCAGCCAAAAACACAGTAAATCGTGAGTAAGCCTAACTCAGCTTCGATGCGACGCATAGAGTGATCTGGGAAGCAATCGGCTCCACCTTGGGCTCAACGGGGGGCAGATATATGTGATGTCTGACCGCGGGCGGGAGCGCTTGGGGTGCTGAAATGCAGCGGAATCAATTGATCTGGCCCCTCAAATCGGTCTATGCGCAGGCATGGATCATTTTCTTTATCGCGACGGCGCGCTTTACGCCGAGGATGTTCCGGTAGCCGAGATTGCGGCTGCCGTTGGTACCCCATTCTATGTCTACTCCACCGCAACGCTGCAGCGACACTTTCGACTGTTTGACGACGCGCTGGATGGCATCGACCATTTGGTTTGTTATGCGATGAAGGCAGCCAGCAATCAGGCGATTCTGAAGACACTGGCAGCGGTCGGCGCGGGTATGGATGTGGTCAGCCAGGGCGAATATCTGCGCGCCAAGGCGGCGGGTGTTCCCGGTGACAAGATTGTGTTTTCCGGCGTTGGTAAAACCGCCGAAGAAATCCGCGTGGCGCTGAGCGGTGGTATCCGCCAGTTCAACGTCGAATCTGAACCTGAGATGGAAGTGATCAACGCCGTTGCGCTGGAACTTGGCGTGGTGGCGCCGATCACGGTTCGGGTGAACCCGGATGTGGATGCCAAGACCCATGCCAAGATTGCCACTGGCAAATCTGAAAACAAATTCGGTATTCCGATTTCCCGCGCAGTTGAGGTCTACGCCCGTGCTGCGGCCCTGCCGGGGCTAGAGGTGATCGGGATCGACGTGCACATTGGCTCGCAATTGACCGATTTGGAGCCGTTCCGCTTGGCCTATGAAAAGGTTGCGGAACTGACTGAGGTTCTGCGGGCTGAAGGCCACAATATTCGCCGTCTGGATCTGGGCGGTGGTTTGGGCATTCCTTATCACACGCAATCCAACGATGCGCCGCCTCTGCCGGTAGAATACGGCACGCTGATCAAGAACACACTGGGCCATCTGGGCTGCGAGATTGAGATTGAGCCGGGTCGTTTGATTGCGGGCAATGCCGGTATGCTGATCAGCGAAGTGATCTATGTGAAATCCGGCGAGGACCGCGATTTCCTGATCATTGACGGCGCGATGAATGACCTGATCCGCCCGGCAATGTACGAAGCCCATCACGATATCATCCCAGTGGTTGAACCTGCGGTCGGCATTGAAAGTCAGCCCTATGACATCGTCGGCCCGGTCTGCGAAAGCGGTGACACCTTTGCCAAACAACGCGACCTGCCACCGATGGCTGCGGGAAATCTGATCGCCTTCCGCAGTGCCGGGGCATATGGCGCGGTGATGGCCAGCGAGTACAACTCGCGCCCATTGATCCCCGAGGTTCTGGTGAATGGCGATCAATTCGCGGTTATCCGCGCACGCCCGACCTTTGACGAAATGATAAATCGCGATAGCATACCCGAGTGGCTCTGACGCGATTTGGCGCGGGCCCGCAGGAGATCATTGCGACATGGGTGCAAAACCACGGCCTGATCCACGACTGAACAAACTGCGTTGGCCCCTGCGGCTGACGCGGCTGGGCATGATGGCCGAAACTAGCCTGCGGGCGTTTTGGCCGTTGGCATCAGTCCTGATGGTCGCGCTGGCCGCCTTGATGCTGGGCCTGCACGATATCCTGTCGGTCGAGCTGGTGTGGGCGTCAGCAGTTGTCACCTTTTTGGCAAGCCTTGTGGCGCTGATCTGGGGGCTGCGACATCTGCGCTGGCCCTCGCGGGCTGACGCGTTGATGCGGTTGGACGAAACTCTGCCGGGACGCCCGATTAATGCCTTGCTGGATGATCAGGCGATTGGCGGCGAAGACGCAGCCTCGGCTGCTGTGTGGCGGGCACATAAGACGCGGATGGAATCCCGCGCAGCGCATGCCAAGGCGCCGGCACCAAACTTGCGCATCGCGGCGGCTGATCCCTTTGCTCTGCGCTATGTGGCGCTGTTGGGGCTGGTGGTGGCCGTGCTGTTTGGCTCGATCTGGCGGATTGGATCGGTGGGCGACATGGGGCCGGGATCGGCCTCAGCCATGGCGGGGCCAACATGGGAGGGATGGTTGCAGCCGCCGCGCTACACCGGCTTGCCAACACGCTACTTGAATGACGCGGACAGCAATACGCTAGAGCTGCCACAGGGGAGCGTTGTGACCCTGCGATTTTATGGACAACCCGGTGATCTGACCCTGGCCGAAACTATATCAGGCCGCACCGGAGAGCTGCCCTCGGCGGCGGATGCTCAGCAAGAATTCGAAGTGGTTCAGGGTGGTGAGTTGTCGATCGAGGGCGCGGGTGGTCGCAGTTGGCGAATCAAGGTGATCGCTGACGAACCGCCCCAGATCGCGGCGGCTGGCATGCCCGAGATCGAGGCCGATGGCACCATGTCGCTGCCGTTTACGGCGGCGGATGACTATGGCGTGGTCAGCGGTGAGGTGCGGATTGCGCTGGATCTGCTGGCACTGGACCGCCGCCATGGTTTGGCTATTGATCCCGATCCACGGGACGAGATTGTGCTGGATCTTCCTCTGCCGCTTAGCGGTGACCGGCGCAGTTTTACCGAATATCTGATTGATGATTTCTCGCAGCACCCCTGGGCCAATCTGCCAGTTGCTTATACTTTTGTTGCGCGGGACGCGGCGGGGCAAAGCAGCGTGGCAATGGATCTGGGCGCAGACCTGGTGGCGCGACGGTTCTTTGACCCGCTGGCAGCAGCGATAGCCGAGCAACGGCGTGATCTGTTGTGGTCGCGCGCCAATGCGCCTCGGGTGGCACAGATCATGCGCGCCTTGTCACACCGGCCCGAAGATCAGTTCCACGGAGCCACTGAGTATTTGCGGATGCGGATGATCCTGCGGCGGCTTGAGACATATTCGCAGGTAGGGCTAAGCCCCGAGTGGCAAGAGGAAATAGGCGCTGCGCTGTGGGATCTGGCGCTGATGCTGGAAGATGGCGATGTGGGTGATGCGCTGGAACGGTTGCGCCGGGCGCAGGAGCGGCTGAGCCAGGCGATGCGCGACGGGGCTAGCGATCAGGAGATTGCCGAGTTGATGCAGGAACTGCGGGATGCAACGCAAGACTATTTGCGTCAGTTGCAGCGTCAGGCCGAGGCCAATGGCGAGATGATGGATCCAGGCCAGATGCCCGACAACATGATGCAGCTGTCGCAGGATGATTTGCAGGCGATGATGGATCGCATTCAGGAGTTGATGGAACAGGGCCGCATGGCCGAGGCCGAACAGGCCCTGCGGGAATTGCAGGAGCTGATGGAAAACATGCGCATAACCCAGTCTCAGCAGGGGCAGGGCGGCAGCGAAGGTCAGCAGGCCATGGAAGGGCTGGCTGAGACGCTGAAGGAACAGCAAGGCCTGTCGGATCAGGCGTTCCGCGATCTGCAGGAGCAGTTCAATCCGGGCGCGCGCGCAGGTGAAAGCCAGAACAACCAGGGGCGCAATGGCGGCGCCGGGCAGGGCCAGAACCACGAGGGTGGTCAGGGCGGCGAGAGCGAGCAAGGCCAGCGTGGCAGCCAAGAAGGACAAGACGGACAGGCCAGACCGGGAGAAGGCCAGGGCGGCGGTGCCCAGTCCCCCGGCGATTCACTGGCAGAGCGTCAGCGGGCCCTGCGGCAAGAACTCCAGCGCCAGCAAAATGGTCTGCCGCTGGGTGGTAGTGACGAAGGTGATGCCGCGCGTCAGTCGCTAGAGGAAGCAGGCCGTGCCATGCAAGGTGCCGAAGACGCGCTGAAACAGGGGGATCTGGCCGAAGCGATTGATCGCCAGGCCGAGGCGATGGAGCGTTTGCGCGAAGGTATGCGATCGCTGGGTGAAGCCATGGCACAGCAGCAACAGGGGCAACCGGGCAGCCAAATGGGGCGCAACAGTGCCCGCGAAAGCAACCGGATGGATCCGCTGGGCCGCGACCTGCCGGATGGCGATGGTGGGGTTGGCGACGATGGCAGCCGCATTGGCGAAGGCAGCGCCTATCGCCGTGCCTGGGATTTGCTCGAGGAAATTCGCCGCCGGTCTGACGAGCGTGACCGCAGCAAAGGTGAGCGCAGCTATCTTCAGCGTTTGCTGGATCAGTTCTAGATCAGAACTGCGTCGCAAAGCGCTGGGCTAGGTAAAGCGATGTCGGCGCCAGGTTACTGAGCCGACATCAGACCTTTTACTGTGGTGTCCAACCAAAGCCGCGCTTGATCAACCATGGCGACATAGGAGCTGAGATAGGGATCAGCCTGCGGCAGGGTTTCCGCAATCTGTGGCGCGTTGGTGTAAATCATCACCAGTGCCAGAACGAGCAGCAACATAATGGCAAAACCGCGTGAAAATCCACTTTTTCTACGGGCGGGTTCCTGCTCAAGGGCTGCATGGTCTGGCTGTGCCACCGGATCATTGCCCGCGCGCAGGGTTGAGTTGATCTCCTCGATATCGGGGAGCAGCCCCCGCCGAGAACCGCTTTCGGCTGCGGCGATCAAATCCGGGTTTTCGCCCTTCATACGGGCCATGCGATTGCGGGCCTGACGGGCATGGCGGGAGGCTTCATTTCCATCGGTGCTTTCCAGCCCCAGATCGGGTTGGGTTTCCATGCCGGATGTTTCTGCAGCCCGTAACTGGGATTCACGCTCGGCCTCTTCGCGTAGGATTCCGCTGACCGATGGGTCCACACCGCGCGCCAGTCCCGAAGCAGATGGCGGTGGCGGGGCGGGTTCCTCGTCTTCGTCTTCTTCTACGAACTCGGCTTCCAATTCTGGAGCCGCTTCCATGTGATCTTCTTCAGGTTCCGGGTCTTGGAGTTCTGGCTCGTCTTCGGGCAGGGGCTGCGACTCTGGTGCTACGGGTTCCGGCTCAGGCTGTTGATCCATGACCATGTCAGGTTCGGCAGAAACCTCGGGGGCAGGGCTGGTTTCCGCGCTGGGGTGATTTTGGTACCAGGTATCGCCGCAGTTTGAACATTGCACGTCGCGACCTTCGGATGGGATAACCTCATCCGGCACCTCGTACTGGGCCTCGCAATTCGGACATGTCAGCCGCATTCTGTTTCTCCTGGGCCGTATGCCCCTGTCGGATGGTAATTAATGAGCGACCATAAGCAGTTCCTTGCCGCCAAGAAAGGGGCAATTCACGCAATCGTGGTGCTTAGGGCAGGTCGGGGTGTCATGGCAACAGCGCGACCCATTGAAACTGCCCGGCCGCTAGGGCACAACGGCTTGGATATCAGTAGGGGGCGGCCGTGATAGAGCTGGACAATGTAGGCTACAATTACGGCGGTGGCGAGTTGCTGACCAATGTGTCGGCGCAGCTGTCACCTGGTTCGTTCCACTTCTTGACCGGGCCCTCCGGGGCCGGCAAGACCACCTTGTTAAAGCTTTGCTATGGTGCGCTGAGTTCGACCTCGGGACGGGTGCGGGCGTTCAACATGGATGTCAAAGGTCTGGACCGGGATCAGATGGCGATGTTGCGCCGTCGGGTTGGTGTGGTGCATCAGGACTGCCGGTTTTTGGACCACCTGTCGGTTGTCGAAAACATTGCCCTGCCGCTGACGGTGTCGGGTAAGGATCTGAGCCAGGAAGAGGCCAATTTGCAAGAGCTGTTGAACTGGGTTGGTCTCTCAGATCGCGCCCATGCAACCCCGCCCGAGCTGTCCGGCGGTGAGCGCCAACGTGCTGCGGTAGCCCGCGCGGTGATCCTGTCACCGGATGTGGTGATTGCGGATGAACCCACCGGCAACGTCGACTGGGAAATGTCGCAACGGCTGTTGCAGCTGCTGGTCGAGTTGAACCGCATGGGCAAAACCATTCTGGTCGCGACACATGATCTGGCCCTGATCCGGGCGGCCAAAAATCAGGTGCAGACGCGGGTATTGCGGATTTCAGACAAACGGTTGCAGCTGGCGGGGGCAGATCTATGAGCGGTCGTATTCGCCGCCTGATCATGGGCGACGCGCAAGCGGACCGGGTTGTACCCCCCAGCGGATTTACCGCGCAGCTCACCCTGTTTGTAGCAGCTGCGATGGCCTTCCTTACCGTCTTTGCATTAGCTTTGTCGCTGGCATCAGGCCGGTTGGCCGATCGCTGGGCGGATGAGCTGGCCCGCGCCGCAACCCTGCGGATCAATGCACCAGCCGATCAGCGCGCGGCGCAGACACAGGCGGCATTGACCATTTTGCAGCAAACACCCGGTGTGGCCTCGGCCCGTGCGCTGAGCAGTGAGGAGCAGGCCAAGCTGCTGGCCCCCTGGTTCGGGGCTGAGCTGCCGTTGGACACATTGCCAGTGCCGCAGCTGATCGAAGTTCTGGAAACAGAAA
Organism: Parasedimentitalea nitratireducens; assembly: GCF_057444295.1. Lineage (NCBI taxonomy): Bacteria > Pseudomonadati > Pseudomonadota > Alphaproteobacteria > Rhodobacterales > Paracoccaceae > Parasedimentitalea > Parasedimentitalea nitratireducens. The sequence continues at coordinate 222,496 of NZ_JBYAXC010000001.1, read as the reverse complement.
GCGGCTATGACGCCAACGGGTTGCGGCTTCGCCTGCAGGCCGAGGTGCCGGGCGCGGTGTTGGATGATCACAGTCGCTGGCGTAAACCGCTGGTGGATGCGGCGCGGTCACTGCGCCGGTTGGGGCTGTTTTCGATCCTGCTGATTGGTGGGGCCATGGCCGGGATGATTACCCTTGCGGCTAACGCCGCGCTGGCGGCCAATGCGCAGGTGATCGAGGTGCTGCGGCTAGTGGGCGCACAGGATAGCTATATCGCCCATGCCTTTGTGCGCCGGTTCACCCTGCGCGCACTGATCGGCTGTGGGGTTGGTGTTCTTACTGGAATGATTGGCGTCTGGCTGATGCCCGCCGCCTCTGACGAGGGCGGGTTTCTGACCGGCTTGGGCTTTGTCGGCTGGGGGTGGTTGTTACCCTTGCTGATCCCGATGCTGGGGGCCTTGGTGGCCTTCATCGCCACCACCCGTGCAGCCAAGAAAAAACTGGGAGATTTGACGTGATGACACCGATCCAGCGGATCCGAGCGCTGCTGTTTTCGATCCAGATGTATCCGATGATGTTTATCATTGGACTGGTGTTTGCGCCCTGGGCGATTTTCAGCAAGACCGGGGCCCGGATCTGCTGCAAGACCTATTCGCGCTGGATTTTCTGGACCGCGCGCTGGATGGTAGGCATCCGCTGCGAGGTGCGGGGCACGCCGCCGGAAGGCGAAGTGTTGATCGCCGCCAAACATCAGTCGTTTCTCGACATCATGATGATCTTTACCGCGCTGCCGACGGCCAAGTTCATCATGAAGAAAGAGATCCTGAAGATGCCGGTGATTGGCCAGTATGCCAAGCTGCTAGACTGTGTCGCGGTTGACCGGGGCAAACGTGGTGCCGCCATTGAGAAGATGGTGAGTGATGTGGATGCTGGCCGCCAAGAGGCCGGACAGCTGATCATCTATGCCCAAGGCACCCGTGTGAAACCCGGGGTCAAGGCGGATTACAAAGTTGGCACAGCGGTGCTGTACGACCAGCTGAGCCAGACCTGTGTGCCGGTAGCCACCAATGTCGGCGTGATGTGGCCGCGCAAGGGCATGGCGCGCTTTCCCGGTGTGGCAGTGGTGGAGTTTCTGGAGCCGATCAAGCCTGGACTAAGCCGCCGGGAGTTCATGGCAACTCTGGAGCAGCGGGTTGAACAGCGGTCAGATGATTTGATGCGCGAAGTTGGATTTGACCCTGACAGCGTGAGCTAACCGTTTGGGTGAAATGCCGAGGAGTTACGAATGACCCTGTTGCCGGTTCTGGTCTCAATCGCCCCTATCTTTATCCTGATCGTGATGGGCAACCTGTTGCGGCGCAACGGGATCCCCAATGTTGAATTCTGGAACCTGAACGACAAGCTGGTCTATTGGGTTCTGATGCCCGCGCTGCTGTTCCACAAGACATCCACCATCGAACTGTCGGCTGAGCTGGTGGGCTCTTATTCTGTGGTGATCATCGGTGGCATGGCCACGGCGCTGGTGTTTGGACTTGGTGCGGCCAAGGCCGTTGGACTGCCGGGGGCCAGTGCCAGCTCGGTGATGCAGGGCGCAGCCCGCCACAACGCCTTTATCGCACTGTCGATTGCGGGCAGTCTGTTTGGAGCTGAAGGCCTGTCGCTGGGCGCATTGGCAATGGCGCTGTTGATCCCGGTCACAAACCTGTCGGTTGTGCCGCTGATGGTGGTGCTGAACAAACGCAATGGCGAACGGAATGTGCTGGTCATGGTGTTGCGAGATTTGGCGCGCAACCCGTTGATCGTGTCGGTGTTGGCCGGGGTGTCGTTCAATGTGCTGGGGGCCGGAGAAGTGCCAGTGCTGCATGACACAACCCGCCTGCTAGGCAACGCTGCGCTGCCGATTGTGTTGATGTGCGTTGGCGCCAATCTGCGGCTGCGGGCGATGCAGGCCGCGACGGTGCCGCTGGTGCTGTCGATCTGTGGCAAATTTCTGGTCTTTCCATTGACCACCGTCGTGCTGGCGCAGATCTGGGAGTTGTCCGAGCTTGAGACCATGGTTGCGCTGCTGTTTGCTGCATCTCCAACCGCCTCGGCCTCGTATACTTTGGCGCGACAGATGGGCGGCGATGCTCCGCTGATGGCGGCGATCACGACTATTCAGACCGGGTTGGCCTTTTTGACCCTGCCGCTGTCGCTGCTGCTGGTGGAGCAGTTGTTTTAGCACACTTAGGGCAGTGCCCGACCGAGGTGGGTGTGTAAGCACCCGCCGTGGGGGCGGGCGGGTGCTGCCCGGTGTGCCACCGGGTGTTTTCCTAAATGGGTAACCCATGGGTTACCTCCTGCCGTGATCCAGCGCTTAGCTTAGCACCTCACCAATCAGCATCTGGGGCTGCACATTGGTGAACTTGGGGATGTCCGCCAGCACCGGACCTGCAACCTCCATCGCGGCGTTCAGCGCGTCGTGATCGGCAAAGACCAGCGAGGCGACGGCGTGATATCCGGGTGGCACATCGGGCCCACCGGCCAGGCCCTTGGTGACCAGCATGCTTTCCACATGTTCGCCCATATGCTCGCCTACGATGTCAAAATGGGTGCTGGTGTAATAGTCATAGTCAAACGTGGTTCCGTCACTGATTGGGTAAAGAACCTGGAGTGAGACAGCCATGGCGTGTCCTTTCTAAACGGGTACAAATAAAACATCACAGTATGAATAGAGCGCAAACTGGGCGTACGGCCAAGTTAAAATGAGGTTACCCCTGCGCAGAAAGCCTGCATTCGAGATAGACCAGATAGGGATCCAGTTCGGCGCTGTTGGGGTTTTCCGGATAGCGCGGGATGTAGGAGAAGCCGTATTTTTCATACATCGACAGCATCGCCCGGTTGCCCTTGACTGTATCGGCATAAAGCGTGGTGCAGCCCATGCGCTGGGCCTCGGCGACGCGCATTTCAAACAGGCGTCGACCCAGCCCGGTGCCTTGCGCCGAGGGGCGGACATACATGCGTTTAAGCTCTGCCGCGTCTTGGCGGATTTTGCGGATTACGCCGCAGCCGACCAGACTGCCATTCTCGTCAGTGGCTAACAGGGTACGTCCCTTTGGGGGCAGAAGGTCATCCATATGGGCCATGGTGTCAGCCGCCAGTTCCTCGGCTGAAGGGGCTGGCCCACCGATTGCGATGACTTTGTCGATCATCACCTGATAATACTCGCGCATCAGTGCCTGAAAGGCAGATGGGTCGGGCAGGGTTGAGACAAAGGTTAGGGTGATAGCCATAGTGCCAGCCTAGGGGCATCTGCCCAAAAGTCACGCTTAAGTTGTGAATGCGCGCGCTGCCAAGGGCAGTCTTGGATAGGACTGCCCGTTGGTTTGTGTTCCTACTCTTCAAAGATCAGAAAAGAACTGATCAACCTGATTGGCGATCTCCTGGTGTTTTTTGGCTCGCGCTTCGGTGCCAGGCTCACAGATCATGGCGTCATCTGGGTTTTCCTCTTTGAGGATATCCATAGCCGCTGGTGTGCAGACACCCAGAAAGTCGAAATGAGACAGGGTTGCGGGCTCGATGTAGTGGGTGTTTGCCTTGGGCAGGGCGGCGACCAATGCATGAGATTCAATGCTGAGATCCAACCCGGAGCTTGTGATCGGCGCACCGTAGACAAGCATGGGGCGTTTTACATTGGCGAGGCTTTCGGTGGAAAAGCTTTGGGTGCCGCCGAGGTCGAACACCGCAAAGGCCTTGATGCGTTGGTCGGACCAGTCCTGAGCGATGGTCTTGCGGTCTTCGGCGGTTTTGGCGACGTTCCAGCGATCAAATATGCCACAGACAAGCTGGTTTTCCGGGTCCACACAGAACCCATCCATTTTGTCCGGATCAAAGCGCCCACCGGCCAGCAGCAAGGCGGTGAAGCCACCAAGGGAATGGCCGCCCATAAAGATACGGTCTTGATCAATCAGGGGGCCAAAGGTTTTGGTTTCCAGCACATGGTCGATGGTGCGGGTGATGTCATTGGCACGTTCCCACAATTGGCGCTGGTGTTCGGGGTCTTTCTGAAAGGTCGAGGTGCCGGGGTGGTCGATGGCGGCAACGATATAGCCTTTGGCGGTTAGTTCCTTGGCTAGCCAGGCCTGATTACGGGCGTTGCCGAACATGCCGTGGGACAGCAGCATCATAGGGTGTTTGCCGTTCACAGCTGTGGCGTTTGGGATCACGCGGATTGGCTCCCACACGGCATTGCCATGGGCGCGCAGTGCGCCCTCGGTCTGTTCGGTTGGATACCACAGGTATCCTTGAAGGTGCCGGTTGCCTGTTGTGTCGTGGATTGTCAGCTCAACAAAGCCGGTCTGGTAGTCATCGGCCAATGCAGGTGTTGTGCCCAGTGTCAGCGCAAAAAGGGTGCTGATTGCAGTTTTGAAATTCATCACGTAGTCTCCGTTTACAAATTTGATGACAAATATTTCTGATGAAGTTCCTATAAAAACAACGGTCTGACCCCCCTGAAGCCGTCCTTGATCCTGATCGAGGACAGGTTGAACAGGAAGCAGGACAGGCCGGACATCAAAGGGAACACAAATAGGAGAGTGAATTGGTTTCGCTACCGCTGCCGATCCTGACCTTTGTGCTGTCTGCGGTTGCCTGTGCGCTGGTTTGGCGGCTGGATATTGGCAACCGGGTGGCGCGTGGGTTCTTTACTGCTGTGTTTGTGCTGATCGCCACCGGCACCCTGCTGATCGGGTTGCGGTTTGGTTATGGCGTTGACACCTTCATCGTGATCCAGCGGATCATCCCTCTGTTCATCGGGCCCTGCATTTATCTGGGCTTTGCCGCACTGATGCGCCCCAAGGGAGAGTTGAAGCGGCTGATTGCACTGCATCGAAATGTGGCCATTTGTGCAGCGCTATTGCCGCAGGTGGTGCCAGCGTTGCGCCCGATGTTGGATCTGCTGATTGGTGGCAGCTATCTGTTCTATGGCGTGGCCGTGCTGATGCTGTGGCGCCTAGGGGCGGATAGCCTGACCCATGCACGGCTGGAACTGGTCGAAGGTCTGCGGCAGTGGATGTTGGCGGCGGTGGCCTTGCTGGTGGTGATGCTGGTGTTTGACACTGGCATCGCGCTCAGCTTTGCCTTTGAACGCCGTGAGGATGCGGTGCGGCTGATTTCCTATGGATCGGCCCTGTCATTGCTGAGCATGGTGTTGGCGATTGTGCTGTTTGCGCGGGCGCGTCCTGCTCGCCAGTCAAAGCCCGTTGTTACCAAACCAGATGACGGCAACTGCCAGCTAGAGCAAGCGGCGCGGGAACTGTTGGAGCAGAGCAAACTTTTTCTGGACACCGAGCTGACGCTGGAGCGGCTGGCCAAACGGCTGCATGTGCCTGCACGCGCTCTGTCTGAGGCGATCAACCAGACGCAGGCAATAAATGTCTCGCAATATGTAAACGGCTTCCGCCTGCGCCATGCGGCGCATTTGCTGGCGACCAGCCCGTTGAAGGTAACGCAGGTGATGGAGCAGTCGGGGTTTCTGACCCGGTCGAATTTCTATCGAGAGTTTGAGCGGGTCTATGCAACGTCGCCGACCCAGTATCGTAAGGAGATGTCATGAATATCCAAACCGACAAGGGGCTAAGGGTACGGCGCGCTGAAAAGGCAGATCGACCGGTTTTTGAGCGCCTGCTGCAGCTTTACTTATATGACATGGCATCGACGAACTACTTTCCGATCTCGCCCAGCGGTGCCTATGACTATGATTTCCTGGATAGGTTTTGGGAGCATCCATACCTGCTGTATGATCAAGACACGCTTGTTGGTTTTGCCTTGGTCACCAGTCGCTGCCAGATCACCGAGAGATCGCCATGCTGGTTCATGGGCGAATTCTTTGTGTTGCGTCCGCATCGGCGCAAGGGGCTGGGCGATCAGGCTGTCAAAGACATCCTGAGCCGTCATCCGGGCCAGTGGCATCTGACGAATTTGGTTGAGAATACCGGTGCCGATGCATTCTGGTCCCGCGTGCTGCCAGACGATGCGCAGGAACGCGGGCTAAGGTTTGATGGGGATGACTGGGTGCTGCGCGCGTTTGTTTCTAAATGACGTGGTCGCTCAGGTCGCGCAGGTCATATCCTGCCCGCAGCACATGGGCGATTTGATCTTGCCTTCGCATTTGGGGCAGCGCGAGATCTGCACCTTGCTGCCATCATCCAGTTCCAGCGTATCGTTGACAAGCGGCTCGTTACAGTCGGCGCAGGTTGCATTCACACCCATGCCGCAAGCTCCACAGCGGTACGTAGCCATGTTCTTCCTCCTGTTTTTGCATGTTTCAATGGTGTGTGAAGTAGGAGCGTCGGTCAATTGGAAATCTGGGGTGACTGTTTCATGGCAGGAGGAGGTAGCGGAACGCTGCCCCTGAAACACGCGGTTTTTCGGTTGAGGAAGCAAGGGGAGATGATCGCTCAATATCCGGTTCGTCTCTCACATAGTCGCTGCTGCTCAACGTCCCTTTTGAATCCGTGTGCTGCCCGGCGACGCGCAGAAAAAACGGGGTAAGATTTGATGGAGATGATTGGACGTTTTGTGCGTTTGTTTCAGGTTAAGCATGGGTCGTGCTTTTGCCGTAGGCAAGTGTAAGTCTTGGGAGAAGCTGAGCAGTAAACTGGGAACGAGATCAGTCTTTGTCGTAGTTATAGCCTGACCAGGCAGACCAACCATCTGCAAAATGATAGACATCGGTGTAGCCCCAAGTCAGTGCTTTGGCGCTGGCGATGGCCGAACGGTCACAGGCTGAATGGTTGCAATAGAACACAATTTTCTGATTTTTCCCGGCAAGTTCAGACAGGCTTTCCTTGGAAAACTGTGAGTTCAGCTCAAGACCAACGGCACCGCGAACATGCGCTTGATTGTATCTCCAGGTGGACCTGAGATCAATGAACAGTGCGCCTTGTTGGTAGAGCTCATGCGCCCCCAGATGGTCAATGCGTTTTGCACCATCCACCATATACTCTGGCGTATCCGTCTTTGTAATAAGGGCTTCGTAGTCTGAGTTTGTCTGCGAGTAAGTTGGCCATGTATTGCCAAGAATTATCACACAGGTCAGAGACGCAGCAGTTAACAGCTTCTGCATTTCATATCTCCTTTAAACGTATATGGGGCAAACTAGGTGGAAACGATCACAGGCCCAGAAGTTTGTTTGGTAAAAGTTAGCGGCCATAAAACTAAAAAAGGCAGCCCCGATTGGGACTGCCTTTAATTTGTGTCTGTCTTAACAGCTTAGCTGTGGATCGCACCGTCACCACAGGCCAGTGCGGCCTCACGCACCGCCTCGGAATAGGTCGGATGCGCGTGGCAGGTTAGGGCGATGTCTTCGGCGGAGGCGCCGAATTCCATGGCGACGCAGATCTCGTGGATCATGTCGCCGGCACCGGGGCCGATGATGGCAGCGCCCAACACGCGGTCGGTTTCCTTGTCGGTGATCAGCTTTACAAAGCCTTCGCCCTGGTGAACCGCCTTGGCGCGGCCGTTGCCCATGAACATGAACTTGCCGATTTTCAGCTTTCGGCCCTCGGCCTTGAGCGCGTCCTCAGTCGCACCCACGGTGGCAACCTCGGGTGTTGTGTAGACCACGCCGGGGATGACGCCATAGTTCACGTGGCCATGTTTGCCTGCCAATACCTCGGCGACGGCCATGCCTTCGTCTTCGGCTTTGTGGGCCAGCATTGGGCCTTCGATCACGTCACCAATGGCATAGATGCCGGGCACGTTGGTGGCCCATTTGGCATCCGTGGCGATCTGACCACGCTCGGTCATTTTCACGCCCAGTGCGTCCAGGCCTAGGCCTTCGGAGTATGGCTTGCGGCCGGTGGCTACCAGCACCACGTCGGCGTCGACAACCTGCTCTTCGTCCGGTTTCTTCTTCAGCGCGTATTTCACCTTGGCTTTGGTTTTCGACGCATCAACGCCGGACACCGCAGCGCCCATGATGAATTTCAGGCCCTGCTTTTCCAGGATCCGCTTGAAGGCCCGCTGGACGTCTTTGTCCATGCCGGGGCAGACGGCGTCCATGTATTCAACCACGGTGACCTCGGCGCCCAGGCGGGCATAGACCGAGCCCAGCTCCAGACCGATGACGCCGGCGCCGATGACGGTCATTTTCTTGGGAACCTTGGGCAGGTCGAGCGCGCCGGTGCTGTCGACCACAACGCCTGCATCGTTGTCGACGGTGACGCCTGGCAGCGACGAGACAACCGAGCCAGAGGCGATCACGATGTTCTTGGTCTCGTGCACATCGTCACCAACCTTGACCTGACCAGCAGCGGGGATCGAGGCCCAGCCTTTCAGCCAGTCGATCTTGTTTTTCTTCATCAGGAATTCAACGCCGACAGTGTTTTGGCCGATGACGTCTTCCTTGTAGGCCTTCATCTGCTTCCAGTCGACCGAAGGCGATTTGCCCTTGAGGCCCATGGTGGCAAAGTTGTGCTCGGCCTCGTGCAGCATGTGGGTTGCGTGCAGCAGCGCCTTGGACGGGATGCAACCCACGTTCAGGCAGGTGCCGCCTAGGGTCTCGCGCCCTTCGACGATGGCGGTTTTCAGGCCCAGTTGGGCGCAGCGGATGGCCGATACATAGCCGCCGGGGCCTGCACCGATGATGATGACGTCATAGCTTGCCATTTAAGATCTCCTTTTGCCCTGTCAGGGCCTGGTCAATACGGTTGCGCCACAGGCGGGGCAGGTCAAGGTGCCATGCCACGCGGGGGCGGTGTTAGTTGTCTGTTCCTGCCAGGGGCCGGGGTCCAGGATCTGGACATAGGCGGCACCCTCGCCGGGTTTGGTGTTTGGGCCTTCCCCCACCAGCCAGACCAACTCGGCGCTTTTGTTGCAAGCGGGGCAGGTCAGTAGTTCGGGGTCTTGATAGGCCATATATGTCTTTCAGCGGCGGCGGGCTAGGGGGCGCTGCCCCCGGCCCATATGGGCCTCCCCCGGGATATTTGGGGCCAGATGAAGCTGGGGATCTGGGGTGGTCATGAGCCTCCTGTTGGTGTGCGGGGTCGCAGGCTTGGGGAGTAAGCTAGCGGATTTGGGTTGCACGCGGCGTTGGGAAAACGGCAGCGGGCTTGAGCGGATGCGGCGGATTGGTGGGGCGGGCTGGTGCATCGAACGTTTGATACTCATTCCAAAATCCTAGCTTTTTTGAGCCGAAACCCTGTGGCGGCAATAGCAGCAAAAACCAGCGTCCAAGTCAGTGTCATTGGGTTCACAAGTGGGGATGTGGCCCCAGAAAACTCACTTGGGATAAATGGCGCAGTTAAGGCGGGCCAAAATGGTGTACTCGCCAACAGAAGCGCGGGCCACACCATTGACCGTCGGTAGCGCGAGGCAAGGTAGGCCGTCGAACAAGAGCATAGGAACATACCAACCGGGATAAGCGCAAAAAGGTAGAAATACGCAGGTAATGTTTGGTCAATCAGGCGCATAGCTATTGGTGAAACTGACACCCAGACAGAAACCCCCAAAAAGGCAGTTGCCAGCCAGGAGACTAAAATTACAAGTTTCAATTGGTTGAGTGGACTCATCTTACCCTCCTACCCGCTAGTCTTTCGCCGCCAGCCCCTTTTTGTGTCCGGGGCTACGGGAGAAATTTGAATTTGTGCATGGTCAATTGTGAATTTTCGGCATTCACCACAGGCGGTCATTAGTTCAAAACCTCTCGCCGCTTTAGCCTTGTCAGATAAAGGACAACTGAAATCCCAAGCAAAATCGTGAGCAACCAATAACTGAAGAATAGCCAGACCATGGCATCGGGCAGTGCGCGCCCTAGGGACGCGGATTCCAGCGAGGCCAGAAAGCTACACAGCGTACAAAGAAAAGCAACACCGGCAAAGTTCGGGGCCCAGCGGGAGGTGAGAAACCCAGTGATTGCGACGGCGGCACTTGCCACCAGACCGCCAAGGAAGCCGGCCATCGACAAAGCGAATGTAACTTCGTTTGGCAGGAAGGCCGGGTAGCGCTTGGTGGGTATTTCAAGGGACAGCACATTCGCAACCTGAGAAAGTCCATACAAAGCCGAAATGGCGTAACCCAACACGATTACCCAGAGTAAGATTGGTTTCTTCGGTAGCATGTGACCTTCCATTGCAAAGCTTCCAACACCCAAGGGCTATGCCGCCGCACCTATCGCTTTCTTTCGAAAACGATAAACAAAGAACGGAACCAAACCATAGAGAGCCACCATAACAGCAGTAAAAACATAGACGGTGTTTTGCTGCGCGGCGGCACTTAGTTCGCTCTGGAGTATTGGTACCCAGCTTAGCGCACCGAGGATTTGAATGAAGGCGCTGGTTCCCCAAAAAACAAGCGACAAGGAGAACATGCGCATCGATCCAATCCAAATAGAGACCATCAATACCACGGAAAGCAATACGACGAACGCAGACAGCGTGGTTATTGACGTTGAGTATGACTGCAGCCCCCTTGCGGCCTGCGTTAGCGCCGTGGTTGTTCCCACGGCGCCATAAGCAAGAAATGCAAGAACTATCCAAATGGAAATGGGACGTCCTGCAATTTTCATTACAGATCCATCAACAAACGACGTGGGTCTTCCAGCGCTTCCTTGACACGCACCAGGAAGGTCACAGCGCCTTTGCCGTCGACAACGCGGTGGTCATAGGACAGGGCCAGATACATCATCGGACGGATCACAACCTGACCGTTGATCGCCATCGGGCGGTCCTGGATCTTGTGCATGCCAAGGATACCCGACTGTGGCGGGTTCAGGATTGGCGAGGACATCAGCGAGCCGTAGACACCACCGTTAGAGATGGTGAAGGTGCCGCCCTGCATTTCCGCCATCGACAGTTTGCCGTCACGGGCGCGCTTGCCTTTTTCCGAAATCGCTTTCTCGATATCCGCAAAGGACATCGCATCGGCATCGCGGATCACCGGAACAACCAGGCCGGTTGGGGTGCCGGCAGCAACGCCCATGTGCACGAAGTTCTTATACACGATGTCGGTGCCGTCGATTTCGGCGTTGACCTCAGGCACTTCTTTCAGCGCGTGGCAGCAGGCCTTGGTAAAGAAGGACATGAAGCCCAGGCGGGCGCCGTGTTTCTTCTCGAACTGGTCTTTGTACTGTTTGCGCAGCGCCATCACCTCGGTCATGTCGACCTCGTTATAGGTGGTCAGCATCGCGGCGGTGTTCTGTGCTTCTTTCAGGCGGCGGGCGATGGTCTGGCGCAGGCGGGTCATCTTCACCCGTTCCTCGCGGGATGCATCGTCAGCAGCAACCGGTGCGCGTGGCGTAGGGGCTGGGGCAGCAGCCGGAGCAGGGGCTGGCGCGGCGGCAGCGGCGGCTACCGCGCGGGCTACGTCGTCTTTCATGATGCGACCATCGCGACCGGTGCCAGTGACAGCAGCGGCAGACAGACCGGCTTCGGCCATCGCCTTTTCCGCCGATGGCGCATTGGCAACGTCCTTACCAGCGGCGGCAGGAGCAGCCACGGCAGCAGGGGCAGACGCTGGCGTCGCCGCCACCGCACCAGAGCCTGAGATCACACCCAGTTTGGCACTTGCATCTACGGTGGCACCTTCCGCGGCAGTGATTTCTGCCAGAACGCCAGCGGCGGGGGCCGGAACCTCAACCGAAACCTTGTCGGTTTCCAGTTCACAGAGCATTTCGTCCTGTGCAACAGCGTCGCCAACCTTTTTGAACCAGGTCGAAACCGTGGCTTCGGTCACCGATTCACCCAAGGTAGGCACCATCACATCGGTGCTGCCCGATGTGGCTGCGGGGGCAGCAGCGGCAGGTGCAGCTGCCGGAGCAGCGGCTGCGGCGGCACCGCCAACGGCGATTGTGGCCAGCAAGGCGTCGACGCCTACAGTATCGCCTTCGGCGGCGATGATATCGCCCATGGTGCCAGCGGCTGGGGCGGGAACTTCGACGGTGACCTTGTCGGTTTCCAGCTCGCAGAGCATTTCGTCAACGGCAACTGCGTCACCCGGCTTTTTGAACCAGGTGGCAACAGTGGCTTCGGTTACCGATTCGCCCAGGGTGGGCACGCGCACTTCGGTTGTCATGGATCAGTTTCCTTCGATGCTCAGCGCTTCGTTCACGAGCGCAGCTTGTTGGGCTTTGTGTTGGCTGGCCAGACCTGTGGCAGGCGAGGCCGATGTGGCACGTCCGGCGTAGACCGGGCGAGAATGGGTGGCGCCGATACGGGTCAGCACCCATTCGATATTGGGTTCAATAAAGGTCCAGGCACCTTGGTTCTTGGGCTCTTCCTGACACCAGACAATTTCTGCCTGCTTGAAGCGTTCCAGTTCCTTGACCATCGAGATGGCCGGGAAGGGGTAATACTGCTCGACGCGCATCAGATAGACATCATCAAGGCCACGCTCGTCGCGTTCGGCCAGCAGGTCATAGTAGACCTTGCCCGAACACAGCACGACGCGCTTCATCTTGTCATCTGCCACCAGCTGAGTGTCAGAGTTACCATGCTGGGCATCATCCCACAGCACCCGGTGGAAGCTGGAGCCGGTGGTGAATTCCTCGGTCTTGCTGATCGCCATCTTGTGGCGCAGCAAGGATTTGGGCGTCATCAGGATCAGCGGCTTGCGGAAACTACGGTGCATCTGACGGCGCAGGATGTGGAAGTAGTTTGCGGGCGTTGTACAGTTCGCCACAATCCAGTTGTCCTGACCACACATCTGCAGGAAGCGTTCCAGACGGGCCGAGGAGTGCTCGGGGCCTTGGCCTTCGTAGCCGTGCGGCAACAGAACAGTCAAACCGGACATCCGCAGCCACTTGCTCTCACCGGATGAGATGAACTGATCGAACATGATCTGCGCACCGTTGGCAAAGTCACCAAACTGACCTTCCCACAGGGTCAGCGCATTGGGTTCCGCCAGCGAGTAGCCGTATTCAAAACCCAGTACCGCGTATTCAGACAGGGCCGAGTCGATCACTTCGTACTGCGACTGTCCTGCGCGGATGTTGTTCAGCGGGTAGTAACGCTCTTCGGTGTCTTGGTTGACCAGGCCCGAGTGACGCTGAGAGAAGGTGCCGCGGGTGGCGTCCTGTCCGGACAGGCGCACTGGATAACCCTCGGTCAGCAGCGAGCCAAAAGCGAGAGCTTCGGCGGTGGCCCAGTCAAAGCCAACACCATCGTCCATCATCTTTCTCTTGGTTTCCAGCAGGCGACCAACGGTCTTGTGCACTGGAATGCCTTCGGGAAGGTGCGACAGCGCTTTGCCCACTTCGGCAAAGGTTTCCGGCGAAACCGAGGTCTTACCACGTTGGTAGTCCTCATCCTTGGTATCAAGGTGCTTCCAGCGACCATCCAGCCAGTCGGCTTTGTTTGGCTTGTAGTCTTTGCCCGCTTCGAACTCGTCATTCAGACGCGCCTGAAAAGCGGCCTTCATGTCTTCGATTTCGCCTTCGGGGATCAGACCATCTTTGACCAGACGTTGGGTGTAGAGCGACAGGGTGGTCTTGTGGGTTTTGATCTTCTTGTACATCACCGGGTTGGTGAACATGGGCTCGTCGCCCTCGTTGTGACCAAAGCGGCGGTAGCAGAAGATATCCAGCACGACGTCTTTGCCGAACTTCTGGCGGAACTCGGTGGCCACCTTGGCGGCGTGCACCACGGCCTCGGGGTCGTCACCGTTGACGTGGAAGATTGGTGCTTCGACCACCAGCGCGTTGTCGGTGGGGTAAGGTGAGGAGCGCGAGAAGTGTGGCGCGGTGGTGAAACCAATCTGGTTGTTGACCACGATATGCATGGTGCCGCCGGTCTTGTGACCCTTGAGGCCTGACAGCGCAAAACATTCAGCCACAACACCCTGACCGGCAAAGGCTGCATCACCGTGCAGCAGGATGGCCATCACTTTGGAGCGTTCAGCGTCTTTCAGCTGATCCTGCTTGGCGCGGACCTTACCGATGACAACCGGGTTCACCGCCTCAAGGTGTGAGGGGTTGGCAGTCAGCGACAGGTGAACCACATTCTGGTCAAACGTCCGGTCGGAACTTGCACCGAGGTGGTATTTCACATCCCCAGATCCATCAACATCTTCGGGCTTAAAGCTGCCGCCCTGGAATTCGTTGAAGATGGCGCGATAAGGCTTCTGCATCACATTGGCCAGAACCGACAGGCGGCCACGGTGCGGCATGCCGATCACGATGTCCTGCACACCCAGCGCACCGCCGCGCTTGATGATCTGCTCCATCGCCGGGATCAGGCTTTCGCCACCGTCCAAACCAAAACGCTTGGTGCCCATGTATTTTACATGCAGGAACTTCTCGAAGCCTTCGGCCTCGACCATCTTGTTGAGGATCGCCTTGCGGCCTTCGCGGGTGAACTGAATTTCCTTGCCCAGGCCCTCGATCCGCTCTTTCAGCCAGGAGGATTCAGCCGGGTTGGAGATGTGCATGTATTGCAGCGCAAAGGTGCCGCAATAGGTGCGTTTGACGATCTCGACAATCTGGCGCATCGAAGCGATCTGCAGGCCCAGCACGTTGTCGATAAAGATCGGGCGATCCATGTCGGCGTCGCTAAAGCCATAGGTGCGCGGGTCTAGTTCCGGGTGCGGCGTGGTCGAACGCATGCCCAGCGGGTCCAGATCGGCAACCAGGTGGCCCCGGATCCGGTAGGCACGGATCAGCATCAGCGCGCGGATGCTGTCTAGCACCGCACGTTTGATCGCATCGTCGGAGACTTCGACGCCCGTTTTGGCGGCTTTGTCAGCGATCTTCTTGCCGGCGGCCTTGGTTTCAACCGGGGCAGCCCATTCGCCAGTTAAGGCACTGGTCATCTCATCATCTGGCTGTTGCGGCCAGTCGGTGCGCGCCCAGGACGGGCCTGCGGCCTCGGCCTTTACGTCGAGATCTTCGTCGCCCATCTGGCGAAAGAACTCGGCCCAGGCGGCATCCACCGCGTTGGGATCATTGGCGTAACGGGCATAGAGCTGCTCCAGATACTCGGCATTGTGCCCCTGCATAAAGGAGGAGGCATGGAAGAGGTCGTTGGGGCTTTGTTCGGTCATGTTAGCCTCTTGGGGTCTTAGGTGAGAGCACGGTGAGAACCCATTTTCCAGTGGGGTTTTCGGTCGTTGGGATGTCGGTGTAGTGGGTCATTTGAACCCTGGCGTTCAGCATTTCGATTACTTGTTCCAGCTCGGTCGCACTGAAATCGAGGGCAGCAGGAATGCTGGATATGGTGTCAATCAGAGCTGAGTGACGTGTGATCCCGCCAAGGGTCTCTACTTTGAAAGACAAGTCTGGCGTATCAATGAGCTTCTGGGCCCAGGAGTTCGGAATATTCGTGAACTGGCAGATGGCATCACCGTGAGATGAGAGCAGAAAACCCATATTGCTGAATTCCGCTGTCATCATACTTGGTTGGTCGAGCCACCAGTAGGACCTTGTACGGCCTTCTTCATCCACAACTGGGAAAGGGTTCAGAAGTGAAGCTGTTGGTCCGGCATCAGCTTCTTTTTGATTTTTCTCACGAACTCTCTTGAGTATCAACGCCCGAAAATCGGGATCGAGCATCCAGTGGTTTAGCTGTTTTTCTTTGTTGATATCAGAAATATCTGGCGACAAGGACAATAGGAATTCTGAACCGAAGCCTGCTTTAACAGATGCAAATGTTTCTTCTTCACCACTGTTAAGTGGCTGGAGTTCTAATCCTGCGACTGCCTGGGCAACGGCACCGTTTTTGCCGGAGTTGAAACTTGTTTCCTCGATACAGGCCATGACGAGTGAAGCGAAGCGGTCTGCGTCAATTGAACCAGCCTGCGATTGCCCAACCATTGCCATGCCTAGCGCAAGAGCTGCAACACAACGCGCACCTAAACGCCGGGCGTTCCGATATACTCTGATCTGTAACTTGCGCTGTTTCATGAGACTACCTGTCCGAAAAATGAGTCATTGTTGCGAAATAGGCTGGTTGCGATATCGGACAGGTTTGCTGCCAGTGGTTTCGATTTGATGAAACGCACAGCAGATCCTGCGGCAAAAAGGGCCGATTGGGCGCTTTTGGCGACAAGATCTTGGGAAATATCAAAAAAATTGGAAGTGAACATGGGCATGGTCTTAGATCGCCTCCGTTTGGTGAGCCGGGGTGAGGGACGCCCCTGACTTGTGAAACCCGAAGGGCAAACAAAATGCCAGCGCCAGCACCGGAGCGTATTTTCCAGCGAAGGTTACGGCCATTTGAATTCCGCCATCCTGACTGGCGATTGCCAGAGCGTCGGCATAGATTTTACCGTCCATCATCGCGGGGAGGATCATTGCGCCCCAGACCCAATAGGGAAGGCCAAGCGCCAGAACCGGCAAAACAACAGCGAAACGCCACCAGCCTGATGTGCGTCTGATCTGCAGAGAAAAGACCACGAACATAGCGCCCCATACAAAGATGGTGGCGTACCAAGGCGACACATGCGGATAGCTAAACGCGTTCATCCAGCGATAACTCGGGATGAGGACCGCCCAGATCGCAGCAACAACGACAAGCGTCGCCCAGAATTCTGTACGGCTGGCCTGGCCGGAAAAGGTGAATACCGACCGCAGGTAAGCTGATATGTCTTTTGTGGAGACCATTAGTTGTCTCCTAACCACACGGCAGTGCCGGGCAGAATGCAACCGTCCCGAAGGTGGGTGCTGCTGCACCCACCCCGGTCGGGCGCTGCCCTCAGAGCATATGCTCGGGCAGAAGACACGATTAACCGATCGCCTTCAGAACAGCTTCGCCCAGACCGGCGGGGCTGTCGGCTACGACGATGCCAGCGGATTTCATCGCTTCGATCTTGTCCTCGGCACCACCTTTGCCACCGGCAACAATCGCACCGGCGTGGCCCATGCGGCGGCCTGGAGGGGCTGTACGGCCGGCGATGAAACCAGCAGTTGGCTTCCAGCGGCCTTTTTTCTTCTGCTCGGCCAGGAATTCAGCAGCTTCTTCTTCTGCGGAACCACCGATTTCACCGATCATGATGATCGACTGAGTTTCGTCGTCGTCCAGGAACATGTCCAGCACGTCGATGTGCTCGGTGCCCTTGATCGGGTCGCCGCCGATGCCCACAGCGGTGGACTGGCCCAGACCGATGTCAGAGGTCTGCTTGACCGCCTCATATGTCAGGGTGCCGGAGCGCGACACAACACCAACCGAACCACGTTTGTGGATGTGGCCGGGCATGATGCCAATTTTGCAGGCGTCAGGCGTGATTACGCCGGGGCAGTTAGGGCCAACCAGACGGGATTTGGAGCCGTCCAGCGCGCGCTGAACGCGCATCATGTCGAGCACCGGAATGCCTTCGGTGATGCAGATGATCAGCTCCATCTCGGCGTCGATTGCCTCGAGGATCGAATCCGCGGCGAAGGGAGGAGGCACGTAGATCACGGAAGCATTGGCTTCGGTGACGTGCTTGGCTTCGTGGACCGAGTTGAAGACGGGCAGGTTCAGGTGGGATTGGCCACCTTTGCCGGGTGTTACGCCGCCAACCATCTTGGTGCCATACGCGATGGCCTGTTCAGAGTGGAAGGTGCCCTGCGAGCCGGTCAGGCCCTGACAGATGACTTTGGTGTTTTCGTCGATGAGGATTGCCATGTGGCGATCTCCTTATAAATCGCTGTGCTTTGTCGGCTCTAAGCTTGAGACAAGCGCATTGAGTTGTCTTATTTGGTTAAGCCGAGAAGAAAAGTTCCCTTGTCAGTTCCGTTGGCATAGCCGCTTGCGTACAACAACGTTCCGTATGGGTAGCCTTCGAAAATGTAGGCGCCGGCTTGGCTAGAAGTATGTGCCGCACCATAACGTGCTCTGAGGCCCTGAAACGTATCTTCTTCTGTTTGCTCACGAGCGCGTACAACGCACCTAGTTTTTCCGTTGGACAAAACGCTGTTTTCGAAAATGAATGCCGAAGTCGAAGGAGCACTTTGTCCGTCGACGCAAACACTTTTGAATGCACGCAGGGTACTGTCTAGCGAGGAAGCAGGCATGGAGCGGATCATATCCGCTTCACTGGGTTCACTTTCGCAAGCTGCAGTGAGTGCAGCAAGCGACAGGGCGCCTAGAGTGGAGAGAATTTTCTTCACCGAGTTACCCCTTAACCGCTTTCACGATCTTCTCGGCACCATCCGACAGATTGTCGGCGGCGATCACGTCGAGACCCGAGTTGTTGATGATCTCTTTGCCGGCTTCGACATTGGTGCCCTCAAGACGGACAACCAGCGGAACCTGCAGGCCGACCTCTTTGACCGCGGCAACAACGCCCTCGGCGATGACGTCACAGCGCATGATGCCGCCGAAGATGTTGACCAAGATGCCTTTGACCTTGGCGTCCGAAGTGATGATCTTGAATGCTTCGGTAACTTTCTCTTTGGTGGCGCCGCCGCCAACGTCGAGGAAGTTTGCAGGTTCGGCACCATACAGCTTGATGATGTCCATGGTGGCCATCGCCAGACCAGCACCGTTCACCATGCAGCCGATTTCGCCGTCTAGGGTGATGTAGTTCAGGTCGTACTTAGACGCTTCCAGCTCGTTGGCGTCTTCTTCGCTCTCGTCGCGCAGCTCAGCAATGTCAGCGTGGCGGTACAGGGCGTTGCCGTCGAACGACACCTTGGCATCCAGCACTTTCAGATCACCAGAGTCGGTGACGATCAGTGGGTTGATCTCCAGCATCTCCATGTCTTTTTCAAGGAAGGCTGTGTAGAGCTGACCCATCAGCTTGACGCACTGTTTGACCTGAACACCTTTCAGACCCAGCGAGAATGCGATGCGGCGGCCGTGGAAGGCCTGGTAGCCAGTGGCTGGATCAACAGAGAAAGACAGGATCTTTTCAGGGGTTGCTTCGGCAACCTCTTCGATGTCCATGCCACCTTCGGTGGAGCAGACAAAGGAAACCTGCGATGTCTGGCGATCAACCAGCAACGCCAGGTACAGTTCGGTTTCAATGCCCGAGCCATCTTCGATGTAGATGCGGTTGACTTGCTTGCCAGCAGGACCGGTCTGGTGTGTGACCAGGGTGCGGCCCAGCATCTTTTTGGCTTCGTCTGCGGCTTCTTCAACCGATTTGGCCAGGCGGACACCGCCCTTTTCACCAGCGTCGGCTTCTTTGAAAGTCCCCTTACCGCGACCACCAGCGTGGATCTGCGCCTTGACCACCCAAAGAGGGCCGTCCATTTCGCCTGCGGCGGTTTTTGCGTCTTCTGCCTTGAGCACAACGCGACCGTCGGAAACCGGTGCGCCGTAGCTGCGAAGGAGGGCCTTGGCCTGGTATTCGTGGATGTTCATCTGAAACTGTCCCGTCTGACTGCGATTGTTGTGTTTATAGGCTGTGATAACACCAGTGGTTAAAGGGTTATTTTACAGGAAGCAAAGAAATCGCGGTGTTTTTGCTATTTTGTGATCACACTTTTCTGGGGTGTGATCACATATTTCCAAAACCTTTCCAAAAGTGATTCGCGCGTAACGTTTGCAGCTGAAATATGGGTCGGCGAGTCTGGTTTGAATTGCTTAATAAGTGCAGGTTACCGTTTTGGTTGAGTGAAGTTCATGAGGAAGGTCCAATTTTTGGCGACTTGCCAAAGTTAAGGCGTTTCACATGTGGCTACGTAGAACAAGTTTTTGGTGACAAGTGTCAGCATGGTCAAATACTTCTCCTGACTCCAGCCACAGGCGCGGGTGCTCTGTTCCCAGTTCCCTATGGAGAGCAGTGTCCACAGCATGTCGGTGGCGTCTTCGGAGTTGAAGTTGGGAGACAGGGAGCCGTCTGCTTCAAGTGCGTCGATCGCCGCTGCGCAGCCTTCACGCATATCTTGCATACGGCTTTCCCAAGCAGCGGCAGCAGCTTTGTCTGTATTGCTGAGGGATATTAAGACCGAGGCGATCTGGTAGATTTCCGGAATGTACCTGCCCCAGGCGGTCACAAAAGCCTGCAGCCGATCAAGGCCGGTCGGTGCTGTGCGACTGGCCGCTAGACGGGCATTGGTATCCAGCTTTTCATCCAGAAAATGGGTGGCAGCGATCAGCAGGTCTGCCCGGTTTTTGAAATGGAGATAAACCGCTTGGCGCGAGACGCCTGCCTGGGTGGCAACATCTGACATGCGGGTTTTGGTGGGTGGATCAGCAAACAAGAGATCAAGCATCGCCTGCAGAATTTTGGTTCGGGTGTTGGGGAGTGCGGTTGACATGGTGTCAAGTTGACCATATCTCGGGATTTGTCAACTTTACACAATGTAAAGTTCGGCGATGATTTGGACACAAGGAAAATGACACAATGAATAATACTATGGGTGAAAAGAGCGTTTTGGTTGTCGCTGGTGGTATTGCCATTGGCATCGGTCTGCTGGTGGGGCTTTCACCGGTGGCCTTTTACGCGTCGTCTGAAATTGTTCTAGGAAACAACGCCAGCCTGTTAAGCGAAGTCAGGGCACCAGCGACGGCGTTGACGGTTTTTGGACTGATGATGTTGGTGGCAGTCGTGATGCCAAAGGTGCGAACCGCCGCGCTTGCAATGGCTGCGATGCTTTATCTGTCATATGGGGGAGGGCGGTTGATCAGCTTGGCCATGGATGGGTTGCCGCATACCAACCTGTTGGTCGCGATGGCATTGGAAGTCGGGGTCGGCCTGTTGTGTGCGTTTACTTTTTGGCGCCGAATTGGCCCAGCTTGAACTGGCGGACAGGCATCTGTCATAAAAAAGGCCCGCAAATGCGGGCCCTTTTAGTTAGCTGTCGATAGTTGCTTAGGTCAACGAGCTGTCGATGTCTTTGCAAGCGGCAACCAGGCCTTTGACGGCGTTGACTGAACTGTCGAACATGGCCTGCTCGTCAGCGGTCATCTTGATGTCGACAACACGCTCAACACCACCGGCGCCGATGACGGTTGGAACACCAACATACATGCCGTTCAGACCCAGAGCGCCATCAACGTAGGCTGCACATGGCAGAACGCGTTTTTGGTCTTTCAGGTAGGCTTCGGCCATTTCGATGGCGGAGGTCGCTGGAGCGTAGAACGCGGAACCGGTTTTCAGGTGCGCAACGATTTCGGCACCGCCGTCACGGGTACGCTGAACGATGGCGTCCATGCTTTCCTGTGTGGTCCAGCCCATGTCGATCAGGTCTGGCAGAGGGATACCGGCTACGGTCGAGTAGCGTGTCAGTGGAACCATGGTGTCGCCGTGGCCGCCCAGAACAAACGCGGTGACGTCTTTCATCGAGACCTTGAATTCTTCGGCCAGGAAGTGACGGAAGCGAGCCGAGTCCAGAACGCCAGCCATGCCGCAAACTTTGGCGTGGGGCAGGCCCGAGAACTCGCGCAGAGCCCAAACCATCGCGTCGAGCGGATTGGTGATGCAGATGACAAAGGCGTCAGGTGCGTGGGCAGCGATGCCTTCGCCAACGGACTTCATCACTTTGAGGTTGATGCCCAGCAGGTCATCGCGGCTCATGCCTGGCTTGCGTGGTACGCCAGCAGTAACGATGCAAACGTCGGCACCAGCGATATCGGCGTAGGACTGGGTGCCCTTCATATCGGCGTCAAAGCCTTCGGACGGACCGGATTGCGCGATGTCGAGCGCTTTGCCTTCGGGGGTGCCTTCGGCAATGTCAAAAAGAACGACGTCGCCGAGTTCTTTCATTGCGGCGAGATGGGCTAGGGTGCCACCGATCTGACCTGCGCCGATAAGGGCGATTTTGGGTCGTGCCATGGGAATATATCTCCGGTCCGGTTGAAATTTGCCGGATGCCTACGGTGTTACGCCTTGTGGTGCAAGAGTTCTGCAGTGCAGCAGGGCGTGATATATTTTTGTTTGAAGGTGGAGTGTGTGACGAGATCGGTGTTTGTTTTTAACTAGTTAAGTGGCCTGCGTGTGTAGAAGTTGAAGTTGTAATCTTTTTGACAAAGTAGGGAGCGGCGAGCACGTTGGGGCAGGCCTCGCAATCCAAACGGCAAACAAAACACGTCGATTCTCTTTGTAGTTTTGTCGTTTTGAAGATGGGTATTGCTGATCGTCATGCGAAGAGACAGATCAGCAGATCGATCTGAAAACAGATCCGAAACGCGGTCAAACCCAACTTGAAATAGCGAGTTTATGGCTGCTTTCAGGAAATGGCCAAGAGTGGCTGGGCGATCACTACAGGATCCTTCTACCAGCCACACTTTTACTTATGACACTCCCATAGGAGTGGCTGTGCTACTTAAGCGTCGTTGCCCTGTGCAGGCAGCGCTTCGGCCAGCTCTTCCCAGGATTGGCCAGATGCCACAAGGCAAGTCAGACCGTTCGGGGTTGTCACTGTGATTGTCCAAGTGCCGGTATCGGAGGAGGCGAAGGTTTCGATGACCATGCCCTGCTCGCCGAGGCCAATGCTCTGGCGGCTTTCCCCATATGTGCTGGCCAGCCGTTCAACGACAGCATCGCGTGGGGCGCAATTTCGGTTCTGCTGAGCGGTTGCCTGTGTTGCGACCAATGCAGTGAGCCCAAGGCTCATGGTGAGTTTGATCATCGTCTTCATCATGGGTTTTACCCTTTTTTTCCGGTGCGGCCTGTAACTACGTGAACATTATCACGCACTACCCTCGATAGTTCCGTAGCGAGCCGGTTTCTGACGTGTGTCGAACCTTTGATCCATTCTAAACCACGTTCTACGCCGTTCTGGCTGGAAGGAAGTGGATCCGACATGGAAAGATTGCCAAATAGGTGCTGATAAAAGGTTAACTGGGCGTTCTGGGTCATATTTTTAAGGTGTTAGCCGCTGATAACCTTGAGGAATTACAAGTTCTGTGCTGCGATGCAGCAAGTTTTTTCTTGTAATTTTGTGACCGAATCGTTACCGATTTCGCAACTTTGCAACTTGGAGGGAAGTTATGAACACGCGTTTGCGCCCCTTGAGATCGGTTCTTTACATTCCCGGATCCAAGTCCCGGGCATTGGAAAAGGCCAAGACGCTGCCAGTGGATGCAGTGATTTTTGACCTCGAAGATGCGGTTTCGGTGGCTGAAAAGGTTGCTGCACGGGACATGCTTGCTGGGGCACTGCAAGCCGGCGGTTACGGAGCGCGGATGCGCATCGTGCGCATCAATGGGCTGGATACCGAGTGGGGGCTGGACGATGCCAAGGCCGCAGCACAGATGGATTGTGATGCGGTGCTTTTGCCCAAGGTTTCCTCGGCTCAAGATTTGGATGCACTTGCCGAGATCACCGGTGACCTGCCGCTCTGGGCGATGATGGAAACGCCGCGTGGGATGTTGAACGCCGCTGCCATTGCGGCGCATTCCAAACTGCAGGGCATGGTGATGGGTACCAACGATCTGGCCAAGGAATTGCAGTGCCGATACCGCGCGGATCGTCTACCGCTGATGTCTGGGCTGGGCCTGTGCTTGCTGGCGGCCAAGGCTGAGGGCTTGGTGATCGTCGATGGTGTTTACAACGCGTTCAAGGATGCCGAAGGACTGGCCGAGGAATGCGCGCAGGGGCGTGACATGGGCTTTGATGGCAAGACCCTGATCCACCCGGCGCAGGTTGATGTGACCAATGCGGCCTTTGCCCCGTCTGAGGACGAGGTCGACCTGGCCCGCCGCCAAATCGCCGCCTTTGACGAGGCTGAGGCAGCTGGGCAGGGAGTGGCTGTGGTGGATGGCAAAATTGTCGAAAACCTGCATGTCGCCACGGCGCGGGAAATTATTGCAAAAGCGGATGCAATCGCTGTGGTTTCCACCTAGGTGTTAACTCGGTTAACATAATGGGGAAACTGAAATGACACTATTGGTCATAGGCATCCTGCTTTGGGCAGGGGCGCATCTGTTCAAACGGGTTATGCCCGAGGCGCGCGCCGCGCTGGGAAGTAAAGGGCAGGGGCTGGTCGCCTTGGCTCTGGTTGCAAGTATCGTGTTGATGGTTCTGGGCTATCGCGGGGCAGATTTTGTCAACGTGTGGTTCCCGCCAAGCTATATGGTGCACATCAATAATCTGCTGGTGCTGATTGGTATATGGGCGATGAGCCCGGCGGGCACCAAGGGTATGTTGCTGTCGCGTGTGCGTCACCCCATGCTAATGGGCTTTCGCCTGTGGGCGCTAGCCCACTTGCTGGTCAACGGAGATCAGGCGTCGGTCGTGCTGTTTGGCGGCTTGCTGATCTGGGGTGTGGTCGAGGTTGTGGTGATCAACCGGGCCGAGCCAGACTGGACCCCACGCAAAGACGGCTCGCTGGCCAAGGACGGTATGTTCTTTGTCGCTTCAATCGTGTTGCTGGCTGTGATCGGCTATGTGCACGGGCTCATCGGGCCTTCGCCCTTTCCAGGATAAGAGACTATGAAACTTTACAGATTTCTGAGTGAAGACGACACTTCGGCGTTCTGCCACAAGGTAACGGATGCAATGAACAAGGGCTGGGAGCTCTATGGCAGCCCCACCCAGACCTTTGATCCGGTGAAAGGCATCATGCGTTGTGGTCAGTCGGTCGTGAAGGAAGTTGAGGGGACCTATACCCCCGACACTAAACTGGGAGCGTACTAATGACCAAGACCAGTCCGGCAAAGACAAATTCAGGCCGATTTTTTGAGGATTACGCGGTGGGTGATGTGTTGCATCACGCGGTGCCGCGCACTGTGTCAGGCGGAGAGCGGGCGATGTATCACGCGCTTTATCCTGCCCGGCACGCGCTTTATTCCTCGGATGAATTTGCCCGCCGGTCTGGTCTGCCCAAATCGCCGCTGGATGATCTGGCGGCCTTTCATATTGTCTTTGGTAAGACGGTGCCTGATGTGTCACTGAATGCAGTGGCCAATCTGGGTTACGGTGAGGGCCGGTGGCTGTTGCCGGTTTACGAGGGCGACACGCTGCGCTCGGTTTCCGAGGTGATCGGGGTCAAGCAGAACTCGAACGGGAAATCCGGTGTGGTTTACGTGCGGACGCGCGGGCTGAACCAGCGGGATGAGACCGTGATGGAATATGTGCGCTGGGTGATGGTGCGTAAGGGCGATTTGGATGCCCCGGCGCCGGAAACGGTGATCCCCGAGCTGAACAAGGTGATCCCGGTAAGTGATCTGGTGATCCCCGAGGGGCTGGATTTCACCAATTATGATTTTGCGTTGTCCGGCGAGCCGCACCGCTTGGGCGACTATGAGATTGGCGAGACCATCGACCATGTGGATGGTGTGACGGTGGAAGAGGCCGAGCATATGCTGGCCACGCGCCTGTGGCAGAACACCGCTAAGGTGCATTTTGATGCGACTGCACGGCCTGATGGCACCCGGCTGATTTACGGCGGGCATGTGATTTCGATGGCGCGGGCGCTGTCGTTCAACGGGCTGGCCAATGCGCAGATGATTGTGGGGCTGAATGGCGGCGCGCATGCCAATCCCTGCCTGTCGGGCACCACCATCCGGGCCTGGTCCGAGGTGCTGGACAAGGCCGAGACATCAGCCCCCGGTGTGGGCGCGATCCGGTTGCGGTTGGTGACGACCTCTGGTGGAGAGGCGTTCCGGCTGAAGGGCGAGGATGGCAAGTACTTGCCTGAAGTTCTGCTGGATCTGGATTACTGGGCGTTAATGCCGATCTGATTGGAGACACAATGGCGCGCGCGATCTATCTGACCCATCCCGAAGTGGTGATAGATCCTGCGATTGCAGTGACGGATTGGCGGTTAAACGAAGTCGGCGCGCAGCGTGTACAGGCCCTTGTACAGCGGCTTGATCTGCATGGTTGCCTGATTGTTTCAAGCGCGGAACGCAAAGCGCTGGAGACGGCCTGGCCGCTGGCGGCGGCAGCGGGGACCTCGGTTGTTGTGCGCCCGCAAATGCATGAAAATGATCGCTCGGCCACAGGGTACTTGCCTGGTCCTGAGTTTGAGGCCACGGCAGATGACTTTTTTGCCGAGCCTGAGGTTTCAATCCGAGGATGGGAACGTGCAGTTGATGCGCAGGCGCGCATCGTGGCCGAAGTCCGGTCAGTTTTGGAACAGAGTTCGGGCTGTGATGTCGTATTCTGCGGCCACGGTGCGGTAGGCGCATTGTTATATTGTGCACTGTCGGGGCAATTGATCAGCCGCAAATGGGATCAGACCCGGGGCGGCAGCTGGTTTGCATTTGATACCATAACCCAGAAGCCCGAGGCGCATTGGCGGCCCATGGAAGAACTTGTTTGATTGCACCGATCAATACTCTGGTCACAAGCTCTAAAGAGAATTTCTGGCTGCGCAGCAGCCACCATTTCTCGTCTGATGGCCCATCTAGGCGTAATGCTCCGCGTTCCTGTTCATGAGTGCGGGCAAGGAATACCTGTACTTGATTTATTTGACCGATCCGGTAAACCGTTGAAAACGACGGGAGTTATAGTGTGAAGTCCGAACAAAAATCTCCGTACAGTTATGGGGTGGCCGTGATCCTATGTGGCCTATTTGGCGTTTTGGGAATCCATCACTTTTACCTGCGAAATTTCACCCACGGCGTGTTTGACCTGGGTCTGTTTGTTCTTTCTATAGTGCTTCTTTTTAACCAACAGGTACTGCTGGCCCTCTTCGCAATTTCTATCGACGCTCTCCATTCCCTCGTGGTGTTCTATTTGCTGATCGCCGAGCAGGCTAAGGATGGGGCGGGTCGGGTCGTGAAACTTAAATAAATAGGAAAAATTACTATGTCTGATATGAATCAATCTGCCGTTACCGGTGAAAGCGAGAAGGGCTTTGTACCTGCAGTTTTGCTGTGCTTCTTCCTTGGTTCTCTTGGTGTGCACCGCTTTTATCTGGGTAAGATCGGTACCGGTATTCTGATGTTGGTGACACTAGGCGGGCTGGGCATCTGGACCATCATCGACTTTGTGCGTCTGATCATCGGCTCGCTGAAAGGTAAAGACGAGCTGCCGCTGCGCCGCTAGGAAGCGCGTTTCTAATCCAGAATTCGGTGCTGGATCGGCACGCTCATTCTGAGGTTTATGTTTGAAAAAAAATCGAGGCAGCCAGACGGTGCAAAACTGTCTGGCTGTTTTTTGTTTAGGCAAGGTCAAGGGGGGAACAGGTTGTTTGCGCAGCCTCACTTGATTGTGTTGACCTACCAAAAGCGCTTGGGTTGGCGCAAATGTGATGACCCCAAAGCGCAACCTGTTCTAAGCTGCTCGCATGCGGTTGTTGTTGAAGCTCTTTTCATATTTGTTCTTGCTTGTCCCAACAGGTGGTTTGGCCTGCGATCTGGCGTTGGTTTTGGCGGTGGATATCTCGGGGTCGGTGGACGCCAAGGAATACCGTATTCAGATGGATGGGCTGGCTGAGGGGCTGCGCGATGGGGTTGTGTCCGAGGCTTTGGTCGTGGCGCAGGCGCAGGTTCTGTTGATGCAGTGGTCCGGCTCAACCCGGCAGGAGGTGAGCATCCCCTGGTTCGAGATTTCGGATTTTGCGGCGGTTGAGGCGCTGGCAGCGCGGATCGAACAGGTTGAACGCCCGTGGCGGAACTACTCGACCGCGATAGGAGAGGCGCTTGATCTGTCGCTGACGCAGTTTGATGCGGTGCCCGATTGTGCGCGGCGGGTGATTGATGTGTCGGGCGATGGAACATCGAACGAGGGGCGTTTGCCCAGGGATCTGCATCCGGCGCTGCAAGCGGCTGGGGTAACGGTCAATGCGCTGGCGATTGAGCAGAGCGATGCCGATCTGACCAGCTACTATTTTGAACATGTGATCCTGGGTGAGGGGGCCTTTGTGGCTACGGCGACGACCTTTGCAGACTACCCTGCCCGGATCCGTATGAAGCTGCTGCGAGAAGTGGCGCGTCAGACCGCTGCATTGGATCAATAGACCCGATGTCGGGAATCATCCCGATTCTGACGATTTTCCTCAATTTACAGTTTCGTGATCACACGCCTTCTGCTTGTGATCACATCTGTGTTTTTTTAGCGCCAACATGGAAAATAGCGGGGTTATTTACCATTCGTTTGGGTGACAGCGCGTAAAAATTCGCTAAAACACCCTCAGCCAACCGGAGAGGAGCCAACATGGCCGATGACAATCGGGGAAATCGCCCGCTTTCACCCTTTATGATCGGGCCGTACTATCGTCCGCAGATGACCTCTATCTCGTCGATCATGGTTCGTATCACTGCAATTGCATCGCTAGGGCTGGCCCTGCTGGTGGTCTGGTGGTTGCTGGCTGCTGCGACATCAGCTGAGTCCTTTACCACTATTGATGGTTTGCTGCGCAGCTGGTTTGGCGATCTGGTTATGCTCGGAGCGGCCTGGGCACTTTGGTATCACATGCTGGGCCGCCTGCGTCATGTGATCTGGGACTTCGGCTATTTGGTGCGGGTCGATGTGTCCAATAAGATGGGTGCTGGCATGTTTATTGGGGCAACTGTCCTGACAGCAATCACCGCCATCGTGGCGTAAGGAGCAATTTCATGCGATTTTTGACTGACCGCAAACGAGCTCAGGGATTGGGCGCCAGCCGCTCTGGGACACACCATCATTGGCAGATGATGGTCAGTTCGATCCTTCTGGTACCGCTGGTGCCGCTGTTCATCTTCACGTTCGCCTGTGCGCTGGGTGGCACTCATGAAGAAGTGACGGCCTATTTCAGTCGCCCCTTCCCGGCTATTGTCATGGCGTTGAGTCTGATTGTGATCACACTGCATCTGATGCATGAGGCTAACGCCGCGATCGAAGACTATATGCATGGCGCGGCACAAAAACTGGCTCTCGTTTTTGCAAAGGCCTTTTCCTACACCCTGATTGTGGCGGGTCTGTTCGCCCTTATTAAACTCGCCCTTTAGAACAGGCGCGATAAGGATAAAACAATGACAGCAGCATATGAATACGAGACCCACGAATACGACGTAGTAGTTGTGGGTGCTGGCGGCGCAGGTTTGCGCGCGACACTGGGTATGGCTGAACAAGGCCTGCGCACCGCCTGTGTGACCAAGGTTTTCCCAACCCGCTCGCACACCGTTGCGGCACAGGGGGGCATTGCGGCCTCGCTGTCGAACATGGGGCCGGATAACTGGCAGTGGCACATGTATGACACCGTCAAGGGGTCAGACTGGTTGGGTGACACCGACGCGATGGAATACCTCGCGCGTGAGGCTCCCAAGGCGGTTTACGAGCTGGAGCACTATGGTGTGCCTTTCTCGCGCACCGAAGAAGGCAAGATTTATCAGCGTCCGTTTGGTGGCCACACGACTGAGTTTGGTGAAGGCCCCCCGGTACAGCGGACCTGTGCGGCTGCGGACCGGACCGGTCACGCGATCCTGCACACGTTGTATGGCCAATCGCTGAAGAACAACGCTGAATTCTATGTTGAATACTTTGCCATCGACCTGATCATGTCCGAAGACGGTCAGTGTCAGGGTGTTGTCTGCTGGAAGCTGGACGACGGCACAATGCATGTGTTCAACGCCAAGATGGTTGTACTGGCGACCGGTGGTTACGGTCGCGCTTACTTCTCGGCAACATCTGCCCACACCTGCACCGGTGACGGTGGCGGCATGGTGGCCCGTGCGGGTCTGGCGCTGCAGGATATGGAATTTGTTCAGTTCCACCCAACCGGCATCTACGGCTCAGGTTGTCTGATTACCGAGGGTGCGCGCGGCGAAGGTGGCTACCTCACCAACTCCGAAGGCGAACGGTTCATGGAGCGTTATGCGCCCCAGTATAAAGACCTTGCCCCACGCGATTACGTATCGCGCTCGATGACTATGGAAATTCGCGAAGGTCGCGGTGTGGGTGCCGAGGGTGATCACATTCACCTGAACCTGTCGCACCTGCCGCCCGAAGCCTTGGCCGAGCGTCTGCCGGGTATTTCCGAGTCGGCCAAGATTTTTGCCGGTGTTGACGTCACCAAAGAGCCAATTCCGGTTATCCCAACCGTTCACTACAACATGGGCGGTGTGCCAACCAACTATTGGGGTGAAGTGCTGAACCCAACTGCCGAAGATGGCAACACGGTTGTACCTGGCCTGATGGCCGTTGGTGAAGCTGGCTGTGCCTCGGTTCACGGTGCTAACCGTCTGGGCTCGAACTCGCTGATCGATCTGGTTGTGTTTGGCCGTGCCTCGGCCATTCGTGCTGGTAAGGTTGTCGATGCAGAAGCTCCGAACCCTGTGTTGAACCAGGCCTCGGTTGACGCTGCGTTTGAACGCTTTGATGGCTTGCGCCATGCATCGGGCAATGTTGCTACGGCTGAGCTGCGCCTTGAGATGCAGAAAACCATGCAGGCTGATGCTGCTGTATTCCGGACTGGCAAGACCATGGCCGAAGGCGTCGAGAAGATGACCGCAATTGCGGCCAAGCTGGATGATCTGAAGGTCACCGACCGCTCGCTGGTGTGGAACTCGGATCTGATGGAAACATTGGAGCTGACCAACCTGATGCCAAACGCATTGGCCACCATCCACGGTGCCGAAGCCCGTAAGGAAAGCCGCGGCGCACACGCGCACGAGGACTTTGCCACCCGTGATGACGAAAACTGGCGGGTTCACACCATCAGTCGTGTCGACGGCACCAAAGTAGAGCTGACCCCGCGACCGGTTGTTGTTGATCCGCTGACAACAGAAGACCAGGGTGGCATCAGCCTGAAGAAAATCGCGCCCAAAGCGCGGACATTCTAAGGACGCCGCCCGGATGGTTGCGATGGAAAATACAGTGTTTCGCCTGGGTCGCCTTGTGACCCGGTTGGACGTGCTGTGTGCGTACACCGCTGCCATCAAGCGAGTATGCCGATGAACGCCGTAAGCCCGATACCAAAGCCTCAGCAACCCGAGTGGCAGCATCTGGGAATTGTTCCAGGGCAAACCCTGCGTGTGTATGGGATGCGCCGCTCGGGCAATCACGCGATCATCAACTGGCTGCTGCGCAATGCGCCAACCGGCCGGTCGGTGTTTTTGAACAATTGCAAACCTGCCGCGGATCCTTACAAGACCTTTCGGTCAATCGAAGTGAACGGCGAGATGGGCCCAAATCGTCGCGCGTTGAAGGAGTTGGCTCCGGCGACCCAAGCGGCGGGCGATGGTGCAACGCTGTTGATGTCTTACGAAGACGTCTCGCCAGCGATGTTTTCGCCCGAACGCCCGGTGTCTGGCCCGTTTGATGCAAACCTGGTGACGGGTGACATCCTGATCTACCGGGGCTTCCTGAACTGGGTCGCTTCGCTGTTGAAAAAGATGCAGGCCAACCCAACGATCAGCTTATTGCGTCGCAATGCAATCGTGCTGCAAAGTATTGATTTCTACTGTCTGCTGCTGCGTCAGGTGGAGCAGGCCGAAGAGTTCGGCTTTACCTGTATCTGCTATGACCACTGGGTTAGCGATGAGAGCTATCGCGAGCTAGTGCTGGCCCATCTGGGTTTCCCGGTTCAAGACAATACGCTCGGGCGTGTCCA
Organism: Parasedimentitalea nitratireducens; assembly: GCF_057444295.1. Classification (NCBI taxonomy): domain Bacteria; kingdom Pseudomonadati; phylum Pseudomonadota; class Alphaproteobacteria; order Rhodobacterales; family Paracoccaceae; genus Parasedimentitalea; species Parasedimentitalea nitratireducens. Next base: position 191,193 of record NZ_JBYAXC010000001.1, on the reverse strand, counting down.
GAATTATGGTGGTGGATCGTCCTTCCAGAAGCAGGCCGAGACTGCAGATGATTTGGCCACAGGCCGCCGTTGGCACCAAATGGCCAAGGACCCCGAATTCGCAGCGGTTTTGCAGCTGGCCGCACATGACGCTGGTTTGGTTGAGCAATTGGAAGAGATCTTCCCGCGCGACGCTGCCTTATTGGCGCGGATTGCCGGGCTGAACGGCTCTGCCGAAGCGGTGGTACTGTAATGCGGGACGTCCTTGGAAATATCGCGGAGAAGACCGCAATCCCTATTCACCTTGCCTGCAAAGCCGCAGGTAACAAATACGCGCTCGGTCACGTCAGCATTTTGGCGCGGGCATCGGAACACATGAACATCTGTCAGCAGAGCGACGTATCGGCTCTGTTGGTGGGCGGCTAAGCAAGGAGACAAACCATGGTCGAATTCGCACTCCCGAAGAACTCAAAAATCACGCGGGGAAAGACCTGGCCGAAGCCCAGCGGGGCAACCAATGTCCGCAAGTTCCAGATCTATCGCTGGAGCCCGGATGATGGCAAAAACCCAAGCGTTGATACCTATTTCCTGGATATGGACACCTGTGGTCCGATGGTTCTGGATGCGCTGATCAAGATCAAGAACGAGATCGACCCAACTCTGTCGTTCCGTCGTTCATGCCGCGAAGGCATCTGTGGATCCTGTGCGATGAACATCGACGGCATCAACACGCTGGCCTGTATCTATGGCATGGACGAGATCAAGGGCGACGTGAAGATCTATCCGCTGCCGCACATGCCGGTGGTGCGCGACCTGATCCCGGATCTGACACACTTCTATGCTCAGCACGCCAGCATCATGCCTTGGCTGGAAACCAAGACCAACCGCCCGGCCAAGGAATGGAAACAGACCATCGAGGACCGCAAGAAGTTGGATGGTCTGTATGAATGCGTGATGTGCGCCAGCTGCTCGACCTCGTGTCCCAGCTACTGGTGGAACGGTGACCGCTATCTTGGGCCAGCTGCACTGCTGCACGCCTATCGCTGGATCATCGATAGCCGGGATGAGGCCACAGGCGAGCGTCTGGACGAGCTGGAAGATCCGTTCAAACTGTATCGTTGCCACACCATCATGAATTGCACCAACACCTGCCCCAAGGGTTTGAACCCAGCCGAGGCAATTGCCAATATCAAGCAGATGATGGTTGATCGGGCTCTGTAAGCCGACTGATAATTTCAAGGAAACGCCGCCCCAATCCGGGCGGCGTTTTGCGTTTTGGCACTGCAACTGAGTGCGTTTTGGCAGGTCGCTTGCTGTGCATCCCAGGTTGGTTATAGTTCCGCAGATATTTACAGACTCATTTGAGGAAACAATTCATGCTACATTCTGCTGGCTACCGATTTATGATCGTCGGTTTTCTGGTGCTGTTGATGTCCATTCCATTGTTCTTTGCCGCTGAAATCATCGACAGCAGAAAGTCCTATTCAGAACGGACCATCCAGTCGGTGAGCCAGGAGTGGGGCGGTGCGCAGCTATTGTCTGGGCCGCAGATGATGATCCCGGTTGAGGGGACCGTGACCCGTATGATCACCCAGCCGAAGGTCGATCCGGACACTGGTCTGATGTTGATTGATGCTGCAACCGGCAAGGAAATTACCGAGCGGTTAGAGCAGACCACGGTGGAGCGCACTGGCGCGGTTTATCTTTACCCAAACCACTTTGATGCCAAGCTGAAAACCCAAACCCAGTTGCGCCGTCGCGGCATTTTTGAGGTGCCAGTCTATCAGGCCGACACGGACATTTCTTTTGACTTCAAACTCGAAGATGCCGATGGCCAGATCGAAAAAACGGAACGTCTGCTTTGGAGTGAGGCTGAAATTCATGTCTCTGTGACCTTGAACAAAGCCCTGCGAGGCAAGGCAGAGGTCACCGCAGATGGGGTGAGCCTGCCGCTTGAACCCCTGACCGAGGAAGGCGGTTTTCGTGCCTCTACCGGTGATCCCCGCGGCCAGACGGACTACCGCCTGGAACTGGGCTTCAACGGCGCCAGATCGCTGATGCTGGTTCCGGTGGGGCGGGAAAACGTGATTGAGATGACCAGTGACTGGCCGCACCCCTCGTTCGATGGGAGTTTTCTTCCTGACGGGTCCGAAATCAGTGACGAAGGGTTTTCCGCCCGCTGGACCATTCCCCATCTGGCACGGGCCTTGCCCCAAGCCAGCCGCAAGAACACCCTGCACAAGGCGCATCGGTCTTCTTTTGGGCTGACATATGTGCAGCCAAATGACTTCTACCAAAAGGCGTTCCGCGCTGCCCGATACGGCATTCTGTTCATTGCACTGACCTTCCTGACAATCTTGTTGATCGAAAAAGGCTCTGAGCGTCCGGCGCATCCAGTGCAGTATATTCTGATTGGCCTGGCGCAGTCGGTGTTTGTGCTGTTGATGTTGGCATATGCCGAACAATTGGGGTTCACGCTGGCCTATGTGATGTCCAGCTTTGCCACGATTGCGCTGCTCACCCTGTTTGGCTTCACCGCGCTGCAACTTGGGCGACGGGCGCTGGTGCTTTGTGCGATGTTGGTTGTTGTATACGCGGTGCTCTACCTGATCCTTGAAACAGCAGATTACGCATTGCTGGCAGGGTCGACTCTGGCCTTTATAGCGCTGGCCATCACCATGATCGCCACCCGCAATGAAGATTGGTACGGCAAACAAAATGAGGCTGTTGCAGCTCAGAAAAGTTGGAAAAGGTTCCAGGCCGGGTCCAAGGCGAAGGAGGTTGCTGACTCGTCAGAACAGTCTGATACCGAGCAAGCTCAGAAGAACTAGCTGGCGCGTGCGTTCTGCGGGGATGGGGTTCAGTTGAGGACGTTAGTGGAATAGAAGGCGATCATGCCAATCTTGCTTCTCCTTCTTCTGCTGGGTGTGTTTGCCTACTTTTTGTGGCGACACAAAACCTCGACCCTCACCCGGAACTGCCGCTGGCGTCAGGATCGAAGCTCCAACGCATGGCGCTGCGCCTTTTGTGGGGCCACAGCCGAAGGAACTCAGAGCCCACGCCATTGTGGCCGTGACCAGTAACCTTGCCCCCAAAGGCTCCCGCCGGTCGTTGGGCGTGGCATCGCGCTTGCGCGATGCCACGCCCAAGGCCGCAAGGTCATTGGCAAAGCCAATGTTCGCAGCGGGGGCGGGAGGGCTTGGGGAAATGAGGTTTGCAGAAATTTCGCCCGCGCGGTGACGATGTCGTGAAAGCGACATCTTGGCGTATATTCGGGGTTGAGCTTGTTTGCGTCTCGCGTGTTGATGGCCCTATCCACAGGGAGAAACATAATGAGCAGTCTGAGCACTGATATTGACGGCACAAAGGCAACCCAGGCACCGGCGGATGCCGAAGCGCGCCGGTCTGTAAAGCCGGTGATCTGCTATCCCAATGAGACCCTGCCCAAGCCAGACTTGGCGTTGTACGCGGCGGCGCGGGATACGGCGATTAAAACGGATGAGGTAACTGTCCCAGCGCGTGATGCTGCCTGTTTTGAGGTGCCTGCCGGGCATTTCTTTCGCATCACCTCGGTCGAAGGGCCGCAGGTGGGCGATTTGAACCTGTGGAACAAGAACGATCTGGCGGAGCGGTTTTATTCGGGCAAGTCCCGTGCCTTGCATGGGACGCATCTGACCACCGGTGAGCGGATGTGGACCAGCTTTCCACATTTGCGCCCGATGGCGACCATTACCGAGGATACGCTGGGTTGGTATGGCATCGACCAATATGGTGGGTCAGTACATGACGTCATCGGCACACGCTGTGACCCCTATACGGGCAATCTGCTGGCGGGCAGTCAGTACCATCATTGTTGCCATTCGAACCTAACCCGTGCGTTGGCGGATCACCTAGGGGTCTCTTTGGCCGAGGCGGAGCCGCATGTGCATGACGTGCTGAATGTCTTTATGTGCACCGGTTTTACCCGCGACACAGGCCAATACTTCATGAAGGCCTCACCAGTGCGGCCCGGTGACTATCTGGAGTTCTTTGCCGAGATTGACCTACTGGGCGCACTGAGTGCCTGCCCGGGTGGCGATTGCAGTTCTGAGCACTCCAGCGACACGGCCGCCTGTCATCCCATGTTGGTCGAGGTTTTTGCTCCGGCTGAGGGTGTGCTGGACGACTGGAGCAGCCCTGCGGTCAATGGCTATGACCGCAGCCATGGACGCTAGTGGGCGTTAAGCGCAGCGGTATAAGAGCTGTGCCAGAGTCTTAAGCTCATCTTGGTTCAGCTCAGGGTCAAAGAACCCTTCGATCACTGGCTGATAGACCTGCCACATCCGTTGGCGGAGTTGTTGGCCAGCCTTAGTCGGTACCAATCGGAACCCACGTTTGTCGGTGGGGCAGGGCAGGCGCGATAGCGTGCCCTGTTTCACCATCTGGCTGGTGAGGCGAGAAACCCCGTGCTGGGGCAACAATATGGCTTGTTCCAGTTCAAACGGTCTGAGCCCTTGTGGCATGGACTGTTCTAGCGCCCAAAGCACATCGTAGTGTTCCAGTGATGGCAGGTCGGCGGTTTTAAGCGCCGTGTCTATTGCTGCGCGCGCGCGTTTTTGGGCGCGGAACAGGGCGATCCAGGTGGCGGCGGGGGAAGGTGGTGTTGGGCTCATGTATCAAAATGTAGATGCATGTGCATTGACATGCAAGTCGGCGCGCCCATATTCATGCAAATGCATCTACACGGAGTTCCTAATGTCAGAATACCATTTGATCAGCCATGATCTGTGTCCCTATGTGCAGCGCGCGGTGATTGTGCTGACGGAAAAGAACATCGAACATCACCGCAGTTTTATTGATCTGGGGGATAAGCCGGACTGGTTTGTAAAGCTGTCACCGCTGGGACGGGTGCCTTTGCTGCAGGCCGGCAGCCATGTGCTGTTTGAAAGCCAGGTGATTGCTGAATATTTGGATGAGATCACACCGGGATCGTTGCATCCTGCAGCTCCGCTGGAAAAGGCACGGCATCGGGCTTGGATCGAATTTGGATCAGAAGTGCTGAAATCCATCGGGGCATTGTATAATGCGCCGGATGATGCGGCCTATGACACGGCCGTGTCAGCCCTGCTGGACCGGCTGGCACGTGTCGAACTGGAAGTGGCCGAGCCCTATTTTCAGGGTGAGACATTTCACATGGTGGATGGGGTCTGGGGTACCATTTTCCGTTACTTCGATATCATGGAGCCCATTATGCAGCGGGATCTGCTGCAAGGGCTTGTAAACATGAAGGCCTGGCGCGCGGCCTTGTCAGAACGACCCTCAATACAAAAAGCCGCGCCAGATGGGTATCCGGCACGGCTAGAGGCTTTTCTTGCGCGGCGTTCTGGCCCGATGGGAGAACTGGCGCGGGATGCGGTTAGCTAAAGGCGGCTTCGAGAGCGATTTCTACCATGTCCCCGAAGCTGCGTTCGCGCTGGTCCGAGGGCATGGATTCGCCGGTCAGCAAATGGTCAGAAACCGTGAGAACAGCCAAAGCGCGACGCCCATGACGGGCAGCTAGATTGTACAGTTCTGCGGCTTCCATCTCGACACCCAGGATACCATGGCGCACCATCTGCTCGTTCAGGTCAGGGCGTTCGTCATAGAACACATCTGACGAGTAGATGCCGCCTACATGAGTGGCTGTCCCTTTGGCCTCGGCCGCCTGAACAGCAGCGCGCAGCAGCCCCCAATCGGCGCAGGGCGCAAAATTCAGCTCTTTGAAGATACCACGGGATGGCGTGCTAAGGGTGCTGGCGGTCATTGCCACGATCACATCACGCAATTTGACCTTGTCCTGCATGCCGCCACAGGACCCAATACGGATCAGCGTTTTGGCATCGTAGTCGCGGATTAGCTCGTTCACGTAGATAGACAGGGACGGCATTCCCATGCCGCTGCCCTGAATGGTGACACGATTGCCTTTCCAGGTGCCGGTGAAACCCAGCATGCCGCGGACTTCGTTCACCAGGCGCACATCAGTCAAGAACGTTTCCGCCGCCCATTTCGCGCGATATGGATCGCCCGGTAATAGAACGGTTTCCGCAATATCTTCTTTTGCGGCGCCAATATGAATTGTCATTTCTGCTTTCTCCGTCTCTGGATCAGATTTCCAGATCAGAGATATCAGCGCCAGAAGTCAAGGCCGTGTGGATCCAATGTGGCTTACGCCCGCGTCCGGTCCATGTTTCTTCGGGGTTTGCCGGGTTTCTGTATTTCGGAGCTGCCTTTGAGCGTTTGCCAGCTGTCCGGCCACCATTGGCAATTTCCTCAAGCGAAAAACCGAATTCTGCGGCGGCTTGTTCTGCTGCTTTTAGCGCCTCTTGACGTTCGCGTTGCTCAGCCGACTTTAGGGCCTCGTCAACATCTGTCTTGAGTTGCAGAAGATCTTTACGCGACATTTCCGCAAGGTTGAGGGTCATTGTTGTCTCCATAAATAGTACATACGCAATTAATTAGCGCGTAAGTGCTTATGGCCCAATTATTTGGGGAGCATCAGTCTTATTTGTGCTCTTTTTTGCCTAATTTTTGAGATTTTATTATTCCGCAGCAACCCTCTGTTGAGATGCTAAAGAGGCAATGTCCCTCATGATTGAATTTAGTTCGAAATCTTTTGGCGTGTAAACGCGGGATACTCCCATTTCGATTATTTTGGCTGCGTCCTCATCAGGAATAATGCCGCCAACAATAACGGGAACATGTGCCAGTCCTGCGTCGCGCATACGATCCATGGTTTCCTGAACCAAGGGCAGGTGGCTGCCCGAGAGGATAGACAGGCCCACAACATGAGCTTCGTCTTCGACAGCTGAGGCGACCAGTTCGGCCGGGGTCATGCGAATACCGTCATAGGAAATATCCATGCCGCAGTCGCGGGCACGGAATGCAATTTGTTCGGCACCGTTAGAGTGGCCATCCAGCCCGGGCTTGCCCACAAGGAACTTTAGCCGTCTGCCAAGTTGATCGCTTACGGCATTCACCGCCTCGCGCAAATCGTCCAGACCTTCGGTCTTGTTGGACACCGAGGCCGAAACACCGGTTGGCCCGCGATAGGTGCCGTAGACACGGCGCATTTCTTCGGCCCATTCACCTGTGGTTACGCCTGCTTTGGCGGCTGTGATTGAGGGCGGCATGATGTTGTCACCGTTCTGGGCGGCGGTGCGCAATGCCGCCAGAGCAGCCTGCACGGCTGCATGGTCGCGATTGCTACGCCAGTCATTCAGGCGGGCAACCTGTTCCTGTTCAACCGCCGGATCAACCACCATGATGCCGCCATCACCGGTTTGCAGAGGCGAAGGCTCTCCTTCGGTCCAGCGGTTGACGCCGACAACAATGGTTTCATTGCGTTCAATGCGGTTCAGGCGTTCTGCGTTGGAATCGACCAGGCGGGATTTCATATATTCGATCGAGGCAACAGCGCCACCCATGCCTTGTAGGTTGTTCAGCTCGGCCCGTGCGCCTTCTTTCAACTCTTCGACTTTGCGATCCACTGCGGGGTTGTTGTCGAACAGGTCATCATATTCCAGCAGGTCGGTTTCATAGGCCAGGATCTGTTGCATCCGCATTGACCATTGCTGATCCCAAGGGCGGGGCAGGCCAAGCGCTTCGTTCCAGGCAGGCAGTTGCACAGCACGGGCGCGGGCTTTTTTTGACAGTGTCACGGCCAGCATTTCGATCAGGATGCGGTATACGTTGTTTTCCGGCTGCTGTTCGGTCAGGCCCAGCGAGTTAACCTGCACACCATAGCGAAAGCGGCGGAATTTTGGGTCGGTAACGCCATACCGTTGCTCGCAGATTTCATCCCACAGGTCGACAAAGGCGCGCATCTTGCACATTTCGGTGACAAAGCGAATGCCTGCGTTCACAAAGAACGAGATCCGACCGACCAGCGCAGGGAAATCCTCGGCCGGGACCCTTGGTCGTAGCTCATCTAAGACTGCTTGGCCGGTAGCCAAAGCAAAGGCAAGCTCTTGCTCAGGTGTCGCACCAGCCTCTTGCAGGTGGTAGGAACAGACGTTCATCGGGTTCCATTTGGGCACGTTGGAATAGCAGTATTCCGCCACATCCGCGATCATTTTCAGGCTGGGTTTTGGAGGACAGATGTAGGTGCCGCGACTCAGGTATTCCTTGATCAGGTCATTCTGTACTGTGCCCTGAAGGCTGCGCACATCTGCGCCTTGTTCCTCGGCCACGGCGATGTATAGCGACAGCAGCCACGGTGCGGTGGCGTTGATGGTCATCGAGGTGTTCATCTGATCCAGCGGGATCTGGTCAAACAGTGCGCGCATGTCGCCCAGGTGGCAGACCGGCACACCAACTTTACCCACTTCGCCGCGCGCAAGAGTGTGATCGCTGTCGTATCCGGTTTGGGTCGGCAGATCAAAAGCGACTGAAAGTCCGGTCTGCCCTTTGGACAGATTGCTGCGGTACAAGGCGTTCGAGGCCGTGGCGGTGGAATGGCCAGCATAGGTGCGGATCAGCCAGGGGCGGTCTTTCTGCGTCATTGGAGCCTCGTGAGTCGCGGTGTAATTTTATTTCGTCAATGGCTTGATAGGGGAAATTTTATGGCCCTGTCAATTCGCTGCATTGCAGCAACATGAAGAAAAATCAAAAAAGCGCGCCAGACCAAAGTCGGCGCGCTTACTAAAGTCAGATTAACTTTGAGCCTTTAGTTATAGGTATAGGTCCCAATCTCACAGATGTTGACGCCCTTACGAGTCAAAACATCACCGTCGTCAAAAACCGCCTTGAAATCGAACATGCAATAGCCGGTGCCATCGTCAAAATCGATCATGACGGATTGGCCGTTGCCCAGAACATCTGGCCCGAGGATATCTTCCTCCCAGGATGTTGAACCTTTGTTCGATCCATAAAACTCGACCAGCACATAACCGGTTTCATTTACAATCCGTACCCGTCGATCCAGTGCAAATGCCGGAATTGCGGATGTTACGGTAACGGCCATTGCAGCCATTGCGGTGATCAGGGACGTTCTGGAAAGCATGTTGTTCTTTCTTTGCAAAGTGGGATTTTACACTGAGCCGTCAGGACCAATGCGTTCGGTGAGCGGTTTCATGCCTATAGAATAGTGTGAAATCAGTTTGTCGCAACAGTTTGTTGTTACGCGAGCTTTTTGGCAGCGCGATTTTTTGAATTGATTGCGCGGCATTTACCCTTTGGGCAATTCCTGCCATTTTCTGCATATGTCTCATACTGTTGAAATGCCGCTTTGGCTGTTAATCTTGATTTTGGCATTTGCTGTGATTGCCGCATTGGATCGGGTGATGATCCCGTCGGTGCGCTGGTTCTTCCGCCGTCGGCTTGAGCGTGCTGTGACCAAGCTAAACCAACGTTTGGAGCGGCCCATACAGCCGTTCAAGCTGGCCCGGCGGTACGACATGATCCAACGGTTGATCTATGATCCGCAAGTCGGCCAAGCGATTGCTGAACACGCCCAAGCACAGGGCATTCCTGAAAACGTCGCCTTTCAAGAGGCCCGCCGGTATGCCCGTGAAATTGTTCCTTCGTTTTCGGCTACCATCTACTTTGGCGTTGCCATTCGGTTGACGCGGTTTTTGTCCAATGCGCTGTATCGGGTGCGGTTGGGGCATTATGACGTGGCCGAGCTGAGTAAGATCAAACAGGAAGCAACGGTTGTCTTTGTGATAAACCACCGGTCCAACATGGATTACGTGTTGGTAACCTATCTGGCGGCGGAACGATCTGCATTGTCTTATGCCGTGGGCGAATGGGCGCAGGTCTGGCCTTTAAGCCGGTTGATCCGGGCCATGGGGGCCTATTTCATCCGCCGCAAGTCGCGCAATGATTTGTATCGCAAGGTTCTGTCGGCCTACGTGCGATTGGCAACCAAGGCTGGAGTAACCCAGGCGATGTTCCCTGAGGGCGGGCTGAGCCTGACTGGCGGGCTGGCCGCGCCCAAGCTGGGGCTGTTGAAGTATATCGTCGACAGCCACGACCCAACGGATCGCGATGTGGTCTTTATACCGGTTGCCCTGAACTACGATCGGGTGCTGGAGGACAAGATCCTGACCTCGGCGGCAAAGGCACCTGAGCGGCGGTTCAAGGCGCGCATTGGCGTTGTGACCTATCGTATGCTGCGGCAGCTTGGGTTGTGGGTGACCGGGCGATATCACCGGTTTGGCTATGCGGCGGTTAGTTTTGGACGCCCGCTAAGCCTGACAGAGTTCGCCGCCAGAAAAACTGGTGATCTCACCAAGCCTTTAGCCAGGGATCTGATGCAGAGAATAGGCGAAGTGGTGCCCGTTCTGCCGGTGCCCTTGGTTGCTTGGTTGTTGTGCCGGCATGGTGCGATGACCCGCGCGACGCTTATCCAGAAACTGGAAGAGCTGATCTCTGAGATGCCATTGGCCCATATTCATATGCCTCGGCGTGACTGGGATTATGCAGCCGAAGTTGGGTTGCGGCAGTTGATTGAACGGGATGTGGTCACCGAAGCGCAAGGCCAGATTGCCCCAAATGATGCCCAGAGCGATTTGCTGCAGTTCTATGCCAAGTCCATTGATCACCTGGTTCCACTTGCCGAGAAAGGTGAGTTTGTGGGGCCGGTCGCCTGAAGTCAGGATTGGCCGAGTCATAAAATTACCCGAACGCTCGAAAAATGGTTGCTTTATTGCTCGCCCGTTTCTATCTCGTAGATAGCACCGCGATTCTGCACTGCGGCAAAAAGAGACAATGAGGAGGCTATTATGGCTTTGGACACCAACTCGGGCGTGCTGTCGTACGAGGCACCGGAAAAAGATCTGTATGAAATGGGCGAGATCCCTCCGATGGGATTTGTTCCAAAACAGATGTACTCTTGGGCTATTCGCAAAGAGCGCCATGGCGAACCAGATAGCGCGATGCTGCAAGAGGTTGTCGAGGTTCCTCAGGTTGACAGCTACGACGTATTGGTTTTGGTCATGGCTGCGGGCGTTAACTACAACGGTGTCTGGGCTGCCCTGGGTAAGCCGATTAGTCCGTTTGATGGCCACAAACAGCCTTACCACATTGCGGGTTCTGATGCGTCTGGCATCGTCTGGGCCGTTGGCGACAAGGTGAAGAAGTGGAAGGTTGGCGACGAGGTTGTCATCCACTGCAATCAGGACGACGGTGAAGACGAAGAATGCAACGGCGGCGACCCGATGTTTTCGACCAGCCAGCGGATCTGGGGCTATGAAACACCTGATGGCTCGTTTGCGCAGTTCACTTGTGTGCAGTCGCAGCAATTGATGCCGCGGCCCAAGCATCTGACCTGGGAAGAAAGCGCCTGTTATACACTGACACTGGCAACTGCCTACCGGATGCTGTTTGGCCACGAACCCCATGATCTGAAGCCGGGGCAAAACGTGCTGGTTTGGGGCGCATCGGGTGGCTTGGGTTCTTACGCGATCCAGCTGATCAACACTGCGGGCGCCAATGCCATTGGGGTGATTTCTGACGAGAGCAAGCGTGACTTTGTCATGGGGCTCGGTGCCAAAGGCGTGCTGAACCGCAAGGACTTCAATTGCTGGGGGCAAATGCCAACAGTGAACACGCCAGAGTACGGAGCCTGGTTCAAAGAGGCGCGCAAGTTTGGTGCAGCAATCTGGGAGATCACCGGCAAGGGCGTAAACGTCGACATGGTGTTCGAACACCCAGGTGAGGCGACGTTCCCGGTTTCGACCTTTGTCTGCAAAAAGGGCGGTATGGTTGTGATCTGTGCGGGCACCACCGGGTTTAACCTGACGCTGGATGTTCGCTACATGTGGATGCACCAGAAACGTTTGCAGGGAAGCCACTTTGCCCACCTCAAACAGGCGGCCTCGGCCAACAAGCTGATGCTGGAGCGCCGCCTGGATCCCTGTATGTCCGAGGTGTTTTCTTGGGCTGACCTGCCAGCGGCGCATATGAAAATGCTACGCAACGAGCACAAGCCGGGCAATATGTCGGTTCTTGTTCAGGCGCCTAGGACCGGATTGCGTACCCTAGAGGATGTGTTGGACGCAGGGAGTTAGCACCTTAAAGTAACCGCTTCTAGCGGAGTGATCTGCTGATGGTCAAATTAGCCCACGAATCGCAGCTGCGATTCGTGGGGGTTTGCCTTTTCAGCCAAAACAGGTGCTTGCAGATTTCACCCTCACTGTTTTTGGGGAGGGCGAAACAGTGAGTTTTCGGATGATATGTCCACATGTTAGTCTGGATTATCGCTATTTTTGCGAAATAAGGCACTGCCATGACTGAAAATCACTGGATGATGGACGTTCTCGTTGACCTTCAAGCTTTTGCAACTGCAAATGGCCTAGGGGCTGTGGCCGATCACCTGAGTGAAACCCTCGTGATTGCGAAGGCTGAAATTGCGTCCCAGGATGACAAGGCTAGTGCGCGGACGAATGGCGAACAGAATAAAATTAGACCGAATATTACAATCGTTGGAGCTGACTAACACCATCGAAGGTCTCCAGGAGATCATTGAAAAGGTTCGTGATCTCTTTGAAATTGACCACATGATGTATCATTGGGTCGATAGTGCAGGTGACCATTACTACTTTGGTACCTACTCAGAGGCTTGGACCGAACGGTACCAAGAGCAAAATTATGTTCGTGTTGATCCGGTTGTAACCGGTTGTTTTCAACGGTTTCATCCTGTGGATTGGAAACGATTGGATTGGAGCAGCAAAGCCACCAGAGATTTTCTGGACGATGCATTGGAGCATGGCGTTGGAAATCAGGGGTACTCGGTTCCAATCCGTGGACCAAATGGCCAATTCGCTCTTTTTACCACCAGTCACAATTGCGATGATGTTGCTTGGGAAAAATTCACGGAAAAGCGCAGCAGAGATTTGATCCTGATGGCGCATTACTTCAACCGTAAGGCGCTGGAGTTCGAAACTGAAAGAGCGCCAGAGCAATCCCGCGCCTTGTCGCCGCGTGAAATTGACGTGATGACACTACTGGCGATGGGGCATAGTCGCGCACAGGTTGCGAAGTCTCTGGCAATTTCTGAACATACCTTAAGAGTGTACATAGAAAGCGCCCGATTTAAGCTGGGGGCGCAAAATACCACACATGCTATTACTCAGGCAATGGCGCGGGGGCTAATTGTTGTTTAACGGTTTGTTTCCATTTCTTAACGTTAAAATTATGAACCATTAACCTTTCTGGTCGTAGATTTTTCCCACTTTTAGTCAAAAAGGGGACAGCTATGCTGCGCTACATTTATGCTACCGACCTTCATAATTATTCTGATCTGGCCCATTCGATGTTCAAAGATCGGGCTGATCAATTCAAAGCCCGTCTGGGATGGGCAGTAAACGTTGAAGAAAATGGCGAAGAACGAGATCAGTACGACAGTCTAAATCCACTGTATGTGATATGGGAGGAGCCGGATGGATCGCACGGGGGATCGATGCGTTTCCTGCCTACAACCGGACCGGTTATGGTAAATGACGTGTTCAGCAACCTTAACGGTGGTTTGCAAATTATCAGTCCATTTATTTGGGAGTGCACCCGGTTTTGCCTTTCGCGTACCGCAAGTGCAGATGTGGCTGGAGCACTTACACTTGGCGGAACAGAGATTATGCGCAATTTCAGTGTTGATCATTTTGCCGGAGTCTTTGATCACAGAATGATCCGCATCTACCGCTCACTGGGGTTTTGCCCCGAGGTGATCGGCAGCATGGGGGAAGGGCGAGAGCGGATCAGCCTTGGTTTGTGGGAATACTCGTCAGAAACCTATCTGAATGTTGCTCAAAGGGCGGGGATTTCTCCGGAGAGGTCACAAATGTGGTTTGACCGGTCCTTTGGTCAGGTAACTCAGCAACCAATGGCCCTGAGTGCCTAATACCTGGGGGGATTAGTGGGGTTGGCCTCTGGTGAAGCCAGCCCTACACTTGTAGGGTCGCGACATGACCACAGTTCCCATTCAGTTCTCTGACGATCAAGCCGCTGCCTATGACAGCGTAACCGAAATGCTGCGCCAGGCCGGTGTTGATCTTGATGACAGCCTGTTGCAGTCGCCAAAGGGCGAAAGTGGCGTGATGGCCCTGATCGGCAAGGCAGGATCGGGCAAAACACTGTTGTTGGCCGAACTGTATAAGGCGCTGGAGCAGGCCGGTGTTGAAGTTGTGTCCGGCGACTATGAAAGCCGCAAAAAGGGCGATCGGCGCACCCTTGCGATCCTGGCTCCGACCAATAAGGCTGCCTCGGTACTGCGTTTGCGCGGGGTTCCGGCCACCACCATTCATCGGATTTTGTACACGCCAATGTACGACCCCGAATATGAAAAACTGGCCGAGTGGTTGACCGGCAAGGGAGAGCCGCCAGAGATTGAGGGCCTGACCGAAGAGGCTCTGGCCCGAGCGGCGGCGTTTTATGAAAAGAACAAATCTATTCCTGGCGCACTGGCGTCCGCCGGTCTGCGCGGTTCCGACTTCATCACGGGTTGGAAGCGTCGCGAAGAGCCGTTGGATATTGGCTTTGTCGACGAGTCTTCAATGCTGGACGAACGCCAGTTCAACGACCTGAAAGAGATCTTTCCAAACCTCTTGTTGTTTGGTGATCCTGCGCAGTTGGCCCCGGTGAACCAGTCTGGTTCCATGGTGTTTGATGCGCTACCCGAAGAGCGCAAGCTAGAGCTGCACCGCATCCACCGTCAGGACGCAGACAATCCAATTCTGGATTTGGCTCACGCGTTAGCGGACCCTCAACTGTCGTTCCAGGACTTTGAGCGGATGATCGAAGACACCGCCAAGCGGGACGAACGGGTGGTCTGGGGGCAGCGGGTCGAGGTGGATCTTATGGCGCGCTCGCCGGTGTTGGTCTGGCGTAATGCGACGCGAATTAAATTGATCAATGCGTTTCGCACAGTTCACGGTGCGCCCGAAGATGAACTGATGGAGGGTGAGCCTCTGATCTGCGACGGTATCGAACTGCCGATGAAGCACCGCAAAAAGCGGCTGGATCTTGAGGCCCGTGGGCTGATCAAGGGCGCGCAGGTGGTTTATCTCGGGGCAGGTCGCAAACCTGGTTTCTCGCGCTTGCATGTGATGGGAGCTGAAGATCCTCAGGTCAGTGCCGCCTCGATTGTGAAGATCGAAAAGCCTGACGAGGAAGAGCCCTTTATCCCTTTTGCTGCGCGTATGGGGGCAACCTTTCTACATGGCGCAGCAGTGACCATACACAAAGCTCAGGGGTCGCAGTGGGCTACCACACAGGTGTTTGCGCCTGACCTTTATGTGGCCGCCCGAATGGGTCGGGTTGAGGCTGGGCAACCGCTATGGAAGCGATTGGCCTATGTCGCCATCACACGGGCTCAAGAACGGTTGATTTGGGTGGTGCGTAACCGGCTGGCCAAACCAAGCGAGCCGCTGCGCGTGGATGATTTGCGGGCTGCACCAGTGGCAGCCTTGAAACTGGAGAGTGAAGGCGAATGAAGACGATTGTGATCACCGGCGCCAGTTCGGGCATTGGCCGAGCTGTGGCGGAGTTGTTTCTGGACGAGGGCTGGCAGGTTGGTCTGCTGGCACGGCGTCAGGGTGCGCTGGAAGAGGTTGCGCAGGGCCACGCCAATGCGGTTGTGCTGCCTGCCGATGTGACGGATCCGGCGGCGATGGATGCCGCATTCAACAGCTTTGCCATGCAAGCAGGGCATCTGGATGTATTGTTCAACAACGCCGGCATCTTTACCGCCAGTGGTACGATTGATGAGATTGCACTGGATGATTGGTTTGCTTCGGTCAACGTGAACCTGAACGGCATGTTCCTGGCAGCTCGCGCAGCATTTCGTCAGATGCGCCACCAGTCACCACAGGGCGGACGTATCATCAACAATGGGTCTATCGCTGCCCATGTGCCGCGCCCCAATTCAGCGCCCTATGCCACCACCAAAGCGGCGATCACCGGATTGACACGCAGCCTGTCGCTGGATGGTCGCCCATTTGATATCGCCTGCGGCCAGATCGATATTGGTAACGCTCGCACGCCGATGGTCGAGGACCTGATCTATCGCCAGCAGCAGGATGACCCCAGCGCCCCGCCAATGGACAGCTTTGCGGTTGAAGATGCGGCCAAGTCGGTTCTGCACATGGCCCAGCTGCCGCTTGAGGCCAACGTGCAGTTCATGACCGTGATGGCGACCAAGATGCCCTATATAGGACGGGGGTAGCTTCCTCACCTGTGAGCGTCAGCCCAGTGGTAGACTGGCTGCGCCTGACCGGTGTTCTATAGGGCAAAGCTGTCGCCAGATGGTTCGGAGTGTTAGTTATTGCGCAACAGTCTGAACGCAGCCGAGGCACCCCAGCCGGCGGCAATGGCAATGGCCAGCGACATCAACCCGTACCAAAACGGCCGCTCGCGCGACATCGTGTACAGGAACCGCTCTAGCCCAACCTTGCGAACGTCGATTGCGGTTTCGTAACTGGAAACCACTTCGCCGCCACGGGTCAGGAAAATGCGGGCGGTATAGTCGCCCTCGGTCAGGTCGGCGGGCATTTCAATCGCTGTACGAAACAGGGTCTGTTGATCAACGGCCACAGTGTTTTCGCGGATTGAGTACAGCTCGCGGTTTTCACGGATCCGGATTACGGCATCGGCAAAGTCCTGTGCCCCGCGAATGTGCATGGCGGCGCCGACTGATCGAATGGCGCGCTCGATTGATATCCGGTAGCGCAGATCTTCGGTGTCGGTGAGCACTTCCTTGAAAGGCGCGCTGGTGGCCACGGCATAGAAACTGGGAGCTGAATCCACCAGTACCGAGTCGACATTGACCCAGATCCCCAGCTTACGCTCTTTGCGCCGCACCAGCACCGGATGCTGTGGCCCGGATACTGTGACAACGACCTGCAGCGGATCGCCTTCGGGGATGGGAGTTTCGCGTTTGACCGCACCAAAGATCAGGATCTCGTCGCCGTCAAAATCGGCGGTGATGGCCACACGGTCCTGGCTCAGACCCAGTACAACTTCTTCCTCGGCGGCCTGGGCGGGCAGGGCAAACATCATCGCAGCAAGGAACAGGGGGCGCAGCATGTTCAGTGCCCTCCGCTTGTGCCAAGCGAGAAAAACTCGGATGGTGTCAACAGGAGGTCCATTGCCAGCTTGCCGCAGACTAACAGTACCATCAGCGCCAGCAGGATGCGTAGCTGTTCGGCCTTCATGTAGACGCCGATACGGGTGCCGATCTGTGCACCGATCACGCCGCCAACCAGCAGCAGCACTGCCAGAACGATATCAACGGTATAGTTGGTGGTGGCGTGCAGCATGGTGGTGAAGCCGGTGACCATGATGATCTGGAACAGCGACGTGCCGATCACCACTTTGGTGGGCATGCCGAGGATGTAGATCATCGCGGGCACCATGATAAAGCCGCCGCCAACACCCATGATCGCGGCCAGGATACCAACGCAAATACCAACCATAATTGGCGGAATGACCGAGATATAGAGGCCCGATGTGCGGAACCGCATCTTGAAGGGCAGGGCATGAATCCAGCTGCGCTGGCGGCGTGCCGCTGGGGCACCGCCAGCCTTCTTGGATTTGCGGATGGCGTTCAGGCTCTCGATGAACATCAGCCCACCAACCACGCCAAGGAAAACAACATAGCAAAGCTTGACCAGCAGATCGACCTGACCCAGAGCCTTGAGGTAGTTAAAGACCAGAACCCCCAGCGCAGCACCAATCAGACCACCGATCTGCAGCACCACCCCCATTTTGATATCCACCGTGCGCCTTCGAAAATGCGCCAGAACCCCGGAAAAGGAGGAGGCCACAATCTGGTTCGCCTCGGTGGCGACAGCCACGGCAGGGGGAATGCCAATAAAGAAAAGCAGCGGCGTCATCAAGAAGCCACCGCCAACGCCAAACATGCCGGACAGTATGCCAACAATGCCGCCCAGCCCAAGGAGCAGGAAAGCGTTAACCGAGACCTCGGCGATAGGAAGGTAAATCTGCATAACACCTAGTTAGACCGGAGATTTATGGAAAATCAACTGTCGATGCCGCTGTGCAGCACACAGGACTGACCTGCGTGGCAAAACTGGACCTATTTCAACGCCTCGGTGGGCTCCCGTGGTTGCAGGGTGAC
Organism: Parasedimentitalea nitratireducens; assembly: GCF_057444295.1. NCBI lineage: Bacteria > Pseudomonadati > Pseudomonadota > Alphaproteobacteria > Rhodobacterales > Paracoccaceae > Parasedimentitalea > Parasedimentitalea nitratireducens. Next base: position 173,123 of record NZ_JBYAXC010000001.1, on the reverse strand, counting down.
CCGGCTGCGCCGGTAAACCCTGAGCAATCTTGGGCCTGGCGCCGTGCTGTGCACGGCGCCAGGCCCAACGGGAGCGGGCATCGCAGATGTCCAAGCGACGGGCGGGAGTTGCTGGTGCTGAAAAAGAAAACGCCCGGCGCTGGGCCGGGCGTTGTGGTTGTTAAAAGTGGCGTTGAACTCAGCGTTCTTTCACATAAGGTTCGCCACCGGCCTTTGGCGGGATGGCTTTGCCGACAAAACCGGCCAGGATCACCACGGTCAGAATATAGGGCAAGGCGTCCATCATCTGCACGGGGATGGTGATGCCGCCTAGTTCGATGTTTTGGAACCGCAGCGCTACCGCTTGCAGCAGACCGAACAACAGGCAGGCTCCCATAGCGTGCCAAGGGCGCCACTTGGCAAAGATCAGTGCCGCCAGCGCGATATAGCCACGGCCCGCGGTCATGTCTTTGACAAAACCAGCCTGCAGTGAGGTGGCAAGGTAAGCACCGGCCAGACCGCAAAGCAAGCCGCAGATCATCACAGCGGCAAACCGCAGGCCAACAACCGATACACCAGCCGTATCCACCGCCGCCGGGTTTTCACCCACCGCGCGCAGGCGCAGGCCAAACCGGGTGCGATACAGGATCCACCAGGTTGTCGGAACGGCTGCAAAGGCCAGATACACCAGGATTGAGTGACCAGACAGCAGCTCAGAATAGATCGGACCGATGAAAGGCACGCCAGCAATGCTGTCGGCAAAAGGGAAGGTGATTGGGCCAAACCGGCCTTCGGCCAGCAATGAAGGCGTGCGCCCGCCTTGCTGGAACCAGCTTTGTGCCACCAGAACCGTAAAACCCTGCGCCAGCATTGTTACCGCCAGCCCTGAGATCAGTTGGTTGCCCCGAAAGGTGATCGACGCCAGCCCGTGCAGACCGCTGAGCGCCAGTGATGCGGCTACCCCGGAGAGCAAGCCCAACCAGACATTGCCGGTTGCGGCGGCCACGGCTGCTGAGAAAAAGGCCGCGGCCAGCATTTTGCCCTCGAGACCGATGTCGAAAATGCCAGCTCGTTCCGAAAAGAGGCCAGCCAGACAGGCCAAAAGCAGAGGAGTGGACAGGCGAACGGTGCTGTCCAGCACCTGGATTAGTGTCAGGAAATCCATCAGGCTTTACCCTTCCGCAGTGCAATAAAGATCTTTTCAAGCGGCATACGAACCATGTTGTCCAAGGCTCCGGTGAACAGGATCACCAGTGCTTGGATAACCACGATCATTTCGCGAGGGATCTTGGTCCACAGGGCCAGTTCGGCACCGCCTTGGTACAGGAAGCCAAATAGGATAGCGGCCAGGAACACGCCAAAGGGGTGCGATCTTCCCATCAGGGCCACCGCGATGCCGATAAACCCAGCGCCTTCAGTGGAATTCAACACCAGACGCTCGGCTTCACCCATAACGTTGTTGGTGGCCATCATGCCCGCCAAGGCCCCCGACAGCAGCATTGCGATCATGGTGATTTTGACTGGTGAAATACCAGCGTAGAGAGCGCCCTGTTCGGACTTGCCAAAGGCGCGGAGCTCAAACCCCAACTTGGTACGCCAGATTAGCAACCAAACAAAGATACAGGCCGCGATAGCAACCAGGAAGCTGACATTGGCGGGGGCCGCCTTGGAGAATTCAATGCCAAGAGGGGCCAGAATGTCATGCAGTGAAGGAAGATGCGTCGCTTCGGGGAAGCGTGCGGTAGCCGGGTCCATCGATCCAGCAGGGCGCAGCAGGTTGACCAGCACATAGTTCAACACCGCAGCCGCGATAAAGTTGAACATGATGGTGGTGATCACGATGTGGCTGCCGCGCTTGGCTTGCAGATAGGCCGGAATGGCGGCCCAGGCGGCGCCAAAAATAGCGGCACCCATAGCCGCAGCAACCAGCGCGATCGACCAATGTGGCCAAGGAATATAAAGGCAGACCAGTGCGGCACCCAGGCCACCCAACATTGCCTGGCCTTCGCCACCGATGTTGAACATACGGGCGTGAAAGGCTACCGAAACCGCGAGGCCGGTAAACAGGAAGTTGGTGGCGTAGTAGAGCGTATATCCCCAGCCATAGGTCGACCCCAAGGCGCCGTCGACCATCAGTTTGACAGCGGCAACTGGATTTTCACCAATGGCGAGGATTACCAGCGCGGAAATGGCTGCGGCCAATAACAGGCTGATCAACGGGATCAGCACCACATCGGCCCATTTGGGCATCTTGTCCATATTATGCGGCCTCCCCGGCGACACCGGCCATCAGCAGGCCCAGTTCTTTCTCATCAGTCTCATGCGGTAGGCGTTCGCCCATGATGTGACCATCAAACATCACCGCCACACGATCGGACAGTGACAGGATTTCTTCCAACTCGACGCTGACCAGCAAGATCGCCTTGCCCTGATCGCGCAGTTCCACGATCTGTTTGTGGATGAACTCAATGGCGCCAATATCGACGCCGCGTGTGGGCTGACCAATCAGCAGCAGTTCCGGATTGCGCTCAATCTCGCGCGCCACAACAATCTTTTGCTGGTTCCCACCCGAGAAGTTCTTGGCGGCCAGCCATGGATCTGGCGGGCGCACATCGAACTTGGCCATCTTGGCCTCGGTATCAGCCTGTAGCGCGGCATTGTTCATCAAGATACCACGCTGGTAAGCTGGATCACGATGATAGCCAAAGGCGACGTTTTCCCAGGCGTGAAAATCCATGATCAGACCTTCGCTCTGACGGTCTTCGGGCACGTGGGCGATATGCGCACGACGGCGCGCCTGACCATGTGAGCCGGGGCCGTGGAGCGGCAGGTCTTCGCCCTTCATGCGGATGGAGCCTGTGCCCCCTCGCATGCCGCCCAGAACCTCAAGCAGTTCAGATTGGCCATTGCCGGCAACGCCCGCGATGCCAAGGATTTCTCCGGCGCGAACTTGCAGGTCAATGCCTTTGACCCGCTCAACACCGTCTTCATCACGTACCGACAGATTTTCGATTTCCAGAACCGGCGCACCGGGCTTGGCAGGCACCTTGTCGACCTGCAGCAGTACCTTGCGGCCCACCATCAGCTCGGCCAGATGAGCCGGATTGGTTTCAGCAGTTTTCACGGTGGCGGTCATCTGACCACGACGCATCACCGACACGGTGTCGGTGGTATCCATGATCTCGCGCAGCTTGTGGGTGATCAGGATAATGGTTTTACCTTCTTCCCGCAGGCGGTGAAGGATACGGAACAGTTGGTCGGCCTCGGCGGGTGTCAGAACCCCGGTGGGTTCGTCCAGAATCAGGATATCGGCCTGACGATACAGTGCCTTGAGGATTTCGACCCGTTGCTGCATGCCCACGCCGATTTCGTCGATGCGCGCATCCGGGTCGACGTTCAGCTCATACTCAGCGGCCAGTTCTTTCAGAATCCGGCGGGCTTTGGACAGCGATGGCTTTAGCAGCCCGCCGTCTTCTGCACCCAGAATGATGTTTTCCAGAACCGTGAAATTTTCCACCAGTTTGAAATGCTGGAACACCATGCCAATACCGGCGGCGATGGCGGCCTGACTGTCGGGGATTACGGTATTCTTGCCGTTGATCCAGATTTCGCCCTTATCCGCTTTGTAAAAGCCGTAAAGGATGCTCATCAGGGTGGATTTACCAGCGCCGTTTTCACCGATGATACCGTGAATGGTGCCAGGGGCGACGCTGATAGAGATATCTTTGTTGGCCTGAACGGGGCCAAAGGCCTTGGATATGCCTTTAAGTTCGATTGCAGGAGCTACAGTCACGCGCCATCTCCAATTCCGATGAAACCTACCATGCGGGTGATATTTCCTTCACTGTTTAGGTCCGCAAAATACTGACCTCGCATTCCCAGATTTCCATCGACCATAAAGTCTACGGTGGCGCGGGCATGGCCACTATGCTCACTCAGATCTGCGACCTGGGCGGTTGCGCCGGGGCGGTTGCCGGTGAACATGGCAACGTGATCGATCAGTGACTGCACGCCATTCAGCGGCGCAGCTGTGCTGGGATCAACATAGTAGACATCGTTGCTGACGACCGAAGTCACAGCTTCAGCGCGGGCGGCGGCATCTGTCATGCCCCATGCGTCGAAAAAGGAAGTGATAGAAGATGACATGAAGGTGCTCCTGGGAAAAAGGGCCGCGCCAGCATGGCGCGGCCCTTTATTTTGGTTGCAACTAAGAGGCTTAGAAGTTCAGAGCCGGGCAGCTGTCGTCGGACATGTAGTCGTGAACAGCCAGCTCGCCGCTTGCGATCTTGGCCGATGCCGCGTCTACAGCGGACTGCATGTCAGCGTTAACCAGCGATGCGTTATTGTCGTCCATTGCATAGCCGACGCCGCCATTGGCCAGGCCCATGACGTTAAAGCCAGTTTCCATGTCTACACCGTCGGTGAAGGCCGCAAACACAGCATTGTCGACGCGCTTCATCATCGAAGTCAGAACTTTGCCTGGGTGCAGGTGGTTCTGGTTGCTGTCTACGCCGATCGACAGAATGTTCTCGTCAGCAGCAGTTTGCAGAACGCCTACACCGGTACCACCAGCAGCGGCATAAACCACGTCAGCACCCTGGCTGATCTGGGCTTTGGTCAGCTCGGAACCTTTAACCGGGTCATTCCACGCTGCCGGAGTTGTACCGGTCATGTTGGCAATAACCTTGGCGTCTGGGTTTGCAGCCATAACACCCTGGGCATAGCCACAAGCGAACTTACGGATCAGCGGGATGTCCATGCCGCCGATAAAGCCAACGGTGCCGGACTTGGAAGCCTGAGCCGCCATCATGCCAACCAGGTACGAGCCTTCGTGCTCGTTAAAGACAACCGAACGGACGTTTGGCGCATCAACAACCATGTCGATGATGACAAACTTGGTGTCAGGGTAATCAGCAGCAACCTGACCCAGGGCGTCAGCAAAGGCAAAGCCAGCCATGACGATTGGGTTTGCGCCGACTTCGGCAAAACGACGCAGAGCCTGCTCACGCTGAGCTTCGGACTGCAGTTCGATTTCGCGGAAGGTCTCGCCGGTTTCGTCAGCCCAACGCTGTGCACCGTTAAAGGCCGCTTCGTTGAAGGATTTGTCGAACTTGCCGCCCAGGTCAAAGATCAGGGCTGGCTCAGCCAATGCAGCGCCAGCGGTCAGCGCCATAGCAGCGGCGGCTCCCATCAGGGATTTCATCAGAGTCATTTGGGTACTCCCGGTTTTGTTTTTGTTTGGGGCAATCAGCAGTGCCAGCCGCCCGAATATGAGATGTTTCTCAAAAGGTGCAGCAATTAAGGCCGCAGCCCGGCCAGAGGGTCAACCGCTTTTTGACCATTTGGTGTGATTTTGGCCTCTGGGCCTAGGGTCAAGCCCTATTTGTTTGGGGATAAGACCCGCCGCATCAGCACGGCGTCCACTGCGGGACCATCAGGGCGTGCATAATATCCGGGGCGATTCCCGCAAACAGAGAAGTCGCAATTGGCGTAGAGTTGGTGGGCCGGGGTGTTGTCAGCCGCCACTTCCAGAAACGCGGTTTCTGCGCCTTTCAAAACGGCCTGACCTTGCCACTCTGCCATCACTTCCTGCGCCAAACCCTGGCGCTGATATTCGGGATGGGTGGCAATGGTCAGCAGCTCAGCTTCGTCCACGATGACCCGAACCAGTGCGAAACAGCGGGAATCGCCAGTGGCAAAGGTCAGCGGGCTGTTCATCAAGTCGGCAAATTCATCTTCAGACCAGGGGCGCGACTGGGTAAAGGCAGCGGCATGGATGGCCGCCATTTCGGCAGGAGAAAAGAGCTCAGCCATCAATCAATGCAGGTGGAACATCGCGAGAGGGTGCAGCATCTGCGGCGCGCATGTATAGCGGGGCAGGTGGTTCGGTGACATCCTCATAGCGCTGCGCTGCTAGAAGAGCGATTGCCGCAGACAGCCCTGCAGGGCTTGCATCGGGCGCAAAGGTTAGCCCGGCACCGCGCGCGGCCTCAGCGGCCTCGGATGCAGGCATCAGACGCGGTGCTTGGTCCGGCAGGGTGGCATAGACTTGTTCTCGTGGCGCGGGGATTGCGGTCAAATAACCTTCAGTTTCGCGGGCTTCAAAACCATTCACACCCACGGCCGGGATATCTAGCCCTAGTGCCAGACCACGCGCGGCAGAAACTCCAATCCGGATACCGGTGAAATTTCCGGGCCCGACGCCGACCCCGATGGCAGTCAGCTCTTTCCAGGTAACACCACCCTCGGCTAGAATCTCCTCCAGCAGCACCATCAGCCGCTCGGCCTGACCGCGGTTCATCAGCTCCAGCCGTTCAACAACGATCTGGTCGCCCCGCAGCAAAGCGGCCGCGCAATGCGCGGCCGATGTGTCAAATCCCAGTACCAGTGGCTCAGACGGCAACGGGGCGGACCTCGGTCACTTCGGGGATGTAGTGGCGCAGCAGGTTCTCAATACCCATTTTCAGGGTGAGCGTGGACGAAGGGCAACCTGCGCAGGCGCCTTGCATGTGCAGGTAGACAACGCCGCGGTCAAAGCCGTGGAATGTGATGTCACCGCCATCCTGAGCCACCGCAGGGCGCACCCGGCTGTCCAGCAGTTCTTTGATCTGGTCGACGATCGCCCCGTCTTCACCGGTATGTTCTGCGTGACCCGAAGCAGGCGCCGCACCATCATCGGCCATCACCGGTTGGCCGGACTGATAATGTTCCATCACCGCGCCCAGAATAGCGGGCTTGATGTGATCCCATTCGACCCCTTCGACCTTGGTCACTGTAACAAAGTCGTTGCCAAAGAACACGCCCGCCACGCCGCTGACCGCAAAGATGCGCTCGGCCAGAGGCGACTTGCCTGCTGTATCCCGAGTAGGGAAGTCAGCGGTGCCAACTTCAAGCACGGTTTGACCCGGAAGAAATTTCAGCGTCGCCGGGTTGGGCGTGGATTCGGTCTGAATGAACATATCGGGTCTCCGTAAAGCTGTCACCGATATGCGCCCGACAGAGCCGCAAGTCAAGGTTTAGAACGATTCTAACTTGGAGTTTCCGGAAGCTAGGTAATGGCTTCCAGTTTTTCCTTGGACAGATCGCCCGGTACCACGGTGATCGGGATCGGTAAGCTGCCCGAGGAGCGGCTCAGCTGGCTCACCAAGGGTCCGGGCCCTTTGCGATCATTGCCCGCGCCCAATACCAGAACGCCGATTTCTGGGTTCTCTTCGATCTGGGCGATAATTTCTGGCACGGCGTCGCCTTCACGGATCACCAGATCCGGGTCTACCCCTTGCCGGTCGCGCATCCATTTGGCAAAGACTTCAAAGTGGGCATGGATCCGTTCGCGGGCCTCTTCACGCATCACCGCGCCGACGCCGATCCAGTGATTGAACTCATCTGGAGGGATGACCGACAGGATTTCGACGCCACCACCCGTGTGGGCCGCCCGCATCGCAGCAAACCGCATGGCGTTCAAACATTCGCGACTATCGTCCAGTACCACAAGAAATTTGCGCATTATCAGCCTCCATAATCCAGCTCAATCTGCCCGAGGGGCAGGGCTCTGTCCATCAGTTTTAATGTTTCTTCGCGCGACCTTGCTGGCATAAAGCGTCAAAACAATTGCCAAAACAAACAATCTGAACAGATGGGCTGCCGCGACAAAGCTGGGATCGGCCCCCAACGCAGCGCCCAGGATTATCATCGTTTCCAGGCCCCCAGGCGAGAACCCCAGTAGAACGTCCAATAGAGGGAGGCCCGACAAATAGGCCGCTGGCACCGCAAAGCTAACGGCCAGACCAGACGCCAATACAACGATGATTGCCCCGGCCAGCAAGCTTTCAAAGAGATTGCGCCAGTTCATACCACTAAAGCGGGTTCCAATCAGACTGCCCATCAAGATCAGGACTGCCGTGGCTAGCCAGTCGGGCACGGTGCCGGTGATCAGCCCCGTCAGGTGAAAACATGACCCGACCAGCAGGCCCGAAATGAGCGTCGGAGCGGGCAGCTTCAGAAAACTGAGAACAGGGGCCAGAACCAAGGCAATACAAACCTGTAGTCCAATCCCACCCCAGACAGTGGTCTCGGCCCCCATGGGCAGACCGACGCCTATTTCCAGGCCAGCCAGTTTTGCCGCCATGGGAACCAAAAGCGTCAGTGCAAGCAACCGGATCGAGGCAAGAACAACGGGGCGGCTAAGAGACAACGATAGACTGTCTGCTAATCCAACAACCAGGCTCAGGTGTCCTGGGGCAGACGCCAGAAAGGACTCGTCTTGACCAAATGGCAGCAAACGGGGGATCAGCCATCGGCCCGCCCAGGGGGTAATTATGGTCAAAATCGCCAGCAGGCCAAACGCCAGTGGCCAGCGGGACAATGCATCAAAACTCTCGGGTCCGACCAATGACCCGATACTGACCCCAATCAAAAGAAAGCCTGCATCACGCAGGCGCGGCGCGATCTCAGTCCGAAGCCCACATAATCCGGCGGCGGAAACGGCGATGGCTGGGCCCGCCAAAAGGGCCAATGGCAAGTTAATACCCAGTGCGACCAAGGCCCCAAACATGCCAACACACAAGGTCAGCAGGCTTGGGCGGAGGTCAGCCATGTGATTGGGCCCAGTCCCAATACATCTCGCGCACCTGCTTGGTGACAGGTCCCATCTGGTACTGGCAGTCGTCAAAGGCGGTAACTGGGGTCACTTTGCTCATGTTGCCTGACATGAAGACTTCGTCGGCTTCTTCGAAGTCCCCGTAGCCCAGGACCGTTTCATGTACAGTGATGCCCTCGGCCCGCAGGTTAGAAATATGCCGCGCGCGAGTGATTCCGCTCAGAAACGTGCCATTGGCCACCGGGGTAAAGACCTCGCCATCGCGGACCATGAATACATTCGAGGTTGCCGTTTCAGCGACGTTGCCCAGTGCATCCGTTGCCAGAGCGTTGGAAAACCCTTTGGCGTTGGCCTCGCGCAGCATCCGGGCGTTGTTGGGGTACAGGCAGCCGGCTTTGGCGTTGACGATTGAGCTATCCAACACCGGACGGCAGAACCGGGTGCGGGTCAGGGTGGCGCTGGCAGTAGCTGGTGCCATTGGGATTTCTTCAAGGCACAAAGCAAATCCGGTGCTCTCGGCCGAGGGCACAATGGCCGAACCGTCCCCATCAATTCCCCAGTACATTGGGCGGATATAGACGGCAGCGCCCTTGTCATACATCGCCAGACCTTCGCGCACGATGCTCAGCATGTCCTCGGTGCTGACGGTGGGTGTCAGCATCAACGCCTCGGCCGAGCGGTTGGTGCGGGCGCAGTGCAGGTCCAGATCCGGTGCCAAGCCGTCAAAGAACCGCGCGCCGTCAAACACCGAAGATCCCAACCAAGCACCATGATCCGCCGCCCGGATGATAGGTACGTCGCCCTCGTGCCAGCTGCCGTTGAAATAGGTGCGAATATTGCTGCCGGTTGCCATGGGGGTGCCTCAGGAAAAAGTGGAGTTTGGGGAAGCCTAGGAGGAGATGGGTCAACCGTCCAGACCTTTATTTGCGGGCAAACAGTAATTTTTCGGTGTTCAAAGTGGCTTGGCCACAGGGGCTTACTGGGGCAGAGTTTGTACCTGGGCGAAATGAGTGACTATACAGCGTCATAGGCTCTGATAGGGTTCAGCGAATATGCATTTCCCTTGAATGGCTTATCTCAGATGGAATCAATTTTTCCAGCCCTTGTGGCGATACTCTTTGCCCTGGTTCAGCCAGCAAATGCGGTCGACATACCCGGACACGACAGCCCCGCCTTTCAAACCGCCCTGCAGGACTGGCTGGATGGCAATGATATGGCGGCGTTGACGCAATTTTCCGAACTGGCGCGGCAAGACAACCGCGCTGCGCAGATATTTCTCGCACGGGTAGCATCCCAAGGTCATTTACACACACATGTCACAGGCGCTCTGCCACGGGCTGAACGCGTGGCGTTGCTGCGTCAGCCAGGTGGTTTGTCCGGGAAAAGCTGGTTGAAGGCCGCGCAGAATGATGTGCCGCTGGCAGTTGCTCTTCAGCAAGCTGGTCATTCGGGGGTCAAAGCAGATGCCCTGCAGGCTCTGCTTGATATGGGAGAAGTGTCAGAAGCCATTCGACAAATTCCGGGTCTGATTACACTGGGACACGCCGAGGAAGCCTTGCGAGTGTTAAAGGAGGCAGAGACTCTGCCGTCAGACGCATCCGTTCTGGTCGAATGGGCGTCTCAAGAAAGGCATCGGCAGCAGGCTGTTTATGGTTCGGCGCGCATGCCGCTGGAGTGGCGAATGCCCGAGGTGGAAAATGAAGTCGCGTCCAGATTGAGCTGGGCTCCAGTTCCACCGCGCTCGTTTTTTGAGGACCGGGCGCTAAGGGAAAGTGTTCTTACTAACGCCAGGCATGTTTCATCCTGGACGCCGCTGAGGAAACTCTGTGAGACGAAATGCAGACGATCAGTTGATCAGTGTACAGCGCTGGGCTCTACCTTATTGAACTTGGCGCCATATCACCCCTTCTCAAGCCCTGTGGAAAGTCTTGTGTCAAACACCGTTTACTGGTCCAGCGCTCGGATTGACGCGGATGTGTTGCGTCGACTACCTGACCTCACTCAATTTGAGTGGATGCGTGAATTTGATGCCTGTTTTGTTAACAAACTGACTTACCTGCAAGCACAGGTCCGCTAAGCACAAACTACACCCGCGCGCCAGGCGCAACCGGAACGGGCATCTGTGATGCCCAGTTTCCGGGCCGGAGCTCCTCGCTCTTATGCCGCAGGCCGCAACCCATGTGTCGCCAGTGCGGCAGTGGCCTCTTCTTGCCAGCAGGATTTTTGCGCGGCGTTGCTCTCTTTGCGCAGACCCATTGCCTTTAGCCCGTCAAGTTTTTGCGAGCTTTCGTCCCCGAAACTCGCTGCAACGCGAGGCCACCAGTAGTTGACCGCGTCCTGCAAGGCAGAGCCGGTGCCGTTTTTAGAAAGACGCGCCATACCCTTGTCGGCCAGCTCGGTGTGCGCAGCTTCAATGGGCGCAATGGCGCGGAAGGCCTCGGCCAGGGGCTGGTAAGAGACCTGACAGAGCTCTTCCAACTGTACCGCGGCGGCATGGCCCATCAGCAGGTTCATCACCACTGCGTCCGCCCAGCCCTGTAGCGGGTAGTTAAACACCGACAGGCGCATGTCGTGGTCGCTGCGGCGCTGGCCAATATCGGCGTCGCGGGGTAGGCGGGTGGTCCAGGGGTGGTGGCTCACATAGCGTTCGGTATCAGCACCAAATTCACCCATCAGCTCCAGAACCCGATTGGCGTTGGCGGTTTTCTCCATCACGATCTGCGCTGCCGCCATGCGGTCACGCACACCGGGGCCTGCGTTGATCATGTCCGAAAACCCAGCTGCTGCCGCCAACTCGCTGTCGATGAAAATCGCCATGATCTTCAGCAGCTCCGCGCGATAGCGCGCGGGCGTATTGTCCGGGCTGGTCAGAACGCCGCCAGCGGCTAGGTAGCTTTCAATGCTCATGTCGTCTGCCATGGTCGCGTCCTCCCTATTGATCGTAATCTACAACAACCGTGTCGGTCACCGGATAGGCCTGACAAGACAGCACATAGCCCTTTTCGACCTCGTAATCTTCCAGCGCGTGGTTGGCGGCCATTTCCACTTCGCCTTCGATCACCTTGCAGCGGCAGGTGGAACAAACCCCAGCCTTACAGGCAAAGGGCGCATCCATTGCGTTGCCCAATGCCGCGTCTAGGATCGACATATCCTTGCCCATTTCAATGGTGCGGGTGGAGCCATCCAGCGTGATCGCCGCCTTGGTCTGGTTGCCGCCGCTGGCCGCATCCGCAGCGCTAACCTTACGTTTGGCGCGACCGGGCTGCGAGCTGGCGAACAACTCGAATTTGATTTGGGCATCGTCCATGCCAGCAGTACGTAGGGCGGATGCAATGCCCAGCATCATTGGCTCGGGGCCGCAGATAAAGGCGGTATCGGTGTTTTCAATGTCGATCCAATGTTCAAACAGCTGGGCGCATTTTTCTTCGGTGACCAGACCGGTGAATAGGTCGATCTCTTGCGCGTCGCTCTCCAGAATATGGATCACGTTTAGGCGGCCCATATAGAGGTTCTTCAGATCCTCCAGCTCTTCGCGGAACATGATCGTGTTCACGCCTTTGTTGGCATAGACCAGCGTAAAGCGAGAGTTGGGCTCTGCCGTCAGTGTGGTTTTCAGGATCGACAGCACTGGGGTGACGCCCGATCCACCGGCAAAGCCAAGGTATTGTTTGTGCGATGCATCGTCGAGCGGCGTAAAGAAGCTGCCCATTGGGGGCATCGCTTGCAGCGTATCCCCCACCTTCAGCTCGGTATTGGCCCAGGTTGAAAAAGCGCCGCCATCAACGCGCTTGATACCCACCTGCAGGATCTCCTCATCCTTGCCCGCGCAGATCGAATAGGACCGGCGCAACTCTTCACCGTCAAAATCGCGGCGAAAGGTCAGGTATTGCCCTTGGGTGAAATCAAAATGCTCAGCCGCGCCATTGACGGGTTTTAGCGTCACCACGACAGCGTCGCGGATGGTCTTGTGGATGTCAGTAACAGTCAGGTCATGAAAGCGCGCCATGGGTGTCTCCTCAGATGCACTTGAAATAATCAAAAGGTTCAAGGCAGTCCTGGCAGCGCCAGTGGGCCTTGCACGGGGTCGAGCCAAACTGGCTGACCTTGGTGACGTTATTGCTGTGGCAGTTGGGGCAGCGCTCTGGCCCGCCTGCGGGTTGCGGTGGCGCGATGCCGTATTCTTCCAGCTTGGCGCGTCCCTTGTCGGACAGCCAGTCGGTGGTCCAGGCTGGGGAAAGCTGGCGTTTCAGCTCCAGCTTTTCGATGCCGTGGTCGCGCAAGGCAGTTTCGATGTCTAAGTTGATGATCGAGGTGGCTGGGCAGCCCGAATATGTGGGCGTCACGGCGACGGTCAGGGTGTCATCGTTCCATTTGATGTCACGAATGATGCCCAGATCAACCAGCGAGATCACTGGGATTTCCGGGTCTGGTACAGCTTCCAGCCACTCCCAGATCTGGGTCACACTTGGCTTTTCTTGCAGTTGGCTCATGTGATCTGCTTTCCAGTCGATATTGCCCGGACGATAGGCCGGGCAGCCCCCGACCTCCCCCACGGGAGGGGGCTTCACCCCCGCCCGAGGCCGGGGTTGCCCTTTGCTCTAATGTTCAGCCGCCTTACCAGTTAGACCCTGGATAGGCGCGTTGCAGCCATTGCATCTGCGTCAGCAAATGACCCAGATGTTCGGTGTGCATCTTACCAGTGCGACCACCCTTGTGGCCAAAGTCGCTGTCCGGAATGGTCAGCGTCGCATCGGCCAGAAGACGTGTGATCAGCGCATCATAGTCGTCGCGCAGGCTAGCTGGGTCCGGAGCAATCCCGGCGGCTACCATCTCGGCGTCGACCTCATCGGACTGGAACATCTCACCCACATAGGGCCATAGATAGTCCAGCGACTCTTGCATGCGGCGGTGGCTTTCTGCGGTGCCGTCACCCAGACCAACCACAGTGTCAGCCGAACGTTCCAGGTGATAGGCCACCTCTTTGCTGGCCTTTTCAGCAATGGCAGCCACCCGTTCATCTGACGACTTGATCAGATGCCCCAGCTGGATTGAATGCCAGGCATCAAACAGGAACTGGCGCATCAAAGTACGGCCAAAGTCACCATTCGGCACCTCGACTAGCAGTAGATTGCGGAAATCCCAGACATCGCGAAGGAAGGCGATGTCATCAGCGGATTTACCATCGCCCTGAACTTCACCAGCCAAGCCCAGCCAGAACTGGGTCTGACCGATCAGATCCAGCGCCGTGTTGGCCAGCGCGATGTCTTCTTCCAGCACCGGCGCATGGCCACACCATTCGCTGACCCGGTGGCCAAGGATCAGGGTGTTATCCCCCATCCGGAACAGGAACTGCAGGAATGCCTCGTCGCGAGTCATTACATTGCCCCCACTTCGTCAGGAATGTCGAAAAAGGTCGGGTGGCGGTAAACCTTGCTTTCGCTGGGTTCGTACAGCGGGCCTTTGTCGCTGGGGGATGAGGCGGCGATGTGGTTGGCTTCGACCACCCAGATCGACAGACCTTCGTTGCGGCGGGTGTAAACATCGCGTGCGTTCTTGATTGCCATTTCCGCATCCGGCGCGTGCAGGCTGCCGACGTGACGGTGGCTCATGCCGTGCTGACCGCGGATAAAGACTTCCCAAAGGGGCCATTCGTTTTTCATGAGATTACTCCTTTAGTGGAATACAGGTTGGCAAAATGCGCCAGGCTGGCATCTGTAACTGGTGCCCTCATCGACCAACGGATCATAGACGCCCCAGAGAGACGTTGGATCAAACGGGAACCCGTGAGACCCAAGCGCCGCAAATTCGTCTGGATTCCATCCGGATCCGGTTACGACAACAGCGAATACGGCGACTAGTGTCAGCGACATTATCAGGTGCTTGGACAAAGACCCTTGCACGGCAATCTCCTTATTCCGCTGCAATTGTACGGGCGGCTTTTTTCTTGGCGTGGGCCATCAATCCATCGCGCACCCAGGCGCCATCGTCCCAGGCCTTGTTACGGGCGGCGAGCCGGTCGACGTTGCAGGGGCCGTTGCCCTTGATCACGTCAAAGAATTCAGACCAGTCGGGGTCGGTGTAGTCATAGTGGCCACGCTCTTCGTTCCACTTGATGCCCGGATCTGGCAGGTCGAGGCCCAGGAATTCGATCTGCGGTACGGTCTGGTCAACGAACTTCTGGCGCAGCTCGTCGTTGGTGTTCATCTTGATCTTCCAGGCCATCGACTGCTCGGAATGCACCGACTCTTTGTCGGACGGGCCAAACATCATCAGCGCCGGGAACCACAGGCGGTTCACAGAATCCTGCGCCATTTTCTTTTGCGCAGGCGTGCCCTCGGCCATCTTGCGGATCGCGTCAAACCCCTGACGTGCGTGAAAGCTCTCTTCCTTGCAGACCCGGACCATGGCACGGGCATAGGGACCAAACGAAGTTCGCTGTAGCGGCACCTGATTGATTATTGCTGCGCCGTCGACTAGCCAGCCAACCGCGCCGATGTCCGACCAGTTCAGAGTGGGGTAGTTGAAGATCGACGAGTACTTCATACGGCCATCCAGCAGCATCTCGGTCATTTCATCCCGCGACACACCCAAAGTTTCCGCCGCACAGTACAGGTACAGCCCGTGGCCAGCCTCGTCTTGCACCTTGGCGAGCAAGATCGCCTTGCGCTCCAGCGTCGGGGCGCGGGTGATCCAGTTGCCTTCGGGCAGCTGACCCACGATTTCGCTGTGCGCATGCTGGCCGATCTGGCGGATCAGCGTCTTGCGATAGGCCGCAGGCATCCAGTCCTTGGGTTCGATCTTTTCGCCCGCATCAATCCGCGCCTGAAAAGCGGAGAGCTTTTCGGGGTCGTCTTGGGCGGCTTCGGATTTTACCATCTGTGCATACATCGTCAGATCTCCCTTACACGCGTTCCAGGATCAGAGCGGTGCCCTGTCCAACGCCAACGCACATGGTACACAGCGCATAGCGCCCGCCGGTACGTTGCAACTGATAAGCAGCGGTCAGCACCAGCCGAGCGCCAGACATCCCCAGCGGGTGGCCAATCGCAATGGCACCGCCGTTGGGGTTAACATGGGGTGCGTCATCGGCCAGGCCAAGTTCCCGCAGTGTTGCCAGCCCTTGCGATGCAAAGGCCTCGTTTAATTCTATCACATCCATCTGCTCGATGCTTAACCCAGTGCGGGCCAGCACCTTGCGGGTGGCAGGTACAGGACCAATCCCCATCACACGGGGTTCAACCCCGGCAGCGGCCATGCCAACAATCCGCGCCATCGGCTTTAACCCGTTCTTGGCTGCTGCAACCTCGTTCGCCATCAGGATAGCCGCAGCACCGTCGTTGACGCCGGACGCATTGCCCGCAGTCACAGTTAGGCCGGGTCCGTTTACACCGCGAAGCTTGGCCAATTTGTCAGCGCCAGTACCGGGGCGGGGGTGTTCATCTGTGTCGACGACAATCGGGTCACCCTTACGCTGTGGCACGGATACCGGAGTGATCTCGTCGCCAAACACGCCAGCCTCGTGCGCAGCGGCCCAGCGGGCCTGTGACCGCGCGGCAAAGGCATCCTGGTCTTCGCGGTTGATGTTGTAGTCTTCGGCGACATTGTCAGCCGTCTGAGGCATCGAGTCGGTGCCGTACATCTGCTCCATCTTCTTGTTCACGAACCGCCAGCCGATGGTGGTGTCATACACCGCGTTGCTGCGGCCAAAGGCGGCGGTCTGCTTGGGCATCACAAAGGGCGCGCGGCTCATGCTTTCGACACCGCCGGCAATGGCCATGTCATAGTCGCCCGCACGGATGCCGCGAGACGCCATGCCAACCGCATCCATGCCGCTGGCACAAAGCCGGTTGATGGTGGTGCCGGGCACATCCGTTGGCAGGCCTGCCAACAGTGCTGCCATACGGGCCACGTTGCGATTGCTTTCGCCGGCTTGGTTGGCATCGCCATAGATCACATCATCAATGCTGGCCCAGTCTACCTGCGGGTTGCGCGCCTTAAGGGCGGCAATTGGGGCGGCTGCCAGATCGTCAGTACGGACCGAGGACAGCGCCCCGCCATAGCGGCCAATTGGGGTCCGGGTTGCGTCGCAGATGAATGCATCCATGGGGGTCGCGTCTCCTATTGCGGCAATTAATAAGCCGACCGTTGGGTCGGTGATAAGAAATAATACGATTCGCGGCAAGGAAAATGTAACAAAAAGTTGCCATCTTCACATTTTGTGTAACGCATTGCCGCATTCAGGTGAGATCATAGACCTTGCGGGTTGCGTCTTCGTTTGTCTCGTAAGTGCGAAATCCAACAGACTCATAATAGGCCAAACCGCCGGTATTGTAGTTCTGGATCGTTGCATCGATGTATTTTAGATTGGCTTTCAAGGCTGCACTGCGCGTCGCGGTGAACAGCTTGCCGCCAATGCCTTGGCGGATTGCCTCCGGGTGAATATGGGTGCCAATGATGCCCCAGCCTGGTGTCACACCATATTGGTTCCCCTCAACTGCCATCAGAAGGGCCTGAAAACCCAAAATTACCCCCTCTGGGTCAGTCGCCACGCTGCATTCAATCCCGTTTGGGTTTTCGATGTAGTTGCTAAGGGCAAAATCGACATCACTTGGTGAAACGCGAAGTCCAGCGGCCGTTAAGGCAGTCAGGACGCGGCTTATACCCGTTGCATCTGTGGGCAGGGAGGGTCTGATAATCATGTTGTTCACCTGTTCTGAGGGGGCTGTGGTTCAACTAGCAATACTTCGTTGCAATAGCGCTGATCTTCAATCTCGAAATGGGTCTGGCCAATTATGGAAAACCCCTGCTTTGCATAGAAACGCAGAGCGGGGTGGTTTTCAGAGTTGGTCGCTAACCATGGCACGCCCCAACCCAATTCTTGGCTCAGCTCCAGCCCTGCCTTCAGCAGCTCTTGCCCAATGCCTTTGCCGTGATGCCGGGGCTGTACGTATAGCGTTGTGATCTCAGTAGTGGACGGATGTTCAGCCGGGCAGGGCTGATCACGGGTGACACGAATGTACCCCGCGATACCTTTGGAACCCTTCCAAACAAGGATCCGCTCGTTTGGGTTCTCCAGCGCCTTGGAAAACTGATCCACCGTGTAATGCGCCAGCACATAATCTGCGAAAAAGGCATTCACGCCCTCGCGGATATAGGTTCCCAGCCAAACCTCGATCGAAAGCGCGGCGAGGCTGGAGCAGTCGGAGGGGCGGGCAGGTCGTAAAGGCATATGGCAGAGCTCAGCAATTCGTGGATTTCAACAAACGCAGGCTAGGGTTGATCGTTTGAAAAAGCGAGACGTAGCTAACCAGAAGCGTCGAGTCTGACCTTGGGGAGGTGCAACGCGCCTTCCCATGGGGGAAGGTCAGGCGCGGCCCGGCAGAGCCGGGCACTATGAATAAGATGACAGATGTCGAAAGGAACGCACATTGCACCGCTCCTCATTTTCCTTCACATGTTCAGCAGATGGGACGCGCCGGGGGAGGGCCGATATGAACATTCTCTACATTATGTTTGACCAGTTGCGGTTCGACTACCTTAGCTGTGCCGGTCATCCGCACCTGAAGACCCCGCATATCGATGCGCTGGCCGACAAGGGTGTCCGCTTTACCCGCGCCTATGTGCAGTCCCCCACCTGCGGTTCGTCCCGGATGAGCAGTTATACCGGGCGCTACCCCTCCAGCCACGGGGTGCAGTTCAACAGCTACCCGCTGCGGGTGGGCGAATGGACCATGGGCGACCATCTGCGCAAAGCAGGGATGAGCTGCCACTTGATCGGCAAGACCCACATGGTTGCCGACGCCGAAGGCATGGGCCGCCTGGGTCTGGCTCCAGACAGCGAGATCGGTGTGCGCCAAAGCGAATGTGGCTTTGACCCTTGGGTGCGCGATGATGGTCTCTGGGCCGAGGGGCCGGATGGGTTCTACGACGCAAAACGCAGCCCTTATAACGAATACCTCAAGGAAAAGGGTTACCCCGGCGACAACCCTTGGAACGACTTTGCCAATGCCGGCATCGAGGGCAACGACATCGCCTCGGGTTGGTTCATGGTCAACGCCGACAAACCCGCCAATATCGCCGAGGAAGACAGCGAAACGCCGTGGTTGACCACCAAAGCCATCGAGTTTATCGAGCAGGCCACTGAGAGCGGGGATGGGCCATGGTGCGCGCACCTTAGCTACATCAAACCTCACTGGCCCTATATCGTGCCTGCGCCCTATCACAATATGTACGGCCCGGAACATGTGCTGCCTGTCGTGCGTTCAGAGGACGAGGGCGAGGATGCACACCCTGTGTTCCACGGCATGATGAACAACCAGATCGGCAAGACCTTTAGCCGTGACGAGGTCCGCGACAAGGTGATCCCCGCCTATATGGGGTTGATCAAACAGGCCGACGACCAAATGGGCCGCCTGTTTGCTTATCTCGAAGAAACGGGGCGGATGCAGGACACCATGGTGGTGGTCACATCTGACCACGGCGATTATCTGGGCGACCACTGGCTGGGTGAAAAGAACCTGTTTCACGAACCGTCGATCAAGGTGCCGCTGATCATCTATGACCCGCGAACGCAGGCTGACGCCACCCGCGGCACCACCTGCGATGCGCTGGTCGAGGCGATTGATCTGGCCCCTACATTCCTTGATCTGGCGGGCGGCGAACCCGCGTCCCATATCCTCGAAGGGCGGTCGCTAACGCCTTGGCTGCACGGCGAAGCACCAGACTGGCGCGATTATGCCATTGCTGAGTTCGACTATTCCACCATGCCGCTGAGTGAAAAGCTGGGGTTGGAACCCCGCGACGCGCGCCTGTTCATGGTGACCGACAAGCGTTGGAAGTTCATGCATGCCGAGGGCGGGTTGCGGCCGATGCTATTTGACATGGAAAATGATCCCAGCGAGCTGGTGGATCTGGCCAAGGGCGACGCGCATCAAGAGGTGATCGACCTGATGTATGACCGCCTGCTGGACTGGGGCCTGCGCATGTCGCAGCGCATCACCCTGTCAGATGCACAAATCAAAGCCGGGCGCGGAAAATCTGGTCGCAAGGGTATTTTGCTGGGTGTTTACGAAGCTGACGATGTCAGTGCCGAGGTAACAGTGAAGTACCGTGGCGCCGTGCCTCAGAACGATTAAACACAAACAGGAATTTCAATGCGCAATTTCTATGCTTTTGCTGCCATCGCGGGTACTCTTATCCCATGGTATTTCTTCGGCTCCTTTATCGCCGCAAACGGCCTCAATCTGATTGCCTTTATCCAGGCGCCCTTTGTCAACGGCGTGGCGGCGGGGTTTTCGTCTGATATTTTGATCTCAATTTCGGTGTTCTGGATCTGGAGCTTTATGGATGCCCGCCAAAAGAACCTGCGCCATTGGTGGCTTGTATTGCCGTCTGCCTCCTTTGTCGGCCTTTCGCTGGCCTTGCCACTCTATCTGTGGATGCGAGAGGATACCTGAGCCGAGAGGAGGCAGAGCCCTGCTAGGGGGCGATCACCTCTAGGATTTCGTCAATGAGCTGCCCCCCGTAAGGGCTGTCGAGCATCTCTTGCCCATGTGCCCCACCGGGGTAGACAATCAACCGCTTGGGCTCGCTCGCCTTGGCAAAGCTGGCATGGGTGCGACTGGCGAAAAAGTCCTGTTCTGACACCACAAACAGCTTGGGCACATCAGCCACTTCTGACGCATCCCCCTGCGAGGTGCCCAGTAGAATGATGTTGTCGATCTGCGCCCCGCCATCGCGCCGCAACGCCTGCATGGCTGCTCCGCCTCCAATGCTGGCCCCGATCAGGGTAATCTGCTCCGCGCCGTCCTGATGCAGGAATTCGACAGCGGCCAATACATCTTCTGACGAAGCAAAGACCAGCGACACCGCCGACACACTGTGCCCCTGCAACAGTTCGGCCAGCGGGATCCAGCTTTCGGCGGACCAACCCGACTGATGGATCAGCACGGCTGCTTTGTTACCAGCGGCGGGGAAATGGAGGGCAGGTCGTTCCAGCACCTCGCGTATGGTCAGGGTAATCCTCTCCTGCGCTACGGCGGGTACCGCGCCGCCTAGGATCGCTGCGCCAATGCAAATGGCTCTCCAAAAACTGTACACCGTCTACCCTCACTTCTTTTCCAAGGCACCGTAGTGGCCTGTTTGATGTTCTGTCCATTGTGCCCTTGACGCTAACCAGGTTGCGTCAGACCGAACCGTCGCGCTGTTGTATTGACCCGGCTGGTCGCTTACTCTGGCGCAAACACAACAGGGCAGACAGATGGCCGGGCAGACAGAGCAGCTCTTGAACGCAATCCTTGACGACATCGACGCCGGGCGGATTAACCCGGGCGATGTGTTGGACGAGGCTGGCTTGGTTAGCCGCCACGGCGTGTCGCGCACCCCGGTACGTGAGGTGTTTATCCAGCTCGAAGCCACCGGTTTGATCCAGCGCTTGCCACGCAAGGGGGCAGTCCTGTTCAAGCCAACGCTTGAGGAATTCCTGGCCATACTAGAGGTGCATGCCCAGCTTGAAGGGCAGGCGGCGGGACTGGCAGCGCGCCGTTTGTCACCTGCCCAAACCAAAGCGTTGGAGGCGGCGGTTGTGGCCTGCGAAACCCACGCTGCGGAAAAGGTCGATAGCGACCCCAATGGCTATTATCAGCTCAACCTGCGTTTTCACGAGGCGGTGGCGCTGGGTGCGGGCAATCCGTTTTTGGTCGAGATGATCAAGACCAATGCGCGCAAGCTGATGGCCTATTACCGGGCGCGCTATCGCTATCCCGGATCAATCGCACAATCAGCCAAAGAGCACCGCGAGATTGCCGAGTTGATCTATGCCCACGACCAAGAGGGCGCTCAGGCCGCAATGCGCAGGCATGTGCAGTTTGATCAGGTCACGGTGATGGACCTTTTGGCTGCGCTGGGGTGATCCGGGACTTATTCCGGCGCTTGTTCAAAGAACTGCGCGATGCTTTCGGCAAAAGCCTGTTGGTCCGATTGGTCCTGTAGGCTGCTCTGGGCGGTGGCATAGGCTTCGGCGCCCAAGGTTTCACGCATTTCTTCTGTCAGCGCGCAAATGAAGTCATGACTCATTTCCGGATGATGTTGAGTTGTGTACACATGCCGTCCGACATAGAAACCTGTTATCACCCCGTCCTGTTCTGCGATCTGCCGGGCCTCAAGGGGAAGCTTTGACACGCACTCAATATGTGACCCATAAAGCTTAACCTCGTTCGGCAATTCCTGCGCCCAATCCGGGCGGACTGTCATCCGATTGCGGGTTAGTCCATGCACCCATCCGTTGGGCGTATGGTCCATGTCCCCACCGAGGGCCAAGGCAATGGCCTGGTGGCCAAAACAGGCCCCAAACAGCGGCTGTTGTCGGCTGTTCATATCTCGGATCATATCCAGCAATGGCGGGATCCAGGGGTAATCGCCACGAACCGAGGCCGGGCTGCCGGTGATCATGGCGCCATCAAACTGGCTGATGTCTTGGGGGAACTCTCTGTCTTTCACTGAAAACACCGAGGTCTCCCAATTGGGGCGCACCATTTGGATCAGGTCGGTGAATTTCTCGCCATCTTTGGGGTGACGGTTCGCAAACGCGCTAGAATCAGTGTTGGTCATCATAATAGCCAAGTGCATGGATAGGCTCACAAGTTTTTCATTTACATATTTATGGATCTCATTAATATACATAACGCAAGTAGCTTTGGAAAGGCCGATCATGACCCTCTGGACGCCAACTGATGACGGTTACGCCGATCTCAGCAGCCACGATGCTTTTGCCAATGGCGCGCCGCATAATACCTTTGCGCGGCTGCGCCGTGACGATCCACTGCACTGGACCGAATATGCCGATGGCGAGAATTACTGGTCGGTGACGCGCCACGCCGACATCGCGGCGATGAACAAGAACACATCGGTGTTCTCATCTGCGCGGGGTATCCGCATGGAAGACCAGAGCTATGAAGAATACATGGCGCGGCGCACTTTTCAGGAAACCGACCCTCCCGAGCATAGCAAAACCCGCATGAAGCTGCTCAAGGCCTTCTCAAAAACCTCGATGGCGCAATACGAGCAGGAAATCCGCGACCTTTGCGCCGAGATCCTTGATCCGGCCCTTGAGATGGGCAGCTTTGATGCGGTTAAAGAGATCGCCCGCCAGCTTCCGATGCGGATGCTGGGCCGCGTGGTTGGCCTGCCACAAGAAGACCTGCCTTGGCTGGTGGAGAAAGGCGATGCGCTGATCGCAAATACCGATCCGGACTTCACCACCCATGTGCTGGACAAGATGCAGACGGACGAATTCCGCATGATGCCCTTCAACTCCCCAGCCGGGGCTGAGCTGTACATCTACGCCAGGGATCTGATGGCCAAGAAAGAGGCCGCGGGGGATACATCCGGCATTCTGAACATGATCCTTGAACCGGCCAAGGATGGTTCGGTGATATCACAAACCGAGTTCCGCAATTTCTTTTGCCTTGTTGTGGCCGCAGGCAATGACACCACCCGTTATTCCATCGCGGCCGGGCTTCAGGCCCTGTGCCATCAGCCGGAACTGCTGGAGCAGATGCGGGCCGGAGGCGACATTTGGGACACCGCAGCGGATGAAATCATCCGCTGGGCCACGCCCGCATTGTACTTCCGCCGTACCGCGACGCAGGATTTTGACATGCATGGCAAAACCATCCGCGAGGGCGACAAGGTGCTGTACTGGTGGTCCTCGGCCAACCGGGATGAAACCGTGTTTGAGGACCCGTTTCGCGTTGACCTGATGCGGACCCCCAACCGGCACTTGTCGTTTGGCCAAGGTGGTCCGCATGTCTGCCTGGGCATGTGGTTGGCGCGGTTGGAAGTGACAGTGCTGTTCCAAGAGCTGGCCAAGCGGATCACCAAGATTGAGGCGAATGGCGAACAGCAGTTCCTGCGGTCTAATTTTGTCGGTGGCATAAAATCGCTGCCGGTACGGGTGACACGTGCTTGAACCTGCAACGAGTTTAGCCCGGACGATAGGCCGGGCCGTGCCTGACCTTCTCCCCGGGAAGGCGCTTCACACCTCCCCAAGGTCAGTCTCGACCCATGGCGCATTTGTCCTAACCTGCCAACCTGTTCTAAAGCCCAACCTGATCCAACCCGGAGAGATATGACATGAAAACCCGCCTACGCGCTTTGTTCTGCGATCATCTCAGCATTATGCGGGGGAAATACCTGCCTCATGGTAAGATTGGCGATGACAGCACCCGGTTCTGCCGCTCGGTGTTTGGCACCCATTACGATCGCGACCTGCTCGATGCGCCGGGATCGATGGTCAAACAAGGCCTGCCGGATATGGAACTCCGTTGGCGCCATGACGATATCCGCGACAGCTGGCATGCCTCGACCCAGATTGTGTTGGGGGATCTTTATGATGATGCTGGTGAGAAACTACCGCTGTGCCCACGCGGCACACTGAAACGGGCGGTGGCAGACTGGCAAAAACACGGGCTCACCCCCAAGGTCGGGATTGAGCTCGAGGCCTTTGCTATGCAGGCTGACGATAACGGGCGGTTGGTGCCCTATGACGCGCCCGGTGGTGTGGTTTATGGCACAGGCCCCTTTGCGGATCCGCTGCGGTTCAATGACCGGATCTGGGCGATGGCGGATGAGATGGGCTTTTCGTTGGAAATGATCACCGCTGAGTTCGACAGCCCTCAGTTCGAATACGTTCTGACCTTTGGTGATGCGGTCAAGGCAGTGGACGACATCGTGCTGTTCCGCCTGATGGCGCGCGAGATTGCGCTGGAATACGGCATCGTGCTGACATTCATGCCCAAGCCCATTCCCGAGGCTGGTGGGTCTGGAATGCATGTCAATTTCTCCTTTGCGGATGCTGCTGGCGGCAATGCGCTGTCATCTGGGCCACGCGGTGGGCCGGAGCATATGAATGATCTGGCGCGCGGTTGCCTGGGTGGGATGATCCACCATCACAAAGGCCTGGCCGGGCTGATTGCCCCAACCGCCAACAGCTATATGCGGCTGCAACCGGGATCATTGTCGGGCTACTGGCAAAATTGGGGCGGCGACCATCGCAACGTTACCACCCGCATCAGTTCCGAAGGCGGCGCCAAGGCGCGGCTTGAGCACCGAATGGCGGATGCCTCGGCGAATCCCTATACCGCCACAGCAGCAGTATTGCAGGCGGCACGGCTGGGGTTTGAAAACGGCTATGAGCTACCGCCTATTGAAACCGGCGATGGCTTTGACCGCACTGACGCGCGCGAGGGTACTGCAATTGACCTCAAAGGCGCGGTGGCAGATCTACAGCGCGACACGGTTTTGGCCGAAGCCGTAGGGCCCGAACTGGTCGCCAACCACGTATTCATGAAGCAAAAAGAAGTGCGCAAAACCCGCGACCTTGAAGGCGATGGTATGCGCGACTTCTATGTCCACTTTGTTTAAGGAGTAAGGCACTTGAAAGTGACCTGGAAGTTGCCCGACGGCTCGGGTGTTGAGGCAACAATCGACTATGGCCAAAACCTGATGGAAGCCGCAGTTGCCAATAATGTACAAGGCGTGATCGGCGAATGCGGCGGCAGCCTCAGCTGTGCCACCTGCCATGTCTATGTGGACGACACTTGGGCTGGTAAAGCCGGTGAGGTGGGCGATTTTGAAGATGCTATGCTGGACATGGCAGATGGCGACCGCCAGTCCAACAGCCGCCTAAGTTGCCAGATCGAGGCCCATCCAGATCTGGATGGGTTGGTGCTGGTTGTTCCTGCCAGCTAGCTATAGCCCTTCTAAGCGAATACTTTATTGAAAATGCGCACATGAACTCCTCACTGACACGTCTCGCCTTTATGGCGGGTGCTCTGTATTTCTGCTGCATGGCTGCGGCTCATTTCTTTGGCCTGAAATACCCGCTGCTGTTTGTCTATTACGACACACCGTTTTATGGCTATCAGGACAAGATTATCAGCTTTGCGGTGCTGGCCTATGTGGCGCTGTTCTATCAGGCCGGGCGCAACCGCGAGTCAGTGCTTGCGGCACTTGTTGTGATGGGGCTGACGATCCTTGGGTTGGTTTCAGTGAATATGTCAGATGCCTTGGCCGAGGTGCTGGCACCTGGCCAAACCACCACACCCTATTGGATACAGGTTGCACTCTTTGCAGCTTACTGGCTTGTCCTTGCCGGGCTGTGGCGCCGGGATGGGGCCAGCAGTTAAATTCAGCGCTGCCTTAGCATCACACGCGGTCGCGCCGCGCCAGCGGCGCCACCAAAAACGCGGGCCCGAAGCAATGCTTCGGGCCCGCTATGGTATCCGGTGGCAATCGGCCGTGCGACCGATTGCGGTTGTGCCTGATTGAAATCTAGCTGGCGGCCGTTAGGCCCGCATCAAGCGCGCCCAAAATGGTGGTCACGTCTCCCTCGGTCAGGATCAGAGGCGGCGACAAGATGATGTTGGGGCCAGAGACCCGCACCATAGCGCCGCTTTGATAGGCCACTTCTTGAACAGTACCGATGGTCTTTTTTTCGATTGCCGCTTTGGCGGCACGGTCAGACACCAGCTCCATCGCGCACATCAATCCGTGTCCACCGCGGACATCGCCGATCAGGTCATGTTTGTCCTGAAGGGCCAATAGACCTTGATGCAGCTGAGTGCCCCGCGCGGCTGCATTT
Source organism: Parasedimentitalea nitratireducens (assembly GCF_057444295.1). NCBI lineage: Bacteria > Pseudomonadati > Pseudomonadota > Alphaproteobacteria > Rhodobacterales > Paracoccaceae > Parasedimentitalea > Parasedimentitalea nitratireducens. Next base: position 146,907 of record NZ_JBYAXC010000001.1, on the reverse strand, counting down.
TCCGGCACGTTCAAACGTAGGGTTTCTTCCATGCAGGCGAGCGCAGCCGCAGCCCCGACGGGGTGCCCCGAGTAAGTATAGCCATGGCCAATCGCCGCTTTGCCGGTGGTGTCGGCCTCAAATGTCTCGGTCAGGTGATCCGCAATCATCACTGCGCCGAATGGGAAATACCCATTGGTGATCGCCTTGGCGGTGCACATGAAATCGGGCTGCACGCCCCAGTGGCGCGACCCGCTCCACGATCCTGTGCGGCCAAAGGCGGTGATCACCTCGTCGGCGATTAACAAGATACCATTACGGTCACAGATCTCGCGCACGCCGGGCATGAAACTGTGGTGTGGTGGAATCACTCCGCCAGCGCCCAGGATTGGTTCCATAATGAATGCGGCAATGGTGCCCGCGCCTTGAAAGGCGATCTCATCCTCGATGGCCTGCAGACAGAGCTGCGCCAGCCGTTCAGGATCACTCTCGTTGAAGGGATTTCGATAGGTATAGGGCGCTGGGAGCTGGAAGCAGCCCGGCAACAGCGGTTCGTATTGGGTGCGGAAATTGGCATTACCATTGACCGAAGCGCCGCCCATATGGGTGCCGTGATAGCCTTTCTTCAAGCTCAGGAACTTGGTGCGCCCGGCTTCGCCACGGATCTTGTGATACTGGCGCGCCAGTCGCAGCGCGGTTTCCACCGAATCCGATCCGCCCGAGGTAAAGAACGCACGGGTCAGGCCATCGGGGGCAAAGAAATCGCGCAAAACCTCGGCCAGCTGGATCACCTGATCATTGGTGGTGCCGCGAAAGGTGGAATAATAGGGCAGCACGTCCAGCTGTGCGGCGATGGCATCCTTGATCGGCTGACAGGAAAAGCCAAGGTTCACGTTCCACAGCCCACCAACCGCATCCACCACCTCGTGGCCGTCGACGTCGGTGATCTTTACCCCCTGCGCACCTGTAATGATTGCTGGCGGATTGGCCAGGCTGTCACCGGGATGTGCCATTGGGTGCCACATCGACTTGGCATTGTGTTCCTTGAGGAAGTTCGAATCTTTCATTTGTCAGCTCCTGAAAGCAGTCGGGCCGGGCAGGGCCGGTCAACGGGGGGAAGGCGGCTCATGTCACGGGCTCGTGCACATAAGACGAGGGGGCAGATCCGCCGATGCGGTGGGTAAGGGTCTGTCCTGCCCGCAACAGTGCGGCGGGGATCAGCTGTTTCTGTTCATCGCTCATCCGCGACACTGGGGCGGCCACAGCAAGCGCACCAATCACCTGGCGGTCGGGGCCAAATATTGGCACCGCATGTGAATGAACGTCAGCCTCAAACCCGCCAATCGACTGGGCAACGCCCGAGGCATGCACATCGGATATCTGCCCGCGAATGGCATCGCCATCGGTGACAGTTGCGGGTGTGTGACTGTGTAAAGGCTGCGATAAGACCTCTTGCACAAAGCTGTCCTCGGCATAAGCGAGAATCGCAAGCCCCGAGGCGGTGCCGTGATAGGTCAGCACCTCGGCGTCCTCCATCATCACCTTGGCGGCGTGGCGGGGCGAGTAGGCATGGCTGAGCGAGTTCAACTGGCTGTCTTGCACCAGCGACAAGTGGGTGGTTTCCCCGGTCTCGTCGCTCAGATCCCGCAGCACCCGGCGCGATACCGACAAGATTGGAACCGCAGCTTCCCGCAGCGCGGCCAGCCGCAAAACCTGCGGCCCAAGACGGTAGGCGCGGTCGTTTCCAGCCTGTTCAACGAATCCTGTTTCCTGCAATTCAGCCATCATCCGATACACGGTCGCCTTGTTCATACCGGACAGGCGCGTCATATCGCTCAGCCCGATTTCGGTCCGGCCGTGGTTGAAAAATGTCAACAATGACAGGGCTTTGGATACTGTTCCCATGTCTTTGTCGGGGCCTCCGTTCTTGGGTCATTTACTGGCTCAATCGGAAAAAGATGAGCCGTTGATGCAATTTTGTTGACAGATTAGCGGCGGGCCGTCAATCTAAATTCAAACCAACGGTTCAAATAATGAACCAAACAGTAACGATTGATAAGAATGTATCTGGGAGGATCACATGGCACTAAGCAATCTGTTCAAGGGCGCAATGGCGACGGCAGCACTGGCACTCAGCGTTGGGGCGGCCCAAGCGGAATATCCGGAAAAGCCGGTGAACTTTATCGTGCCGTGGCCTCCCGGTGATCTTGAAGACGTGCTGACACGGATGATCGCCGATGACTTCCAGCAGGAATACGGCGTTGCAGCTGCGGTGGTGAACAAACCCGGCGGCGGCGGTGGCCCATTCCCCGGAGCGATCGAGGTCGCCAATGCGCCAGCAGATGGCTACACCGTGGGATCCTTTGTGATCGGCGTGCCGGTTGTTGGTCACCAGATCGACATCCCACCACTGACCCCGGCCAAGTTTGACCCGCTTGGGATCTTCCTGACCTATCCGTTTGTCATCGCCACCAGCGCTGACGCGCCATATTCCTCGATGGCGGAACTGGCCGAGCATGCCAAATCCAACGACGTGGCATTGGGCCACTTTGGTGACGTGCTGACCCCAACCCAGGTGACCAAGGCCTTTGCGGTGAACGCCGGGTTTAGCTGGGGATCTGACGCCGCCTTTGACGCGCTGGACTGCAACACGCTGGCCTCGGGTGATGCCGATGTCATCAACACCACGCTGCAGCTGATCCTGCCCTGCTTGGATCAAGTAAAGGTTCTGGTGTCGATCACCGACGAGCGTATTGCACTGGTGCCAGACGCCCCCACCATTGGTGAGCTGGACGCAAGCCTGAACATCGCCTTGTGGAATGGTCTGTTTGTAACCAAAGACACCCCGCAGGACGTCCGCGACAAGATCATCGCGGTTGCCAGCAAAACCATGATGAGCGACCGGGCTCAGGCCGTTGCCAAGGAAACCGGTGCGCTGGTCTACTGGCAGGGGGCTGACGACTCGGCTGCCCGTGTGGCCACCGACATCGACACGGTCGCCCGCATTGGCGAGTTGCTCCAGTAATCAGCGACAGGGCCAGAGGTGTATCTTCTGGCCCGTCTGCACTGTACGATAGATCCCTGACATGCCCTCAGAACGTGAACACCGATTTGTCGGACCCCGACGCGGCCAGCTGGTCTTTGCCTTGGTCTTTGTGGCCATTGCGCTGCTGTTGTTGAGCCAGATCAGCGGCCAAACCCGCTGGGTGGACAAAACCAAGTTTGTCGCCCAGCCGCGTTTTTGGCCTGCCATCGCCCTAGGTGGTATGGTGCTGATGGGGGGGCTGCATCTGTACAAACTCCCCTGGCGACGTGTCAGCCGCCACGACATGCACGAGGTCCGCAATTGGGGCAGGGTGCTGGAATACGCCCTGTGGTTCATGGCCTACGTCTTTGCAGTGCCCGTGTTGGGCTACCTCCCGGTGACCCTGATCTTTGTGCCCTGCCTTAGCTGGCGCATGGGTTACCGCAGTGGTTTCATGATGGGCATCAGTGCCGGTTTTGCGGTGATTGTAGTGGTCCTGTTCAAAAGCTTTCTATCCGTCAAAATCCCCGGAGGCCTGATCTATGAATACCTTCCCGGCGCTCTGCGCAGCTTCTTCATACTGAATTTCTGATGGACCTTATCTTCTCTGCTCTCGACATCCTGATGCGCTGGGACGTGGCGCTGGCCTTGCTGGCTGGCTCGGTTGGTGGCGTGCTGATCGGTGCGATCCCCGGTGTGGGCCCCGCCGTCGCCATCGCCATCCTGTTGCCCGCCACCTTCTCCATGGATCCCATCGTAGGCCTGACCGTGCTGTTGGGGATCTACGGCAGTTCTATGTACGGCGGTGCCATCCCGGCGATCCTTATCAACACCCCCGGCACAGCGGTTAATGCGCTGACCACCTATGATGGTTACCCAATGACCGCCCGCGGCGAACCGCGCCGCGCGCTATCACTTGCCTACTCAGCCAGTTTCTTTGGCGGTGTATTTTCGGTGATCTGTCTCATCCTGTTTGCCCCGGTGCTGGCCAAGGTCGCCCCAATGTTCGGCAGCCGCGAGATCTTCCTTGCAGCCATGTTAGGCCTTCTGCTGGTCGTGGTCGCCCACCGTGGTCAATCCCTGATAGCCGGAGCCTTGGCTTTCTTCGGTATCTTCCTGCAAACCATCGGATTAGAGCCTGTTAAATACTCCCAACGCTACACATTCGATCAGGATTTCCTCGGCAGCGGCATCAACCTGATCGTAGTGGTTCTGGGCCTGTTTGCACTCTCCCAAGCCTTTGTCCTGCTGATGGACGAAGACGAGAAAGTCCACCTGACCAAGCTACGCGGCGGCATGTTCCAAGGCTTGCGCGAACTCTCCCGTCACCCTCGCATCGCTTCGGTTTCGGCTGGTTTTGGCGTGTTGATGGGGATGATCCCCGGCGTCGGAGAATTTACCGCCCAGTTCATGTCCTACACCTACGCCCAGAAAACCTCGAAACGCCCGCAGGACTTTGGCAATGGCTCTTCCGAGGGCCTGATCGCAGCCGAAACGGCCAACAACGCAGTCCCCGCCGCCGCTATGGTGCCACTCTTGGCACTTGGCATTCCGGGTGAGGCGCTGACGGCGATGATGCTGTCGGTGTTTTATGTCCACAACGTGGTGCCCGGCCCGGCGCTGTTCCAGAACCAGATGGACTTTGTCGTCGCCCTCTATCTGGCGCTGCTGATCCTGAATGTGTTGGTGCTGATCTTCCTGCTATTCGCAACCAAATCTCTGATCCAGGTGGTGCGCATCCCCAACCGGTTCCTCGGCGTCTGCATCCTGACCCTCAGCTTTGTCGGGGTCTATTCCTTGCGCAACTCGGCCACCGACTGCGTGATGGCCGCCGCCTTTGGCGTCATCGGCTATATCCTCAAACGCCTGTCGATGCCTGCAGTACCCATCATCCTTGGTATGGTTCTGGGCGGCATTATGGAGGTCAAGCTGCGTGCAGGTATGGCCCGGGTCAAGGAACCCCTCGATTTCATTGATCGCCCGGTGGCGCTCATCCTGTTTCTCATCATCGTCATCGTTCTGGTGGTTCATACCCTTCGTGTGCTGAAGGACCGCAAGGAACTGAAGGAGGCCGAATGGCAGACCAAAACCTCATCAACAAACTTCGGCGGGCTGATGTTGCGCCGCAAAAACTCTTTCTTGAAGGATCATGGCAAGAGGGTTCGGGGACGCCACTCCAAGTTACTTCGCCGATTGACGGATCTGTTCTAACCACGCTGCAGGGCGCCTCTGCAACAGATGTGGAAAACGCTGTCGCCTCGGCGCGGCGGGCCTTCCTCGATGGCCGCTGGTCCAAACAGTCCCCCGCCGCACGGAAGAAAGTGTTGCACGCCATCGCCAACCGGATCGAGGCTGAGGCGATGGAACTGGCGGTGCTGGGCGTGCTGGATAACGGCACCGAGTTCAATATGGCCTTCAATGCCGAGCCGGGGTCTGCCGCCGGAACCTTCCGCTATTATGCCGAGGCTTTGGACAAGGTCGGCGGCGAGATCGCCCCAACCGCGCCGGATGTTCTGGGCCTCGTCCACCGCGCACCCGTTGGGGTGGTGGGGGCGATTGTGCCGTGGAACTTCCCGCTGATGATCGGCGCCTGGAAGCTGGCACCCGCACTGGCCATGGGCAATTCGGTGGTGCTCAAACCGGCCGAAACCGCTTCGCTCACCTTGTTGCGACTGGCCGAGATTTGCTCTGAATGTGGCTTGCCCGATGGCGTATTGAACGTCGTCACTGGATCAGGCGCGGAAACCGGTGCAGCCCTGTCCAAATCCATGGGCGTTGATGTGCTGACTTTCACCGGGTCGGGCACCACAGGGCGGCGCTTGCTCGAAGCTTCGGCGGCCTCAAACCTGAAACGCTGCTATCTGGAACTGGGCGGCAAATCCCCCAATATCGTCTTTGCCGACGCACCGGATCTGGCCAAGGCCGCCAAACTCTCGGCGGCGGGTATCTTCCGCAATTCCGGGCAGGTCTGCGTGGCTGGATCTCGTCTGCTGGTCGAGGCCTCGATCCATGACGAATTTGTCGAGATGTTGAAGGCCGAGGCCGAGGAGCTGCGTGTCGGCGACCCATTGGATCTGAACACCCAGATCGGTGCCGTGAACTCCGAGGATCAGCTTCGCCGCAACCTGTCATTCATGGACATGGCCCGGTCCGAGGGCGGGCAGGTGATCACCGGCGGCAGCCGCATTTTGCAAGACACTGGCGGCACCTATATGGCGCCCACCATCGTCACCCATGTGGCGCAGGATCATGCCCTGTTCCAGCGCGAGGTGTTTGGCCCGGTGCTCTCTGTGACCAAGTTCGAAACCGAGGAACAGGCCCTAACATTGGCAAATGCGACCGATTTCGGCCTCGCGGCCGGTGTCTGGACATCTGACCTCAGCCGGGCCCATCGCATGGTAGCAGGTATCCGCGCCGGGGTGGTGCATGTGAACACCTATGGCGGCGCAGATAATACGGTGCCTTTGGGAGGTGTCGGCCAGTCGGGCAATGGGCATGACAAGTCACTGCATGCCCTCGACAAATACGTAGATCTGAAAACCGCGTGGATACAGCTATGAGCAAGACAATTTTGGTTGCCGGAACCTATGACACCAAAGATGACGAGTTGGGCTATTTAGCGGATGTAATCCGGGGGCAGGGCGGCAAAGTGCTGACCATGGATGTCAGTGTACTGGGCGACCCAAGCCAGCCTACGGATGTCAGCAAACACCAGGTGGCCGAGGCTAGCGGCAGTTCCATTCAACAGGCTATCGAGTCTGGTGATGAAAACACCGCCATGCAGATCATGGCACAGGGTTCGGCCGCCAAGGCGCTCGAGCTCTATCGCGATGGCAAGATCGACGGCGTGATCGTACTGGGTGGCACCATGGGCACCGATCTGGCATTGGATCTCTGTGCCGCGCTGCCCGTCGGGGTGCCGAAATATGTTGTCTCTACTGTGTCCTTCTCGGCCCTGATCCCGCCGGAACGCCTGCCCAGCGACGTGCAGATGATCCTCTGGGCTGGCGGGCTGTATGGGCTGAACTCTATCTGCAAGGCCTCGCTGTCGCAGGCCGCCGGCGCGGTGCTGGGCGCAGCGCGCGCGGTTGAACCGCCAAAACGCGATCGCCGGTTGATCGGCATGACATCATTTGGCAAAACCGTGCTGCGTTACATGGTCGATCTAAAACCCGCGCTCGAGGAGCGCGGGTTCGAAGTTGCAGTGTTCCATGCCACTGGTATGGGCGGCCGCGCCTTTGAGAGCCTCGCGGCTGAGGGCGCCTTTGCGGCCGTATTCGACTTTGCCCCGCAAGAGGTGTCGAACCATTTGTTTGGTGGGTTGTCCGCTGGAGAGGATCGGATGATCAATGCGGGCAGATCAGGCACTCCGCAATTGGTGGCGCCGGGCTGTTACGATCTAGTCGACGTGGTGGGCTGGCAACCTGTTCCCGCGCAGTTGGCGGGACGTCCTGTTCATGCCCACAACCGCCTGCTGACTTCGGCTGTGCTGGATGCAGAGGAACGTCGGCAGGTTGCGGCAACGATCTGTGATAAGCTGTCCAGCGCCACGGCTCCGGTTGCGTTGTTGCTGCCTACCAGAGGCTGCAACGAGTGGGACCGCCCTGGAGCCGACCTGCATGACGCCCCAGGACTGGCAGCCTTCTGCGATGAAATGACGGATAAGTGCCCCGACAATGTGACCCTGCACAGTCTGGATTGTCACATCAACGATGATGAATTCACGGCCAAGACACTGCAAGTCTTCGACGCTTGGCTGGCAGATGGAACCGTAAAGCCAAATTGATCAGTTAAGCTTCGCTCGGTCGATAGACCGGGCAGCGCCCGACCCTCCCCGTGGGAGGGCGCTTACGCACCCACCCAGGGTCAAGCGCTGCCCTTTGTTTGTCATTGGTTACGGCGCAGAGAATGGCGATTGGCGATTTGGTGTTTCAAAAACACCCCTTTCATCGTAGTTTTGTAACAAATGACGTTAGGTTTGGGGCGCGACTCAAGGTCAAGGGCTTGGCCAAGGGGTTCATCCATGCCTAGATCACGCCAAATGGGCAGGCCAATCGGCGCTGCCCGCCAAGAATAGGGGGAGCACCGATGAGCGATGCCATCAAATATGAACAGATCGGGGACATTGCAGTTCTGACCGCCCAGAACCCGCCGGTGAACGCGCTGGGTGTTGACGTGCGGCGCGGGCTGCTAGCCGGGATTGAACGGGCCGAAGCGGATGGCGCCAAGGCGGTGCTGATCTATGGCGATGGGCGCACCTATTTCGCAGGCGCCGACATTCGGGAATTTGGCAAACCGATGCTGGAACCGGGCCTTCCCGAGCTTTGCGCCCGGATCGAGGCCTCGCCGCTGATCGTGGTTTCGGCCATGCATGGCACCGCTTTGGGTGGCGGGCTCGAGGTGGCGCTTAGCTCGCACTACCGCATCGCGGTTCCCAGCGCCAAGATGGGCCTGCCCGAAGTGAACCTGGGTATCCTGCCCGGTGCAGGCGGCACCCAGCGTCTGCCCCGTGTTGCGGGAACCGAGGCCGCGCTGGACATGATCACCACAGGTCGCCCAATCAAAGCAATTGAAGCCTTGGAGAAGGGTATCATCGACCGCGTGACCGACGGCGAACCGCGTGAGATCGGTCTGGCCTACGCTCAGGAACTGCTGGACGCAGGAGCGCCACGCCGTGCTGTTTGTGACATGCCTGCGCCCGAGGCAATTGATTTTGATGCCCGATATGATGCGGTACTGAAAAAGGGCCGGGGTCAACTCTCACCAGCCACAGCTCTGCGCGCGGTGCAGGCTGCCTGCGAGGCGGACAGTTTCGACGCCGGTATCAAGCGCGAGCGCGAATTGTTCATGGAGCTGATGAACTCGGATCAGCGTCTTGGCTTAATCCACGCCTTCTTCTCGGAACGCGCGGTTAGCAAACTGCCCGAGTTGAAAGGTGTCACCCCACGTGTGCTAGCACAGATCGGCGTCATTGGCGGCGGCACCATGGGGGCGGGCATTGCCACAGCGGCGCTGCTGTCGGGGTTGAAAGTGACCATGCTAGAGATGACGGACGAGGCCGCCGCTGCGGCCAAAGATCGAATCGAAGGCAACCTGCAAGGAGCGCTGAAACGCGGCAAGATCTCACAAGATCAATTCGACACCCTGACCCAGCAGTCTCTTGGTCTGTCGACAGGCTATGCGGCACTGGGTGACGCAGATCTGGTGATCGAAGCGGTGTTCGAGGACATGGCGGTCAAGAAGACCGTATTCACTCAGCTGGACGCCGTCTGTAAACCGGGTGCAATTCTGGCCAGCAACACATCCTATCTCGATGTGAACGAAATCGCCGCCTGCACCTCGCGCCCCGAAGACGTGATTGGTCTGCACTTCTTCTCTCCTGCGCACATCATGAAACTGCTCGAAGTCGTGGTGGCAGACAAAACTGCCATCGACGTGGTCGCCACCGGCTTTGCGCTGGGCAAGATGTTGAACAAGATCTCGGTCCGCGCCGGGGTTTGTGATGGCTTTATCGGTAACCGCATTCTAGCGACCTATCGCACCTGCGCCGATCACATGATCCTGGACGGCGCCAGCCCCTATCAGATTGACGACGCCATGACCAAATTCGGCTTTGCTATGGGGCCCTTTGCAGTTGCCGATCTGGCTGGCCTTGATATCGGCTGGGCCTCGCGCAAACGACTGGCGCCAACGCGTGATGCACGCGAACGGGTGCCGAGCTTCCCCGACACGCTCTGCGAAGATGGCCACTTTGGCCAGAAAACTGGCAAGGGCTATTATGTCTACGAGGCAGGCAAACGCGGCGGCACACCGAACCCGGAAGTACCTGCGCTGATCGAGGCGAACCGTGCTGAGTTGGAAATCACCCCGCGCGCATTTACGGACGCCGAAATCACCCGCCGTTACATGTGCGCCATGGTGAACGAGGCGGCCAAGGTGGTGGGCGAAGGCATCGCCCGTCGCCCGCTGGACGTCGATATGACGCTGCTGTTTGGCTACGGCTTCCCGCGCTATCACGGTGGGCCGTTGAAATGGGCCGATATCCAAGGGCTGGACGGCATTCTGGCCGATATCAAGACCTACGCGCACGACGATGATTACTTTTGGCAACCCGCGCCGCTGCTGGAGCAGCTGGTGGCCGAGGGCCGGACCTTCGATGATTTGAATATGGAAAACACTTAATATGAAACAAGCAGTTATTGTCTCGACCGCCCGTACAGGGCTGGCCAAATCATTTCGTGGTGCGTTCAATATCACCCACGGTGCCTCGATGGGCGGGCACGCAGTGCAGGCGGCGGTGGAACGCGCCGGAATTGACCCAGGCATGATCGAAGACTGCGCCATTGGCTGCGGCTTTCCCGAGGGTGAAACCGGCAACAACATTGCCCGTCAAATTGCCCTGCGCGGCGGGCTGCCGATTACAGCTTCGGGCCTGACCGTCAACCGGTTCTGTTCCTCTGGCCTGCAAACCGTTGCCCTTGCCGCCAATGCCATTACAGCCGAGGGCGCAGGCCCGATGGTTGCCGGTGGGGTCGAAAGCATCTCGATGGTGCAGCCCAAACTGCGCTCACCGCAAGATGCTTGGATCGCGGAACATAAACCGGCGATCTACATGCAAATGATCGAGACCGCCGATGTGGTAGCCGAGCGCTATGGCATCACCCGCGAGCAGCAGGATGAATACGGCCTGCGCAGCCAGCAGCGGATTGCCGCGGCACAAGAGGCCGGTCTGTTCAAGGACGAGATCGTGCCGATGCAGACCACCATGGCCGTGAAGGACAAGGAAACAGGCGAGATCTCGATGCACGAGGCCACGGTTGAACGTGACGATTGCAACCGCCCGAACACGGTGATCGAAGGCCTGCGCGGGCTGAACCCGGTGCGCGAAGGTGGTTATGTCACCGCTGGCAATGCCTCGCAACTGTCGGATGGAGCCGCTGCGCTGGTGCTGATGGACAGCAAGCAGGCCGAACAACAGGGGCTAGAGGCCATGGGCGCCTTCAAGGGGTTCTGTGTTGCGGGTTGTGAGCCAGATGAGATGGGCATCGGTCCAGTCTTTGCGGTGCCACGCCTGTTGGGACGTCATGGGCTAAAGGTCGATGATATCGACATCTGGGAGCTGAACGAGGCCTTTGCCAGCCAGGCGATCTATTGCCGCGACAAGCTGGGTATCGACGACGAGAAATGCAACGTCAACGGCGGCTCTATCGCCATCGGCCATCCCTTTGGCATGACGGGTGCGCGTATGACAGGGCACATTTTGCGAGAGGGCAAACGCCGCGGTGCCAAGCTGGGTGTTGTCACCATGTGCATCGGCGGCGGCATGGGTGCGGCTGGATTGTTCGAGATCTATTGATCCGCAAAGGGGGAGCGCCCGCCCGGCCCATCGAAGGCCGGTTGGGCGCTGCCGGGCCTATTGGCTGGGCAGGGTGCCAATTTAGATGATCCCTGCGGTGGCAATTGGGCGTTTCTGCGGTATAGCTGGACCCAACTCAATTCCTGTTCGGAGCCGTTTTTTGACCGCATCAGCTTCTGACCACAATCGTGAAATCAGTGATCCCGGCTGCCAGCAATTGGTTGGCTATCGCACCCAAGTGGATACCCGGGATGGGTCCTGCCGGGTCACGCTGGATTTGGAAGCCCGCCACCTGAACCGGGTTGGCGTTTTGCACGGCGGTATCGTGGCCATGCTGCTGGATGTGGTCTGCGGCAACACCGCCGCCGCATTTTTCGACCGCAAGACGCATCCTAGCCTGGTCACAGTATCGCTCAACACAACCTATATAGCTGCCGCAAGGGCAGGGCGTGTGACCGCCACGGCGCAGGCCACGGGTGGTGGTCGCAGTATCGCCTATGTGAACGGATCGTTGCGCGACGAGCATGGGGAGATGCTGGCCACCGCGACTGGGATATTCAAGCGGATCAAAGGGTGATGCGCTTTTGCTGAATTTAAAACGGATCAAAAGGTGGGTGCGGCGTAAGGGTTGAATGCGTGTTTGGATCACGCCACACCTGCTGTTTAGCCAGCCGCAATGGCAGGCTTAACCAGTCTTAGCACTGTGAACCGGAAGACCAGGTGCCATCTGAACCGCACTCATATTCCCAGCTACTGGAGCAAATCGTTGCGCCGGGAGAGTATTTCTTGTCATTGAAATAACATGTGCCGTGTGTGGCGCCTTCGCCGCCTGTGTTGATTGCCGAGGTCTTTTTCGTGGGGTCAACTGGCCCGGCTTTTGGGGTGTCGGATGTGTTTGAATCTGTCATTTTATTCTCCGTTGAAATTTAAATAGGCATTCTAATCGTGGTGTGAAATGAAAGTAATGATCACATTTAACCGCGTGTAACCGTGTATGAATATTTGGGAAAAACCAGTTGTAAGCGTAATGTCGAAAACCTACGCGGTTTCGGCCCAGGCCAGCGTTGTACAAATCTCAATGCTGCGCCGCTAGACAGAAAACACATTCTACGCAAAGATCTACCCATTCGTTGTGTGAGGTATGAGTATGCGCTGTTTGTTTGCAGTATTGATCAGTTTTGCCACTACTGGCGCCCATGCAGATGGCGTCGATCGCGCGGCTATCTGTAGCGAACTGGCGCAAGAGTACATCGAAAAACACCAGAAAAGCCGCGACTATCGGCTGTTTCGCATCTTTGATTTCTACAGCAGCAAAATTGATGCCTGCATCCATGTCGAAGCCAAACTGATTGGCACCCATGTGCAGGTGCGTGACCTGACCGGCGTGGTGTTCAAGGGGCATCAGAACCTGCTGCTGGATTGCGATGCCAGTGGCATTGATGAGGTAAGTATAGAGACGGTGCGCCGACATCGTGGCGACGTGGTTGAGCTTCCGGAAGAGGACTGGCTTTCAGATGGCCAAGGAGGGGTGGCAAAAACCATAGAAACCGCCGAGATCCCGCTGACCCGCAAAGACTGCGAGGCGGCGCTGGAGCATTGGCTGGTTAAGTGGAGCGGCTAGGCCCCCTTATCCCGCACGGTCCCGCTCAGATGCTCAAGGCTTTCAAGCAGGATGAGACACAGCCAGAGCCATAGCTGCTAGGCCCCAATTGCGTGGCAGAAATGCAGCCGCAAAAGCCACTTTCCAAGCGACGGAACCCTGGCTTTGACCCGTGATACCTGTGTTTAGACAACTTGGAGCCTCCAGTGATCCGCTATATCACCATTCCAATCTTTGCTCTTATGACCGCTCCGGTCCTGGCCGATTCCGATTCGAACCGTAGCACCGATTTGATTTCAGCAGACGTCAATATCTCTGAACACGTTTTCAAGACCTGCTTCGCCGATGTTCAGCCAGATGGTGACAAGTGGCCGTCTGGCTCACGTCAGCGGATGAATAAGTCTATCCTGTTGCCATGCCTGCAAGCCGCCAATCCAGAGATTACTAATGATATGTTGGATATGGTGATGGACAGGTATCGCCCTGAAGGTCCAATTCGGAACTAGCGGGGTAGAGAGCGAGAGCTGAAGTCCATCTAAGGAGGCCTGTTGGAACCGCGTTGTTTTTCTACTCAAGCACACGGCAAGCGATCTTGAGACAGGCAACCAACGCCGCGCGAACTTCGGCGTCATAGATGCCGTTGATGGGGCCATTGTAAAATCCATGCACCACAAGTGCCTCTTGATACAGTCGGACAAACTTGTCCCCCCCGGCCTCTATTGCGTGCTCGAACTCTGTTGTCGCCTCGTTGCTGCGGCCAAGGGCGGCCAGCACATGGGCACGGGTATCAAAGGCCGCTGCATAGCCCGGCCGATCCAGCAGCGCCTGATCCACGTCGACCAACGCTTCGGCGTCGCGGCCTTCTAGGTATAGCCCCCAGGCTAGACGATTAAGGTCATTGCCACGATTGTATCGGGCTGAGCCATAATTTGGGTTGCGCAGTAGCGCCTCGTTATAGTCTTCGACCGCCCGGCGATGCTGTCCGAGATGGGTGTAGGCGCTGCCTCGGTTGTTGTAGGTGAACACGTGATCTGGATCCAAGTGCAACGCCTGATCAAAGTCCTCGATCGCCCTGAGGTGACTGCCGCTGCTGGAATATGCATTGCCCCGATTGGAGAGTGCGGCAACAGACTTCGGATCAAGCCGCAAGGCTTCGGTGTAGTCTTCTACCGCTCGGCCATAGAGAGCCATGTCGGAATAGGCGCTGCCCCGGTTCATATATGCGTTAAACGAGTCCGGATCCAAACCCAACGCTTGGTCGAAATCCTCGATTGCCAGTGAATAGTCGTCTTGCATGCGATGGGCGCGACCACGGTTGATATGCGCCCAAGCCAGGTTTTTGCCTTGCCACTCACCAGAGCCAATCGCGGCGGTGCAGCCCGTGATCCGCAGCTGCTGGTTTTCATTTTGTTCGCAGTCGCCCTTGATATCCGCACTTGCGGTATTGGCGAGCCCAGCCACAAGGGCGACCCCGGCGATCATAAACAAAATGCGCATTCTAACTCCTTGCTTCACGCCTGTTACCAGCCAGCCTAGCGAACGCCAGCATTCGGTCAACCGCATCGGTTGAGCGCGCCACAGTTGGCTGCAGGGGTGTTTCGATCGCCTCAATTCAAAAGGACACGGTGGGCGGCTATTGCAGCTCTGGCAGGATGACTTTCTCGATGTCGCCATCTGAACCTGTCAGAGTGACAGACTGACCATCTGGTGAAAACTCAACCGTCACGCCCCCATGGTATTCCCATTCGATATACATGGAAGCTTCAGCAACGAGCGTCCCGGAGTATTCTTTGACCTGCACTTCGACTGTCATACTGCCTTCGTTGTTACCTGTGTTCATGAAATCCACAGTTCTCTGAAAGGCCCTTCGTCCTGTCGCCCTGTGAAAGGCCGTTTCTTCCCAATGTGTTGGCGGATTTTAATAGGTTTCACGGCTCATTTGACGGTTTTCTCTGATGGGGTTCAATTCTCGGAGCAGGCTAGAGGCTGAAACCAGAACCGGCTAGACGGTCAATTCTCTGATTAAATGAACAAGTCATTCAACGTGACTGAGTGGTCTAACAAAGCGGGGTTATGTGGACACGTGTCGGCAATGCCGACAATCCGTAGTTTGGTGACCTTGGTGCGTCATGCCGCTTCAAACACAAAGGGCGGATTTCCGACTTTCGCCGTGATGAGTTTCAGGGTCCGTTCCGCGGGCATTGCAGGCGTTCAGCGCACCAATAATATTTTGGGAAAACTCAGGTTTTGTGTAAGGTCTCTCCAGTTGTAATTTTTAATCAGTCTTTTGTTTCAGTAAGAGGGCAACATGGGCCAGTATAGGATTTTAGCGACCGTCAAAGCATTTGCTTTCGGGGTGGCCGTCGCAACGGCGGGTCTGGCAGAGGATTTTAACCCTTTGAGTGCCAACACGGCCGACCGCATGACCTATCACCGCGCAGTTGATGCTGCCGTTTGGGCCATGCCCTTGATGAACTTCAAATTCTACATCGATGCTCTGGCTCGAGCCGGGGTGGGGCCGAACGATATTGGCTACAATTCGCAGGTGCAAGACTGGCGCTTCCAGACCGCGACGCCGAACAACACGACACCCTACATACACGCATATTGGAACATCAAGGATGGTCCGGTTGTGTTCGAGATGCCTGCGTCGGTCGAAGGAATTGGCATTTTTGGCACTGTCATGGACTCATGGCAACGTCCGCTCGACGATGTGGGTTCAAAAGGCCGGGACCGTGGTCTTGGAGCAAAGTACCTGCTGGTGCCACCTAACTACGATGGCCCGCTGCTCAGGAACGCGTTGGTCTATGAACAAGAAACAAATTACGGATTTGCTGTTCTCCGCCCGATTATCGCTGGTGGCCCAACCAAGGAAAACCTTGCGAAGGCCACAGCGCTGACCAAGCAAATCAAGGTGTATCCTCTTTCCGAAGCCGGGGGGGAAGCCACCACGAATTACGTGGATGTCTACGGCCTGCCGCTGGAGATGACTCCCAAGATGGATGGCGGGATCTATGGTCATATCCACGAGATGATTGGCCAAGAAGTGGTGTTGGACCGCGACCTTGCAATGATGGGCGCACTGGCGCGTGTCGGCATCAAGCGCAACGAGCCTTTCGAGCCCGATGCAAACCTGCAAGCAATTTACGATGCCGCTAGTCCCGAGGCGCTCGAATACATGATCGACCAGTACCACCGTGTCCTCAATCCATTTGTGTTCGAAGGGAAAAAGTGGTCTGCGCTTGTCCCCGACGGGTCGCGAGAGACAGAATGGAGCTATGAATACCCATCCTATTACGACTATGTGGCGCGTGGTGCGCTTTATTACGCGATTATCACAAGCGTCAAGAATTACGGTACAGCGACCTACTACCTCGATCTGGCCGAGACACCAGACGGTGAATGGCTTGAAGGCAACCGCGACTACAAAATCACCGTACCTGCCAATGTTCCGGTCCGCGATTTTTGGTCGATCACGACCTACGATCTAGAGACGGCGTCCTATCTGCGTGACATCGAGCCAAGCACGATTGATTCCAACATGGCTGATGTCGTCAAGAACGATGACGGTTCCGTTGATATTTACTTCGGGCCAGCTGCTCCGGAGGGGAAAGAAAACAACTGGCTCCCAACCGATCCGGAACGCCGCTTTTTCCTGCTCGCGCGGTTTTACGGGCCAGAGCCAAGTTTACTCGACAGTAGCTTTGAGCTGAACGATATGGAGAGAATGGATTGAATTTTTGAACGCCCGGTTAGGGCTGTTAGCCGCCGTTGACGGGCGATTTCTGGACGGGCGCACGGATTTCTGGAGATACAGCGTGAACAGTTTCCACACTGGATGCTCGGTTCCTATCTGAACCTGCATCATCGATCATCAGCCTGTAGTGTGGATACAAATGGTCCTTACGGATTTTACGGAAACGATGCTTCTGGCCACGGCAACTGGCAGGAATTTGCAACGCATGCAGCTAGAGAAATATGACTGGCCGTTGCTGTAGGGTGCGTGCTTGCACGCACCGCTAACGACGCAATGGTGCGTGCAAGCACGCACCCTACACAATACGCTTAGGCCCAGACGCCTTCGGCGGCGGCGCGGATGTTGCGGATGTTTTCACCATAGGGGGCGGGGTTGCTGACCGAGCCGCCTTTGAAGACCGCAGAACCTGCCACCAGTACATCCGCACCGGCCGCAGCCACCAGTGGGGCTGTGACAGGATCAACACCGCCGTCAATCTCGATATGGATCGGGCGGTCACCGATTAGCGCACGCAGCTGTTTGACCTTTTCGACCTGGCTGTGAATGAACTTTTGGCCACCAAAGCCGGGGTTCACGGTCATCACGCAGATCAGGTCCACCATGTCGAGACAGTATTCGACTTCGGATACTGTGGTGCCGGGGTTCAGCGCAAGACCGGCCTTGGCCCCGGCATTGCGGATCGCCTGCAGGGTGCGGTGTATGTGTGGCCCAGCCTCGGCATGGGCGGTGATCACGTCAGCACCTGCCTTCGCAAAACCTTCGATATAGGGATCAACTGGCGCGATCATCAGATGCACGTCCATGACACCCTTGATATGGGGGCGGATCGCGGCGCAGGTGGCGGGGCCAAAAGTGATGTTGGGCACAAAATGCCCATCCATCACATCCACATGCACCCAGTCGGCGCCCTGGGCTTCGATGGCCTCACATTCGGCGCCAAAATTGGCGAAGTCGGCAGCTAGGATTGAGGGGGCAATTTTGATTTTGCGGTCAAAGGACATCGGGCAGCTTCCTTTAGCGTTGGGGTTTGAGGGGCATATAGCCCCTCTTGCCGCAGGGGGGTAGAGGCTTTTCGCAGAGAGGGTTATGCGGCTAAAGGAGGCAGGCCAGCCTCAACGCGTCCTTAATCAGATTTCAGCGAAAAATCCATGCCGCGCCAGGCATCCCCGCCGGGACCGCAGAGATAGGCCAAGGCCTGTGCAACCCAGTCCGCCGGGATATGTGCCGACGGGGCCAGTTGGCTGACGGGGTTCAAGCCAGACGACCGGATTTCGACCTGCATATCGGTGGCGACGGTGCCGGGACTTAGCCCGATGACGCGCAGTCCTTGGTCCCGGCATTCCTTGTCAGCGCAGCGTGTTAGCGACAGGACAGCAGCTTTGGTCGCGCAATAGTGGCTCCAGCCCTCCAAAACGCTGGTTGCAGCGCCAGACGAGATGTTCAGGATCGTTCCCTGACCCTGCGCCACCATAACCGGAATGGCAGCGCGCAGCCCGTGATAGACGCCTTTGAAATTGATATCAGTGACCTTGCCCCAGGCAGATGGAACGCTGTCCTCAATCCGAGAGATAGGATCAATGACCCCGGCATTGTTGATCAACACGTCAACTGATCCAAACTGTGATTTTGCTTGGGTGACCAGATCCGAAACCTGCTGCCAGTCACGGACATCACAGGGGATAGCCATTGTATTATCCCCCAGCTCATCCGCAATGGCCTTGATCGCACCGGCACTTCGGGCGGCCAACACAACATTGCCACCAAGCGCTGCCATGTGGCGGGCCGTGGCGGCGCCAATGCCACGACTGGCACCGGTAATCACAATGGTTTTCCCTGCAAAATTTGTCATGTCACTCTCCGTTTTGGGACTTGATTAGATTAAATCATGCGGTGGGTGCAAAAAATGATGGATGTGACACGGTATTCATGCGTATTTTTCACGAATGGAAATCTCAATCCTCAACATCCTGCTGCAGGTGGCCCGGCAGGGGAGTTTGGCTGGGGCCGCGCGGGCGCTAGCGCTGGATCCGTCCTCGGTATCACGGACTGTGGCAGCGGCTGAATCCCAATTGGGGATCCGGGTCTTCCAGCGCAGTACTCGGCGCTTGGTGTTGACCGAAGCCGGGGCCGACTATCTGGCGCGCATAGAACCGCTGGTTGAAGAGTTGGAAAGGGCCGGGGAAGAGGCCCGCGCACGGGACAAGATCCCCAGTGGGCAATTGCGGATCTCGGCGTCGGTGGCGTTTGGTCAGGTGTGCCTACTGCCCTTGATACCGCTGTTTCGCGCCAAGTACCCAGAGATCCGGCTGGATCTTCAGTTAACAGATCAGAATGTGGATCTGGTGGGAGAGGGGATAGATCTGGCAATCCGGCTGGCGCCAGCCCCAAAAGGGGATCTGATCAGCACCCGCCTAAGGCACACAGGATATCGTGTGTGTGCCACACCCGAGTATTTGCAACAGGCCGGAGCTCCCGATCACCCATCAGATCTTACACCGCGGGACTGTCTGCGTCTGTCATTGCCAGATTACCGAAGCCGCTGGTTGTTCAGGGATGGGATTGGCGATCAGATCGAAGTGCCGGTTGACGGCCCGCTGATGATTTCAAACGCTTTGGCCCTGCGCGAGGCGACCCGGTTGGGGCAAGGGCCAGCCCTGTTGGCCGATTGGTTGGTGGAGGATGATCTGGCCACTGGGCAGCTAGTGGATCTGTTTCCTGATTGGCAAGCGGCCGCCACCACATTTGAGACCGGCGCTTGGGCGCTCTATCCCAGCCGCGCCTATCTGCCAGCACGTTTGCGGGCCCTGTTGGATTTTCTGAAACAGCACCTAAAAGGCGAAGGCTAGATTGGTGGACCACAATAGGCGCTGTTTCGATTAGTCCGTACTGCCATCGCCCGAGACCGGAGCATCATCAATCCCATGGATAAATGTACTGCGCGACCGTAGTTTCTTGTGCTTAGTCGGACTGGAAAAGATCCCGTACAGAATTGCGGCAACTACAGCGCAGGCAAACAGCACTGCCAGCCCGGCGTAAACGTATT
Source organism: Parasedimentitalea nitratireducens (assembly GCF_057444295.1). Lineage (NCBI taxonomy): Bacteria > Pseudomonadati > Pseudomonadota > Alphaproteobacteria > Rhodobacterales > Paracoccaceae > Parasedimentitalea > Parasedimentitalea nitratireducens. Next base: position 127,147 of record NZ_JBYAXC010000001.1, on the reverse strand, counting down.
CCATAAACATCAGTCAGGTCCTTTGAATACTCAATTAGCTGGGTAAATTCCCAGGAACTATAGCGGTGATTACTCAAAAAACCAGAATTGTGTGGGTGCCGGCGTTACGCAGCCCGATAAAACAAGTACCGTTCAGGCGGAATGCTGTCAGGGGCCTGTAATTGCTCAAACCCAACCAGCGGCTGGCCGGATACGATAACACCACCTGGGGCCATGACCGAGCCAATGGCGGGTGACAGTTTGGTAGCTTCGGCCACATCTTTTTCTTTGATGCCAAAACCAAAATCGTAATGTGCCAATGCCATCCTGTGGCCCTCATTTGCCAGCCGTTCCAGCATCGGTTCAGCCTCGCCTTGCAGGAAATTCTGTTCTGGTGGCACGCAGGACGGATGACACTGAAGAATGCGATCAATCACCCAAACTCGCCGCTCCGACAGCACCTCGCGCAGGTGATCATAGGTGCGGCCATTTCCCAGCCCCATGTCCAGCACGTCTCCGGTCTGGCCGGTGATCTGTTCAGCCGCCCAGTTGAGCCCATCGCGTTGGGCGGTCAGGCGGCGGAGCATGGAATCCAATCGGCTCATGTGGGTGTCCTTTGTTCGATAGTCCAGGGGTAGGCTGGGCCTGCCAGCAGACGCGAAATCAGGGCTTCGGTAAAGCTCCAGATCGCCGCGTCATGGACCAGATGATGGGTGAGAATGCCATAGGGTTCGGCGTTGTCAGCCTGTCCCAAACGACGGTCTTGTAGCTGTTGGGTGACTTGATCCAGCAACTGTTGCAGCGGCACCAGCGACCGGCTGCCCTTCCAGTGGACCGGGTCTAGGTGGGTATTGATTTGTGCCAGTCCGGCTGCGATCTCGGCGCATTTGCGCGGGGTAAAGGTTGACAGGCTGGTGTATCCCAGCTCAGCCAATCCATGAACCACATCATCGCTGATCCGGTTCCAGGGGGGAACAAACATTGGCGTCAAGGCACTGCCGAACAGATCTTGCAAGTTCTGCAGTCCCTGCTTGGCATCAGATAGTATCAACTCAACAAGTCGATGCGCGCCAAACTCAGCTTTCTTCTCGCCCTGCGGCGCATGGTTCTGATGCGCCCAGCCATGCACCGCGGGGATTAGGTTTTTATGCGTAGCCACAAATCCAGCCAACGCAGGCATGGCATCTCGCGGGATCACCGCCAGATGTACCGGCAGGCCCAGTTTTTCAGACAGCGCGCTCAGTTGATCCAGCTGCGCGGTGGGCTCGACTGCATCATCATCCCGCCACCACAGCGGCAAGGTCAGACCTTGATCCTGCCAGGCCTGCAACTCTTGATCCAGGCCAGTCCAATCGCCAGTCATGTGCGTTGTCCTGCAAGCTCTGTGGCGATTTCAACGGCCCGCTGGGCGCCGTCAAAATGCAGATCTTTGGTGGATCGGCGCGGCGCATCCATGGCGGTGCGAACAGCTTCGCACAGGCGGTCTGGCGTCAGCTCGGCGCTGGTGACAACTTCGAAACCGGGCATCGGCGCCAGGCTTTGCGCCCGCAGCCCTTGTTCAACCTCTTTGCCTGCGTCAAAGGGCACCAGCACCGCAGGGGTACTACTCTGCAGCAGGTCCAGCGCAGTGTTATAGCCACACATGCTAACCGAGGCCGCCGCAAGGGGTAGCATTTGTCGAAAATCCAGGCGGGCGGGTTCGATCACCGCAGGCGATCCCATGGCCTGTAACTGCTCGGTCCGTTGGGGTGCGTCACTGCCCCCAACCAACAGCCGCCACCGGGTATCCGGCATCTGCGCGGCAGCAAGACAGGCGGTTTCAAACAGCGCATCACCGACGCTGCCGCCACCGGCGCTGACCAAAATCTCACCTTCGCCTACGTTCTGCGGGTGCGGAACTGGGGCTGGGGGCGCGACATATCCGGTATATCGCAGCTTATCTGCCAGCATTCCGGACACCGGCCAGCTCACCTCAAGCCGGGTGGCGGCGGGGTCGGAATGCACCAGCACCGCGTCATAGAATTCACCTATCATCGCATCGGCCTGCACCGCCTTTTTCGGCTTTGATGGCGGTGCAAGGATGTCGCGGATCGAGGCCAGCACAACGGGGCGGCGTGGCAAGGCGTGGGCCGCTGCCAACAGGGCCTTGAATTCACCCGCCAGGCTGCGGCGGCCAAAGGGGTAGAGCTCGGTGATCAGCACATCGGGCTGCATTTCACGCAGCACCGTGCAAAGCGTGTCTTGGCGGTTTTGGTAGTAAGCCTCTTCTGCGATCTCACCCGATGCGGTCAGCAGTCGGGTAAACTCAATCCCGTCGGATCGCAGGGGAGGCAGTTGGATTAGCTCAACACCATCACTGCTTAATTGCGGCGCGGCAAACCCGCCTGATGCAACAGACACCTGATGCCCAGCCGCCACAAAGGCGCGGCCCAAGGTTAGGGCACGGCTGAGATGGCCGGTGCCCAACAGGTGAGTAACTGAAATCAGAACCTTCATTCAGTTCCTGCGCGTTTGGTCAGCCGCACCGGGTCAGTAATCGGAGACAGGTTATCACCTTCAATCTCGATAACAAACAACCGGTTGCGCTTGATCCGAAACGGCGCAGGGCCGTCAAAATCCCAACCATATGCCTGCGCCAAGATCATCCGCATGATGCCGATGTGGCAGACTGCAACCGTGTCGCGTGTCAGATTGGCGACCCAGGGTTCGATCCGCGCCCAGACCTCGGCCGGGGTTTCACCACCCGGTGGCCGATAGTCCCAGCCCCAATGCTCGATATCGCGAAAGCCGCTGTTTGGATCAGCTTTTAGATCCAGGCCATGTTTGCCTTCCCAGTCACCCCAGAACATCTCGGTCAGGGCTGGCGCGGTCAGTGGCTCTCGTTCGGCAACAATCTCGGCTGTTTCAACGGCGCGTTTTAGCGGGCTGGACCAAAGATCTGCCTGATCCCAGGGCTCGGGCAAGGCAAATCCGGACAGATCAGCCCGCGCGCCAGCATCCAGCGGAATGTCGCTGCGGCCTTGTATCCTGCCGGCGCGGTTCCAATGGGTGTGGCCGTGGCGCAAAAGTGCAAGTCGGATCATGTCGTTGTCTCCAATAACGGTGTGACGGCGGACCAGAACCGGTGGGTTGCGGCAGGGGCCAAATGTGTTTGGGATATCATCCCGCGCGCCGCAGCGCCACGGGTTCGGCGCAACGTCACGTCGCGTTGCAACTGGCTGATACAATCGGCCAATGCCTGCGGTCCATCTTTGGGCGCGGGGTAATCTCCCGGTGCCAGCACATCGCGCAGGCCGGGGCGGTCTTGGGCCACCACCGGCAGCCCGTGGTTTTGTGCTTCCAGGTAGACCATGCCAAAGGCCTCGTTCACGCCAGGCCACAGAAACAGGCTGGCGTTGTGATAGGCCTGTGCCAGTGCAGCGCGGTCGAGCTGGCCCAGAAATGTCACGCGATTGCCAAAGGGCGCCATCAGCGCTTCGACCTGTGCGCGGGCCGGTCCATCACCAGCAATCTGCAATTGCCAGTCGCCAGTCAGATGCGCCAATGTGTCGGCGATAATCTGATACGAGGCTAGTTTATCCCCCGCGCGCATCATGCCGGTGGCCAACATTGGGCCATCCAGTGGTGCAGCCGAAGGCAGAGTGTGGGAGGGCAAAAAGGGCGGGAAGTGGATCAGCTTCTGCTCGCCAAAGCGTTCCCGATCCAGCGTGATCAGGTCGTTGGCTGTCAGATAGAAAATCGCATCCGCCGCATTGCAGGCATCGTGAGCCGCCTGCGCAAATCCCGTCCAGGGGCCGGTCAACCGGCTGGTGGCGCGGGTGGATTCGATCTGCACATAGGGAATGCCCCGTGCAGCCGCGACACGCGGGCCGATCAGATCCGGGGCCTTGTAGTAGTTATGGTAGGTCACCCAGAGATCCGTTTTGGGCATGTCGCGGATCAGGCGGGTCGCCTCATCCTCGGCCTGTTTGTGCAGCTCTGCCTGATGATCCGCGTCGCCGCGTTTGTCATAGATCTTTAGCTCGGACACCAGATCCACATCAGCGCCGTTGGCCCCGATCACCTGCATCAGGTTGCGGGCCATTTCACGGTCGCCCGAGGGCACCGGATGGTGCGGCGATTTCATCGGCGCGTAAAAGGCAACCCGCCTGTCGTCGCCCGGTATCATTTGCCTGCCAGCATGGCGCTCAACCGTTCAGACAGCCGTGCGATGCCCGGGTTCATACCAAACTCCGCCTTAAGCCGGGTCAGCGCCGCCTCGGCCATTTCAGCGGCCTTGGATGGGTGGCGGGCGATTTGCAACATCGCCTCGGCCAGGGCCTCGGGTGCGTCATCAGACAGCAGCCCATGGGTGCCGCTGGTGATGAATTCCGGGATCGCAGACACGGCGGTCGACAGGATTGACAGGCGCTGCGAGGCGGCCTCCATCAGTACATTGGGAAGCCCGTCGCGGTCGCCATCGCTGGCAACCCGGCTGGGCAACACAAACAGATCGGCGGCGCGCATGGCCTCGATCACCTCGGGCTGGTCACAGGCCCCGCGCCAAGTGATGCGGTCGTTGACCCCGGCCTCGATCGCCTGTTTTTGCAGCTGGTCCTTCAGGTCGCCGCCACCGATATGGGTCCAGTGCCAGTCCAACCCGGTGGGCAACAGGGCAAGGGCTGCGATCAGGTTGTCAAACCCCTTTTTCTCAACCAGCCGACCCACCGACATCAGATGCAGCGGATCACTGGCCTGTCGCCACACACGGTCGGGCGCGGCGGGAAAGCGGGTGAGGTCCAGACCGTGATAGATCAGGTCAATGCGCGAAGGGTCATCGGACATCTTTTGCAGATGCTCGGCGCCAAACCCGGTGCAGGTTGCGCCAAAGGCGGCGCCGTGATGCGCGCTGGAGAGTTTCTCTGAAATCTCCCAGTCGGGTGAGGTCCAGATGTCCTTGGCATGGGCTGAGAAGCTCCACGGCAACCCACGCATGATCGCGGCATACCGCGCGACCGAGGATGGCGTGTGCAGGAAGTGAGCATAGAGGCCTAACACTTCGTCGGGCATTTCAGCGGCCAGCACACAGGCCTGCCCAAAGCGGCGGATGCGGTTGTGGCTGGGATCGCGTTTCAGATCAGCACGCCAGACACGGTAAGCTTCGGCGTAGCCGGGCAGGGACTGGGCGATGTCACGCGCACGCCAAACCCGGTCGGGTTCTTCGTACAGGTACTCTGGCAGGTAGTTGACCTGCGCCTGCAATTGTTCGTGCAGCGGGTGGCGTTTTACATCGGTGGGATGACGCAGCGACCAGATTTCAAAAGCGTGGCCAGCGGCTTCGAGTGCCACCAGTTCTTGCGCGATGAAGGTCTCGGACAGCCGCGGCCAGCCCTTGACCAGAACCGCCAACGGCGGGCGTGTATTGTTCATTTTTGGGCCTCGGTCAGCAGGTTTTCTACCCGCTTGGTCACATAGTCCAACCCGTCCAGCAGGCCGGAGGGGAACGCGGCAGATGGTGGTTTGCGCTGCGCCAGCGAGCGGATCGCCCTGATCATTGCCTCGGGAGTCATGCCGTCGCGGTTTTCGTCCAGCATGGCAATCAGGCCCAGCTGTTCGGCGCGGCTGGCGCGGATCCACTGTTCGAGCCGTGGTGTGGTGCGCGGTACAATAACGGCGGGTTTGTCGAACGACAGAACTTCGCAGAAGGTGTTGTAACCGCCCATGCAGATCACGCCCTGAGCGCCTGCAAACAGGGTTTCGATCTGGGATTCAAAACCCACGGATGTGACACGACCAGCTAGTTGCTCCACACGGGTTTCAAACCTTTCGCGGGTTTCGCCGGATAGGAAGGGCCCATAGACAAGTATAGCACGCGGGTTCAAATCCGGGTCGCGCTCATAAGCCGCCAGCACCAGATCGACCATTGCAGCGCCATCACCGCCACCGCCTGGGGTGATCAGCACATAAGGCTGTTCCGGTGGTTCACCAACGGTTCCCAGATCGCGGCGCAGATAGCCGGTATAGTGGGTGCGAGCCTGTACCGCGGGGCTGAGATTCAGGCCGGAGGTGGGATCATAGATCGCTTTTTGCCCATACACCCAAACCTCGTCATAGAACCCTTCGGTGGCGGGAATGGCGCTTTTGCGCTCCCATTCGGCGGCCAGCACCTCGGGTTCGTCCAACACATCGCGCAGGCCCAGTACCAGCTGCGCCCGTCCGCGTGATTTCAGCAGATCCAGTGTGGGCAGCAGCTCGCCGCGAAATCCGGTGGGTTCTTTGTCGACGATCAGCACATCCGGGTCGTACTGCTCGGCGGTAGAGCGGATCAGGCCGGCGCGCAGGTCGGTGGTCTCGTCAATGCTCATCCCCATGGTGCGCGAGGCATAGGAGCCATCCGACAGTTTGGTGACACCGGGCAGGCGCACGTGGTCTACCCGTTTGGGAAAGGCAAAACGGCCGGCAACAGGCGATCCGGTCAGGATCAGCGCCGAAGCGGTTGGATCGGCTGCGGTGATGGCGCCTGCCAGGGCGCGAGAGCGGCGCAAATGGCCAAGGCCAAAGGTATCATGACTGTACAGCATCACCCGAGGCGCGCGCTTGGTGGTTTCGGCTTGGTGGTTCGAGCTGTTGGGGGATGTCATGAGGAGGCCTGAGAAACTGGGGCGAAATGGGACTGTAAAGAAGAAGCAGCCATGGCAATGGACCCACGCGGGCAGATATTCTGAATGACGCGTATACTGTCAGAAGGCAGGTCTAGGCAAGCCGAACGCTTCGGCGCGCACAAAGAAGTCGGGGTAAACCCTGTCTGCTCGACCATCGTCTGCCTCTGGTTGCGTCGCCACTCCCACGAACTAGGGTGGCACGGTCCATATTCTTGTTGCCCATTTCGGTGCCAGGATCGCAAGCAATTCACTTTGGGAACGCAGGGTCTTTCACCGGAACTGGCAACCAGAAAAGATATAGCCTGAGCGTAAAAAACATGCAATCAGCGCCGGATTATCTCGGTGTATAATTGCGTGAGGCCATGGGGGTTACGCTTTGACTTCGGCTGGGCTAATTTCGGGCAAATAACTTAAGGATCAATCCTGTAATGACGCATTTGTTTTTTCGGTTGTTGCTGAGCAGTTTACTGGCTGTGATGCTGGCGCTGCCCGTGGCCTCTCCATTGGTTGCGCAAAGCGATAACGGTGCCGGGGCGGATGCCCTGGCCAAGGCCATTGAACAGGCTGCTGAAAGTGGCGTTGGTGTCATCGTGCTGGATGGCCGTGGCCAGCTGGTGACCGAAGCTGCCGATACTGAGAGCACCGAAACGGCACCAGATGCGATGGGAGGGCCATCGGCGCTGATGCAGGCTCAGTCGGAAGTGGACGAGTTCCGCAGCGAATTGCGCAGTCGCTTGGAGGCGCTGCCCTATTCGGTGTTCGAGGTGAAATACATCCTGCGACAGACCAGCCCCGATGGGAGTATTTGGGCCTTTGCCGAGGTTCTGGGCTGGAGCGTATTTCTTCTGTTGATTGGCCGCTGGCTGTCGATCGAGATTTACGGCAAGCGGATTGCCGCACGTTTGGTTGTGTCTCGGGTCAAATCCATGCCCGAAGGCTATCGCGAAAAAATGCCGTTTTTGGTGTTCCGCTTTGTCATGGGGATGGGGGCCACCTTCTTTGCGATGATTTTTTCGGCCCTGGCGGGATACTTGATTTTTGGTCCGGCTCCGAATTCTTCGATCAAATTCACCATTACGGCCGTGTATACCGCCTATTTCCTGGCCTGCACGGTGTCGGACCTGTGGCGCATGGTGCTGTCGCCCTACCTGAGCCAATACCGGATCCCGGTGTTTTCTGATCGGGATGCCAAACGGTTGTACCTGTGGGCTTCAATCCTGGCGACCTATGATATTTGTTCAATTCTATTTGCCACCTGGGTTGGTGACTTTGGTTTGAATTACAACGTTTATGCCATGGTGCACGGGGTGCTGTCGCTGGTTGGCGTGGTTGGCAATCTGGTCATGATCCTGTTCAACGCCCCTGCGATAACCAATGCAATCCGCGCCGGTAAAGAAAAGAAAGACTGCAGTTGGCTGGTCAAAGGGTTGAGTACGATCTGGGCCCCGGTGGTGATGGCCTATATGGCCTTTGGCTGGCTGAACCTTGCCTTTGATCTGGTGCTGGAACGTCCAATTGCGATCCCGCTGATGGCGGGCACCTATATGGTGCTGACCTCGATCCTGATTGTGTATGGCGGCATCAACTATGTGATCGAGCGCTATTTCGACCGCTCACGCCAGGTGCAGCAGATCAACCACGAGCTGGCCGAGGCTGATGCCGAAGATGACCTGGATATGGACGAGGATATGCGACCAGCACGCCTCGTGCACCCAATGGCGACCTACGAGGATCTGGCGCGCCGGGTGGCTGGCATTCTGGCCTTTGTGGTAGGGACATTTGCTCTGATCCAGATTTGGAATCCGGACGTGAACTGGATGTCGGGCTCGATCACCGAGCGGGTGGCTGATGTGATCTCGATCCTGTTCATTGGTTACATTGTTTATCACCTCTTTCGTATTTGGATCGACAGCAAGATTGCCGAGGAAACCCCGGATGCCGACGAGGGCGAGATGGGCGATGAGGGGGGGGAAACAGGCGCCAGCCGTTTGGCAACTCTGTTGCCGCTATTCCGGGGGGCAATTCTGGCGGTTGTTGTTGTTTCCATTGGCCTGATTGTGCTGCTGGAGTTGGGCATCAACGTCAGCCCGCTGTTTGCCGGTGCCGGTGTTGTCGGTCTGGCGATCGGCTTTGGTTCGCAAACGCTGGTGCGCGACATCTTTTCCGGTGCGTTCTTTCTGGTGGATGATGCGTTCCGCAAGGGCGAATACATCGACATTGGTGAGGTGAAGGGCACAGTTGAAAAGATCTCGGTCCGGTCGTTCCAATTGCGGCACCATTTGGGGGCGTTGCAGACCATTCCGTTTGGCGAAATCCGAGTGCTGACCAACTATTCCCGCGACTGGGTGATCATGAAGCTGCCACTGCGGGTGACCTATGACACGGACGTGGAAAAGGTGCGCAAGCTGATCAAGAAACTGGGCAAGGAACTGCTGAAGGATCCGGTGATTGGCGACAACTTCATCCAGCCGCTGAAGTCACAGGGTGTGATCGAGATGCAGGATTCTGCGATGATCATCCGGGTCAAGTTCATGACCAAGCCGGGAGATCAGTGGCTGGTGCGTAAGAAAGTCTATGAAGAAATCCGTCAGCTGTTTGAACGTGAAGATGTCCATTTTGCTCACCGTGAGGTCACGGTACGTCTGGCTGAAGGCAAGGCAGAGGATCTGAGCCCAAACCAGAAACAAGCCGTGACCGGTGCGGTTCAGGCTGCGATCGACGAGGATATGATTGAGGGCCCCGCAGGTGGGGATGACCGTTAAGCTAAAACAGCCAAGTTCTCCCGCCCCCAAGCTGGACCGCAGATGCGATCACTTGGGGTTGGGAGCGGTGCGTCAACGCCAGATTGCGGGGGAAGTGCCGAGTTGAGGTGCGGGGAATTCCCACAGCATCTCGGTCGACGACAGCTGCAGCGGTGGAAGCAGGCGTTGGCCGTCTCCCCAGCCGCTGTGTTCGGTTGCGGGGCTGTAGTCCGCATCATGTGCTACGGAGATATCCGGGCCGGTTGTCATGCGTTGCAGGTCTGTCAACAAGGTCGCGGTGCGGGCTAAGGACAGGCGGGCCTGTGGGACGGGGTTGCCCTTGGCGGCGGCGGTCAGGGCAGAAAGCACAGCGGCGGCCATCAGATAGCCGGTGGCGTGATCCAGCGCCTGCACAGGTAGCGGGGTGGGGCGATCTGCCTGTGCCCAGTATTGGCCAGCTGCAGCGATGCCGCTGCTCATCTGTACCAAGCTGTCAAAGCCGCGCCGCATGGCCCAGGGACCGGTCCAGCCATAGGCGTTCAGGGTGACATCGATCAGGTTGGGGGCCAGTTTTTTGCGGGATTCAAACCCATAGCCCAACCCTTCGAGTGCACCGGGGCGGTAGCCGTGGACCAACACGTCGGCTTGCGACAGCAGGGCTTCGAAACGGTCGCGGCCACTCGCGTTGCGTAGGTCAAGGTATGCGCAGCGTTTGCCCAACGAGATATCAGGGATCGTACCCGGTTCATCCCAGCCGGGTGGGTCAATCCGCAGCACCTCGGCACCAAAGCCTGCCAAGGTGCGGGTGGCGATGGGGCCGGCCAGCACGCGGGTTAGGTCAAGCACGCGCAACCCTGAAAGGGGGCGTGCGGCTGTTGCCTCGGGGCGATTGCGCAGGGTGACCCGGTGGGGATCAACCCAGTTGATCAGAGGCTCGGCACTGACGGCTTGTCCCTGTGGGTGGGCCTGCCAGTCGGCTGTGCTGCGCATGGCGGCAGCGACACCGCCTTGTGGAACGATGGCTGTTTCCAGGTCATCCCTCTGCCATGTGGCGACGGCTGCGGTGACGGCCTCGCGGGTGTTGTCACAATCCAGCACTTGCAGTGCGGCGGCGCGGTGGTGGGGCAGATTGGTGTGCAGGCGGATCCAGCCGTCGGCGGTTTGGTAATCCCCTGCGATGGCATCCCACAGGCTGGGCATCTCCCACCCCAAGGGGCGGAAGCTGTAGCCGAACCAGAGCGAGGCGAGGCGTTGGTCAACCGTAACCGTGGGGCGATCAGCGGTCAGGTTTAGCGCCTGTAGCAACCCCGCCAGTTGGTTGCCCACCGCAGCAAGTGAGGCATTGGCCAGTTCGGTGACTGCAAAGGCGCTGGGGCGTTGGCCTGATCCTGTGACTTGATAAGTCGAAGGATCTGGCAGTCTGTCGATCAGCGTCATTGCTGATAGGGGTCCAGACTGTCGCGCAGTCCGTCGCCCAGGAAGTTGAAGGCCAGCACCACGATGATGATCGGCAGCATCGGGATGGCGGTCCAGGGGTAGATCTCGATCGAGGCGAGGTTTTGCGCGTCATTCAGCATCACCCCCCAGCTGACTGCCGGTGCCCGCAGGCCAAGGCCCAGGAAGGACAGCGCGGTCTCACCCAAGATCATCGCGGGGATCGACAGGGTGGCGGATGCAATCAAGTGCGACATGAAGTTGGGCAGCATGTGTTTGCGGATCACCCGCCCGGGCTTGGCGCCCATCATTTCTGCGGCCTTCACGTATTCCTCTTCCCGCAGAGACAGGAACTTGGCGCGGACCGAACGCGCCAGTCCGGGCCAGTCAAGGATGCCGAGGATCACCGAGATGATGAAGAACACCGCCACCGGCCCCCAGTTTGACGGTACCGCCGCCGACAGGGCCAGCCACAGCGGGAGCTCGGGTAGGGAGCGCAAGATTTCGATCACCCTGTTGATGGTCCAGTCGATGCGGCCACCAAAATACCCGGCCATGGAACCAAAGGTGATGCCCAGAAGGAAGGATACGGTGATGCCGATGATACCTACGGTCAGCGACAGTTGCGCGCCGTACAGGATGCGGCTGAACACGTCACGGCCCAACCGGTCAGAGCCCCAGAGGAAGATGGTGGCATCGCCGGGCGCGCAGAACAGGTGGGTGTTGGTGGGGATGAAGCCAGCCAGCCCGTATTCCTTGCCCTCGCAGAAGAACTCAAGCTTGGCGGGATTTTCGGTATCCGGCACGAACTCCCACTGGAAGGTTTCCAGATTGGCCTCGGACGTCATCGGATAGATATAGGGGCCGATGAACTCACCCTCGTGGAAGAAGTTGATCGACTGCGGCGGCGAATAGAGGTGATCTGGGTGGCGTTCGTTGGCGGTATAAGGCGCGATGAAGCCCGCAAAGGGCAGCATCAGATAGCTAACGAGCAGGAAGATGCCCGAGATCAGGCCCAGTTTGTGGGTTTTGAACTGCCGCCAGATCAACACCCAATTGGGGGCGTCCAGATCGGTACGCTCTAGCTGTTGCAGCGAGACATTTGGGTCATAAGGCTGGTCGTCGACATAGCGACCATCGGGGAGCTGGGTCATGTTTCACGCCCCTCGTATCGGATGCGGGGATCAAGCAGTACCAGCAGCACGTCTGAAATCATGGTACCCACCAGAGTGAGCAGGGCGACGAACATCAGCACAAAGGCCGACAGGAACAGATCCTGGGTTTTCAGCGCGGTCAGCAGGGTGGGGCCGATGGTTTGCAGGCCCAGCACCACCGAGACCAGCACCGAGCCCGAAACCATCGACGGCAGCAGGTTGCCGATGTCGGCGACAAAGGGGTTAAAGGCCATGCGCAGTGGGTATTTGGTCAGCATCCGGGCGGGGGGCATTCCCTTGGCCACAGCGGTTTCCACATAGGGTTTGCCCAGCTCATCCAACAGGTTGGCACGCAGGCGCTGCATCATGGCTGCGGCACCCGAGGTGCCGATAACAAAGGTGGGCACAATCAGGTGGATCAGAATGGACTTGGTTTTGTCCCAGCTCATCGGCTCACCCTCGTAAATTGGGTCCATCAAGCCGCCGATGGGCAGGTCAAAATATTTGTGACCATAGTAGAACAGGATCAGCGCCAGCAAAAAGTTGGGCGTGGCGAGGCCCAGATAGCCAACAAAAGCCGAGGTGTAATCAACCCATGTGCGTGACCGCGCAGCGGCGATGACCCCAAGCGGCAGGGCAACAAGGTAGACAAACAGAACCGCGGCCAGATTGACCAGCACGGTGAGCCAGAGGGTATCACCGACGATCTCGGCCACGGGTTGGTCGAATTCAAACGACCAGCCAAAGTTGCCTTGGATCAGCCCCGAGAACCCATGCGGGCCGGGGATGAAGCCCACCCAGATCAGGTATTGTTGGTACAGGGGGCGGTCGAGCGCATATTCGGTGCGCAGGAATTCGGCTTTGGCGACGCCAGCCGATTGACCCGAGGCGCGCAGTTCAGCGATCTGGTTTGATAGGTAATCACCGGGGGGTAGGTTGATGATGGCAAAGACCATCACCGACACCACCAGCAGCGTTAGCAGCATGGTGCCAAACCGGTAGATCGCGTAGCGCAGGATCTCCATCAGCCCTCACCACCCTCAAAGAAGAACTCATCCGGGCGATGGATGCCAAAGTGCGCACCGGGCTCCCAGGCCCAGATGCCCTTGGTCGGAACATTGCGCAGGTTTTTATTGACCACAACGGGCTGTGGCGCGCCGGCCAGGATGCCGATGCCATAGACCTGTTCGGAATGGATTTTCAGCATCTCATTCCAAGCGGCCTCGCGCTCGGCGTCAGATGTGGCGATCTCCCAGTTGTGGAACAGCTCCATCAGGCGCTGGGCCTCGGGCATATCGGGTGTTTCGCCAGCATCGCCGCCGGTCTGATAGAACTGGCCCCATTTCGGCCAAGCCAGGAAAACCTGATCGGTTGGGGCTAGATAGGCAGGCGAGGTGTAGGATTGCGGCAACCCGTTGTCCCAGCCAAACCAGACCGAGGCCATAGAGTTGCCCGAGAATACCCGGTTGCGCAGGATATCACGATCGAGCGGGCGCATGATCAGTTTGACGCCGACATCACGCCAATCATCAGTGATGATTTGCAGCGCGTTTTCAACCTCTTGGCGTTCGCCGGCGGTTTCGATCACAAATTCCATCGGGCGGCCGTCGGGCAGTTTGCGGATACCGTATTTGTCTTTCTCGGTCAGGCCAGCCTCGTCCAGCAGGCTGTTGGCCATTTCTGGGTCAAAACTTGCCCAGGCGGCGCGCATGTCGGCATCAAAGAAGGGGCTGGCTTCGAGAACAGCCATGCCACCAGGTTTGGCCAGCTTGAAATACAGCGCCTTGTTGATCGAGTCGCGGTTGATCGCAACTGACAGGGCGCGGCGTACTCGCACATCGCGCAGAACTTCACGCCAGGTGTCGTCATTGACGTTCAAGTTGGGATAGATGGCGATTTGCGACGCGGTGCCGGTACCCCAAAGATAGGTCTGGTAGTTGCCGCCGTCGGCCTCACCCTTACGCAGGATCGAGATGTCGCGAAAGCCGAGGCCACGTGCCTGCAAATCTGCCTCGCCCGCGTTGGATTTGGCCGCGACCAAGCCGCCGGAAACGATCTCCATTTCGACCACATCGATATAGGGCAGCTGCACGCCGTTCTTATCGATGCGGTGGTAATAGGGATTGCGCACAAACAGGTGGCGGATTTTCTTGCCCGAGGTGGAGTTCATCCAGGGCTGCAGGGTGGGCAGTTCGTGGTTGTCGAACTTGTACATGTTGTCGCGGCGATTGTGCAGTGCGGCCCAGCTTTTGACGCGGGCATCATCCACTTCGAACGCCAGCTGTTCCGGGTCGGCGTAATCGGCGTGGTACTTCTTCAGGAACTCGGACGGGCGGAAAATGAAAGGTGGCCGCGCCTGTGCCAGACTCTGCAAAAAGTTTGGATTGGGGTTGTCCCATTCAAAGATGACCGTTGTTGCATCCGGGAAACTGACGCGGGGTGGTTGCCCTTCGATGCGCAGGAAATCGGGTGGTCCGGTGGGGCTGAGCAGCTCGTTATTGGCAACGTCGTTCCACCAGTACTCAAAGTCAGCCGAGGTGAAGGGGTCGCCGTTAGACCAGTGGTGGCCGGGGCGCAGGTTCAGGGTGAACCGCTTATTGTCTTCGTTCTCGAAGGACATCAGCAGATCGGGACGTAGCTCGTAGTTGTCGTCGTAGCCCACCAGCCGCGCATAGCCATAGACCACCATTTGGCGGATGTCTTTGGAGCGGGTGATCATGGTGTTCAGAGTGCCACCCTGGACCCCCGGCGTCCGATCACGGGATGCCAGATCAACGACCAATGGCACCTCGGGCATACGCTCGGCGGCTGGCGGCAGATTGCCAGCGTCCACTTCCTGGCTCCAGAAGACGCTTTCCTGCACCGTCGGGCCAGCCAGGCTGGCGAGCGGTGTCATCAGGGTGCAAAGGGCAAGCGTTAGAATGGATTTTGGGGTCTTAATCATGGCAACGTACCTTATGTCCGGGTTCCACCTGCATGAGCGAGGGTACCACGGTGTCGGAAAAACGAAAGCGTTCGGGCCAGCTGTCTGGCGAACCGGCGCCCGAGGCCACCAGTTTGAGATCAATGGGCCGGTCAATGTCCGGCTCGGGTTGGGCGGCAATCAAGGCTTTGGTGTAGGGGTGTTGAGGGTTGTGGAACAATGTGTCCGGAGGGGCCTGTTCCACCACCAGACCGGCGCGCATCACCGCAACTTCATCGGCAATGCGGGCGACCACGGCTAAATCATGGCTGATGAACAGATACGACAGGTTCTGATGGTCGCGGATTTCTTCGAGCAGGCGCAGGATCTGCTCCTGCACCGACACATCCAGCGCCGAAGTGGGTTCGTCACAGACAATCAGCGAGGGATCGAGCATCAGGGCGCGGGCAATCGACAGACGTTGGCGCTGGCCGCCGGAAAAGGCATGCGGGTAGCGTTGCAGCATATCGGGGCCAAGGCCAACAAGGCGCAGCTTTTCGGCGGCCATGTCGCGACGTTCCGCCTTGGAGCCGATGTTGTGGATGTCCAATGGCTCGGTCAGGGCATCAAGAATGCGCATACGGGGCGACAGCGAGGAATAGGGATCCTGAAACACCATCTGTGCTTCGCGTTGGAACGCGGTGCGGGCGGCGCGGGTCATTTTCTGAACGGCGATGGGGCTGGACTGCGGCGTTGCGCGAAACAGGATCTCGCCGCCCTCGTCAGGCTGTTCTGCGCCAAGTGCAATCCGCGCGGCTGTGGTCTTTCCTGACCCGCTTTCGCCAACAATCGCCAGCGTTTTGCCGCGCTGTAGGGAAAAATCAACGCCACGGCAGGCCTGGATCTTGGTCTCGGCCCTCCAGCCTTTGTTGGCCCGCATTGAATAGGTCTTGGAGACTGACTTCATTTGCAGGATCAGATCATCCTGCGGCAATTCCGGCACAAACTGCGGCTCCGCCGGGATCGCGGGGGCGGCATCAAACAGCTGTTGGGTATAGGGATGGGCAGGGGAACGCAGCAGGGGCTCAGCAGCACCGGACTCCATCACCCGGCCCTTGTGCATCACTACAACCTGTTCAGCCATATTGGCGACCACGCCCAGATCATGGGTGACCAAAACCATGGCCATGCCGGTGTCGCGCTGTAGCTCTTTCATCAAGCCCAGCACCTGCGCCTGGGTGGTCACATCCAGCGCGGTGGTTGGCTCATCGGCGATCAGAAGATCAGGCTTGGCCACCATCGCCATAGCGATCATCGCGCGCTGGCGCATGCCACCGGACAGCTCAAACGGATAGGATTTATAGGCGCGTTCGGGATCGGGAAAGCCGACCTTCTCAAAACATTCGAGCACTACCTTTTTGGCGGCGGCTTCGCGGGTGCGGCCGTGCAGCCAAAGCACCTCGGAGATTTGGTTGCCAATCCGGTGCAGTGGCGACAGTGACCGCATCGGTTCCTGAAAGATCATCGCAATCGAATTGCCGCGCACATCGCGCATGCGGCGCTCGCTGAGGGCGGTGAGATCTTGCGCCCCATTGCTGCCGTTCAACTGGATGGTGCCGGAATGGATGCGAGCTGCCCGTGGTAGGATGCGTAAAATGGAGCGGCAGGTCACGGTCTTGCCCGACCCGCTTTCTCCGACCAACGCTAGGGTTTCGCCCGGCTGCACCTCAAAGCTGACGTCGCGCACCACCGGGTCGCCACCGCCAAAACCAATGCTGAGATTTTCAACTGACAGCAAAGGCCGCATTCAGGCCCACCCAACCAGCTGTTGTGCCGCTGTCATCTTCTTCCCCCTTGTATTTTCTGCCACCATCGCGTGACCGGGGTCGTCTAGTCAAACCCCATTTGCCCGATCCTGTTGTGCAAGCAGGGATTTTTTGCGCGGAAGGGGTGTTAAAAGCACAAAGAGTGCTTAAGCGGAGCTGTTGCGCTACACATTTACGTTATTCTCTGCCACATCGGTGGGATAAGCCTGAATCGGATATTTGGGCGCAAAGGAGTTTGTCTATGTCGTCCCGTCTTGATCTGTTCATCGACCGTATGGTGTCACAGCGTGCCTGTCTGGATTTTGCAATTGCCGAGACGGCAGCGATGAGTGGCCCGGTGTTTGAGCTGGGGCTGGGTAATGGCCGCACCTATCACCACATGAAGCGCTATGTCGAAGGGCGCGATATCTATGTGTTTGAGCGGGCTGTGGCATCGCACCCGGACAGCACCCCACCTGAGGATAAAGTCATTCTGGGCGATGTGCGTGAAACCCTGCCTGCGTCGGTGGAACGTTTTGGTCCCACAGCCAGTTTGATCCACGCTGATCTGGGTGGTCACAATCGCGAAAAAAACGATATCTTTGCCCGCTTTGTCTCCCCGTTGATCGAGCCTTTGCTGGCCAAAGGCGGACTGATGGTGTCATCGGACCGGATGTATTTTGAGAACCTGACCGAGCTGCCTCTGCCTGATGGCGCGGTTGAAGGTCGGTGCTTTATCTACCAGGCCTAGGCTTTTGACATCTCTAATATCCGGTCAGGGCCGATGCCCTGCCGGTTGAGATCTTGTTTTATCAGTGGTGCCTGTAGCTAGGCAGTTTAGAAATGGCGGTACCGCCAAGCGGAAGCGGACGGGGATCAAACCCCGCGTGCTAAACGTTGTCTCTGCGCGCCCCTATCGTGTCGGGACCCTGTTCCAAGTGCCGGGGGTGCCAAGCCAGGCGGTGATTGCAATCGCGGAATGTTTTGCCATGAAAAGGCGAATTTCGCGTTACAGGGGCGTACGCTGGGTGTGCAACACCAAACAGCAGAGCTCTATTCACATTCGTTATCTTGCGTGAAACGCTGTTTAGAGCCTAACCTGCGCTGAACCGAGATTTGACAGGATGCTGGGCGATGAAATTCTATGATTGCTCAACCGCTCCCAATCCACGGAGGGCGCGGATGTTCATTGCCGAGAAGGGTTTGAACATTGAAACCCAAGATGTGTCCATTGCCAAAGGTGAGCAGCTGAGTGATGCGTTCAAAGCGGTGAGCCCTCATGCCATGCTGCCGGTTCTAGTGACGGATGAGGGCACCACGCTAACTGAAAACCTTGGCATCGCAGCCTATCTGGAGGCCGTGCACCCAGAACCTCCCCTTATGGGGCGGACGCCCAAAGAGAAAGGGCAGGTTTTAATGTGGAATGCCATAGTTGAACAGCAAGGTGGCTCACCCATTGCCGAGGCGCTGCGCAATACCCACCCGGCCTTTGAAAACCGAGCGATACCTGGACCCGATGACTATGCGCAGGTGCCGGAATTGGCCGCACGCGGGTTGGAACGCGCGGACAGGTTTTTTGATCTGCTGGAGCAAAGACTTCGGGAAAGTGCCTATGTGGCGACCGACAGTTTTACGCTGGCAGATATCACGACCTTTGTTTTTGTGGACTTTGCCCGGGTCATCAAAAAGCGCATTCCCGAGAAAAATGCCGCCAGTCAGGCTTGGTTTGACGCGATCAAGGCCCGTCCCAGTGCCCAATTATGAGTAGAAATTGACATCAAGACCTGAGTAGAGACGATCCGAACAACAAGAAAGACGCCCGATGCCACAGAAACCAGTCCTGCACCGCGATGACCCATCGGCGAAACCCCTGGTGGGCAATATCAAGGTGACGCGCGACGATTGGCTGAATGTGGCAATGGATGTGCTGGTTTCGGATGGGGTGGAACGGGTCAAGGTTTTGGCGCTGGCTGAACGTATGGGGGTGTCACGGTCTTCGTTCTATTGGTACTTCAAATCTCGCCAGGATCTGCTGGATGCGCTGTTGAAGACCTGGGAACAGACCAACACCGCCGGGCTGGTGGGCCAGGCCGGTGCTGAAGCCGAGACTGTGACGGCTGCGGTGATCAATGTCTGGCGCTGCACTGCCAACCCTGAGTTGTTCAACACTTCGTTGGATTTTGCGGTGCGGGATTGGGCACGGCGGTCTGGGCCGGTGCGCAACCTGCTGGATCAGTCTGATGCTCGCCGGGTAGAGGCGTTGACCCAGATGTTTCAGCGTTATGGTTTTACCGAGATTGAGGCATTGGCGCGCGCCAAGGCGCTGTATTACATGCAGCTTGGTTATGACATGGCGGACCTGAACGAAAGTGGCCGGACCCGCCTGGCCATGACAGCGGAATATCTGAAGGTCTTTACCGGACAAGAAGCACAACCCGGTGAACTGGAAGAGTTCACCGAGTATGCAAGTCGGTTCTGGGACGTCTAAGCCGACTTTAGGTCAGCCAATTCGGCCTTGGCGGCTTGCACCACTTTGTCAGCGGCCTCCATTCTGACGGGCCCATAACCACGTATCTCCATCGGGGCTGACAGGATCGACATCGCGCGATCCTGTTGGTCAATGTCAAAGCCTGCGGTGAGCTGGTCCAGTACGCCTTCATACCAGGCGAGCAGCTCGCGATGCATCCGGGCTTCGGCGTGGTAGGCGAAGATGTTGAACCGGCTGTCACGCAGGCGTTTGCCCTTGGCAAGATAGCCCATAACGGGTCGCATCCAGGACCCAAAGGCGCGTTTCAGCGGGCGGCCACGGTGGTCTTTGCGGTGGCTGAACAGCGGCGGAGCAAGGTGGTATTTCACCTTATAGTCGCCCTCAAACTCAGCTTCGATTTGATGTGCAAAGGCCGTGTTTGTCATCAGGCGGGCCACCTCGAATTCGTCCTTATAGGCCATTAGTTTGAATAGCGATTTGGCGGCGGCGGTGTTCAACTCTTCGGCGGCATCCTCGGGCAAGGACTGGCGGAACTTGGACAAGGTCTGGCTGTAGCGTTTTGCATAGTCGACATCCTGATAGCCGGTCAGAAAGCTGACCCGACGAGCGATGATATCGTCCAGTGTTTCTTCGGGGGCGGGTGTATCCTCGTAGTGGTCGCTGACCAGGTCTGGATTCACCGCCATGGCGCGGCCAATGGCAAAGGCGAGGCGGTTTTTGTCGATGGCGACGCCGTTCAACACGATGGCTTGATCCAGTGCATCGGCGCTGACCGGGATTAGCCCCTGTTGCCAGGCGAAGCCCAGCATCATCACGTTGGCCAGAACCGCATCGCCCAACAGCGCCTCGGCTGCAGCGTTGGCGTTGAGGCCTGATAGGTTATCCGCGCCAACCACGCTGGCAATGGCTGCTGTGCGTGCATCGGTCATCAGATCGGCATCGCGGCGCAGCACCAGATCACCGGTTGGCATTTCCGCGTGGTTCAACACAACACGGGTGTCGGCGTTGTAGTGGGCCGAGGCCTTGGGGGCCGAGCTGACCACCACATCACAACCAATCACCGCATCCGCGCCACCATTGTCGATGCGCACCTGATTGACCTGATCCGGCTTGGCCGACAGGCGAATGTAGCTGAGCACAGTGCCAAACTTCTGCGCAAAGCCGGTAAAGTCCAGCACACTGGAACCCTTGCCTTCGATATGTGCGGCCATAGTGATCAACGCGCCAACGGTAACAACGCCGGTGCCACCGACGCCGGTGACCAGCAGGTCAAAGGGTTTGCTAAGTGTGGGTAGTTGCGGCTGGGGCAGGTTGGCAACCAGTTGCAGCGCATCCAAGCTGGCCGGTTGTTTCTTGCGCCGGGTTGCGCCCTCGATGGTGACAAAGCTGGGGCAGAAGCCGTTCAGGCACGAGAAGTCCTTGTTGCAGGACGACAGGTTGATTTTGCGTTTGCGGCCAAAGGGGGTCTCTTTGGGTTCCACACTCAGACAGTTGGATTCCACGGAACAATCACCGCAGCCCTCGCAGACCAGATCGTTGATCATGGCAAAGCGTTTGGGATCTTCCATGGTGCCGCGTTTGCGGCGGCGGCGTTTTTCGGTGGCGCAGGTTTGTTCGTAAATCAGCACCGTGACACCGGGGATTTCGCGAAGTTCGCGTTGCAGGGTGTCCATCTCTGCCCGGTCGTGAAAGGTGGTGCCAGAGGGGAAGTCACCATGGCGGAATTTGCCGATGTCATCCGAGACCAGCGCGATCCGCTGCACGCCTTCGGCGCGAGATGTCTGAGCGATGCCGCTAACACTGACGGGGCCATCCACCGGCTGACCACCGGTCATCGCGACGGCGTCGTTATAGAGGATCTTGTAGGTGATATTGGTTCCTGCGGCGACAGCCTGCCGGATGGCAAGGCTGCCCGAGTGATACCAGGTGCCTTCGCCCAGATTCTGGAAGATATGTTTGTTACCGTTGAATTTCGAGGCCACCGTCCAGGGCACACCTTCGCCGCCCATCTGGGCGTAGCCTTCGGTTTCGCGGTCCATCCAGCTGGCCATAACGTGGCAGCCGATGCCGGATTTGGCCTTGCTGCCTTCGGGCAGTTTGGTTGAGGTGTTATGCGGACAGCCGGAACAGAAATAGGGGGTGCGGTTGGCGCCGGGCACATTCAACAGCTGTGGCGGCTGGTCGGTCAGCGCCTTGGCTTTGGCGGGCAGGCCTTCCTCGGGGAAAAAGGCGTGCAGGCGGGCGGCGACGATGGGGGCCAGTTGCAGCGGGCTCAGCTCGCCGGTCCATGGGATCAGCGGCTCGCCGTGGCTGTCGTATTTGCCGACCATCTTTTCCGGCTTGTTACCCGGCCAGTCATAGAAGTATTCCTTGAATTGGCTTTCGATGATGCCGCGTTTTTCTTCGACCACCAGCACCTCTTTCTTGCCGTTCACAAAGCGCAGGGCGTTGCGGCGGGCCAGCGGCCAGACCATGCCAACCTTGTAGATGTCGATGCCAAGGCGACGGCAGGCATCTTCGTCCAATCCCAACAGGCGCAGCGCCTCCATCAGGTCCAGATGGCCCTTGCCGGTGGTGACAAAGCCAAACTTGGCGTCCTCAATATCATAGACCCGGTGGTCGATCGGGTTGGCCTCCGCAAAGGCGCGCACGGCGCGCAGCTTGGCCTGAATACGGACCTCGATCTCGGGGCTGGGCAGGTCGGCGCGGCGCACGTGTAGGCCACCGGGGTAGTCAGGCAGGTCGGGCAGGTTGAACTGGCGGTCAGGTTGCAGTTCAACCGAGCGCGCACTTTCCACGGTTTCCGACACCGCCTTGAAGCCAACCCAGGTGCCCGAGTAGCGCGACAGGGCAAAGCCGTATTCGCCATAGGTCAGGAACTCATCCACGGTGGCCGGGTTCAGCACCGGCATGAACCAGGACATGAAGGCCACATCGGATTGGTGCGGCATCGACGAGCTGACGCAACCGTGGTCATCGCCTGCTACCACCAGAACGCCACCCTTGGCCGATGAGCCGTAGGCATTGCCGTGTTTCAGCGCATCGCCGGATCGGTCAACGCCCGGGCCCTTGCCGTACCACATGGAGAACACGCCCTCGACCTCGCAATGCGGGTCCAGAATGGCCTGCTGTGCACCCAGTACCGCAGTCGCGCCCAAATCCTCGTTCACGGCAGGCATGAAGGTGATGTTGTTGTCTTTCATCCGAACTTTGGAGCGCCAGAACTCCAGATCAACGCCGCCCAATGGCGATCCGCGATAGCCCGAGACAAAGCCAGCCGTATTCAACCCTGCATCGCGATCACGGCGGGCCTGATCCAGCATGACGCGGGCCAGCGCCTGAGTACCGGTCAGGAACACCCGGCCTTTATCCAATTTATATCGGTCATCAAGTTGGTAGCTGCGGAATTCGTGGCTTTGCTGGGTCATATGGACATCTCTTGCGCGCGTTGGTTAGTTGCCGAAAGAATAAACCGTGTTGCGTGGATTTATTTGCCAGATTATCTCTGTTGTTGAGTAATGTAGAATAAATTGACCGATAAACAGGTCGATGCCGGAGTGAAAATTCACAATATGACAATGGATGAACGCGATCGAAAGATTCTGACGCTGCTGCAACAGGATGCACGCATGTCTAACGCAGATCTGGCCGAGGCTGTTGGCATGTCGCCCTCGGCCCTATGGCGACGGGTGCGCGCGCTTGAGGCCGCGGGTGTGATTGAACGCTACGGAGCGATTGTGAATCCATCAGCGATGGGTTTGGGGTTTCAGGCGATTGTACATGTGCATCTGACACGCCACGATCAGGACAAGCTAGGTGAGTTTATCCGTGCCATCGAAACCAGCCCCTTGGTGCAGGAATGTTACGCCACCACCGGGCAGTCAGATTATCACCTACGGGTGCTGGCACCGGATCTTGAGGCCTATAATAACTTCCTCGAAGACTTTCTGTTCCGTTTGCCTGCGGTGGCGAGTGCGCAGACCAATCTGGTTTTGCGAACGATCAAGCACAACAAGCCGGTTTTGCCCTGACCTAGGAGCAGGACTTGGTATCCGTGCTCATGCAACTCACCCTAGGGATGGTTTCATTTTCCGAAGCCATGATATGTAGCTTCCCCGGTTGATACATTGATTTCGAATATGTGGCCCATGAACGTGTTTGCGTAGAACTTTTTGTCACGAAGATAGAGTTCTACAAATGTGTCGTGAAACGATCCGTAGCGGCTTCGCTCGATGCCATTTATTTTCCAGATTCGAGAGCCGTCTGGTCTCAACATCTGAATGTTTTCCTGAGGTTTTACCGGGCCGTCCTTGGACGTTTGATCATAGGCGAACAAAACAAGTCGGCCAGATGGAGTTTGGTATTCTTCGCGTATTTCAACCATCCGTCATTCTTTGCAATCATCGTTCTAAGGACGGGTCTCAAGCCTTGGTTTAGGTAGCGACGAATTCCACCCAGGCCCAGACCATCGCAACATATGTCAGGTGGTGCATGGCCTGATCTGTGCCCATGGCGCGCCAGAAGCTGGGCATGTTTGGCAAAAGCTGTTTGGTTTCGGAATAGCAGGCCTTGCAGTAATCGATGTTGAAATGAATGATCCATTCCAGCGCCAGGACAATCACGATGAACAGGAGCGGGGCCTGATAGGCCAGAAACACCAATAGTGACCCCACCACATGCACCCCGGCATGTTGGGCCCGGCCCATGTGCCAGTACTGCCCGCGCCCCGATAGCATCTTGGGTGTTTGCAGATAAAAGTCGGCAAACATGTGCTTGATCTGCAAAAGACAGAGCAGCAGCAGGATAGATCCGACATAGTCCGGCACGTGTAAGCTCCCTTGGAAAGACACCAGCGGTAGAAGCTTACGGATTTTTCCAGCGATGGCAAAGGGTCAGTGGGTAAAGTGTCGCAACGGGACTACGCAAAGCAAAATTGTAAAGCCATTGCCTGTCCCAGTGAAATCGCGCTAGGCATTAGGGACGCTTTTTGTCAGCCAAGACGGAGATCTCCCATCGAGCGCTCATTATTCCGCTTCATCTGGAAATACTCCAAGCGTGATCAGCTTATTTTGCTGCTGGTCACCACAACCCTGTTTCCGCTGTTGTACCTGACGCTTGAGCTGCCCAAGCGGATCATCAATGACGCTATTGGTTCGCAGACCTCGATCATTGATGTCTTTGGCTACCAGGTGGATCAGCTGACATTCCTGTGGCTGCTGTGCGGCGGCTTTTTGCTGTCGGTGACAGCCCATGGCCTGATGAAAATGCGCATCAACACCATGAAGGGTGTCCTGGCTGAACGTATGTTGCGCCGGTTTCGCTATCAGTTGATTGCCCGGATATTGCGCTTTCCGCAGCCCTATTTTGAGCGGGTCAGCCAAGGCGAGCTGGTGTCCATGGTCACGGCTGAAAGTGAGCCGATGGGCGGGTTGATGGGCGATGCCATCAGCCAACCGGTGCTACAGGCCGGGCAGATGATCACCATCCTGTCGTTCCTGTTTTTGCAAAACGTCTGGTTTGGTCTGGCAGCAGTCGCCTTGATCCCGTTGCAGGGCTGGCTGATCCCGATGCTGCAACGGCGGATCAACCTGTTGAACAAGAAGCGCATCAAACAGGTGCGTGCTTTGGCTTCGGAAATTGGTGAGAGTGCGGCCGGGGCCTCAACCCTGCGGATCAACGGTGGCTGGCGCTATCGCATGGCGATGATCACGGCGCGTTTGGGTTGGCTGTATGACATCCGCTTTGAGATCTACCAGAAAAAGTTCTTTATGAAGTTTCTCAATAACTTCATCACCCAGCTGACACCGTTTCTGTTTTATGCCATCGGCGGCTTCTTGGTGCTGCAGGGCAAGGTCTCGCTGGGCGCTCTTGTGGCGGCTTTGGCAGCCTACAAGGACCTGGCTTCGCCATGGAAAGAGTTGCTGGCCTATTACAACCAGACCCAGGACATGAGCCTGCGCTGGGACGTGATCCTGGAACGCTTTGCCCCATCGGGCATGGTGGATGAAAAGCTGATGGAGGGCGAGCCTGAAGAGATCGTGCACCTGAAAGGCGATGTGGTGCTGGACGGCGTTAATGTGCGCGATGCCGACGGCAATCTGGTACTAGAGGATCTGAGCACATGTTTCCCTGCTGGCAAAGTCATTGGACTTGCCGCCCCGTCCGAGGAAGACCGGCGGGCTATGGCCGGGCTTTTGACGCGCGAGTTGCTTCCCTCGGCTGGCAAAATAACGGTTTCGGGACATGATTTGACAGGTCTCCATCAGGCAGTTGTGGCGGCGCGGGTTGGACATGCCACCTCGCGGCCGGTGTTGTTTCAAGGGTCGTTTGGCGAAAATGTCATGATGCCCATGCGGCCGCGCCCCAATGGCGAAGCCCGCGACGCTGACCAGCTAAAGAATGCTCTGAAGGCGGGCAATAGCGCGGATCCGCATGACGCGCCCTGGCTGGACCCGTCATTGGCCGGTTTCTCCAATGAAGATGATCTGCGCGAATGGTGGTTAAAACTGGTCGAGGGGATTGGGTCAGATACCGCATTGTTCCGACGCGGGTTGGAGCAGAAATTCAACCAAGAATATCATGCTGCGCTGAGCGCCCAGTTGGTGCAATTGAGAGAGACGGTTCAGCAAGCCGTGCGTGATGCGGGGCTGCGCCAACACGCGTTTTTCCTGAAACCGGATGAATACAACCCGGCGCTGCCAGTGGCGGAAAACCTGCTGTATGCCACGCCGCACGCACCCATTACCGAAGCCGTGTTGACCCAGCAGACGGATTTCCTGGACCTGATCACAGAGCTCAAGCTGGACAAAGATCTGGTGGCGCTGACCCAGGATGTTGTGGACATGCTGCGGCAGATCTTTGGTCTGGACGGCACCGATCACCCGCTGTTCCGCAAACTGGGGCTGGAGCCTTCGGCCTATGAGGCGGCGCTGTCGCTGGTTGAAAAGACACGCGCCAATGGGGCCGAGGCGCTGGAGCAGACCGAGCTGGCGCAGTTGCTGATGGTGCCGTTCCGGATTTCGGCCGAACAGATTGGCCCAGCGTTCAGCGAAGAGATGCAAGAGCGTATTCTGGCGTTCCGCAAAAGCCATTCCTCGCGCTTGATGGAGACTTTGGGCGATCTGTATGTGCCGCTGGACATCACCCAATTTGCACCTGGGTTTACGGTGTTGGAGAACGCTCTGTTTGGTAAGATCTCGGACCTGGCCGGGGCCAAGGGCGACGAGCTGCGCAAGCTGGTGGCGGAACTGCTGGTTGAAAATGGTGTGCGCGATCTGGTGGTTGAGCTGATCTTTGATCTGCCGATTTCGCTGGGCGGGCAGGGGCTAGCGGCCAGCTTTGCCGAACCTTTGGCGTTCTCGCGCGCCACGATCAAACGCCCGGACATTCTGATCATGGACTCTGCGATGGCGAGCTATGATCTGGAGACACGGATCTCGGTCCACAAAAACCTGCGTGATCTGCTGCCCGACACGACGCTGATTTATCTAGGCGATAGTTTTCAAAGCCCCGAGGTTTTTGATGTATACTATGAACTGCGTCAGGGGCGTCTTGTCAGTGACGAGACACAGGAGGAAGCGGTGGAAGACAGCGCTGCCAGTGCCGATCTGGCCCGCAAGCTGCGGGCGCTGGAACAGACCGAGCTGTTTTCTGGTCTGAACCGCAAGCAGCTGCGCTTGCTGGCCTTTGGGGCGCGCTGGTATCACGCCAAGCCAGATGAGGTGGTGTTCCTGAAGGACGACGAGGCCAGCGATGGTGCCTATATGATCCTAGAAGGGGAGGCCGGGCTGTATCTGCCGATTGACGGCCAAGAGGACCGCCTGATTGCCACGGTTGGCCCCGGTCGACTGGTGGGTGAATTGGGACTGATCCGCCAGGAACCCCGATCACTGAGCATGGTTGCCAAGGACGAACTGACCTGCCTGCGGATTGGCGAAGAAGAGTTTCTTGCAGTCGTTGAGCACGATGCCGCAACGGCGTTTAAATTGTTGCAGGTTGTGGCGGGCTATGTGTCGAACTGATCGGTGTAGAAGGTTAGATGGCTTTGACTTACGCGCCGTATTTTGATCCAACTCGGAAGACAGGCCTTGGCACAATGCGCGGCTAATGACCGGTAAGAGCCCAAAGTTGCAGTTTTACTGTAAAACGGCCAATGTCTAATACTATTGTTCACTACTTAGGCCTTTGCCCGTGACGTCACTTGCTCTCTGCCCAACTCTCTTTGCCATTGTAGCAATTTTGATCAGTGGATGTACCTTAGAAAACCCGGAGTCTGATTTAGAGCAAAGGCGACAAAGTAAGCTGGAGAAAGGTGCTGAAAAGGTATCTGAATGTCGAAAAGTTAGATGTTCGGAATTACAGCTGAATTTTGCCTCGCTCGTAGATTATAGGGTGCTAAATGAACTGACACACGTAAGAGCGCTTGAGCTGAACTATAACACATTTGATAGCTTACAGGACATTATCGCGATGCAGCAGCTGGAAGAGTTGCGGATCACGGCAACAAAAATTCGAGATGTGTCCGCATTCGCAGACTTTGAAAATTTATCTGTATTGCACATTCAATCAGGACTGGCCGAAGACGTCAGACCCACATTGTTAAAAATGCCTGACTTGAAAGATATCGCTATCAATTTAGCAGAGGATGGCGATGTCTCATTTGTTCGCAGCCTGCGTGAATTGCAGTCGATGTCTTTGCTTGGAAGCCGGGTTTCAGATTTAGGTCCACTTGCAGGGCATCCAAGTTTGAGAAACCTCTACATTCATTCAGGATTGCCAGACGACCTGTCCGCCTTGTTGAAAATTCAGAACCTACACACTCTGTCGATTTTCGGCACGATTGCGCAAGACGATAGTTCGGGGGTAATTGAGCAGTTAAAAATCAACGGAGTAAATGTGAACCACATAGACACCGTCGTATATTGACCGCTGCATTCGTTCCTCTCGATGCAGATCTTGGCACTAATGCATCGCAAGTTCACACTATCGGTTCTGTGTAGATTGGCGACAAAGTCTTCGACGTTCGGTCTGGTGCAGAGATGCATGATGCGGATCGCTGGTCAGACACAGAAGTTTTATATGCTAAGACACTGGTTCACGACGTCCCGCAATCAATCCGGCGCGCAAAACAGACTGTACAGCAACGTGATCACTTGCTTGGTGTTATCGTTTTCCAGCGAGTAATAGATGGTCTTGCCTTCCCGGCGGGTGGCGACATGGCCGTCCTCACGTAGCCGGGCCAGCATCTGGCTGACGGCAGCCTGGCGCATTTCCAGCAGGGCCTCCAGTTCGCCCACCGATTTTTCGCCTTCCCCCAGATGACACAGGATCATCAGCCGCCCTTCATGCGCCATTGTCTTTAGGAAGGCAGCCGCGTCAGCTGCACGCGAGGCCATATCATCAGTGGGCTCCGAGGACATTTGGCTTGGGGGCTGGATCGTCACGTCGTATTGGTCCTGATCTGCGTGTGGTTTGTACAATGCCTTACTTTGAACGCAGAAGTCACCCCCCGTACCTTAGGGATCGCTGTCCAGCGGTGGGGCGCCGCCCGCAAAGCTGTTGGGATTTGCATAATCACAGGGGGCTTCTTGCATGTTGAGATGCAGGTCGTTGCCAGTGAAGGGATGCGCGCGGGCGAGATCTTCGTCTACGTCTATGCCCAAACCGGGCGCATCCGGTGGAGTAACAAAACCGTTCTCAACACGAATGCTGCCTTTGATCAGGGCGTCGTGAAACGGGGTCTCGATGCATTCGGCCATCAGGATGTTTGGGATCGAGGCGGCCAGCTGGATATTGGCAGCCCACTCGATGGGGCCTGCATAGAGATGCGGGGCGATTTGGGCGTTATAGACCTCGGCCAAGGTGGCGATCTTCTTGGTCTCCCAAATGCCACCCGCGCGACCCAAGGCCGGTTGCAGGATGGCGGCAGCACCGGAGCGTAGAACAGGGGCGAACTCACCCTTGGTGGTCAGTCGCTCGCCGGTGGCGACGGGGATTTTTGTGGCGCTTGCGACCTTGGTCATTTCGTTGACATTGTCCGGCGGGATCGGTTCCTCGAACCACAGCGGCGCATAGGGTTCGATGGCTTGCGCAAGCCGGATCGCCCCTGCGGTGGTGAACTGGCCATGGGTGCCAAACAGTAGGTCGGCCTTGTCGCCAACGGCCGCGCGGATGGTTTTGCAGAACGCAACCGAGGCCGAAATGTCGTTCATCGACGGCATGTGGCCGCCACGCAGGGTGTAGGGGCCGGCTGGGTCGAACTTTACGGCTGTGTAGCCTTGGACAACCATTTCAGCAGCGCTTTCTGCGGCCATCTTGGGCGAGGCCCAGAAGCTAGAGATGTCATGCTGGGGCAGCGGGTACAGATAGGTATAAGCGCGGATGCGGTAATTCATCCGCCCGCCGATCAGCGCATGAACCGGGCGGTCACGGTCTTTGCCCAAGATGTCCCAACAGGCGATTTCAAGGCCGGAAAACGCGCCCATCACTGTCAGATCCGGTCGTTGGGAAAAGCCCGAGGAATAGGCGCGGCGGAACATCAGCTCGATGTTCTCCGGGTTTTCATCCGCCATGTGGCGCTCAAACACATCGCGGATCACATGGGTCATGGCATCGGGGCCAACCGAGGCGGCATAACATTCACCCCAGCCGATGATACCGGTGTCAGTGGTCAGCTTAATCAGGATCCAATAGCGTCCCCCCCAACCGGGGGCTGGCGGGGCGGTAACGATCACGTCGAGATCTTGCAGTTTCATGGTCGGTCTCTTGTCTGTGTAGGGTGCGTGTTTACACGCACAGTTGTGACGCGTCGTGCGTGCAAGCACACACCCTAGAATGGATTGCTGCCTTAACGGTCGAACAGAATTACATTGCGTTTGGCGCTGCCGGTTTTTGTGTCGGCGATGGCTTCGTTGATCTGTTCCAGCTGCCAGCGGCCCGAGATCAGCTCGTCCAGTTTCAGCCTACCCTGTTCATAGAGGTCGATCATCCAGGGTATGTCGCGTTGGATCACCACATCGCCCATTTTGGAGCCGACCAGCCCCTGACCAACCGCAGCCAGCATCACGGGTTCATAGCTTGCGGTGGCCCCGGAGTGGGGCATGCCGATCAGCACCGCCTTGCCACCACGGGCCAGATAGCGGGGGGCTTGATCATAGGCAGGGATGGCGCCAACCGTGATTAGTACGGCATCGGCCCCGCGCCCGCCGAGCGCTTTGTAGGCAGCCTTCCACGGTTTCGCGAGCGTGCCAAGGACACCGTGGGTGGCGCCGAACTCTTTGGCGATCTCCAGTTTCTCTTCGCTCATGTCCACCGCTACAATACGGCGGGCACCGGCAATGCGCGCGCCCTGGATGGCGTTAAGGCCCACGCCACCAGCGCCAATCACCACCACGTCCTGCCCTGCGCGCAGCTGGGCGGCATTGACCACGGCTCCAACGCCGGTGATGACGCCGCAGGACACCAGAGCGGCGGCTTCTTTGTTCATGTTCTGAGGAATTTTGACGATCTGGCGTTGATCCACCACCACTTTCTCAGCAAATGCGCCACAGGCCATAGATTGGTCCAGCGGTCCGCCATCGGCGGTTTGTAGCGGGCCTTTGACACCGTTGTAGGGGGTTTCACAGATTGTTGGCTTGCCGCCTGCGCAGCTGGGGCAGGTGCCACAGGATCGGATCAGGGTGACAACAACCGCGTCCCCGATGGCAAAACTTGTGACACCCTCGCCGATCTGGGTGATTACCCCGGCGGCTTCATGGCCATAGACGGCGGGTAGATGCCCACCCCAGGCCCCCTCGGCGTAAGAGATGTCACTGTGACAGATGGCGACCGCGTCCAGCGTGACCTCGACCTCGCCCATCTTGGGATCTGCCAGCAGCACATCTTCGATCACCAGTGGCGCGCCAAACTCGTGGCACACGGCCGCCTTGATGGTTTGCATGACATTCTCCCGTTTGTTGGTCTTACGGTGGACCGCCGGAATCAATGCCGCAAGGTGGAAACCGTCAGCAACAGGTCGTTATGACGCTACGGGAGTTTTTGTGCGCAGGAAAATTATCAGTCCAAGTATCATAAGCACCAAAGCAACGAGGAAGGGGGCACCGGGCAGGTACACCGGCGCGCCGTCGCGGCTGAACTGGGCAAAGACTGCGGCCATCAGCATCGGCGAGACAATCATTGAAAGTGCGTGGACCGCAGTCATCACGCCCTGTAGTTCGCCTTGTTGGTTGTCGGCAACTGACTTGGACATGATCGCTTGCAATGCTGGGGTGACAACAGCGCCCATCGCGGTGACCGGGGTCAGGATCAGGGCCAGGGTGCCGCTGGTGATAAAGGCGAGGAAACTGAACCCGACAAAATCGAAGATCTGCCCGTAGATCACCGTGTTGCGCTCGCCAAACTTGCGGACGACATGTCGCAGCAGCCCGCCCTGCACAAAGGCCATGGAGGCGCCAAATACACCCAATGACAGGCCGATCATTTGGGGTGACCAGTCGAACCGTTCCTCGGTGAAATAGGACCAGATGGCGGGGTAGACATAGATCGCGACCGAATACAGGAAAAAGACCCAGAGCAATCTTAGGATACCGGGAATGCGGGCCATGGCGCGGATGGATCCCATGGGGCTGGCCCGACGCCAGTCAAAGGCGCGGCGGTTTTCTTCCGTGACGGTTTCAGTCAACACAAACCAGCCCAAAACAAAGTTAAGGGCGGCCAGAATTGCGGCGGCATAGAACGGCGCACGGGTGCCAAACTCGCCGAGCAATCCGCCAATCAGTGGGCCAAGCACAAAGCCAACCCCAAAAGCCGCGCCGATAAGCCCAAAGTTTGTGGCCTTTTCCGTGGGCTTGGAAATGTCGGCCATATAGGCCCCTGCGGTGGAGTGGGTGGCGGCGGTGATGCCGCCGACAACGCGACCCAGAAACAGCAGCCAGATTGTGCCTGCAACTGCCATCACCAGATAATCCAGCGCCATGATAAACAGCGACACCAGCAATACCGGACGGCGGCCATAGGCGTCGGATAGATTGCCCAAGATCGGGCTAAAGAAGAACTGCATCAGCGCAAAGACGGTGGCGAGAATGCCGCCCCAGAGTGCCGCGTCAGCCAATGTGCCGCCCTGCACCTCGACGATCAATCCGGGCATGATTGGCATGATCAGGCCAACACCCATGGCGTCGATCATCACGGTCATCAAAATGAAAACGATAGGGAGACGCATAGGGACCTGAGTTCTGGTTCAAATGTCGCGGACCCTAGCGCTCTGATTGGGGGAGGGGAAGCCGTCAGGCCTCCTGAGCTGTGAAATATTTCGCGACGTTTCTTGCAAAGCTTTGCGCCTCGGCTGGGGCTTGTCCCAATTGCTGACTGGCGTCGAACAGCGACGCGGCGTCGAGGTCAGGATGATCCCGGGCCACCAGTTCCCTCAATGGTGTATTCGAGGCAGTGGCCTCTGCGCAAAGCGATTTGACCGTTGCCTGTGCCTCGGGGCGGGGCAGTTTTGTGGTCAGGGCAAAGCTGAGCGCCTCGGCGTGGATCAGGTCCAGTCCACTGTTGAGCGCAGCCCGCATGGTATCGGTGTTCGGCGCGAGGGTTGCGCTGAGCTGTTTTGCGATCCGTGCTGCGCTGGCGGTTCCCAGCACGATCTGCGGCAGGCAGAGCCATTCGCTGAACCAGGCTGCACCGTCTCGTTGGTGCTGGTGCATGGCCGCGTTGTTCAGAACCGATTTCAGGGCCGAAGCCTGTTGCGCCAGGGCAACCAGAGCCGAAGGGGCCACCGGGTTCTGTTTTTGCGGCATGGTTGAAGATGATCCCGCCCCGCCCAGAGTGATCTCACCAATACCGGTTTGGACCAGCGCCATGGCGTCCTCGCCCAGTTTACCCAGTGCGATATTGACCCGGACCATCCAGTCGGTAATGCGCAGGATTGGAGTGCGGTCTACGTGCCAGCTGCGGCATGGGTTGCCCAGCGACAGGGCCTTGGCCAGTTCGGCGCGCAGGTTTGCCGCTTGCTCACCAAGTGCGCCAGCGGTTCCAGCCGCACCCGATAGCGACACCAACAGGCAGGTTTTGCGCAGTTCTGGCAGCTCTTGGAGCAGCGTCAGCAGCGGCTCCCCCCAACTGGCCACCACAGCACCAAAACTGGTGGGGGTGGCGTGCTGGCCATAGGTGCGGGCGGGCATTGGCAGCTCGGCGTGTGTCTCAGCCAATTTGGCGAGCGATTTTACTGCCGCTTGCAGGTCCGCCTCGACCAGCATCAGGGCCTGACGCAGGCGCAGCATCAGGGCGGTGTCCATGATGTCTTGCGATGTGGCGCCCCAGTGGACGTATTGCGCATGTTCGGGGGCGTTCATTTCCTCGCGAAAGGCAGCGACAAGGGCGGGGACAGGCACGCCATTCTGGCCGGTGGCTTTGCGCAATGCAGAGGGATCGACCTGCACTTCCATAACAGCACGGGAGATGGCGGTGGCGCTCTCGTCCGGGATTACTCCAGCGGCGCCCTGAACCTTGGCCAATGATCCTTCGACCAGCAGCATGGCGCGGACCTCGGCGCTGTCGGTGAACAGGCGACCGGCGTCGCCGCTGGGGAACAAATCGCCATAAAGCTGGCTTTCAAAGACCGAGGCAGCCATCAGGTGTCCTTTGTGATGTGGCCGGTGTCCAACAGGAACCGGGTGAGAAGGGATGCGTATTCTTGGGGCTGCTCAACACAGGGCAAATGGCCTGCCTTGCGGATCAGCGAGAAGGTGGAGCCGGGGATGAGGTCGATGGTCTCGCGCACCAGATCGGGCGGGGTAGCGCCGTCGTCGGAGCCTGCAATGCCAAGGGTTGGCAGGCGTAGCCCGCTGGTGGGCGAATAGAAATCGGTGCCCGCAATGGCAGCGCAGCAGCCTGCGTAGCCTGTGGCAGGTTGCTGGATCAGCATATCGCGCCAGAATGGGAAGTCGGGCGTGGCGCGGAAGGCGCGCGAGAACCAGCGCTCCATGATGGCGTCGGCGATGAGCTCGATGCCATCAGCCTCAACCGCCTTGATCCTTTGCCGCCACATGTCGGGGGTGCCGATCTTGGCGGCGGTGTTGGACAACACCAGCGCGCGGATCTGGTCGAGCCGTTTAACCGCCAGCCCCTGGGCGATCATGCCGCCGATGGATAGGCCAACAAAGGTGCAGTCGCGGATGTTGAGATGGTCGAGCAGATGTTCGGCATCGCGGATCAGTGCGCCCATGGAATAGGGGGCGGCGGGAACTGAGGATTGTCCGTGGCCGCGCAGGTCATAGCGGACCAGTTTCAGGCCCGCAGGCAGCAGTGGCAGGATTGGATCCCACAGGCGCAGGTCGGTGCCCAGCGAGTTGGCAAAGACCACCGGTGCACCGTTAGGATCACCGTCGATCCGGTAGTGGATTTGGACGTCGCCCAGATCTGCGTTTGGCATAAGTGACCTCGTTCTTGGTTGGCGCAGATGTAGCGGGGTGGCGGAGGGCGGTAAAGGGTGGCTTCAGTCCGGCGAAGCCGGTCAGCGCCTGTAAAAGCTCCGCCTGTTCAAACCTGAAATGATCTCCCTAATTATTTCCAAGACGGTTTGCACTCCCCGCGAGAAGGTGCTTTGCACCTCCCCAAGGCCAAACGCGAGGCCCATTAATCGGAGTTAGCAAACCGCTTCAAAGCCTCGGTAAACATTTCAGGATCAACATTGCCACCGGTAGCGACCACGATCAGGTTTTCACTGTTCAGCTGGTCCCCGTGGAACAGAGCAGCGGCTAGTGAAACAGCGCCGCCGGGTTCCAGCACGACCTTGAGGCGCAGAAAGGCAAGCGCCATGGCGTGCAGGGCCTCATCTTCGGTCACGACGATGCCAGCACCACAAAGGCGCTTCAGAATTGGAAAAGTGATGTCTCCCGGCGATGGCGTCAAGATGGCGTCGCAGATGGACCCGGCGGTCTGCGCGTTGCGCTCAACCTGGCCCGAGGCCAGCGAACGGGTGACATCGTCAAACCCCTTTGGCTCACAGGGGCGAACCTTCATCTGTGGGGCGTGGGCTTCAAGCGCCAGCGCAATGCCCGAGGTCAGACCGCCACCGCCACAGTTGACCAGAACCTCAGCCTCGGTCACGCCAAGTTCGGCTGCTTGGCTGGCGATTTCCAGACCTGTGGTGCCTTGGCCGGCAATCACCTGCGGTTCGTCATAGGGTTTGATCAACGTCAGGCTGCGCTCGGAGGCGATGGACTGGCCGATGGCATCGCGGTCCTCGGTGGCGCGATCGTACAACACCACCTCGGCCCCTAGCGCGCGGGTGTTGTCGATCTTGAGTTGCGGCGCGTCGGCAGGCATCACGATGACGGCAGGTGCGCCGTGCAGTTTGGCGGCAAGGGCAACGCCCTGAGCATGGTTGCCGCTGGAATAGGCGATGACGCCTTTGGTCCTGGCCGTGTCATCCAGTGCGGATACGGCAGACCAACCGCCGCGAAACTTGAAAGATCCGGTGTGTTGCAGGCATTCGGGTTTCACCAGAATGCGACGGCCTGCCATGTCGTCCAGAAACGGAGAGCTGAGCAGTGGTGTTACGAGAGAGTAGCCCTTGAGCCGTTTGGCGGCGGCTTCGATCATGGCGAGAGATGTCATGTGGTGGTCTTTCTTGGTCCGGGGGTGGCGGTGGCCAGATCGGGAATTGTTGTGAGGTCAGACAGGACATGCTGCGGTGTCCAGGGCAGGCGATCCATCGGCTCACCCGCACGGTTGACCCAGGCGGTGGCAAAGCCATAGCCACTGGCGCCGGCGGCGTCCCAGCCGTTGGAGGAGACAAACAACACTTCGTTTCGTTCACAGTTGAAACGCTTGCCAACCAGATCATAGACCCGGGCATCGGGTTTGAAGATGCCGACGCTTTCCACTGACAGAACATCGTCAAGCACTTCGCCCAGCCCAGCGGATTGCACCGCGCCGTTCAGCATATCGGGCGAGCCGTTGGATAGGATGGCTGTGTTCATCCCGGCGCCTTTCAACGCCTTCAGCATGGCGGGGACTTCGGGATAGGCTTGTAGCTCCCAATACAGATCCAGCAGGCGTTGGCGCAGCTTGCCGTCGCCGTCAAGCTTGGTCGCCTCAAGCGCCCAGTCGAGCCCGTTTTGGGTGACCTCCCAGAAATCGGTGTGGGCATCGGTGATGGCGCGCAGCCAGGTGTATTGCAACTGCTTCAACCGCCAATGGTTGGCGAGTTCCATCCAGCTGTCGCGCAGTTGCGGGAACTCGGGTTCGGCAGCGGCTTGACGGGCAGCGGCGGCCACGTCGAACAGGGTGCCATAGGCATCAAATATGCAGGTTGTGATCGGCATGAGGGTCTCCCTTGGGCAAACTGTGGCACAGGCCCGTGCAGGGCGAAAGCGCGATATTGTACGCACACAATAGCCTGAACATCTGGCGCGGCTTTACCTTTGCGGGGGCAATGCCTAGTCTGTCGCGGTTTGAAACTCTTGAAAGATTGGACCCCCTATGGCTGAGGTCAAAAACGGCGACACCGTGCGCATCCACTACACCGGCACCTTGATGGATGGCAGCGTGTTCGACAGTTCCGAAGGGCGTGATCCGCTGGAGTTTACTGTGGGTGCAGGTCAGGTGATCGAAGGCATGGATGTGGAAATGCCCGGCATGACTGTGGGTGAAAAGAAGACGATCCAGATCCCATGTGACAAAGCCTATGGTCCGATCAATCCCGCCGCGCGTCAGGCCATCCCGCGCGAAGGCATCCCAGACGATATCCCGCTGGAACTTGGTACCCAGTTGCAGATGCAGTCACCCGACGGACAGGCGCTGCCAGTGACTGTTGTTGAGGTGGACGAGGCCACCGTGACGCTCGATGCCAACCACCCGCTGGCGGGTAAGGATCTGACATTTGAGCTGGAGCTTGTCTCGATCGCTTGATTAGATTGAAGGCTTGTTATTGGCTGGTACTTCCTCCAGGACAACGCCCCGGATCGCGACCGACCCGCCCCCAGGGCGCGCGCGATTACACCCACCCTCGAGCCGGTCGCGACCTTAGCGCGACACACCTAGGGCAAAACGCAAAGGGCGCCGAAGTGGCGCCCTTTGTCTATTCAAATGTGCCCTGTTTTACAGGTGATCTGGCTGCGGCATGCCCAGCACGTGGAAACCACCATCAACGCGGATCACTTCGCCGGTGGTGCAGGCGCCGGCGTCAGACGCCAGATAAACAGCGGTGCCACCCACCGCTTCAAGCGTTGCGTTTGAACGCAGCGGCGAGTTTTGGTCGGTGTGTTTGTAGGTCTTGCGTGCGCCGCCAATGGCCGCACCGGCTAGGGTTTTCATCGGACCGGGCGAGATTGCGTTGACGCGGATGCCCTCGGGGCCGAGATCGTTGGCCAGATAGCGGGTTGCCGATTCCAGCGCTGCCTTGGCCACACCCATGACGTTGTAGCTGGGGCAGACGCGGTTGGAGCCCTGATAGGTTAGGGTCAGTAGGGTGCCGCCGTTTTCAACCATCATTGGATGTGCCCGGCGGGCAATCTCGACAAAGGAATAAGCCGAGATATCCAGCGAGTTCTTGAAGTTGGCGCGGCTGGTGTTGAGGAACCGGCCGGTCAGCTCGTTCTTGTCAGAATAGGCGATGGCGTGGACGACAAAATCAATCGTCTCCCAACGCGCGTTCAACTGTTCGAATGCAGTGTCCAGCGAGGCATCATCGGTGACATCAACATCGACCATAAAGTCGCTACCGACGCTCTCAGCCAGTGGAGCCAGCCGTTTGCCAAAGGCCTCACCTTGGTAGGTAAAGGCCAGTTCGGCACCCGCTTCGGCCATGGCCTTGGCAATGCCCCAGGCGATGGAACGTTCGTTGGCAACGCCCATGATCAGGCCGCGCTTGCCCTGTAGTGGTCCAGACATAGTCGATTATCCCTTGTACTTGCTCAGGATCATCGATCCGTTGGTGCCGCCAAAGCCAAAGCTGTTGGTCATGACGCTGTCGAGGCCCGCGTTTTCAACATAGGCGGTTGCAATCTCGCCTTCGTTGATTGCCGGGTCCAGCTCGTCGACGTTGATCGACGGTGTGATGAAGTCATTGTCCAGCATCAGCAGGCAGAAGATAGCCTCCAATGCGCCAGCAGCGCCTTGGGCGTGGCCGGTCATCGACTTGGTCGATGAGATCGGCGGTGTAGTGCCGGTGCCAAAGACGCGACGCACCGCTTCGACTTCGCCAACATCGCCAACCGGGGTCGAGGTGCCGTGGGCGTTGATGTAGGAAACTTTGCGGTCTTCTGGCAGACTCTCCAGCGCCAGACGCATGGCGCGTTCGCCGCCTTCGCCGGATGGGGCAACCATGTCGTGGCCGTCGGATGTTGCGGCAAAGCCGGTGACTTCGGCATAGATTTTAGCACCGCGCGCAACCGCATGTTCCAGATCTTCCAGTACTACGATGCCGCCACCGCCCGAGATGACAAAACCATCTCGGTTGGCGTCAAAGGCGCGGCTAGCCGCTGATGGGTCATCGTTTTTCTTGGAGGACATCGCGCCCATGGCGTCGAACAGGCAGGACAGGGTCCAATCCAGCTCTTCGCCGCCGCCGGCAAACATCACGTCTTGCTTGCCCATCATGATCTGTTCGGCCGCGTTGCCGATACAATGCAAGGAGGTCGAACAGGCCGAAGTGATCGAGTAGTTGATACCCTTGATCTTGAACGCAGTGGCCAGGTTGGCCGAGATGGTCGAGCTCATGCATTTTGGCACCGCAAAGGGGCCGATGCGCTTGGTGGCGCCGGTTTTGGCAACAACCTGATGCGCGGCCAGCATGGCGCTGGTTGATGGGCCACCGGAACCCGCCACCAGACCGGTGCGGGTGTTGACCACTTGATCTTCGCTCAGACCGGCGTCGGCAATTGCCTGGCTCATGGCGATATGGGCATAAGCCGCGCCATCGCCCATGAACCGCAGGGTGCGTTTGTCCACGTGTTCCTTGGTGTCGATCTTCAGGGTACCGGCCACTTGGCTGCGAAAGCCGTGCTCGGTCATTGAGGGGCTGGCCTCGATGCCAGATTTACCTGCTTTGAGCGAGGCAATGACCTCTTCGGCATTATTCCCGATAGAGGAGACAATTCCCAGTCCGGTGACGACGACACGACGCATACGTGCACTCCCTTGTTTGCTTATGTCTTATTAGGCCATTGCATTGGTGAGGTGCAAGGTGGGTTGGGGTTTGGATGGTTCCGCTCGATTAGTTGTAAATCAGCGCTGCAACGTCGCTCTTGGGTACTGGTGGAGAGATAAGGAAAATATGCCGCGTTTGGCCTCTTTTGCGCTTAACCTCGTGCGTAAAGACGCTCCCATTTTTCAAGTGGTGTGCAAACTCGAAATAGGACGTTGGAAATGTTTCTTTGGGTTTGCCGCCAGTCTTAGCCTGGGCATGCTGGAAAAACATTTGGGAGACAGAACCAGCATCGGGCGAACCTGCGAAGCCTATACC
Source organism: Parasedimentitalea nitratireducens (assembly GCF_057444295.1). NCBI lineage: Bacteria > Pseudomonadati > Pseudomonadota > Alphaproteobacteria > Rhodobacterales > Paracoccaceae > Parasedimentitalea > Parasedimentitalea nitratireducens. The sequence goes on along the minus strand of NZ_JBYAXC010000001.1, from coordinate 87,536 downwards.
GCAAGCTTTATGGCCGCCTGCTTCCATAACCACTGCAAATAATGGCGTGTCGCCTGGCATACTATACTGTGTTCCCTCTGCCGATTTCATTGGCGTCAGGCCAAGTTTTTCAGCTTGATTTTTGGCTCCCGAAAAATTGGGAAGTGTGCTGAGGCAAAAATCTGAGAACACTTTTACTGCGGTGTCAGTTTGTTCAAGCGTGAATGATGTCGCTTTGATTGCCTCCGGAGATGTCTCGCAAGAGGCTAGGGCAAGGAATGCAACCCCGGCGATCAACTTTGAAAATAACTTCATAAATATGCCTGTAAACAATGAATATGCGCCAGAGTTACCTTTGCTGTTCATGCTTGTAAATGGATGGGCGGAACCGTCTTGCATCTGTGTGCAGTTTAGAAAACAGTGGAATTACAAAAGAGAAACCCAGCAGCCCCTTTATCTAACTGTTGGAGAAACCTATTCATTACCGTAGGTTTCGTTGAATTGCAGTTTGGTGTGACACTCGTGAAAAAGAATACCGATTTAGATAACGGCATTTATGATCCAGAATTTGTTGCGAACCTGTTTGACCGTTGCTCATCAAATTACCGGAGGTGGAGTGCTGTCAGTTCTTTCGGCTTTACTTATATTTGGCGTCGCCAATGTGTGAGCCGACTAGATACACCTGTGCAACGTGATTTAGTCGCTGTAGATTTGATGGCTGGGACGGGTGAAGTTTGGCCACACCTTTTGCGCCGTTTCCCTGATTTGGGGACAATTACAGCAATTGATATTTCGCACCGCATGCACCTAGAGGCGGTGGAAAGCCTGCACGGTAAATACGCCAATCGGATCACCCACATAGAAGCGGATGCGCTGCAAACGGATCTGCCGGAGAATCACGCGGATCTTGTGGTCTCTACTTTTGGTCTCAAGACTTTCAACGAAGATCAGCAAACTATCCTGGCCAAGCAAATTTCGCGTATGCTGAAGCCCGGCGGCAGATTTTCATTGATTGAAGCATCTGATCCTAAAGGCTGGGTTCTACGCCCGCTTTATCGGTTCTATCTTGATCGCATGTTGCCGAAAGTTGAGCGTTACTTTCTGAACGGTGCAAACGATTTCAGCATGATCGGCACCTACACCCGCAATTTTGGCAGCAGCGCGCATATGGCTGAAGCGCTGCGTAACGCTGGTCTGGCCGTGGAATTGAAAAAGCACTTTTTTGGATGCGCCACCAGTGTGGCCGGATACAAGCCGCAACGTTGAAAAATGTAAGCGCCTATCAGCTCGCGCTGAGTGCGACTTTCATGCCTTTGATGTCGTAGATCAGCTCGCTATCGGCCTCTACGATGCCGTTTGCCACGCCCATGGTCAGGCGGTGGGCTTGGATCGCTTGAACAAGGCAACAACCCCAGTATCGTAGTTCCGATAGAGGAGATAATTTCCAGACCGGTAACGATGGCGCGATAAAGACGTGCACTCCCTTGTTTGCTTGGGCCTTGCTTCCACTAGCTTACGGGCTTAGGCGGCATTTCCGTTGAACCATTTTCTGTAGAGGATCTTATCAGCTCTAAGAGCTCTTCTGCATTGGGTACGTACTCTAAGACAACAGGAGCGTTAATGCGCCCCCACAAGACTGGTTGGCCGGGATGTGACAGTCCAAGTCCGAAGGGTTGCAGTTGGTCTTCGGAAAGCAAAGTCCCCACCTGAAGCGATGGATAAGGGCGACTTGGAATTATCGAATAGGGATAAGTTTCAGTGTGAGGGCAGGAAATGACGTAGAGTTGGGTGCTAAGTCGCCAGTTTCTTCCGCGGCGACAAATAATCGACCGTCTATCAGAGACATAGTAGGCGAGATTGTACAGCACATAGTGGCGTTGGCTAGCTACCCCATAGGATACTAAGAAGAAGCTTAAAGAGACAGCAGAATAAATCCAGATGGCGTCGCTTAGGACCATATTCGAACTTGTTTTTTTATACGGAAAGGTGCTCCAAAAACTCGGTGCAGGTTCTATAAAAGGCAATGTGCTCCACATGATAACGGCCCCGATAAAGAGGCCGATATGGAGTGCTCGTTCAGCGCCGACGGCCTGAAAGAAACGCCGTCCATAAGATGGCTGCCCAGACCAGAGGACCCGTTCTCCCGGGGCAAGAATATCTTCCAGTGTAGGGTGTCGGAACGTTGTGATGGTCAAATTTGTCATTCACCAGTCCTAAAAATCCAGCGACGTTTTAACGCCACTAAGTCTGTATTCGGGCTCTCAAAGCGAAAATTCGAATTAGTGAATTCAGTTAAAACAAAAGAGGCCCGTAGGCCTCTTTCTTATTTTCCAAAGTGAGAGTGTTCAGCTCTCGCTGAGTGCGACTTTCATGCCTTTGACTTCGTAGATCACTTCGCCATCAGCCTCGACGATGCCGTCGGCTACGCCCATGGTCAGGCGGCGGGTTTGGATCGCTTTGGTGAAGTCGATTTTGTAGGTCAGCATTTTGCGCTCGGGACGGACCATGCCGGTCAGTTTGACTTCGCCTACACCCAGCGCATAGCCACGACCCTGCCAGCCGCGCCAGCCGAGGTTGAAGCCGGTCAGCTGCCACAAGCCGTCCAAACCCAGACAGCCGGGCATGATTGGGTTGCCGGGGAAGTGGCATTCAAAGAACCACAGCTCGGGGTTGATGTCGAACTCGGCGACGATGTGGCCTTTGCCGTGGGCTCCGCCGCCGGCACTGACCTCGGTGATGCGGTCCATCATCAGCATCGGTGGCGCAGGAAGCTGGGCGTTGCCGGGGCCGAAAAGCTCGCCGCGGGCGCATTTCAGCAAGTCGTCTTTGTCAAAGCTGCTGGGGTAATCGGCCATACTGGCGCATCTCCTGCCTGAAGTATCAAATGGTGTCTGGCCCCATGTAGCACCCTGCCAAAGGGTCCTGCAAGGGCAGGTCGAGTGGGCGGGGCGGGTGGTCCGGCGTAGTTGCGAATGAATTTCATTTGAATTTCCGCGCAAGAATCCTCTATATATGCTTGCAGCTACACCAAGCAGGATCTGCTGATGACGCCAGACAGCGTGAAAATCGCAACCAATTGGCTAGAGAGTGCCAATTTGCGGCCAACCCGACAGAGGGTTGCGCTGGCTGAACTGCTGGTCGGAGATGGCAATCATCGCCACGTAACAGCTGAAAGCCTGTTTGACTCCGCCAAGACCGAAGGTGCTGTGGTGTCACTGGCAACTGTCTACAATACACTGCGTGCGTTCTGCGAAGCAGGGGTGTTGCAGGAAATCACTGTGGATGGTTCCAAGAGCTATTTTGACACCAACACCCATGATCACCCGCATTTCTTTTGGGAAGATGAGGGGCGGTTGTCTGATGCGCCAGCGGATCAACTGGTGATCAAGCAATTGCCGGATGCACCCGAAGGGGTCGAAATTGCCTCGGTTGATGTGGTGATCCGCCTGCGCAAGGTTTGATTCGGCGCATTTACAAATGATTGGGTAGGTTTTGGGTGAGCGCAGTTAGGGCGTTTGCCAAAGTGCTGCCGTTGGGCGGCTGGGCATGGCTGATCAACACGATGGGTTCGGCAATGCCCGTATCTGCGATGGGAACTGCGCAGATTTGTTTGCCGTCATAGCTGAGGTTTCCCGGCGGGAGGCTGTAGCTGATGCCCACACCATGGCCATTGGCGGCAAGGCTCCTGAGCAATTCAAGCGAGGCCGCGCGGTGGGCGATGGTTGGGGCTAGGTCGCGCGATTTGAACAATGACAACATGTGCTGAACTGACAGGCCCTCTTGGGACACTACCAGTGGAACGCTGGCAAGCTCGGCCAGGGTGACAGAGGGTTGCGTAGCGATCGGGTGGTCTGGGGAAACAAGTGCATGGGGCGTGATGTGGCCCAGCTCATACCGGGTATAGCTGGCGTCAAGACCGAGGTCATAGCTGATTGCCAGATCGATCTCACTTTTGGACAGCGCGGTAATAAGGGGATCAAACGGGTTGGCGGTGTAGTCGATCTGTACCTCGGGCAAGGCAGTGCGCAGGGCCTCTAGGGCAGGGGCCAGCAAAAACGGCGCAAGGTCGGTAAAGCACCCAAGCGAGATCCTTTGTGCGCTGGGCAGGGCGGATTTGGGGTTCTCTAGGCTGGTGGCTTGGTCCAGCAGAGTTTGCGCACGGGCGGCAAAGTCGCGCCCCTGTGGTGTCAGCACCAGCGGCGCGCCCCGGCGGCGTAGGAACAGGGCTTGGCCCAGATGCTGTTCAATCCGGCTGAGTGCGGTGGAGAGAGCAGGCTGGCTGACATGCAGGATGTCGGCCGCAGCGGACAAGCTGCCGTGCTGGGCAACCGCAGCGATATATTCGTAGTGGCGCAGGGTAAGGTATAACATGAAGCTAAACCTATGCTTAAAACATATTATTTGAAAGCTGACATATCGCAGGGCAGTGTGGCGACAGCAAAAATACATCTTTAGTCACAGGAGCCCATCATGGTTCATCCGCTTATCTCTCAGGACCATATCGAACAGTATCAGCGCGACGGGGTTGTGTTGATCAAGCGATTGTTTGCCGACCAGGTCGACCTGCTGCGTGAAGGGGTGGCGGCCAATATGGACGCGCCGGGGCCCTATGCGTCGAACAACGAAAAAGCCGGGCAATCAGGGCGGTTCTTTGATGACTATTGTAACTGGAACCGGATCTCCCAATTTGAGACGGCGATCAAACACTCGCCAGTGGCCGAGGTCGCCGGGGATTTGATGCGGTCAAGCACGGTTCAGATGTTCCATGATCACGTTTTGGTCAAAGAGCCGGGCACATCCATGGCGACGCCCTGGCATCAGGATGGGCCGTATTATTTTGTCGAGGGGCAGCAAAACATCAGTTTCTGGTCGCCGCTGGACCCGGTGCGCGAGGCCTCGTTGCGCTGTGTGGCCGGGTCGCATCTGTGGGAGAAAGAGGTGCTGCCAACGCGCTGGGTGTCTGAGACTGATTTCTTCCCGGACGAGGGGCAATATATGCCAGTGCCAGACCCCGAGGCCGAAGGGATGAAGATCCTAGAGTGGGAGATGGAGCCCGGTGACGCGGTGGCCTTTAACTACAAGACACTGCATGGCGCGCGTGGCAATACTTCGGGCAGCCGTCGTCGGGCGTTTTCGCTGCGTCTAGTGGGGGATGACGCGCGGTATGTCGAACGGCCGGGTCCTACATCACCGCCGTATCCCGGCCACGAAATGCAGCCGGGGCAGCGGTTACGCGAGGATTGGTTTCCGATGTTGTTGCAGCGTTAGTTTTTTTGGGGGGCTGTGTCATTGGCGGCTCCCCTAACACATCTATGATCAGGTGAAGGTTTAGTGGTCAGGGCACCAGTCGGTGGGCTTTGGGTTGTGTAGCTTGAAGGCATGAACAAAGTCGCGCTGCCGGTAGCTCCAATACAATATCTCGTCATTCAGCCTGGCCTGCGCATGAGGCATCTTGTGCCATTTGTGCTCATCACGGATGGATTGCCAAATGGGCTTGCTGGTGAGGCAGGTTGCACCAATTTCAGCGTGACGGGCGGAAATTTGTTTCTGGGCAATGACATCAGTTGTCCAAATGCCAGCTACAATCGCTATCCCACCTGCAATGAAAACTGAATAATGGAAAGCAGAGCGTTTCCTTGCCCGCGCAATAGCGATGATCAAAACTAAACCCAGCGTTACAGTAAATATCGATACGACGAAAACCTGGGTTACTGGCATAGCTAGCGCGTTTGCTTCTAGCCAAAGTGAGTAAACTACAATCGGCAGCGATGGAGGGAAAAGTGTACCAGCGATGATGCCTTGGAACCCAAATAGAAACCCGCCAAAAAGAATGACAAGCCCAGTTAGTTGAAGCATCACCGAAGCGGTCCAATGCAGTTTGTGGTCGCTTTTGTGTTTCCGCATCAAAACAATGACAGGCCAAACCCACCACAACGCAACAGCGCCAAACATTGCCAATGGATAATAATGAGGGGGCATCAGTACCTTCATGTAAATTTCAAAACCACTGGCCCGGTTCCATCAGGCCCAGATCAAGCAGCTGGCGCGAGTGCCATTCAAACGGGGTTGAGTTGTGCCAGCGGAAGGTATCGATGTCGAAGCTCGATCCGGGATTGCGCTTAAGAGCCTTGGCGGTGCGGAAGGAGCAGACCGCTGCGGTCAGGTTGTGATGCCATTTACAGGCGTAGGTGTTGTATTCCTGATCGTTAAATGTGTGATCGCTCAGCAGCTTTAGGTCTGGTTTGGCGCGAAACAGTGAAATGCGATCAATTTTGCGACTGCTGACGGGGATGTGCTCCTCGTAGCGCCAGCGCACACCGCCAAAGAAATCGAGCTGGCGTTCGCGGGGGTGGCCAGTAGTGGGGTCAGGCCGTGCCTGTGCATAGTAGCCGGACTTGTCCATGTGGGCATGTTCAAGCGAGACCGCCGTAGGTGTCGTTTGCAAGTCGCCTGCGTATAGATCGATAACATAGGTCAACATTGCGTCTCGACGTTCCTCGGTGTGGAAGCTGAGCATTTCGGCTACGCTGCGTGTCTCGCAAAATGGGAAAAACAAGTACTCGGTGTTGTAGCAGTAGTATAGCCAGCACCCCGGATCGGCGGCGGCGATAACCGTGTTGATGGCATCAAAGACAGCATGAGGTTGGGCGCAATCCAATGGGATTCGATGAACTCTGGCGTCGACGTCTTTGGGTAGGTCAAAAGCATCCGGCATCAATGCAAGAACGGTTTTGAAACCGCATTGCAGGTGGTGACGCAGGGTGGTGGCGATTTCAATATCGTCTTCGATAAAGACCAAGGCAACAGGGCCCTTGGTCAATAGGGCTTTGCTTTGCCCCAGAAAATCATCCAGCGATCCGTACATCATACCTGCTTGCCCCTGCCGTTCTGGCGTTTGCCGTCAAAATCGGTTAATCGGGCGGACATTGCAAGCCGTCGCTTTTGCCCTTATGGCAGGCGGCTGATCCACCGTCCTAGAAGGCAGAACTCATGAGCGCCCCGAAGAAGCTGTTTATCAAGACCTATGGCTGTCAGATGAATGTCTATGACAGTGAGCGCATGGCTGAGGCGCTGGGCGGGCAGGGCTATGAAGAAACCAAAACCGCTGATGACGCGGATATGATCCTGCTGAACACCTGCCACATCCGCGAGAAGGCGGCCGAAAAGATCTATTCTGAGCTTGGCCGGATGAAGAAGCTGAAAGTGGGCAAGCCGGATTTGAAGATCGGTGTGGCGGGTTGCGTGGCGCAGGCCGAAGGCGAAGAGATTATGCGTCGACAGCCGATTGTGGATCTGGTGGTTGGACCGCAAAGCTATCACCGACTGCCTGAGATGGAGAGCAAGGTTCAGGCTGGTGAAAAGGCGCTGGATACCGATTTCCCCGAAGAAGACAAATTCGAAAAACTGAAGAGCCGCCCCAAGGCCAAACGTGGGCCGACAGCGTTTCTGACGGTGCAGGAAGGTTGCGACAAGTTTTGTGCCTTTTGCGTTGTGCCCTATACGCGCGGCGCCGAAGTCAGCCGTCCGGTTGATCGCATTTTGACTGAGGCGCGGGACTTGGTTGAACGTGGCGTGCGCGAAATCACCCTGTTGGGACAGAACGTCAACGCCTATCATGGCGCCAGTGCCGGTGGTGACATGACGCTAGCGCAGTTGATCTGGCAACTGGATAAGGTCGACGGGCTAGAGCGGATCCGCTTTACCACGTCACACCCCAACGACATGATGGATGACCTGATCGAGGCCCATGGCACTTGCGATAAGCTGATGCCATATCTGCATCTGCCGGTTCAGTCCGGGTCGGACAAGATCCTGAAACGGATGAACCGCAGCCACACCGCCGAGAGCTATTTGCGCGTGATCGAAAAAATTCGGGCTGCGCGTCCAGATATTTTGCTGTCGGGTGACTTCATCGTGGGCTTTCCTGAAGAAACTGAAGAAGATTTTCAGGCGACAATGGATCTGATTGAAGAGGTCAGATACGGCACCGCCTATTCGTTCAAATACTCGACCCGGCCCGGGACTCCGGCCGCCGAACGTCCGCTGGTTGATGATGCCGAGGCTTCGGATCGGTTGCAGCGCTTGCAGGCCTTGCTGACCGGCCAACAGCGCGAAATCCAGGAAAGCATGGTTGGGCGTGAAGTTGGGGTGCTGTTTGAAAAGCCCGGCCGCCTGCCGGGGCAGATGCTTGGCAAGTCGGATTATCTGCATGCGGTCCATGTTGCCAACTGCACAAAAGAAGTTGGTGATCTGGCCCGAGTTCGGATTGTATCGTCTTCGGTAAACTCGCTGGCCGGAGAGTTGATAGAGTAAGAGACTCACCTGTGATGAGGGCGGCGGCGCTATGGGCCGTTGGCCCGAAGAAGCGTCGCTATTTGGGTACAATCCGCTCAAAATTTAATGAGTGTCCCTGATTGTGATATAATTTCCCTTGAAAAGCATAGGAATAGACAGGTTAATTGCTTAAAACTTGGGTATAATGATTTTAATGTGCACGTCGCAAATGGGGCTTTGGTGACGTTGCGGGGGAACTTTAAGGTGAAGGATATCTTGCTGTGAAGAATTTCAAAGCGAAGGGTGCGCTTGCCACGCTGGCCGCTGCCACGGCCGCTCTGGGGATGTTGACTGCGCCGTTGCAGGCGCAGCCGCGTACGGTAGTGGGTGAACGCTATGTGCCTACGATCTGGGTCGACCCGGATGGCTGTGAGCACTGGGTGATGGATGATGGCGCTGAGGGCTTTATGACGCCCCACGTGTTGCCGAGCGGCAAGCCCGTTTGCCGCAGCGGCAATATTTGCGGCGTTATGCCAACTGACCAGTTTTTTGCAACCGACAAGCATTCAATCAATGCTGCCGGTCGCCAGCGTCTGGCCGAGTTTTTTAAGTCGGCGAATGCGCGAACATTTGTGATTGCCGGACATACCGATAGCCGTGCATCGGATGAATACAACATCCGCCTGTCCGAGCGGCGCGCGAATGCAGTTGCCCAAGTGGGCAAATCTGTTGGTGCACGTATCTCTGACGTTCGCGCTTATGGTGAACGCGATCCAGCGGTGCCAAATTCAAGTGCTGCCAACATGGCGAAGAACCGCCGTGTTGAAATTTATTGCCTGCGCTGAGGGAGACAACTCATGCATTATTCCAAAGCTGCAGCGCTTTTTGCTGCCGTAGTTTCACTGTCCGCCTGTGGCGAGATCAACGATAAAACTGTTGACCAGAATATTGGCGATGGGAGCTCTGGCGGGCTGTCCCAGATGACCGCCGGGATCTGGGTTGATCCTCAGGGATGTGAGCACTGGTTGATCGATGACGGACTTGAGGGTTACGCGGATATCCGCCGTACGCCGGATGGCAAGCCCGTTTGCAACAGCGAGCTGCCGCGCAACACCGCGACCGGCCCATACAAGAGCGGTTCGACATTCCCGGACGCACTGTAAGGTTACAGGAAACTCCTAATTAATGGCCGCCCAATTTGGGCGGCCATTTTCATTGAATGACATATTTTTGATATGCTGCGCTTGCACACGGGCGCAGGCGGAGTCACACTGTAAGGGTAACGCCCAATACAGGAGGTCAGCTTGGCCCTTGGCGCCCTAGAGACATCGTCAGATCAATCCGCAACAAACGAAGTGCTGGTTGAATTTCCCGATAACCGCTTGTTGATCGATCTCTGCGGAGAGTTTGACCGCAACCTTGCAGACATTGAACAGAAACTGGAAGTGCAGATTGTCCGTCGTGGCAATCAGCTGCTGGTGATTGGTGAACCCAATTTCCGCGAGCGCGCTGTTGTGGTTCTGCAGGCCCTGTACGAGCGGCTTGAAGGTGGCCGAACGGTTGAGAGCGGTGATGTAGATCGCGAGCTGCGCATGGAGCCGATGCAAGGCACCGCTGATGGCGACCAACTGGAAATGTTCAAGGGCGGCAATGTAGAGATCAAGACCCGCAAAAAGCTGGTTGAGCCCCGTACCGATGCACAGAAAGCCTATGTTCAGTCGCTGTTCGAGCACGAGCTGGCCTTTGGAATTGGACCTGCGGGTACCGGGAAAACCTATCTTGCTGTAGCTGTTGGTGTTTCGATGTTCATCACCGGCCATGTCGACAAAATCATCCTGTCCCGCCCGGCTGTCGAAGCCGGTGAAAAGCTGGGGTATCTGCCCGGTGACATGAAGGACAAAGTCGATCCCTACATGCAGCCTCTGTACGATGCTCTGAATGATTTTCTGCCCGGAAAACAGCTGGCAAAGCTGATGGAGGACAAGAAGATCGAAATTGCGCCTTTGGCCTTTATGCGTGGTCGTACTCTGTCCAATGCCTATGTGGTGTTGGATGAGGCACAGAACGCAACGACCATGCAGATGAAGATGTTCCTGACCCGGCTTGGCGAAGGATCGCGTATGGTGATCACCGGAGACCGCACGCAAATCGACCTGCCGCGCAATGTGCCATCGGGCCTGCAAGACGCCGAGCGGCTTCTTACCTCCATTCCAAAAATCAGCTTCAACTACTTCACTTCACGTGATGTGGTGCGCCATCCACTTGTTGCGGCCATCATCGAGGCCTACGAGGCCGGTGAAAATGCCTAGTCTGCTGTTCATGCTGTGACTATGATTCTAGACATTTCTATAGAAGACAGCCGCTGGCAGGACCTTGAATTCGAAGGTCTTGCCCGGCAGGTTATTGATGTAACTCTGGGACATTTGGGCATAGAGGCGGATTTGTGCGAATTGTCGCTGTTGGCCTGTGATGATGCCCGTATTGCCGAGCTGAACAGCGAGTTTCGGGAAAAAACGACTGCGACAAATGTTCTCAGCTGGCCTGCCGAAGAGCTGGCATCAGAGGAGCCTGGCGGTTCTCCAAGCGCGCCAGAGGCTGATTTTACAGGAGAAATCAGCCTTGGCGATGTTGCCATCTCTTACGACACCTGCGCGCGTGAGGCGGATGATGCACATAAGACAATGGCGCATCACGTTCGGCATTTGATTGTTCACGGTATCTTGCATCTTCTTGGCTACGACCACATTCGTGACCAAGATGCCACTTTAATGGAAGCCATTGAGGTCGAGATACTTGGCAAAATGGGTGTGGATAACCCATATACTGGAAATGAGATCCCCTGAGTGGGGCGTAACGGATAGGAAAAATGGGCGACATCGAAGGCAGTTCTAACGCAGCGCAAAGCGCGCTTCGGGACAATAACAGCGCAGCACAAGACACTGACGCAGCGCAACCGACCGGAATACTGGGGCGAATTTTTGGGTCATTGGCCCATGTTGAGGCAGACCAAGTGAACGGGTCGAATGGCCATGTTCTGCCGCAGGCCCAGCCTCATGGCATGATCAACCTCTCGCGGATGCGGGTTGAGGATGTTGCCATCCCAACAGCTGAAATTGTTGCGGCCCCCATTACCACCCCTTTGGACGAGCTTGTGCAAGTTTTTCGCGATAGCGGATTGACCCGGATCCCGGTTTACGAAGGAACACTGGATACGCCGCTGGGTTTCGCCCATTTGAAAGATCTGGCTCTGACCCATGGGTTCAGCGCCGATGACCGTGAATTTGATCTGAAGCTCATGCTGCGCGGTCTGCTCTTTGTGCCTCCGTCGATGCCGATCGGAGTGTTGCTGTCCAAGATGCAAGCTGAACGCCGACATATGGCCTTGGTGATCGATGAATACGGCGGTGTTGACGGGTTGCTGACCATTGAAGACCTTATCGAACAGGTCGTGGGTGAAATCGAAGATGAACATGATGCCGGCGAGGACCAGACTTGGATCAAGGAAAAACCGGGCTGCTATATCGCGCAGGCCCGGACCCCGCTGGATGAATTCGAGGCTGAGATTGGTCGGTCGCTGACCAGTCACGAAGATGTGGACGAAGAAGAAATCGACTCGTTGGGCGGGTTGGTGTTCATGTTGTCGGGCCGCGTGCCTGCGCGTGGAGAGGTTGTGTTGCATCCCGATGGCCCCGAGTTCGAAGTTGTCGATGCAGATCCGCGCCGGATAAAACGGCTGCGGGTACGGTTGCCGGATCAAGCCGGGTGATTTCCGTAAGGCGGTTGGTGTCAGTATCAGTCTTTCAACGATATGGGACTGCTCTCCTTGTGCTAGGGGCGGGGGCTTTGTTGGCGCTGGCACTGGCGCCGATGCAGTTTGTGTGGTCCGTGCCGCTGGCACTGGCGCTGGTTTCAAGTCAGTTTCTAACGGTCGACACCGCTTGGCGTGGCGCTAGGACGGGTTGGCTTTTTGGGCTGGGATACTTTGCCGTAGCACTGTTCTGGATTGTTGAGCCGTTCCAGGTGGACCCGGACCGGCATGCATGGATGGCGCCGTTTGCGCTGTTTTTCTTGGCCGCTGGGTTGGCGTTGTTTTGGGGTGCCGCCTTTGGCGCTGCCGCGCGCATTCGGGGGTATGGGCTGCGTATTGTGGCGCTGATCGTATTCTGGTCACTGGCTGAATTTGGCCGCGCCTATCTGTTTACGGGCCTGCCTTGGGCAGCCTTTGGTCAGTTCTGGATTGATACCCCGGCAGCGATGTTGTTGCCATGGATTGGGCCTCATGGTCTGGCGCTGCTGACCTTAACCGCAGCGTTGCCGCTTGGCCTGCTGCGACACAAGCCGATTGCCGCAACTGTGCCAATTGTGCTGACCGTTGGCGTGCTTCTTGCGTTTCCGCCCCTTCCCGAAACCGAAGTGACGCAAAAACTGGTGCGGTTGGTTCAACCAAATGCGCCGCAGGACCAGAAGTGGGACCCAGAGTATCGCTGGGGATTTGTCCGGCGACAGCTTGATTATACCATTGCAGAACCGCGCCCTGATTTGATTGTCTGGCCCGAGACGGCTGTGCCGCAACTGTTAAATAACGCCGACGGTACCCTGGCGGCGATTGCTGATGCCGCAGATGGGGTGCCAGTGGTGACAGGCATTCAGAGATATGAAGATCAGCAGTATTTCAACTCTTTGGTCGTTCTTGGTGATCAGGGCGAAATAAACCATATCTACGATAAAACCCATCTGGTGCCATTTGGCGAATATGTGCCGTTTGGAAATGTGCTGGCCCAGTTCGGAATAACCGGATTTGCGTCACAATCCGGGGCGGGCTATGCCGCTGGTCCGGGGGCGCAGGTTCTGGATTTGGGTATTGGCAAGGCTTTGCCGCTGATTTGCTATGAAGCCGTGTTTCCTCAATTGTTGAATGCAGCGCCTGAACGGGCAGATATGCTGATTCAAATTACCAATGATGCCTGGTTTGGCAATTATTCCGGCCCGTACCAACATTTGGTTCAGGCCCGGATGCGTGCCGCCGAACAGGGACTGCCCATGATCCGTGTCGCCAACACAGGTGTCTCGGCAATGATCGACGGATATGGCCGGGTGCGCGAAAGCTTGCCGCTGGGAGAGGCGGGATTTGTGGATGCTCAGCTGCCGCAACCTCTGGCTCCAACTTTATACAGCCGTACAGGCGATTTACCTATTTTTGCGTTGTTGCTTGTGTTGGCGGGGTATGTGCTTTGGCGACAACGTGGCCAGGCTTTGGATACGTAGCTGTTAAAGCTTTACCGGGATTGTGATTGACCCGGACCCTTTGTGCGCGTAATGCCTTTCGATACCCACCACAACGGCTTCCTGACGTGGTAGGCAAAACCCACTGGAGCAATTTTCATGACTCGTAAGAACTTTACTTTTACTTCGGAATCCGTTTCCGAAGGCCATCCAGACAAGGTCTGTGACCGCATTTCTGATGCTGTCCTGGATGCTTTTCTGGCTGAAGAACCGGAAGCCCGCGTGGCTGCCGAGACCTTTGCAACAACCAATCGTGTAGTGATTGGTGGCGAAGTTGGTCTGTCTGATCAGGACAAACTTCACGATTACATGGGCCGCATCGATGAAATCGCGCGTGCCTGTATTAAAGATATTGGCTATGAACAGGACAAGTTTCACCACGAAACTGTTGAGATCACCAATCTGCTGCATGAGCAATCTGCACATATTGCCCAGGGCGTAGATGCCGCTGCGGACAAGGACGAAGGTGCTGGCGATCAGGGTATCATGTTTGGCTATGCCACAACTGAAACCCCTGCATTGATGCCGGCCCCCATTCAGTACAGCCACGCGATTTTGCGTCGACTGGCTGAGGTCCGTAAAGACGGTACCGAACCGGCACTGGGCCCGGATGCAAAATCACAGCTGTCTGTTGTCTATGAAAACGGCAAGCCGGTTGGCGTCAGCTCGGTTGTGTTGTCGACCCAGCATTTGGACGAGACCCTGACTTCGAATGATATCCGCGCAATTGTTGCGCCATATATCACCGAAGTTCTGCCCGAAGGTTGGCTGACAGATGCCACCGAATGGCACGTTAACCCAACTGGCAAGTTTGTCATTGGCGGCCCGGATGGCGATGCTGGTCTGACCGGCCGCAAAATTATCGTTGATACCTATGGTGGCGCTGCCCCGCATGGTGGTGGTGCGTTCTCGGGTAAAGATCCAACCAAAGTTGACCGTTCAGCTGCCTATGCTGCACGCTATTTGGCCAAGAACGTGGTTGCAGCTGGCATGGCTGAGCGCTGCACAATTCAGCTGTCATATGCAATTGGCGTATCCAAGCCGTTGTCGATCTATGCTGATTTGCACGGTTCCGGTGAGGTTAGCCCAGCTGCGATCGAAAAGGCTATTGATCAGGTGATGGATCTGACCCCACGTGGCATTCGCCAGCATCTGAGCATGAACAAGCCGATCTATCAGCGGACAGCGGCCTATGGCCACTTTGGCCGTGAGCCAGAAGCCGATGGCGGCTTTAGCTGGGAGAAGACAGATTTGGTTGAGGCGCTGAAGAAGGCGGTTTGATCTAAGGTTTCTTAGGACTTAGAAAAGGCGGGCCAGGTGCCCGCCTTTTTTGTTTTTGAGTATTGTGATTACCCCATACAGGCCTTTGGGCAGCGTTGGAGTAATCGGCGCAAGGTGGTGTGGCTAACCTCGCCCAAAGCAGTCCGGCAATTTTTGAACGCCATCTGAAAGTTGGACAGAGTTGAGATCTGCGCATAGCATTGCCTTGATGGACTTTGGAAATCTGGAGACTTTATGTTTCGGTATATTTTTGCAGGACTACTAAGTGTTTGTGCGGTGAATGTTGCGGCCAAAGAATCTTTGCCAGACAAATTTGCTGTCGATGGAAATGCGCTGATCTACGACACAGAAACCGAAGTTTCTGGTGCTGACGCCGAGATGACCGTTGAGGATATCGATGCGTTGCAGACAGTGTTGAGCCGCAATCCTGATGTGACCGAGTTGAGATTGAACAGTAGTGGCGGCAGTGTCTTTGCTGGCGAGGAAATGGCGTGGATTGTCATTGACTATGGTCTTGATACCGTTGTGTCCGGAGAATGCGTTAGTGCCTGTGTTGATGTGTTCCTTGCGGGTAAACGTCGGCGGATGATGCTGGGGTCAAAAATCGGATTCCACCAGCGGCACTGGTCCTCTAAATCAGTCAAAAACTATTACGACAGCTGGCACGAAGACGAGGGCTGGCAGACACCGTTTGATTTTGGCAGCTGGATATACGAAGACACCCAAACCGAGATCTATCAGCATCTTACCTATATGCTGGAGCGCGGGGTTGACCCTGCCTTTGCCATTGAAACGCTGAGGGTTGAGGCTGGGGGGGAATGGTACCCATCCCGGTTGAAGCTGATTTCTGCCGGAGTGCTGCGCGAAGACCCTGTTGGGAATTGATCAGACCAGCGTGGCTTGACCCCAGCGGGCAGTTGCGGCACAGGGGCTGCCAAATATCGCAAAGCGCCTGCACAGGAACCCCGCCAGATGCCTGACAATCAGAACTCCAATAAGAAGCCTGCGGGCGACACCCATACCAGCGGTGCGCCTTGGCGTAACTTCTATGGCCGTTTCAAGGGCAAAACCCTGAAGCCCAACCAGCAGGTCTACCTAGAAGAAGATCTGGGCCCATTGAGCCCTGGTCCTGTAACCTGGGAGGAAAACCCCGAGCGTAATAATCTGGACCTGAACGCGTTGTTTGGTGGTCGTGACGTCTGGCTTGAGGTTGGATTTGGCGGTGGCGAGCATCTGGTGCATCAGGCGTCGTCCAATCCCGACGTGGGCATTATTGGTGCCGAGCCGTATGTGAACGGGGTTGCAACCCTGCTGGGCAAAATCCGTCAGGCCAATTGCGAAAATATCGCGGTGCATCCCGGTGATGCGCGCGATTTGATGGATGTGCTGCCGGATCAGTCGATCTCGCGCGCGTTCTTGCTGTATCCCGATCCGTGGCCCAAAGCCCGTCACCATCGCCGTCGCTTTGTCACGCAGGAACATCTGGAGCCTTTGGCCAAGGTGCTTAAGCCCGGTGCGATTTTCCGCGTGGCCACAGACATCCCTGATTATGTGCGCCAGACCCTGGAAGAGGTGCCAAAGGCCGGGTTTGAATGGCTGGCCGAAGGGCCAACCGACTGGCGCGAGGCCTGGGATGATTGGTTGTCGACCAGGTACGAGCAAAAAGCTCTGCGCGAAGGGCGCACACCGCATTATCTGACGTTCCGGCGTCTTCCATAGGTCGCATTGGCGGATCGGTGCTGGACCGTCTGCCGCCAATTCGCTACCGATAGCGCAAACGATTGATTGACGAAGGAACATCCATGTCTGCACACGGCACCCCGATCCCGATGAGTTCTCACCGCTGTGGCCCATTGAAGGGCGTGGCCGAGGTGCCGGGCGACAAATCGATCTCGCATCGGTCCTTGATTTTGGGCGCGATGGCTGTGGGCGAGACTAAAATCACCGGCTTGCTGGAAGGTGAGGATGTTCTGGATACCGCCAAGGCGATGCAGGCCTTTGGGGCCGAGGTGACCAACCACGGCGGTGGCGAATGGTCGGTGTTTGGCGTTGGCGTTGGTGGATTTTCAGAGCCGGACAATGTGATCGACTGCGGCAACTCGGGCACGGGAGTGCGCTTGATCATGGGTACCATGGCGACCTCGCCCATCACGGTGACCTTTACCGGAGACGCCAGCCTGAACAGTCGCCCAATGGCGCGTGTCACTGATCCGCTGGCGCTGTTTGGCGCGCAGACTGTTGGCCGCAAGGGGGGGCGTTTGCCGATGACCATCGTTGGCGCTGAGAACCCAGTTCCGGTTCGTTATGTGGTGCCAGTGCCCTCGGCACAGGTTAAGTCGGCCGTGCTTCTGGCGGGCTTGAATGCTCCGGGTGAAACGGTTGTCATCGAAAAAGAAGCCACCCGTGACCATTCCGAGCGGATGCTGGCCGGGTTTGGTGCGGACATCACTGTTGAGGAAACGGATGAGGGCCGGGTGATCACTCTGAAGGGGCAACCCGAGCTGAAACCTCAGACCATCATCGTCCCACGTGACCCATCCAGTGCGGCTTTCCCGGTTTGTGCGGCCCTGATCACTGAAGGGTCTGATGTCTTGGTGCCGAACATCGGTCTGAACCCAACCCGTGCTGGGCTGTACTACACCCTACAGGACATGGGCGCGGACCTGACCTTTGAGAACATGCGTGAAGAGGGCGGCGAGCCAGTCGCCGACCTGCGTGCCAAGTATTCGCCCAACATGATGGGTATCGAGGTGCCGCCCGAGCGTGCGGCCTCGATGATTGATGAATATCCGGTGCTGTCCGTTGTTGCCTCGTTCGCCAATGGCACGACCATGATGGCGGGCGTCAAAGAGCTGCGGGTCAAGGAAAGTGACCGGATTGATGCCATGGCCAAGGGCCTGCGCGCGAATGGCTTAACCGTGGACGAAGGTGACGATTGGTGGTCGGTCGACGGACTGGGAATTGACGGCGTGCCTGGCGGCAAGAGCTGTGACAGCGTACTGGACCACCGTATTGCCATGTCATTCATGGTGATGGGCATGGGCGCACAAAACCCGGTTTCGGTGAACGATGGCAGCCCAATTGCCACATCGTTCCCGATTTTTGAAAGCCTAATGGGTAACCTTGGTGCCCGGCTAACCCGCAACAACCAATAGGGCCGTTTGATGTCGCACTGGTCGCCTTCCAAAAGGGTACTTATCGCCTATTGGCTGTGCTTTGTGGCGGCACTGGGTGTTTACGGTGCGATGACCATGTGGACGCTGCCGGGCATTGCCTCTTCGGCAGGGGGGCTGGCCCCGTTTGACCTGCGCCTGTTTGGCTATACCCATGATCAGGCGCGGGAATTCCTGTCGGCTTTGAACGATGAGGGACTGAGGCTTTATACCGGGCCGCAAAAGGCCCTGGACGCGGTATACCCGGCGTTGCTGGCGATTGTTCTGGCAGGCGCAGTGAAGCACCTGTTTCCGCGTGGTCTTTTGTATTCCACCCTGATGGCCTGCATCGCAGCGGGCATGTCGGCGGATTATTTGGAAAACATGCGGGTGGCGGTGTTGTTGGCAGGTGATATCAGCGCAGATGCGATATCGGCTGCGGCGCGGGCAACCATGATTAAGTCAGTGATGACAGGTGTTGCAATGGTCGTCATTCTGGGCCGTTTGCTGCGTGTGACCTGGTGGAAATGGACAAACAAATGAGTGATAGCTTTACCATCGCAATTGATGGCCCCGCCGCTGCAGGTAAGGGCACAATCTCCAAGGCTGTGGCCGCTGAGTTTGGCTTTGCCCATCTGGATACCGGGCTTTTGTACCGAGCTGTTGGCGCGCGGGTGCTGGCAGGGGTTAACCCGATTGAGGCTGCGCAGACCCTGCAACCCGAGGATCTGGATCGCGATGACCTGCGCACGGCCGAGGTGGCGCAGGCCGCATCGAAAGTGGCGGTTATTGGCGAGGTTCGCGCGGCGCTGGTTGATTTTCAACGCGCCTTTGCTCGCCGGGCTGGCGGCGCAGTTCTGGACGGGCGCGATATTGGCACCGTGATCTGCCCCAAGGCGCAGGTGAAGCTATACGTCACCGCCAGCGCCGAGGTGCGGGCCAAGCGACGGTTTCTGGAGCTGACGGGCAAAGGTGAGGTCACCTCGCTGGAAACGGTTTTGGCAGACGTGAAGGCGCGCGATGATCGGGACATGAACCGCGCCGAGGCCCCGATGAAATCAGCCGAGGATGCTGTGGTGATTGATACCAGTGAGTTGTCGATTGAGGCTGCACTACAGGCAGCTTTGAAGACAATCGCAGCAGTAAGAACACCGTAGTTTTCGCCAAAGCGGGCCGTTTCTTTACGGTGGAACCAGAAACCTCATGAAAATCAAATCATTGTGCGCTGGACTGGGAGGGGGCAGCCTAGGCCCATTGATCTAACGCCTTAATTTACGTGGCGGTTTTCGTGAAGTTGTTCCTTGCACTGATCGCCTTTTTCTTGTCGGCGATACCCAGTTTAGCCCACAGCCCGTATTTTTCTGATTGGTCTTGTCAATCGGGTGAGGGGTTTGAACTTCGGCTATTTTATGGTGACGGGATTGTTGGCCCTAATCCCGTCAGTGTTGTTGCGCTGAACCCCGAGGGTCATTTGCTCGCAATTCAGCCGATTGGGATTGGCAGCCAAGGCTTGTGTGGCGCGAAGTGTCAGATCGCGGATCCGAAATCAGGCGTCGTGTGGAGTCCTGTTGCCGAAGACTTCTTTGCCGGAGATCAGATTTTCGGCGAGAGCGAAAAGGCGAAAGCAACGCGTTGGGCATATGAGCCAGGAGTTGTGCATAAAAGTTTTGGGTTTGGGCAATCAAAGATGGACTTGGAATTGCACCTAGCGATCCTGCTGGATGAGATGAAATCCCTTAAGTGGGTTGTGGTGGTTTTCTTTTCTGCCGGGTTGCTGGTTGTTGTCACGCCTTTGGTTGTTAGACTGTGGAGTACTGAGGAGCGCCCTTGGGAGCGGCGTTTCGTGATCTTGGTCTTGTGGCTGCTTCCGTTGATGGTGTCGCTCATATTGGCATTTTTCCTATGCTTTTTAGTGCTTTCCTTTGGTGTTCCTAGTTTGCAACTGGTCACGCTTTCCACCGGGGCTGGAGCTCTTGCTGGTGTTTCGCTGAATTGGGCTATGAACCGATTGGGTCGATAACGCTGGGTTTGCCTTCTACGTGCCTTAGCCGTTGTGACATGCGTATGTATCGCTCGCCTTTTTTGAGGAATGGTGTCCCTTCGAGATTGAAACCAAACTTTTGATAGAGCGGCACTGCGGTTTGCCGGGCATCTAACCAGAAGCGGTCGAACCCCTGAGCTATGGCATAGTCAATCAGGTGGTCGAGCATTACGCTCCCGTGGCCTTGTCCCTGAACGGAAGGAGCCGTTGCGAACTTGCGTAGACGGATTTCATCACCGCTTGAAAAAAGGGATGCGGTGCAGATCAGAGCCTCGTCGACGAACCCGCCAAAATGAACTGCGCTGTCGTCGCCTTTGACCATGCTGGCCTCAACCGGGTGGTTTGGCCAGAGTACTGCGCGTCTGAGCGGTAGGGTTTGATCTTCGGTGATGGGGCGGATGATCATGGGTTTCTTATCGACCGGCGATGAAATTAGTTGGAGTGGTCTGACTGAGTTAACAGTGTTTTCTAGTTGGCGTAAGTCGCCCGTCTAGGTTGTCAGTTACTTTGGTTCGCGGTGTTTCTCGGGGTCAGTGCAGGGATACTGAAGATTTCTGGCAGGCAGCGGCGTGATCTGGCCCAAGTTTGCTATGCTTTTACTTGCACCGCCTAGGGAATCTGCTTATTAAACGCGCTGTCAGTATAGAGGCGGCTAACGCACACACGGCATTATGAGCAGGGCTGGGGTATCCTCCGGCCCTTTGTGTTTGTTTGCTCATAGCGTTTGTGCGGCGTCCATATTGACCAAACCCCAAGACCGGCGGAGACAACCGCACGGCCAGAAAACAAATGTAAAAGGAAACATGAGACCTCATGGCTCAAAACGTATCTATGGAGGACTTCGAAGCCCTTCTGAATGAAAGCTTCGAAATGGACACCCCTGATGAGGGTTCCGTAGTCAAAGGCAAAGTCATCGCGATCGAAGCGGGACAAGCCATCATCGACGTCGGCTACAAAATGGAAGGCCGCGTTGATCTGAAAGAATTCGCTAATCCTGGTGAAGAAGCTGAACTGGCTGTTGGCGACGAGGTAGAAGTCTACCTGCGTTCCGCTGAAAACGCCAAAGGCGAAGCTGTTATCTCGCGTGAGATGGCTCGCCGTGAAGAAGCTTGGGATCGCCTGGAGAAAGCATACGCAAGCGAAGAGCGCGTCGAAGGCGCAATCTTTGGTCGCGTCAAAGGTGGCTTCACTGTCGACCTGGGTGGCGCAGTTGCGTTCTTGCCCGGTTCGCAGGTTGACGTTCGCCCCGTGCGTGATGCTGGCCCACTGATGGGTCTGAAGCAGCCGTTCCAGGTTCTGAAAATGGACCGTCGCCGTGGCAACATCGTTGTATCACGTCGTGCGATCCTCGAAGAGTCCCGTGCCGAACAGCGCGCTGAAGTTATCGCCAACCTGACCGAAGGCCAGGCTGTTGACGGTGTTGTGAAAAACATCACTGAATACGGTGCGTTTGTTGACCTGGGCGGCGTCGATGGCCTGCTGCACGTCACTGACATGGCATGGCGTCGTGTGAACCACCCATCCGAGATCCTGACAATCGGCGAGACCGTTAAGGTCCAGGTTATCAAGATCAACAAAGAGACCCACCGTATCTCCTTGGGCATGAAACAGCTGCAGGACGATCCTTGGGATCTGGTTGCCGCTAAGTTCCCACTGGAAACTGTGCACACTGGTCGCGTCACCAATATCACCGACTACGGTGCATTTGTTGAGCTGGAGCCAGGTGTTGAAGGTCTGGTTCACGTGTCCGAAATGTCTTGGACCAAGAAAAACATCCACCCCGGCAAGATCGTTTCGACCAGCCAAGAAGTGGAAGTTATGGTTCTGGATATCGACAGCTCCAAGCGTCGCGTATCCCTGGGTCTCAAGCAGACACAGCGTAACCCATGGGAAGTCTTCGCAGAAGCCAACCCTGAGGGCACCGAAGTCGAAGGCGAAGTCAAGAACATCACCGAATTCGGTCTGTTCATTGGTCTCGAAGGCGACATCGACGGCATGGTTCACCTGTCCGACCTGTCATGGGACGAGCGCGGCGAAGATGCGATCCAGAGCTACCACAAGAACGACATGGTTCAGGCCGTTGTCTCCGAAGTGGACGTTGAAAAAGAGCGTATCTCGCTCTCGATCAAAGCCCTTGGTGGCGACAAGTTCGCTGAAGCTGTTGGCGGCGTGAAGCGCGGTTCGATCGTGACTGTTGAAGTCACTGCGATCGAAGAAGGCGGTATCGAAGTGGTATATGAAGGCATGAAGTCCTTCATCCGTCGCTCCGATCTGTCGCGTGACCGTGCTGAGCAGCGCCCTGAGCGTTTCAACGTTGCCGACAAGGTCGACGTTCGCATCACCAGCGTCGACTCCAAGACACGTCGTCTGGGTCTGTCGATCAAGGCACGCGAAATTGCAGAAGAAAAAGAAGCCGTTGCACAGTACGGTTCCTCGGATTCCGGCGCATCGCTGGGCGACATCCTGGGCGCTGCACTGAAGTCAGGCGACTAAGTCTTTAACGCACCGCGCGTATGAAAATTTTGAAAGGCCTCACTTTTTGTGGGGCCTTTTGATTTTGAAACGGTGGCTGGTTGGCCGCCCTTTTTCGGTAGATCGATATTCCGAATCACGGATGGGTTGTCAGCAGCTTACGGAAGCGGGCGCTGGAAAAAGCCCTGTAGAGCGGACCTTTTTGCCCTAAACAGCTCATCTATCAGCGAAATTTCGCTTGATACAGTTGTTTTTAACTGAATAAACGCGCTGTTTCTGTTCCCGCCGACGGACTTTTTGTCCTATAGTCATTTAAAATCACTTAGCTTTTGCCGTTGGCTTGGGAGGGCCGGGATATGATCCGCTCAGAACTGATTCAGAAGATTGCAGATGAAAACCCACACCTGTATCAACGCGATGTTGAGCGGATCGTTAACACCGTGTTTGAGGAAGTCACTGGCGCGATGTCGCGTGGTGATCGGGTTGAGCTGCGTGGCTTTGGCGCCTTTTCGGTGAAAAAGCGTGACGCGCGGGTTGGTCGTAATCCTCGTACTGGTGAGACGGTTCAAGTTGATCAAAAGCACGTCCCGTTCTTTAAGACCGGCAAGCTGCTGCGGGACCGTTTAAACGGAAAATAATCTGATGCGTTATGTTCGCTATGCCTTTTGGGGTGCACTTGGGATCATGTTGATCTCGGTGAGCTTGGCCAATCGTGCAATCGTCGATCTGCAATTGATGCCAAATGTCATTGCTGAATTGTTTGGCTTCAACCCTAGCATTTCGTTGCCGCTGTTTGTTGTGGTTCTGGGCGGTGTCGCCGCGGGATTGATCGTTGGTTTCATCTGGGAATGGATCCGCGAGCACAAGCATCGCCGCTCGGCCAGCGGACAGGCGCGTGAAGTCCGCAAACTGTCACGCGAAGTCGATAAACTGAAAAAGCAAAAGAACGAAGGCAAAGACGAAGTTCTGGCCATCCTTGAAGACGCTTGATCTGATGTCTGACGTTCGGGTCAAGATCTGTGGATTGCGCAGCATGGATGACATCAACACAGCCGTCGATGCCGGTGCGGCTTATGTCGGGTTTGTTTTTTTCCCAAAGTCTCCACGTCATATCCAATTGGATGCAGCGGCCAGTTTGGCTGCGGCAGCCCCTATGGGGCTGTGCAAAGTGGCGCTGACAGTCAATGCCAGCAACGATGAACTGGATACTATCACCGGAGCCGTACCGTTGGATATGTTGCAGCTCCATGGCAAGGAAAGCCCCGAGCGTGTGGCTGAAGTCAAATCACGCTATGGGTTGCCTGTTATGAAGGCCATCGGCGTTGCGGATGAGGCGGATCTTACCCAGATCGACATCTATTCATCTGTTGCGGATCAATTGCTGATTGATGCCAAGCCACCCAAGAACGCAGTTTTGCCGGGCGGCAATGGGTTGGCCTTTGACTGGCGGTTGTTGGCCGGGCGCAAGTACTGGCAGCGGCCTTGGATGCTGGCTGGTGGGCTGACACCTGACAATGTGGCCGAGGCGATCCGGATGACAGGTGCGTCTCAGGTTGATGTCTCGTCTGGTGTGGAAAACGCGCCGGGCCAGAAGGATGGCGCACTGATCGACAGCTTTACCAGATCAGCGCTGGCGGCGCGGACTTAGAACAACCAAAATTCACGTTCTGGCGAGGTTTCTCCCAAGCCTCTCTTTACCAGTGCTGATGCGCGCGATACTCATGGGCGGCGTTTCGAAGAGGATTACAAACATGGCCGAAGATCTTTTTAATAGCTTCATGAACGGACCTGATGAGCAGGGACGTTTTGGCATCTTTGGCGGGCGGTTTGTTTCTGAAACGTTGATGCCGCTGATCCTGAGCCTTGAGGAAGAATATAACCGGGCCAAGGACGACGAAAGCTTCTGGGCTGAGATGAAAGATCTGTGGACCCACTATGTTGGCCGTCCCAGTCCGTTGTACCATGCCGAGCGCCTGACCGAGCATCTGGGCGGTGCCAAGATTTATCTCAAGCGGGATGAGCTGAACCACACCGGTGCGCATAAGATTAACAACGTGCTGGGACAAATCATCCTGGCACGGCGCATGGGTAAGACCCGGATTATTGCTGAAACCGGAGCAGGGCAGCACGGTGTCGCTACGGCTACTGTTTGCGCCAAGTTTGGTTTGAAATGCATCGTCTATATGGGTGCGCATGATGTGCAGCGTCAGGCCCCCAACGTGTTCCGCATGCGCCTGCTAGGGGCGGAAGTCATTCCTGTGACCTCGGGTCGTGGCACGCTGAAGGATGCGATGAACGATGCGCTGCGTGACTGGGTGACTAATGTTGCGGATACATTCTACTGCATTGGTACGGCGGCAGGTCCGCACCCTTATCCAGCAATGGTTCGCGACTTTCAGTCGATCATCGGCAAGGAAGTCCGCTGGCAATTGGCCGAGCAGGAGGGCGAAGGTCGCCTGCCGGATACAGTGATTGCGGCGATTGGTGGTGGATCGAACGCCATTGGGTTGTTCCATCCGTTCCTGGACGACAAGTCGGTCCGCATCATCGGCGTCGAAGCTGGCGGCAAAGGTGTGGATGAGAAGATGCAACACTGTGCCTCGTTGACTGGCGGCCGCCCTGGTGTGCTGCATGGCAATCGGACCTATCTGCTGCAAGACGAAGACGGCCAGATCCAAGAAGGGTTCTCGATCTCCGCGGGGCTCGACTACCCTGGTATTGGCCCAGAGCATTCCTGGCTGCATGATACCAAGCGTGCAGAATATGTTTCAATCACAGATGTCGAGGCATTGGAGGCCTTCCAGCTGAGCTGTGCGCTTGAGGGGATTATCCCCGCATTAGAGCCAAGCCATGCGCTGGCCCATGTCATGAAAATCGCGCCTGACCTGCCCAAGGACCATATCATCGTGATGAACATGTGTGGCCGGGGGGACAAAGACGTCTTTACCGTAGCACGCCACCTTGGGTTTGATATGTCCGACACCGAAGGGCGTGACTTGGACTGATAATCTGAGACCAGAATTTTGGTGCTTAAGCACCAGCATTTTGGCGGTACCCTGATGAGGTGTGCCGCCATTTTTGTGATGGGTTCCAGTTAGGTGTGTCGCGCTCAGAGCGTGATTTACAGGCATCTCAGATGAAATTGGTGTCTTATTTAACCAGTTCGATAATTTTTTCACTCATGCATGTTGTTGTTCAATACAAGCTTTTCTCTTGCGGGCGTTTTCAACCATTTGAATATGCGTCTGTTAAAGCGTGGGTGTGTATTACTATGAAAAATAAGGCTTTCTCCAGATATGTTTTGACTTTACTTTTGCGCGTCACGCCTTTTTGTTACGAAAAATTGTCTTACTATTATGGTCTTGTAACGGTCGGGCGCTATGGTCCTGAACTTGTGAAAGGTTTTATCTTTAAAGAAATGGCAGGACTTATGGGCGTACCGATGACATGTTCGCTCAAACCCGGGGCGAAAGTAATTCGTTCAGGAGGCACGGTCGATGCTAAAGGCCCGAAAATTATCTTTAACGCTGAAGCTGCCATTGGTGATGGTTGCGCTGACGGCGACGTTCTTGGTTACTGTGTCATTTCTGGTCTATCGCATGGCGGAACAGAACATCCGGCAGAATGTCTATTTCTCTCATGAGATGGCGGCCAATTCAGGGCAACAGGCGATTACATCATTGATCGATGCTGTGCGTAGGGATCTGGTGATGAACGCAGATCAGCCAACCACGTTCCGCGCCATTAGCAATTTCGATCGGGTTTATAAAATGATCGAGGAAGAACCGGTTGGCTACCTTACACGGACCTATATCACCAACAACCCAAATGCGGCAGATCAGAGAGCTGAACTGGTCGATCCGGGAGACGGTGAATACTACAGTCAGGCCCACAATAGCTATCACCCGACCTTTTTGCGGTCGTTGCGTTTGAACGGATATGAGGACGTGTATCTGTTCAATACCGAAGGGCGCCTGCTTTATACCGTCAAAAAACAGGATGACTTTGCGCAGGATTTTTCGTCTGGGGCCAATGCGGAAACAGGGTTGGGGCAGGTTTATCATGCAACCATGCAGGCCCAGCCGGGGGAAATTCTGACATCGGATTTTGCGGGTTATGATGTAACAGGTGGTGCGCCGGGGGCATTCTTGGCCGTGCAAATCTTGAGTAAGACAAAAGCCGTGGTGGGCGTGCTGGCGGTACAGATTTCCAGTGACCGAATTGTAAATGCATTGTCAGCAAATCTCGAAGGCGGAGATCATCAGAATATTTATCTGGTGAGCGAAGATGGGGCTGCGCGTAGCCCTTCGCTGGTCGACGGACTGTTTGAGGTTTCGGATACACTGCCACAAACCGCTCAGATCATGGCGGCCCAGACCCGTGAAGAAACACTGTTTGAATCTGTGGTTGCTGTAAATGGCCACGAAGCCATTGCCCTGGTTAAGCCGCTGGAAATTCCGGGGTTTGGCTGGTCTTTGGTTATGGAAACCGACCGCCACGAAGCCTTTGCAGTTGTACATGAAATCCGGTTGGTTGCGATTGGGATGATCGCAGCGGCGGTTATCATTGCTACCATTGTTTCATGGATTGCAGCCAGCCGTGTAACAAAACCTATTCAAAGCTTGCGCACCGTAACGAATGCCTTGGCGGATGGTGATTATGAAATCGAAATTTCCGGCCGTGATCGTGGGGATGAGCTGGGGGATCTGGCGAGCAGCATGGGCGATTTTCGCGATCGGTTGAAACAGGCCGATGAAGCCTCTGCACGTGAGGCCGAAGCTGCCCGGAAAACGGCTGCTGTTGTTGAAACCATGAGCGGTGCCTTGTCGCAACTTGAGCGTGGCAATCTTGCCTGCGATATTGAGGCACCATTTGCGGCGAACTATGAAACCCTGCGTGAGAACTTTAATCGCAGCCTGGAAAACCTGCGTGGGTCGATGTCCAGCGTCGTGGACGCGTCGCAAAACGTTGACCGCTATTCGGCGGAACAGAAATCTGCGGCAACCGATATGGCGCATCGAACCGAAAGCGCAGCGGTAACGCTGGAAGAGACGGCGAATGCCATTCACGATCTGTCGGATGGCGTGAAAACCACTGCTGACCGGGCTACTCAGGTGGATGATACAATGCAAAGTGCACGGTCCGAGGCGGAGCAGAGCAATGAGGTTGTGACCTCGGCTGTGAAGGCTATGGATCAGATCCAGGAAGCATCGAGCGAGATTTCAAAAATCATCAGCATGATTGATGACATTGCGTTTCAGACCAACCTGTTGGCATTGAACGCCGGGGTTGAGGCCGCAAGGGCAGGAAGTGCTGGCAGTGGATTTGCCGTGGTTGCGTCTGAAGTGCGGGCCTTGGCATTGCGTGCCTCGACTGCGGCGGGCCAGATTAAGGAATTGACCAATGCCAGCGAAGAACATGTATCGCATGGGGTGGCGATGGTTGGACGTGCTGGCGACGCCTTGACCAGTATTATCGGGCAGGTGACCTCGGTTTCTGATCTTGTCACCGAGATTGCAGATGGTGTGCAGTCACAGTCCACTGGTCTGGACAATATCAATGCGGCAATGCGGCAGCTGGATACAGTGACTCAGCAGAACACTGCTATGGCAGAAGAGGCCTCGGCGTCGAGCCAACTGCTGCAGCGTGAGGCGCAGAACCTGTCGGGAATTGTGACGCGGTTCGAGATGGGAGACGGCAATAGTATGGACAGCGTCCAAGAATTTCCCGAGCAGCACTTACGGAGTGCATGAGCCGCAAAACAGGTAATTCGGCAATAACAAATGCAAAACAGGTCCGTGAATTCACGGGCCTGTTGTTTGACTCTGATCCGGTTAGCTCCAGTTGAATCAGGAAAGGAAGTGTCTTTCCCGCTGCCGATCTGGAGACCAAATGACCACATTTCAGAATGCACAATCAGTAGACCGCAAAGCACGGCTTGTTACTGTCCGCCAGATAGGATTGTCCGACATAGCAAAGGCTCTGCGCCTTGGGTTCCAGGACTTTCTGGGCAACCCGTCGCACTATTTCTTTGCGGTATTGATTTATCCGATCATTGGCCTGGCTCTGTTTATTTGGGCGTCTCAAGGTAACGCTTGGTATCTCATTTACCCACTGGCAGCCGGGTTTGCGTTACTCGGCCCAATAACGGCCATTGGGCTGTTTGAGGTGAGCCGACGCCGTGAGCAAGGACAAGAGGTTTGTTGGAGGCACTGGTTTGGTGTGTTTCGCTCCCCGGTCATACTGGACATCATGGTATTGGCGTTTTGGCTGTTGGTACTTTTTGTTGCGTGGTTGATGAGTGCACAATGGCTCTATGTCTCACTGTTTGCTGACTACTCGCCAGCCGGACCGCTTGATCTGTTGGGGGAGGTGTTTGGTAGCGCCAAAGGGTGGCAACTGCTGATACTGGGGCATCTGGTTGGGTTTTGTTTTGCCCTTACTGCGTTGGCCACAACAGTTGTCGCGTTTCCTTTGTTGCAGGATCAAAACACCGGAGTACTGACCGCCGTGGCTGTTTCTTTGTTGGCAGCTTGGAAAAACCCGGTGCCAGTCTTGGGCTGGGGTGCCTGTGTTGCGGGATTACTCGTGCTGGGCTGTCTGACAGCCCTGGTCGGACTGATTGTGGCGCTGCCAGTCTTGGGCCATTCGACATGGCATTTTTATCGCCTGCTGGTGCGTGTCAAAACTTCCAGCGAGAGTTAAGCGTCAGTTGGCCTGACTGCTGAACTCCTGCGCACGTGTTACTGCGGTATAGTCGGACTCGAACATCATTATTGCCATAAAGGCCAGAATGAATATCGGTGGCAGCAATATGGCGTAACTCAGCGCCAATCGTTCCCAAGCCATATGCATGAACACAGCGACGATCAGCCCAGCCTTGAGGACCATGAAGATCAGGATCAGACTCCAGCGCAGCACGCCTTGCAATTGTACGTAATCAACGAAGTAAGAGCAGGCACTGAGGACAAATAATAACACCCAGCAGACAAAATAGATCTTTAGCGGATGTTCCTGGTGCTCGTCATGAATCTCGGGTTGCGACATGTCGACCTCCTACCACAGATAGAAAAATGCAAAGATGAAAACCCAGACCAGATCAACAAAGTGCCAGTACAGGCCCATGATCTCGACCGCTTCGTAGTCCCCTTTGCCACTGCACATCCAGGTACGTTTGTCCTGGTCAAACTCACCCTTCCAGACTTTGCGCGCAACGATCAGCAGGAAAATTACCCCAATTGATACGTGGGTGCCGTGGAAACCGGTGATCATGAAAAAGCTTGCGCCAAATTGTTCGGCTCCAAAGGGATTGCCCCAGGGCCGTACGCCTTCATGGATCAGCTTGGACCATTCAAAGACCTGCATGCCGACAAACATTGCACCCAGTGCAGCAGTGAGGACCATAAGCAGCGCGGTGGGTTTACGGGCACGGCGATAGGCGCAGTTCACTGCCATCGCCATGGTGCCGGAAGAGGTGATCAGAACGAAAGTCATGATCGCAATCAGGATTAACGGCAGTTCTACACCGCCGATGTGCAGGGCAAAGACCTCGCTGGCGTTGGGCCATTCGGTAACGGTGGAATTGCGCGCGATCATGTAGGCTACCAGGAAGCAGCCGAACACAAAGGTATCGCTGAGCAGGAATATCCACATCATGGCCTTACCCCAGGAGACCTTTTTGAAGGCCCGCTGATCCGAGCTCCAGTCCTCGACAAACCCTTGCAGACCCGGTGTCGGCGGGTTTGAGGGCGGTTTCAGGGGTGCCTCCTGCATCAGGGTTCCTCCTTAGGTCAGGGCGCTGCGACAGAGCGCCAGAAATTCGTTTCCCAGCCCCATCAGTAGGGCCAAGAGCAATAGCCAGATCACCAGCAACCCGTGCCAGTAAAGCGCGCAGAGACTGATTGAATTTTGAAAGTTGCAAGACTGGGTTCGGCGGATCCAGACCATAGCCAGTGCGATCAGCCCGCCCAAAATATGTAGCCCATGCAGCCCGGTGATCAGGTAGAAAAAACTGGCGGCTGGGGCGCCGGAAAGTTCGTATCCATTCCGGGTCAGGGTCTCCCAAGCGTCCAGTTGTCCCACCATGAAGCCAACTGCTGTTGCGGAACCAGCCGCCAGCCAAATTTGTATGTCTTTTTGCCGACCACGTGCAGCCATATACAGGCAGAGGCTGCTGCTGGCCAGGAACCCGGTGTTGATCCAGACCTGGGCTGGCATGGGGACCAAGAGCCACGGGGTCTCATCTATCTGCATCACAAAGGCGCTGCCCAGCATTGCAAAGAGCCCGCCAATGACGGCCAGGAATATCGTGACACCCATTCGATGGGGGGGCGGTTGCGGTGACACGTTGTTTGGATGAGGCCCGACGCTTTCTAGCCAGGGCTTGGATGTCAGCCCCTGTCGTGACAGCCACCAGCCAGCGATGCTGGCCACCAAGGCTAAAAATATGAGAACAACACTCATAACCGGCCCGTATCAGGAATTTTTGGGCCAGGGTCTGTCTGGGCAATAAAATCCTCGGGTGCGCCGGGCAGGCTGTAGTCATAGGCCCAGCGGTAGACCAGGGGCAGGTTGTCCCCCCAATTGCCGTGTTCTGGCGGAACCACAGGCGTTTGCCATTCAAGCGAAGTAGCGCGCCATGGGTTGTGACCCGCAACACGACCATGCCGAATGCTCCAGTACATGTTAAACAGGAACAGCATCTGGGCAGCGCCCACAGTCAGAGCCGCGACCGAGATAAAGGCGTTCAGCCCATCCACCGGTGCAGTCATGAATGCGGATTCACCCATTTCGTAATAGCGGCGTGGAACACCAACAAGGCCGACATAATGCATCGGAAAGAAGATGGCGTAGGCCCCTATGAAGGTGATCCAGAAATGGATGTGACCCATGGCTTGGTTCAGCATGCGGCCGGTCATCAGCGGGTACCAGTGATAAATCGCGCCAAGGATCACCATGATTGGGGCAACCCCCATCACCATGTGGAAATGCGCCACAACAAACATTGTGTCTGACAGTGGGACATCGACCACCACATTGCCTAGGAACAGCCCTGTCAGTCCTCCGTTTACAAAGGTCACGATGAACCCCAGTGCAAACAACATGGGCAGGGTTAAGTGGATGTCACCCTTCCATAGGGTCAGCACCCAGTTGTAGACCTTGATCGCTGTGGGCACCGCGATGATCAGGGTGGTAGTGGCAAAGAAGAACCCGAAATAGGGGTGCATGCCGCTGACGTACATATGGTGGGCCCAGACGATAAAGCTAAGCGCGCCGATGCCGACGATGGCCCAGACCATCATGCGGTAGCCAAAGACATTCTTGCGGGCATGTACGGCCAGCAGGTCGGACACGATGCCAAAGGCAGGCAGGGCGACGATGTAAACCTCGGGGTGGCCAAAGAACCAGAACAGGTGCTGGAACGCGATGGGACTGCCGCCGCCATAGCTGAGATGCTCACCCATCTCGACCAGGGCTGGCATAAAGAAAGATGTGCCCAGAAGACGGTCGAACATCATCATGATTGCGGCGACCAACAGGGCTGGGAAGGCCAGCAGGGCCATGACGGTTGCGGTAAAAATGCCCCAGACCGTTAGTGGTAAGCGCATCATGGTCATACCGCGGGTGCGAGCCTGCAGAACCGTGACCACATAGTTCAGCCCACCCATGGTGAAGCCGATGATAAACAGCGCCAGCGAGACCAGCATCAGGAGGATGCCGGATTGTGCACCGCCTGGCGTGCCAGACATGATCGCTTGTGGAGGATACAGGGTCCAGCCTGCGCCGGTGGGACCGCCGGGGGCAAAGAAACTGGCGACTAGCACAAGAACAGCCAGCAGATAGATCCAGAAGCTGAGCATGTTGACGAATGGGAACACCATATCGCGGGCACCAACCATCAGTGGGATCAGGTAGTTACCAAACCCGCCGAGAAACACGGCCGTTAGCAAGTACACCACCATGATCATCCCATGCATGGTGATGAACTGGTAATAGGCATCTGGTGTGATGAAATCGAACAGCCCGGGAAAGCCCAGTTGCAACCGCATCAACCAAGACAACACGAGCCCCACCAGGCCAATGGCGAGCGCGGTCCCGGCGTATTGAATGGCGATATACTTGGCATCCTGCGAGAAAACATACTGGCTCCACCAACCGTGTGCGTGGGGCGGCTGAACGTCCGCCACTTCGGCAGGTGGCAACTGGGGCTCCGTGTCATGGGGCAGGTCGGCCATTCTTATCCTCCTGTGTGACCCTCACCCTGCGCGCGGCGGGGGAGGGCTATGCGTCCTTTCCTGTGCCAGCCGTTGGGCTAACGATTTTCAACCAATCGAACGTCCTCTGCTTCGGCCGCTGCTGCGGCGTAATCGGCAAAGGTATCCTGCTCATCAAGCCAGATTTGATAATCCTCGGGGCTGACCACATAGACCGCACCGCGCATATAACTATGAGCGGTGCCACAGAATTCAGCGCAGAGCACTTCGAACTCGCCAATGCGGGTGGGGGTGATCCAGTAGTAGGTGATCATGCCGGGGACCATGTCCATCTTGGCGCGAAACTCGGGGACGTAGTAGTTGTGCAGCACGTCTATGGAGCGCAGCAATATTTTTACGGGCTGGTCCAGAGGCAGATACAATTCGCCGCCTTCAATGATGACATCGTCCTTGCCGAAACGGTCAAAGGGGTTGATGCCAAGCGGGTTGTCATCGTTGATATGTTCTATCGCGGTGGTTCCCAGGCGTCCGTCCGCACCGGGTAGGCGATAATTCCAGCTCCACTGTTGGGCGACAACTTCGATCTCGGTGGCATTGTCGGGAACGGTGACAAACTGCTTCCAGACAAATAGCCCAGGCACCAGCAAGGCTGCCACACCAATTGCGGTGATGATGGTCAGGCCAACTTCGAGCCGCTTGTTCTCGGGGTCAAAAACGGCTTTGTGGCCCTCGCGATGGCGGAAAGCAAAGACGCAATAAGCCATGAACAGGATCACCATCGCAAAGACGACGCCGGTAATCCAGAAAGTGACGATCAGTGTGGTGTCGATATAGCCCCAGTTTGAGGCAATCGGGGTCCACCACCACGGGCTAAGTATGTGAAACGCTACCGAACCCACAACTATTAGAACCAGAACAATCGCAATGATCATATCGGAAATATCCTGTCTGTCCGCGTCGATCAGTGGCGCTTGGAACGCCTGTTCTGTCGACAATTGGAGATAAGGATAGGGGGGGGGGAAGTGAAATCCAGTTTTGCGGCAGTTAAATTATCGTATTAATTTCTGATCATTGCCTTGTGTGGCAGTCAAACGACTTGGTGTGGTCTGTGCGACAAAGCGGGGACACATCACTGTGGCCACCCTGCCATTTCCAAACCTTTGCACAGGTGCTGCAGGTCGTTTTCGTTTTCATAATGTATCGTTGCCAACAGCTTTTCCATGCTGAATTCAGGGTGTTGCTTTTCAAGTTGTGCAATCTGTCGGACCGCTGATTTCTGGTCGTCCAAACAGCCGTGACAAGCAACTGCAAAGCAATGCTGTGCCGCATCCAACGAAGGTAGGTGACCAAAAGCCCCGAGCGCAGCGCGGTAATCCTTATTGGTGAAGTGCGCCTTGCCCAGATGGCTCCAGAATCGCAGCGGATGGTGTGGGTTCAGTTTCATCGCTCTGCTGATCCACTCAACGCCTTTTGAGGCTTCGCCAGTCCACGTATATAGTTCACCCATTTGCACAACTACGAGATCATAGTTGGGGTTCAACTCCAACGCGCGTTCATGGTGGTATTTAGATCGGGTAAAGTTGTGATTCAGGATGTCGATCGCACCCAACAGGCGGTGTATATCAGCGTCATTGTCATCGAACTGTGCAGCGCGTTCACTGGATTCCCTAGCTTTTTCCAGGGTCGCTTCCTTGTCGTCGCACCAGCCGTAACCCCAAGCCTGTCCCAGAATGCATCCACGCCAAACATGCGCATGCGCATATTCTGGATCCAGTGCTATTGCGCGTTCAACCAGTTCCAGCGCTTTGACGTTATCTTCGCGGTTGCTTTTGTGGTGAAGCACCTTAGCCACCAGTAGGCATTCATAGGCAGCTAGGTTTCCGGGTTTCTTGCGTGCTAACAGGTCTTGTTGCTGTGCTTCGATGCGCCCTGGCAAGGTAGCGACAATTGCGGCTGTCACTTCGTCTTGGATGGCGAATATATCATCCAGAGTACGATCATACTTCTCGGCCCAGATATGAGAGTCATTGGCGGTATCGATCAGCTGCACCGTCACCCGCAGCCGTTGGCCGGATTTGCGAACGCTGCCTTCAACCAAATACTGTGCTCCCAGTTTCTCACCTACTTCACGCAGGTTCACAGCTTGGCCTTTGTAGACAAAGGTGGAGTTGCGAGAGATAACAAAAAGTTCGTGGCGGCGGCTTAGCTCTGTCAGAATATCCTCGGTCAGACCGTCGACAAAAAATTCCTGTTCAGGGTCACCGCTGAGATTGTCAAACGGCAAGACGGCGATGGTGGGTTTGACCGCGCTGACCGTGGCCGTTGTTGGTGCGGCATCGGGGAGTGGATTGCTGAACGCGGCGTCGTCTGGCTGGGTACTTTCGAGATCGACTTGATAGGCCTGCACCGGACGTTTCATGTTCTTTAGGTGTTGCTCGCCAAGGTCCTGGAATGAAAGGCCAAGTCGCCCCGCGACCTGATCGTGCACGGCGGATGAAATACAGACCTGACCGGTGCCAGCCATTTGTTCAAGCCGGGCCGCGACGTTGACACCGTCACCAAAAATGTCGTCGTCTTCGAAAATGATATCGCCCAGATTGATGCCAATGCGAAATTCGATGCGTTGGTCGCGTGCTACATCCTTGTTGCGGCGTTTCATGACAGTCTGAACCTTGACCGCACATTGTACGGCGTCAGCCACACTGGGGAATTCAACCAGCATGCCGTCACCGGTGGTCTTGATGATATGGCCTCGGTTTTCGTTGATCGCCGGATCAATCAACTCATGTCGGTGAGTGCGTAACCGGGCAATTGTCCCGGCTTCATCCGCCTGCATCAAGCGGCTGTAGCCGACCATATCGGCTGCAAGAACTGCGGCGAGTCGTTGGGTCATGCGGGCCTCCCAGACCAAAAGCATAGCCGAAATCGGTCTGATTTTCCATGGTCCAGAGAGGGCGTCAGGCCGGGGCGGTTGCTGTTACAACATGGGACTGAATTTTGCCTTGGACAGGGCCGCTGCCAAACTTGTCGGTAATGACTTGTGTTGCCTTGTCTATTATTTGCTCCATCAGCGCCGCATCGCGCTCTTCGATTTCAGCCCGAAGCGGCGTGCCTTGGCAATACGCCACTGCGGGATGGCGGGGCGATGGGGCCGGGCTGAGATCTGAACGTGTTTCAATCTCGACGGCGGAAAATCCCGCCGTTTGCAGTTCACTGCGGATTTGACTGGTGTCGTGATAGCCGTGTGGCGTGCGGGCCAGAAAACGAGGTGGGTCATTTGGAAAGAAATCACCTGCAACCCCAGTGACCACATCAGCAAATTCGTTTTCTTCTATCTTGTCCCAGACATTGAAGATAAATCGCCCACTGGGTTTTAGCGTTTGCAGCACCTGTTGATATCCTGCGATCCTGTCCGGAAAGAACATCACCCCATGCTGGCAATGGACGACATCAAAGCTTTGGTTTCCAAAGGGGAGTTGCAGGGCGTCTGCCTGCATCCATTCGATGCCATTGGAGTTGTCCTGACGCTTCTGAGCATGCTTGAGCATGGCCGGGTTCAGGTCTGTCACTACGTAACGCGCATCGGGTGACAGCAAGGGCGCAAGACGGCGGGTAACAACGCCAGTGCCTGCTGCCAGCTCGAGCACCGATGCAGGAGAATGACTTGCTACCCTTTGCGCCATGTCGTCGGCACAACCAGTAAAGATCATGGGCACCATGAAGGTATCGTAGAATTCAGGAATTGAGCCGGTGAAATCCTTGTCAGTCTGAAGCATGCGAGCCTGCCTATTCTAAAATTGGACTTATGGGTGAGCCTAATTTGTCTGCCCGAAACGTAACACAGCTGCGGCAATTCCTATAACCGCCTGTGCAGTTGCTTCTAACTGCAGGAGAATTTGCAAGTCTCGCGTCGAAGGCAGGTGTTAACGGGCCGGACGGCCATTAAGAAATTTGAGCCGACGTAACCGGCCTAAACCTTGCCCGAACTTGGACCAACTTGCCTGATTCTGGTCAGGTTGAAGACCGCGATTCGGTGGTTCGTTAGCAAAATTGGGCAAGAATCCTAATAAATGGCCGCTACGCGTTAACCAGTCAGATCATATTTTATTGGTATTTTAGAAAAATAGTTAACGCCCGCGCACGAATTTGCGAGGAAAACCCCTGTTTTACTGGCATGTTAGGAAACAATAACCTGGGGGGTTAGTAAATTGTTAAGACTGTCACAATCTGTCCATGAATTAGTCCATGCTTTGCAACATTGGGCCTCATTCCAGCCTCACCACTGAATGACGATGACGACGTGGGAAATTGGAGTGGATAATGAGACTTCTTATTGGAGCGCTCGTGGCTTGCCTTCTGCTGGTAAGCCCCGATGGCGCGACGGCGGGTGATCCGTCTAAGAATGCCAGGTCCGTTCCTGGGTGGGAAGCCGTAGGACGGCTGAACATCGCAGGACGGAACATGTGTACCGGTGCATTGATTGCATCGAACATGGTATTGACGGCGGCACATTGTGTGTACGACCAAAATTCTGGTCGGGCGATCAACCCATCGTCTATTAAATTTGAAGCAGGTTTAAATGGCCGTCGGGTCAAGGCATCTAGAACTGTGAGTCGGGTGGCTGTACACCCTCAGTATCAGTTTCGGCCAATTGGTCAGGCTCAGATCGGCTATGATATTGCTGTGCTGCGATTGGACAAACCGATCAGCAACGCTCAGATCCAGCCCTTTGCGATGGCTGGCGCTCCGAAACGGGGGGACGCCGTAGGTGTACTGTCATACACCTATGTGCAAGCAAACCGACCTAGTCTAGAGCAACCGTGTCACATTTTGGCACGCCAAAGCGAAACGCTGGTGATGTCTTGCAACGTTGAATTCGGTGCCTCTGGCGCCCCGGTGTTGGCGGTTAACCCTGGCCGCGCACCGCAAGTTGTGTCGGTGGTCTCTGCCAAGGCCGCAATGGGCAACAGGCGTGTCTCTATCGGCACTACTCTGGATCAAGCGGTGCAATTACTGATGCAAACGGCCGGTTAACTCCAAAACCGGTTTGAGTAAAATACAATACAAGCGACCTGCATTCTGCCAAATGCGGGTCGTTTTGTTTTCTACGGCTCTCGAAATGCTTCTCGTGATTTATACAGAGGCTTGAGCAGGTATTGGAGAATTGTCTTTGAACCGGTTTGCAGCTCGGCTGTCGCGCGCATGCCGGGGCGGATTTCAATGTCCTTTTGCCGATCTGTCAGATCAGATCGGTCAACTCTTACCGTAACGCGGTAATAGGGCGGCGCGCGTGGGTTGCGTTCATCTTCGAATGTGTCGGCGGACACGAAATCCACCTTGCCCTTTAGCGTGCCATAGATGGTGTAATCATAGGCCGAGAGCTTGATGGTTGCATCCTGGCCGGGTTTGACGCTGGCGATATTCTCGGGCTTGACCCGTGCCTCGACAAACAGCTCTTCACCCAGTGGGATGATCTGGACGATTTCTTCGCCGGGCCGAATGACGCCGCCAATCGTAGTGACGGCCAAGCTGTTTACAATGCCAGCCAGTGGAGAGGTAATAATGGTCCGGTCCAGTTGATCTTGCGCCAGTCGCAAGTCCTGTTTGCGAGAGGTCAGATCCTGCAGTGTTTGCGAGTATTCTTCGGCCAGTTCCAATTCGGCCTGAGTACCAATCTGGTTGTATTTCAGTTTTGCGTCGCTGACCGCCTGTTGGGAGCGGTTTACCTCGATGAGAGCAACGATTTTCTTTTTATAGAGCTGCTCCATGTTGGTCAGTTCTTTTTGTAACTGATCCAGAATTTCACGGGCGCCATCACGTCGGCTGACAAAATCGGTTTGGCGGGCATTCAACAGGGCCTGCTCAGATGCCAGAATATGCGCTGACCGATTGGCCAGTTCATCAGGGACCAGAAAATCATAGGCCCCTTCCATTTCAGCTTCTAACCGGTGTCGGCGGATCTCCAGCGCGTCAATCTGGTCTTGCAGGTCGTCCTTGGCTGCCCGGAACTTTGTGTCTTGTAATCTGGCTAGAACTTGGCCCGCAGTTACGGTTTCACCTTGGTGAACATGCAGTTCAGCCAAAATTCCGCCTTCAAGGTTTTGGACGATTTGGGACCGAGAGGATGAGACAACTTCGCCATCAGCACGCACGATTTCGTCCACCCAAGCCACTGCCGCCCAAATAATGAAAATGACAAAGACCAGCCCAACGATGTAGATGATCCGGCTGGCGCCGCGTGTTGACGCGGCCAGGTCGTCCTCGGCTTGGGTCATTTACCTTCGCTCGCTGCGAGGTGAGCCAGTACTTTGTCTCGTGGTCCATCAACAACCATACGGCCAGCCTGAAGGATTAAGGTTCGGTTGGTCAGCGATAGAATGGGCATCCTGTGAGTGGCAATGACCGCTGTTCGGCCCTGAAGCCAGGAGTCCAGTCGGCTCACCAAGGTCCGCTCCAGCGTTTGGTCTAATGCGGCGGTTGGTTCGTCCAGCAAAACGATAGACGGGTTTTGCAGCCACAGGCGGGCCCAGCCAATGGACTGGCGTTGGCCAATTGATAGACCGCCTCCGCCATCGCTGATTTGAAGATCCAGCCCTTTATGATGGCCGCGCACGAATTCACCAAGGCCTGCAAAATCAAGAGCGGTTAGCAGGCGCTCGTCATTGCGTTCCATCTGGTTCATATTCAGGTTGTCGCGCAGGCTACCGGTGAACAAGCGAACATCTTGGCTGAGATAGCCGATGTTGCGACGCAGATCGCGTGGATCCACTTGTGCCATGTCAGTGCCATCAATCATCACACGCCCGCTGTCCGGGCTATAAAGTCCCGACAGGACTTTGAGCAGTGTTGACTTGCCTGATCCGTTGGCGCCAAGCACGGCGATGCTCTGGCCTGGGGTGATGGCAATTCCTGGCACGTCCAGGGTCGGGGAGCCATCTTCGTCATAACGATAGGTAACTTCGCGCAACTCAAATTTACCCTGAAGGGTCTGGCGGCGCAGATAAGCCCGGCCGGCTTCTTTTTCTTGTGGGGCGAGCGCGATGGCATCCAGAGCCTCAAGCGCAGCCTTTACGTTGCTCCAGCGTGCCATGGTGCCTGCGAACTGGGTTAGCGGCGCCAGGGTGCGGCTGGTTAAAATGCCGGTGGCGATAATTGTGCCGACAGTAAACTCGCCTGCAAACACCATAAAGGTGCCGACAACGACCGCTGCGACATAGGTGACTTGCTGTACGCCTTGGGACCAGTAGGTGAGCGCACTGGACAGACGGCGCTGTTCGGTTGACGAATGTGACGACAGAGCATTCAACTCGTCCCAGAGCCGCAGCACGCGCTCCTCGCCGCGTTGGGACTTGAGAGTGTCTAATTCACTTATGACTTCATGCAAAAGCCGCCCAGATTTGGCGTTGGCGCCTTGGGTCTGACGGGTCAGCGCAATCATCCGTTTTTGCATGAAATAGGCCGGCAACAGCATCAGAATACCGCCCAGCATAATGACCCAAACAATGGGCCCAGCGATCGAGGCGACCAATAGCAAAAACACAGCGACAAACGGGACATCGGCCAAGGTGGCAATGGTGGACGAGGTGAAAAACTCGCGTACAGAGCCAAAGTCGCGCATTGCGGCAAACAAGCCTGATGGCGGCAGTGGCTTTTTGTCGGATCGCATGCCGATTATGCGCTGCATCAGGTTGCGTTGAATTGACAACTCAATTTGGCGACCAGCAACATCCGTCAGTCGAGCGCGCGATAGTTTAAGTGTTGCCTCCAATGCAATTGCCAACAGCGCACCAATGGCAAGAACCCACAAAGTGGCCTGGGACTGGTGGGGGATGACCCTGTCATAAACCTGCAGAGAAAACAGTGCGACCGATACTGCCAACAGGTTCGAGACCAGTGAGCCCAGCATGATTTCACCAATCTGGCGGCGGTACTTGGGAAACTCTCCCCAGAACCAATGATCGTTGGCCAGCTTGGGCGTGTGCCGTGCGGCCATCTGTTTCAACGATGTGCGACCAGAAAGGGTTGTTCCGCTAAACACCGGAGCAAAATCACTGACAGGTACCTCAGCTCGGTTGTCCGGGCAGGTCGTGTCAAAAATAGTCAGAAAATCATCTGCTTGCGAAAGCACCAGTACACATTGGCCACCGCTCATCATGGTCATTGCTGGCCAGCTATCCGAGCGGATCGGGGTGTTATGACTGATTTTGGCTTGAAGCCCAGTTGTTTCAAGCGCCTTTGCGAGTAGATCCAGAGAGACCTCTCCGGGACTATTGGTCCACAGGTATTCGCTTAGGTCACTAACCGGCACGTCGGTGCCCTTGAGGCCCGCGAGCGTGGAGATCAGCGTAGCACGGTGCTCGATCCGTGCGGCTGTGCCCTCAATCAGCTCGTTGACTTCTTGCGCTGAAGAGCTGGGGTGTGGCTGTTCCACCTCAATCGATTGGGGTTGGATGACCGCAAGTGCAGCGGGGGTTGGTTTCGAGCGTCCGATATTCTGAGTGACCGTACGGGCCAGCTTGATAACATTTGCACCGCTGGCTGCGATCTTGCCCAACGAGAGGTTTTTGGGATCATGATGCTCGGTCAAATCGCATCTCCATCCGCTAGAATGCCAAGGTCACGAGCGAGCTCTAACTGTATCAGGACAACTTCGTATTTAGCGTCAATATGAGCCATTTCACGTTGAACCCATTCCTCATAGATGGAGACAACATCCAAAACCGAGCGTTGACCTGCTTCGAACTGTGCCTGGAACAAACGGTATGTTTCGCGGCTGCTGCGGGCAAGGTCGGCGGCTTCTGCTTCTTGACGACGATACGAGGCTAGCCGCTGGGTTTGGCGGCTGTAATTGCGGCGGGCATCTTCTTCGGCCTCGGCAACCAGTCGTTGAGCTGTCTCGCGCGCGGATTCGATGGCCTTGAGCATAGCTGGAGTGCCCAATCCCAGTGGCGTTGCCAGATCCAACGTCAGGCCGGCACCAGAGCCATCGGTTGTGGCATTACCGGCAGCCGAAATCTGTGGCAAAAGCCCGGCCCGATCCATTTTGGTCTGAGCCACTGAACGGGTTGCTTCGGCACTGGCCTTTAAAACGGTCAGGAAGTTGCTGCCCTCAGGCGGTGTGCCCAGGCTCAGCTGTGTTGGTGCCGTTGCAAACTCTTGCCCGGTCATGGCCTTTAGCTCGGCGCGAGACGTTGTCGCAGCTTCGTGGGCTGTGGCGCGCGCTGATTGCATACCATCGACTTTACTTTGCACGACACGAAGGTCAGCCCGATCGGATACGCCGCCGTCTACCCGGCCACTGACGATCCGTTGGAATTCACTCATCCGGGTAAGGGCGCGGCTGCCCAACGCCGCCTTCTCATCGCCGCGCAAACCAGCAACATAAAGTGCTACAGCTGTTTCCACCCGGTCGTTCATGTCGATCGACAGATTTACCGCGGCAACTTCGACATCTGCGGCAGCAAACTCGCGTTCAGCCTTGCGGCGGCCATTATCGAATAGCACCTGTTCGATCAGTATTCCGGCGACTACATCCCCAAGATCAGTCAGGCTTACTGATGGCCCGATTGTAGGAAGCCAGTTCTTTGACTTGGCTTCTGCGCGCAGCTTTGCACTGGTGAGTTCAGCTTCGGAGGAGCGGGCAGAAGCTTCAATCGCTGCTGTTCCCACAGTGTTGTACGTACTTCCCTCTTCAAGCAGAGATCGA
This sequence comes from Parasedimentitalea nitratireducens, assembly GCF_057444295.1. Lineage (NCBI taxonomy): Bacteria > Pseudomonadati > Pseudomonadota > Alphaproteobacteria > Rhodobacterales > Paracoccaceae > Parasedimentitalea > Parasedimentitalea nitratireducens. Next base: position 45,134 of record NZ_JBYAXC010000001.1, on the reverse strand, counting down.
CGGTCAAGCAAGGTCGCAATGACCTCTGACCCTTGTTCGCTATCGGATTGAACAAAGCTGCTGGTGGGTTCGTTAGGGGGGGTGTCAGAGTTTGCGGAGCCCAGGAAAGGAAGCGTATCTGCACAGGCAGACAGGCTGCATAACAGTGCTATCGCGCTGATATGTCGTCCCAAATGCATTCCGCCCTCTTGTAAGAATACGCCAATAGGCGCGTGGTTGTGCTTGGCAGCACGAACAGCGCTGCCAAGCAAGACGATCAGATGATTACGGTAATGTCGTCTTCAACAACCAAAGTCGTGCCGTCGTCGCCGATGGTGTAGACGTCATAGGTCTCGCCATCGATCGTCCGGGTGGTGCCTGTGTTGGTCGCCCCGGTCACTGTGACGGTGTCGTCATTGCCGCCGTGGATTGTTACAGTGTTCGAGTTGTCGGACAGAGCATTGATGTCGGCTTCGGTCAGGGTCAGGTTCACGTCTGCCGCATAATCGAGGTTCAGCGCGTCAACGTTGAACTGCGAAAGGCCTGCATGATCAGCCGAGCCCACTTCCGTCGCGTTGTCTTCCAGCACCAATAGGGTGCTCGAGTTGTTGCCGACGGAATCCTCGCTGGTCACGACCAAGTGGGTTCCGTCCGAGATTGGAGTGTTGAATGTGAATTCGGTTCCAAACACACGGTCCACAGTTTGGGTCGAGGCGGGGGTGGTTACACTTCCGTCGCTTTCGAGCGCATTCACTGTGTAGCTGTCGGTAAAGCCCTCGGTGGCGATGCGGCGCACGTCACCTGAACTAAAGGTAACGGAATCCACGCCCGGATTTTCGACAAAAGTATCAACCGACAGGGTTTCGGATGTTGTATAGCTATTACCAGCAGCGTCGGTGGCAGTGACGCTAACGGTGGTGTCATATTCACCGTCTGCGATCGACCCAGCCTCGTAGAGGACGGACCAGTTGCCGGAGCCGTCGACTGTTGCCGTACGGGCGACGCCAGCAACAGTTACAACTACAGATGACCCAACTTCGGAGGTGCCTGTGAGGGTAACGCCAGCTTGAGATTCTGCCATGCTGACAGTGTTGTCTCCACCTGCACGGCTGCCATCAATGCTGGCAAAGGTGCTGGTGTCGATTGCAACGGTGCCGGTTGTTGTTGCAGTGTTGCCTGCCGCATCGGTGGCTACTGCGGTGATGTTCGCATCATATGTACCCGAAGTGATTTCGGAACTGCTGAACGTGGACGACCAGTTGCCGCTGGAGTCGGCGGTAACAGTGTGGCTAACCGACCCAAGTGTTACCACAACACTGGCTCCGGCCTCGGCCGTTCCGTTAAGGGTAACGCCTGCGTTTTGCTCGGTGGCGTTGATGACATTGTCGGCGGTGACCGAACTGTTCAAGGAAACGGCGGTTTCGGTATCAACTGTGACAGTCCGTGTGGTTGTGGAGCTGTTGCCTGCTGCATCCATGCTGGTCACGCTGACAGTGCTGTCATAGGTGCCAGAAGTAATGGATGACGCCGCGTAGTTCACCGACCATGTGCCATTGCTGGCAACGGTTGTGGTCCGGGTTTCGCCCTGGAATGTCACTTCGATCGAAGCGCCGGCCTCTCCGGTACCGGTCAAGGTAATGCCATCAGACGCTTCGGCAGCGTTGATGACGTTGTCGCTTTCGACAACGTTTATGCCGAGCGCTGGGGCTTCGGTATCAACTGTGACGGTGTGGGTTGTGGTCGAGCTGTTGCCCGCGGCATCAACACTGGTCACGCTGACAGTGCTGTCATAGGTGCCCGATGCAATCGAAGAGGCGGCATAGCTTACTGACCATGTGCCATTGTTGGCAACGGTGGTGGTTTGTGTCACGCCCTGGAATGTCACTTCGATGGAGGCTCCGGCCTCTCCGGTACCGGTCAAGGTAACGCCATCAGACGCTTCGGCGGCATTGATAACGTCGTCATTTTCGACGGTATCAACCCCAATTGGCGGTGCAACTGTATCAACAACCAAGACATCAGTTGAAGTCGTGCTGTTGCCTGCCTCATCCGTTGTCGTGATTGTAATGTCAGTGGTGTACTCACCGGTCAAAATTTCGCTGCTGTCAAAGGCGATAGACCAGCTGCCATCATCTGCAACAGTTGTGCTACGTGTGGTGCCGTTAATTTCCAGTGTTACCGTGGCACCCGGTTCACCGGTGCCTTCGATGACAGGATTATTGCTGTGCTCGTCTGCGTTGACAATGTCACCGGTGGATTGGGTGCCCGAAGTGATATCAACGGTTGGTGCTGTGGTGTCTCCGCCGCCGCCGCCACCACCGCCAGCAACGCCGCCAACAAGGGCAGCACCACCAACTACAGCGGCACCTGCAGCGCCGGCTCCACCTAGCAGCGGTGCAGCTACAAGAGGTGCAACAACTGGTTCAATGCGGTCGATGTCCAGGAACACCATGTCATCATAGGCGCTCCATTTTCCGGTCAAATCCAAAGGTTCGTATGACGCAAAAAGCATGCCTGAGGCACGGTCTTCCAGAACCACCTCGATGAATTCACCGTCCTGGCTTAGGAACAGGTTTTTGCCACCCGTGGCTCCGACATCATAGAAGCCATCTAGAATAAGGGTTTCACCATTGGCCAAAGTAACATGAAGATCATGTCCGCGTCGGGCGTAGCTTTCCACATCCGAGGGCCTGAGATTCAGGGAAATGTCTTTTGAAAGCGTTGTATCGATTTTGGCGGGGGTGCCTTCGGCAAAATTGCCATGCTGCTTAGTGCCCGTCATATCACGGACGATGTATCCGACAGTGCTCATTATGTTACCGCTCGCTAATTTACCTAAAATAGCAGCATTAACTGCCTAGGTGCCTGATGTTTTACTGTTCTAATGCCGTCTTATGCGGCTCATTAAGGCACACTATGGGGCGATTTTAAGGCAGTTGTCCATACTTAGGGCAGGGTTCACTAACCGAAAGCAGAGGGAAATGTGACTTCGATGCCTCATATTTGTAGATGCATCGATGAAACCCCCACCCGTTTTTGACGTTGGTTAATAAATTGTTAACGGCAGCGGAGATTGCGGCTCAAACTGGGCCTTTATGTGGCGACGTTGATTTGCGGACCGGTAAAAGCCTGAGACGAACAACTCGAAGAACGGTATCGTTGTTCTTGGATCAATGGATCTGTGCACGGGTGAGCCGATGCGCTATCTGCCCAAAATGAAGCCAGAGTAATGGTCGCTCTAAAGTGAACGCTTGTTCGATTAAAACTTTGTGGCAATTAGGGAAAAACACACCAATTGTAGTTAGTATGGTCTGCGTTACACGGTGTAAGGTTTCAGACGCAAAAGCGCGCTCCCTAAGACCAGTTTCGCACGTAGGACACTGCCAATTGAGCAGCCTTCAGAACGTCGTTAGCCGATTCCGGCACCGAGCAGATTTAGACAAAATAATGATGCAGACAACTTCGGCTCTGTAGGTGGCTGGTGATGTCCGCGCAGGTTTCTACCCGACAAGGGCAGTCGCAATCTAGGAGGCCAGTTTGAAATGAAAGACCTTGCCGAACTTTTTGCCGAGCAGTACGGCGAAACGCGTGAACAAGAAATGTCATTGCAGGATTATTTGAATGGGTGTCGAGAGGATCCAAGCCTTTATGCAAATGTCGCAGAGCGTATGCTCAAGGCGATTGGCAAGGAAGAGCTTGTTGATACCTCCAAGGACTCTCGGCTGGGCCCAATTTTTCAAAACCGTACGATTAAACGCTACGCGTCTTTCCAAGATTTTTATGGAATGGAAGACACGATTGAACGTATCGTTGGTTTCTTTCGTTATGCTGCGCAGGGGTTAGAAGAGCGCAAGCAAATCCTTTATTTGCTTGGGCCGGTCGGCGGGGGTAAGTCGTCTTTGGCAGAGCGGCTGAAGCGCTTGATCGAGGAAGAGCCGATATATGTATTAAAGGCGGGAGATAAGGTCTCGCCCATTTTTGAATCTCCGCTGTGTTTGTTCGATCCAGTTCGCATGGGTAAAATACTGGAAAAGGAATATGGTATCGCCCCCCATCGGTTGCCGGGGTTGATGTCGCCGTGGGCGGTGTTGCGGCTGGATGAGTTTGAGGGGGATATCAATCGGTTTTCTGTGGTGCGTATACATCCCTCACGATTGCGCCGGATTTGTGTCGCCAAAGTGGAGCCGGGAGATGAGAACAACCAGGATATTTCGACGCTGGTGGGCAAGGTTGATATCCGCATGTTGGAGCATTTCAGCCAGGATAATCCGGATGCCTATAGCTTCTCGGGTGGGCTTAATCGGTCGACCCAAGGCGTCATGGAATTTGTCGAGATGTTCAAGGCGCCGATCAAGATGCTGCATCCTTTGCTGACTGCCACCCAAGAAGGCAATTACATGGGCACCGAAAGCTTTGGTGCGATCCCGTTCAATGGATTGATTTTGGCACATTCGAACGAAAGCGAATGGCAGAATTTTAAGAACAATAAGAATAACGAGGCGTTTATTGATCGCGTTAGTATCGTCAAGGTGCCCTACTGCTTGCGCGTCGGCGAAGAAGCAATGATTTACGAAAAGCTGCTCCATAACAGCGAGCTGAAATCTGCGCCTTGCGCCCCGGAAACTCTCAAGATTCTCAGCCGGTTCTCGGTGTTGTCGCGGCTGAAACTGCATGAGAATTCGAACCTCTACTCAAAAATGCGGGTCTATGACGGCGAAAGCTTGAAAGATACCGACCCCAAGGCCAAAACCGTGCAGGAATATCAGGACCGTGCTGGTGTAGATGAAGGCATGACTGGGGTCTCTACCCGGTTTGCATTCAAGGTGCTCAGTTCTGTTTTCAATTTTGACACCGAAGAACTGGCTGCGGATCCGGTGCATCTGATGTTTGTGTTAGAGCAGATGATTAAACGCGAGCAGTTCCCACCTGAAACCGAGACACAGTATCTGGAGTTCATCAAAACAGAGCTTGCTCCTCGCTATGAGGAATTCATCGGCAACGAAATCCAAAAGGCTTATCTAGAGAGTTATTCGGAATACGGTCAGAACGTGTTTGATCGATATATTTCATACGCAGACGCCTGGATTGAAGAACAGGACTTCAAAGACCCTGATACGGGTCAGCTCTATGATCGTGACATTTTGGATGGTGAGTTAAGCAAGATCGAGAAGCCGGTTGGCATAGCCAACCCCAAAGATTTCCGCAACGAAGTGGTTAAATTTGCACTTCGCCATCGTGCCAATACCGGCAGCAATCCGGCGTGGAATTCGTACGAGAAGCTTCGAGATGTGATCGAGCGCCATATGTTCAGCCAAGTCGAAGAGCTGCTGCCAGTGATCAGTTTCGGCAGCAAGAAAGACAGTAAAACCGAAGGCAAGCACCTGGAATTTGTCGAACGCATGCGCAGCCATGGATATACCGATCGCCAAGTGCGTCGGCTGGTTGAGTGGTACATGCGGGTCAACAAGGCGGGGTAACAGGGAAAGGTCCGTGATCTGATGCATCACTTCATCGACAGGCGCCGCAACCCCAAGGGCAAAAGTCTCGGTAATCGACAAAGGTTCCTGCGCCGAGCCCGAGAAAATATTAAGGAACGTGTCGACCGCTCGGTGCGTGGCAGGACGCTACAGCAGGACGGGGGAGAAGACAGTGAGGGCGAAAAAGTAACAATCCCCGCCAAGGGCCTAAAAGAGCCACGGTGGGCCCATGCTGCGACGGGTGGTCAACGGCAACATGTTTTGCCAGGAAATAAAGAGTTTGTGGTTGGTGACACTATACCACGGCCGCAAGGCGGAGCAGGGCAGGGGGGGCGCAAGGCATCGGAAGATGGCGATGGCGATGATGAATTCTCTTTTACCCTTACTCAGGACGAATACCTGGAAATTCTGTTTGATGGACTGGAGCTGCCAGACCTGGTTGAGAAGAATACCTTTGAAACACTCACGATCGGGACACGGCGCGCGGGGCTTACAACTGCCGGTTCCCCGAACAATCTGAACTTAGTACGCACAATGCGTAATTCGTTGGGGCGCCGAATTGCTCTGCAACGACCGTCGTTGTCGGATCAGCAAGAGCTGGTAAAACAGATTGATGAGCTGAAGTTGAAAGAGCCGCTTACCGAGACGCAAAAGTTGATGCTAAAGGATTTGCAGGATCGGCTGGATGTACTTGAGCGCAAGCGCCGGGTGGTTGGCTATATCGATCCGCTGGATCTGCGGTTCGATACTTTCGTGCCCGAGAAAATCCGCAACTCCAAGGCAGTTGTGTTCTGCTTGATGGATGTCTCCGGCTCTATGCAAGAGCGCGAAAAGGATCTGGCCAAACGGTTCTTCCTGTTGCTGCATCTGTTTTTGACACGGGGATACGAACATACGGAAATTGTGTTCATTCGCCATACACACCAGGCTCAAGAGGTGGATGAGGAGACATTCTTTTATGCGCGCGAAACTGGCGGGACAATTGTCTCGACTGCGCTGGAGAAGATGAAGGAAGTCATAGCCGAGCGATTTCCAACAGATGAATGGAACATATATGGTGCCCAGGCTTCGGATGGTGAGAATTTTGGCAATGACTCACTGCGCTGTAAGTCTCTGCTATTGGAGGATCTGTTACCCGTTTGTCAGTTCTATGCCTATGTCGAAATTGTCGATGAAGAGGCCGACATGCTGCTGACCAACGCTGAAGCAGGCGAAGACCTGTGGCAGGCTTATCGCCAGGTCCGGGAGCAGGTGCCGCATTTTGAGATGCAGCGCGTGTCGCTACCCTCACATATCTACCCAATCTTCCGAGAGTTTTTCCTTCCAAAAATAAAAGGGGCCAAGCATGCAGGCGGATAAGACCTCTTCGAGGGTGTTGTTTGATGGTCCGGAATGGACGTTCGAGCTGCTCGAAAAGACGCGGGACGCAATTGAAGAAATAGCGTTGGAAGACTTAGGGCTGGATGTTTACCCCAATCAGATTGAGATCATCTCGTCCGAGCAGATGTTGGATGCCTATTCCTGTGCGGGGATGCCGCTGATGTATCAGCACTGGTCTTTTGGCAAACACTTTGCCCGTGATGAGGCGCTGTATCGCACCGGGCGCCAGGGGTTGGCATATGAGATTGTCATCAACTCCAATCCCTGCATTAGCTATAATATGGAAGAAAACACCATGGCTATGCAGTCGCTGGTCATGGCGCATGCGGCCTTTGGGCATAATCATTTCTTCAAGAACAACTACCTGTTCCAACAGTGGACAGATGCTGCGGGTATTCACGATTATTTGGCCTTTGCAAAGAACTATATATCAGCCTGCGAAGAGCGCTATGGGTTGGATGCCGTCGAAGAGGTGTTGGATGCGGCCCATTCGATGCAGGCCCAAGGCGTGTTTCGCTATGGTCGCCCGCCCCAACCCACGGTGGCAGAAAAACAAGCGATGCAGCGTGTGCGCGACGGGTATGAAAGTAGCCAAAGCCTGTTGGACTTGTGGACCGACAACACCATGCGCCGTGAGGACGATGGGAGCGGTGATGACGATCCCGCAATTGCCAAGCGCCAAAAGGAATTGAATCTGCCTCAGGAAAACATTCTGTATTTCCTTGAGAAGAACAGCCCTATCCTCCAGCCATGGCAACGTGAGACCCTGCGTATCGTTCGCAGCTTGGCGCAATATCTGTATCCGCAAAAGCAAACCAAAGTAATGAACGAGGGCTGCGCGACCTTTGTACATTACTACATCATCAATAAGCTGTTTCAGCAGGGAAGGCTGACGCAGGGCGCTCTTATGGAGATGATGCATAGTCATACCAATGTGGTGCTGCAGCCCGAGTATGACGACCCGCGTTACAGTGGCATCAACCCCTATGCGCTGGGATTTGCCATGATGCAGGATATTCGGCGAATATGTGAGGCCCCGACCAAAGAGGATCAGAATTGGTTCCCAGATTTTGCAGGTGATCCTGATTGGCGTGGGGTGCTTCGGCAGGCTTGGGCCAATTATCGGGACGAGAGTTTTATCCAGCAGTTTTTGTCGCCGCACTTGATCCGAAAGTTCAAGATGTTCACCCTGACCAATGATGAAGACAATCCCAATTTGGTGGTCAGTCAAATCCACAATCGTGCAGGCTATCGTAATATACGCCGTGATCTCGCTCGGTCATATGATCTCGCTTACCTTGAGCCGGATATTCAGGTGACTGATGTTGATTTACGTGGGGATCGCGAACTGAAACTGACCCACCTGGTTCGCAACGGCATTCAGCTTGATGCGGACAATCGGAACGAAGTTCTAAAACATGCGAGAACGTTGTGGGGGTACGAAGTGGAGATGAGCACTAGAGAAAGTGACTAGTGGATCTGTTTTTTTGCTGGCCATTGAAGTCGGGCAAAAACAACACCTGCTACTGATATTCCTGTCAAACCCCACAACGCGTAGGCGGTTCCGTAGTGGGACATTAGCCAGCCGGCAATAGGATAGGTTAGCAACCAACAGCCATGCGAGAGCGTGAATTGTGCGGCAAATATTGCCGGGCGATCTGCGGGCCGTACAGAGCGGCGTAAGAGACGTCCTGATGGTGTTTGAATCGTAGAATAGCCAATTCCTGTGATCAGCCAGGAGGCCAGCAGTGGCAGTAAAGATAATCCGACCAGTTCAGTGTGTAGAGCCAGCAATCCTTGGGCGGAAATGGCCAATATCGCGCCCATAAACATGACGCGACGGTCGGGGTAGCTTCCCAGCAGTCTTGGCAGGGCTACGGCCGCCAACATCGAGCCCATTCCAAAGCTCGCCAGAACCCAGGCTACAATGTTCTCGCCCAAGTTCAGTTCACTACGTACCAGCACAACTGTATTGACGAATACCATAGAGCTGACCGCCGCTGCACAAAGCGACAGGCCGAGCAGGCCTCGGAGACGTGGCGTTTGCAGATATAGCCTTGTTCCACGGGTGGTGCGGTCGAGGATATTGCGCCTTTTGGTTGGGTTGGGAGAGGGCAGGGTTATTGAAAGAACCAACAGAGCTGACGCCATAAATCCAAGTGCCGTGCCAAAGAACAAGGTGCCAAAGGCCATGACGGTAAGCAGGGCCGCTGCAAGCGCTGGCGACAGAAGGCTTTCCAGATCATAAGCCAACCGGGACAGAGACAAGGCGTTGGTATAGTCGTCTTCGTCAGTCAGAACATCAGGGATTGAGGCTTGAAAGGCTGGGGTGAAGCCCGCAGATGAAGCCTGCAGCAGAAAAATCAGTACATAGATGTGCCAAATCTGATCAGCAAAGGGTAAGGCTAGGGCGACGCTGGCGCGGATTAAATCAAGGCTGACCAACCATACTTTCCGTGGCCGTCCCTCGGCTAAGGCTGACGCAATGGGGGCGATGGTGACATAGCTGACCATCTTGATGGTCAATGCAGTCCCTAAAACCAGCCCGGCCTGATCTCCGGCCAAATCATAGGCGAGTAGCGCCAGGGCAATTGTGGCCAGCCCAGTTCCCATGACAGCGATCAACTGCGCGGCGAACAGGTGGCGATAGGTCCGGTTTTTGAGAACGCTCAGCATCAACTATAAATACCTAGATATGTCTTTGAAATTTTTGGTGTCGGCAATCTGGCGGTCTTCATTCGTATCAAGGCAGTGATCGATATGGTCAAAGATCAGCGCGCGCTTGGCATTGGTGATTGCCTTTTCGACGGCTTGCAATTGCTGTGCGATTTCTGTGCAGGGGCGACTTTCATCTATCATAGAGATGACAGCTGCAAGATGACCATTTGCACGTTTTAAGCGTGCCGAGATTCGCGGGTGAGAATTGTGTTTGTGAGCTTCGGGCATGGTTTAGGTATCCCCCTGGGGAGGATATGGTCAAGTGCATGATCACCGATCGGGTAAAAAAAGAACCCCGAAAAAACGGTCGTAACCGAATTTTTTTTTACGATCTGGTCGCACAGTTGTCGAAAATTCACCATCTGTCTGGGTTCAAGTGGTTGAAAATAAGCCGTTGTTAGCGCTCGCTCTCTGGCTGCTCAGTGTGCTCGGCTTGGTATCGAACGCGCATTGACAGTACGGATCGTAGATTGGATACAATATGAACGTAGTCAAAACTTGGCACTGGGTTCGGGTGGAAAATCGCTGTTTTCAACAGAAATAGCGATTCCGTGCCTATTTTTGAGGCGACCTTTTCGCTAGTGCACAAGGTTTTGGCGATAAAAAATAAATGGGAGTTGAAAATGAAAGCTAGGTTTTTGATGGCAGCCGGTGCATTGGCGCTGAGCACCAGTTCCGCCTTTGCCAGCACGTTAGTTTATTGTTCCGAAGGATCGCCCGAGGGTTTTGACCCTGCGCTGTTTACAGCGGGTACTACCTTTGATGCCTCTTCGCATCCGATCTACAACCGCCTGCTGGAATTCGAAACTGGCACGACCAACGTAATCCCTGGTCTGGCCGAAAGCGTAGAAGCCAGCGACGACGGTCTGACTTATACGTTCAAGCTGCGTCAGGGTGTTAAGTTCCACTCCAACGATGCGTTCACGCCAAGCCGTGACTTCAACGCAGATGACGTGATTTTCTCGTTCGAGCGTCAGCGCCTGGAAGACCACCCGTACAACAAAGTATCGGGCGGCACTTGGGAATACTTCTCGGGTATGTCGATGCCGGACCTGATCGGTTCGATCGAGAAAGTGGACGACTATACCGTCAAGTTCACCCTGACACGCCCCGAAGCTCCGTTTGTTGCCAACATGGCGATGGACTTTGCATCGATCATGTCTGCTGAGTACGGCGAAGCCATGCTGGCTGCTGGTACACCAGAAGCAATGAACACCGCGCCAATCGGCACTGGTCCGTTCTCCTTTGTTGCTTACCAGAAAGACGCGGTCATCCGCTATCAGGCTCATGATGCGTATTGGAAAGACAAGGCCGAGATCGACAACCTGATCTTTGCGATCACACCTGACGCTTCGGTTCGCTACCAGAAGTTGAAGGCTGGCGAATGCCACGTGATGCCTTATCCAAACCCAGCGGACATTGCTGCGATGCAGGACGACAGCTCTATCACTATGATGGAGCAGGAAGGCCTGAACGTTGGTTATCTGGCGTATAACACCACCATGGCGCCGTTCGATAACCCAAAGGTTCGTCGCGCGCTGAACATGGCGATCGACAAGCAGTCGATTATTGATGTTGTGTTCCAGGGTTCGGGCCAGATCGCCAAGAACCCAATTCCACCAACCATGTGGAGCTATAACGAGGCTGTTCAGGACGACAACTACGATCCAGAAGCAGCCAAGGCGATGCTGGAAGCTGAAGGCGTTTCCGATCTGTCGATGAAGATCTGGGCTATGCCAGTTCAGCGTCCTTACAACCCCAATGCCCGCCGTATGGCTGAACTGCTGCAGGCAGATTTCGCCAAGGTTGGTGTGACCGTTGAAATCGTATCCTACGAGTGGGGCGAGTATCTGTCGCGGTCGAAAGATCTGAACCGTGACGGTGCTGTACTGTTGGGTTGGACTGGTGACAACGGCGATCCAGATAACTTCATGGCAGTTCTGCTGGGTTGTGACGGACGTGAAGCTTCGAACCGCGCACAGTGGTGCCACCAGCCGTTCGAAGACCTGATCCAGAAAGCCAAGATCGTAACTGATGCTGGTGAGCGGACTGCTCTGTATGAGCAAGCTCAGGAAGTGTTCAAAGAGCAGGCTCCATGGGCCACTATCGCTCACTCGGTTGTTTACATGCCAATGAGCACTAAAGTCAGCGGTTACAAGGTCCACCCACTGGGCGGCCACATCTTCTACGGCGTTTCAGTCGAGTAAGATAACCTAATCGAACCGGGGCCCAGATTGGGCCCCGGTTCACATTAATGCTTTCCGGAGACAAACTATGACGAATTCTCTGGCCGAATATCGCCAGTTGGCCAAATCTTTGGCTGTTGATGCGCTGGCGCTGGTTCCAGGTCCAAACTTCACCCGCGCCCTGGGCCATACTTTTATGAGCCACGAACGCCCCTTTGTGCTGGTCGTTGCCGCTGACGGCCCTGCTGCTGCTATCGTTCCCAATCTTGAGCTGAGCTCTTGGGATCTGGTTGGCTTTGACGGTGCAGTGTTCGACTGGCGTGATCAGGATGGTTATTCGAATGCCTTTGCAGCCCTTGCGCAGCATATGCCGATGAAACGGCTTGCTGTCGAAGGCCAGGTGATGCGGGTTTTTGTGCATCATGCGTTGAAGCAGGCGCAACCCGAGCTGGAAATCATTGACGCCGAGGTCGAAATCTCGGGGTTGCGGATGATCAAGACTGACGCCGACGTTGCGGCGCTGGAAGCCGCAGTTGCCCTGTCCGAACGCGCATTGCACCGCGTGCTTGAAGATGTTCGCGTAGGACAGACCGAAAAAGAAATCGAAAGCGCGCTAATCCAGGCGCTGTTCGCTGAAGGGGCCGAGGGCATGGCGTTCTCGCCCATCGTGGTTGCTGGGCCGAATTCAGCGATGCCACACGCCCACGCTGGCGACTACAAAGTGCAGGAAGGCGATCCGCTGCTGTTTGACTTTGGTGGTCGCAAAGATGGATTTGCAGCCGATATCACCCGTACCGTATTTGTGGGTGAGCCCAGTGATGAGGCACGCGACGTTTACAACACTGTGCTGGCGGCCAACATGGCCGGCCTTGATATGACCCGCGCCGGTGTGACAGCCCATGAAATTGATGATGTTGTGACCGGCGTGCTGGAAGCTTCGCCTTACGCCGACCGTATCCGCACAAAAACGGGTCATGGGCTGGGGCGCGACGTGCATGAAGCTCCCTATGTCATGCGCGGCAACCATCAGGTTCTGCCTGCGGGCACTGTCTACACCAATGAGCCTGGGCTGTACCAAGAAGGCAAGTTTGGCGTCCGCATTGAAGATGACGTGTTGATCACCGAGGACGGGTACCGTTCTCTCACCCAATTCCCCAAAGAGTTGATGATTGTAGGTCGCTGATGTTTCGTTACACGCTCTCCCGTCTTCTCACGTTTTTGCCAACCTTCTTTGGTGTAACGCTGATCTCTTTTGCTTTTATCCGGGTGCTGCCCGGGGACCCTATCATTGTCATGGCTGGTGAACGCGGCATGACCGATGAACGCTATCAGGAAATGGTGGTGAAACTGGGTTTTGATAAACCCGTGGTGCAACAATACTGGGACTATCTGACCGGTGTGTTGCACGGGGATCTGGGCGAAAGCTTTGTCACCAAAAAACCGGTTTGGGATGAGTTCTTTGCTCTGTTCCCCGCCACAATGGAACTTGCGATCTGCGCGATGATTTTTGCCATTCTGCTGGGCTTGCCTGCTGGCGTGATTGCTGCCGTGAACCGTGGCAAATTCTTTGACCGCGCGCTGATGTCTTCAGCTCTGATTGGTTATTCGATGCCGATTTTTTGGTGGGCGCTGCTACTGATTATCGTGTTTTCTGGCAATCTGGGGTGGACCCCGGTGTCTGGTCGGATTGACCTCCTTTTCTATTTCGATGCGGTAACTGGTTTCATGCTGATCGACAGCCTGCTGTCGGGCCAGTCTGGCGCTTTCACTTCTGCCGTGCGTCACTTGATCTTGCCGACAATTGTTTTGGGCACGATCCCACTGGCGGTGATTGCAAGACAGACACGTTCGGCGATGCTTGAAGTTCTGGGTGAAGACTACATTCGCACAGCCAAGGCTAAGGGGCTGTCGCCAACGCGCATCAACGGTTTGCATGCATTGCGTAATGCCTTGATCCCGGTGATTACCGTGATCGGCCTGTCCGTTGGTACATTGCTGGCGGGGGCGATCCTGACCGAGACTATTTTCAGCTGGCCGGGCATCGGCAAGTGGATGGTCGATAGCATCTTCCGTCGTGATTATCCGGTGGTGCAGGGTGGCCTGCTAATGATTGCCGTGATCGTAATGATCGTGAACCTTACTGTTGATATGCTTTATGGCATCATCAACCCAAAAATCAGGAAGCGGTGATGACCGACGTGACTTCTTCAAACGGGGCAACACGCCCCGGTCCTCTGCGCGAATTCTGGTATTATTTCCGCGAAAACCGTGGTGCGGTGTTTGGCTTCTGGTTCTTTTGTGCCTTTGTCTTCTGCGCTGCCTTTGCGCCTTGGTTGTCACCATTTGACCCAACCGAGCAGTTCCGCGAGTTCATCTTGCAACCGCCTGTCTGGCAAGAGGGTGGATCTTGGACGTTCCCACTGGGTACTGATCCATTGGGCCGGGATATGTTGTCGCGGCTGATTAGCGGATCTCGCTATTCGTTCTTCGTTGGCATCGTGGTTGTCAGCATTTCCGCATCGAGTGGTATCATCATCGGACTGCTGTCCGGCTTTGCTCCGCGTTGGCTGGATTCAGTCATCATGCGGGTGATGGACATCATTCTTGCATTCCCGTCGTTGCTACTGGCGCTGGTGTTGGTTGCCATTCTTGGGCCATCGCTGACCAATGCGATGATTGCGATTGCCATCGTGTTCCAACCGCATTTTGTGCGTCTGACCCGTGCTTCGGTATTGGCTGAACGGCAAAAGGACTATGTGACGTCGGCACAAGTTGCGGGTGCAGGCCTGCGACGACTGATGTTTGTCACTGTTCTGCCCAACTGTCTGGCACCGATTATCGTACAGGCCGCTTTGTCGTTCTCGACTGCAATTCTGGACGCTGCAGCGCTTGGCTTTCTGGGCATGGGGGCGCAACCGCCCACACCGGAATGGGGCACCATGCTGGCAGAATCGCGTGAGTTTATCCTGCGTGCCTGGTGGGTGGTAACACTGCCTGGTCTGGCGATCCTGGTGACCGTGCTGGCAATTAACCTGATGGGCGACGGTCTACGTGACGCGCTTGATCCGAAACTAAAGCGGAGCTAACGATATGAGCCTGCTGAATATTCGTAACCTGACGGTGGAGTTTGCCACCGCATCAGGAGCATTTCGCGCCGTGGACGGCGTTGACCTGAACGTCGACAAGGGCGAGGTCATGGCCATCGTGGGGGAGTCTGGGTCCGGCAAATCCGTATCCATGCTCGCCCTGATGGGGCTGTTACCTTGGACTGCCAAGATCACGGCTGATGAGATGACATTTGAAGGGATCGACCTTCAAACCATCACTGCTCGTGAACGTCGCGACATCGTGGGTCGTGATATCTCGATGATCTTTCAGGAACCGATGTCGTCTCTGAACCCCTGTTTCACTGTTGGCTTCCAGATCAAGGAAGCCCTGCGGCAGCATTTGGGGATGGATCGCAAAACACGGCACAAACGCGCGATTGAGCTGTTTGAACAGGTTGGCATTCCGGCTGCGGAATCCCGCCTGAACGTGTTCCCACACCAGATGTCCGGGGGCATGAACCAGCGGGTAATGATCGCCATGGCGATTGCCTGCAAACCCAAGCTGTTGATCGCGGATGAACCAACCACGGCCTTGGATGTCACCATTCAAGCGCAAATCCTGGATCTGTTGGTTTCCCTGCGAGAAGAAACCGGAATGGGGCTGGTGTTGATCACCCACGATATGGGGGTTGTAGCCGAAACATCGGAACGTGTGCAGGTTCAGTATGCGGGTCAAAAAGCCGAAGAACAGCCTGTTAGGGACCTGTTCCGCAAGCCCTTTCACCCGTACACCGCTGCACTGTTGTCTGCTTTGCCTGAGCGGGCAACAAGCAAGCTGCTGCCAACGATCCCTGGGGTCGTGCCGGGTCAGTTTGACCGGCCCAAGGGATGCCTATTTGCGCCGCGTTGTGCTCATGCCCAAGAAATCTGTCATACCACTCCGCCAGTTCCGGGTGGTTCAGAAACGGGCCGGGCGCGCTGCCATTTCCCAGCTGTCGCACTTGAGGAGGCCGTACAATGAATACGCCTGTAGTATCCGCTCGAGGCCTGCAACGGTTTTATGAGGTAAAAGAAGGCTTCATTTCAAAGCCCAAAACTGTTCGCGCCTTGTCAGGAGTAGATTTTGACCTGCACGCGGGGCAAACGCTGGCGATTGTAGGGGAATCCGGCTGTGGCAAGTCCACTTTGGCGCGGCTGATCACTATGATCGAAGAGCCAACCGGTGGCACGCTGACCATCGATGGTAATGAGGTTCAACCAAGTGACTGGGCTTCACTGCGAAAGTCAGTGCAGATTGTGTTCCAGAACCCCTACGGTTCTTTGAACCCTCGTCAAAGGATCAGCGTCATTTTGACTGAGCCGTTGGTCATCAACCGGCCGGATATGCAGGCGTCAGAGCGTGAAGCCAAAGCACGTGAGATGCTGGAGCTGGTTGGTCTTCGTCCTGAGCATTATGATCGCTATCCTCATATGTTCTCGGGCGGGCAGCGGCAGCGGATCGCGATCGCGCGGGCCTTGATGCTGGACCCCAAGATTCTGGTGCTGGATGAACCTGTGTCGGCGCTGGATGTTTCGATCCAAAGTCAGATTCTGAACTTGCTAGTGGAATTGCAGGACAGGCTGGGGCTCGCTTATCTGTTTATCTCTCACGATCTGTCGGTGGTGAGACATTTTGCTGACGATGTGATCGTGATGTACCTGGGCCGCGCGGTAGAACACGCGAGCAAAGAAACGCTATTCGAACATCCACGCCACCCCTATTCCAAGGCTTTGTTGTCGACAACACCGCGGGCCGACCCTGAAGCCAAGCGCGAGCGGATCAAGCTGGAAGGGGAGCTACCGTCGCCGATGGACAATCTACCCGGCTGTGCTTTTGCACCACGGTGTTGGCTAGCCACTGATGAGTGCAAGACCCAGCGACCTGATCTGGAAGGTGAGGACCATCAGGTGGCCTGCTTCCACCCACTGTAAAAGGAGCGGGGGCCATTGGCCCCCGTTTCCTATTCGCCGACCTGCAACTGTTCCTGCAACGATACCATGGCATCGTGGATGTGCGCATAAGTCAATCGAGCGGCTTCTTCGGCATCACCAGTTTCACAGGCGTTGAGGATTGCCAGATGTTCCTGGTTGCTGCGCTCGATTCCATCGGTCATCACCAGTTGCGCCCGTAGGTAGCGATCAATCCGGTCCATCGAGTTCTCGATGACCGAAATATGATAGGGCATTTCACTGGCCTCATAGAGAGTTGAGTGGAATTTTCGGTTTAAGTCGCCATATTCCATCGGATCCTGGGCAGCAGCAAATTGCTCGAGAAAACTGCGTGCATTATCCAGGATTTCCGGCGTCATTTTGGGCACAGACGCGCGGATGACAGCTGGTTCCAGCAAGCAGCGGAAATCAAAGATCTCGCCAGCTTCCTGCATCGACAAACAGGCGACAACAGCCCCTTTGTAGCGGATTGCCTTTACCAGCCCTTGCTGCTCCAGCATGGTGATGGCTTCTCGCACAGGGATGCGAGAGGTGTTAAAGGCACGGGCAATTTCGTCCTGGCGCAAGGGGGCACCGTCGCTCAGGTCGCCTTCGATGATTGATTTGCGCAAAGCGCGAAAAATAATAGTCGCAGCAGAGGCCGATTTCCCGATATCAACAGACTGAATTTTCAAGATATTGGCCTTCTTCTTCGAGTTTCGAAAGCAAGTATAGCTTTGGTCTGGCTCATTGCAACGGAACTGCGTTTTTGCTGCGCTCAGTAGACGTCAAGCGCACATAATTTGTTCTTTGGGCAGCGCGCGTTCAATGTTGGTCGGCGCTGCCCTAGGTCTTAAGTGGGTTTAGAATTCTACAACAGCGCGAATTGATTTACCTGCGTGCATTAATTCAAACCCTTCGTTGATCTGATCCAAGGACAGCTTGTGGGTGATCATTGGGTCGATCTCGATCTTGCCGTCCATGTACCAATCGACAATCTTGGGCACATCAGTACGGCCAGACGCACCGCCAAATGCAGTTCCGCGCCAGACACGGCCGGTAACCAATTGGAAGGGGCGGGTGGAGATTTCAGCGCCAGCCGGGGCAACGCCGATGATGATGCTTTCGCCCCAGCCCTTATGCGCGGCCTCAAGAGCAGCACGCATGACCTTAACATTGCCGGTGGCATCAAAGGTGTAGTCGGCGCCGCCGCCGGTTAGTTCAACAAGATGAGCAACCAGATCCCCGTCAACCTCGGACGGATTGACGAAATCTGTCATGCCAAAATGGGTGGCCATTTCGACCTTGCCTGCGTTCAAATCAACGCCAACGATCTGATCGGCGCTTGCCAGCTTCAGACCTTGGATCACGTTCAGACCAATGCCGCCGAGACCAAACACGATGGCGGTTGAACCGATTTCGACTTTGGCGGTGTTGATGACCGCGCCGATACCGGTGGTGACGCCGCAGCCGATGTAACAGATCTTGTCGAATGGTGCGTCTTTGCGCACCTTGGCCAGTGCAATTTCCGGGACGACCGTATGGTTGGCAAAGGTCGAACAGCCCATATAGTGATGGATCGGGGTGCCATCCAGCATCGAAAAACGCGTGGAGCCGTCAGGCAGCAGGCCTTGACCCTGGGTCGAGCGGATCGACTGGCACAGGTTGGTTTTTGGGTTTAGGCAATAGTCGCATTCGCGACATTCTGGTGTGTAAAGCGGGATCACATGGTCGCCAACTTCCAAGCTGGTGACACCTTCGCCCACTTCGATCACCACACCAGCGCCTTCGTGGCCGAGAATGGCGGGGAAAATGCCTTCGGGGTCATCGCCGGAACGAGTGAACTCATCGGTGTGGCACAGTCCTGTGGCTTTGATTTCAACCAGAACCTCGCCAGCGCGGGGACCTTCCAGGTTGACCTCCATGACCTCCAGTGGCTTGCCAGGTGCAACAGCAACAGCAGCGCGCGTTCTCATCATTGTATTTTCCTTTGTTCTGTGGGGGTCAGACCAAAATTGTCTGGCGGCGACCGATAGGCGGTGATGGCAAAGATAGCATGCGCAATGCATCACTTGATATGCTTCAAGACCTACCCAAGCGGAACCAACCACGCAAGTTCGACGGAGGCTTTCTAACGGCGGAGCCCGGATGCCTGATTGCAAAATGCGACTGGTTTCTGCCGAACTTCGTCATTTTGACTGGTGGGGTTGAGTTTAGATCGTTGTTTTTAAACTGATAAAATTGTCGCGCCAATATTTTTCAAGAAAGAGCTGTTTTCTGGCCTAAACGCTCTTGACCCTCCCGTGACTGGAACCTCCATATGACCTAACATAGGAATGACAATTTGAGGTTTCCCATGTCCGACTCTTCCCGGATTACGTTGCAAATAACTGGCCTGACTTGTGCTGGCTGCGTTGGTCGTGCCGAACGTGCATTGGCAGCCGTTGATGGCGTGTCGCAAGCCACAGTCAATCTGGCAAACAGTACTGCCCAGATTGAGGGTGGCACAGGTTTGTCACCCAAATCTCTGGCCACAGCGCTTGCCGACGCCGGGTATCCTGCGGCAGAAACCCAGATTTCGTTGCAGATAGATAACCTGAGCTGTGCATCTTGTGTGGGACGTGTTGAGCGGGCTTTGCTCGCGGTACCCAGTGTGACCTCGGCAAGCGTTAACCTTGCAAACGAGATGGCTCAGGTGAGCTTTTTGTCGGGCAGCACGAATATCGAAGAGCTTGCCAACGTTGTGACTGCAGCTGGTTACCCTGCGCGTTCACTGGATGGGAACGTGGACGAGCATGCAGAGGCAGATCAGCGCAAAGATGCAGAGATCAGGCACTTGGGCCGTCAGGTGTTTCTTGCTGCCGTGCTGGCGTTACCTGTGTTTCTGATCGAGATGGGGGGGCATATGATCCCGGCGTTGCACCACTGGGTTGCGGCAAACATTGGTTTGCAACACAGCTATTTATTCCAATTCATCCTGACAACAACAGTGCTGGCTGGACCTGGTCGTTCCTTCTACGCCAAGGGTTTTCCGGCATTGTTCCGTGCTGCACCTGATATGAATTCCCTGGTGGCCATTGGCACATCTGCTGCCTATGGGTTCTCATTGATCTCTACCTTTGCTCCGGGGCTGCTGCCGGCGGGTACCGCCAATGTCTATTACGAGGCGGCAGCGGTGATTGTGGTGCTGATCCTGTTGGGACGCTGGCTTGAGGCACGGGCCAAAGGGCGCACAGGTACGGCCATTCGCAAGCTCATTGGGTTGCAGTCGCAAAGCGCGTTGGTTGTTACAGATGACAAGGCCGTGGAAACTCCAATCGAGAAAATCGCCGTTGGGGATTTAATCCGAACCCGTCCCGGAGAGCGAATTGCCGTTGATGGCGAGGTGATGTCTGGCAGTTCTTATGTCGACGAAAGTATGATCACTGGCGAGCCGCTACCGGTCGCCAAAACGATGGGTGACGCGGTTACAGCGGGTACCGTCAATGGCAATGGCGCGCTGGATTATCACGCAACGCGGGTTGGTGGTGATACCATGCTGGCCCAAATCATTCGCATGGTCGAACAAGCCCAGGGGGCCAAGTTGCCAGTACAGGGAATGGTGGACCGCATCACGCTGTGGTTTGTGCCAGCAGTAATTGCTTTTGCTGTGCTGACCATTCTGGTTTGGCTGCTGTTTGGCCCCGATCCGGCGCTTTCTTTTGCGCTGGTGGCGGGAGTTTCGGTGCTGATCATTGCTTGCCCTTGTGCGATGGGGCTGGCCACACCAACCTCGATCATGGTGGGCACCGGGCGTGCTGCCGAAATGGGGGTGCTGTTCCGCAAAGGCGATGCGCTGCAGCAGCTACAAGAGGTGAAGCTGGTGGCGCTGGACAAGACCGGAACGTTAACACAGGGCAAGCCGACATTGACGACATTTACCTGTGCGGATGGCTTTGAACGAGAGGTTGTCCTGCCAATGGTCGCGGCTGCCGAGGCTCACTCTGAGCATCCGATTGCCAAGGCTCTTGTGGCTGCTGCCGGAGGTGAACTGTCAGTTGCTGATCAGGTGGAAGCCATCCCAGGTTTTGGGTTGCGGGCTCAAGTCGATGGGCATGATCTGCTCATCGGGGCTGACCGGCTAATGGAGCGTGAGAGCATTGCCATTGGAAATCTGGCTGACACCGCAGCTGATTTGGCAAAACGAGGAGAAACACCATTATATGCAGCCATTGATGGCCGGATCGCAGCGGTGATCGCGGTTGCTGATCCGATCAAGCCGGGGACACGTGCTGCTATTACAGCGTTCCACGAACAAGGGCTGAAAGTGGCGATGATCACGGGTGATAACGCGGCCACGGCCGCTGCGATTGCTGCTGACCTGGGCATAGATGAGGTGAAAGCCGAATGCCTGCCTGTGCAAAAGGTTGAGGTGCTTGAACAGCTTCAAGCCGACCACGGCGCTCTGGCATTTGTTGGCGACGGCATCAATGATGCACCAGCGCTGGCAACTGCCGAGGTTGGTATCGCGATTGGCACCGGCACTGATGTTGCGATTGAAGCTGCGGATGTGGTGCTGATGTCGGGCGATCTGCGCGGTGTGGTGAATGCTCTGACCGTGAGCCGGGCGACAATGCGTAACATTCGCCAGAATCTGGTTTGGGCCTTTGGCTACAACGTTCTGCTTATCCCGGTCGCTGCTGGCGGGCTTTACCTGTTTGGCGGGCCGTTGCTGTCACC
This sequence comes from Parasedimentitalea nitratireducens, assembly GCF_057444295.1. Classification (NCBI taxonomy): domain Bacteria; kingdom Pseudomonadati; phylum Pseudomonadota; class Alphaproteobacteria; order Rhodobacterales; family Paracoccaceae; genus Parasedimentitalea; species Parasedimentitalea nitratireducens. The sequence goes on along the minus strand of NZ_JBYAXC010000001.1, from coordinate 23,660 downwards.
TGCATTGGCTGCCGGAGCGATGGCCTTGTCCAGTGTCTTTGTGCTCAGCAATGCTCTGCGTTTGCGCAGCCTTCAGCCGACCTTGAATGAAACGCAGCCGGACCCAAATATCGTTCTGGCGTCGAGCCCCGCAGAATAGGATCTAAACATGAATATCGGAGACGTTTCCACCCGTTCAGGCCTACCCGCCAAGACCATCCGCTATTACGAGGATATCGGTCTGATCAAGCCGCTGCGCTCGGCCAATGGTTACCGCAGTTTTGTCACGGCGGATTTGCACAAACTGGCCTTTCTGGGCCGTGCCCGTGCGCTGGGCTTTACGATTGAAGACTGCCGGACCTTGATGGCGCTCTATCAAGACGAAAGCCGCGCCAGTGCTGATGTAAAGCAATTGGCCAATGAACATCTGGGCAAGATCGAAACGAAGATCCGCGATTTGCAGATGATGCACGACACCCTTTCGGAACTGGTGGAGTGCTGTGCTGGCGACGACCGACCAGATTGCCCAATCCTGAGCGATCTGTCCGGTCTCTGTGGCACCGAAGGCTAAAACGTACAGCCGGGTTTCTTTTTGCCCAAAATAATCCGTTCCACCGCAGCTGCAAACGATGCCTATGCGGTGGAGGATATCAAGCGGTGCGTAGACCCAGGATTTTGCGCGCTTGTTGCCAGCTTGCGACCGGGCGTTCGTATGTCTCGCAAAGCTCAGCCGCACGTCGGACCAAAGCTGCGTTTGACGGAGCCAAAGTCTCACGGTTCAAACGCATGTTGTCTTCTAGGCCTGTGCGGGTGTGGCCACCTGCCGCGATGGCCCATTCGTTGACCTGGATCTGTCCCGGCCCAACTCCGGCTCCGCACCACTCTGCCTCGGGTGCCAAGCGCTGCATGGTTTTGACGTAGTAATCAAACACATCCTTGTCGACGGGCATGGCGTTCTTCACACCCATGACGAACTGCACGTATAGGGTGCCAGCGATCCGACCTTCCCGGTTCATCTTCACCGCTTGGTGGATGTGCGACAGGTCAAACGCCTCTACCTCGGGCTTCACCTCATAGGTGCGCATTTCCGAGGCCAGCCAATCAACCAGATCAGGCGAGTTCTCGTATACACGGGTGGGGAAGTTGTTCGACCCAACCGACAAGGACGCCATATCAGGGCGCAACGATAGCATGCCGCCGCGATCCTTACCTGCGCCTGACCGGCCCCCAGTGGACAGTTGCACGATCATACCGGGGCAATGTTTGTTCAACCCTTCCAACAGGCGGCCGAACTTTTCCGGGTCCGAGGTGGGCGTCTCGTCGTCATTGCGCACATGGCAATGTGCGATTGAGGCCCCGGCCTCAAATGCCTCGTGGGTGCTTTCGATTTGCTCGGCCACAGTGATCGGCACCGCCGGGTTGTTTTCCTTGCGCGGGACCGAGCCAGTGATGGCGACGCAGATAATGCAGGGTTTGCTCATGGTTCAGTCCTTAGATGTCAAAGAATACGGTTTCATCATCGCCTTGCAGACGGATGTCAAAACGATAGACCGTTGCACCATCACGCTCAGTGCGCTGGGCGATCAGAGTATTGCGGCGGCGTTCCCATTCGATGAGGTTAATTATCGGGTCTGTGGCATTGGCGGCTTCCTCGTCCGAGAAGTATAGCCGAGTATTGAGGCCAACATTGATACCTCGGGCGACGATCCAAAGGTTGATATGCGGGGCCATCATTTGCCCATTGCGGCCCATGACGGGGCCGGGTTTGACCGTATCAAATCCCCATTCGCCGGTTTCAAAATTGGTGATGACACGCCCCCAGCCGCGAAATCCGTCTTCAACCGATCCAGCATGTTCGGGGTGGGCATAGATGCCGACTGCATTGGCCTGCCAGGCTTCCAGCATCACATCCTTGACTGGCGAACCAGTGCCGTCAATCACCAGACCTTCGACGCGAATGCGTTCACCGCCTGCGTTGGGGCCTGCAATGTCGGTGCCGAGCTCTGTCTCGTAGATGTCAAACCCGGCTGCACCGGGGGCCAAGCCAATGTGAACAAACGGCCCGGCGGTTTGTGATGGCGTCTCTTTCAGATAGTCGAGCTTCTGTTTCATCAGTTGCCCTCCAGTCTGTTTTCAAACAGCGTCGAGCGGCGACCGCGCAACACAATGTCGAATTTATAAGCAAGGGTATCCAGCGGAATGCTGGCGTTCATGTCCAGCACTGCAACCAGCTGCTGGATGGCATCCGGATCGGGAATGGTGTTGACGATGGGACAGCGGGCAATCAGCGGGTCGCCTTCGAAATAGAGTTGGGTGATCAGCCGTTGCGCAAAACCAGTGCCAAAGACCGAGAAATGGATATGCGCTGGCCGCCAATTGTTGACCCAGTTGCGCCAGGGGTAAGCGCCTGGTTTGACCGTGCGGAAGTAATAGTAACCGTCCTCATCGGTCATGGTACGACCACAGCCGCCAAAGTTCGGGTCCATCGCCCCAAGATAGGCATCTTTCTTGTGGCGGTACTTGCCGCTGGCATTGGCCTGCCAGATTTCGACCAAGGTGTTAGGCACCGGGCGGGCGTTTTCGTCCAGCACCCGACCATGCACGATGATGCGCTCACCAACCGGTGCCTCTCCGGGCTGCGCATAGTTGGTCAGCAGGTCGTTATCGGTAGGCGCAAAATCGTTGTGGCCAAACACAGGGCCGGTGATCTCACTGGCGGTGTTTTCCAGGCTGATCAGCGGAAACTGGGGCGATCGCGCCACCGAAGTTTTGTAGTTCCGATCCAGCGCCGGAGGGTGCCGTTCCCGGTCGCGTTGATAAAATTCACCGGGCTTTGTCATGTTGGGGTCTCCTCAGTCGATGACTGTTCGGCTTCCATCTCAGCATAGGTTTGTTTGGCCAGCTTCAAAGCGTGATTGGCTCGGGGCACGCCCGCATAGATAGCGACATGCTGAAAAGCCTCAATCACATCCTGCTTGCTGGCGCCGGTACGCGCAGTGGCACGGATGTGCATCGGGATTTCATCAAAATTGCCCAAGGCGGCCAGCAACGCCAGGGTCAGCATTGAGCGTTCCCGCTGGCTAATACTGTCACTTGCCCAAACTGTTCCCCATGCGCCTTCGGTGATCAATTCTTGAAAGGTAGTGTCCATCGGGGTCTTGGCAGCCTCGGCGCGATCAACATGGGCGTCCCCCAGTACGGAGCGGCGAACTGACATTCCGGTGTCGTATCGGGAGTTGCTCATCTTGTTCACTTTCTTTTTCATTTGTATCGCATATCGAAAATGACCTGTATAATGCGAATTCTAGGATGTTTTCATGCCGGAAATGATATGCGTTTGTCTGATCACCTAAAGCTACGTCATTTGGAAGTCTTTGTTGAAGTCGCCCGAAAAACAAGTGTGACCCAAGCAGCCGAGGCACTTGGCATGACCCAACCTGCTGTAACCCGTGCGCTGCGCGAGTTGGAGCAGGTCTGCGGCAAGCCTTTGGTTGAGAAACACGGTCGTGGTATTCGCCTGTCAGCCTATGGAGAGATGTTTCGGGATCCGGCCGGGCGTAGTCTCGCGTTGGCCCGGGATGGGGTCACGATGTTGAACAGCCTTGGTGAGGCTGAGGGACCCAAAGTGGTGATTGGCGCGTTACCAACGGTTTCAGCCACCATAGTGCCGGATGCTTTGGCGCGGTTGCGGCGAGAGGGCAGTCATAGTCGGTTTTCCGTGATGTCAGGGGACAACATGTTCTTACTCGACCAGCTAAGACGTGGAGAACTGGATGTTGTTGTTGGGCGGCTACCTGCGCCTGAGAATATGGCCGGGGTTGATTTTGACCCACTTTTTCGCGAACGCGTGGTTGCTGTTGTGACGGTGGATCACCCTTTGGCGATGCTCAGTCAACTCCCAGACACAGCCTTTCAAGACTATCCTGTGCTGATGCCAAATGAAGGGTCGATTATTCGCCCCTATGTCGACCGTATGTTTCTTGAAGAAGGTATCCAGCCGCCTCGGTTTCCTATCGAGACGGTGTCCTCGACTTTTGGTCGACGGTTTACGCTGGCCCATCAGGCTGTCTGGATCATTAGCCAGGGGGTGGTGCAATCAGATCTGGATGACGGGCTGTTTGTACATCTTCCGATTGACACTAGCAGCACCTTGGGTCCCGTGGGGTTATGCCTAAGAAGCGAACACCGGCTGTCACCAGCTGCACAGCGATTTTGCGACATACTACATGAGATTTGTGACCAATGATGAGTGAAGTGAATTCAAAACACGTTGAAGTTGAGGTGGTTTACGTAACGTCGCCCCAGTTGGTGCTTTGAGACTTGGCATTTTGCACCCATGGTTGGGTATTAAGATACTCATTTTGCTTGATATATATTGGAGTGTTTCTGTTGACAGGCAAAAAAATGACTCGTTAGTCTGATTTATAAGCCTCTTGAGCCGGCGCTTGTGGAGGAGATCCGGCCCCAAGAGCATAGCGCGTTTGTCCAGCAATGACTGGGCCACACACTGTTCGTCAGAGCAGGGGGAGGACAATTTGGAAGTATTGCAGCTGCTGGTAAGCGGGCTTGCGAATGGTTGTGTCTACGGCCTGATCGCGCTTGGCTTTGTGCTGATTTACAAGGCAACCGAGGCGGTGAATTTCGCCCAGGGCGATTTTATGATGTTGGGCGCCTTTGTAACCCTGGGTCTGACCAATGCGGAACACATGAACCTGCCGTTCTGGATGGCCGCACCGCTTGCTATTATGGTGATGGCGGTGCTGGGTTATTTGCTGGACTACTTTGTGTTGCGGCATCTGTTTGGGCAGAGCCAGACAGCGGTGGTGATCCTGACGATTGCTCTGGGCTTTGTAATCCGGTTTGTCGCCGGCGTGATTTGGGGGCATCAACCGCAGACCCTGGAAAGCCCGCTCGCCATTGGTGATTTGCATATTGGCGGCGTGGTTCTAGGGATGGCGGATGTGGCTGTGATCATAGTTACAGTGCTGATGACGCTGTTCCTGTACCAGTTCTTTCAGCGCACCAAGTTGGGATTGGCAATGCAGGCCGCCAGTCAGAACCAGATGGCGGCCTATTACATGGGCATTCCCGTAAAACGAGTGCAGGGCCTGATATGGGGGCTGTCCGGAGCGACAGCCGCAGTGGCTGGCATTTTGTTTGCGTCCAAGGGCGCGATCGACCCCAATGCAGGGCTGTTGGGGATCAAGGCTTTTGCCGCGGCAGTGATTGGTGGCTTCGGTTCCTTGCCAGGTGCACTGGTTGGGGGGCTGATTGTTGGAGTAATCGAACCCTTTGCCTCGCGTTATTTCGCCGCCGGATATTCGCAGATCGCGCCTTATGCCCTGTTGCTGGTCGTCTTGGTTATGCGCCCGCACGGGCTGTTTAGCCAAGTGCGGATCAAGAAGGTCTAATCGATGCGTATTCTGTTCAAGACCTCATATAATGATGATATCCGACTGTTCGCGGATCGCTGGACCCTGATAGTTTATGCGGCGCTGCTGGTGCTGGCCGTTGCCCTACCGATGCTGCTTGACGAGTTCTATATTGGTGAGGTCACCAATGTGTTGATCTGGGCCATTGCCGGGTTGGGACTGATGTTGCTGACGGGGCAATCTGGGCAGGTGAGCCTGGGGCACGCAGCGTTTCTTGCGGTTGGTTGTTATACCAACACCATCCTGATTGAGGCCGGTCTGCCGTTCATTGTCGCCTTTCCGCTAGCTGGAGTGATCACCGGTATCGTTGGTGCGATCATCGCCATTCCGGCGCTGCGACTGCATGGGATCTATTTGGCGATTGCCACCATCGCACTGTCTGTTCTGGCGGATGACATCATCGTATTGCTGGACCCGTGGACGGGTGGCGTGTCTGGCAAATTCCCCGAGATGATCACTATCTTCGGGCTCGAAATAGAGCGATGGTCGATGCCGACACGGTTTTATTACCTGGTGCTGGCTGTCACCATCATCTGCACGCTGTTCTACCGCAATCTTCTGCGCTCTCCACTGGGGCGTGCCTTTGCGGCGGTACGCGATAGCGAGGTTTCGGCCACCGCGATGGGCGTACATATTGCGCGGACCAAGACCAAGGCCTTTGGCTTGTCCTGCATGATCACCGGCTGGGCCGGGGCCCTGATGGGGTATTATGCCGGCGCGTTCAACAACGAGACCTTTTCGCTGGTGATTTCGATAACCCTGTTGATGATGATTGTTATCGGTGGATTGGGATCCATTCATGGCGCGTTTTTTGGCGCAGTGGTGGTGGCTTTTCTGCCGCAGGCACTGTCGATCGCTAAGGGGGCCGTGATCGGTGGTAGCGTTGCCATCCCGGGACTAGAGACCGGCGTGTTCGGGTTGATCCTGATCCTGTTCATTCTGTTTGAGCCGATGGGGATATATGGCCGCTGGTTGAAGATCAGAACCTGGTTCGAGCTGTTCCCCTTTGCCCGCAAGGACATGTTCCGCCGTCAGAAAAGCTATCTGAAAACAGAGCGGTTAAGATGAGCCTTCTAACGGTTGAAAACGCGACACTGAAATTTGGCGGCGTGGTCGCGGTGAATGACCTTAGTTTCTCGGTGCGCGAGGGGGAGGTCTATGCCATCGTGGGGCCAAATGGGGCAGGGAAGTCGACTGTCTTCAACTTGATCTCTCGCTTCTATGAGCCCTATGCAGGCCGCATTAGTTTTGCAGGCGGGAACCTGCTCGACCGTTCGGCGGATCAAGTGGCGGATCTGGGCATCGCGCGAACTTTTCAAAATATTGAGCTGTTTGACCACGCCACTGTACTACAGAATCTTTTGGTTGGACGACATCGGCACCGCAAAACCTCGCTGATCGAAGAGCTGTTCTTTGCCCCCCGCGTGCGACGTGAAGAGCTGGCGCATCGCGAGGCAGTTGAGGAAGTGATCGATTTCCTGGATCTGCAGCCCTACCGCGACAAGATGATCGCCGGGCTGCCGTATGGTGTGCGCAAAGTGGTCGAACTTGGCCGGGCGCTGGCTTCGGGCCCGCGACTGCTGCTGTTGGATGAACCAGCGTCTGGCCTGTCGGTCGAAGAAACCCAAGACATGCGTTGGTGGATCGATGATATCCGCAAGCAAATGGGGATCACCGTGTTGATGGTCGAACATGACATGGGGTTGGTGTCATCTGTTAGTGATCGGGTACTGGCCCTGGCGGACGGAGCCAAACTGGCGGAGGGAACCCCATCCGAGGTGCAGGCCACCCCAGCGGTAATCGAGGCTTATCTGGGCACGGGGGCGGTGTGATGGTTGAGACGCTGCTAGAGATCAAAAATCTCGAGAGTTTCTACGGGCCAATCATGGCCATTCGCGGCGTATCGCTCAAGGTGGACAAGGGGCAGATCGTTACCGTGCTGGGCGCCAACGGCGCAGGAAAGTCGACGCTGCTGAAAACCATTTCCGGCATCATGGACCCGGAAAAGGGTCAGGTCATGTTTAAGGGCAGCGAGATCCAAGGGCAGGAGCCCCATCGGATCGTCCAGCACGGCATTGTGCATGTGCCCGAAGGGCGCGAGGTGTTCCCTCTGCTGACAGTGGATGAAAACCTGACACTGGGGGCTTATACGCGTGGCGACAAGGCTGGGGTTCAGCGCGATCGTGAAATGGTCTTTGATTATTTTCCGATTTTGGCAGAGCGGCGCGCGCAAGAGGCTGGCACTCTGTCTGGCGGTCAGCAGCAAATGCTGGCGATTGGTCGGGGGTTGATGTTGCGGCCGGAAATCATGTTGCTGGATGAGCCCTCGCTAGGGCTGTCACCGCTTTTGGTGCAAGAGATCTTTGCCATACTAAAACGGTTGAACGCCGATGAGCAGGTGACGATGATGCTGGTCGAGCAAAACGCTCGCATTGCACTGGATCTTGCTGACGTGGGTTACGTGATGGAGATTGGTCGCATCGTGATGGTTGGCAGCGCGGATCGGTTGATGGAAAGCGAGGACATCAAGGCGTTTTATCTTGGCCATCAAGAGGCAGGGCAACGCGGCGAAAAGCGTTGGAAACGCAAGAAGACCTGGCGGTAAGGGGCAGGGCGATGAAAATGCAAACGGTCGAGCATCCTCAGGTCACAGTGAATGGCGTTTCCTACAACGAAACGCCCGGACTTCGCCCGGTGCGGGTGGATGGCTGTGACACCATCGTCAAACTGCTTGCAGCCCGTTGTAGCGAGTTGGGCGATAGGGTTTCGCATCGCGAAAAGGACATGGGCATCTGGAAGTCCTATTCCTGGCGCGATTATTGGAAACACGCCAAATGGTTGGGCCTTGGCCTACGAGCGTTAGGCTTGCAGCGCGGTGAGGTTGTCTCGATCCTGAGTGAAGACCGAAAGGAATGGCTCTATGCGGATATGGGGATTCAGGGCGTCGGCGGCATTGCCTCGGGGGTCTATACCACTGACGCGGCCTCGCAGTTGGCATACCTTCTTACGGATAGTGACAGCAGGTTCCTAATTGTCGAAAACGACGAACAGTTGGACAAGTATTTGGAAATCCAAGAGCAGGTACCGGATCTGCTGAATGTGGTGATCCTGGAACAGGATGGGTTGCATGATCTTGATCACCCTAAATGCCTGTTCCTTGACGAACTCTATGAAATTGGCCGCCAATACGAGGCCGATCACCCGCATTGTTTTGAAGATGAGATCCTGAAATCGAGCCCGGATGACACGGCGCTGTTGATCTACACCTCGGGAACCACCGGCAAGCCCAAAGGCGCGATGCTGTCGCACGAAAATATTCTTGGCACGATGGAGGCCGGAGCCCGGTCGCTGGCAACGCTTCCAAGTGATGAACAACTTTGCTTCTTGCCCCTGTGTCATATCGTAGAGCGCAACGTCTCGATCTATTTGTCGCTGGCAGCGCGGAGCACGGTAAATTTCGCAGAAAGCTTGGAAACCGTGTTTGATAACGCGGCTGAAGTGTCGCCAACAACGTTTTTCGCGGTGCCTCGAGTCTGGGAGAAAATCTATTCCAAGGTGCGGGTGATGGCGCAAGAGGCAACGCCAATGGGGCGCTGGGCGTTTGCCCGGGCAGTCAAAGCTGGGGAGGCGCGGGCGGACTATTTGCTAAAGGGGCAAGCCGTCCCCCCAGCAGTTAACCTGCGCTATGCGATCTGGGATTTTCTGGTTCTCAGAAACCTGCGGCGCATGTTGGGCATGGACAAGATGCGCCGCGGCGGAACAGGCGCTGCGCCGATCTCACCCGAGTTGTTGAAATGGTATTGGTCCATCGGAGTGCCTTTGGTCGAAGGGTATGGCATGACGGAAAACGCGGGCCTTTCATCGTCAAATACAATCGAGGCAAATAGGGCGGGTACGGTTGGTCTGCCCGTTCCCGGTGTTACCATTCGAATTGCTGACGACGGTGAAATTCAGACCTTGGGTGTCAACAACTTCCAAGGCTACTGGCGCAATGCCGAGAAAACAGCAGAAACATTCACCGATGACGGATGGTTGCGGACGGGCGATGTTGGGCGATTGGATAAGGATGGCTTCCTGACCATTACAGGCCGGATCAAAGACATCATCATTACAGCGGGCGGCAAGAATATCACCCCGGCCGAGATCGAGAGCCGGTTAAAGTTCAGCCACTATATCTCGGATGCAGTGGTGATTGGCGATCAGAGGAAATACCTGACCTGCCTCATCATGATTGATCAGGAAAACGTGGAAAAATTCGCGCAAGACCGTAAGATACCCTTTAGCGACTTTGCTTCGCTTTGCGCTGCACCAGCTGTTGTTGACCTGATCGATGCCGAGGTCGAGACCGTGAACCAGGACTTTGCCCAGGTCGAGCAGATCAAGAAATTCCGTTTGATCAATGTGCTGCTGACGGCTGAGGACGATGAATTGACCGCCACCATGAAGCTAAAGCGCAACCTTGTTGAGCAAAAGTATAAGGCATTGATCGACCAGATGTATTGAGGCGCGGGCTATCCGCGCAGGACGAAATAATAGGGAGGACTTTGAATGACTAAGGTGACATCCGTACTGGCTGCCGCAGCAATGGCAATAGGACTGGGATCGGCCGCGCAGGCGCAGACCCAAGGCGTTAGCGACAGCGAGATTGTAATTGGCTCGGTTAATGACCTGAGCGGGATTTTTGCCGCAGTTGGTGTTCCTGCTGTAAATGGCGCCAACCTGCGTTTCGACGAGGTAAACGCAGCGGGTGGCGTACATGGCCGTCAGATCCGCTTTGTAGTGGAAGACAACGGCTATCAGATCCCACGGGCGATGCAGGGCTACAACAAGCTGTTAAACCGCGACAAGGTTTTTGCTATGCTGCTGTCACTGGGAACACCGATGAACACCGCAGGGTTCAAGCTGCTGGATCCCAAAGGGATCCCAAATATCGGCCCTCTATCCGCTTCCCAGCACATGCTTCAGGAGCCAACAAATAACAAGTTTACTGGCTTTTCTAGCTATTGGGACCAAGTGCAGGCAGGTGTCACATACCTCGCGGGTGAGTTTGATTCCAAAGAGATATGTTCGATGTATATCCCTTCGGATTTTGGCAAAGAAATCTCGGATAGTACCAAAGACGTAGCCGAGGGGCTGGGACTGACCTTTGCGGCAGAGACCACTCATAAGCCAGACGAGTTGGATTTTGTTGGATCGCTGACCAAGCTGAAGGCAGAAGGTTGCGATGTGGTGACCCTGGCTTTGGGTGTACGCCAAGGCATTACTGTTGTTGGAACGGCCAAGAAACTGGGCTGGACGGATGTTAAATTCCTGAATACCTCGGCGGGTTTTCTGGGTGTGGTTGCAGCTGTGCCGGGTGGCGTGACCGAAGGGCTTTATGCTTCGGCAGGTTGGGTAGATCTGAACGCCCGTGCTGAAGATGAGGTGCCTGCCAAGTTCATGGCAGACTACAATGCCAAGTTTGATAAAGCTGCCAGTGGTTTTTCTATGCTTGGGTATTCGTCGGCTGACACTCTGGTTCGGGCTCTTGAGGCAGCAGGTCCGGACTTGACCCAAGAGACCTTTTTAGCTGCTATGGAAAGCTTGAATTACTTCGACGCCCTGACCGATACGCAAATCACCTATGGCTCCGATGACCACCGGGGGGCCGATGATATCGTGATATCGATCGTCGAAAATGGTATGTGGAAAGAGCTTAGCCGTCAGTGATCGACTGAGGTTCCATCCAGCGGCTGGGCAATTCGTCCAGCCGTTTTAAGCAAGTCAAAGCTTGATTAGTTGGCTTCCACTACAAGGCGGGACAGCTGGGAAAGCAGGCATCCGCTCAAATTGGGCTGTCAAAAAAGCATGCCGTAATCCTGGGTTGCAAACCATCTACAATTGGGGGTTGTTTTGCAGTTGCCGCATTTGTTATATATTGGATGTTGATTTACTGGTGATTTTCTTATCTACTTTGAGGTGTGGCAACTTTTTGTTGTTGTTTTTGTGTGTCCCGTTATTTGGGAGTTGTTGGTATGAGTGTACTATTAAAGATCAATCTTTGTGGGCCCTTTGGTGTTTTTACTGCAGATGGTTTAAATATCCCTCTGGGTGCAAAACATCAGGCCCTTGTGGCGTTGTTAGGGAAAGCTGACGGGGGAGTGCGAACCCGAGCTTTTCTGGAAAGTACTTTGTGGAGTTTGGCGCAGCCAGAGCAGGCCAAGGCGAGCCTTCGGACGGCCCTGAGCACGTTGCGACGTCACTTAGGCAGCGAAGTTTCGCAGCTATTGACGGCTAACCGCGAGCGGGTGGTTCTGGACTTGGAACGCATAGAGCTGATTGGCAGCTCAGAGCATGGCGAGTTTATGGAAGGCTTTGAACTTCCACACGAGGCGCAATTCCGCGAATGGTTGTCACAAGCACGTGATGCATCCAATTTCCTGGTTCCGCGCAACCGAGCCAAATTGAGCGGTAACCGAGACTTTAGCCGCGCCGTTCTGGATGAGCTGCTTCCTCGGATCGCTGTGCTTCCGTTTGTGTATCGTGCCCCCAGTCGCGGCACAACGCCGCTTGGATCGATGCTGGCCGAGGAATTGGTCAGGCACTTATCGCGAAGTCAGGCTTTCTCGGTGACGTCCTATTTGGCGTCACGTCAGTTCGACCCGTTGTCCGTTAGTGCCGCCGAAGTTGCTTCAGTTGCTGGGGTAACTTACCTCGCGTCAGGGGTGGTCTATGTCAAAGGGCAGGACTTCCGGCTTAAGGTTGATTTGCAAGACGCGCGCCGAGAGAGGGTTTTGTGGTCACGAGAATATACGGGATCGCTGGCTGAGCTCATGGCCGGAGAATGTGACGTTCTGCAGGATATATCACAACAGGTTGGCCAGACAGCTGTCGGCGAAGCGGTGCGCCAGGTGCAGTTCAAGCCACTTGCAAACTTGGATAGCCACACACTGTTGATGGCGGCGATTTCGTTGATCCAAGACATGCGACCAGACCAGTTCAATGCCGCGCAGGATCTACTTGGCGTACTTTTGCAGCGCGAGCCTGGTCACCCTCTCGCACTTACTTGGATGGGTTTTTGGCACGTGATGCGGGTTCAGAAGGGGCTGTCACATGACCGGCAGCTAGACACACAGCTGGCCACGCATCTGGCGGCAAGTGCGTTAAACGTGGATCCAGCCTTTTCGCTGGCGCATACCTTGAAGGGCATGATTTCCAGTCATCTTCTATTCAGGTTTGATCTGGCGCAGAATTCTTATGATCTCGCGCTGAAAGACAATCCAAACGAAGCCTTGGCACTTTTGTTGATGGGCGCGATGCGAACCTTTCAGGACTCCCCAGACGAAGCGGTTGAATACACGGATGCGGCGCGGCGGCTAACGCCTTTGGGTCCGCAGCGGTATTATTTCGACGCTGTGTCCGCTTCTGCGCAGCTATCTGCGGGGCATTACGCACGTGCTCTGGCCTTGGCAGATCGCTCATTGCAGGCCAACCGTGCTTATCCATCGTCGTTACGGACCAAAGCAATTGCTTTGGAGCTGTCCGGGCGAGGCGACGAGGCGCGTAATGTTGTGCGTAAGCTGATGGAAGTAACTCCGGACTTCACGCTCAGCCGGTATCAGAATGAGCATCCAGTTGCTGCGGTCGCCTCGGGGCGCAGCTGGACGCGTGCTTTGCGGGCGGCTGGCGTGCCAGAATAAGTCTCAGACGGATGTTCAGCCTGTAAATTGGGCTGGCAGTGCTCCCCTCCCAGAGGGGGGCACTGCCAGCTTTGTTATGGTGCGGGCAATTTTCAAGTCCTCATAACTGAAGCGCTTGCGATCGATTTAAACACCTGGGTGCAGGTGACTGCAGAGCAGGGGGCTTTCAATGGTCGCAAGCTTGCCTTTGTTATGCGAAGTTAGTGAAAACCGTGACCCAAAATTGGAAGAGCCACATGAAAGCCATCACCTATCGTAGCCTAGGGGCCGCCCAAGACGTTCTGACACTTGAAGAACTGGAAAGCCCACAGCCTCAGCTTGGTGAGGTCGTGGTGGATCTGGTCTATTCGGGTGTGAACCCCTCTGACGTGAAAGCGCGAGCAGGGGCCCGTGCACTACTTTGGCCGATGGTCGTGCCGCACAGTGATGGGGCTGGGGTGATAACAGCTGTGGGGCAGGGCGTTGATCCTGCCCGTGTCGGAGAGCGGGTCTGGATCTGGAATGGCCAATGGCAGCGCCCGATGGGAACTGCTGCTGGTCAAATCTCGATACCATCAGAGCAAGCAGTGCTGCTGCCGGATAGCGTTGAGTTGAGTATAGGAGCCGTGCTTGGAATTCCCGGTCTCACCGCTTGCTTCACGGTGTTTTCGGGCGGGGAAGTCACCGGTAAAACTGTTCTGGTGCAGGGTGGTGCAGGCACGGTTGGACATCTTGCAGTGCAGCTGGCCAAATGGGGCGGCGCCTACGTTATTGCCACTTGCAGCAACCACGCACGCGACAGGGTTCTAAAAGCCGGAGCTGATGCTGTCTTGGATTATACTGCTCCAGGCTTGGCAGCACAGATCCTTGCGGCGAACAACGGTAACCCAGTGGATGTGATCGTCGAGGTCGAATTCGGGGCAAATGTACAAATGGACACCGAAGTCATCGCTGAAAACGGGCATATCACGGCATATGGCTCCGCCCGAGACATGACGCCCGAGTTGCCGTTCTACCCATTGATGTTCAAGGCGGTCACACTGCAGATGGCTCTGATCTATCTGTTAACACCCGAGCAGCGCGCCGCCACAGTGGCACGACTGACCCGCGCGCTTGAGGCAGGAGCACTGCGCTGCGACATCGAAAAGATTCTTCCAATGGAGCAAGCCGCCGAGGCGCATGAACTGGTGGAGGCAGGCAATCGCAGTGGCGCAATTCTGATTCAGACCGGCACTGAGCCAAGGAAATAAGGGGCTAAGCAGCGGAGTGAAAAAAGAACATCATTTTTTGCCCAAACCCCCTTGCGCGCCTGCGTAAGTAACATTAGACAGCCGCTCACTGATGGGGTGTGGCCAAGTGGTAAGGCAACAGTTTTTGGTACTGAAGATCGTAGGTTCGAATCCTACCACCCCAGCCAGTACTTCCTAACATGACGTAGCAGCCTAATTTCGGGCTCTCTGTGGCTCAGAATGCCCCTGTTTATGCCCCTGCGCTTTGGTGGTGTGGTTCGGTGTAATAGGGGCTCTCAGTCGAGCGCTGGCGGTGGCAAATGCTGCATTGGTGGTGAGCCATTCAGTCAGCGTGTAGGGCATCTAGTGACCCTCTCTGCGTCCCCAGCATGATCCACAAGAACTAATCCCCGCATGTCAGTCCATCTAGATCCTAGATAGGGAAGATACCCTCTAGGGAATAGGTATAAGTAATGGATAAAGATAGACAGAATAGGAGGATCTAAATACTAATCCCCTACTAGAGATCCTTACCTAAGCCACTTAGATACCTAAGTAATACCAGTATTCTACACTACTGACTTTCCTGACCAAGGCCTTTGACAATGAGCAAGATAGAAGATCCGTGGCACTCCCGACCCATAGACGTTCATAGGTGGTCTGATCATCTAGTCGCGGCCAGAACTGCGGTGAGGCATCAAGTCGCAATCCTTTGTTAATGCGCTATTTACGATTAGCAGGTCACCCTGCAAGACTAACTATCGGAGAGCGTAATGAAGGGTATGGTTTTCGTAGAACTCTTCCGCATGGCTGAGACGGTCCTGAGCGAAGACGAATTGGACGACATCATTGACAAGGCGGACCTCCAAAGTAACGGAGCATACACCTCGGTGGGGAATTATCCCTGTGGTGAACTGATAAAGCTCGTCGTGGCCATTGGTGAACGGCTTGACGTGCCAGTAGCTGCTTTACAGACCCAGTTTGGACATTGGATGTTCGATCGGTTTGTTAAAGGGTATCCGGAATTCTTCGAAGGCAAGAAAGACGCCTTTGAGATGCTGGAAGCTATTGACGGAGAGGTTCATGTTGAAGTGCACAAACTTTATCCAGATGCAGAATTGCCTGTTTTTCAGACTGAACGCTATGCCGAAAGTAAAGGTCTGAAAATGACCTACACGTCGGACCGCCCTTTAAACCACTTCTGCCTAGGCCTGATTGAAGGGTGTATCGAACACTTCAGGCACCCAGCCGATATCAAGATGCGCGACATAACTAATGGCAACCGATGTCAGGCAGAGTTCTTGATTGAAAGAACCAACTAGTGGCAACCGAAAAGCCCAATTTCAGCAATCCGCCTAGTCGGCATTCCGACCGGGTTTCTAGGCGTCGATATGATCGAGAAACGCGAGCTCGACAAGAAGCCGAGCAACTTTTGGAGGCAAAAAGCCGTGAACTTTACTACGCTAACCAGGCTCTTCAAAAGCAGGCGACCGGGCTCGAAGATGCAGTCGCGAAACGCACGGCCGAGTTAGAAGCAGCGCGAAATGAGGCTGAAACCGCTAATGCTGCTAAATCCATTTTTCTGGCAGCGATGAGCCACGAAATTCGCACCCCGCTAAACGGTGTTCTTGGGTTGGCAGCAGCCCTATCTGAAAGCGACCTGACAGCTGAACAACAGCAAATGCTCGTTTTGATTTCCGACAGTGGTAACCTATTACTGTCCGTAATCAACGATATCCTAGACTTATCAAAAGTTGAGGCCGGTAAGTTGGAAATCGAGAATATTCCTGCATCTCTTAATGATTTTCTCGATAGTGTTTGCGCGCGCTTTGCCCCAATAGCCCGCGACAAAGGACTAAGGTTTACATCACTTTATAGTGGCCTATTGTCCTCGAGCGAAGTTTGGGCCGAATTTGACCAAACTCGCTTGGGTCAGGTTCTTGGCAATCTTCTATCGAACGCAATAAAATTCACAACCAATGGAGCCGTTGCCTTTACTGCTGACGTTGTGACGTTGGAAACCGGGAAGTTGCAACTGAGCCTGATCATTCGCGACACTGGCATCGGAATTTCTGAAGATAAACGCGAACGCATTTTTCAACCCTTTGTGCAAGCTGATGAGAGCATCACTCGGAAATTTGGCGGCACTGGCCTGGGGTTAGTTATCGCACGCGACATTTGCAGAATGATGGGCGGAAGCCTTACGTTTTTGAGTGCCGATGGTGACGGGACCGAGTTCACCGCATCGCTTCAAATGTCGTCGAGCAAAAAAACCGAAGAAACCAAGGAGCCTCAAGCCCGAGATTACGAGGAAATCCTCAAGTCTCGAAGGTGGCGCATCTTGATCGCCGAGGACAACAAGACCAATCAGCTGGTGCTCCGGCATATGCTCAAACGTTTTGATCTCGAGCTGATAGTGGTAACAGATGGCCAAAAAGCGGTATCAGCTTGGCGCGTCCAGCAGGTTGACCTTATTCTAATGGATGTCAATATGCCCGAAATGGATGGGGTCTCTGCAACTGAAGAAATTCGTGCCGAAGAAACAAGCAGCAATCGAAAACCGGTGCCTATCCTTGGAATTTCGGCAAATGCAATGGTACATCAGGTGTCACGTTATTTAAAAAGCGGCATGACAGATCACGTATCAAAGCCAATTCGAAAACCTGAATTGATAAGAAACATGGCTTTGGCCTTAAGCGAGCAGACCAGAAGTTCCCTATAAGGCACCCAATCCGCTCAGCTCCCCTTAGACTCGATGCGAAAACGACTGACTGCTGCTAGCTTAAACTAAAGCCTAAGTTACACGATCCTAGCAGATTTGGATATCCATCAGCCCGATTCCTTGGCGACAATCCACTAGTCCAGTCCCTCCGGCCATGGTTCCTCGCCGTAAGTTCCAATACTCCGGCCAGTCTTAGCCATATATGCTAGCACCCTCTCTACGTATCCTTCGCAAGCTGGCTCTACACGCTCATGGGCAGCCCACTCCAGGTCGTGAATGTGTTTCTTCAGAGCTGCCTCATCAACAGGCTCGAACTCCTTTCGTCCGCGAATATTCACAGAAGATTTCAGAGGGCGACCTACCACCGCTTCGGATGCCTCAGCCATGACCTGCCTGAGCTCACCGACATGGTTGCAGTCCACGATGTAGCTGTTATGAACAGACAGAACGGGGACGCCCTTCTCGGTGAAGTGGTTATGGATGTAAGCCGTTAATTCGCTGTCTTTGCGCATTAGGTAGATGCCCTGATCGGAGAACAAGTAGTCGCTCAGACAAGGGTTCCTAGCTAGGATCGCTTCTAGCAGTTCATCTAGATATTTATTCGTCATTTTCTTGCCGATGTGACCTGCGGGAAAACCCTCCCGAAATGCTCCGTAAGCGGAGGGCTTTTCCTTTGCGTTTAATGCAGTTAGCACCAGTATTTTGGCCAGCGTCCTGACTAATTCTGAAGGAATGGCTGGATTTTTATACCCAGGCAGAAAATACGGGTCATGAGAGAGTTCTTTGCCCTCCGCCGCATACAGCATCGCCACGTGCAGTCCCTGATAGTCAGCTTCGATCGTAGGCTCAGTATCGATGGTGATCTTGGCTCGCCAGTCGCTGTCAATCTGTTGCCACCAACCTCCATAGAACCGCCCGTTCATGTCCCAGTTGCTACGACTGAAAACCCTGTGAGTGCGATTATTGAGCAACCATACATAGCGCTCATCCTGCCCTTCACCCAACACAATCACTGCATGTTCCAGTGAAGGAATATCTATGAAGGATCCAGTTATCAGCTCATTGTAGGCCCGAAGATCTTCGCGCATTCGGGTGGTTTCAGGCGTGTCCTCGTACTCGACCTGATTTTTGCTATCGTCCTTTAGGATGATAACTTCCTCACCCTTTGCCCGGCCTACATCATCACGCTCGAATTTGGCTTTAGCGAACCACTCCTGCAATTTCTCCGATGCCCTGATACGGGTGCTACGGTTTTTCCTAGATCCGGGTGCCGTGTAGCTGTGATTGGATTTGTCGATTAGCCCCGCCTCATGCAGTGTGTTGATGATCGGGATCATCTTCTTAGACAGGTGCAGGGCATTGTACCGGGAGCCTGTTTTCCAAGCATTCACTGACATGGAGACCCCAATACAGAGCTCAGGATCATCCTGCCAAGCCACATACAGATCCAGGATCAGCACCCTCAGCTGCTTACGGAACGCCATCTTAGGCTTCGGCCCAGACTTCCCCACCACCTCTGCAGGCAAGTACTCGTCCCAGATCTTACCCACGAACTTCTTCACCTCTGGATGCTCAGACCACCTATGAACGTCTATGGGGCGGGAGTGCCATGGATCTGCTATCTTGCTCATTGTCAAAGGCCTTGGTCAGGAAAAATCAGTAATGTAGAATGCTGGTATTACTTAGGTATCTAGGGGGCTTAGGTAAGGATCTCTAGTAGGGGACTAGTACTTAGATCTTCCTATTCTGTCTATCTTTATACATTACTTATACCTATTCAATAGTAGGTATCTTCCCTACCTAGGTTCTAGATGATCTGACATGTGGAGCACTGACCTATGGGGAACCTGTAGGGGGAGCAGAGAGAACCACTGGATGGCCAGTTCACTAACCGACTAACCTCACTGACGATCACAGGATAAATCACCACGGAGCCCCACTGAGAGCCCCTATTACACCGAACCACACCACCAAGCCCGCAGGGGCATAAACAGGGGCATTCTGAGCCACAGAGGGCCAGCAATCAGGCTACTACATCATGTTAGGAAGTACTGGCTGGGGTGGTAGGAGACCTTGCCGACCGATGAAAGCAATGGAATTTCTCCATTGGTAACCAGAATTGGGTCGGTTATTGGGGCAGAACGGAGTGTCTGGGGCATTTCCGGACCCAAACAGCAGCACCGGGCCACGTCCCTACTTCTGGAACCTCTCCGACTGAGATCCTGACCTGTCTCCTGATCGATTGGATCCCGCAGCTAGACTGCTGACGGGGTGGAGACTGCTGGCTGGCCTGTTGGCCGGGGTTGGAAATTATCAAAGAGCTGCGAGAACATCAGCCTCGTCTCGCAAAAGCATCGTCAGGGAATTTTTTGAGATCGGTTTGTAGATGTTTCTCCCCACCTTTAGATCACGTGCCTCGGCAATCATCTTGGCAGCGATCATTGACGGTTCCCCTCCTCCAGTCATGAAGCGCAGGCGCAAAGGGCGATCCTGTTCGACGAGGCCTTCAATAGCCTCGATACCATCCATCTCAGGCATGTTGATGTCAACAAGAAGCAATGCGGGCCCGGCACTTTTAGATAGGCGCTCCAGAAGGTCCAAACCATTAATGCAGATTTCAGAATTCCAACCTTCCCGGCGGGCAACAACGGCCAGATATTCAGCGAACTGCCTATTATCGTCAGCAATATAGATCTGGTACATTTACCCTCACCAATAGTTCCTGCCTAACGATGCTACACGGGCCCTCTTAAATCTCCAATAGCCTTCAATGCCCGGCATCAATGCCAGTACGCTAGGGGCGGAAGTCGGGTCACCTCTGGCCGTTCTAGAAGAATCTAGTCACCCACTTCAGCTCTGAGTTCGATTGCCCGTCGGGAAAGCCCTGATGTCATCAGTCTGGGTTCGCTTTCATCCATTCAACCATCCTCCAATCGGAATGCCACCTGCGCTGAGGCCTACGATCAAATCGAAACTGAGGCTCCCAATGCATCTAAAATAGAAGCAATTACAGGGCTTGAACTATGATTAATCTGAAATCACTGGCCGCTCTGATCCGAGAACTGCTATCGAACCCACCACCTAAGGCGGTCCTGACGACCCTGCTCTGGGTGGCCTCTCGCTCACATCCCGCCGTCGCGGCCCTGATCGTTATTGCGGTCGCCTATGCGTGGAGTCGGGCAGATGATTGATCTGCAGCCCGACGATGTTGTGGTTATCAAGGCATCTGAAGACTGGCCGGAGCACCTGTTCCGGGTCTCAGAGATCTTTGACGACTGCGTAGGCGGCTACTCACTAACAGGACCATTGGCAGGTGAATACGGTGAACCCGACTTCAGCCTGATCCTGAAGGTCCACACTCGGGCCTAGCCCACTCCCAAAATCCCAAAAAAGCAAAGGAGGAGACACATGTCTGCTCAAATTCGTTATGCCTACCTGAAGGGCCACACATGGCTGTTCAGACGCAATTACCCCAAGGACGTCGCCCTTGTAGTTGGTCTGCAGGCGCTTAAGCAGTCCCTGAAGACCCGTGACACGTCAACCGCCAGAACAAGGGCTGCTGAGGTCAACGCCCGCTATGAAGCTCTGGTGGCCGAAGTCCGCTCTGGTGCTGAACAGGTGCTTAGTGGGCCAGAGAGCGCCCCTGACGCCCCTGCATGGTCAGAGGATCCGTCAACTGCTCTTGATCACCTACGTGCTACTCTGGAGCACTCTGGCGTCCCAGCAGCGCCTGCGTTCCAGCGATTGGTGACCCCCAAGAAGGTTCTGGTTCGTGACCATAGCAGAGTCTACCTTAACCGACGCAGTAACGAGCTTCGGCCTGATGGGTTCAAATCGGTGCGTTATTCGGTGGGGTTATTCGCGTCGAAGTACGGTGACCGATCTGTCTGCAGTCTGACCCGTGAGGACGGTCGGGAGTTTCTTGTGTTGGTAGCCCAGCTATCTCCCCTGATCGGCAAGTCGGATAAGACACGTGGTCTGACGCTGGATCAGTTGGTGACCTACTCTGAGCACAAACCCGTCAAGATCACCGCTCGAACCCAGCGGCGAGTGTGGTCTCAGGTCAATCACTGGCTACAGTCCTGCGTCTATGAGGGCGTCCTTGCAACTAATCCCTTCAAGTCGGTTCTATTCGATCAGAAGATCCGTCCCAAGCCCTATGCCGTGCCGACCGATGAGGAGGTCGCCAAGCTGCTTGCCGCGAACAACGAGTTACACCCGGTCCTGATGACTTGCCTGCTATCGGGCATGAGGGCTGGGGAAGCTGTTGGGTTGCTGCGCAACGATCTCGTCAGCAAGGGTAATCTCGGATGCTTCGCCCATGTGAGGCCCAATGAGCGGCGCTTGCTGAAGAATGATGCGGCTGAGAGGTTGGTGCCGGTGCATCCGACACTGGAAGACGTGTTTCGCCAACTGCCAACATCGGGGCCTCTGTTCCCTGATCTGACGGTGAACCTTGTAACCAAGGGGTTTGCGGCACTTCGTAAGCTATTGCGACTAGAGCGACCGGGGCTGGTGTTTCACTCTACCCGAAAGTGGTTCGTGACCCAGTGCGAGCGTACCGGCGTCCCTGAACACTTCACTGCTGGTCTTGTCGGGCACCAGTCGGCTCGGTCAAGGAATGGGCTGACCTACGGCATCTACTCTGCTGGTATCTCAGACGAGCAGAAACGATCCATTGTTGATCAGATCCGGTTGCCTGGATGAGCCGAATACCTGACATAGATTGGTTCGAAGAGAGGGCCGCTATCGCTGAACACGATGGCGGCCTTTCTCGTAGGGCGGCTGAAGATCTGGCGGCTCAAGGGCAAGGCTTTAGAAACGCTAGCGAATACTGGCAGTGGCTGGCAGAATACGTGTTGACCCGAAAGGCTCCATGAACCTAACCTCGGCTGGCGTTTGCTGGCCGGGGTCTTCACTTCGCTTTTTTCTTGCCGCTTCGAAATTACGCGGGGCAACATTTACAGAAACACGTCAGATTGGCCAACGCGGTGATTTCTAGTGCTAGGGTTTCTAGCCAAAGGAAGTTGTCAGGAATGCACAACGTGAAGAAGGAAGAAAATGATTAGTTTGAAGAACATAGTTGTAACATGCGCCTTAACTGCACTGACTGCGTGCGAGTTCTCAGTTCCGGTTACGGGAATGATTGGTGCTGATCCGGCCCAAGGGCAAGCGACCGCTAAAACTAGTGGAGTAGGCACTTTCTCGGTATCCACGTTAGAGGGTTTGAGCTGCAGTGGAACCTACGACGCGCTATCGAAGGCGCCAACACTCCCAGCTGATGTAGTTTGCAGCGACGGAAGAACTGGCAAACTTCTGATTACCAGAACCATGGATATGGTCTCAGGCACTGTAGTCGGCAAATTGAACGATGGAACCAAAGGCCAATTCGTTTTCGGGAATTTGACCTTTGACCAAGCCTTTGGCGGAGGGAGCGCACGAATTAAATGAGCATACCGAGGGTTCGGGCGAACCAAGTAATCCCAGCTAACTCTTTTCCGGCCTTTTCGGCGTCTCAACGGTTGCAAGGGCGGCGTGCCGACTCGAACCAAAAGGGGCGTAGGTTGCTTCAGAGGTTATCGGAGCGCTCGATTCTCTACACTTCTTGGTAAATGTGGGAAATGCCATCAGTATTGATGGTAATAGTCCAAGTTTGCAAACTCACTATCGACGAACTAATTGCATAGGTATCCTGTTATGGTCATTAAAAAAGTAGTAAAAGCAGTCACTCCCTCCAAAGAGACCTTCGACGTGAACGGTGACGGAAAAGTCGACTATAAGGACTTTGTCGAAGCCGCCAAACGAGCGGCGAGTGCTGCCATCCCACCTAAGTCCGCATTTGACGCCAACAACGATGGTGTAATTGATCATCAAGATGCACTGGTAGGGATCAAAATTGCGGGTGCGGCAGTTGCCGGAGCTGGGGCAACATTAGCGGCTGGAGCCTATGGCGGCGCACTTATCGTGTCCGGAACCGCAACATCTATTGCGACTGGTGTCGTCGCCACGGCTGGCGCAGCAGTTGGGGCTTTTACAGGGACCTTACTTGGAACGGCCACCACATCAACATTTTTGGCATTCAAAACTGCTAGTGGGGCTGTTCTAATTGTTTCAGAAACTGCAGCAATGGTGAGCCCCGGGCTGGTGGCTGCGTTTTCCTCGGTAGGTGCTGCTGCAGGTGCAATGAATAGCGCTATGGTGGCAAAGGTAGCAGGTTTGCCGGTTGTCGAGGCGATAGCTGTTAACGCGGGTGTTTCAAACGGATCACTAATGATGCTTTTCGGCATTCCAGTAGCTCGTGAAGTCGCCATTGCGGCTGGTCTTGTTTCCCTCGTGATTGTAGGGGGATACGCCTACTTCTTGCTCAACAAAGAAATTGAAAAGGAACAGGTGGAGGGGTTTTCGGTTGAGCCGAAACCAGCGTAAGCTACTCGTGCACTCCGCCACCACCCGTCGCACCCCAGCCGGACCGGCCCCAGAACTGCCAAGAATGCCACAGTAACCGCCCCAAAACCGTCAGCAACTGGGAAAAGCTGATGGGTTTCTTGGGCTGGCAAGGTCCGCTACCACCCCAGCCAGTGCTTTCCGAGACAATGAACTAAGGCTGACGTGGCGCTAAACGTGCCGAAATGCCCCTGAT